>CBDCZR010000026.1:0-139782 GCA_965224535.1 Verrucomicrobiales bacterium
AACACTCTGGAAGCGCAATCCTTCCCTGCCCTCAGTTCACGTTCGAATTCTCGGTCGCCGGACGGCAGCGCCTCGTGTGTCAAAACCCAGAAAGGGAAAGTGGTTTCGTGGAAGATCCTGCAATCAGTGCTCTGAATGACTTCATCCAATCCAAATCGGTCACGTTCGAGCCAGGCACCAAATCGCCGCGGCTGCCCAAACCGCCACAAGTGTCGTTCAACAATGACAAGACCTATTATTGGAATCTGAAGACAAGTTGTGGGTCCATCAAGGTCAAGTTGCTGCAAGAAGTCGCCCCGATGCATGTCTCCAGCACGATCTACTTGACCCTGCTCGGCTTTTACAACGGATTGACCTTTCATCGAGTAATTCCCGGATTCATGGCGCAAGGCGGCTGTCCCAGCGGGACGGGAACCGGTGGCCCCGGTTATCAATACGACGGCGAGTTTTCCCCCTCACAACGGCATGACCGCCCCGGCCTGCTGAGCATGGCCAACGCGGGTCCAGGAACCGATGGCAGCCAGTTTTTTCTCACCTTCGTTCCGACGGACTGGTTGGATGACAAACACTCAATCTTCGGTGAAGTCGTGAGTGGCACCGAAGTCTTACAGGCAATGGAGCAGAAGGGAAGTCGCAGCGGCACGCCACGCGAGCCGATCGACTTGACGGAAGCAACGATTGCGGTGGAATGAGCCCGCTTGGAGTCCATGGCTTCCAAACTAAGAGCGAGCGACGAAACAAATTAGGAAAGGGTATGAAGCTGATGTTCACGAAGATCTTGGTCCTGTCTTTGACACTCGGATGTGGCGGACAGGAATCAAAACCGAAAGAAGCGCCCAAGACGGGCGAACAGGCCGCGGCGGCAGCGGACTCGCAAGAGGATGCAGGGATTGCGGCGATCGATGAGTTCATCGCCAAGAGTGAGATTGATCTCGAGGCCAACCCGACCCAACGCAACCGGATGCCGATGCCCCCAAAGGTCAAGTTTGCGGAGAACAAGAACTACTATTGGCACATGCAAACCAATGTCGGCGAGTTGAAGATCAAACTGTTTGCCGATGTCGCCCCGATGCATGTTTCCAGCACGATCTATCTGGTCCGTACCGGCTTTTATGATGGACTGGGATTTCACCGGATCATCAGCAAGCCGTCGCCGTTCATGGCCCAGGGTGGCTGTCCAAATGGCAATGGCCGCGGCTCTCCTGGTTACAAGTACGCCGGCGAGTTTTCTCCCAAACTACGCCACGATCGTCCCGGCCTGCTGAGCATGGCCAACGCGGGTCCGAACACCGATGGCAGCCAGTTCTTTCTGACGTTTGTGCCAACGCCTCACCTCGATGACAAGCACACGATTTTTGGTGAAATCGTCGGTGGAAAGGACACGCTCAAAACGCTGCAAGACCTCGGCGGTGGCATGGATGGACGCCCCAGCAAACCGGTAAAGATGGAAAAGAACTGGATCACCGTCGAAGACGCTTAGTCCGACACTGTTCACCATTCTCCACAGCAAGCTTGGCCGCGAGGCCGGCTTGCTGTTTTTGTTTTTGGGGTAGTGGCGGAGTTGCTCAACTCGAGACATTGCCAGTTTTGGCAGTCTTACGCGACACCACGCCCCCCAATGGAAACGAAGTCTTTGATGACGAACGGCTCACTCCAAATCGCTGGTCGGATCGAACAACACTCGCGAGCTGTCTTTCTGACGGACGACCGATGGCTTGACCATGAACATCACCTGTGAGCGTCGGGACTGTGAGCTGCGCCGTTGGAACAAGCGCCCAACCAAGGGGATATCGCCAAGGATTGGAATGCGACTTTCTGATTCGACATCGTCGCTGGTTGACAGGCCCCCGATCAGGACCGTCTTCCCCGAGGGGACATTGACCACCGTGTGAGCATTGCGGCGGGAAATGAGTGGGTTCTCCACCGCCGAGCTGCTACCCACCCCGGCCGTCACAAAGCCAGTGACTGTCGAAGCCTCGATACTGATCTCCAATTGCACCATGTCTTGGCTGATCAGAAATGGGACAATCACAACCTTGGTCCCAGTGTTCTTGAACTGGGTCGAAATGTCTCTCAAAGTGTCAACGTTATTGAACTTCGGCGTGAACACGGGAATCTCCGAACCCGCATCGATGACTGCACGATGCCCGTTCAAGACCGCGAGCTTGGGGGCGGAGAGAACGCTGGATTCGGTGTTCGTTTGCAAGAACTCAATCAATCCGTTGATGACCGATTCATCTTGAATGGCGGAAAAACTGCCGAAGGTGCCTTTGACGAGGTCTTGCGCCAGATTGACAACAATCGATTGAAACAAGTTATTTTCGGGCTCGTCCGCCGTGCCGCGCAACAGGTTCAATTGGATGCCCGACCTCAAATCATCGTCGACTGCCAATTCGACGATCGTGACTTCGACCTCGATTTGAGGGGTCTGCTGGAGGACTCCGTCCAAAAACTGGTCAACGCGCTCGAGCAATTCATCGGGCGCTGTCAGCATCAATAAGTCCGCGACGTCACCAGAGCCGAAAGGCAAACCAAAGTCGCCCGTGGCGCGCCAAACCTCGTCGTTCTTTTTCCTAGGATCCGACGTGTACTTTTCTTCGAGCCAATAATCCTGCCCTTCCTGCAAACCGGAAAAGCCGGGCACAAACTGCTTGAGCAAGTCCAAATAAACGCGCGCTCCGGGTTGGCCGACGCGAAAGTAATACAGCTTGGTCACGGTCCCCGAGGGGTTGTGAATGGTATTCCACTCAACGCGATGAAACGGGCTATCGTGCGCGGTGGCTGTTGAGTCAAGCACTTGTGCTTCGTAGGTTTGCTGCAGAGCTTTCGGGCCAGCGGCTTTGTCGGCGCCGCGAAATGCCTCAGGTTCGCTCCATTGATGGCCGTCCAGAGCTTCGACCCAAGCCCGGTATTGACGGGGTGGGGGTCGTACTTCGGTCTGACAACTCAAGAGCACGAGAGTTGACAATAATAGCCAGGACACAGAATCTCTAGGTCGACACGTGTTCATTCGCGTGCCCCTGGTTCCGTGGCGAAATCCTCCGCAGGATCGTAGATGTGACCGGCACGAAATCGATCGGTCAGGATCTTCGGCCGAACCAAGAACAGCACTTGCGCTTGCTGCACGGAGTCTGTGGAACGCTGAAACAACTTGCCTAACCACGGAATGTCGCCCAACAAAGGGATCTTGTCGATGGTCGTCACTTCATCGTTGCTCACCAACCCGCCGATGAGCACGGTCCGGCCCGAGGGAACATGCACGATCGTATGCGCGTTGCGCCGAGCGATCAGCGGGTTTTCGACTTCCGAGTCTTCGCCAATACCGGCAGTCACAAAACCAGTGACAGAACTCACTTCAACACTGATTTCAAGCTGCACCAAATCGGGACTCAGCAGGAACGGGACAACAATGACCTTGATCCCCGTCGGCTTGAAACTCGTCGTGATTTGCGTCACCCCACTGTTGTTGAACGTCGGCGTGAACACTGGAGTTTCGGCGCCGGTGTCGATGATCGCCCGATGCCCGTTCAGCACGGCCAACTTGGGAGAAGACAGTACATTGGAATAGGTCACGGTTTGCAAGAGTTCCAACAGTCCGTTGACGACCGTGTCGTCATGCACCGCGGAAAAGCTTCCGAATGTGCCGCTGACCAAGTCGTGGGCGAGATCCGTCACAACGGTATCGATCAGATTGTTTTCGGGATTGTCCGGCTGGCTCCGCGTCAGATCCCACTTCGTACCAATCTGCAATTCGTCCGAGAGGGCAATCTCAACAATCGTCACCTCAATCTCGACTTGCGGCGCATCGCCCAGGACCCGTTCGAGAAAATGGTCGATCTCACGGAGCGTTTCCTCGCGCGCTGTCACGATGAGGAGGTCAGCGACTTCTCCATCCCCGAACGGCAGCCCGAAGTCGCCCCCCTTGTGCCACAGGTCCTGATTGCCGCGCCGCGGGTCAGTGACGTATTTCTCCAGCAACCGGTAGTCGCGGCCGTCTTCCAACGCCGCAAACTTAGGCAGCATACGACGCATCATTCCCAAGTACGACTTGGCTTTGCTGACGCGAAAGAAGTAGAGCTTGGTGAAGGTTCCGTCCGGATTGCGAATCAGGTTCCATTCAAAGCGCTCATACGGTCGGTTCGCAACGGGAGGTAGTTCGTGGTTTACCTCAAACTCCAGGGGTTGGGCATCGAGCATGGGGTCATAAAGACTGTCTTCGATGGCCAGCGGCCCGTCCTGCCAGCCCGCGCCTAACGCCTTGGGTCCCGTGCTGGTATTGGCCCCGCGCAAGATGGAAGGCTGCCCCTGGCGCACCGCCGAGGACTGATAAGCCGCGGGGACCTCTTTGGGCACTTGCTCACTCACACACCCCGCGAGCACGGTCAAGATCCACCCGCAATTCACTCTGGACGAGAGAGATCTCATCCCCCGTATTCCTCCCCGCTCCCCGACTAATCCACATAACGACAGAGGACGCTCGCGAATTCCCCTCAAATTCCGGACTGTTATTCTTTTCGACTGCTGGCAGGATCCGGCCGTACTTGTTTCTTCAGCGCAGGAGTGAGATCGAGCACCATCAACCCCGTGGCCTCGACGCCCCCTTGCGCCACGACCAGGTCCACTTTCATATCGGCGGCCACTGCCGCCAGTGCACGGTGAAAAGATCGATTGGCCTCGCGCAGCAAGAAGTGATACCGCGCGTCACGCTTGGTCAGCCGTTCTCGCACGATTCGCTGGTAAGCCGGAATCTCGGCGAATACCGCACGCCGATCCACGGTGGCCAATGCGGAAAACGAACTTGGATTCCCGGCGATGACGCTGCCGGTAATTACCACTCTCGGGGCCGGTTTCATTGCATGGCGGGCGTGAGCACTTGTCGCTGGAGCCGTGAGGAAAGTAAAGCTGACGGCGGCGGCGACCAATGAGAGCCGGTGTTTCCAGTGAGTTCGCTGATGTCGCATGAGGGGAAACGCTTTCTGAACGGATTCGGGGGGATCTGATCGTCAAAGTTTGTGAGTCTTGTCCGAATTGCGGCTTCACCCCAATCAATGATCGTGCCAAACGCTCAAAAAGCTCTTGATGACTATTTGGACATCGCCTTAACTTCTTATATTTAATGTATTTACGATTACGTGATTAACCCTCTTCGGAGGGTCAAAAAGCATGTGGCGAAATCCCTCTAATTTCGCCATTCGACTCGATTTGGCCAAGACTGGCTCAGGGAAAGTCACAATTGATCGTAGAATGTTAGGTATCCCCGGGAGCTGACCTCACGACTCGGCGAGTCGATAAATCGCCGCCTTGCGACTCCCCTCCCTGCGAATGATGTCACGTTCGATCAACTCAGACAAATCACGGAGCGCCGTGCGGCGAGAAACACCGACCTCGCGCACCACGTCCAGGCTGGTCGCCCGACCAGTGCGTTCCAAAAGCGCTAAGATCTGGTGTTGACGGTCGGTGAATGACCCAGCGGTGCGGAGCTTGGCTCCTCTCGGTCGGGGTCGAGGCTCCTCTGAGAGTGGTTGCGCCCGCTGTGAGGGCGCGCTCTTCGACGGCCCCAAATCGATGTCCTCAACCCGGATACGCTCGCCGCGGCCGAGCACCGCGGCCCGCTGAATCACGTTGCGCAATTCCCGAATATTCCCGGGCCAGGAGTGGCGATACAGCACATCCAATGCGGCGGGTTCGATCCCTCGGACCTGTCGCTGGCTGGGACCGGCGTTGACTTCGGCGATGCAACGCTCCACCAACTGGGGGATCTCTTCCAGTCGTTGTCGGAGCGGCGGCAGTCCGATGGTCACCACCTTGAGTCGATAGTAAAGGTCTTCGCGGAAAGCCCTCTCCTCGACCATCGTCTCCAGCGATCGGTGCGTCGCCGCCAAAATCCGAACGTCGACCGGTATTTCGGCCCCCCCACCCAGTCGTTGTATTTGACGCTCTTGGATAACGCGTAGCAGCTTGACCTGTACGTCGAGAGGGATTTCTGCCACTTCATCCAATAGCAAGGTTCCACCATGAGCCTGTTCGAAGCGTCCCAGTCGGCGCTGATCGGCCCCGGTAAATGCGCCCTTCTCGTGACCGAATAACTCCGACTCAAGGAGCTTCTCCGGCAGCGCAGCGCAGTGCACGACGACAAACGGAATCGACGCATCGATGACGCGTCGCCCATGGTGGATGCTCGTCTGCCGGATGGATCCCGGGTCAACGCGGTCATTCCACCCCTCGCGATCGACGGCCCCCATCTCTCGATCCGGAAGTTCGGTGAGGACGGTCTCACCGCAGAAGATCTCGTGCGAATGGGATCGCTCAGCGAGCCAATGGTGCGCTTCCTCGAAGGCGTCGTGCGGTCGCGGCTGAACGTGCTCATCTCCGGCGGTACTGGAGCCGGGAAGACCACGTTGCTGAACATGCTCTCGGGCTTCATTCCCGGAGTTCGAGCGGATCGTGACCGTGGAAGACTCCGCCGAGCTGCGGCTCAGGCAGCCGCACGTGGTCCGTCTCGAGACGCGGCCCGCCAATGTCGAGGGTACGGGTGCCATTACGCAGCGTCAGCTCGTGGTGAACGCGCTTCGCATGCGGCCGGACCGGATCATCATCGGTGAGGTCCGGGCCTCCGAGGCGGTGGACATGCTCCCAGGCCATGAATACAGGCCACGACGGATCTCTCACGACGTGCACGCGAACGCGCCGCGCGACGCCCTAAGCCGACTCGAGACGATGGTCGCCATGGCGGACCTCAACCTGCCCGACAAGGCCATGCGCACTCAGATCGCGAGCGCGATCGACATCGTGCTGCAGGCGTCCCGTCTCTCGGACGGTACGCGCCGGGTTACGCGCCTCGCCGAGATCGTCGGAATGGAAGGCGACGTCATCACGATGCAAGACATCTTTACGTTCGAGCAGACCGGGGTCGACGAGGACGGGAAGGTCCTGGGTCGTCTCAAGCCGACTGGGATTCGGCCGAAGTGTGTCGAGCGCCTGATGGCGCACGGCATCGAGATGGGCTCGGACGTCTTCGCCGACCTGCCGCAGGCCACGGCCGGCGCGGCGCACTGAGGGAAGCGGGACGATGCTGAGCGCGAACCCTTGGATACTGGCTGCTGCCGCGGCCCTGAGCGCGGTGCTCGCGGTGGTGCTCGTGTTCCAAACGGTCGTCGTCGGCGGGAGTGGCGAACGCGACGCTCGGTCCTCGACTCTCTGCGCAGCGACGGGCGCGAGCATCAGGACGGAGCACAGGTCGCGTCCCTGCTGCGTGCGCGCGCCGAGGAGGAGCATGGCTTCGTGGCCGCGTTGGGCGAGCGCATCCCCCAGGTCTGGACCTGCACCATCTGCTCGGCCAGTCGGGGATCGAGTGGAGCGTCCAGGGCTTCTTGATTCGAACGGGCGTCTGCGCTCTCTCGACGGTCGTCGTAGTCTGGCTCTCGACCGGGATGCTCGTGGCATCCCTCGCTGCTTCCGCCACTGCGTCCGTGGCGCCGTACCTCTACGTGCGCTGGAAGAAGGGTCGGAGGTTGCTCCGGCTCGAGAGTCAGCTCCCCGACGCCATCGACCTGATCGCGCGAGCGGTGCGCGCGGGGCACCCCCTCTCGGAGGGCCTGCGCATGGCCTCGGAAGAGGCGCCCGAGCCGTTGGCCTCGGAGTTCCGCATCACCTTCGAGGAGCAGCGATTCGGTCTGCCCTTCGAGGACGCCCTGCTCGGACTCGGTGACCGGGTCGAGGTCGTCGACATCCGGATCCTGATCACCGCGATCCTGGTTCAGCGCGAGGTCGGCGGCAACCTGTCCGAGATCCTCGAGCAGATCGCCGAGACCATGCGCGCGCGCTTCTCCCTCAAGAGGCAGGTGCGCGTCTATACCGCACAGGGCCGGATGAGCGGCTACACGCTCGCCGCGCTGCCCATTTTCGTCGGGTTGATGATCTCGCTCATCAACCCCGACTACATGCAGACGCTCTTTCTACGAAAGCCTCGGGAAGGCGCTCCTCGCAGGTGCCGCGACGCTGCAGCTGATCGGGTTCCTGTGGATCCGTCGCATCGTGGACGTCCGCTACTAGGGGGCACGATGATGATGACCTACCTCGTCGGAGTCTTCGCGGGCCTCTGCGTCACGCTGTTGCTGGTTGCGCTCTACGAGTTGGCGACGAGCCCGGCGCGGGCGGTTGCAAGAGAGATCCAGGAGATCAGGACCCTACAGCCGAGCCCCTTCGGATCCATCTCTCGGCGGCGTCGACAGACCCGCAAGGAGCAGCTGCGCGACGTCGTCCGCCTGCTGGGCGAGCGGGTGGAACGAGGGGGGCTGGACGTGCAGGGCTGGGGCCAAGCGCCTGGTTCAGGCTGGATACTGGAGTCCCGACGCGCCGAAGGTGTTCTTCGGGACGCGCGTGGCACTGGCTGCCCTGTTCGTGGGCGCGAGCCTCGTGGCCGGGGCGTTCCTGGATCTGAGGCTTCTGGCCACGCTCTCGGTGGCGCTGTGGATGGGTGGCTTCGGCTGGCTCGTTCCGAGCTGGTATGTGCTGCGGCAGTGTCGGCAGAGGCGCCGCGAGATCCAGTCCGCCTTGGCCGACGCGCTCGACCTACTCGTCGCGTGCGTCGAAGCCGGGATGGGGCTCAACCAGGCGCTCGTCCGCGTCGCCGACGAGGTCCGAAACGGTCAGCGAGTCGCTCGCCGAAGAACTCGCCATGGTGAACCTCGAGATTCGTGCCGGCACCGAGCGGGCGCAGGCGCTCCGCAACTTGGCGGAGCGCACGGGAAGCGAGGATATCGAAGCGCTCGTGTCCATGCTCATCCAGACGGAGCGCTTCGGCACTCCGTGGGCCGTGCTCTGAGGGTGCAGGCCGGCACGCTGCGTCAGAAGCGGCGCCAACGTGCTGAAGAGGCGGCGGCGAAGACGACCATCAAGCTCGTATTCCCGCTCGTGCTCTTCGTCTTTCCAGCGCTCTTCGTCGTCATTCTCGGACCGGCCGTGATTCAGGTCATCGAAGCGCTGGCAGGTGTCCAATGAGGCGGGCTGAAGATCGTGCACCTGGAGTCCGGTGCATCCGTCGGCGAGAGAGTCGCTGTCGCCGAGAGTTGGTGGAGCCGTGCGCAAGGCCTACTGGGCCGCCCACGTCTCGAGTGTGGCGAGGGTCTGCTGCTTCTGGGCTGCGCCTCCGTCCACACTGTCGGCATGAGGTACCCCATCGACGTGGCCTTCCTGGACGAAGACGGCACTGTCCGTGCGCTGCGTCGACCACCTGGAGCCGTGTCGCGTCCGCCTCGGCGGACCACGGGCGGCACACACGCTCGAGCTCCCCATGGGGCGCCTCGCGGAAGCCGACATCTCCACCGGTGCCCGTCTTTTCTGGAGCTGACCATGAAGCTGACCAAAGAAGCGCGGGATATCGTCGAGCTCGAGGCCGATCTCGAGGTCCCGCATCTCTCTCTCGAGACGACGACCCCGCGGGCGAAGACGCCGGTGCCGGGGAACCGGAGCGGCTCGTACCTCCTCCGCCCGAGTCGTTGGAGGAGGCAGCTTGTCCGAGGAATTCGTCGCCGGTCTCGCGCTCAAGGCCCTGAACGTACGGGGACGTCGCTCGGGCTGGACCTGGCGGGACATGCTCGCACTCCCCTTCGGAGTGCTGGACGACTTGATCCAGGATCTGCAGGAGCGCCGGCTCATCGAGGTCCACTCGACTCGGGGTCACGCCGCGGCGAGTGGGTCTTCAAGCTCACCGGAGCGGGTCGGAGTCGCGCTGTCGAGGAGCTCGAGATCAGTCGGTATGTGGGCCCGGCTCCCGTGCCGTTCGATCCGGTGAAACGGACGAGGGCGCTGCTGGAGAGCAACCTTCCGAGGGATAATCGGGCGAGGCGACCGACGGTTGCCCCTGGTCGGCGGGCACGTGCTCGCTGACCTTTTCCTTTTCTCAGGCCGCTTGAGCCAACTCACCCATTTTCGCAAACTCGGCCATCCGATTCTTGCGCGCGGTCGCCAACTTCACCTTGCGTTCGGCGAAAATCGCCTTGTGATGGCCCGCCAACCGGTCGTACGGCGTGATGTAGCCGATCGCTCCGTGCAGGCGCTCGCTGTTGTAAGCATGCACAAAATCGCCCACCACTCGATTGGCATCTTCCTGGCTCTGCGGCGAGGTTGGGCGAACACACTCCTCCTTCAGGTTGCGATGCCAGCGTTCGATCTTGCCGTTGGACTGTGGATAGTAGGGCGAGGTCCTCACATGCGTCATTTCGCATAGGCGCACGAATTCTTTGAACTCCTTGGCCACAAATTGAGGGCCGTTATCACTAATGATTCGCGGCTTGGCTTTTGGGTATTGTTCCCGCGCTTGTTGTAATACAATTTCGGCGTCGGCCTCGCTCATTGTTTCGCCGATGTTCCAGCTCAAAATCGCCCGGCTGCAGCCGTCCCAACACACTGACCAGGAAGTAGAACGTGCCTGCCAGTTTAAGGTAAGCAAAGTCGGTGTGCCAGTGATCGTGCGGCTCCAGGGGCTGATCGAAACCACTACCTTTCTTGCTCGCCTTAAAGCCGCGGACGCGCATTATGCCTGCCGCTTTGACCACGCGATAGACGCTGGATGGACTAACGGCGACGATGTCCGCATCCAGCATCATGTAGCTCAGGCGACGGTAGCCTTCGCCGGGATGTTGGCCGGCGTAATCGATAATGGCCTGCTTTTCCCAACTAAGCAGCCAATGTTTGCGGGGGATCGTTGAGTTATGATAGTTGGGCAGGCCACGGCGCTCTTTCCAATCATAATACCGGGAACGAGTGATGCCGCACCAGCGGACGAGCCAGCTCACGCTCAACTCGGCCCGCTGGTGCCAATGCCCGATGAAGTCGACAATTTCATCGCGCAGCTTCGGGGCGACCCAGCCGGTGTTCAGCGATCCCCAGAGAGCTTTTTTGCCTCGATGAGCGCTTCGACGGCTTCGCTCAAAACCTCGTTTTTCTTGGCGAGCTTGGCTTCGAGTTGCTCGATTCCTGGCTTTTTGGGCATCAATGCCACGTTTGTTCCCGACCGGGGCGAAGGCGACGCTGCCTTTCTCAAAGAACTGGTTCTGCCAGGTGTAAAACTGGGAGGGCGCGATGCCGTGTTCGGCGCAGACTTCGGAGATCGGTTTCTTTTCGAGGAGGTGAAGGCGCAGGATTCGGACTTTGTCTTCGGGGCTGTATCGTTTACGCTTTTGTTTGGACATGTGGATGGTTTGGATGTCCGGAGCATTCCCTTAATTCAAAGCGGCTGTTGTCCGATTCCGACTGAAGCAGGACAACCCCTGTTTTGTGTTCGGTGAGGCACGGCGACTGCAAATTCAGAATTCCGACATTGAGGCTACTGAAATCGCTTCTCATGTGAACAAGGTGGTTGCTGACGCCTGCTCACTGAAGAAGCGCCCGGAGAAGCCAGAAAACTTTGTTCGCACGATGTCAGTGAACTTAGCGAAAAGGCAACTGATTAAGAGGCTAATCAAAGCCAAAGAGCTTCAAGATGCTCTAGAAGAGAAAGAGCGAATCGCTGAGTTTGCAAGGGTGCAAGACGCTAAGAGCGATGACTTCAGAGCATTGGAAGCAAGAGATATGGCTGAGTTTTTTCTGAGCAAACTTCCAGCAGAGGCGGTTTCGCCTTTTAGCATGGCCACCCGGAACTTTTACCGGCTGGTGATTGAAGGAATGAAACGAAAGGAATTGTTGTTCAGATATCCAAGCCTTACGCTCAACGAAATTCGGCACCATCAAGCGGTGATTCGAGAGACCAGAGAGACCTGGGCAGCGGTTTTGGAAAGGGAATTCTAGAAAAAGTTCGTACCAGATTGGGAAAAGTCCCCTCTTCCCAATTTGATGAACAGCGACACAAACCGTGAAAGCAGTCCTAGCCGACTGTCGCATCATTCAATCGGAATCAATGTCGATTCCGAACTGAAGGAGCCAATCGCAACAGAAGAAGAGCTGCGCGATTTGGCTGAAGACATCGTGAGGTATTGCCCTTCGCTCACTCACCTACTTTTGGCGTTTGGGTCAAAGAAGAAAAGCAATCCTCTTAAAGGCCTCAATTAAAAACATGAAGGGGCTTAACGAAACTCAACAGGTCTTTGGGTTCATGCTAGAACTCGGACCTCAATTAGAACTCAAACGCGATAATATTAATCCGATAATTAAATAGCCGACACCTAATGATGTGGTATTGTTAGGGATGAAGAGAGACGCCAGAAAGCTTTCGCCTGACCAGCAAGAGCACCTCCGAATGACTGCGGTGCGTATGGTTGTTGAAGAAGGCTACACCCAACGGGAAACAGCTCGTGCGCTTGGAGTAAGTCGGCAAGAAGTAAACCGGTGGTGTCGTAAGTATGAAAAGAGAGGGTGGGACGCACTTCGAGCAGTGAAGCGGGGTCGTAAGGTCGGCGAAAAACGGTTACTATTGCCTTGGCAGTGCGCCACGATTGTTAATCTGATCACCGATAATATGCCCGATCAATTGAAATTGCCATTTGTCCTTTGGACGAGGGCTGCGGTTAGAGATTTGATCGAAGAAAAGTTTGGGATCACCTTGAGTCTAATTACAATGGGAAACTATTTAAAGCGCTGGGGTATGACTCCTCAAGTTCCAATTCGCAAGGCCTACCAACAGAATAGCGAGTCTGTCCGGCGCTGGCGTGAGGAGGAGTATCCAGCTATTGAAAAGCGAGCCAAGGAAGAGGGCGCAACCATATTTTGGGGCGATGAAGGCAAAACCACTAACGAAGTTCACGCTGGACGAAGTTATTCGAAGAAGGGCAAGACTCCCGAAGTTCGCGAGAGCGGCAAAAAGCTGAAGCTCAACCACATTTCGGCTGTCACCAACAAGGGAGAAATGCGATTCATGACCTACACAGCTCGAATGACCCAACTCAAGTACATCCTCTTTCTGGGTAGATTGATTCAGAGCCACGATCGAAAAGTGTTCTTTATTGCAGACAATCTTTCTGTGCATCATGGCAAAAAAGTCAAAGCGTGGGCCAAGGCGAACGAGTCCGAGATAGAGCTCTTCTACATTCCCGCGTACTCCCCTGAACTCAATCCAGATGAATATCTGAATCGCGATATCAAGAAGAACGTCCACGGGAAGAAGGCGCCAAGGACCCTCGCTGAATTGAAGGCTAATGTCATAAGCTTCCTGAGAATGCTTCAGAAATCCCCAAGCAGAGTAATCCAGTATTTCAACAGCCCAAAAGTAAAATTCTGTGCCGCGTGAAGTGTCGGCTATTTAATTTTCGGATTAATATCCATGAATCAAAAACCGATAGAACACGTAAAACAAGGCAGACTGGAAGCAGCTATCTGGGAAAACCAGGGAAACAAGGGGCAGGTTTTCTACAGCGCAACTTTCTCTCGCATGTATGTGGTAGACAGCAATGCGGAGAAACCGGAATTCAAGAACACTAGTTCGTTCAACGAAAGAGACCTTCCGGCATTGGCCAAGCTGGTAAATGACACCCACACGCGGATTGTCCAGCTTGAGCAAGAACAAAAGCAGGAACAGGCACAAGAACAAACGAAACAGTTGAGCCATTCGATGTAATGAATATCAGGCAAATGTTGTTTCGTCAGTTGTTAGAGCTGATTCCAGACTTACAGGAATGGAGTGAACGAGCTGGAAGAGCTGATGGCGGGAACGTTCCGAATAATCGGACGTTGCAGGCACGTGGAAGCGAGAAGCAGCTCGATTTGGAGGTTGAAATGGTCGGAGGTGATTCCTACCAAGGTAAAGCCTGGCAATGCCGGCTAGCCTTGTGTCACAGCACGAAAGAGAATGAAGCTGGCGAGAAGCTGAAGGGGCCTCGAATGGAAGTCGCCATAAGTTTTGAGGAAAGAGAAGCGGCTGCAAGCACCTATCTAGAGGCACGGCTTTGGGAGGTCTGGAAAGATGGGAGAAGAGACAACGTTCTGGAGATTGAATTGAGTTCACTTCTCAGCCGTTGGCTTCTTAAGGCCCAGGTGAATGATTACAAAATCACGCCGCTTGTTCAAGAGCAGCAGGAGCCGCAAGTAACGAAGCAGTTGAGCCATTCGATGTAATGGGTGAAAAAACCGGTAAACCATTAGGTCGCTTCACGGCGTTTTTCGTTTGGCTCTCGGGCCATAGCGTCACGCTCACCGAAGAAGTTCCAACAGCGGAACAGGTGCGAATCACTGCGCTGGGAATGACCCTTCTTTTGCCGGTGGGAATTGCGTCTGCTGGTGCTTTTGCAACTGCTTACCGAATTTCCCACGGAAGTGTTGAGGGGGCCGCCATAGCTTCGGTTGTGGTTGGCCTCTTCACACTGATTATCGACCGGGCATTAATGGCAAGCTTTAGCCGCAACTTTGGTTCACTGGCGTTGCGAGTCGTGCTTACGTTAGTAACTAGCACGGTCTTTGCTCACACTGCCCTACTTTGGCTTTTCGGGGACAAAATCACTGAGCAGGCTGAAGAGAAACGGAAAGTGGAGCTTGAGGAAATCACGCGACGTTTCACCCCAAAAGAAGCAGGAACAAACGCTTTGGTATCCCGTCAGAATGAAAGCCTAACCCGGCAGATGGAATCGCTCACCTCTGAGTTAAAAAACTCAAGCGAGATGCTCAGCAAGACAAGCGCAGAGTTGGGGAGGTTTCGCCAGAAATACAACGATGAAATTGAGGGTAAAGGTGCTTCAAAGATTGCTGGTGAAGGTCCTGCAGCAAGACGCCTGAAAAGAGAGCACATCGAACCTCTGGAAAGAGAATTGGCGTTTTACCAGGGAGAACGGGAAAGGCTGCAAAGAGAACTTTCAGGCATCCGGGAAGAACTTGCCTCGCTTTACAAAGCCAGTGAGAATGACCCTGAAAAAACAAGAGCACAAGCCCAGCTGGAACAGCTTACTGAGGAAGTTTTAAATCGTTCGTATCTTGGGGTATTGAGTCAGTTTGTCTTGCTGCACGAAGTCATCAAAAAAGATTCCTCAGCTCTGGTGGCTTACGTTTTAGTGAGTCTCCTTTTGTTACTCTGGGAATTGATACCAGTGCTGCTCAAATTCAGCGGTGACGGCGGTGAATATGAACGGAAAATGAAAGCGCTCAAAATGCTTCGAGAAGCAGAGCTTGAAGTCTCGAAAGATTTACTCGAACAAAAGGCAAGGCTTCTTCAAGGTCACGCGCTGCGGTTGGAAACAATGGACTGCGATGAAATCGAAGCAGAGAAATGGCTAAAACAGGCAGATGCACGGTTTCAAGTGGTGCAGGAAAAGAGAGCATCGATTCCAAGGCGAGCGACAGCGGAACAAAGAGAAGCTTATTTAGCTGCCCTCAACGTTTTGATTGATTCGCTGACCCGGACAGCGGAAATGCTGGGTGAGAAAAAAGGGCTTCAATAATCCAGGAAGCCATTACATGGAATAACCCTGGGTGTAATCGCGGTCCTGAACAGCGTGTGGACTTTGTGGTGCTCTTAGCTCTTGAGATTTCTCAGGAGATTTTTCCTTTCTTATGCGCTCCATACCGTAGGAAACGGTTTGATTGATTTGAGCGATTAGGGGTCCTACATCGCCTTTCTGAGCATTTTCAATCAACCTAGGAAGCACCTCAGCCTGGAGGTTTTCAGAGGGCCAAGCGATTTCAGCTTTTTTATAATAAGTGACTTCTTCAGCGCGGTGAGTGACTTCAAGAAAATGATGAGCTATTAACAACCCAATATGTTCGTTGCCGATTTCAAAAGGTTTGATTTCATTAAATCGAATCAAGAATTTGACCGCTGCATGGCGATGTTTCTCCTTCGATTCCTCGCTATCATGAACTAGCTCATTGAGCTCTGCAAAAAGTTCTTTTAACTCTGTTTCAGCATCGGCAGAGCGAAACTTACCCGCAAGGTCTGGAAAAATGTCACGATGAACCTCTCTGTGAACGCGACAGATTTCCTCCGGTTCAAACTGAGGATAGATTCCGGTACCCGAAGCAGCATGGAACAGACGCTCTTTCTCTCTCTCATCAAGTCTTGTCTGGGCAGCATCGAGATTGTCTTTCAATCTCTCGGTGAATTTCTCCCGTGTTTGAATTTGGCGGTCAAGCCTTGGGTGAAGCCTTCTTAGCTCTTCAATATATTGGTCGCTCAAAATGAATTGTGGTTAGGATTTGGAGAGTTAGTGAAAGGTTTCTGTCTTCTTTCGGTGTTCAGCATAGAGCCGTTCAATTTCTTCGTCGAATGCCTCGCCCTCAGAAATGTCTTCGCGCGCTGCTCTCTCAAATCCGAGGCGGGTAGCTTCACGAACAATTTCTCTCCTCCATGCATTGGCTCGCCAAGCCTTGATGGTTTTGGTTGTTAGGATTCCTCCTGAAATCGGTGAGCGCAAGATGGCACGGCGTTCTTCTGGAGTAACCTCCAACTCCTCGACTGCTTCCCAATCTATGCCGTGTTCGTCAAGTGCCATGAGTGAGATAATACCACGTTTACAATCAATTCCAAAGGGATCTAGAACAAGTACTCGGCGTCATCTTTCCTTACATTTGAGGGCCAAGATTCTTCTTTATCTTTGGAGGGGGTAGTCTGTAATGGACAGTTTGTAATGGACAGTTTTCCTTTCCTGGTCAGCCTGTTGTTCTTCTTCTTTCTTTCGTTCTTGCGCATCAGCGATGAGTTGAGCCAGTGCTTTTGGGTCAGAGGGCAAGTTATCTGTATCGATTCCTAGAATTCGAAGTTGTTTAAGCTGCTCTGGCGTGAGCTGAAAACCAGACATTTCAGGGCCAACCGGTGGGGGTGGCTTAGTTGGTAAACCTGCTGCTTCTTCCAAGCTTTCATGCAAGGCATCTGGCAAGAGATGACGGTTTTGCCAAACGCTGCGGTCACGCTGGACCATGGGGTCTTGGTCGAATTCAGCAAGGACCCGGTCGATTTCACGGGCTTCCTCCTCACGAGATAACGGTTTGGTGTCGCTGGTCTCAAGAGAAATATCAGCGTCCGCAAGAGGGCTTGGGCCAATAGAAACCGGTTGCGGCGTTTGCTCCTGGCCAATGCTGGGTGTATCACGTCTTTGGGGTTGCGAGGGTTTGGTTTCCTCGCTTGGTCCATTTGCCACCGGGCCTCATTCATGAAAACAAAATAGGCCTTCATAATAACATATTCGGGTAAGCCAAATCAACCAAACTGAAACCCTACTTCATTTATGAGAATTGCCTATTCATTTAGTCTTGGGTATGAACATCACCTTTCCAGCCATCTTGAGTGGGGTCTTCAACTGTCTGTTTGTAGTCATCTCCACCACTGCTGCTACCGACGTTGTTTTCACCCTCCTCCAGCAACCGGCGGTAACTAGACATCAGGTTGTCGACAAGCTCAGACTGATATCCCTCAAGTCCTTGGTGTAATCGTTTAGCGTCTTTGTCAGTCCATACCGAAACAGTATCTAGTGTGCTCAAATCAAAACGCTCAAGACAAGGAACGCCGGTTTTTGTCAGTCCTTCGTCGTTCATAAAATACATGCTCTCTGGGTTTTGAAATAGCTCCTCGGCAGGAATGTACATTTTGGCAAACTCGCCACTAACGATGCTAGCACTGTGAAGCTCACCTGAGGTCTTGATGAGGGGGAGCTTTTTGGAGAACTCAGGCGGTTGCATCACGGTTTGGAGTTCATACTTCTTAGAGGTTCCTCTTGAACTCTGGTATCCCCCGGCGCTCTCTCCAGAAGAGGTATTGGCGGTAACAGCCTCATCCCATTCCTGACCAATCGTATCAGAAGCCCACTTTTGTGTGGGAGGATTGGAGTTATTGATGTGGAACATCGACAGACTGTTGAAACAGGCCAGAATTTCCTGAGCTGGCTCCTTTTTGTAGAGTGCATAAAGCCCTGAGATATCCTGAAAGCCAACGACAACCGGAGCGCGTTTGGCGCGGCAGGTAACAAGGAAATCATTGAAGTTTTCAATTTTTCCAAGCTCACGAAACTCATCGAGAATGAACCAGGATTCTTTGTCTTTGTCAGGACTATCTTCAGTTTCAAAATCAAGGTCCAAGACATGCATTTGCAGCTGAGAAAGCATCAAGGTATTGATGCGCCGGGTTGCTTCCCTAGCCCGGTGATTGTTACCAAGAACAATCAATCGAGGATTATCAATCCATTCCTTCGTTGTGAATGTTTGTCCCTCATCTTGAAAGTGGTCCCAGGCAAGAGCAATCGATTCGAGCTCTGCCATGTGAACGGCAAGCGTTGATTTCACACTTTGAAAAGCAGGATTGTCTTTGTGGAAATGTTCCGCAACGGTTGGCCTGGTTGCAGGCACCATTTCCAGAAGTGTGCGCATCAGGGTTTCGCTACGACAAATCATCACCAGGTCTTTGAGTCTCCAGTTTCCGCGTTTCTTACCATCTGAAGTTTGGAAGCTTGCAATCTGGTCGAGCGCAATCATCACTTGGGCAAGAATCATCTGTGCGGTTTGATTGAAATATCGGTTGCTTTCAAGAGACTGAGGCGCGGGAATCAAGTTTGAGGCAAAGGTCTCAATCTGAAACCTGTCTTCAATGTCATTTGCCATATCCCAAGCACTAGCTCTCGAATCGAGAGGATTAAGAATGATGGTTTTCTCATCGAATTGTTCTTCTCCCAAAATCGCAGCGAAAAACGGCATCATGTCAGTTTTGGAATCATAGACAACCGCCCTCGTTTGGTGACCGTCCTTGATACGCTTTAGAACTGGTTTCATGAGCATTTTCATACTTACGGTTTTACCTGAACCGGGAGCACCTACCATGAGCCCTCCCATTGTCATTTGCTCAAAGTCAAGCCAGCGGCGTTGCCAGGGGTAAAGATGAGTTTCGCTTTTCTGGTCGTTTTTAATGGTTCGGTCTTGTTCGTTCATTTTCTCTAAGAGATTGTTCTTCAGGTTGGGTTTACGTATGCCTGCCCCCAATTTTCGGACCACTGGCTTAAGTGTGGATTTTGGTGTTTGTTTACTCTAACAAATACACCAAAATGAAGAAAAAGCGACGAAATCACAGTCCCGAATTCAAAGCAAAAGTTGGCCTCGAAGCGCTAAAATCTCAGCAAACTGCGGCCGAACTGGCCCGTAAGTTCGAAGTTCATGTCAGCCAAGTGGGCTCGTGGAAAAGCACGATCAAAGAGGGGTTGCCGGGCCTTTTCGAGGTGCCTGGCGGCGGCGATGAGGCTCGCAAGAGCCAAGAGCAAATTCAGCAACTGCAGGCCAAAATCGGCGAACTAACCATGGAGGTGGATTGGCTCAAAAAAAAATCTGCGAGTCTGTCCCTGTAAAAAAACGCCAAGGATTGATCGAAATGTCCGGTTCGTTGCTTAGCATTCGTCGTCAGTGCAGTTTGGCCTCGGTGGCGCGATCCAGTTGCTACTACCAGCCGGCTACCGAGAGTGAGGAAAATCTCGAGATCATGAAGGCGATCGACCAAATTCACTTGGAACAGCCTACTTACGGGCGGCCTCGCCTAACGCAAATGCTACGCCGAAAAGGGTATACCGTCAACCCAAAGAGAGTTGGGCGGCTCATGAAGCTGGTTGGGATTGAGGCTATCTATCCCAAGCCAAAAACCACTTCGTCCAACAGCGAGCATCGGGTTTTCCCGTATTTGCTGCGAGGCCGCGAGATCAAGCGGCCGGACGAGGTGTGGGCGGCCGACATTACCTACATCCCGATGTCGCGCGGATTCATGTATCTGGTGGCGGTGATGGATTGGTTCAGCCGCTACGTGTTGAGCTGGTCGATCTCGAACACGATGGAGTGCGACTTTTGTCTGCAGGCAGTTGAAAGCGCGGTGCAAAACGCCGTGGAGTTGGCCGAAATTTTCAACACCGACCAGGGCAGCCAGTTTACGAGCAAGAATTTTGTGGCCTCGCTGCAGACGCACGGAATGCTGGTTAGCATGGATGGGGCGGGGCGTTGGGCGGACAATGTCTTAGTGGAACGATTGTGGCGCAGCTACAAGTATGAGGACGTCTACCTTAGAAGCTATGCCGATGGTTACGAGTTGCATGAGGGCGCCCAGCGGTGGTTTACTAACTACAACCAAGAGCGTCCGCATCAATCCCTGGGTTGGAGTACGCCTCATGAGGTATATCACCAGCGTGAATCGCTCGCAGCCTGCGCTCGGCCTCCGGCCCTCGCTACGGCTGCGAGCGATTCCGCTTATCTTTCAAGTTAGCGAGCTCCGCCAAATTGAAGCGTTTTTCCTTTGACTCCTAACAATGTTCAACTATATTCGACCCGTTCACCAAAATCCTAACTAATTACTTAACTATTAGTGGTTGGTGGTCGGAGAATGGGGACAGCCGCAACGATATTGCCAGATGGCAAAGGAAGCGGCTCCAAAAAGAGCCACGGTTAAAAATGGTGTCAGCATTCATTCCTCCATTTAAAAGCTTAAGGTTGGTCCACTCTGCTGGGTTTGGGTTTGCTGTTGTTTGCGCGTTGGAATGGGAGCTAGCTGAGAGCGTTTTTGCTGGGTAAGTGCCAGCTCCTTCTCTCTGTTCTGGCTCATTCTTCGCGCCAAGTCCGTCAGCTTGTCTCCAGCTTCCAGTTGAGTGGTGTAAATCCTGGTTTCGTGTTTCGCCCTACTCGCCTGGACGTAGGAAATGTGTTGGTCCTGCATTCCTTCATGAGTGAGAACAAAAGCGTTTTGGGTGGTCTTACCCTGTCCTTTGTGAGTCGTGGCAGCGTAGGCAAGTTTTACATGGGGATACATGTTAAGGGAGATGGTACGAAGAGGTCCACCATCAAGTTGAACCTGCATGGTGTTAAGCCGTTCGTTTACGCTAAGGACCGTTCCGCGGTTGTTGTTTCGGATTCCAATTGAGGCGTTGCTCTTTGTAAAAATGATTCGGTCGTTTCGATGAAAACGCGTTTCGCCAATTCTAAGGGACTCTTCAGAAATCTGACCGGCAGCTTTTCGATGAGCTTGAATCTCCCTGTTAATCAGAGTGGCATCTGAGTTGGTCGAACAAAGAATCATGTTGTCTTGCGGTCTTGTCATCCCTCCAGCCTCTGACCAATCAGAAATGAGTTCACGCCTGGCAATTTCCCTGTCATCGGCAACGCTCAACCGCCCCTCTTGCAGGTAATGAGTGAGAGCTTTCATCGCCTGACCTTCTCCCATTGCGCGAACCGCGATTTTTTCTGCCTCATCTTTTTGACGAATGATTTCGGTTAGCCTCACCTCACCGGTTCGTTTGGCAATTTCCTGAAACGCTCCCCCCATTTCAACAGCCTGCAGCTGCTTGGCATCTCCAACCAGAACGAGAGTGCTTTTGCTTTCCTGGCAGCGTTCCACAAGTTCAGCCATCTGGCGAGTTCCAACCATGCCAGCTTCATCAATTACGAGAACGGTTTTTTCATCGAGAGTTTCTCTGCCGTTTTCCAAACGCCAAAGCAGAGAATGAATTGTGCTCGATTTCATTCCTGTTCCCTTGCCAAGGTCATCAGCGATTTCACCTGCCAAGCAAGCACCTCTTAGCTTGTAACCGTCAGCCTCGAGCGCATCTTTTGTAGCTGAAAGCATGAAGGTCTTTCCGGTGCCAGCATCGCCCGTAATCACTTTGATGGAACCTTCACTTTGGCAGATGTGACGAACTGCCTCAGCCTGCTCTTCTTTGATTGTGGGCCGCTCCTTTAGAGCCTTCAAAAGAGAAGATTCGGAAACAGAGACAAGGCCACTTGTTTTGCTTCTTTCCACCTGGGCCAGCATTCGCTTTTCGAGTGCAAGAATCTCCTTGGTGGTGAAGCGAATTTGACCAGGTTCTTTGAGAGCAATGCGTTTGCTTGAATTGGAAATGGCAAGAGTTCGTTCTTTTCCGCCGTCCATTCCAAGACATTCGATTTCTTCGCTTGCCCTTAGAAACTCCCTGGTTTGCTTTAGAACGGTGTCAGCCTTGATTCCAAGGGTCTGAGCCTGCTGAGCAACGTGGCGCACCAAATCAGCTTCTGTGAAGCTTGAGTGATGGGTGGTAAGTTCCTCAAGCGCTTTTGCAGCGGCAAGTTTTGCAGCAACATCAAGGTTAGCTCTTTCCCCCATTCCCTGCGGTGAAACAAGCGCTTGAATTTCTTTGGTGCTCCAGCCAAGAGCATCACCGGTTTGTTTCCACATATTGAAAAGCTCACCTCGGGGCGCGTGTGCTTTGTGGGTTCGTGAGAGTAGCGTAAGTTTTTCAAGAGCTTTAGCAGATGGTTTTTCAATGCCAAGCTGGCGGGCGAGCTCAAGAATCTGTTGGCGACGTTTTGAAAACTCGTCAACCAGGGCCTCACTTACTCCCTTGATGCGAAACGAGGTTTTGTCTGCGATAGCTTCAAGTCCAAGCCTGCGCTCTAGCTGATAGGCAAGTTCAGCGCGGTAAAGCGCACCTGCTGCCATTTTGTGTTGAAAAAATCCCCTCCCGTAAACAGTTCCGGTTGTGCCGTCTTCACGAATACTAACATTCATCGCCAAAGCGTGGGTGTGAAGCTGAGGGTCTTGCGCTCTGCTTGTGCCATGCTCAAAGGTGGCAAACACAAGGTCAGCTTCTTCAAACTCTGTCCCGCCCTCACCTCTTCTTGTTATGCCGGCTACCTCTTCGAGATACTCCAAGGCTTTTAGAACCGCTTCGTGATGCGCTGCCCGAATCTCTTGAGCTGTTTCTTGGTCTGCCTGACTCCAGGCAACTGAAACAGATTTGGGAGCGTTAAAGCTCAAGTCCCATCCTGGGCGGTGACTCATTTCCTTGGTCTTTGGGTTGATGTGCCCTGCATTGGCAACAAGTTTTCGCCCTCCTAAGAAACCAGCGAAAACCTGCTTGAAAGTCTCTGTCTCAATTTGACCGATAAGACCCAAACGCTCAGCCCCTCTTCCATGCCACTGCCCTGGGGGCTCACCCCCTTCGAGGTAGTAATCCTCACGGGCAAGACCAGAGTAATATGCTCCTTGTCCTGCTCCCATGGCTGCTGCTGACATCATCGTTTTTACTGCTCTACTTCTATACTACTCACCTAGGAATTTGCCGTCTTCCTTGGCATGTTCTGTTCAACCCACGTCTTGGCTCCCTGGTGGTCACCGCTAACCGCTGTAAGAATCGCCTCGGTAGCAACTGAGAGCTTTCGCATGAGCATTTCGTTCTGGGCAAAAAGGGTCTCATTAAGTCTCTTGAGGTCAGCAATTTGCTGCAAAGCTGCGGCATCGGCATCAGCCTGCGCCATCTTTTCAAGAGTTGCTTCTTTGGCGTAGGAGTTTGCGGTAAGTCCTGCTCTCTTCGAATATTCTTCGAGGAGTTCCATGGTTTGAGGGTCCAAGCGAAACTGAATCTTTTCCTTGGGCTTTCGTGGAGCAGCAGGCATCCCGTTGTATCCAGAGTGTATCCAAAAAGTGGAGCCGAATATTGCTCGTAACTTCGGCTGGTTACTGGGGACGCGAGCGCGCGAATATTGTAGTTTGTATACATTGCAAGTCGTTGGCTAACAATAGGTTATTTTGGATGGGTATCCACTCTAGTGCTTCGGGTGTGAAAGTATTGGTCATCAAGGTAGGAAGAGGGGGGAAAACGGGAAGTGGTCGAAAAAAGTGCAAAAAAGTGGATTGAGGCTGTGAATGGCGACGCTCTCAGCTGCGCTACAAGGGCGGATTTCCCAGGGCATTGGAAAATCCTTCAACGCAAACAAAGCCCACAGCGGCCAATTCTGAGCGTTTCCAAATCATGTACGCAAAACTGTACGAAAAACTGACAAAGAACCGACGAAAAACGGACGCAATAAGGACGCAGAAAGGAACACGTAAATATGGGGATGCATGGAAGCGCCAATTCTCTATAAGTGGCGGCTCTGGCTTGCCAGGGCCAGCCTGATTACGTGGTGGGAAAAGGAACTGGTCTTCGTAGTGGAGACGCGAAGCGGTGGAATGGAGAAGTCGGGTTCCGGTGGTGCGGAGCATCACCTGTTTTGAAGAAAAGAGTGGCTTAAGCGAAGTGCCTGGGATTCGGTTAATTTGATGCGTGACCAGGAAGTATATCCAGCTTCGCAATAATGAATATCGAAACTGCCATCGCCATTGCTGCCGATGGTGAAGTGAAAATATTCGGTGGCACCAGTGGTATTATTCAATCGTCGCTGACAGATTGCCCATTCATAGGACTGGCCACCTATCATCTGAACGTTATCTCGTTCTTCCCAAACCAGGCCCCAACCTCGTTCTTGGATTGCTAGAGTTCTAGCTGAAAAATAGGTTTTAAGAGCATCACCGGGAGCCATATAGGGAGAAACATTTATCCCGCTCAAGGTAGGCAAGTCAGATGTTTGTTCTTGAGGGGAGGGGCTCATAGAACAGGGTTTATAATAATTCGAGCAAAGGCGCAAATAAGCACAGTTGAGCAAATCTCAATTTTTGGGCGCTTCGCGCCCTACTTTCCGCCTTCGGCGGTTGCTCTCAAGAAACATCAAAGCAAGCTTTCTCAATTCTTTCGCGCTTAAAAGCTAGTAGAGCGTTTCATGCTGTTTGAGGAATTTCGTTCTCCTTGGCAGTGAGAATTTTCTTTCCTAAGCTCAACAATGAATCCGAAAAAGGAAGCGAACTGCCCTCTAACTCTGAAAGAGAATCCAGAATTGATGAATCCTTTTTCTTTTCCATTGGTGTTTTTATATTTTCCTTTATTAGCCCTGCTGTTTTGTTGTGGGCGGACCTGCTCTTTTGGCGCATAGGCGTTGCTGTTTTGATAGCATTAACAAGAGTTTTTCCAGTGTCTTTGATTGCCTTAACGGTCTTTCTAAAAAGAGAAATCAACCAGCCGTCAGTGAAAAGAAGCCCGTATAGATTCACGTTCTGTTGGTGCGCTTCAAGAACCTGAAGGAAACCTTTTTCCTCAAGCTTCTTCACTGCTTCTCCAACTCTTGCCTTTTCAATTCCGGTTAATTCCTGAATTTCACCGTATTTGAATCTGCTGTAACGCTCGCCCTCTTTCAGTCTCTCCAGGGGTTTGACCTGGGTGATTCTTTTGCTTGCGTAAAAGAGAGCTACAATGCACTCACTTGGGGAAAGTCTTCCCTGAGCGATAGCTTGCAGAACCTTCCTTGAAACCGGGCGTTTTCTCACCCTACCAACTTTCTTTGCCCTTTCTGCAATTTGTTCCACTCGAAGTTTCAAAGCTGCAATCTCTGTCTTTGTAAGCCTCCTAATGCCTGGCTTATCAGCCATGCAATTTGCAATTCGGTAAAGGTCAAGTTTCTTGCTCCTTGCTTTCTTTTTCTCAGCTATAGCTGCAAAAACTCGCATCAAGTTTTTGTGTCCAGCTTTCTCCATTTTGCCTTCAGCTAGGATTTCCAACAGCATACCTTCAGCTATTGGCACAAAACCTCCTTCGTATTCACTACTTCGTTCCTTCCGCATTTAGGCTTTCTCCTTCAATCTGCTAAGGTGCTGAATTTAGGGCATAAAAATTGCGTCCCGCTGTGCGGATTGACATTGACATATGAAGGGGAGCCTGCCTATAATCTGGATTACCACATCACAGATTTTTGAGCAGGATTACCCGACATAGTTTCGGGTTTTTTTGCGCCCTTTTTCTTGGCAAGTTGTTTCTTAGTCCAAGGTATTCTCTCCCTAGCAATAAACCGTTAAACTGACCTTCTCAAAAGCGACCATGAGTTGACCAGGGCGTTACCACCATCGGAGCTTTAACAGGTTTGAAGTTCTCCGTCACTAGGGAAAATGGCCTGGGCGTGATACTGTGGTATCACTCTCGAATCTGTGTAGCACTCTAGTATCACAATACTTTCTAGAACGTGATACGGCGTTTCACAAAGAGAGATACTGTAGTATCACATAGTGAGTGATACGTGGTATCATACAGGGTTTAGTGCTCCTGCCCTAAATTCAGCCTGTGCTGCTTTGTTGAGGTAATCCATGCAGAGCACCGGACCGTACCCTCTTCGTTCGGTGAGGGGCAAGTGGGAGGCTCTTAAGCCCAGCCAAGAGATGTAATACAGGTAAATTCCATTGTCGCTCTCAGGTGTAGAGTGAGTGATACGGCGCATCATACAGAGTGGGATACTAGAGTATCAGGTAGAGTGATACTGGAGTATCACAAGTTAGAGATAGGGTCTTGCTGAGTGTGATACTACCGTGCCATACTGCCGAAAGAATTGAGAAATATTTTTCTTTTTTGGGGGATAAAATGAAATTTTCAGCTACGCAGGTAATTACGATGGCAAACCAAAAGGGTGGCTGCGGTAAGACGTCAACCACGGTTTCACTTGCTAATGCGTTTGCTGCACTTGGATATTCTGTCTGTGTTATTGACACTGATGCTCAGTGCAATGCAACAGAAGAGGGCTTTGGATTGGATTCTGAAGCACTGAAACAGAAGGGCGCATTTACCGTCGCTGACATCTTCATCAACAGAAAACCGGTAAGAGATTGTCTTCAGGATTTTGGAAATCGTTTTGGTGGAAACCTTTGTGTGGTTCCAAGCAATAAAGGACTTGCCCAGGTGGAGGCTTTTCTTGGTCTCGAAATTCAAAAGATGGTAGCCAGTGAGGAAAAGTCTATTCTGGATGCCGACGATGTGAAACTTAAGCAAAGGCTAAGGCTTCGTGAATCCGTTGATACGGTCAGGGGAATGTTTGACGTTGTTCTTATTGATACACCGCCTGACCTGGGGTTTTGCATGACGTCTGCTCTGATAGCATCGGACTGGCTAATAGTTCCGGTTTTTCCTTCAGGGTATGATTTAAAGGGGTTGGAGGTGCTTCTTTCAAATGTTGAGAAAGTTCGAAAGCGATTTAATCAGAGGCTTCGACTAGCTGGGATTTTGTTAGGTAATTACGATAAGACTACAAAGCTCGATTCGGACATACACGAGTTGTTGACGGACGAGTTTGGTGAGCAGTTGGTTTTTAGAACCGTCATCACCAAGAACGTCAAGATGACAGAAGCAACAGTTAACAAAGTGCCAATTATTGAACATGCACCTGATTCGAAGCCAGCAGAACAGTTCATGGAATTGGTAAGAGAGATGCTACAGCGGGGGGGGCAAAAACAGAGTCAGAATCCACTGCCGGATTCAGAGGCAATGGGGAGGTTAGCAAATGTCTGAGGCCAAAGAGAAGAAAATCGGGCTACCATCTGATTTTGAAATGAAGGTTCCGGTAGAGAAACCAGTTGAGCTGGGGGAGTATTTTGATGACCCTATAATTGGAGTAGACACATCGCTTGCAAAGACTCCGGTTTCACCTACACAGAAAGTTGCAGAGACGGCAGCGGACACTGCTAAGCCAACGCGAATTGAACCAGCGAGGCAGCTGTTAAATATGAAACCTCAAACATTGGTGAGGTTTGAAGAGCTTGTGGAGCTAATCAAAGCGCGTAGTCCAGAATCAACTACTGCAAAGAGTGAGGTTTTTGAAGCGATGTTGAACATCGTTTATGATGCCAGGGAGCGTATTAATTTCAGCAACGTTTCCAAAAGAGGGCGCTGGGGTTCTGTAACAGCGGCAGCTTTCGTTGCTGCATTGGAGCGAGCATTTAGCCAGGCGATAGGTGAAAAGGAGGATTGATGGCCAGGAAAAGTTACTCACAAGGATTCAAATCCAAAGTGTTGGCTTTCGTTGAAGCTGGCAATTCCTATCGTGCAACTGCTGATAAATTCGGTATTTCAAGGCAGTCAGTCTGCAATTGGATAAATGAACCGAAACGCGCTCGGAGAATCCAATGTGAACGGGAACATCTTACCAGAGCTGAAAGAATTGCTCTTCAGCTCGAACCAAACCACGCCGAAAAGCGCAGAAGACTTGAGACTTTTGCCTACAACGTACTTGAAGACCAGGTCTTGAACGACTTTGAGAACGAGCAGGAATTCATTGATTGCATGACTGCTTGGAATTCTCGAAAGCAAGTTTAATCCCAGGCGGAAGGTCAGCAGCAGCAAGTTCTGTTTTTTCAATCTCCTCGATGTCAACTAGGCGATAGCGTAAAAAACGTTTCCCCAATCGAAAAGGAACGAGGTATCCGGCTTTTTCTTTTCTCTTAATCGTTTCAACCGAACAGTTCCAACGGTTGGCCAACTCTTTTCTAGTGAGCGAATTTGTGTTCATCTAGAATGGGAAGAGGGGCATTGCTGGAATTTGGTACGAGATTTCTGTTTTTTTTGAGAGTGAGGTCCCGAGTAGGAAACTCTTTCTCTTGTGCGTTTAGGGTTTATAGGTTCCAGGAACCGGTTCGACTATGACCTCGTTCCTTATCTTCACCTTAAAATCATAGAAACTAGTTGCTTCGGAGCTTTCTATGATTCCTGTTTGTCCATTAACAAGTGGGCGTTTTTCGCCTGTGCCCTGTGTGACCCATCCGGCAAATTGTTGACTCTGGCTACCAATTGGTTGACTTGGACGGGATACTCGCCATTCCCATCTGCGGTCCAAAGCCTTTGAAAACTCCCTGCTAGTGTGTTGCGCTGTTCTTACGACCTTGTCAGGGTTTCTATTTTCCAATTCTTTCAAATCCAATCGAACATTTAAAAATGCTTCGTTTCTATTTTCGACTCTGGCGTCTACCCGTAGAAAGAAGTCAATATCATTACCTGCGATAGCCCCTCGGATAGTTCCTGAGGGTTGTTCTACCTTAATTATGAACTCAGCCCCCTTATCAATAAGTGTCTGTTCTGAAGGGAGAGGGGGAACGGGCGGCTCTTCACCCTGCTCGAAGAGGAACGTTGGTCCAAAGATAGGCTGCCCAGTATAGGTACTGTTTCTAGGAAAACCGAACTGCTCTCCCAACTGCATTATACCAGAGTTCAGGGAAACTGAGGACGTTCTTGTTGTCCCTATACTGCTTCGGCGATGGTCCTGCGCCCTGTTCCAGGCAATAATATATGTACCTTGGTCTAGGTGTACAGGCGTAGCCAACTTCTTCAATACCCATCTTCCCTTATCGGAACTTGAAGCTCCAAAGAAAACTCCACTATCATCAGCTTTGAATTTCTCAATGCATTTTTCCACCCCTGAAACGCTCCAAATCGCTACAGAATGTTCCATGGTGCCATTACTCCCCTCATCCCAGAACCCCAACCCAAGGACCCTACCGCGACGATTAAGGTTGAATTCATATCCCTCAGTAGCGTCTCCCGTGGAGGCGACACTACCCGAGGGGCCAACGTCTATAGCTAGGTCTGCAACGTCTACGGATTGCTGTTCAACACCAAAAATGGACGGCCACTTAACGGCCAATATTGCCGCCAATCCCCCTAGAATTAATAGAGCAATGACAATAGAGGTGATTTTTCTATGACGGGGCTCAGGTGTTGGGATTGTTGTTTTGGGTAATTCTGGAGCGGGCACGTCTTGAACGCCGCTGAATTTGTCGGTAGTAATATGCTTTTTCCAAATTCCAGCTTTGCACGCAGATTCGCCACTCTGAGTAAGTGGGAAAGATGTCGCCACCCTACAGTCACCCTTCCAAATGAAATCAGGTGCTCCTCGGACTAGGATTCCGGCAACTTCGTGAGTTTTAGTAAAGACAGGGGAACCACTATTTCCGGCAAACGTGTCCAAATTGGCTGAGAAGCATGAACCGTCAACCTTTCCTACAGTGGCGCCAGTTGCTACCTTTTTTGGTAAGCCCACAGGGTGTCCAACACAATAGACGTCGTCTTCCTCTTTGACATCGTCGTTGACTATAGTTAATGGTTTAACGCCTTTAACTTTTCTGTGCAGTTTGACCACAGCATAATCTTTACCGTGAGTTTCGTAAGCCTTGGCGTCAGGGTTGACTAATTCCTTTAGAGTGTATATATCGGATGCTTTCCGCCTGTCTAACGCTTTTCCATTGTTCCATTCGTAGTCAAAAATAGCATAGATTTTGTTGATTTCTTTATCCTTGATACAGTGGCCAGTTGTTACAATGACATTTGGTAAGACTAAGAAGCCCGAGCCGAAGCCAAGGAGGGGTTGCTCTTGAAAGGCTTGTCCTTTACATAACTTATATGTTTCCCCAAAAGTTTTTGTTTTCAGTTTAAAGTAATCGGATTCGAAGTCCACTCTGTCTTTGTGCACAAGGACGCAAACAGCTGAACACACTTCCTCTGGAATGGCTTTGTCGGTTTCGGAGGGTTCAACTCGATTGTCGGGGCCATATATAGCTTTGCCCCGGTCGAGCAATTCATTGATGTGCTGTAAAGGTGGAGCTTCCGAAACATCTTTAGGAATATCAACAAGGTCTCTTAGTTCTTCCTGTATTTTCAGAAACTCTTGATTCATTTGGCCGGCTGGTGAGTGGTTACAAAGAGGCTATCAAAAATCTGTCGCATACCCAGTTTCAGTTTCTTTGAGAAGTGGTATATCGTCGCGATAACGACGCGATTTCAATTCGTCCACCACAACGAGAACTTCATCCGCTGTTAAGTTTAATTGCTGAACAAGTTGGTCTGTTGTTGTATAGCCAGATTTAACCATTTTTAAGATATCAAATTCCGCCTTTGTTAGTTTAACACGCACTCCCCGGAGTTTTGACCAAAACAAAATTAGTTTCCTGATTAGCGAGGCAGCTTCTTCCGGTGGGATGCCCTTAATGACGGATTTCGCGGCCGTTAGTATATCTTGAACCGCGAGAACATCTTCCCATAGAAAGGCGAATCCCCCTTGATTATTCAAGTTTCCATCAAGTGCCTTTTCTTGCTCGGTGTTCGGCGGGTCGATAAGAGCCTCAAAAATGCTCCTGTCTATTTCCTCTCCAAAGAGTTTTGCGAATTCAGTAAGAAGCTCTTGATTAGTTGGATTAGCCATTTCGATGGGAAGTTAGAGTTGTTGTAGCCGCTGAGAGCTGCAACAATTTGGCTTGGCCGTGGTAGATTTCAAGTCGTGAGTGAGTTGGCAATCTCGCAATCTCTGCCAGATGAGTGGATTGAGAGGAAGGGCCGTGGAGTCGCCTGATTCAGTTGGCTTTACGAGAAAAATTTCCCAAGTCCAGTGGTGACGGCATCTCTGTCGTCGGTGTAATGCTTGGCAGTTAGCTGAATGTCGGAATGGCGGAGCATTCTGCTTGCAACATAAATGCCGGCCTTCTGGCAGATGAGACTTCCAAATTCTTTTCTGAGGGCATGAATCGGAGAAGAGGAGTTGATTCCTTTTTCTCGTAGCCAGGCGATAAGAGTTTTTTGGTGCTTGTTGGCCCGGTAATGCTCATAGGTAGCATCTGGCCTGGGGGGCACTCCATTTACAACAAAGGTGTTTGTGGAAGTGGATTTCCAAAGCTTAAGGAATTCGAGAATCTCTGCATCAATCGGAATGTCTCCTCTTGAGCCATGTTTTGGGCTGAAGACTTCTGATTCACGAATCCTGATTGCAGACTCGGTCCAAAGAACATTGTCCCATTGAAGCTTATCAATCTCGTCACGTCGCAAACCGGCGCAGAGACCAAGAACGAGAATCTTGAAGGCTTCGTGTTTACTCTCAGCCTTTGCAGCAGCGATTTTTTGGATCCGTTCTGTATCGTGGGGAATCGGTTTCTTTTTGAAAGTTACTTCCTGGTCTTCAGGCTTTGCCTCGGCAAGTTCCACGTAACCCTTGGTAAGAAGTTCCTGCGGTTCAATTTCTGACTGGTAACGGCGAACAGGAGTCTTTTCGAGTTCCACCCCATCAAATGGAAGGGGGCGTGGAAGCTCCAGGTGGCTTAGGTTCTTGAGGAGTTTTCTGGAGAAGAGAGCCCTTGAATTTCGAATGAAGGTGTTGGCACTTGCACGAGCTTTGATTTCATCCCTGTGATTGCTGCCGGCTGCTCTGATGAAAGCAATCTTCCATTTCTCCACCTTCTCGGGGGTAATCCTGGAAAGTCTCACCTTGTCGATTTTCTCTTTCCACCTTTCACAGCCTCCGTTTACGTAATCGAATTTGCTGTGGTCATCCGGGGAAGAGATTTTTTCAATGTCGGCTACAATTTTACGAAACTTGCGTGTGTAAGTGGCAAGGGTCCTGGGGCGAAGCGTCGACCATTTTTCGACTTCCAAGAAATATTCCCCGATGGTCAAATCTGAATTCTTGGCTGAATGGATTTCTTCTTTTTTGGGTTTGAATCTCTGTCGGGTCTTAGCCCAGCCAACAGCGTTAAGGGAATGGTAAATTCTGACAGCTTCTTTACCCGCTTCGCGTTTGCTGCTGCTGCCGGTTGAGAAGACTTCTCTTCTTCCTGCAAATTGGATTCTGACGGAATACACGTCTTTGACCTGCTTGGACACGCCGCCGTCTGTGTAGGGTGGAAAGAAGACTCTTTGTTCCCAGTATCGGAAATCGTTTTTGGAATACATGTGAAATCTTGGCCACTTTCTTGGCCACTTTCTGCAGGGGCCAATGTGAAACACTTTAGCTCAGTGTCAATGGCAATGAAGTGTAACTAGCTCAATATTAGCCGTTTATGTGCCAATGTGTTCCAAAGTGTTCTTACCTGTGAAACAATAGAGTTAGTGACTCATAATCCCTTGGTCGCGAGTTCGAATCTCGCCGGGCCCACCTGATTCTGAGTCAGTTACAAAGATCTCAGATTTGGTGTGTAACCACAGTTGGACACAATCCATCCATGAGCCTCTCCGCAAAACTAAGCTTCCTGTTCTGGTCCGTGTTTGCCGGGCTGGGGTTTGCTGCGGAGCGGCCAAATATCCTCTTCATTTACACCGACGACCAATCGCACCGCACGCTGAGTTGTTACCGCAACCAAGGAGCCTACGCCTGGGTCAAAACGCCGCACATGGATGCACTGGCGGCTCGTGGGGTTCGCTTCACCGACGCCTACATCGGCACCTGGTGCATGCCTTCGCGCGCCACTATGCTGACCGGTCATCACCCGTTTGGCGTCGAGTCGATGCGTGGCGAATTTCTGTATCCGCGGAGCACCTACGATCCTGACAAATGCCCCTTTTGGCCCAAAGAATTCCGCGCCGCGGGCTACTTTACCGCGCAAATCGGCAAGTGGCACACGGGCACGGATGCTGGGTTTGGCCGCGATTGGGACTACCAGGTGGTTTGGAATCGGCCGCGCCACATCGCCAACGCCGGCGCGTATTACGAGACGCAGAAGCTGGAGTTTAACGGCGGCTCCGACAAAAAGGTCGCAGCCTACCCAGCCGACTACTACACAGATCTGGCGGTCGAGTTCATTCGCGGCGATACTCGCAGCAAGGCCAAGCCCTGGTTTTTGTGGCTTTGTTATGGTTCGACCCACGGGCCGTTCACGCCCGCCGAGCGGCACCGGGCGGATTTTGCCGGCGCCACGGTTGCCGCGCCGGCCGACATTTTTGCGCCGCGCCCTGGAAAACCGGCTTACGTCCAGGAGTTGGCCACGTGGAGCCGGGGAAAATCCGGAATGCCGGAGATGGCTGAGTTTCACTCGCCAACCGTCAGGACTAAGCCGCTGCATGGCGCCACGTTGAGCGGGTGGGTGCGGCAATACCAGCAATGCGTCTGTGCGCTGGACGAAGCCGTGGGACGCCTGACCGCGGCTCTGGAAAATTCCGGCCAAATCGCGAACACCCTCGTCGTTTTTACCTCGGATCAGGGTTTTGCCTGGGGCCAGCACGGATTTTGCCACAAACTGGCGCCGTACGACGCGAACCTTCGCGCGCCGCTCATCATCAGCCAGCCGGGGACGCTTCCGCAGGGCCGGATTTGCCGGACGCCGGTGGGTGGCGTCGATTTGATACCCACGTTTTTCGCCAAAGCCGGGATTAAGCTGCCGTGGAACATGCATGGCCACGATCTCTCGCCGCTGCTCGCCAATCCCGCTGCGAAATCCTGGAATCACCCGGTTTTGTTGGCGATGACCGGCCGCCTTTTTGGCTCGGACACCGCAAAGTTGCCGAAAAACCGGAAGCTGCGAACCAAAGGCGTGCCCTGGTGGTTTTCGCTGAGAAGCGGCCGCTACAAATACATCCGCACGCTGGAAGCCGGCGAGATTGAGGAGGAACTCTACGATCTTTCCCATGATCCCGAAGAGCTGGAAAACCTGGCTTTGCGTCCGAAATTCGCGAACCGTGTCAACGAGATGCGCCTCGCCGCGCTTGCCGAGTTGCGCCGGACGGATGCGCCTTTTGTCGAAAACTTGCCGCCACCGTCGAATCGCCGGTAAAGCGATTCGGATTTTGGATTTCAGATTTCAGATTTCAGATTTCAGATTTCAGATTTCAGATTTCAGATTTCAGATTTCAGATTTCAGATTTCGGATTTTGCGCGTAACTGAGTCCAATGAAAGCGCTAACCCTCACGGCAACCAACGAGTTCACCTACGCCGATACTCCAGACCCGGAAATCGGCCCTAACGATGTTCTGATCGGCGTCAAGGCTTGTGGAATTTGCGGCAGCGATATCCATGGCATGGACGGTTCCAGCGGCCGCCGCATTCCGCCCATCATCATGGGGCACGAGGCCAGCGGCGAAATCGTCAAAGTGGGCGAAAATGTGAAGGATTGGAAGGTGGGTGGCCGCGCGGCGTTCGATTCGATGATTTTTTGCGGCGAATGTGCGGCTTGTCAGGCCGGGCAAACGAATTTGTGTCCGGAGCGGAGGGTCATCGGCGTTTCCTGCGAGGATTACCGCCGGCACGGCGCGTTTGCCGAGTTTGTCCGCATTCCGCAGCACATTTTGGTGCCGATGCCGGAGGGGCTTAGTTTTGAGGAAGCGGCCTTTGGCGAGCCCGTTGGAGTGGCGTTGCACGCCGTCGGTCTGGTTTCGCCGGTGCCGGGTGATACGGCGGTGGTGATCGGCGCGGGTTTGATTGGGCTGCTCGTGGTTCAGGCCTTGAAACGCGCCGGTTGCGGCCGGGTTTTGGCGGTGGACCTCGATGATTCGCGGCTGAATTTGGCCAAGGAACTCGGCGCCGACGATGTGGTGAACTCCGCGGCGGATGGCGCGTTGGAGCAGATTCGTGCCCAGGCGGGAGGCGACGGTGCTGACGTGGCCATGGAGGTGGTGGGGATCGGCCCCACGATTACCCTGGCGGTGAAATCCGTGCGCAAGGGCGGGAAGGTCGGCGCGGTCGGGAATTTGAAAGCGACCGTCGATTTTCCGCTGCAAGATGTCGTTACCCGCGAAATTACCGTTTTCGGCTCTTGCGCGTCGGCCGGGGAGTATGGCGAAGCGCTTCAAGCGGTGGCCAACGGCGAAATTCGCGTGAAGCCGCTGATTAGCGCGGTTGCCCCGATCGGCGAAGGCGGGGACTGGTTCAAGAAGCTCTACAACCGCGAGGGAGACTTGCTGAAGGTCATTTTGCACCCTTAGTTTAGTTTAGGGGAATCGGAAAAATAGATGATCGAAGGTGCGCAGGGCGCTTGTTCGAGGCCGAGGCGGATCTTGGTGAATATAGCGAGCTATTTGATCCAAGGTCCAACGACGGCATCGAGCAAGAGAACTACTGCTAATCGCCAAAACCCTCGTTGCTGCGCGCCAGACCGGCCAGAAGCTGGTCGCCGCGAGCGGCGGCGTCGCCTGCAACTCCAGCCTGCGCGAAAATCTGCGTTCCGCCTGCGAAAACGCGGGATTGGAGCTAAAAATCGCCGAGCCGCGACTTTGCACCGACAACGCCGCGATGATCGCTTACGTGGGCGCGCTGAAATTGCGGCAAGGAGCACCGGAATCGCCCTTGGACCAGGACATCGTCCCAAACCTGCCCCTAGCAGTCCACCAAGCCTAACCTAACCGTGTGGACGCTGGGCGGCGCTTTTGGACGTTGCCGACATTGCTCCTCTCAAAGCGCGATTCGCCGGCCTGACAACACCAAAAATGCGGCCCTGCGCACAAAAAGTCCGAAAGATTTCGGGCGCCGCGGATGATGCTCCGGAAAGCAGCATCGCCATTCCATGCCAATATTCGCCCTTCTCATCGCAGCCGCCCTTTTTCTGTCCGCCAACGCCTTTTCCGCCGATTGGCCGTTCTATCGCGGACCGAATCGAAACGGCATCGCCGACGTCAAGTTCGATCCGGTCGACAACGAGCCGGAGCGTCTCTGGAAAGCGGATGTGGGCGACATCGGCCGGCACAGTTGCCCGGTGGTCGTCAACGGGAAGCTCTACATCATCGGCGGACAGCGCGGCGGGCCCTTTTACGTCTACTGTTTCGATGCCAACTCCGGAGAGGAGCTTTGGAAGTCCCAAGCGGCAAACAGCCACAGCACCGTTGCCGTTCAGGACGGCCGGATTTACGCTTTGGGCGACGATCGCCACCTGCGTTGCTTTGATGCGAACACCGGCACGGAAGTCTGGACCACCGAGCGCATCCCTCAGCCGCCCAAGCACCAATCTTTGGCCGGATCGGCCGTCATTTGGGAAGATCTCGTCATCGTCAATGCGCTCGGCGGCTACGCGTTCCATCGCGATACCGGAAAAGTCGCCTGGAGCCACGAAGGCCTCCACGGCCTCGCCACGCCCGTTCTCTTCTCGCGCAATGGCGAACGCGCCGTCGCCATTTTCCTGTCGGATCGCGTTGTGGCGCGCAATCCCCGCACCGGCGACGAAATTTGGTCGATCCCGTGGAAAACCGATCCTGGCAACAACGCCTGCGATCCCGTTTTCGTCGAGGACGACTCCAAGGTGTTTCTTTGCACCCGCTACGGCATGGGCCGGGCCCTCTGGGACGTTTCCGGCGATGAACCCAAGGAAATCTGGTTTCATCAGCAGGGCGCCCATGTCTACAGCAGCGGCGTTTGGTACGGTGGTGAACTCTACGCCTTCGCCAACAACTTCATCCGCCTGGATCTCAAAACCGGCGAGCATCTCTGGAACCAGTGGAAATCGCCCCGCGCCGACTCCGTCCTCGTCCTCGGCGGCAAGATGGTCCTGCTCAGCGAGCAAGGCGAAATGATCGTCGGCAAGCCGTCGGAATCCGCCTTCGTGGAGCTAAGCCGCGCCCAGATTCATCGTCCCCAAGCGCGAAATGTCCCAGCATACTGGGAAGGCAAACTTTACGTGCGCAACCACAAAGGAGAGCTGGTGTGCGTTCAAGTTTCCAAGTAAAACCTGCCCTAATCGAACCATCAAACCCTTCCAAGATGACCCTGATTTCGCCCACCAAATCCAAGCCAACCTGGAGGATTCCAGGATTTCTCGCCCTAACCTGGGTTTTGGCCACGTTTCCAGCTTTCGCCGAAAACTGGCCTCAGTTTCGCGGTCCGAACGCCCAAGGCGTCGCTTCCGAAACCAATTTCCCCACCGAGTGGAGCGACACGACGAATGTGAAGTGGAAAATCCAGCCGCCAGGCCAAGGTTTTTCCAGCCCGATCATTTGGGGTGACAAGTTGTTCATCACGTCGTTCTCCGGCTATGGCGAACGCATCGAAGATCCCGGCGATCCGGCGGATTTGGTGCGTCACCTCATCTGCATCGACAAGAACACCGGCGAGACGCTTTGGAAGAAGGACGTGCCGAATCGTGGTAATGTGCGGCCCTACGAAAAAGCGATGACGAATGTCGGTTACGCCGCGCACACGCCGGTGACGGATGGCGAGCGGGTCTACTGCTTTTTCGCGACGCACGGCGTGGTGGTTTTCGACATGAACGGGCGTCAGCTTTGGGATGCCGGTCCTTACGAATTCATCCCGAGCAGCTACGGTTCCGCGGCGTCGCCTGTGGTTTTTGAGAATTTGCTGATCGTGAACGCGAGCATGGAGGAGGAGATGGTGGTTGCGTTCGACAAGACGAGCGGGCGCGAGGTTTGGCGGATTCCCAACATCAAGGCCTCCTACACGACGCCGGTTTTGGCGGGCAAGGTGATGATCGTCAGCGGCCATCAGAGAGCGTGGGCATTCGATCCGAAAACGGGTGAGTTGAAGTGGGAATTTCACAACAAGCGTAACGGCTATATTGTGCCGGTGGCGCTCTACGATGGCGGTGATGAGGTTTACATTCACGGTTCTGGCGATCACGCCTTGGCCGCGGTTCTGGTGAACAGCAGCGGGACGGTGGAAGTACCGCGTTGGGCTGCGAAACCGCGCGCTTCGCCAATGGCCTCGGGCGTGTTGCATGATGGTCACATCTACTCCTTCGATTGGCTCTTCAATTCAATCCGCGCGAGCGATGGTGAGGTGCTCAACGAGCAAAAGTTTGCGCGGCCGCCGGGGACTCGCTTCGATGTCGGAGGGCGGATTCGATCGTCGATGTTGCTGGCGGGGGATGTGGTTTACATGACGGACGCAAGTGGCAGAACCGTGCTCTTTCGCGGGACGACGGACATTGAGGTGATCGCGATGAACCGTTTTGAAAGCGAGCAGACAAAGGTGCATTCGGCGTCAATCGCGCCGAGCGACGGGAAACTTTACTTTCGTACGCCGGATTCGCTCTATTGTATCGGGCAATGAATCGAATCGTCTACTTGGCAATGTCGTCGTTGCTCGCGGTAAGCGCCGCGGCGCAGGAATCGGCGACGAATTCGCTCGGCATGGAGCTTGTGCCGGTGCGCGAAGGCGTTTTTCGCATGGGACGGCCGGCGGGCGGCCGGTTCCAGGAGGTGATGGAGGTGGATCACCCGAGGCGTTATGGTTCGGACGAAGCGCCGTCGCATTTGGTGGCGATCACGAAGCCGTTTTGGATCGCGAAGCACGAGGTGACGGTGGGGCAGTTCGCGCAGTTTGTCGAGGCGACTGGTTATGTCACGACGGCGGAGAAATCCGGCCGCGGGGCGATTGGTTGGCTGCTGGAACCGGGTGAGCCGATCGCTACCGCGGCGCATCATCGGCCGTTCGAGCAGAAGGCGGAGTGTAGCTGGAAATCGCCTGGCTTCGCGCAGACGCCGCGGCATCCGGTCGTGTGTGTGAGTTGGGAGGACGCGCAGGCGTTTTGCCGGTGGCTTAGCGAAAAAGAGAACGCAACCTACCGGCTGCCGACCGAGGCGGAGTGGGAATACGCGGCGCAGGCTCAAAGCGACACGATCTACCATTTTGGCGACGAGTATCGCGGGCAGATTCATCGTTTTGCCAATATCGCGGATGCGGATGCTGAGGCGGCTCATCGCGGGTTGGCGATGCACAGTTGGTACGTCAACGGGCCGGGCGATGGCGCGGTTTGCACGGCTGAGGTCGGTCGGTATGCGGCGAATCCGTGGGGGTTGCACGACACGTTGGGCAACGTTTGGGAATGGTGTCAGGATCGCTATGACGAGAACGCCTACAGCCGCGCCAAGGAGACGCGCAATCGCCTGCGCGAGCCGGTTTTTGACCCCGTGGTGACGGAGCGCTGGAATCCGGCGGAGGGCTACGATTGGCGCAACATCCGCGGGGGTGCCTGGAACGTGTCGCCAGGCATTTGCCGGGCACAGACGCGCGCCTACCTGGAGGCGAAGGAGGCGGCGTGCTACGTAGGATTCCGCGTGATCCGCGAAGGCTCTGCTGAGCAGCTTGCGGCAGGCGAGGCGTGGGCCGAGAAGTGGAAATCGGCGCGCCAGGTGGTGTTTGCGGCGCCGAACAGCGAGTGTCGTGCGGAGGGCGGAAATTGGCTCTCGGTCAGTTTTTTCCGCGGGGCGCCGGACGGGATTTTCGCGCGTTTGCCGGATTTACCGCGTTTGCGCTTTTTGCGTTTCGATGGCCGGGATCGGCTAACGCCTGAGGTGATCGGTCACATCGCCAAAATCCCCGCGTTGCGTAGCCTGGAGATCTACAATTGCGATTCCGGCGCGCCGGCCGAGGCCTACGCGCAGCTTGCGGCGCTGGACGAGCTGACCGGTTTGGCGCTGAGCAGCGAGACGAACCTAACGCCGGAGTTGTTGCGCACGTTTCCCTGCCTACCGCGGCTCACCCGGCTGCGTTTCGGCAACCCGAATTTTGGCGATGCGGAGATTCTCGCGGCGCTGACCGAGGTTGAGTTTTCGCGGCTGGAAACGTTGAATTTGGAGGCTTGTCAGGCCAACGGAACGTCCCTCAGCGCGTTTCGCGGTGCGCCGTTGCGCGAATTGCGCCTGAATCGGCTCAACGACGAGGGCGCGGCGCTGGCGGCGCAGTTCTCGGGGCTCGAGATTCTGATCGCGCGCGAGCCGCAACTGACCGGCGCGGGGTTGGCCCAGCTCGCGCGTTTGCCGAAACTGCGCGAACTCGGCTTAGCTCGTCTCGACGGGCTGGGCGATGCGGATTTGGCAACGTTAGGGTCGATGAAGCAGCTCACCGAGTTGAACCTGGGCGGCTCGCAGGCCGGGGACGCTACCGCGGCGGCGTTGCGTGGCCTGGTCCTGCTGGAGTTGACGATCGGCAACCCGAATTTGACCGACGAAGGGATGAAGCACATCGGCTCGATCGCCTCCCTGCGCCAAAGGCTGGTGATCGGCGAAAGCGCGAAAGTGACCGAGGCCGGCATTCGTCACCTCTGGGCGCCAAAGTGGCTGGAGGATCTGAGTTTGCAGATGCCGAGCGGAATCACGGGGAAGAATTTCGACGTCGTAGCGGATTTACCGCGTTTGCGCAGGATCCACATCGCAAGTCGCGATTTTACGGACGAGGGGCTGCGTTACCTCGGCTACTTGCCGCAGCTTCAACAGGTGACGCTCGGCACCTACCGCGGCGGCGGACCGGCTGGAGTCACCGACGCCGGGCTACTCTTGCTCGCGGAGGCGCCGAAACTGCGGACGGTGGAGATTCATCGGGGTTCGGCGGTTACGGAGGCGGGTATTGCGAGGTTCAAAGAGGTCCGGCCGCAGGTGGAGGTGAAGGTTCAGCGTTAGTCCGAGGGGCTTCGCGGGCTACCGCGTTAGATTGGCGCGCCGATCTTCAGCTCACTCCCGGTGAAAAATCTGCTTTTCATGTGGCAAAAAATGGGTATTTTTTGCCACAAACCCTCGAACTATAAATTGACACAATCAACACATTATAAGCTACTTAGCCGAATTTACGGAAAAGGCAGGGGTTGGGTGCTTACTCCAAATGACTTCAAAGACTTGGGAAACCAGAAAGCAGTATCAATGGCACTCTCCCGACTCGTTGAAAAGGAGACAATTCGCCGCTTAGCCCGAGGCCTTTACGATTACCCGCGTACCAGCCGACTCGTTGGGCTCGTTTCCCCAAGCCCAGACGAGATCGCGCAGGCTTTAGCACGGGAATCGGCCTCAAAAATTCAGCCATCCGGAGCCTACGCAGCAAATTTGCTCGGCCTTACCGAGCAGGTTCCAGCGAAAATTGTGTTCCTAACCGATGGGGCAACTCGCAAGGTAACGATTGGAAATCAGCAAATTCAGCTCAAGCAAACGACGCCCAAAAACATGCAAACGGCAGGTCGCATTAGTGGCCTTGTTATCCAAGCCTTGCGCTTTCTTGGGAAGTCGCAAGTTGATGAAAACCATGTGGAAAGTCTCCGCTCCCGCCTGACGGACCCGGAAAAACAGCAATTGGTAAAGGATATTCGCTTTGCACCTGTCTGGATTGGGGAGATATTTAATGATCTTGTTAGGGAGCCTGACAACGAATCATGAACACACTGATCCAGGAAGAGAAGAAGGAGCGACTTTTAGTTTTTGAGGAAACCGCCGCCCGATGCGGGCTGGATGCGCATTTGGTGGAGAAGGATTTTTGGGTCTGCTGGACGCTTCGTTTCATCTTCCAAAACAAAGCGTTCGGTGAATATTTCACCTTTCGAGGGGGGACGTCCCTTTCCAAAGCATTTGGATGTATCCAGCGCTTTTCGGAGGATATTGATTTGGCGATTTCTCGGGAATGGCTTGGCGTCGTGCAGGGCGATCCAGGGTCTGATCCCACGGTTAAAGAACTCAGCAAGAGTCAACGCGACAACAGAATTAAGTCACTCAAAAGGAAGTGTCGTAAGCAGATTGGTGACGTGTTTTTGCTGGCGCTAGATCAGGCGGTTCGCGAAGCAACAGGAAGCTCCGAAGGCTGGAAACTGGAATGTCTTTCAGAAAAGAACAAGCCTGATACCGTTCTCTTTCACTTCCCAACTACGGTTGATTTTCCGGCTTCGAGTTACAACAAACCAACCGTAAAGATCGAAATCAGCCCGAAAGCCGAGCGCGAGCCGTCTGAATCCCGACCGATTTCATCATTTGTAGCAGAGCAGTTTCCCGACCTCATGTCTGACGGCAGTTTTCAAGTCGAGACCTTGCTTCCAACTCGTACCTTTTGGGAAAAAGCCGCGGCGGTTCACGAACAAAACACTCTTGATGGAAACGTTCGGGAACACTATTCGCGACACTACTACGATTTGATGTGCCTCGTTCGCTCAGGTTATGTCGATTTCGCAATTTTCGATAAAGTCATGACTGATCGTGCGGATTGGCATCCGTCCCGTCACGTAAATCACCTGGACCTGAAGCCAGAGAGCCTGATCTTGCGTCCTCCCCCTAATAAGCTGCAGAACTGGAAACGGGACTACGATGGCATGCAAATTATGTTCTTTGAGACTCCACCTCCATTCGATGAAGTCGTAGATGAGATTTGCAAATTCCAGGAGCAGTTCGTGCCCTCTCCCTCTGGAAAGACCAAAAGCCAGCGGTCTAAAAAACGGCGCATCCCTTCTAAGAAAAAGGCTGGGAAGCCAAAATCGCCTACAAAGAGATCGGTTGGGCCATCCTTGGCTTTTGGCTCCCTAAAGACGACAATCCAACCAACCGACAAGCTGGTTCGTAATGTCGCCAAAATCGAACGCAAGGGAAGAATGACTCCTCTCAAGATTGCCGAAGAGCTGGGGCTCGAAGTAACCCGAAACGGTCCGGCAACGGTAAAATACCGGAAAACTATCCTAACAAGTGCAGAATGGCGTAAAGTGGTCGAGAAATGTCGCTCGTTGCGACGGCAGTTGGGTTTAATTTGAATATCACTTTGACCCGAACGATTCAGACCCACCCACTCCAAGCTCCAATAGATTAGCGATTTTAATGTTGGCGAAATTGCGAAAGAAAACCCCGGTAGACGCGGATACGTGTAAGTGATGCCCCTCCGTTTTGTCTTCCTGTTGATCGCTCCGTTTGCGTGGGCCGCCGATTTTGACGCCGACATCCAGCCGTTCCTCGAAAAACACTGCGTCAAGTGCCACGGCCCCGACCGGCAACGCGGTAACTTGCGGCTCGACACCCTAACGAGCGATTTCAGCCAATCGCGCACGGCCGCGGCCTGGATCGAAGTGCGCGACAACCTCAACCTCGGCGAAATGCCGCCTGACGATGAACCTCAGCCGAAAGCGGACGAGGTGATCGCGGTATCGCGCTGGATCGCCGAAAACCTGCGCGCGATGCACGCCAGCGCCAACAGCACGGGCGGGCGGCGGTTGCTCCGCAGGCTTAGCCGGACGGAGTATGCCAACACGGTGCGCGATTTGCTCGCGGTTACGTTTGTCGAAGGCGCGCGGCCGGAGGATGTGTTGCCGCCGGATGGCAAGTTGGAAGGGTTCAACAAGGTGAGCAAGGCGCTGTTGCTCGATCCCTCGCTGCTGGAGGATTATTTCGAGACGGCCAAGCTCGTGGCCGGTCGCGCGGTACGGACGCGGCCCGATCCGGTGCCGCGGATGACAACTCGGTTTCACTACAAGGACCTCCGCCACCGGCCGGAGCGATATTACCAGCGTGCTGAGAACGGCTTTTTCCTCTACCGCAGCAGCCTCAAGGACGATGGCGGGCTGGTTCTGCCGTTTTCCCAGGTCGTTGGGAAGAATTTGCCGGTTGCGGGTCGTTACAACGTTAGGCTCAAGGCGGGCGCGAGCGGTGGGGAGGCTAACCAACCGGTTTACGTCGATGTGATGCGTGGGGCGAAGCGTAAGCGGCTGCATCTCACCGCGCCGGTGGATGCGCCCGAGGTTTATGAGTGGACCGAGAGCTTCGATCCGTTGGTGAGCGCGTCGTTTCAGGTGAGTTTTGTGCGTGGGGAAGAGCATTTTCGGGCACAGGAGGCGCGCAGGCTGATTGGCGACCGGGCCGCGGAGCATTTTCGCGCCGGGCGAACGGGCGAGGCGACGCGGCTGAGGGGAATTGGGATGGCGGAAGGGTCGCTGTTGGCGGCGGGCATCCCAGGCGCCGCCGCGAAGCCGCACATGGTGGATCGCAGCAAGTTACCGCGGGCGTTTTTGGAGTGGATCGAGATCGAGGGGCCAATCCAAGAGCCGTTTCCGCCCGCAAGCACGCAGTTGCTTTTTCACGAAGGCTGGGATGATCCTGACAAACACACCATCGGCTACGCTGAGGCGATTTTGGCGCGGTTGTTGCCCCGGGCGTTTCGGCGGCCGGTGACGCCGGACGAAGTAGCGGGCTATCGCGAGATCGTGGTGGCGGAGTTGGCGGTCGGGGAGCGTTTTGAAGCGGCGCTCAAGGCTGGGTTGGTGGCGATTCTGTGCTCGCCGGAGTTTTTGTTTCTGTTAGAGCCGGAGGAAATCCGAAACTCGAAATCCGAAATCCGAAAACTGAGCGAGTTTGAGCTGGCGACTCGGCTTTCCTACTTTTTGTGGAGTTCGATGCCGGACGACGAGTTGCTCGCGCTAGCGGGGCGCGGGGAATTGACGCGAAACCTGGACGCGCAGGTAACGCGCATGTTGGCCAATTCAAAATCGGAGGCGTTGGTGAGTGATTTCGCGCGTCAGTGGCTCAAAGTCGATGAGTTCAGCCGCTTTCGGCCCGACGAGGGGATTTATCGCCAAAGTTTCCACGCTCCTGCGTTCGGCGGAATCATCTCCGCGATCGAGGAAGAAGCTTACGCATTCTTCAGAGAGATCCTGTGTAGCGACGAATCGGTCCTGAATTTTCTCGATTCCGATTGGACGATGGCGAACGGCCAGTTGGCGAAATACTACGGAATTCCCGGCGTCCAGGGCGAGGCGTTTCGACGCGTGAGTTTGCCCGCGGATTCGCCGCGCGGCGGGCTGATGGGGATGGCCGGGGTGCATCTCTGGGGCGCTGACGGCGCGCGGACCAAGCCAGTGGAGCGCGGTAAGTACCTGCTCAGCGTGTTGTTCAACGATCCACCCGATCCGCCGCCGCCGAACGCGGGCGAAGTCGAGCCTAACGTGCGAGGAGAGCGGCTTACCGTGCGCGAGCGGCTGTTGCAGCATCAGCAGATCGAGGCGTGTGCCGGGTGTCACCGGACGATTGATCCCTACGGCTTAGCATTGGAAAATTTCAATGCGGTAGGCCTGTGGCGCGATTTTCAGGATGGCGAGGACAACCAACTCTGGCATCGCAACCCGCCGCCGATCGTGACCCAAGGGCGGTTGCCGAATGGGACCGAGTTTTCGACATTCGCCGAGTTCAAGGCGGCCGTTACCGCGCAGGGGGAGCGATTTGAGCGCGGCTTGGCGGAGAAGATGCTGACCTACGCCTTGGGACGCATGTTAGAGCCTACCGACGATGCTACGATTCAGGAATTGGTCGGGCAGATGGGCGATAACGGGCGCACGCTCAGCTCGCTAATTCGCGGAATCGTTCGGAGTGAGGCCTTTCAAACTAAGTGACTCCCCTTTGGACTGCGGCAGCCCGCTGCCGCTTTCGAGGCCGGCGCAGCCTGCTGCGCAGGGCAGGGGTGAATGGGACGTCGAATGGCCGGGGGAGCCTTTTGACGATGGCCCGGCAGCAGGGTTGCCTCGATGAAAGCGGCAGCAGGCTGCCGCAGTCCAAGGGCGCGTCGAGCCCGCAACCATCCGCCGCCGTTGGGGTTCTATCGTCGTCGTCAACCCAAACGATCGCAAATGAACCATCACCCGCCGACATTTGCTCCGGCTTCTCCCCTCCCCCGCCGCACCTTCCTCCGCGGTACCGGCGTCGCACTCAGCCTACCCTTGCTCGATGCGATGATCCCCGCCGGGTTCGCGAAGCAGCCGACCACAGCGCCAAAACGCATCCTCACCGTCTGCACGACCTACGGCCTGCACGCGCCGTTGCTCTTTCCCGATACCGCGGGACGCAACTACGAATCGACGCCGTATCTCGATCTGCTCGCCGATTTGCGCGACGAGTTCACCATCTTTTCCGGCCTCTCCCATCCCGGAGTCGATGGCGGTCACTCGGCTGAGGCCACTTTCCTCACCGCCGCGCCGCATCCCGCCAGTAGCAGTTTCAGGAACACCATCTCGCTCGATCAATTCATCCTCGAACAGCACGAGCCGGACACGCGCTTTCCCTTCCTCGCCCTCGGCACGCGATACGGCAGCTTGTCCTGGACGCGCGGCGGCGTACAGATTCCGGCCGAACACAGTCCAGCGCGGCTGTTTGCCAAGTTGTTCGTCCAGGGAACCAAAGACGAGGTTATTCGTCAGGTAGAACGGCTTCGCGAGGGCCGCAGCGTGATGGATGCCGTAGCCGAGCAGGCCAAGCGCTTGCAGAACAAACTCGGCGCTCGCGACCGCGATAAACTCGACCAATACCTCACCGCGGTGCGCGAGGTCGAAGGCCGGCTGGTCAAAGCCGAAGCTTGGGAGCACAAGCCGAAAGCCACCGTCGCGGCCGATCCTCCCATCGACGCGCCCGCCGCCGACATCATCGGCCAGAGCCGCCTGATGTATGACATGATCCGCCTCGCCTTCGAGACCGATTCGACTCGCATCATCACGCTTAGCATTGACGGCAGCAACGCCGCGCCGCCGATCGAAGGCGTCAGCCAGGGCCATCACAACCTGACCCATCACGGCCGCGATCCGTCGAAGATCGACCAACTGCGCATCATCGAGGAGCAGGAGTTGCGCGCGCTGGCCGACTTTCTCCGCGGGCTGAAAGGTGCCGAGGACGCGGTAGGCGGTGGGAAGCTGCTGGATTCGACGATGATTTTGTTCGGCAGCAATCTCGGCAATGCGAGCAGTCACGACAATCGCAACCTACCCGTGATCCTCGCCGGTGGTGATTTCCAGCACGGACGTCATATCGCGCGCGACCGCGTGGACAATGCGCCGTTGTGCAATGTGTTCGTGAGCATGATGCAGAAATTGGGCCTGGAGGTGGAGCGATTCGCTTCGAGCACGGGGACGGTGACGGAGTTGGGGTGAGAGGTCAACTTGCTGGGGAATTGGTACCTGGAGGCGACAATCATGTCGCCTGGGAAGACAACATGCTGCAAGAGGTGCTTGCCCTTGTTCCCAGCACCTTGAGTGACCCCGACGGATCAATCCCCAATGCAATAGAGCCAATCCTGGGAACGGATAAAAAGCTTGCCTTCGCTCACGGCGGGCGATGCGTTAAAGTAGCTATCGTCTCCCGCGATGATATTGGTGGCGAGCAATTCAAAACTCGGGCCGGCTTTGACCACGGAAGTCGTTCCACGCCGGCCGGTGAGATAGATTTTTCCATCCGCTACGAGGAGAGATGAATAGGGATCGCGAATTCTCGGCAAGCGCTCTTTGTAGATTAACTCCCCGTCGCTAGCACGGATGCAGTGAAGAATCGACTGGTTGGTGATATAGATAAGACCGTCCGCAAACACTGGAGATGGAACGGTGTTTGAAAGGAGATAACTCCAAAGTTTCGCGCTGGATACATTGCCCCTGCCGCCTGCTTTCACCGCCATCAGGTCGTGGCCGTTGCCATTGTAGGCATAGACCATGTCCTCCCGGACGATTGGGATTGGGATAATATAACCGCGATGCTCGTGGGAGCAGTGCCAGAGATCTTCGCCCGTGCGAGGATCGAACGCGGCGAGGCTGTTACCGCGGTTGATGATCATTTCCGGTCCGCTCTCCAATTTGGCGAAAACCGGCGTTGTGTAGGAGGCAATTCGTTCTCTGCGCCACACCTCTTTGCCGGTTTGCTGATCCAGGGCGACAAACAGGCGGCCTTCCAGATTGGCGTTGTAGAGAACCAGGTTTTCGAACAAAACCGGCGATGCGCCCGATCCGAACGTGGTTGGGCTCATGTCGAACGGCGAGTTTTCCCAGAGTTGATTGCCGTCCAAATCGAACGCAACCGCGCCGTGACTGCCAAACCAACAATAGATCGTCTTGCCATCCGTTACCGGCGTGTGCGAGGCATAACCGTGGGTCCCCATGAAGTGCTCGTAGATGCGGACCTTGCCCCGATTCGGCACGTCCTTCTTCCAGAGCAGCTTTCCCGTATCGCGATGATAACATAGGAGATGCCGCATCAGGTCTTCGGGCTTGCCCACCGGCGCCTTGTTGTTGAAGCCGTAGCCGGTGTACGAGGTCAGGAACACCTTTTCACCCAAAACCACCGGGCTGGACGATCCGCGGCCGGGCAAATCGACTTTCCAAAGCACGTTCTCCGTTTCGCTCCAGGTTTCCGGCAGATTGGTTTCGCTCGAAACGCCCTGGCAGTTGGCGCCACGGAATTGCGGCCAGTTTTCCGCGTTAGCTAACAGTGTCGTGACGAGGAGAAGTAGGATAGTTCGCATGATTTCAAGTGGTTGGGTTAGTTGCCGATGCAATAAAGCCAATCCCAGGTTCGAAGAAAGAGTTTGCCGTCACTTACCGCGATGGAAGCGCCGACGGGCTCATCGGAAATATAGTTGGTCGCCAGCACCTCGAAATTCGGTCCCGATTTGACGACGGAGGTGTATCCGTGACGGCCGGTGATGTAGATCTTGCCGTCCGCGGCGAGCAGCGATGGGTAGGGATTGCGGATTTGCGGCAGGCGTTCTCTGTAAATTAGCTCTCCGTCGCTCGCACGGACGCAGTGGAGGATATCGTTGTTCGGCATATAGACGTGACCGTCCGAAAACACCGGAGATGGGACGTTGCTGGTCACCAGATGATTCCAAAGCTTGGTTTCGGTTACGTCACCACGCCCGCCGGCTTTCACGGCCATCAACTTCTCACCCGTTCCGTTATACGCATAAACCATCTCTCCTTGGACAATTGGCGTGGGGATGATATAACCGTTGCGCTCGTGCGAACAAAACCAAAGGTCCTCACCCGTTCGCGGATTGAATCCGGCCAGGCTGTTTTTGCGATTCAGGATCAATTCCGGACCGTTCGCCGGCCGGGCAAGGACGGGCGTTGTATAGGAGGCGATACCCTCTCTGCGCCAAACTTCGCGGCCCGTCTTTTTATCAAACGCGACGAAAAGGCCGCCTTCCAGATCCGCATTCACCAGCAGGAGGTTTTCGAACAACACCGGCGATGCTCCGGAGCCGAAGATATTGTTGCGCTTGGGAAACGTCTCCGATTGCCAGAGTTGATTGCCATCTAGATCGAAAGCAACGGCGCCATGCGTGGCAAACCAGCAATAGATCGCCTCCCCATCGGTAACGGGGGTGTGCGATGCATAGCCGTGGGCGCGAACCGTGTCGTTGGCGCCGCGGACCTCGCCACGATTCGGCACGTCCTTCTTCCAAAGAAGCTCACCGGTATCGCGGTGGTAGCAAATCAGGTGGCGCGTGAGGTCTTCCGGTTTTTCCGGAGTTTCCTTGCTAAGACCGTAGCCGGAGTAGGAGGTTAGGAACAGCTTTTCGCCCCAAACCACCGGGCTGGATGCGCCGCGGCCGGGCTGCACCTTCCAACGGATGTTTTCCGTTTCGCTCCACTTGGTGGGTAGATTCGTTTCGGTCGAAACGCCCTGGCTGTTCGCGCCGCGAAATTGTGGCCAGTTTTCGGCGTGGAGAGAGGACAAACTGAAGATGATCAGCAACAGACCCAAGATTGGCGCGGATTGGTGCATGGTTTCACGAGTTATATTCATCGGTCGCAGGGGTTGGGTTATTCACTAACTCTAGCGCAAAACAAATCGCCGGATTTGGTTCTGGCATACCAGAGCCCATCGGCATAGGCGGGAGAATTCCAGGTTTCACGCCCGGCAACCTGCGCCCGGAGCGTTTCCTCCAGGTTATCGGCACTGAGATTGAAAACCTGCATCAACCCATTCCAATCCGAGAGGACAATTTGACCGCTTAGTTTCATGAGAAAGCCGCGCGGGCCCTTGCGCCAAATCAGGCTGCCGTCCGCTTGATTCACACAAGCAATCCCTTCGGAGGTCATCATATATAGGCCGGCGTTATGATAGAATCCCCCAAACCAGCCATGGGAGCCGACATCTTGCTTCCCATCATGAAACCATATCTCCTTCGCATCACCTTCGCTCACATCATACAAGCCGCGATAACCGCAACTGAGAAAAACCTTGTTCCCGCTATCAAAAATCAAAGGATCCGCCGCGTTGTACTGAGTCTTCCACGGGATGGCCCACAATTTCGCGCCTGTCCTGGCGTCTCGCCCAATGCATTGGTCGCCGCCGAAAAACGCTACCGCCGGTTTGCCTTTGTATTCGAAGAGAACCGGCGTCGCCATCCCGGAATACCCATCGAAGTGCCACGCGACCTCGCCGGTCGACTGCTGCAACGCGGCTCCGTAGCCCACATTCACAAAAACCAGATCCTCCCACAACACCGGCGAACCCGCATGGCCCCAACTACGCCGTTCGGTCGAATCCGGAAGCTGTACCGCGGTCCAGATTTCCGCGCCGTCATTGAGGTCGAGGCAACGAACCACGCGTGCTCCGTCGAGAGTGAAAATCCGGCCACTTTCGAGATGAATTGAGGGCGCGGTGTCGGTTCGGGGATACGGACCAGCCTTCCAGATTTCCTTCCCGGTCTTGCCATCCAGGCAGAGGAGATGCACCTGCCCGGGAGTCGTTCCCCGGCCGCCGTGGATGAAGAGCCTGCCATTGGCCACCACCGGCGCGCCGCCCCACTCGCCGCCATGACCGACGTTCTCTTTCCAGACGATTTCCGGGTCATCGACAGGGTTGAATTTCAAATCGGCGATGCCGTTTCCATTTGGGCCGCGGAAAAACGGCCAGTTTTCGGCGTGCCCGGCCAAAGGCAAGAGCAGGAGGATGCAAAGGAAGTGGTGGCGGATGGTTCGCATGGTGAAGAGAGGAAGGTCTTTGGCTCTTCATCCGCGAACCGGTCAATCTTTCCAAGAAATCAACAAAAAGGCGCTTTAGGGTTTCTGGTGGAACTGCCCGCGGATTCGCCGCGCGGCGGGCTGATGGGGATGGCCGGGGTGCATCTCTGGGGCGCTGACGGCGCGCGGACCAAGCCAGTGGAGCGCGGTAAGTACCTGCTCAGCGTGTTGTTCAACGACCCACCCGATCCCCCGCCGCCGAACGCGGGTGAGGTGGAGCCTAACGTGCGAGGAGAGCGCCTGACAGTGCGCGAACGGTTGCTTCAGCATCAGCAGATCGAGGCGTGCGCCGGGTGTCACCGGACGATCGACCCGTACGGTCTGGCGTTGGAGAATTTCAACGCGGTAGGACTGTGGCGCGATGTTCAGGATGGCGAGGACAATCAACTCTGGCATCGCAACCCGCCGCCGATTGTGACCTCGGGCCGGTTGCCGAATGGGACCGAGTTTTCGAGTTCAAGGCGGCCGTTACCGCGCAGGGGGAGCGGTTTGAGCGCGGCTTGGCGGAGAAGATGCTGACCTACGCGTTGGGACGCATGTTAGAGCCTAGCGACGATGCCACGATTCAGGATTTGGTCCACCAGATGGACGAAAATGGGCACACGATGAGTTCGTTGATCCGCGCGATCGTCAAAACGGAGGCGTTTCGAACAAAATGACGGTTGAAAATTGCGCTGCATTTTGGAGTTGGCTTTGTGCTGAACAAATTCTGACTCGGTGTTTTCATCGAAAGAATCCCGGCGCGAGGTAGGATAATGAGAAACACTCGCGTTGCCATGAACCGACATCCTTCCATTCAACGAAATCAGCCCCTCTCACGCCGCACCATACTTCGTGCCACTGGCGCCGCCCTCTCTCTGCCCATGTTGGAGGCGATGATGCCCGCCACGGCTCTCGCCCAAAGCGCCACCGCCAAGATTCCGCCGCGCATGGCATTCATGGGCTATGGTATCGGCATGAATATGCGGCAGTTTTTCCCCGAGGGCGAGGGCCAAACCGCGCAACTCAGCCGCATTCTCAGCCCGCTCGAAGCGCACAAATCCCAGTTTACCGCGTTTTCCGGCACCTACCTCGAACACGGCGGCTCGCACCAGGGCGACTACACGATTCTCACCGGCAACAAAGGCAAAACGCCGACCGGAATCGTCAATTCCATCTCCGCTGACCAGGTCGCGGCCCAGCATATCGGGCAGGAAACGCGCTTTCCTTCGCTGCAACTGTCAATCCAGCGCGGTACCGGCTACGGCGGCAACATGAACACACTTTCCTGGAGTGACAAGGGCATCCCGCTCGCTGCCGAGAACGATCCGCATGTCATTTTCAGGCGCCTCTTCAACGTGGAAAATGCCCGCGAGCGCCGCGAGCGCGACCGCGCCTTTCGCCAACGCGGCTCGATTTTGGATTTGGTCAAGGAAAAGGCCAATCGGCTCGAATCCCAAGTTAGCAGTGCCGACGGCGAGAAGTTGGACGAATATTTTACCAGTGTCAGGGAGGTCGAGAAGCAGCTCCAGCGCAACATCGACTGGTCCACCAAACCCAAGCCGGATGTCACCCTTGGCGACTATTCGCGGCCCTATTCCCGAGGTAGCAGCGAGTTCGACTACCCAACCTACTCGAAGCTGATGTTCGACCTCATTACGCTCGCTTTTCAGACCGATTCGACCCGCGTCATCACCTACATGGTGCGCACCGAGGGCGGTGAGATTTTCGACTGCCACGGCGCCTCCAAGGGTTACCACGGGCTGACGCACCATAACAATGACCCTAGGAATTTGGACGAACTAGCCAAGGTCGATGAGGTCAACATGGGCTTCATGGCGCAGTTTCTATCGCGACTGCAATCAATCCAGGAACCCGATGGCAAAACGCTGCTCGACCGCACGATGCTCGCCTTCACCAGCGGCATGGGCATCGACCATTCGCGCGACCGGCTGCCGACGACGCTTTTCGGCGGTTCGGCGCTAGGCGTTCGCCACCAAACGCACGCCAAGCTCAACGATGTGCCTTGCGCTAACGTCTGGCGAACCATGCTCGACCGCGCCGAAGTGCCGGTGGGCGATGGGTTTCAGGATTCCACCGGCGTGGTGCGTGAAGTTTTAGCCTAACAAAACGAAAAAATGACTCGATTCATCGTTCTGACGTTCTTCCTCAGCCTGATTCCAGCTTTCGCGGAAAACTGGCCGCAGTTCCGTGGCCCGAACAACGCCGGAATCGCCGCCAATCCTGACAAAATCCCCAGTGAATGGAGCGAATCCCGCAATCTGCGCTGGAAGGCCGATTTGCCCGGCAAAGGTTCCTCCAGCCCCATCATCTGGGGCGATCGCATTTTCCTGACAAGCTACTCAGGCTACGGCGAATCCGAACAAAATCCGGGCGATCAGGCTAACCTGAAACGTCATCTGATTTGCCTCGATAAGGCCAGCGGCAGGATTCTCTGGACCAAAACCCACCAAGCCACCCACGGCGTCCAGGGCTACGACGGCTTCTTGCTTCACCATGGCTACGCCTCCCACACCCCGGTGACCGACGGCAAGGCGGTTTACGTTTTCTACGCCAAGGAAGGCGCGCTGGCTTACGACTTCACCGGCAACCAACTCTGGCACTTTACCGGCGTGGGCCGGAGCACGGGCGGGTTCGGTTCCGGCGGCGCCCTAACATTGTTCGAAGACCTCCTCATCGTCAACGCCAGCTCCGAGAGCAAGGAGTTCATCGGTCTAAAAAAGGCTAGCGGCGAGGAAGTTTGGCGCACCGGCGGCATCGTCCAGTGCTACAATACGCCGGTTATTCTGGGTGACGTCGTTTTGGCTACTTCGCGCGATCAAACGCTCGGCCTGGACGCGCGTACCGGCGCGGAAAAGTGGAAGGGCCACGGTCCGCCGGCCTACGTTTGCAACACGCCCGCGGTGGTCGATGACGTGGCTTACCTGACGCTGGGTTATCCGGGACCGACCATGGCGCTCGGCCCTGACGGCCGCGAAATTTGGCGCAAAGACAGAATTGCCACGACCGTGTCATCGCCCGCGGTGACGAATGGCTTGGTCTACGTCGCCAAGGACGACATCCTCATTTGCCTGGATGCCAAGAGCGGCGACATCGTGTTTCGCGAGCGCATGGGCGTGACCGTGACCAAGAGCATCTACGCCTCGCCGCTGGTGGTAGGCGACCGCATTTTCATCGTGACGCGGCGGGACGGAACGCTGGTTTTCGCGGCAAAACGTGAGCTGGAACTGTTGGCGCACAACAGGATCGCAGGCGACGACAGCCTTTGGAATGCGTCTCCCGCAGTGAGCGATGGGCGGCTTTATCTGCGCTCGGAAAAGGCGCTCTACTGCATTGGTAACTAGCCTGAGAAACCTAACACTTCAACCAACCAACCAACCAACCAACCAACCCTGACAATGACACCAAACCGACTGATTCTTTCCATTTTACTCGCTTTGGCCGCAAGCGTTTTTTCCGCCGATTGGCCCCTGCTTCGCGGACCGAACAACGACGGCATTTCCAGCGCGAAACTCGCTCTGCTGGATGAACCCGAACGTCTCTGGCGCGCGCAAACCGGCAAAGGCAACGGCGGCGTGGTGGTGGAAAACGGTCTGGCGCTGGTCTACGCCACCGGCCAACAAAACCTGACCTGCCTGAACGCTGAAACCGGCGAAACGCTCTGGAGCAAGGGAAACCTGAGCGAATGGCACGGCAACCACACGCCTTCGCTGAAGGACGGCCGCGTCTACATTCAGTCCTATCAACTGGAGAAAAATCCGCCGAAAGCCCGCTGTCTCGACGCGAAAACCGGCGATATCGTCTGGGAAACGCAATTGCCGCTCACCGGCGGGAAACGGCCCTGGGGCATGGCGGGATCGGCGCTGATTTTGGGCGACGTGGTCTACTTCAACGCAGGTGGCGGTGTGGCGCTGAACGCGGCAAACGGCGAAGCGATTTGGCAGCACGACGGTTGGCCGGGATTGGCCACGCCGGTTCTGTTTCAGCATCGCGGTAAGGACGCGATCGCGTTTTTTCTCGGCGATAGGCTGCTGGCGCGCGACAAACAAACCGGCGCCGGGTTGTGGTCGATTTCCTGGCCAACAAGCTCGGCCGTGAACGCCTGCCGGCCCACGTTTATCGACGGCAAAGTGCTCATCAACAGCGGCTACGGACTGAGTCCCGCGTTTTTCGATGTTTCCGGTGATTCGCCCAAGGAGATCTGGCGCCAGGACAGCGGCGGTCACGCGTTTGCGGCCTCGATCCTGCACGACGGCGTGGTTTACGGCTTTTTTCGCGGCGGTTTGGCCTGCATGAATCCGGCAGACGGAAGCCTGCGATGGCGCGAAGGCGGAAACGGCTCGGTTTTGCTGATCGGCGGCCAATTGGTCTGGGTAACCGAAAAAGGTGAGCTAAAAATCGCGCCTGTGTCCAAAGACGGGTTCGAACCCACGTTGATCGCCCAGGTTCACGGCGGCATCACGCGCAACAATCCGGCTTACGTCGACGGGAAGATTTTCCTGAAGAACGAGCGGGGTGAAGTGGTCTGCTGGCGCATCGCGCGGTGAAGCCTTGGATGCCCAACTGCTAATGCTTGGCAGCACGAACGCTTGGCGCGGCATAAATACGAAATTCGAAATCCGAAACTCTAAATTCCCGCTCGGAACAACGAATTCCCGCTCGGAACAACGTTTTGGACCTTTGGACGCCAACCCAAAAGCACAACCAGACGTCTTGACGCAATTATCCCTGTGAAAATGTTGAACACAAAGGATATTACTGCATTCTTGCAGGATATCCGAGTTCGCTGAAGGATGAGATCTCTAGCGTTTTACTAGCTTTGCGCCTCGTTGGGTGCGGTGACAAGCCATGGATTACGACTTTATTGCTTGCGTTCGATTTCGTGTGGAGTTCGATTGGGATGGCGACGGCGATCAGGATTTGGTCGCGAGCACCCCCGGCAACACCTACGGAGACGGAGATTGTGGCGGCGTGTATTTGTTCGCGGAACGAAGGAATCGCCAAAAACCCAAAATTTGGCAACGGCGTCTTCCAACGAGCACGGGTGGACGCCAACCGGCAAGTCGCCGTTTTCATTGAAATCGAGGAATTCCATGCGAAGCGCGGGCCTACTACGTAATCTTCTCCCCCAAAACCGCCTGAGCAGCCGCCATCCGCGCAATCGGAATGCGGAATGGGGAGCAGCTCACGTAGTTGAGCCCCGCACGGTGACAGAACTTCGCCGAACTCAACCAACTGGCCTACGCCGTCTTGGTCGATCGCGGCGAACGGGTTTTTGGCGAAGACGTCGTTCTCTTGGTAGTCGCCCATGAATCCGGCGCTGTCGTCACGCGACAATCCGACACAGGTTTGAGTCAAATCGTTGGTGCCGAAGCTGAAAAATCGGCGACTTCTGCAATTTCGTTCGCGGTTTGCGGCGCGGGGCAGCTCGATCATCGTGCCGACCTGGTAGTCGAATTCGACCGACGAGCGGCACTTCCAAATAACAACCTTGGCAAGGCTTATGCCGCAACGAGTTGATATCCAAGGTTTTCGGCCTGTTTTTCGAGGTTCTTGATTCGGCGTTTCAGCACCGCCTCTGGAACCTTACTCACCACCTCCTCTTCGTAGCTGCGTTGGGTGGTGATCAGCGCATAGATGATTCGGGCCATCTTGTGCGCGGTTGCCGAGATTCCTTCGGCTTTGCCCAGCTTCGCCTTCATTCGCCGGCAGAAGTTGCCCAGTGCGTTGTCGCTGCGCCACAGCGTCATCGCGCACATCCGAAGTTGATCGGAGATGCGGCTCTTGATCCGCCGTGTTTTGGCCCGGCCTAACGGTTTGCTGCCCGAAATCCGGTTGTCCGGACAGAGCCCCAGCCACGAAGTGAAGTGCTGGCTACTGCTGAAGCGCTCCCGAAACGCATCGCCTCCCCCAATCTCACAGATCAGCGTGCTGAGCAATCCGCTGGAGACTCCGGGGATGAGGCTCAAGTCGGTCCCGTAAATGCGCGCGGCTTCGCCCCGGATGTCGAAGCATGGCTCGTGCTTGGTGGCTTGTTTGCGCGCGCTCACGCTCCCGGCTACGGGCAGACTCGCCGGGCTTGAAGGCGCCGAGTCCGAATCTGCGTTCTGCAACGCGTAACAACGGCCTTCGGGCTTGGGTTCTTCGCGCTTTTGGTAGGCCGCCATCAATTGGGAGAGCTCCTGTTCGATCGCTTCGATTTGCTCGTGAAGCTGCTTCCAGCGCTGATAGGCCAGCTGGAGGGATAGAACGTATTCCTGGCGAAAGTTGCCGTCCAAGGCCTTGATCACGGTTTGTTTCGGCGTCTTGCAACGTCCGTCGCGCAGGCTCTCCAGGTAAACCGGATCGCGCTGGCCGGCGATGATCGCTTCGATGATGCGCCGCCCGCTGACTCCGTCAATGTCGCTGATCACGTGGTGCAGTTGCACGTTCATCTCGGTCAACACTTTTTGCATGTGCAAGATGGCCTGGCATCCGCCGCGAATCAGCTCCTGGCGCTGGCGGTGCAAAAAGCGCATGCCGAGCACTTCTTGGTCCGGGACGAAGGATTTGCGCAGCAACCCCGCGGTATGCAGGCGCTGGATCCATTGCGCGTCCTGGACGTCGCTCTTGCGCCCGGGGACTGATTTGAGGTGGCGGGCGTTGACGACGAAGCATTCGATGCCGTTTTCCTCGAGCACTTGGTAGAGGGTGACCCAGTAGTTGCCCGTGCTTTCCATGGCCACGGTGGTAATGGAGCATTGCTTGAGCCATTGCACTGCTTCGCGCAGGTCTTCGTTGAAGGTGCCGAAGGTGCGAACCGCTTCGGGGTCGCGATCTGCGGGCACTGCCAGGACGATTTCTTCAGCGCCGACGTCGATGCCGGCAGCGTCGGGATTGCACACTTGGTTGAGAAGCGTTTTTTGGGTTTTGGTCTTTTTGGTCTTTTTCTTTTGCGATTTCTTGGCCATGTTGAATTTCGTTTGAACTGAAAATCGCAGTGCGAGCGGACCGGCTTTTCGAACAAATAGCAGACTTCCAAACGGGATAGCGCAAAGCTGCAAAGCCCTGCGCTTCACCAGGAACCAGCCCGCGAAAAGTCGGGACCATGCTTAAAAACGGGTACGTAATCACCAAAGTAACGACGGCCTTGGTTTCCGCTCGCACTGCATCCCGCCATGTTGGGGGAGCGTCAGTCCGCCTGCCAAGTTATTTCCGCGTCAGCGTCACCTGTGATTCTTTTGCTTAAAACTTGAAACTTGACGCTTAAAACTCCGGCTTGGCCGGTTTAGGCCGAAAACTCTTGTCAACGGCGCAAAGCTGGCCAGCCTAGCATGCCTCCCAACCCAACCATGACTGAACCCGCCCCTGCAGAAGAAACCGATGGTCCCGACATCAAGGGCCTCATCGTCACCGCCATCGCCATCGCGATTGGAATCGGCGCCCAACAGACCGGCCACCAACTTGCGGCGATGCTTGCTTGGGCCACGGTCGTATCCATCGCGCTTTGGCAGGTGTGCGATCCTTTTGCAGAAGCCGCGCAATGGATCGGCAAGCGCTACCACATCCCCGGATCGGTGCGCGGAGCCACGCTCGACGCGGTGGCCAGTTCCATGCCGGAGCTGTTTGCCGGCATCTTTTTCGTGGTCGTGGCGCTGAAGGGGCTGGACGTCTCCAGCACCGGTCACGGCGCGGGTGCGGAAGGCTATGGCTCGGCCATTGCGACCACTGCCGGCAGCGCCATCTACAACATGATCCTCATCCCCGCCTGCGTGGCGCTGGTGGTAGCCGCAAAACGGCCTGCCCGGCCCCGAATTGAGGTGGAAAAGGAGGTGCTGCACCGCGACGGAGTCTGGTTCATGGTCTGCGAGATGGTGTTGCTGATTTTTCTGTGGCAACCGGCCATGCACTGGTGGATGGGCGTCGTTTTCCTGGGACTCTACGTCATCTACCTCATCTGGCTGTGGAGCGACGCCAGGCGTTTCCGCGCGGGAAAAGCCGGCTCCGGCGAGGAGGAGGATTGGAGCGACTTGCCGGAAGATGCGCCCATTTTGTTCGGATTCGCCAATGTGCCGCTCAATGCCGTTACCGTCTGGCTCGTGATCGGCGTCACCACCATTTTGGCGGCCGCGGCGTGCTACTTTTTGGTGGAAATCACCTACGCCACCGCCGCTTTGCTCCACGTGCCCACGTTTTTCGTCGCCGTCATTTTGGCCGCCGCGGTATCCAGCGTTCCGGACACCTTTCTCTCCATCGGCGCAGCCTCGCGCGGAGATGATTCCGGCGCGGTTTCCAATGCCTTTGGCTCGAACATCTTCGACATCTGCATCTGCATGTCCATCCCGCTGTTCGTCTACTCCTGGATGGCCGATTGGCAGCCGGTTTCCATGCTGGATGAAAACGGCCGACCCATCCCCGGCATCCTGGGCCTGCGAATTTTGCTCTGGGTGCTGACATTCGTGACCTTGCTCATTCTCTGGCACAAACGCTCTCTCAACCGGCCCAAAGCCATCGTCCTCATCGGCCTCTACCTCGTCTTCGTCACCTATGCGGTGCTGGGCTCGCTGGGGATTTTGAAGGTGTAGGCGTGTGTGCGCGTTGATTTCTGTCCGACTGGAAAGTAGAATGCTGACATGAGCCTCAACGTCACCTTGCCCGAAGATCTCGAACCATTCATTGGCGCCCAAGTCGCCTCCGGAACCTTTTCATCGCCCGATGCCTTGGTTGCTGCCTGCGTTCGGGCGTTCCAACTCCATCCGTTGGCAACAGCCGAAGCTCACGAAAGCCTCATGCGCGGATATCAGCAGTCTGAGGACGGTGAGTACTCCGACCGGTCGATTGAAGACATTTGTCGCGATGCGCGCGCCAGGTTTGAAGCCAATGGCGGGGAGCCACATTAATCATGGCACGATACAACCGCTCTTCGGAAGCTGATTCGCGCTTGGCTGAAATCTGGCTCTATTCCGCCCAAAAATGGGGATCAGAGCAAGCTGATACCTATCTTCGCAAACTCGAAGGATCGTTCCAACGGATCGCTGACGGCCTCGCGGCCACTCATTCTTGCACGCGTTTCGATCCACATGCCCCAGAGGATGTCCGGTACCATTTGAGCGAGCGCCATTTTGTGCTGTTCCGCCCCTGTCCAACAGACTCCGATGCCATCGACATTCTGACCCTCATTCACAACAGCAGCTCGCGGGAACTCGACCTATTTCTCGAACAGCTTCGAAGCTGACCACCAGTCAAATGCGGTTGTCAGGGGCGTCATCCGCCGCTAAAACTGGGGGATGCACCTACGCCCCTTGCTTCCATTTGCGCTCGTTTTGGCTTGCCCGGCCGCGATCCCGGCCCAGCAGCCCGACTACGAGCGCTTGTTTGACGAGCACTACCTGCCGCGCGCCAAAGAATTGGTGAAACGCGGCGAATTGCGCACGGCGGCGATGGCTTGTGAGGCGGCGTTCCGGCGGGGCCAGAAAAATCCGCAGTGGCAGATTTTGCGGCTGCGCGTTCTCCAGGCCCAGGGAAATTTGAGCCAGGCCAAAGCCGATTTGTCGCGCTTGATTGAGGTGCACGGCGAAGATTTGCCGTTTTTGATCGCCACGCGCGAATTTTTCCTGGAATTGGGCGAAAACGCGAAAGCCGCCGAGGTGATGACGAAGTTTAACGAAGTGGCGCTGAAAAAGCCGCTCAAGGATCGTAGCGCGGAAGAATTGGTGGCGTTAGGGACCGGCGCATTCGCCCTGGGCGCCGACCCTAACAAAGTGCTCGACGAGTTCTATGCAGCGGCCAAGAAGAAAAAGCCGGCGTTGTTGGATAGTTATCTTGCGGCGGGAAATTTGGCCCTGGCCAAGTATGATTACGCCCGCGCATCCAAGGAGTTTCGCGCCGGGCTCAAGCAATCGGCCCAGGACCCGGATTTGCGCTTTGGGCTGGCCAAAGCGTATTATCCCGGAGATCGCGAACAGGCCGTGGCGAATCTGGATCGCGTGCTGAGTTTCAACCCCCGGCACACCGGAGCGCTGGTGATGAAAGCCGAGCATCTCATCAATTCCGAGCGCTGGGAGGCGGATGCCCTGCTGGATGAGGCCATTCAGGCGAATCTGGATCATCCGCAAGCCTGGGCGCTCAAATCCGTGGTCGCAACGTTGCGCGATAACGATCTTCCCTCCGCGGAAGCGGCAAAACAACGCGCGTTGGAGAGCCGGGGGAAAAATCCCGAGGTGCCGCATCTCATGGGGCGCGTTATGTCAAAACGCTACCGCTTTGCCGAAGGCGCTGAGCTGCAACGCGAAGCGTTGGAATGGGACGCGAATTTTGCCGCTGCGCGGATGCAACTATCCAGCGACCTGATGCGATTGGGAAAAGAGGAGGAGGCCTGGGATTTGGCCGAACAAGTCTCCAAGGCCGACCCCTACAACGTGTTGGCGTATAACTACACCGTGCTGCGCGACCAGCTGGCGAAGTATAAAACGATCGAGACGGAGGATTTTGTGATTCGCATGCATCCGGCGGAGGCGGAAATCTATGGCGACCGCGCGCTGGAGATTTTGGATGAGGCCCGCAAGGTGCTTTGCGATAAATACGCGCTGGAACTGCCCGAACCGACGTTGGTCGAGTTTTTTGCCGAGCAGCAGGATTTTGCGATTCGCACCTTTGGCGCGTTGGGCGGCGCAGGTTACCTTGGCGTTTGTTTTGGCCCCGTCATCACCATGAACAGCCCGGGCGGCTCCGCATCCGGCTTTAGCAACTGGGAGGCGACGCTGTGGCACGAATTTTGTCACGTTGTCACCCTAACCGCGACAAAAAACCGCATGCCGCGCTGGCTGAGCGAGGGCATCTCCGTCTACGAAGAAACGCAGCGCAACCCGGTCTGGGGCCAGCACATGACCCCGCGTTACCGCACCAGAATTCTGGAGGAGGAGAAGGTTGCGCCGGTCAGCGAGCTAAGCAGCGCCTTTCTCAACGCGGAAACCGGCGAGGACCTCATGTTCGCCTACTATCAGTCCGCGCTGGTCGTGGAATTTTTGCTGGATCAATACGGCCAGCAGTCGTTTAACGCCATTCTCGGCAGCCTTGCCGCCGGCACGCCGATCAACACCGCCATTCCCAGCCACACCGAGGCCATGGAGCTAGTGGAAACCAAGTTTTCCGCGTTTATCCGCGAACGCGCCAAAGCTTACGGACCGAACCTGGATTGGTCGGCGCCCGAGGGCATCAATCCGAACGATACCGCCGGCCTTCGCGCGTTTTTGGCGAAAAATCCCAAAAATTTCCAAGCAGCGCAGATGCTCCCGCTCAGCCTCATCGCTACCGAAAACTGGCCCGATGCCGCACAGGCCGCACAGTCGCTGATCGAGCTGTTTCCAGGCTACGTGGAGGAAAACAACGGTTACCTGCTCCTGGCTCGCGCCCACCGCGGAAGCGGCGACGTCAAGGCTGAGGCGGCTGCCCTGCGAGAGTTGGCCGGCCGCAAAGCCAACGCCACGGCCGCCTTCCAGCGTTTGCTCGAAATCGACCTGGAAGGCGAAAACTGGGAACCGCTGCTGACCAACGCCGGCCGGCAAATGGCGGTGAACCCGTTCCTGAAATCTGCGCATCATTGCCGGGCCTGCGCCGCGCAAGCACTGGGTCGAAACCCCGTGGCCATCAACTCCTACCAAAAACTGCTCAAACTCGGCCCACCCAGCCCCGCCGACGTCAATTTTCAGCTCGCCAGGCTCTTTCGCGACGGCGAGCCGGACCGCGCCAAGCGCCACCTGCTCGACGCCCTAACCGATGCCCCACGATTCCGCGAAGCTCACGCGTTGCTGCTGGAATTGACGGCGAAAAAGTAGCCCCGCGTGCAACAAATGGACGACCCGTTGGATGCGAGCCGAATTCAGCGCGCCCTCGACGTCGGCATGCGGACGGGAAAGGAGGCTCCCCGCCGAATTGACGGTCCCATCCGCGTTTTAGCCGAAATTTCCTCCACCAACGACGCCGTGGCTGAGGCCGCCGAAAAAGGCGCGCCGGAAGGGCTGGTGATGGCAGCCGAACGCCAAATTTCCGGCCGCGGGCGCAAAGGCGCGGCCTGGGTCGCTCCGCCGGGGCTCAATCTCACGTTTTCGGTGCTCCTTCGCCCGGAAATGCCGCCCAGCACCTGGCCGCGGCTCAGTCACGCGGCAGCGCTGGCCGTGGCCAACGGGCTGGAACCGTGGTTGGACGGGACGGCTCTTCAGCTCAAGTGGCCTAACGACGCCTACTGCGAAAACCGGAAACTCGCCGGAATTCTCGTCGAAAGCCGCTCCACCGCTTCGGACGCGTTCGTCGTGCTCGGCATCGGGATCAACGTCAACTCCCGGCCACACGACTTTCCGCCGAACTTGGTCCACACCCTCACCTCAGTGGCGGAACTGGCGAAACTCCCGCCAACGACCCGGGCAAATCGCAGCGATCTCTGCGGCGCGGTGCTGGCGGAGTTGAATCGCGCCTACCAAGCCGTTGGCGACGATTTTTCCGCCGTGATTCCAGAATTGGAGCGGCGCAGTTGCCTGCTGGGCCGCGCCATCCGCTTTCGCACGGCAAATGGCTGGGAAACCGGCAAAATGGCGGGAATCGGCGAATTGGGCGAAATGTTGGTCCGCGATCCAAGCGGCGAGCTTCGTGCGGTTTTGAACGCGGAGGAGGTTCGGGCGGACGATCGGCGGTGAAGGGACTAAAAGGACGCAAGGGACCAAAAGGACGTCGCTTTGGTCCCTTGCGTCCTTTTGGTCCCTTCCTTCGACTTTTGGGTCGATTTTTGCGTCCCGCGTGGGAGTTTGCCCGAGCCCCGCCGGGTCGTGCCGTGAAACCTTCGACCGAAAAGCTCAAAAACCCCTACGCGGACCAAATCGACGCCCCAACCATCCGCGTCACTGCGAAGATTTGCTGGCTTGCGGCGGGAATTTTCCTGGGATTGATCACGCTAACGCCAATCCTCCGAAACCTGACCGATGCCGCGAAACCCGAGGGTTGGACGCCGGTTCGGGAATTCTTCGTTCGCCCAACCGACGAAGCCGTCAACCTCCTGGAAGCCAAGCGCAAAATCGACCCACGAATCACCCGCACCGCGCCGGATTTCATCGATCACCGCGAATCTTGGGAAGCCAAGCTGGACGACGCCGACTTCATCCGTCCGCCGCGCCGGGCTCTGCAGAGCGCCCTAACCAGCGTCCTGCGCGAAGGCAATCGCAAAACCGTCATCGGCGGCGACGGCTGGCTGTTTTTTCGGCCCGCCATTGATTCGCTGACCGGCTACGGCCCGTTGAAAGGCGAGCCGGACTCCGTCGCCAAGGACCCCACGCGGCCGCCCTGGCAAGGGCCGAAGGAGGTGATTCTTGAGTTCGCCGGTCAGCTTCGGCAACAAGGCGTGGAGCTGATGTTGGCGCCCATCCCGGTTAAGCCGACGATCTACGATTTGAGCGGAAAACCGCGCCCGGCGCCCCTTTCCCACCGCGACGCGGCCAGGTTTTACCGAGAATTTCGCAACGCCGGCGTCGAGGTTCTGGATCTAGCGCCGATGCTAAGCCAATTGGCTCAAAACGGGCCCGTGTTCCTCAAGCAAGACACTCACTGGACGCCGCAGGCCATGGAACGCTGCGCGGAATTCGTCGCCGGCGCCGTCAAAGAGCGCCCCTGGTTTCCGACGCTGGCGCCTCAGCCGGATCGCTTCAGCCAGCAGCCGGGAAATGCCGAGCACATCGGCGATTTGGTCGAAAAACTCGATCTGCCCGGGGGCGGCTCTTTCAAACGCGAGCGCGTCAGCCTCAATCAGGTGATCGAGGCGGCGACTGGCGAGCCGGCCGAGATCTACGACCACGAAGCCGCGATCGTCCTGCTTGGCGACAGTTTCACGAACATTTTCAGCGCGGAATCGATGCATTGGGGCGAAAACGCGGGTTTTGCGCAACATCTGGCGCTTCACCTGGGATTAAGCCTCGACACCATCGCGCAAAACGGCCAGGCCTCGACCGGCGTCCGCCACACGCTCGCCAGCCGTCCGGGCGCGTTGGAAGGCAAAAAACTTGTCATCTGGGCCATCGCGGCCCGGGATTTGTTTCTGAGCGAAACCGTGGCGCGGGAGACGAACGTGGAATGGCGCCAGGTCGCGTTCAATACCGCGCCGAAGCCGAAAAAGCTGCCCGAAGGCGCCTTTGTCGTGAAAGGCGAGATGATCGAACGCGCGGCGCTTCGGGACCCGAACACCGTGCCTTATCCCGCCTCGCTTTACGCCGCGAAATATCGCGTTCTTGAGGTGGTGGAAGGCAGTTACGCAGAGTCGGAGGTGCTCGTCTACCACTGGGGTTTCCGCGAGCGCAAACTCCTGCCGAGCGCCGGTTTTCAGGTTGGCGACACGCGCGAACTGACCCTGGTTCCGTTCGCCGCGAAAACAAAGCTGCAATCGATCAATCGGGCGGATTTGGACGATTTTTTGCTCCTGCCGTATTGGGCGGAGGATGGAGGTTAGGCCGAAATTTCCGCGGTGGACGGCGAAACGATTTTTGCACCGGTCGCCGCGTCGCCTCGCGTCGCCTATTTTTTCGGCGCATCATGGATCCACCAGTGGAGCGCACCTCCACCGGCTTTGCCCGCTCCGTTGGCTAGTTTGCCGGCGGATTCAGCCGCTCCCACTGCCGTAGCGCCCACTTCAACGCCTCCGGAAATTGCTACCAGCGCCGGCACTCCCACCACGTAGCCGTCGTTTTCCTTGAACATGCGAAATTCCTCGGCGGCGTGCGTTTTGCGCAAGCCAACATCGCTGGGTGTGCCAGAGGTTTGGCAACCGGTTAGGGAGACGAGGCCAAGAAAAGCGAGGGAGTGAAGAGCGAGTCGGATTTTCATGTTTCAGAGTGAATGGCCGGGAGCATGACGATTTCAGAGGCCCGTGTCAATGCCGGAAATCCTGGAAACCGGCGAATTGCCAGGGAATTGGGCTTTTTCCCAAGTCCGCAGCGGTTGCGCGTCTTATGGGGGCGGGGGAATGGTTTGAAATTCTGGTTGATCGTGATATTTGCAGACGTTAATTTTCCCTCAACATGAAACACACCCTCAAATTAACCATTTTGGCGGTAGTGGCGGGTTTTTTCCTTCCCCTGCCCCTTTACGCCCAATATCAGCCGCCCGTTTCGCAGGAAACTGAGGCGGCTATCGACCGCATCGTCGCCGGCCGGCTTGCGGAACACACCGAACGCATCGTGGCCCTGCAAGAGCGAGTTGGGCGGCTGGAACGCACGTTGCAGGAGGAATTGGCCCAAAATCGCGAACAAACGGACGCTGATCGCGGCCGCGGCGCTGCCGGCAGCCAGGCCATCCACGTCATTGCTTCCGGAGAAACGCTGCACGGCATCGGCCGCCGCTACGGCCTTACCGTCAACGAATTGGCGCAGGCCAACGGCATTGCCACCACCGACACGATTTTCGTCGGTGACCGGCTCGTCATTCCCGGCGGCAAGCCTCAAAACGGCCCTACCGGTCCAAAACCAGACTCTAACGGCGCCGAATACGGCTCCTACACCGTGCAATCCGGCGATACGCTCTCAAAAATCGCGGCTCGCCACCAAACCTCGGTCAACGAGTTGATGCAGGCCAACGGGCTGTCGAATCCAGACCAAATTCGGGTCGGCCAGGTGCTGATTCTGGCGTCCGGTTCCTCAAATGCGGGTGCGAGCCAGGCGGCGGCCACCGCAGCTTCGGGCGGAAACGAGGAGACCTTCCATTATTACGAGGTGATGGCTGGCGACACGCTTTCGACCATCGCGAACACATTCTTCACCACGGTGGTGGAGCTTCGGCGTCTCAACAGCCTGTCGGCAGCCGACGCGATCAAGGCGGGTCAGCAACTGATTGTGCCGACCAGCGCCTACTTCGAGCACCTGCGCAAAGAAGGCGTGATTGGCTAGCGCTGCGCTGAAAGACATATTCGGCGACAACTTGCCGGAATGTACCGTTATGGTTCGTCCTTGCTTAGCTCGACAGGCCGGTATCCGCCAATCGACTTGAAGTAAAACAGGATGAACAAGTAGATCAATGCCATGGTCGCGGGAATGAGGGAATCGGCTACCAACGTGCGACGGTCGCCATTGATACTGGCTTGGTGCACCTTCTTTTCGCCATCGGAAAGAACCGTGGTCGCATTCGCAATGTCTTTGCTTTCCAAAACCGCGGCGTCTTTCAGTTGTTGCTCCAGGCCTTTGAGGCGCTGGTGTTTCTCTTCAGCGGCTTTGCGTTCTTCTTCACTCATCTCTGCCAGGGAGTCGGAATCCAGTTCGTCCAGCTTGCCTGCGAGCAAAATACCGCGCGCATCGTCCACTTTGCCCTGTATTTCGCCCACCTTCTTGGCGTCGAGACCGTGCACTTTTTCAAAAATCAAAAATTGGCTCGGGGTTTCCGCCTTGTATTCCTCGTAAAGGGCAGAATCGGCGGAGTTTAGGGAGTTTCCGGCAAAACGGTCCTTGCAGTAGCCCAACCCCGGCGAACCGATCAGACCTGCCGACATCATTCCGATGCCGCCCATGATGCTGATGGCCACGGCTCCCGTTGCTGGAAAGCGGTCGCTCACCACTGCCAACATCGTGGGCCAGAAAAACGTTTTGCCAACCGCATAGACGGCCAGGGCGCCCATAGCCGGCCCGAACCCGGCAATGCCGCTGCTTAAATTCAGGCCAAAAGTGGCCAAAATCGCACACACCAACAAAATTCCCACCGGTGAAAGTTTCATGTTTTTCTCGATGAAATCCGCACAGAAACGCAGCGCGAACATGATGGCGGAAGTAAAGACGAAGAGCAGCTTGCCCTGGAAAGGCGTCAGGATGTTGCCCGTGATGTTCTGAATCCAGCCATCGGTTCCCAACTCCACCGCTCCTACCATTGCGTGGGTTACAAACAGCAGGCACAGCAGCCAGGCTCCGAGTGCCCAACCGCTCAGTGCGCCGAACCAGGCGAAAATGAATGCGCCGACCAGGACGGAAATCCACGTCCATGCCGTCCCATCGAAAAATTCGCTGCCTGTCAAGCCTCCCAACAGCGGCCCGAGACCGTCTTTGACAAACAAACCGACGAAAAAGCCGATCACCAGCGCACCCATGATGCCCACGTCTTTGAGCATTCCACCAAGCTTGAGCCCTTTCTGCGAAGCCTCGGATTTTGGGTAACTTTGGCCCATGAACATGACGCCGTAGATTACCGTGGGGATGAGAAACAGAGCCAGTTGCATTTTCCACCCCCAATCGAGCTTCGAACCTAAAAACGCCCCAGCCATTCCGCCAAGAACCAGCCCGGCCGGCCAACTTGCGTGCAAAATGTTCAGGTAGTGAGTGCGTTTGGTGGGGTAGAGCGTCGCCACCAGCGGGTTCGCCACCGCTTCCAGCGTTCCATTGGCCACCGCAAACAGAAACGTTCCCGTCCACAGATAAATGAATGCCGTCGTGGTCGACATCCCATCACTGGCTCCAAAGGTTACCAGCGCGGAAACGACGTGAAAGACGAACGCGGCTATCACCAGTTTCCCGTACCCCATGCGGTCAGCGACCAGGCCACCAACGACGATGCCGAAGCAGAATCCGGTGAATCCGGCGCCGTTGATGAGGCCGACTTCCAAGCCGGTGAAGCCAAACTTTTCGCTCCAAACAGCCAGGATGCCTCCGCGGATGGCAAAACCGACGCCTGCAGCGAGAATCGCTACAAAACCTGCCCACAACAGACGGCTTGCGTTGTCTGTGATGCCGTCGTCCTTCATGCTGGAAATACTCATTTCGATCGAGTTGGGAGTTGGTAAGGGTGTTAGGTGGTTCGCCGAAGGGGAAGGTCGAAAATCCGGCAAAAGAGCCCTCTCATAACACAACGGCCCCAGAGGACAAGCCCAAAAAGCTCCGAATTCTCGGCCAGTTTCCCAGTCGCTGCTGGTGGACATTTGGTGGGGCTAGGGCTAAACGTCCACCCATGGAAGAATTTTTCATCGTCCCCCAGGATCTCCACGACGACCTCGTGCGCCGAGCCTACGAACAGCGTGGCTACACCTTTGAGGAAGCCACCCTGGCCACCAAAATGTGCACCGAAGCCTCGCGGCACGGAATTCGCACTCATAACGCGCTGAAAGGGCTGAATTTGGACCAAAAACTGGGCTCGGGCACCGGAAACTGGGTTCCCGGCGCCGAAATCGAGGTGCGGTCCAGCCGGTTTAAAGCCGCGGAGAGCTGGAACGCGAATCGCAAAATCGGCCAAGCTGTGGCCTACAAGGCTTTCGACCGCTGCATTGAGCTGGCCGAAGAATTCGGCGTGGGCGTGGTTTCCGTGGACAACGGCAGCCACTACCTGTGGGGCGGCGGTTACGCGATCGATGTGGCCAGGCGCGGCTACATCGCCTACACCAATTGCACCAGCTCGCTGGCCGAAGTGGCGCCGTTCGGGGGAAAATCGCCGACCATGGGCACCAACCCGCACACTTGGGGATTTCCCACCATGGACGCGGTCGGCTTCCCCATCGTGCTGGATTGGGCCACCTCGGAGATTGCCATGGGCCGGGTTCAGCAATTGCTGCTCGAAGGCAAGGAGTTGCCGCCGGGTTGCGCGATCGACGCCAACGGCAACCCGACGATCGATCCCCACGACATCGAGCCCGCCAAGGGCAAAGGCGCGCTGCTTCCCTTTGGCCGGCACAAGGGCTACGGGCTGGGCTTGTTGAACGAGCTTTTCGGCGCCGTGGCGGGTGGTTCGTTGCCGACCGTCCGGGGTAGAACGGGGATGGCCGAGGATGAAAAGACAACGACGAATTTTTACTTCCAAGTTATCCACCCGGAAGCGATTTCATCCGGCCAATTCGCCCAAAATCGCTCGTTTGCCGAAAACCTGACCGCGGTCATTCGCGACATCCTCGGGCACGGGAACGACGGATGCATGTTGCCCGGCGAACCCGAGTTTCGCGCCCTGCAACGCACCGAAAAAGCCGGCGGGCTCCTTTTCAGCCAAGCGGAAATCGGCGCCATGCAGGAAATCGCCCGCCAACTGGGCGATAGCGGCACGGATTGGGAATTGAGCCGGTTCAAAAAATTTGAGTAACCCGAAATGATCATCATCGCCAACCCCATCTACGACGTCGTCACCAAGGCGCTCCTCGACGATCTGGAGATCGCCCGGGGATTTCTTTCCGCATTGATCGGGATGACCATTCTCGAACTGCGCTTGATCTCCCAGGAGCACATCCGCAAGGATCAGAAAACCGGAGATCTGATTGCCATGCGGCTGGACTTCTGCGCCGTCGTCCGGACCAAAGACGGCCGCACCTTCCAGGTCATCATCGAGCTGCAGAAAGCCAAAATCGGCACCAACCCCCTGCGTTTCCGCTTCTACCTGGCCAGCCGCTACATGAGCACCGAGGAATTCTACCAGGACGGCGAAACGCACCTCCAATCCCTGCCGATCATCTCCATTTACCTGCTCGGCTACACCCTGGACAAAAATCTGCCCATGGCCACCAAAGTGCAGCGCGGCTACTACAACGCGGTCACCGGCAGAGCCATCAAAAAGGCCAAGCCCAACGAATTCATCGAGCAACTCAGCCACGACTCCATTTTCGTGCAGATCCCGAAAATCAATGGCCAGATGGGGACCGAGTTGGAGCGCGTGCTCAGCGTCTCCGACCAGCACCGCAAGCTCGCAGACGATCAGCACCGGCTTGAAATGGACGAAAAACTGGTGAAATCTGATCCGTTGCTCGGCAAAATTTACCGAGCACTCAACCGAATCCAAGAAAGTCCGGAAATGGAAAAAATAATGACCCTGGAGGACATATTCCTCATCGAACAGCAAGAAGAAGCCGCCATAGCCAGAAGGCAGCTCAAAGAGGAACAAGAGCGGCTTAAGGAAAGCCAAAAGCAACTGGAAGAAGCCAAGAAACGGCGCGAAGAGGAACAAAAGTGGCGTGAGGAGGAACAAAAGCGGCGCGAAGAGGAGCAGAAGCGGCGCGAGGAGGAGCAGAAACGACGCGAGGAAGAGCAAAAGCGGCGCGAGGAGGCCGAGGAAGAGGTTGCCCGTCTGCGGAAACTTTTGCAGAAGAAAGAAAAGCCTCCTCAAGATGGTTGAGACTTGCAAACCCCTGGCAATCCCAATTTTCTGCGGGATGACTGAATTCTGAATCCTAGCCTCATGAGCGAATTTCTGGAAGACCTCTTTGGTCTCAAGGGCAAAATCGCCGTCGTCATCGGCGGAACGGGAACGTTGTGCGGGACGATGGCCGAAGGGCTCGCCGTGGCCGGTGCGGAGGTCGTCATCGTCGGCCGAAGCGAGAAAAAGGCCAAAGAACGGCTGCAAGCGATCGAAGACGCCGGCGGCACCGCGTTTTTCTTCGCCGCGGACGTTTCCAGCCGGGAATCGGTCGAGGAATTGTGCCAATCGGTCGTCGAAAACCTGGGAAGCGCGGATATTCTCATCAACGGTGCAGGAATCAATTCGCCCACGCCGTATCTGAAAATTCCCGACGAAGAATTCGAAGAAATCCTCGACGTGAACCTCGGCGCCGTCTTCCGAGCTTGCCAGATTTTCGGCGAGCTAATGGTCGGTCAGGCCAACGGCGGCGTCATCGTCAACATTGGCTCCATTTCCGGTTTGGGGCCGCTTTCGCGCGTTTTCACCTACTCCATGAGCAAAGCCGCCGTGCATAATTTGAGCCAAAACCTGGCCCGCGAGTGGGCCGAGCAAGGCGTGCGAGTCAATACCCTGGTTCCCGGTTTTTTCCCCGCGGAGCAAAACCGCAAGGTCCTCACCGAAGACCGCGTCGCCCAAATTTTGGGCCACACGCCGATGAACCGGTTTGGCGAGGCCGAGGAGTTGATTGGCGCGACACTGCTGCTTTGCGGCAAGGCCGGCAGCTTCATCACCGGCCACGAAATGATCGTGGACGGCGGGTTTTCAGCGATGACGATCTGACCGAGGCCTCGGCAGGGAAAACCGGTGGTGAAAGGCGAAAAACCGCGCACCTTTCGGTTCTTGCGCTTTGGGCCAACACTCGTTACCATCGGCGCCTTCCCTTGATTCATGAAAACCGCCTTTGTTTGCCTTGTTTCCGTTCTTCCGCTCCTGATTTTGGCCCGCGCCCAGGAGGAACAATCCGCGCAGGAGAGTTTCATCCCCAACTACGCCGCGGGCTCGCTGCATTGGCTCCGGATCGATCGGGCGGATGCTTCAGGCGGGGACCGGGGCCTTGAGGTGCAACAATTCGGCGTCAACGTGCCGATTCCGCTGCTGATGGACGATGGGAGCAATTTGCGAGTCGTGGCCGGCATTCGCTATCGCTGGAACGAGCTGAAACTCGATGGGTTCGAGCCAATTGGCGGCGACTTGAACCTGCACCGCCTTCAACTGGCGACGAATTTTTGGATCACCGGCCGGGACGAACGGCGCACGTTCTGGCTGCGGGCCGAACCGGGGATTCACAGCGATTTCGAGACGATCACCAGTGACGATTTCACGTTCACCGCGTTGGCGCTCTGTTCCCACCAGTGGCGCGAGGATTGGAAGGTCATCTTTGGCGGCTATTTTTCGACCGATCTGGGCCGCGAGCTGCTTTTGCCCGCGTTAGGGCTGATTTGGGAGCCAAATTCGCGTTGGGTGGTCAGTCTGACCGCGCCGCGGGTGGCCGTGACGCATGCGCCGGCCGATGGGTGGTTGCTGCGGGCCTTCGCTTATCCCGGCGGCGCGCGTTGGAACGTGGAGGTCCCGGAGACGGGGGAGAATTTGAACCTGGAGTACCAAGCCATCCGCCTGGGGTCGAGCTTGGAGAGAAATCTGGCCGGTCCGCTGTGGTTTTACGTGGAGGGCGGTTACCAGTTGGCGCAGGAAATCGGTTTCGAGGATCGCCGGGACGTGGAGTTGGACGACAGTTGGTGGGCGGGAACGGGGCTGAAACTGCGATTTTAGCCGAAAATCGCCAAAAACCGGCACCCTCACTCGTGGCGCAGGGCCTCGATCAGCTTCTCCCGCAACATCCAGCGTGCCGCCACCCAACAAAAGAGCAAGCCACCCAGCAAAATCAGCGCGTTCAGCGCAATGAGCAGGTTCACCGGCAAATCCGTTGCCCGCGCCGATAACGTGGGCAAAACGGCGAGAAATCCCGCCGCGACGCCCAAAATGACGCCGAAAACGTGGAGAAACCAGTGCTCGGAGACGACGAGCCGGCCCAATTTCGCCTTGGTGAAGCCAACCGGCTTCAGCAGGCCGTGGCCTACTATTCCCGGTCAACCAAGTGGAAACGCGATGCGGAAGTGACCCTGCGCATTTTTCGGGTGGAGCAGTTTTACGGGGTCTAGTGAGCCCGCTTCGTGGAGAAAATCGTGAGGATTTCTCGAACGCGATTACGCTGAAAAATTGGGAAAATCATGATTTTCAACATTGCCAGCAAAATTCCTTGCTCAGGACCCAATATCCTGACAATCTTGCTCAAATATCACGGATTCCCCGTTGATAGCCCTGCAAAAATGCACGATACAAAAAGAATATCATGCCAATCGGCACGATATTCACAGTCTGCTAAAAAATGGACAAAACCTGCTTCATCGTAGCTGGCCCAAATGGAGCGGGGAAGACCACTTTTGCACAATCGTATCTTCCGAACGAGGCGGAGTGCTTCAACTTCATCAATGCGGACTTGATTGCTGCGGGGATTGCGCCTCTTCGCCCAGAAGATGGCGGGGCTTGAGGCGGGCAGATTAGTCCTTCACAAGATGGACGAGTTTATCGGCGAGGAAGCCACCTTTGGATTTGAAACTACGTTGAGCGGGACAGGATACGCTAGCCGGATCCGAAAAATGAAGGAAACAGGATATAGAATTGTCCTCTTCTACCTGAGAGTTCCCTCCGCCGATTTTGCTGTGGCGAGAGTCCGGAGCAGAGTTATCGAAGGAGGCCACGATGTTCCGGAAGAAGACATCCGGCGTCGATTCACCAAGAGCTGGGCGAACTTTGAGAGCATCTATCAAGATCTTGCAGACAAGTGGATTGTGTTTGATAATAGCGGAGAGGAGCCAGTCGTCCTCGAGGAATCACCATGACAGACCAGACCGAGACCGAAAGTGCGCTAGCGGCGATGAACCGTGCTGCGATCACCGCTCGTGAGCGGGCGTCCCGATTCGGTTCGCAATTGGTTTTGTGGAGAGATGGCTCAGTAGTCCTCGTCGATCCCAGAACAAGCGGTGCAGAACAAGGCGGCGCTGACCAACCCGCTACCGCCGTGGAGTCGGAAGTGAAGGGTAAGGAGGAAGCAGCACAGGAATCGGAGGGGCGCCCCCAGTAGCGGGTGGCAGGCCTCAAACGTTCGGTGAAAAATTGACCGACTATAAGTGAGTCTTGAATTTGGCCATTCAGGGGAGTAAGCTGGTTTATGATCGCTGACTCATTGAAAGAACAAGTCACTTGCATGACGCCAGACGGAAGACGCGAGCTTATGGAATTTATGGTCGTCATGCAAATTAAGGATGATCCGGAATATCGAAAGACTTTAACGGAGAGAATTGACGATAACAATGCGGATAATTGGGTAAGCCTGGAGGAACTCGACGCCAAGTTGGAAGAAAAGGGTGATGAGTGAATACCGATTGTTGATTGCCGCCCATGTCGTCGACCTCCTTTTCACGATTAGGAAAACAGAACGGGACGCCTTGAGATCCAGGTTCGAGGAGATTCGGGCTAATCCAGCAAATTTCTGTGATTACGTTGAGAAGGATGACGTCGGACGCGATCTTGACGTCCACGTCTTCAAGAAACACGCAATTGTGTTCTGGTGCGATACCGCGGACCGGCACATCAAGGTTTTGGACATCTTGCCTTCCGACCGACCACGGTAAACCCGATGAACAAATCCAACACCGAATCGGGTAGGCCGGAGGTTTGAACCCGCCTCTATACCTAGCAAGCCAGTCAAACACCGTTCGAATTGGAGTGTTGTAAATCCTTGCAACTGTAGTGGCTTCTTCTCCTCTGACTACAATTGCTTCCACAACTTCAATTCGTCGTAGTTCACGTTTTGTGGCATTAGTAATATATTTATTTGGCATTACCTTACTATGCACACAAATATTGATCTATGCAAAAACTTTTGCAACGCTTAATAGTAGGCCATGACCGCTTCTCGATTCCACTCAAACGGCCGGTTCGGAGATTGGTGTTCGTGTTTCAATCCCAAGGCATGCCCAAACTCATGAAGCGCAACCCGGCGGATATTCCATTCCGGCGAATCGTCCGTGAGTTCCAGGTTCATGGTGGGTTTGCCAGGTTTCACTCGCCTGGCTTCAATCCCAACCATAGACCAGTGACCGCCCGGACCGATGTTGATGCGGATGGGGGCGTTGGGTGAATTGACGCGGCGAAAGAATACTTGGCAATGCGGGCTCCATTCCGACGCAAATTTCAGCACTTGATCCCGCAGCGCCTCGCTTCCGTTAAAGAAGTAGACGTCCAAAGTTAGCCGGGCCCCGGGCCGCTTCGGCCACAGCAATCTGTCGTCCGCCGCGCCGCGTTCGCCGAGATCGGGCGGGGGGATTTCCAGACAAGGTGGCGCCGGTTGTTCGCCACTTTTTTGCGCCGTGAGCGCGGTGAGAAAGAGGACCAGTGTGGTGCCTAACAAAATGAGAAAGTGTCGCGTTTTCATGGCCCAAAACGGAGCCACTCCGTCCGGAATTCGTCAAGGCGGAATCTCTATGGTTACCGATAGTAAACGGAGGCGCGCTTTTCAGATTTCAATGGCAAATGTTAGGGTTGCATGCGTTGTTGCCGGAGGAGGCTGAAAAAGACGAGGATGCGGAGTAGGGAGATTCCCTGCCTGTTGTGGCCTGTGCTTTGTGCTTTGTGCTTTGTTCTTTGTCCGATCGTGTTATCCTCGGTGCTTGATGCCTGCTTTCCGCATTTTCGCCTCCGTGCTCCTGCTTTTGAGCCTTGCCGCCGCGCAAGAGGTGAAAATCGCGCCCAAAACCGAATCCGGACGCCAAATTCGCGAACGCGCCATCAGCACCTCCGGCCAGTTTGTCGTCTACGGCCAGGATGCAAACCTCCGCACGCAATTTGCCAAAAATTGCGAGCAAATTCGCCGCGACGTCGCTGCGGTGCTCAAATTGCCGCCGCAGTGGCATTACCCCGCGGTGGTGGAGCTTCACGCCAAGGCTCCCGAACGCTCCAAACGGCGCACGGCGATCCGCGTCTTTCCCATCGAACCTCAGGGCTACCGCTTTCAACTCGACGTGCTTTACGGCGAAGATTTCGATTCCGCCGATCTCCGCAGCGCCCTGGTCCAGCTCTTGGTTTTGGAGCAAATGTTTCACCCGCCGGAGCGAAAAATCGTCCATGACGCCATCCCGGCCTGGATTTTGGCGGGAATCGAGGAATTGGTCGTTTACCAGCGCTCTGAGGTGCCGGCGGAGGTCTACGCCTCGCTCATTGAGTCCCACCAAATCCCGCCTGTTGAGGAGATTTTAACCGCGGAGCCGGAGACGTTCGACAATAGCGTGACCCGGCGCATTTACCGTGCATCCTCAGCCGCGCTGGTCCAGGCTTTGCTGGATCAAGGCAACGGCCCGGTCAGGTTTCGCGTGTTTCTCCAGGATTTGGCGGTGGAAGACGCCACGCCCATCGAGCTGCTGGAGCGGCACTTTGAGACGATGCGCCTTAGCCCGGCGAGCATGGAAAAATGGTGGGCGCTGCAAATGGCGGCCATGAGCCAGCGCTCGGCCTTCACGTTCCTCAGCATCCAAGAAAGCGAGCAGCAACTGGAGCTGGCGCTGCAAGTCCGCTTCGACAACTTGCCCGAGCAGCGGCAAATCACCACCGGCGCCTTTGCCAGCCGAATCACCAACTTGCGCAACCGAAGGCGCCGTTCTGACGGTGAAAACGCGTTCGCCCGGGGCACGATTCGCGATTTCGAGCAATTTGCCGGTCATCCGCGACTTGGTGAAGCGTTGAAAGTTACCGGCGAACGTTTGGGGAGGATCCAAAACAGCGTCTTTCCGCTCTACGTGGGCGTCGTCGCTGAATACGGCCAGGTGCTGGCCTTGCTGCTGGAGGGCAAAACCCGCGATTTAGCCGAGCGATTGGAAAAAATCGACCGCACCCGCGCTGAAATCCGGGCGCTGATGACGCAGGTTACCGATCACATGAATTGGTACGACGCGACGCAAGTTGAAGAGGAGAGCGATGCCTTTGACGGCTATGAGCGGGCACTGAAAAACGCGGAAAAGCTGGATCGCCGCAAGCGAAACGACCCCATTTCCCGCTATCTCGACGCTATGGAGCGCGAATTTGGCGATTGAGCCGATTTTCGCGGGAAATTCGCTGGATTTCCCGATTTTGTCGCTGGCGCTGGTTCGGCCCTTTCCTAAGATGCCGGTCATGAAACGACGCGAAAACCTCATCCACCCCGAAGTTCGGGAAGCATTTGCCAACGAAACCTTCGGCCCCGGCCGCCGCAAATTTCTGACCCGCGCTGGAGCGGCCCTTGGCGCCATGTTGACCGGCAACGCCTTGGCCCAAGATCCCGCCACGCCGCGCGATTGGACGGGCACACTTCCCATGCGCTACCCGGATCCTGACATCGTGGCCCTGGACGAGCGATTTAACCGCTACAAGCTCGGAAACACGCCCATTCTGCGCGTCTTTCACGATTCCAAGATGCTGTGGGCCGAAGGGCCGGCCTGGAACGGCGTTGGCCGCTACCTGCTGTGGAGCGACATCCCCAACGACATCCAATTGCGCTGGATTGAGGACGACGGCCGCGTCACCATCTTTCGCCACCCCTCCGGCAACAGCAACGGCAACACTTTCGACTTTCAGGGTCGGCAAATTTCCTGCCAACACGGCACGCGCAAGGTGGTGCGCTACGAATACGACGGCACGGTGACCGAGCTGGCCACCGAATTCGAAGGCAAACCCTTCAACGCGCCCAACGACGTCATCGTCCATCCCAATGACGGCGGCATTTGGTTCACCGACCCCGGCTACGGCAGCATGATGAACTACGAGGGCAACAAGGGCCCTCTGCACCTGAAAGAATCCGTCTACCGCATCGACGACGCTTCCGGAGAAATCGCCAAAGTCACCGATGAAATCAACAAACCCAACGGCCTTTGCTTCTCGCCGGACTACAAGCAACTCTACGTCTCCGATACCGGCACGCCCAAGCCGGGAGAGGCCAAAAAAATCCGGGTTTGGGACATTGTGGACGGCAAAAAACTCGCCAACGGCCAAGATTTCGCCTCCATGGAGTTTGGCGGCAAATTTGGCGGCGCAGACGGCATTCGCGCCGACGTGGACGGCAATATTTGGGCCAGCGCCGGCTGGGTTGGCGACGGCTACGACGGGGTGCACGTTTTTGCGCCAGACGGCGCTCGCATCGGCCAGATCAAGCTGCCGGAAATTTGCTCCAACGTCTGTTTTGGCGGCCGCAAGCGCAACCGGCTCTTCATGACCGGCAGTTCCTCGCTCTACGCCGTTTACGTGGAAACGCAAGGAGCCCACATTACGTGAAAATTTGGCGATTTTTTCGCGATTTTAGCCCTGGAGTTGCAATTTGCGGCAAAGTGCCCTAACTTCACGCAGGATTTCGGGACCAAACTCAAAATCCATCCCAAATAAAGATGGGGGCGTTCTGGTTTCGACTTGTGGATTGATATGTTAGTAGCATGCCGAGGATGATTCGTTGGCCTCGTTAAAAATCGGATCGACCCTTTATAAATGCAGACCAAAATCTAGCATTGGCAGCCTAAAGCCGCTGCCCGTCTTCACCCTGACGCCTACTAAGGGATGAGGGCGCCGACAGTGGGCTAGTCTTCGAGTCGGGTATCCGGGCTTTAGAAGGCGAAATTCAAACAGGATAATCGGGTGCGATCGGTTCGCCGGTCGGCAGTTCGCACCTTAAACCCCAGACCGGATAAGCATGTAGAAGCTGGCTTTGAAAGTCACAAGGACAGGGGTTCGACTCCCCTCGCCTCCACTTCCCTGAAAAATCAGCGAGTTACAAAGTTAGAAGGTGCCTAATTACAACAAGAGTAACAACGGGGGCAGCGATGTTCCCAAGGCGGTTTAGCGTTCATTGATGTCTGGCGAGATTTCGCCCAACGAACAAGTACCTTTCGGAAGCCTCGATAAAACAGACCTGGGAAATGCTGGTTCATCGATTTGACACGCACAAAAAAGAATTTGAAGAGGCCGCCCTACTTTGCTTTGCCGGCTGCATCTCCTTGGAGCGTGCCGGTGTCGATATGAGTCAACCATCCTGGCGAAAATTCCTGAATCCTTTGCTGGGGGACAGGAAGGACACGAGGCAATTGAGGACGATCGGATGGCATTCGGGCTATTGGGCCAACTTTTGCATACGGAACGTGGAGAGGGAAGATTCCTGCCCCAACATTCCCCTCATTGGCTGGCTTTTCGGAGATTATTTTTGCGGATTGTTGACCAACCGATTCCTTCGGCAATTCGTGAAAGAGGAATCTGGGACAAGCTTGTTGAGCAGTTGCCCGGGCAGGTAGACTATTTCAAGAAACTCGGGACGGTCCCTGACAATCTTGTTCTACCCCGTGACCACCCCTGGGAAGAAAAGTTCCTCCCGCATCTGAGCACCATCAAAGAAATCACCGAAAAGCGTTTGCGGGACTACTCGGGCTTCAGCCTTCAGGCGGTGAAGGAGCATTTCGTGGAACACGGAAGCGTAAGCCTTGAGAAGGAGTGCGGAGCCCTGTATCATGTTGTTCAAGCAATTGAATGGGCCGACGTCAGAGATTTCATCCTTCATTCAGAATCGCCTCAAAATACCCAGGAGTTGCTAAGGAAGATCGTTGAGGAAGAAGGAATTGAAATGGAGATTGAAGCTGAGTATGAGCAAGCCGAGAAATCCGTTCGCGGCGTGCTTTTCGATTTGGCAGCGGAATCCGTCCTGGGGCCTGGGAACCACATCAACGTCGGTGCCAGGGAGGCGGAGAAGTTGTTTTGCGACAATCTTCTCCTCCAAGACCCTTTTTCCCTACTGACAAATGAGCAATTGCTCTTCCATCTGGCCGACCAAATTGGTTGCGGTGACAGTGCGTTTCTGAATTCTCTGGCAGCCAGAATGGAAACGATCGAGGATTTCGCACACAAATATCGAACCCGGGTGAAGGTATCGCCGGTTAAGAGAGTGATGGCATACCATTGGTTGCACCCTGATTTGCCATTGTGGCTGATGCAAGCGCCGGCTATTCTCTCAGTGTTCAAAACGATTTCCTTCGTTGAAATGAACCTATCGGACGAAATCGTTCGAGAGGCTTATAGAAATCGGCCGGAAAGAGGAACTTCACTTTATCGAGGCAGCAAAAAACTTATCAAAACGGTGACTGCTACTCAGGCAAAAAAAATCAAGGGAATGGGATTTCAGGGCTATGTAGAGAGCGCAAAATCGTTTTCCGACTTGGAAGCCCACGTATCGCATTGGGTGGCGTCCCGTATGGCCGAGATCAAACCTGGGAGAAACGAATTGTAGTTTCCCCATTTTTGTTCGCAGTCGCCCTCCTCTATTGATTGCGAATGGAAAAGGACATCTTTGAACCTAGTGGATGCCATAGACCGTATACGGCGTCTTCAATTGACCTTCCGACAACGAACCATTGTGAGGAAACAGGGACGCCTGAATTCATTCGATTAGGGTGCAAATCCCCATTTTCCCCCGATAAAACGGGAATTTTTTGGTTCAATCGAGCAAATATTTCGGTTTTGTTAGGATTTTTCCATCAAAGCTGGGATAACGAGGTAGGATTGATGCTTGCTACCAACAAACTCAACCCCACCTACGTTACCACAGCAATCGGATCATAAGCCGGCAAAATTCACCCCTCAAGATGAATATGACGTTGATGAAGTTGAAGCCAAACTTCAGTCCCAATTCGAGGAGATACTGACATTGTGCAGAAGCGCCCACTCGCCCTCGTTCGCTGAATTCGAGGCCACCTTGTTTTCCAGGCTAATGTCTTTGGGATGCCTCTTTGTGGCTTTGTTCCTGCGCATTCAGCACCAATCGTTCGATCCTGACAGTTATCTCAAGCGCACCGGCGGCCGCCTCAAGACAGCCGCTCGGCGAATCCTGCGCACGGGGTTTGGCAAGGTGGCCTATTGGAGAAGTTACATCGAACCCAAGAATAAGAAAAAGGGCCAGGGATTCTCGCGCAAACCCAAAGGCGCCGGGCGCAGCAAGTGTGGTTGCCAACGCCATCGCGGCAAAGCCTGCCGAAACAAAAAAGGCAAACGCAAGCGCCGTAAGAAAGGGGATAAGAGCAAGAACGGACGTAGTATAACCCTGGTTGCAATCTACACCTTGAAGCGAGGAAAAGACGGCTTGCTCCATGGCCCGATAAACAAGAGAATCTGGGGAAGTTATGCTCCGCGCTCAGTGATGATGGATTGGGCCGAAGCTGAGGTCAAACGTCGCGGATTCGATCCAACCGGGACCAACGTGCATATTGTAAGCGATGGAGAAAACTCTTTTATTGCCTCAACAGGGCCAGGAACCAAGGCTAAGCGAGAGAAACTAAGAAAAACCATCGCCTATTTGGACAAGCGCCAACACCTACTGGCCTACGGCCGACTGATCGAACAGGATTTGGTCATCGCCAGCGGCGTGATCGAGGGTGCGGTGCGTTATGTGATCGGCGAAAGAATGGATTGTTCGGGGATGCGCTGGATTGAAGGACGTGCTGAGATGCTCTTACATCTGAGATGCATCGAACTCAACGGAGAATGGGAGAGGTTCTTTCGATGGGCTCGCGACAAGATTGCCAAAACTCAGCATGACGAACTAAGAGCTGTTCAGATTCGAACAAACCTCCCTGCGCAACTCCCAGAAAAATGATGGAATGAGAGGATTTGCACCCATTTCTGACTACCGCGATGTGCGCATCGACACAGGTATTCGAAAAGCATATCTGCACGGCGTCTACACCGGTGTCCCTCATCTGAGGCACATCAGATTTCAAGACGAACACCAACCAGAATTGGCATTCGATGGCGAGAGGTAGACGAGCCCGTCGTTCGGGGCACAAGCAAACCAAGCCACTCTATGTGATTGCTGCCGAGGGGCGGAACACGGAGCGAATCTATTTTGAATCGTTCAAACCGGGGCGCGGATGGAGGCTTTAGAATCCATTGGGTAGCCAATCCAAAAGACAAGAGCAACCCGGTGGATGTGGTAAAGCGCTTGATCCAAACGCACAAAGATCTCCGAGGAGTGAGCACCAAGGTTGAATACTGGGCAGTGATCGATCGAGACTCGTGGGAAGAAGACGACCTATCACCGCCGTGGAGAATGATTCGAGACCGGACCAACTTTTACCTCGCAATGAGCAATCCCTGTTTCGAACTCAGGCTCTATTTGCATCTGCGGGACAACCGCCCATTCTCTGATCGTCATAACTGTCAAAAAGCGCTTGAAGAGGCCTGCCCGGGGTATGAAAAGTCGAAGTTTGATCCGGATTTCTTCAAAACAAGCGGATTGGATGAGGCCATTCAACGCGCCAAAGATCTCGATGTACGATCTGACGAAGCATGGCCGACTCAGCAAGGAACAAGGGTTTATCGTTTGGTAGAAAAATTGGTCTAACTTGGCATTGCCGTTGAACGTCAAGAATTCGTCGGACTATGATTCGCTCAAGTTCGAAGGCGTGTTAAAGATAGAACGTTCCCTCAATCGGCCCCCATGAATACAACCATCCAGCGATTTAGCCATGGCATCATCCTTTCCTCGTTGATTTGGGCTTCGGTCGGCGAAGCTCAGTCTGATCCCAATGCAGCCCGTCCCGAAAGGTTCAATCCCAAGGACCTGGACAATCTGGAGATGTTTCTCGAGTCCGTATCCGGCTTGGCGATCGCATCGAATCCGTCCCAGGAAGCCTACAAAGCCACTGCCGAGAATACGCCGCTGGAAATGCTGTGGTCCGACCAGGAGCGGTTTCCCGATGGCACGGTCCGGTGGTGGTGGGATCAATCGCCTTATCAAAACGACAAAAAACTGCGTCCCAATCGAGTTTTCAAACGGGCCGCGATCTTGGACAGGATGATCATGACCGGCCTGGCTACATTTCGGACGGATGCAACGGCAAACCTTGTGTGCGGGGCGGATTGATTGGCGATCCAAAGGGGGAAAAGCACAACCAACAGCCGTGCTACTTCGAGCTCCAACTGGAAAGCCGCGACTTCAAGATCGACGGCTCCTTCGGCATCTTTCTTCTGACTCGCCCCGTCCCGCAAGAGCGCGATAGCGCCATCTTCGGGCAATTCCATCGATCAGTGCTGATTCAAAGTGCGGAAGAGAACTGCCTGAAGTGGAAGAATCTGGAGAAACCCGTGCAAATCTCCCACCCGGACAGTTTGAAGCCCAATGAGTGGCAGTTGCTGGAACTTCATCGGGACGAACAAGGCTCTTTGCGATGCTTCATCGACGGGGAGGACGTCACTCCGGGTCCTTTGAGCGACGAACTTCCGTTCACGTTTGGATTTCTCTTCAATCACAACAAGGGTCAGGGATTCGCCGGTCAGGATCCCTACGCCGGGGACATTGCCGCATTCATCGTTTACCGAGACGCGTTAGCGGACGATGAAAAACTCAAGGTGCGGAATTATCTCCGTTCCGTCTACGGTCTGGAATTGAGGACATCCTGAGCAGGATCTCTTCAAAGCCAAGGGCGATTGTTTGATTGTTTGGGCGGTGGAGCGCTACGCCAGATTGCGGAACAGCGGAGCAAGGCCTTCCTAATGAAAACAACTCTCCGGCATCGCTTTCAGGTCGCTGCCGATTGCGGGCTTGAAGTTCATCCGGGCAAGAACTTCGCGTTCCAGGTCGATTCCCGGCGCAAGCTCGATCAACTCCAATCCGCCGGGCGTGAGCCGAAAAACGGCGCGCTCGGTCGCGTAAAACACGTTGCGGCCTTGTTCCAGGGCGCGTTGGGCGCTGAAGGAAACTTGGGCCACGTTTTCCACAAACTTGGAAACCCCGCCCTCGCTGACGATCCGCAGGTTGCCGCCTTCCACGGCCACTTCCAGCCCGCCGGAGGTCATTGTGCCGCAAAAAACCAGCCGCTTGGCGTTCTGCGAAATGTTCACGAACCCGCCAACGCCGGCTAGCCGGGAACCAAAGCGCGAAACGTTTACGTTGCCGGCTGCATCGATCTCCGCAGCGCCTAACGCGGCGAAATCCAGCCCGCCGCCGTCGTAAAAATCGAACTGCGCCGGTTGATCGACGATGGCTTGGGGATGAAGCGCCGCGCCGAAACTCAGCCCGCCCGCGGGAATCCCGCCAATCGGCCCGCTTTCGACGGTGAGCGTGACTTGGCCTAACAAACCGCGCTCAGCCGCGATGCAAGCGACGCCTTCGGGCATGCCGATGCCGAGATTGGCGACGTTTCCCGGTTTCAGCTCGTCGCAGGCTCGGGCGGCGATGATGCGCCGGGCCGACATCGGCATCGCTTCCAGATTCGGCGCCTCATCAGCCGAGGCGGAGCAAAAACCGGGATTCATCGGCTCGCCGAAGGTTTGGTCGTGCTCGCCGTCACCGGCCACAACGATGCGATCGACGAGAATCCCGGGAACGCGGACGCGATGCGGCGGGATGGGCCGTTTGGCGATGCGTTTGACCTGCGCGAGCACCTTGCCGCCGCAATTTCGCACCGCTTGGGCGATGGGCAGCACTTCGCCGATCACCGCTTCCTCCTCCATCGCCAAATTTCCGTTCGCGTCGGCTTCCGTGCCGCGAATCAGGCCGATATCGACGGGAAAGGCGTGGAAAAAGAGCCAGGGCCGGCCGCGCAACTCCACACGCTCGATCAAACCTTCCGGCGTGGAGTCATTGAGCCGCCCGCCGCCAAACTCCGGATCAATGAACGTGCCCAGACCCACGTGAGTGATGCAGCCGGGGCGTCCCGCGGCGATGTCGCGCAGCAACTGGCAAACCACGCCTTGAGGAAAATTGTAGGCCTCAATCTTGTCCTCGATCGCCAATCGTCCAAGCCCCGGCGCCAGTCCCCAGTGCCCGCCAATGACGCGCCGAACCAGGTTTTCGTGCGCCAGGTGATTGAGCCCGCGGCTTTTGCCATCGCCCTGACCCGCGCCATAAACCAGCGTGAGGCCGGAGGGGCGGCCAGTGGCGAGAAACCGGCGCTCGATGGCCGTGGTGAGCGCTTCCGGATGTGCCGCGCCGACAAATCCGCCGCAAACCAGCGTGGCGCCGTCGGCGATTTCACCGGCGGCTTCCTCGGCCGAGCAGCGTTTGGCGTTGGCGGGCATGTTACAGGCTCATCTTGGCGGCGCTGGCCCGGAGATCAAGACCTTGTCGCCGGCTACGTTTGAAAAGCGCGCGCCTAACCTGCGTACAAAAAAAATGGAACCTTCGGCTGGCAATATAGGAGGCAGGTTGGGCAGGAGGTGCCGAACACCGAAGGTTCCCGCTTCAAATTCATGAAGCTCACCGCCATTCAAACCAGGGGCTGCCATGGCGTCAAGCGAAAATTCGAAAAAAACCCTGCCAAACGCAGAAAATCGGCCAAAAACTGGAACTGCTAGCAAAATCGCCGATTCGGCGTCTGTTCCTTTGGTGCATCGTCTTTTACTCAGCCTTGTTTTGTTCGTTGCTCAGGCCCATGCCGGTGGGAATGACGACGCTTGGGCGTTCTTAGACCAGCCCTGCACCGAATGCCACGAAGGAACATTTCCAGGCGATACCGAGGCGCGGGAGCACCCTAACATTCTTTTTATCAGTATCGACGATTTGCGGCCGGAATTGGGTTGCTATGGGGTTGAGGCGGTTCATTCGCCGAATATCGACCGGCTGGCGGAAACCGGCGTGCGCTTCGATCGCGCCTATTGCCAAATTGCGGTTTGCAATCCATCCAGGGTGAGCCTCCTGACCGGACTTCGCCCGGATTCAGCGAAGGTTTGGACGCTCGATGTTCGCTTTCGCGATACCATTCCGGATATTGTTACCCTGCCGCAACATTTCAAGCAGCACGGCTATCATGCGGTTTCCTTTGGCAAAATCTTTCACAACCCATGGCCGGACAACGCTTCGTGGAGCGAACCGCATCACTGGCCGAAAAACTCGAAGCTTTGGTCGGAAGCAGCGAAGAAGCAACTCGCTGATTTTCGCGACGAAATGCGCGCTGACGGCAAAAACGATGCAGCAATCCAGCGAATGCGGGCTCCCGCGACGGAAATCGTGGACTATTCGGATTCCGAGCACATCGACGGCGCAATTGCGGATCAGGCGATCGCGGCGATGAAGCGCCTCGCGGCAAAAGAGCAGCCGTTCTTTCTGGCCGCTGGGTTTATTCGCCCCCATCTTCCCTTTGTCGTTCCGCGAAAATATTGGCAGCTCTACGATCGGGAGAAAATCCCTCTGGCGAGCAATCAAGCTATAGCAAGAGGCGCGCCTGATTTCGCACTGAATACCATGTACGAACTCCGCGACTACATGGATTATTCCAGCACGGCGAATCCGCGCAACGGTAGCCTGACACAGACACAACAGCGCGAGCTGAAGCACGGTTATTATGCTTCGGTCAGCTTCATCGACGCACAGATTGGCCGGCTTCTGGGTGAATTGGATTCCCTAGGCTTGAGGGAACGCACCATCGTCGTGCTTTGGAGCGATCACGGTTGGAAGTTGGGAGAACACAATAGCTGGTGCAAGCAGACCAACTACGAAATTGATAATCGCGTTCCTTTGATCATCCGGGATCCACGGGCAGCGGTAAATGGCCGGTCCACGCAGTCGTTGGTTGAGTTGGTGGACCTTTACCCAACGCTCTGCGATTTGGCGGCGATTCCAGCGGCGAAGCATTTGGAAGGGGTAAGTCTGGCTCCGATCCTTGCGGATCCTGCTAAAATCGTCAAAAGCGCTGCGTTTAGCCAGTTCCGGCGTCGGACAAAATCGGCTGACCTCATGGGTTATACCATGAGAACGGACAGGTATCGTTACGTGGAATGGATCGACCGGCAAACGAAGAAAATTCTCGCCCGGGAATTGTACGATCACGACTCCGATCCAGGCGAATCCCGAAATCTTGCAGGCGGCGACGCCGAAAAGGAACGGGTTCGGCGGTTGAGCGCGCAAATGTGGGAAACCCTGCCGAAACCGCCTGCGTTTACCGGAAAATCCCGGCCCATCCTACGTTTCCGCAACAAACGTTCGGAAAAACTGGCCGTTTTCTGGCTAACCGAAGATGGTCAGCGACGAAAAGTGGGCGAGATCGCCCCCGGCAGGCAACTAACGCAAAATACCACCAAGGGGCACCGCTTTATCGTGGAAGGCGTAGAGACCGGATTCAGGAAGATGGTTGCGGTGAAACAAGCTGAAGAAACGGTGGTCCTTGCCGCGGGGAAACCGAAAAGCGGTCCTAACATTGTTGTCATCATGGGCGATGACTGGTCTTGGCCGCACGCTGGCATCCTGGGTGATCCGGTCGCCGAAACGCCGAATTTCGACCGCATCGCGCGCGAAGGCGTGTTGTTTGAAAATGCCTTCGTTTCGGCTCCCTCCTGCACGCCATCGCGATTCGCGATCGCCACGGGGCAATATCATTGGCGGCTCGGCGAAGGAGCAAACCTGGGAGGATCGCTGGCGGCGGATATACCGGTTTATCCGGATTTGTTGGCGGAGGCAGGTTACTTGACCGGCTATTCGCGCAAGGGCGCTTCGCCTAGCAAACACACCTATCGCAGCAACGATCCCTTCGGTCCCCGTTATCAGAATTTTACCGAGTTTTTGAAGCGGAGGAAGCCCGGGCAGTCGTTTTGTTATTGGTACGGGGCGGGAGAACCGCATCGCCCCTATGATTGGCGCGCCAGTTTGGATAGCGATCTCGACCTATCCAAGATCGAGATTCCAGCCTGCCTGCCGGACAATAAAACGATCCGAACCGACCTTGGGGATTACTATCTACGAGTTCGGAAACTCGATCGCTTGGCGGGCGAAATCCTGGGACACTTGGAGAATGCCGGAGAATTAGAGAACACGATCGTCGTGATGGCAGGGGACAATGGAATGCCGTTTCCGCGCTGCAAAGCAACGCTCTACGATATGGGAACGCGGACGCCGTTGGCGATCCGATGGGGAGCGAACGTAGCCGCCGGCCGGAAGATATCCGATTTTGTTTCGCTCACCGATTTGGCGCCGACTTTTCTGGAAGCCGCGGGATTGCCGGTCCCGAAGCCTATGACAGGGCGCTCGCTGATGCCCCAATTGACCTCCGGCAAGTCGGGCTGGATAGATGCGAAGCGAACCTATGTCCTAACCGGCATGGAACGCCACGTGTATCCAAATCCGTCGCGCGCGGTCCGCACGGAGCAGTTTTTATATATTCGCAATCAATCCCCGGAAACCTGGCCTAACGGAGAAATCCCCGGTCAACAACCGCGCTTCGATTTCACCAAGACGCCATGGCCCACCGTTTCGGGAGCTTTCTCCTACAACGTGGATCCCAGCCCGACGAAGCAATGGATGCTGGAGAATCCAAACCGGGGAGACCGGCTGAATGAGCTAGCCTTCGGTCGTCGCCCGGACGAGGAGCTTTACGATTTGCGCAACGACCCGCATCAACTCAGGAATGTGGCGAATGATCCGGCGTTTTCCGGTGCAATCCAGGATTTGAGACGCAAGTTGGGTGAGTGAACCCTGTTCCCGATGCTCCGCGTTTTCCTCAGCCTCCTGATTTCCCTCACTACCACCCACGCCAGTTGGAACGACGACGCTTGGGCGTTTTTCGACCAGCACTGCACCGAATGCCACGATGACGCCGCGGCGAAGGGTGGGCTGGATTTGTTCGCGCTGGGCGACGAGATTTCCGGGATTCAATCCGTGGATCGCTGGACCCGGATTTACGACCGCGTGGCCATGGCCGAAATGCCGCCGAAGGATGAGCCGAGGCCGGATCAGGCTGCGATTCGCCAGTTTCTCGCCGCGGTCGAGCCTCCCCTCACCCGGGGCGACCGGCAGCTTCGCGAAGTGGTGGCGCGGCGGCTAAATCGAACCGAGTACGAGCACACAATTCAGGATTTGTTAGGGATCGACGTGGGCCTGAAGCACCTCTTGCCCGAGGATCCCGAAGCGGGCGGGTTCGACAACAACGGCGCGGTGCTGGCGGTCTCCGCGGAGCTGATCGAGCGCTATTTGCAGGCGGCACGCTTGGCGCTGGATCACGCGATCGTGCATGGCGATGCGCCGGAATCGCGGACGGCCGTGGCGAGCGCGAAGGGTGAGGTCGAGCGTTATTTCGGCCAGCAATACGGCTACCACGATGGACGAATCGTGGCCTACCTGACGGATCGCGGCAACTACAGCAAAATCTCGACGCGCAGTGAAAAAACCAGGCTTCGGGGCCGGTATCGCTTCAAATTCACGGCGGCGGCGCACAACAGCCAGGAGCCGCTGGTGTTCTCCGTGGTGGCGTCGGATTTTAAGAAAGCGGGGGCGACTTACCGGAACCTGGGTTACTTCGAAGCTAAGCCGCAGCCGCGAGAATTTGAGATTGAGGTCGTGCTCGACGCTGGTTTCGCGATCCAGTTTTTTTCGCATGGGTTGCCGGTTTGGGCGAAAAATCCGGATAAAAACGCGCTGCCGGGAGTCGGCTACAGCGACGTGGAAATCACCGGGCCGATCGTGGAAACCTGGCCGCCGGCGAGTCATTCGCGCTTACTTGGCGAAGTTAGGCTGGATTCCGGCACGCTGGCGGATGCGGACGGGATTTTGCGCCGTTTTGCGGAGCGCGCCTTCCGGCGGCCGGTCGAAAACGCGGAAATCGCGCGTTTTTCCAGGTTAGTCGCGGATCGTCTGGCGCAGGGCCGCGATTTCGAGGCGAGCCTGCGCGTTGGGTTGGAAGCGATTTTGTGCTCGACGAATTTTCTCTTCCTCAAAGAGCCGCCGTCCGGCCGCATCAGCGATTTTGAGCTGGCGTCGCGGCTTTCCTACTTTTTGTGGAGCAGCCTGCCAGACCCACAACTTTTGGCCGCGGCAAAGTCCGGCGCGCTGCGAAATCCGGCCAAACTCCGCGCGGAAATTGAGCGCATGTTAGGCGATCCCCGCAGCGAGCGCTTCGTGACGAATTTCACCGGTCAGTGGCTGAGTTTGCGCGAAATCGACGAAACGACGCCCGATTCCAAGCTCTATCCCGGCTTCGACGAAGTGCTGCAAGTCAGCATGGTCTGGGAAGGCGAGCGCTTGTTCCGCAAGCTGCTCGACGACGACCTGAGCATCGTGAATTTTCTGGATTCAGACTTCGCGATGCTGAACCGGCGCCTGGCCGAGCACTACGAAATCCCGGGCGCTCAAGATTTGGGGGGCCTAACATTGCAACCAATTTCGCTGCCGGAGGACAGCGTCCGAGGTGGCGTGTTAACCCAGGCCGGCGTCCTCAAGGTGACCGCGAACGGAACGACGACCTCCCCCGTGCTGCGCGGCGTCTGGGTTTTGGAGAACATCCTGGGCGAGCACATCCCGCCTCCGCCGCCGAACATTGCGGGGATCGAGCCCGACATCCGGCAAGCCACGACCATCCGCGAGCAGCTCGATTTGCACCGCGATTCCGAGACTTGCCGCGGCTGTCACCAGCACATCGACCCGCCCGGATTCGCGCTGGAAAGCTTCGACCCCATCGGTGCTTACCGCGAGCGTTACCTGCAATTCAAGGTGAACCCGCAGCACGCGGACAAGGGCTGGGGCAGCGTGGTGGAAGCGAAAGAGGTGGATGCGTCCGGCGCTCTTGCCAGCGGAGAAGCGTTCGATTCGATCGTCGAATTCAAGGCGCTGCTGGTTGCGAATTCGGACCGGTTCGCCCATTGCCTGACGGAGCGGCTCCTAACCTACGCGCTGGGCCGCGAGCTGGGTTTTTCCGACCGCGCCGCCGTCCGCGAGATCGCGAATCGCGCCCGGAAACGCGGCAACGGCCTGCGAACCTTGATCCACGAAATCATCCTGAGCGACACCTTTCACCAACCCTAACATGAACCGAAGAACCTTGCTGCTCAGAGGCGCAGGCGTCTGCATAGCGCTGCCGGCCCTGGAATCGCGAGCGGAAAAATCGCCGCCGAAACGGATGGTCGCGATCAATCTCCCGCTTGGTCTGCACGGCCCTAACTTTTTCCCCAACGAACCCGGGCGAGGCTACGTTTTGAGCCCCTACCTGGAATTGGCGAAGGATCAGCGCGACGATTTCACGGTCATTTCCGGCACGAGTCATCCGGGCGTCGATGGCGGCCACTCGGCGGAGAAATCCTTCCTCACCGCCGCCCCGCATCCCGGCTCGCGCGGGTTCAAGAACACGGTTTCGCTCGATCAAGTCGTGGCGCGCGCGATTGGCGAGACGACGCGGTTTGCCTCGCTGACGATCGGCGACAAGAGCCTGAGTTTTACCGCCAACGGAGTCCCGATTCCGAGCGAAACCTCGCCGGCCCGGGTTTTCGCGCGTTTGTTCCTAACAGGCTCCAAAAACGACATCGCCGCCCAAAAACGGCAACTGCGCGATGGCCGCAGCATCCTGGACACCGTGCTGGAGGAGGCAAATTCCACCGAAACGCGGGTGAGCGCGGTGGATCGCGAGAAGCTGGACCAATTCTTCACCGCGGTCCGCGAAGCCGAGCGGCGATTGCAGAAAAGCGAAGCGTGGCTGGAGACGCCCAAGCCTACCGTGGATGCTCGGCAACCGCGCGACGTTGGTTCCCGCGAACTCACCACCTGGCTGCGCGGCCATTTCGACGTGATTCGCCTGGCGTTGCAAACCGATTCCACGCGCGTGGTCGCGTTTTCCGCCCCAAATCACAGCCTGGTCGTTCCGCTGCCGGGCGTGAGCATGGGCTACCACAACCTGACCCATCACGGCAAAAATCCGGACATGATCCGGCAGCTCGAAATCATCGACCGGGCGACCGTCGAGCTCTGGGCGGAGTTTCTGCGCGGCTTGAAGGCAATCCCGGACGGCGCTGGAAATTTGCTGGATCAAACCCAGGTTTTGCTTGGATCCAACCTCGGAAACGCCAGCGGCCACATTACTACGAATTTGCCGATCCTTCTCGGCGGCGGCGGTTTTCAGCACGGCCAACACCTCGCGTTTGATGCGAAGAACAACTACCCGCTGCCCAACTTGTTCGTTAGCATGATGCAGAAACTGGGACTGGAGGTGGATGCGTTTGCGTCGTCCACCGGGCCGATGACGGGACTGAGCTGAACGCGCAAAATTGGCCTTGCCGCCCCGGTCATGGTGGTTTTGTTAGGCCTAACACGCCCACCAATGCCGCTCATCGCCCAAACCGAGCCCGCTTCGCCCGCTGAAACCACACCGCTGCCCTCTGTCGCGGAGACCCTGCACGATCTCAAAGGCATCCCCGGAAAAATCGCGGACATGCTCTGCGATTGGCAGATTGCGACGGTCTGGATCGATCCGCTCACCCAACTCATCCTGGTGGCCGGCATCGCCCTCGTCACCGTCGTCGTCCACTTCGCGGCGCGCACGGCTTTGTTGCGCGCGTTCACCTGGCTCATCCGCAAATCCCAGATTTCCTGGGACGATGCGTTCGTGAAAACGCGTGCCCTCAAGTGGCTGGCCCATTTGCTGCCGGCGCTGGTGGTTTTTTTGCTGGGGCGCCTGTTGCTGAGCGAAAGTTTTCCGAAATTGGCCGGCTTCGTCCAAGGCGCCGCCAAACTCTACCTCATCGTGGTGGGTGTGTTAGTGGTCAACGCCTTCCTCAACGGGCTGGGACTCATCACCCGCAAATCCAAGGTTGGCGACGACATCCCGCTGGATAGCTTGGTGCAAGTATCCAAGCTGCTCCTCTTCCTGACCGCCATCCTCGTCACGTTGGCGACGTTGACCGGGCGAGACATCCTCAAAATCCTCGCCGGCATGGGCGCGTTCGCCGCCGTGCTCATGCTCGTGTTTAAGGACGCCATCCTCGGCCTTGCCGCCGGAATTCAACTCGCGGCCAACCGGATGATCAAAATCGGCGATTGGATCGAGATGCCGAAACACGGCGCGGACGGCAACGTCATCGCCGTCGGCCTAACCACGGTCAAGGTCCAAAATTGGGACAAAACCATCACCACGCTGCCCACTTACTCGCTCATCAGCGAATCGTTCAAAAACTGGCGCGGCATGGACGAAAGCCGCGGCCGGCGCATCAAGCGCGCCATTTACGTGGACATGAACACGGTGAAACTGTGCACGCCGGCGATGCTCGAACGCTTCGCGCGCATCGAGTACATCGAGCAATACATGGCCGGCAAGGCCACCGAAATCGAGGCGTGGAACCAGACGCACCAAGTGGACCCGGAGGACGTGATCAACTCGCGCCGCCTAACGAACATCGGCACTTTTCGCGCCTACATTTTGGCCTACCTGCGCAATCACCCGGTCATCAACCAGGAGATGACGCTGCTGGTGCGCCAACTGGCTCCGGGCGAGCACGGGCTACCCATCGAGATCTACTGCTTTAGCGCGGACAAACGCTGGGTGAACTACGAGGACGTGCAAAGCGACATCTTCGACCACATCCTCGCCATCGCGCCGGAATTCGAGCTGCGCATCTTCCAGACACCGAGCGGGGCAGATGTGCGGCATTTGGCGGAAAGCGTCCTAACAAAGCCACCTGCGTCAACGAAACGGCGGGCGAAAAAGACGGCGCCGAAGAAATCCGTGGGCAGAAGGGACGCAAGGGACGAAAAGGACTGAAGGGACGGTATTTCTGGTCCGGCGTCGCTTTAGTCGTTTGGGTCCCTTTGGTCCCTTGCTGGCTTATTTCGGCCCTGTGCGCCGCAAACGCTCCAACGCCGCCACGGTCCAAATTTTCGGGTAAAGCCGCTCGTGATACCACAGTTTGGCGAAGTAGAAGCCGATGGGCGATGGGTCGAATTTCGTGCCGAGTTCCGTGGCCTGGCTCAAAAACTCGATGGCGCGAGCAATGACCCTGCCGGAGCCGATTTCACGCGGTAAACCGGCGGAAATCGCCTCCAGCGCCAGGGCGGTTTCCTCGATTGATGACGGACAATCGCGCTTGCCGCCCCAACCGCCGTCGTCGTTCTGGTTGGCCAGCAGCCAAGCCGTTGCCGGGGCTGCCATGGTCTTGGCCGGCGGTTGCCAGGGCTCAATTTCGCGCAATGCCAACACCACCATCGCCGTGCCGTAGGTTTGGTTGGTTTCGCCGGCGGCGTGCTGGTTTCCGAACCACAGCGGAGTCCAGGAGCCGTCGTTAGCCTGACGCCGGCGCAAAAAACTCAGCGCCCGGTCGGCGGCGCGGTCCAATCGCGCGCGCTCGCGGTCGTCGAGCACGTTTTTCCACGCGTTCCAGGCGCGCAGGGTGTGCGCGGTCAAATCCGGGCTGGAGCGGTCGAAAGGCTGGGTGCCCCAACCGCGGCAAAACGTGGGAATCCCGCCATCGCCGTTTTGGAGGTCCAACAGCCAGGTTAGGCCGTTTTTCGCCGCCTCCACGGTTTTGGCGTCGTCCGGTTCGGCCAATTGACGCAGCGCCAACATCGCCCCCGGCGTGTCATCGGCGTCCGGGACACCACCGCTCAAATCCGTCCACGCCCATCCTCCCGGCGCGGCGCCGGTGTAAGGGTGCACCTCGCGATATTGCTGGCCCAGCAGCCAATCCAGCACCCGCGAACGCGCCTCGGCGTCAAAATCCTCGCGTTCGCCGCCAGCCAGCAGCGCCTTGACCGACAGCGTCGTCACCCACGTCGCCAAATTCGTGTCGATCGGCCAACTGCCGTCCTCGCGGATGGATTCGACCACAAAACGGGCCCCGCGAAGAGCAACGGGATGCTCGGCCTGGCCGGAAGAGGCCAGCGCCATGGTTACGAAGCTGGTTAGCGGCGTGGCTTCGAGAAAGCCGCCGCTTCCCGGCTGAATCCGCTCCAGCAGCGCCGACGCTTTGGGCCAGGTTCGGCGCCGAATCGTCGAAACCGGTGGCAACGGAGGCGCGTTGCGAAATCGCGCGTAACCGATCGCGATCAAAGCCGGCAGCGCGTAGCTCACCACCGGAAACCGCAGCGCCGCAAACCACTCCCGCGGCATGGCGGACAATTCGAACGGCAGCGGCAAAACCCTGCGCCAAGCCTGCTTCCCATCGCCCAGCCGCCCGCAAATGGCGCACGTCATCAGGATGGGCACGGCAAACGTGCGGTCCCGGCCATAGCGCGCGGTCACCTTTTGCACCAACTGTTCGGGCTCGACGCTGCCGGCCGTTTTTTCGATCCAGCGCTGCGCCTTTTCCAGCGCCGCCTCCTCATTCGGGCTCACCCGGCTCAACGCCGACCAGCAGAGCAGGGTGGTGGAGATGTTGGAGAAACTGATGGTCGTGTCGCCCCAGCCGCCGTCCTCGTTTTGATTGGCGACCAGCCACGCTGCGCCGCGGCGAATCAACTCCGCGTGCCGGCTAGCGTCCACGCAATGCAACGCAACGAGCGCCGTGGCCGTGGAAAGCGCGCTGGAAGAAAGCCGGCCCTCCCAATGTCCTGCGGCATTGCGTTCGGCCAGCAAATTGGCGCGGGCGCTGGCGAGGAATTCGTCGAACTTGGGGTGCATGTTAGGACTCGCCATGCTGCCTGTTTCGCCCTCGCTTTGCAGTCATCAGGCGTGCAGCGCGAAATGTTGTGGCTACGGATCAACGTCTTCCAGCCTGACAACCTCTCCGCGCCGTTTTTGCTCGCGCGATCGTGCAATGCGCGCCTCAAACAAGGGATCGTTCTCAAGCTTGTAGTCGAAGTAGTCTTCCTCATCGGCAAATCCAATCAGAATGCCTGCCGGCCTGCCGTGGCGCGTGATCAATACTTCCTCCGCCTCCGCTTGCTTCAGCAACGCGGTGAGCTGGCTTTTGGCTTCGTTTACGGGTACTTTAGTCATCGTCTTCAACGGAGTTGTCGGTAAGCCAGTCGTAGGAAGCGGATTTTGATACGACGCCTAATACTGTTACCATGCGTTCCTCGACATCGTAGTAAACGCGATAGTCGGTCACGCGGAGGCGATACTGAGGACGGCGTAAGGACCGCAGCTTTTTGATACGGCTCTTGCTTACCTTGGTTGGTTCGTGACGGAGATGAGTCTCAAGAGCTTCGCGAATCACCGGACGGATGTGGGCATCCAGATTTCGGAAATCTTGGTGCGCATCTTTGGTGAACTCAATCTCGTAGGCCACATGGCCATCGTATGGCCATATTTCTATCAATCAAGCAACAAAATCGCGCGCGCCTACAGTGCCAAATGTCCCAACGCGAGCAAGCCGTAGTACGTGTATTCCACGTCCAGCGCGTCGTCCGACCAGTTTCCGTGAAAACCGCCCTCATTCGTCCACAGCGTATCGATGAAATCCAGGCAGGGCTCCTTGATGGCGGCCAGGGGCGCTTGCAGGCCGTCTAGCGCGTGCAAAATCACCGCGGTGGAGAGGAGATCCGGCATGGGCGCGTTGGGGATGGCCTTGAACCCACCGCTTTCCGGATCGAAGCAGGAAAGCAGCGCCTCGGCGGTTTTTTCCGGGATTGGGTGGCGCAAATTTCGGCACAACGTCACCGCCGCCGCCGTTGCCGGGCCGGAACCGATGGGGATGTTGGTGTCGTTCGCCCACGCTCCTTCGCTCGTGCGCAAATCGTCCAGGCAGGTCGCGAGGCCCTCGGGATTTGGCGGCAACCGCCGGTGATCCGCGTAAGCGCCGTAGGCCAGCAGGCAGCCGTAGCAAGAGCCGTGTTTCGCGTCCGGCGCTTGATCGTAACCGCCCTCCGACGTGCGAAATTCTTCGATTCGGGCCCAAATTGCCTCGATCGTGTTGGTTTCCGGTTTCTGCGATTTCAGGGCAGACCAAACCCTGGCCAAGCAACAAACGTGGACGAAGTCCAAATCCGCGCCGTGGCCGAATTTTCGCAAAAAACCGGCAATCCGCGCCTCAGGGACCTCCGCCTGCAACGCCGTCAACGCATCCACCGCGAAGCTGGAGTAGTAGAGGTCGCTCTTGCCGTCGCGATCGCAAAATCCGCCGTCATCGAGCTGGTGCCCGCGCAAAAACGCCTCGATCAACCCGGTTGCCTCGCCCAAAAGCGAGGGCGCCAGGCGGGCGACTTGGAGCATTTCCAGGCGTAGCGACATGGATCGGCGAGATTCTAGGAGGCTGTCGCACTTAGCCCGCCCGGCGTCGAAAGTCGAGGATTCGGCCTAAATTTCCCTTCGTTTTCGTCCCTTATGTCCTCATAAAGTCCTCAAACTCATGAAATTTTGGCTCGAACCTCGAATTTCGCCGCCAGACGTTCTAAGTCCGACAACCTCCTAGGCACCCGGGACTCATGGCTTCCAACAAACCCCTCACCTTCTACCTCTTCGCCGCTGCGGTGGCGGAAACCGCCTTGCTCTTGTCCGCAAAGGGCGTCGCGGACCAATTATTCCGGCTTTTGAAGGCCCACCATCCGAACGGCGCCGAAGAAGCCGCGAACGGCTTTCTGGCATGGCCTCACCTTGGCCTGGCGATCCCGATTTTGGTGGGAATTTTGGCAGGCGCCCGGCTTTTTGGCCGAACCAACCAGCGCCTCGCCATCCACGTCCTGGCAATCAGCTTTCTGGCGAGCATTTGCGTCTGGCTGGCGACGATTTGCCAGGTTTTCCGGCTGCTTTTGCCGGGAATCGTGACATCCCTGGATTGAAGCGGGAAAGAGCGCCAGCATGCCCTGAATTTGGCGGGCGAATGAGTTTTTTTCCGTTTGGGGAGGCGCCGAGGCCTAGCCAGCTAACGCCTCGCCATCCACGTCCTGGCAATCAGCTTCCTGGCGAGCGTTTGCGTCTGTCTGACGACGATTTGCGAGGTTTTCCGGCTGCTGTTGCCGGGAATCGTGACAACCTTGGATTGATGCGGGATCGATCGTTTTTTCCGGTATTCCGAGGTGCAGACCGGCGAATTCGTCGTGGCCGCCGTGCGTTTTGACGGGCCAAAATCGGCCGGCAAGGACATCGGCGATCACACCTTCGGCGCAATTTCGCGCGGCCAGGTCGTGAGCTTCCTGCAGGCTCGAAAATTGGGAAATGGCGGTGTCGCCCGCGGCTTTTGGCAGGTTAAAGTAGCCGCAGCGGATGGGCACCCCGGCTTTTTCTTGCAGGGCCAGGCGGTAGAGCGGCAATTGCAGGTCTTTCCAGCGGTATTCCTTGCCGGCCAGCTCAAAGCGCGCGTATTCCGGCAGCCAATCCGTGTTGGTGGAGGTAGTGACGCGCGAAAGATGGCCGCGGTAGGGATCGTAGGCTTTGTCGGAGGTTTTGTAGTCCAGCACGCGCCATTCTCCGGTTTTTTCGTGGCTGTCGATGCGGTCCACTTTGCCCCGGATGGCGACGCCGCGGATGACGAGCTGTGTGTCCAGGTTTACCTCCACATCCTGGATGCGCCAGCCATCCTCGCGGTCGCGAGCCTGAACCGCCGCCGCCGCGGAGAGGCGTTGCCGGGCCGAGCGCATTTGAATGCGGACGGGTAGGGTCAGGTCGCTGCCAAATCGCTCCGCGCACACGCATTCCAGCTCGGTGTGGAGAAATTTCCGGATCGCGCCGGGGTCCCTGGAATCGCGAATCTTCGGGTTCTCGCCAAAGCGGCGCAAAACCTGGTGGCAAAGCGTCCCAAACGCCGCGGCGTCGAGTTCCAGGCGCTCGCCGTCGATGCCGCGCATTTTCTCGATGTGCCGAAGGTAGAAGTGCAGCGGCGAGGCGAGATAGTCGCGGAACGCGGTTACGCCGAGGGAGTCGATTTTCGGCGGATTTTCGCGGGGTTGAAGCAAGAAACCGGGCGTCCAGGGGAGGTTCGACTCGCTGGGATCGACCTCGCGAAACAGATGCTGCGCCCGGCCGGCCAATTGCTCGTCCGGACAGCGAAAAAGCAGCCGCGAGGGCCGCAGCGGATCGCCTTTGGCCGAGCGTTTGCCGAACATGATGTCGACCCGGCCCTGCCGTTGGCGAGCACGCAGCATGGTCTCGAACAGGTAGGCGTCGCGGGCCAGCCGGCCGTCGTTGGTCTTGATAGGCGAGTGTTTGGCCAAAATAACGCGAAGCTGCTCGGGCAGGTAGCAATCGCCGACAATCGCCTCGGGCGCCATTCCGTCGTTAAACCCGGTCAGGATGAGGTGCGGGGCGTCGTCCCAGGGCAATTCCAGCCAGCCTAGCAGCTCCACGGCGTCTTCGGGCCGGTCGTGGTAAATTTGCTCGTTTCCCAGGAATTGCGCGATGACCTGGAATTGCTCCGCGGGGCTCAATTTTAGCGGCTTGGCCAACGGCGCGTCCAGGGCGTCCAGCAGCGGGCTGAGGCGCTCCCACGTCACGCGCAAAATTCGGTCGGCCTCGCTGCCCGGCAAGTGTCCGCGCGCCGAAAAGACGGCGTGCAACAGCTCCGGCAGGCACTTGGCCAGTGGCTTGCGGCGGAGATCGGCCAGCAACGATTCGGCGCCGTTGATTGCGGTCACCATCTCCAGCGTCACGCGGCTTTTGCCCAGGCGCATCACGTTGCGCAGCTCGCTGAGAGTTTGCGGCAAATGGCGCTGGTAGAGATCGTCAAAGCTCCGAAAAGCCTCGGGAGTGCTCCAAAACATCTGCTTGCCTGCCAAATACGCCAGGTAATCCGGGCAGCGCAGCAGCTCGATGAAGGCGGCGTAGCTGCGATCCTCAAACAAGCGCCCCAACGCCCGGAAAAAATGGGTCACGCCCTGCGTTTTCAGCGGCTCGCCTTGCGGATTGAAGGCCAGGACGTCGCCGCTTGCCAACCGCCGTTCGATCGCCGGCGCAAGCGCTTCATCCGCGATTCCCACGGTGACCGATTGCGCCGGTTCTTCGTAGGCCAGGACGCGTTCGGCCACCGCCTCGGCTTGAGCGGCGGAATCCGGCAAAACGTGCATCGCGCTTTCCGGAACATCGATCGTTCGCTCGGCCCAAAACGCGGCTTTCGGGCGTCCCCAGGCGTCGAACCCTTCCGCCAGCGAATCCGGCGCGTGAATCAAGACGTGCGCCGGGCAACGGTGGCTGAGCTGCTGCAAAACCTGGAGCGCGATGGGAACCGGGTCCGGCGTTCCCGCAAGGACGATTTCGCGAACGCCCGGGGGTTCGTCCGGCGCCGAAACTCGCCGTTTTCGCACCGTGGCCGCGTCCGCGAGGTGGTAGCGGGCCAGCAGTTTTTTGAACCGGCCCTCAAGATCGGCCAATTCCAGCCAGCGCTCGGTTTCCTCCAACTCTTCCCCGGCGAGCCTGGGGACGTCCTCCATTTCCAGCGCCGCTTCACCCAAAGAACGGCGAAGCTCCATCAAACTGCGCGCCGTTCCCAGCGCCCAAGCAAAATCCTGCGCCACGGGCTCCACGGGAAACAACGCGCGGAGGGCGCCGAGGTCGGAATCGAGCAAAACGCGGGTCCAGCCGAGCAAACTTTCCTCCGGGCTGGCGAGTTTTCCGGTTTGCGGCGTGGAAATGAGGCTCAGCAGAAACTCGGTGGGGACCACCCGGGGCGCGAGCATGGCTTGGCCACGCTCATCGGCTAAATTCGCGAGCATTTCCCGCAACCGGCGCCCGGCGTTGCGAGTGGGGACGACGACCAATTGCTCGCTGAGGTCGAGCATGCCTTCGCCGGCGCGCGCCACGAGGAATTCCGCGGTGAGTTCGAGGATTGGGCGATCCCAGCCCAGAAAATGTTGGGTTGCAGGCATGGTATGGTAGGTGTGTTAGGATGCATCCAGGTTGCGTGCCTGACAAACCCAAAAAAATTCGCTCTTCAACAGGAACGTCGTCCCGGTCAAAGAGCGAATCTTGTGGTGCGTGGCCGTTACGGGCGGAAGGCAAAAATTAGTCGGAAGCTCGCTTGCGGCGTTTGCGCCCGCGCTTGGGATGGGGCGTCGATAGAGCCACTTCCGCCGGTTCTCGCACCGTCAGCGTCAGCGGCGTCCGCAAAGCGACCCGAGCGCGATTGGCCGAGAGCACCAAAACGCGGCCGTGACCGGATTTCGGGCGATTGAGCTGCATCGGCCCGAATTTTGGGAAAAAATCGTCAGGATTGGATTTTTGGGAGTGCATGGCAGGAATTTTGGAGGTTGCCTCGGCAAGTGGACCGCGACCCTAACCCAACACCAGGGCCGGAATCAAGAAATATTTCGGAAAAACTGACTACTCGGTCAAATTAACCTTCAGGAACCCCGGCCTGCCTGACGGTTCACCACGCCAAAAGGAGCGGACGGGTTCGGCGAGCGAATTTTGGGTGCGCCAAGGCGCGCCGACGACGGATTTTTCGCGATTTCAACCCATGGCGATCCTACCGGAGGAATTTTGGACCGGATCATCCCTGCGACCAGGCCCGAGCGGTTTGGCGTTGCTCGCCGAGGCCCTCGATGCCCAGTTCCACCACGTCGCCAGGCTTGAGATACTGAGGCGGGTCGAACCCCATCCCCACCCCGGCCGGCGTGCCAGTGGAAATCACGTCGCCGGGCAGCAGGCTCATGAATTGGCTCAGGTAACTGACCAGGTGCGGGATTTTGAAGATCAGGTTGCTGGTGCTGCCGTCCTGTTTCGTCTGGCCATTGACCTTCAGCCACATGCGCAGGTCGTTCACGTCGTTGAGCTCATCCGGCGTCGCCAGGTAGGGGCCGAAGGGCGCGTAGGTGTCGGCGCTCTTGCCTTTGACCCATTGGCCGTGGCGCTCGAGTTGAAAAGCGCGCTCGCTGTAGTCGTTGTGCAGGGCATAGCCGGCCACGTAGTCCAATGCCTCGGATTCCTCCACGTAGCTGGCGCGTTGGCCGATAACCACGGCCAATTCCACCTCCCAGTCCGTTTTCTGGCTGTTGCGCGGGATGATCAGGTCGTCGTTCGGACCGCTCCAACTGCTGGTGGCCTTGCTGAAAACGATCGGTTCCGGAGGCGGAGTTGCGCCCGTTTCCTCGGCGTGATCGCTGAAGTTCAGGCCGATGCACAGAAGCTTGCTGGGACGGCAAATCGCGCATCCCAGGCGTTCGCCGGGATCCACCTTCGGGGCGGATTGCGCGTTCGCGGTTGCCCAGGATTTTAGCTTGCTGAGGCCATGGTTGCCGAAAAAATCTTCGTTCCAGTCAAAGCCGAAAGCGGAAGCATCGATGCGGGTGCCGTCTTGGAGTTGGAGACCGGGTTTTTCCTGGCCAGGTTGGCCGAAGCGAATCAATTTCATGCGCACCGTGTTAAAAGTGGAAGGATCAAAGGTCAAAAGCAAAAACCGGCGTTCGGTGACTTGAATCTCGAAATTCAGCATCCAAACTCCAGCAATCCGCCATGAAAATCTCCATCACCTACTGCGTGCAGTGAAACTACACCCCGCAGGCCACCAGTTTGGCGGCCGCAATCAAGGAAGCCACCGGAGCCGATGCCGAATTGATCGGCGGCGGCGGCGGAATTTTCGACGTTGAAGCCGATGGCAAGCTGATTTACAGCAAGCATCAGACGGGTGAGTTTCCCAGCAACGAAGAAGTGGTGGCGCTCTTGGAGGGATAGGGGAAACAAGGGAAAACGCGCGAAATTGGCATCGGCGCCCCAATTTCATTCGCCAATTTTCAGGCGGGAAACTTCTGAAGCGCGTTCAACTTTGCCAAGGCTCGGCCGTTGTCGATTTGCTCGGCGGCCATGGAGACGCCGACCTCTAAATTCGGCGCCAGGCCGCTAACAACGAGCCCCGCGGCGGAATTCAGCAACATCAGGTCGCGTTTTGGCCCTTTTTCGGCACCATCCAGAATCGCGGTCAAAATGGCGGCGTTTTCTGGGGCGTCGCCGCCGGTTAGTTGGCTCAAATCCGGCTTCGCGAAGCCGAAATCCGCGGGAAAAATCTCCTCCGGCGCGGAAATCTGGCCATCGCGGGTTTTGGCGATTTTCGTCGGTCCGAGCGTGGAGAGTTCGTCCATGGCCGCGCCTTCCGCAGTCGTTCCGTGCACGGCCCAGGCGCATTTTCGCCCTAACTTGGCCAAAATTTCGGCAAAAACGGCCGGCAACTCCGGGGAAAAGACGCCGACGAGTTGATGCGGCGGACGCACGGGGTTCAAAAGCGGCCCCAAAATGTTGAAAACCGTCCGCACGCCGTCCTTGGCCAATTGCTGGCGCACGGGAACCACCGCCTTGAACGCAGGGTGATAATTCGGCGCGAAGAGAAATCCCAGCCCCGTGCGTTTCACGCATTCGGCAAAATCGGCCGGTTTCAGGTCGATTCGCACGCCCAGCGCCTCCAAAACATCGGCGCCGCCACTTTTTGAGGTGATTCCGCGATTTCCGTGCTTCACCACGGTTGCCCCGGCGGCGGCCAGGATGAAGATGCAGGTGGTGGAGACGTTGAACAAGTTGAGCTTGTCGCCGCCGGTTCCGCAGACATCGATCGCCGGTCCGTCCAAATCGGCCAAATTGAGCCCCGGATCGACGGCTCGGGCCAAAAACGCGTCCACGAACGCGGCGATTTCGCCCGGCGTTTCGCCTTTTGCGGCAAAATCGCGCAAAAACGCGGCTTTTTGGTCCACGGACGCGGTTTCGCCCAACAATTCGCCTGCAACCACGTCCACTTCTGCGCCGTGTAATTCCTGGCCGGCGCGGACCTTTTCCGCGAGGGTCGTAAGTGGGTCGGACATGACGCCAACCTGATTCAGATCCCCAATTGCGCAACCGGCAAAGCCAACGACAGTGAACCTCCCACCTCTCCCATGAACCTTGACGATTTTTCGGCCGATGATTCGCTCGCCGGCCAGCTCCTCATCGCTTCCCCGCAATTGCTCGAACCCACGTTTTCACGCACGGTGCTGTTGCTCAGCAATCACACCGCCGAGGAAGGCGCGTTGGGCTACATCTTGAACCGCCCGTTGGACAAAACGGTGGGCGATTTGATGTCCGACCCCGAATTTGGCGAGCTGCACGGCGTGCCGGTGTTTGAGGGCGGACCGGTGAGCACCGAGCACCTCACCTTTACCTCGCTGGACTGGAACGACGCCAGCGGCAAGCTGCGATTTCAGAGCCACCTTTCCGCTCCCGAGGCGAACCAGCACCTCAAGGAGGGCTTCAACGTCCGCGCGTTCGTCGGTTACTCCGGTTGGTCGGGAGGGCAACTGGAAGGCGAGCTTAAAGGCAACGCCTGGGTGGTGAGAGAGCCGGTTCGCGATCTTTTGGAGATGAAACGGCTCAATTCAGCGCTGTGGGGCGATTTAATCCGCGATATCAGCCCCTTACACCGGCTTGCCGCCGATCAACCGGACGATCTCTCCTTGAATTAAGCGGCAAAGCGACGTTGTTGCCCTTCTGCGACGCAAAATTGCACTGGGCTCACCGATGCGTAAGCTTCGCGAAATTTTTCCCCCGGCTTTCACGACTAAACCCTGATGTCCCAAGACTACCAAAACGACAACGAGGACCGCAAGAGCCAAGACGGCGGTGGTGGATTCAACTGGCGCGGCTTGTTGCTGCTGATGATGGCGTTTTTGCTGTTTGCGCTCGCGTTTTCGCCGATGATGCGCGGACCTGCCCAGGGACCGGAGTTGAGCTACTCGGAATTTAAGGAGCTGGCTGAGGCCGAACCGAGCCGGATTTTGGCCAGCGAAGATTATCCGCTGCGCGTGGTGGAAGGCGAAGGCAAGCGCAAGACCTATCTGGGCGGCTGGATGGTGCCGGATGAGGAGAGCGAAGGCGGCAAAGACGGCTACCAACGCTTCCACACCGTGATCAACCTGCGTTTTGTGGAGGAAGATTTGCTCGATTTTCTCAAAGTGACCAATGCCGCGCCGGAAAGCGGCGAACCGGCGCGCATGCTCATCGACTACTTTGGTTTTGAGATGGACAACAACGTCTTGCCGACGGTGATGATCAGCCTGTTGCCGATTTTGCTGATTTTGCTGATCATCTACTTCCTCTTCCGCCACCAGATGAAGATGGCGGGGCGTGGAGCGATGAGTTTCGGCCGCAGCAAGGCTAAATTGATGAGCCTGGACAAAAACAAGATCACCTTCAAAAACGTGGCCGGCGTGGAGGAAGCCAAGGAAGAGGTGTGGGAGATCGTGGAATTTTTGAAGGACCCGAAAAAGTTCCAGCGCCTCGGCGGACGCATCCCGAAAGGCGTGCTCATGGTCGGCCCGCCGGGAACGGGCAAGACCCTTCTGGCGCGCGCCATCGCCGGTGAGGCGGACGTGCCGTTTTTCAGCATCAGCGGCTCGGATTTCGTCGAAATGTTCGTCGGAGTCGGCGCTTCGCGGGTTCGCGACATGTTCGAGCAAGGCAAGAAAAACGCGCCCTGCATCATTTTCATCGATGAGATCGACGCAGTGGGCCGGCATCGCGGACACGGCCTTGGCGGCGGCCACGACGAGCGCGAACAGACGCTCAACGCGCTTTTGGTCGAAATGGACGGCTTCGACACGACCGAGGGCGTCATCATCATCGCCGCGACCAACCGGCCGGACGTTTTGGACCCCGCTTTGCTGCGCCCGGGCCGTTTCGACCGCCAAATCACCGTGAATTTGCCGGATGTGAAGGGCCGCGAGGAAATTCTGGCCGTTCACGCGAAAAAAGTGAAGCTGGCCAAGGACGTGGACCTCGCCGTCATCGCCCGCGGCACCCCCGGTTACTCCGGCGCAGAGCTGGCCAACGTCATCAACGAGGGCGCCTTGCTCGCCGCGCGCAAAAACCAGAAATCCATCAACATGCGCGATTTGGAGGAGGCGCGCGACAAGGTCCGCTGGGGCCGCGAACGCCGCAGCCTGGCCTTGAGCGAGAAGGAGAAGGAAAACACCGCTTACCACGAAGCCGGGCACGCGATTTTGAACGTGATGCTGGAGCACACCGACCCTTTGCACAAAGTCACCATCATCCCGCGCGGCCCCTCGCTGGGATCGACGATGTTTTTGCCGGAAGAGGACAAATACACCCTGCGGCGCAATGAGTTGCTCGACAGCCTGGTCGTCGCCATGGGCGGGCGCGTGGCCGAGGAGATCGTTTTCGGCGACGTGACCAACGGCGCCTACGGCGACATCAAAATGGCCACCAACTCCGCGCGCAAAATGGTGTGCGAGTGGGGCATGAGCGACGAGCTGGGCATGATCGAGTACGGCGACAATCACGAGCATCTCTTCCTCGCGCGCGACGTCGGCGGTGGCCGGACTTACAGCGACGACACCGCGCAAAAAATCGATCACGAAGTCAAACGGCTCATCGATAACGCCTACGGCAAGGCCAAAGACATGCTGGAGGCCAACCGCGACAAATTAGACGCCATCGCCAAGGCGTTGCTGGAGTATGAAACGCTCGACGCAGCGCACATCGACGAAATCATGAAGCACGGCGAGCTACAAAATCCGCCCAGCAGTCCCACACCGCCGGCCGTGCCCTCGGATGCCGAAGCGCCCAGCGAGCCGAAGCTGGAACGTCCGCACGAAGACGATGACGAGTTTCCCGAGGGGTTGGAAGGCGCACCGGTTGGGGCGTAGCCTGGAAATTGATGACGCGGAAGGTAAAACGGGTCACCAAGCGTAAAACGGGACACACCGGCCCGTTCCCGCGGACGTGCGCGGCCGCCTAACTGGCCACGTAAAATCGACGAAATGCCCCCGGTGAGCGGAATCCAGCGTGTTGCGCGAAATCCGGCCTCGCGCTGGAGAGCTTCCATCGCCGGGCCCGAGGGGAAGTTTTCGATCGATTTCGCCAGGTACTCGTAGGCTTCCCGGTTGCCGGCGATGATCCCGGCCAATTCTGGGACAGCGTTCGGCCAAATTGGGCGGCAATGGCGCATCCAGCGAACAAGTCTCCTCACCCAATTTGCCGATGCCGATTTTGACGATGGAAGCATCCGATTGGTCTGGCCATTGCAACGATTTCGTGAAGCGTAGCGTCAAAATTCGAATATCCGTGGTTGAGCGAAGCGAGGCCACGGTATCGGTTGCATCAAACCGGAGCCGCGTAGCGGCGAAACAACCGCCAAGGTGCAAGGTAGCGCCACAACATGGCTAGCGCCGGGTCGGCTTATACCCGTGGCCTTGCCCAGTCATTTACACACAAATCCCGTCGAGCAAATAGAAGCGAAGGCTGGGTTGGTCCGGTATTATAGGGTGATCTGATCGTCGTGTAGCGACCGCTCAAGCTGGGAAACGCGATCAACCATCAATCAACGTATTTGTTAGCCCTTCATCTGCCATTTTGCATGATCGGTCGCTACGCGACGAATCTTTTCTTGAACGAAACGACTTAGGGCGCGAGCCCGGTGGCTGATGGATTGCTTGACCGCGTGAGGCAACTCCCCAAACGTCTCAGCGTGGCCTTCCGGGATGAAAACGGGGTCGTAGCCAAATCCGCCATCGCCGCGCTCTTCCTGGGCAATTTCACCTTCCACCGTTCCGTCGCAAACTCGAAGGATCTCCTCACCGCGCACCAAAACCAACACGCAGCGAAATCTCGCCGACCGCGCCTCGGCCGACTCCAGCGCAGCGAGCAATTTCGCGCGATTTTCGGCGTCGCTCGCGTTCTCGCTGGCATAACGCGCGGAGAAAACTCCGGGCTCGCCGTTCAAAGCATCGACCTCCAGCCCGGAATCGTCCGCCAGCACGGTATCGCCGGGCAAGGCCTTGGCGGCGTGCAAGGCTTTGATGCGGGCGTTGGCTTCAAACGTGGCGCCGTCCTCAATCGCGGGCGAAATCTCCGGGAAAGCGTTGAGGTCGATGATTTCGGCAAAACGGCCGGCCAGCGCTTCGCGAATTTCGGCGGTTTTGTGGGCGTTGTGCGTGGCGACGACGAGACGGCTCATGATGAAAGGACATTTTCGGGTCGACTATCCCAATGCTGGCGCGCAATAGGGGCATCAGGTTGGTAAATCTTCGGCAATGTCAGGATCACCGGATTGTTCCTCGATAAAATCGGAGATTTGAGCGAGGTCGTCGGCCACCAGTTCGTGAACGCTGAGACTAGGCATGCTGGCTGTTTACGAAGCTGTCCGACTTTGGTCTTGATGCGGGCGTCGAAGTCGTTCCAGTCGTCTTCGGTGTTAAAGGGAAGGAAGGGGCCGGCAACACGAGATTGCAGAGTGACCACGATCTGCGGGTGTTCTTCTTCGGGAAGCGTGGGTTCGTCGTCGAGCTGGGTGAGACGAAGCACGAGTTCTTCGCGCTCATCGACGCTGAGCTTCTGGGCTTGGTTGAAAACTTGATCGACTACGGCTGACATGACGGATCGAATGTAGCAGAAAGTTGGAGGTCCGTCCAATGGTCTGGCGGGGTTGTACCTTGCACGTGTTAGTGATATAAGAACAGTTGGTTCGGTAGATTGCTCCTTCCACCTCGGGCACTTTACCGAACGCTTATGAGGTGGGTGCACGAAGACGATGCGATTCTTGCTCGTAGAGCGATTCCGGGACTCATCGCGAAAAAGGTAACAATCGTGGGCCTGATTCTTGTCTTTATCTATTTGCTCGACTACTCGTATCAACAGTTTTTCCTTGAGGCTCAGGCTGACTCAAGCCATAGGCAGACCCGAGGAATGATATTGAAAGAATAGAAATCAAGATCGAGAGATTTGATTGGCAAGACGAGGCGCAAGTTGATTACGAAGGGAAGAGGTCTGGGTGGTATCCCAAATGTCATGCTACCAAGCTAGTCCTGGGAGATAGAGCTTACTTCTTCCGAAACGACGAACTCATCAATCGGTGGGACTATTACAAGTTCGACAGATATGCCACACCGCCATACAGATGGTGGACGCACCAACTATTTCTTCTATGCCGCAATCTTGTCATCGAAATTAATCTACGTTTCGATGATCCTGCTGCCACAGACATTGTTGAATATGCGGTTGATTTAGCTGCACAGATTGAATCGTACGCGAATCGGGGAAGGTTTGGCTCAGAACGAAAACTCATTTTGTTCAGGATACTTGAACGAAATAATCACATTCCATCGGATCTTTGGGATCTCGTTGTGCACGGAGATCAGCCAAGCAGCGGGCTTCGACTAAGATTTGGTCCTCAAATTTCAAATTACGTTCCCTAACCAATGCCGAACCCCAAAGATAGCTTCGGGCATGGCCCCGAAGCTATCGGTTGTTGAACGAGCCTGCTAACGCCTTTGCACTTTCGATTTGGGGTTGAGGGGCAACGCATTACGTCACCAGCGCCCCGCCCAATCACCTGAAATCTCCGCACGCGGGGGCCTTGAGGCGGCGGAAGGGACGCTTTGGCCAACGCGCATCGCCGAATCGTCACAGCGAGCCGGTTTCGGGCGATTTTGCAGCCTGCACGGCACGCACGTTCCCAAAACATGCCCTTCTGGCATGCCTCAACAAGGGCGAAGGGTTGATGGTATTGTCGATCATGGCGTTGGCGGACCGCGGCCGTGCGGCGCGTTCGCGCGTCTTTTTTTGCCGCCGGATGACAGAGGCCGGAGCAGCGAATCGAACGCAGCCGGCGTGGCAAACGCGTCACGAAACCCAGGCTCGCCCGAAGGTTTGGGAATTTCCCCGTTTGCAACTGCCGCAAAGCCGACAATGTTGCTCGGTTATGTCCGGCGAACTCGCTCAACCCGTCCATCCCAACACCAAACGCACGAAAATCCGCAGCGTTGGCGTTCTTTCCATGGCGACGACCCAGGCGATCATCATGATGGCGATGGCGTTGGTTTTCGCGCTCATTTACGCGGTGCTTGGGGGTGGCGCGCTTCTCTTTGGCGGGATAGCCACCTCGTCGTCGGGAGCCGGCAGCCCTAGCCCGCTGCAATTGGCGGGGGTGGGCGTGGGAGTGATGGTGGCGCTGATCATTTTTATGCCGATCGCCTACGGCGCCATGGGGTTCATCTTTGGCGCGTTGGGAGCCGTGGTTTACAATCTTGTCGCCAAATGGACGGGCGGCTTGGAAATTGAGTTGCTCGACCGTGAAGAAGCGCGGCCCCACTAGCCGAACGCGCAAATCCGGGCGCTTGAAGCGGTTTTGGAGGTTTTTTGCCCTCTCCGGACCGAGCCGAGGGGCCGGCACCGGCGATTTTTACGATGGCACGACCATCGATATGACCGATTACGCGCAACTTTGCGGCCCGGGCGACATTTTGGCGGCGATTGCCAATGTCAGCTCGCTGCACGGGATCGACAGCGTCATGCACGAGAAGGGCCGCGATTTTGTTCGCTCCCAGCCGGATGTGGAGCCACCTTCCCTGCCGCCGGTGCCCTTTCCCGACCGCTTTGAGATCGTTTCCAAGCCGGATAGGCCCGGCGGAGTGCTTGGCAAGGGCGCGACCAGTTGCGTTTACGCCGTGTTTGACAAAGAGCGGCGCGAACACGTGGCGATGAAGGTGTTGCGCATCCCGGAAGCCCGCAAGTTGTTCGAGCTGGAGTACAACGAGATGTCGCAAATCGCCCACGCGAATCTAGTCAAGCCCTTTACCCTGTACGATGACGGCAAGAGCTTGGGAATGACGATGCGGCTCATCGAGGGAGGCTCGGTGGCGCAGTGGGCGAGCCAGGGAAGCAACGGCGGCGAGCCCAAAGCTCACCGCTTTCGCCGCGCGGCGGTTCAGATTTACCTGGGTGTTTGCGCGTTGCATGATGAGGACCACATCCACCAGGATTTGAAGCCCGACAACATTCTGGTGGATGAAAACGGGCACCTGTTCATCACCGATTTTGGCCTGGTGATTCGCCCGGCGGACTACCAGAGCCCCATGCCCAGCCACATCGAGACGCGTTACGCCGGGGGCACCCTGGCTTACATGTCGCCGGAGCAACATCGGCGCGAAAAACTGACCGGCCACAGCGATTGGTACTCCGTCGGGGTCATTCTCTATCGCCTGCTCATGGGTGATACGCCCTTTCCGAGCACTGATGACGCCGAGGAACTGTTGGGTTACAAGGAAAGCGAGTCTTACCCTCCCCTGCCCGAGTTTGAGGATCGCTGGACGAACTCCGCGGCCCGGTTGTGCCAACGCCTGCTGAAGGCCGACCCGAACGAGCGCCCGAGCCGCGAAGAAATCCGCCGGATGCTCGAAATTTCCGAGGAGGACGACATCCTGAACTTTCTCCACAACTTCCGGCCGGAAATGGTGGGCCGGGAAGCCGAAAATCGCCAGTTTCAGCAATGGCTGGCGGATGCAACGGCCGGCGGCGAGGATGCGGGCGGCCGAAAACTGGTGGTGGGCCAGATTCAGGGCAAAAGCGGGGTCGGCAAGTCGTTCGTGGTGGCGAATTTCCTGCGGACCTTTGATTGCGACGAGGAAACCGTCGTTTTGCCGGGCAAGTGCCAGCAGCATCGCAAAACGCCGCGAAACGCGATCAAACCGCTGATCGAACAATTGGCCGCGTATCTGCGCAACCTGCCAACCATCGAGCGGGCGCGTTTCCTGCTGGAAGAGGTGTCCGCCGCGGGGCCCCTCTCGCAGGTGTTTCCGGAGCTTTTTGAGGTGCCGGAGCTGCAAAACGCCGCCCTGGCCCAGGCCCAGATGAAAAACCTGCCGCCTCACGAATTGCGCCAACGCGCCTTGGACGGCCTTACCGAATTGTTGGGAAAAATCAGCCTTCGCCGGCGATTGATCCTCGTGATCGACGACATCCAGTGGGCGGACGAATTGAGCCTGGAAGCGATCGATTCGCTGCTCAAATCCCGCCCCGGCAAGGGAATGCTCCTCATCACCGTGGAACGAAGCGAGGCCGGCGAAAACGAGTCGCTGGCCGGATTTCGGGAAAGCCTGGCCCGCGCCGGCGACAGCATCCTGACCGACAAAATGGAGCTGAAACCGCTGGGCGCCAAGGAAGCGGCGGAGCTGGCGCGGCAACTTCGCGGAAGCCGCAGCATCGACGTGGACAAAGTCGTGGAAGGCAGCGGCGGCCATCCGCAAATGATCGCCGCGCTGGTCCATTTTGGCGACAATGACGCGGGCAACCTGAACGTGGAGCAGCTTTTTTGGAAGCGGTTCGAGACGTTGCCTGACGCGCCGCGCAATTTGGTCGCGGTTCTCGCCGTTGCCGGCCAACCGGTCCATCGCGCGGTCGCTTTTGAGGCCGCCGGCATTGTCAACGAGAGCAAGTCGCTGATCGAAAGCGATTTGGAGGGGATTTACACGTTTTTGAAGAGTCACGGGGCCGAGCAGAAGCACGAGATCGACATTTTTCACGATAAAATGCGCGAGGGCATCCTCACCTACATGCACCAGGCGCAAAAAGCGGCTTGGCACGAAAAATTGGCCGTTGCCTACGAAAAAAGCGAGTTCGCCACCGGGGAAATCCTCGCGGTTCACTTTGAGGAAGCCGGTCCCCAGCATTTTGAGAAAGCCGGCCGTTACTACCTGCAAGCCGGTGACGAAGCGATGGAAAATCTGGCCTTTAAAGCCGCGCTGGGCTACTACACCAAGTCCCGCGACCTGCGCCCGGGCCTGGACGGAGCGGAATTGGCGCGAGTCCTGGAAAAACAAGGCGAGGCGCTGATTTGCCTGGGAAAAGGGGTCGAGGGAGGGGAACGATTCGAGGAGGCGTCCACCCTTTTGCTCGACGGCGAGCGCGATCGGATGCGGCACCGGGCTACCGAGCACTTCCTCATTTCCGGCAAAACCCAACGCGCCATCGATGGGCTGGATGATCTGCTGAAAGCCGCGAAACTGCGCATGTCCGCCCCGGCGTTCGCCGCCCTAACCACCGAGCTGCGCCGCTTCGTCAAACTCAAAAAACATCCGCTCACGTTTCGCGCAATTCCCGCTGAAAAACGCAGCAAACGCCAACAACAGCTCATCGATCAAATCGACCGCGGGTGGACGCTCGTGCTCGGCTACGGCTTCCGCGAGGTGATGATTTCCGGCGAATTTCAAAACGTGGTCCTCTTTCGCTGTCTCAAGGCCGGCTGCCCCGCCCGCCTCATCCGCGCCTTGTGCATGGAATCCTGGTACCAGGCGGCTTTTGGCCGAAAACGCCTGCCGGAGGTGGAGCGCTTCTTCAAGCGGGCCCGCGAATTGAACGACGGCGAGGGGCACGACGATGATTACTCCCGCGGTTTCATCGAACTGGCGCGCGGCGCCTCCGGTTGGCTGATGGGGCACTTTGAACGAAGCGCCGACCACAACCGGCGAGCCGTGGACATTTTTCGCAACAAAGTCCCGGGCCACTACTGGGAGCCGGACACCGGGTTGAGCTACCAACTCTTTGCCCTGGTCAATTTGGGCGATTTTGCCGAGGTGAACCGGATTTGCGACGAAAAACTGCCGGAGGCCGACCTTCTGGGCGACCGTTATCTGCTGACCAACCTGGCCTGCTACCCAAAACCGTGGGGCCTCATTGCCGCCGACCAACCGGAAGACGCCGCGGAAATGGCCAGGAGCCACATTGCGGCGTGGATCGCGGATCAGGGCGCAAATCCCGGTCATCAGCAGGCCCAGCACCTGCTGGCGTGGATTTCGCAGATCGAAGCGGCGCTGTATCGGAGCGATCCGGAAACCGCGCGGGAAATCATCGGCGAAGGCTGGCGAAACTACCGCGGTTCCATGCTCCACCTGGTGCAACACTGCCGCATCCAGGTGAACCATTGCCGCGGACGCGTCTACGCGCAGCAAGCCGCGGATTGCAACGGGAGCCGGCGCCGCGGCCTGCTGAAAAAAGCCGAGGCCGACGCCAAGGCGCTGATTGACGAGCACGACCGGCCTTGGGCCTGGGGACTGGGCCGTTCCCTCCAGGCCAGCGTGGATTTGATGCGCGGCAACGAGGAAAACGCGATCCGCAACCTGACCCAAGCCGCCGAAGATCTCCGCACCGGCGAAGCCCTGGCCCAACAAGCGGCGGCAGAGTATCGGCTGGGCGAGATTTCCGGCGATTCAGCCTCGGTGACCCGGGCGGAGGCGATTTTGCGCGAAAAAGGCGTCCGTCGCCCGGAGAAATTCGCTCGGCTCCTGGTCAACTGAGGGCTCGTCCGCCAATCGCGCCAATCGCGCCAATCGCGGCCGCATCGGTTGCATCCTGCGAGCGAACCTCCAAGCTAGGCGGGTGACCTTTGTCTATCCCCTGGTTTTTCTGGCGTTGCTTCCCGCCGCGGCTCTGCTCATCCGCGCTTGGGTCAAACGGCGGCGCGATGCGGTCACTTTTTCCTCCATTGACGCGGCGATTAAGGTCCCAAAATCGCGCCGGCAAAAATTTGGCTGGCTTCCCGATGCCGCCAGGGTTTTGGCGGTGATTTTGGTCGTGTTTGCCCTGGCGCGGCCGCAAACGGAGAAGCGCGAATCGTCCCTGGAACGCGAAGGCGTCGCCATCGAGCTGCTCGTGGATATTTCCAGCAGCATGGACATGCGGATGAAGCAAAAGGGGCGCGATTCCTCCCGGCTAGAGGTGGCCAAGCAGGTGATTCGCGATTTCATCCAGGGTGGCGACAACGACCTGCGCGGCCGGTCCGACGACCTGATCGGGATGATCACGTTTGCGCGCTACGCGGACACGGTCTGCCCACTTACCCTAAGCCACGAAGCGCTCCTCTACCTAACCGATAACCTCTCCATCAACGACCGCCCCAATGAGGACGGCACCGCCTACGGAGACGCCACCGCCCTGGCCGCGGCCCGGCTCGCCAGACTGGAAGAGCGCCTGCGTGAGGGCGACAAAAACGCGCCGGCCGCCGAGCCAATCGCCAGCAAAACCATCGTGCTGTTGACCGACGGCGAAAACAACTGCGGCAGGATGCTCCCGCTGCAAGCCGCCGCGTTGGCCAAAAAGTGGGACATCAAAATTTACACCATCAGCCTGACAGACTCGCCAAAATCGCAGTTTGTCAGGGTGGACGAAGATGAAACCATCGAAGCGGCCCGCGTTCGCACCGCCGCGGAGCGTGGCCTGGAGAAAATGGCCGAAATGACGGGCGGCATTTTTCGCACCGCCTACGATTTCGACACCCTGCAAGCCGTCTACGAAGAAATCGACCGCCTGGAGCGCAGCCAGATGCGTTCCACCTTCAAAACCGTGCCGATGGAGCGCTTTCAGCCGTTCGCGTTTTTGGCCTTGCTCATGATCGGGGCGGAAATGGGCTTGCGGGCTACCTGGTTGCGCCAGATTCCGTAGCGGACCAATCGTGGGCCGCGATTTGCTACGGGTTGAGGTGCATTTCGCGAAAAATCGATTCAGTCACCTCGCTCCACTTCGCGCGATTTTTGCGGAAACCGCTGGCAAATTCAAACCCGTCTTTGTCGATGGTCAGGTATTCTGGGTCATCAATTTTTCCTCCTCTTCCTTGGGCTTGTCAGAATCTATCCGTCGACTCCGTCGCGTAGCGACAATGTATGGTAGCCGTGGGTTTCAACCCACGGATGGCAGGCGTAAATTGCCCTCCGTCGCGTAGCGACCGGTTAGGCTGGGTGAACCGCGAATCCTAAGCAGTCGCTACGCGACGCATCCGGTTTTCGTCCGGGCATCCGTGGGTTAAAACCCACGGCTACCATACATTGTCGCTACGCGACGTGAGAAATAAGGGAAAAAATTGATGACGCCCAGAATAACTGCTGCCGGGCAATAGATTGATGGCGGCCATCAACGCACCCAGGCCAAAGAGTCCGATGCACGAAACCGCCAACAGGCGCTCGTCCGGATCCACAACCAGAATTAACACGCCAAGCGCGCAAAAACCAGGCAACCCAGCAAAAGCAGCCACCCTTTCCACGGGCGCGGACGCAGCGTAACGGGCAGTTGCGGCAACTCCATGCGCGTCACAGCCTTCGCAGGCCGTCCTCGGTCATCGGGTTGGGAATTTCCGCGTCAATTTGGTCGATCCGCGCCATCGTTTCGTCATCCAGCACCACCTCGGCGGCGGCCAGGGAATCGTCCAAATCGCTCAGCTTTGAGGCGCCGATGATGGTTGAAGCCACAAAATCGTGTTGCTTGCTCCAGGCCACAGCCAGGGTCGTCACGCTCATTCCCAGGTCGTTGGCGATCTCCTGCAACCGGCTCACCGTCTCCAGCGACCGCGCGTTCACAAAGCGGTCGGCCATCGCTTTTTGCCGCGCTCTTCCGTGCTCGATGTACCAGGTAAAGCGGCCATCGGGCGGATAGCTTTCGCCGTTGTATTTGCCGGTCAAAACGCCGCCGCCCAACGGGGAGTAAGGGAGGAGGCTGAGGCCTTCCCGGCGGCAAACCTGGGCCAACTCGCTCTCGCAGCGCCGGTTGATGAGCGAAAAGTTGTTTTGCACCGTTTCATAGCGAAGCGTGCCGTGTTTTTCCGCGGCCCAGAGAGATTTCATCGTACCCCAGCACGTTTCGTTGCTGGAGCCAGCCACGCGGATTTTTCCTTCGTCGCGCAACTCGGTTAGCGCGCCAAGCACGTCCTCGTAAGGCGTGCCGTGGTCCGGCCAATGAGTCTGGTAGAGGTCGATGTAATCGGTCTGGAGCCGTTTCAGACTGGCCTCGGCCGCCTGGCGAATTTGGTGGCGATCCAGAGCCGTCATCCCGTGGCGTACCGGCGACCGAAACCAGCCGTGACCCGGGCCGGTGACTTTCGTGGCGACAATGAGCGAACCGCGATCCTTCGTTTTCAACCAACGGCCGACGATTTCCTCGGTAACGCCGAATTTTTTGGCGCTAGGCGGCACGGGATACATTTCCGCGGCATCGTAAAAATCCACCCCCTTGTCGTAGGCGTGGTCCATGATTTGGAAGGCATCTTTTTCGTCCGTCTGCTCGCCAAACGTCATCGTACCCATGCAGATATCGGTCACGACCAGCGCGCTGGAGCCTAAGCGTCGTCTTTGCATGGTGGGGACGGTAGGCGAGACCCCGCGTTCGTCAAAGCGGCAGTTTTGCGGCGGCGCGTTGTGGCGCCAATGTCGTGGAGTGCGTGCAGCCTGCTGGCGCTTTTGGGGAGGGGCGCAGCCTGCTGCGGGAGGGTGGCGCGCCGGTCCCGGTCCCGCGAATCGTGGGCAACCCTGGAATCGAAAGCCGATTGGTCACGGCCCGGCAGCAGGCTGCCTCCGGGAAAGCGGCAGCAGGCTGCGCGCAGTCCAAAGGGGAGTAGAGGTTGCACATTCGGGCAGTTAACGTGGGAAAACGGGCGGTGAAAGGCGAAAAAAATCGCGCACGCCAGGACCTGCCCGTCTACGCCTCGCCCAAACCGGCCGCCTCGAGCAGCTTCCTGGCCCAGGTTAAATCCGCCTCATCCAGCGTTGGCTTAGGATCTTCGGCATACGGCAGCATCCAATATCGGCCCAGGGTGTAGCAGCGGTCGATCAGCGGTTGCAGGTCCAGAAAGGTATCCGATTCGTGCGCCCGCAGCGGCACGGGAACCACCGGCAGGGGATCTCGCAGGCGGCACGGATAAACTTCCGCAAGGCCGGATTTTTGGGGCCGGTTGACGATGATTTGGTACGGTTCGGTGGGCCATTTTCCTCCGCGTTCGTCCCGGGCGGCGCGTCCTCCGCGGATGAGATCGATTTCCATCACGTTGACCCCGGCCTGAAGCAGTTCGCGGACTTTTTTCTCGAATTCCTTGCGTCCGCTGAGGGTTTTGTTCGCCGGGCTGGTCACCTCGATCACCGTGACAAGCTCCCCGCGGGCGGTGCGAACTTCCACCCAACGCGGCGACACTTCATCCGTTTCGACCAGAACGGGTTCGGCGACCCGGCCGGCCAATTCCGGGTCGTTTTCCGGGGTCCAAACGGGACGTTCGCCGCGTTTCCACGATTCTTCGGCTTCCACCACCGCCACGTCGGTTTTTCGTGCTTGGTCGGAGTCCGGCGGGCTGCAAAGAGCAATGTTTTCCTCCGCCCGCGCGGTGAGATCGTCAGGAAGTTTTCCGCCCAGTTCGTCGCGAATGTAACCAATCAGCGTCGTATGGACGTCGCTCCAGACGCTTTGCATCCAGGGGTTGACGCCGGGGAATGGATTTTCGCGACTCACGCTGGTTAGCATCATCCGATCGCGGACTTTCGTCAAGGTCTGCGGCTGATGAAGTCGAATTTTCGCCCCCAAGTTTTCGCCGTCGCCACGTCGCCAAATCCGGCTGGAGGCGAATTGGGCGTTGTGCTAGCGTGGCAGAATGAACCCTCGCCACCCATCGCCTTTCGTCCTGCCGGTTACCTTGCTCGTGATGCTGTCCAATTCACCAATTCTGGCCGATGACGCCCCGCTGGAACTCAGCCTCCGCCCGGTGCCGAAAAACGGCGGCGACGCCACGGTCAAGAAGGTACGTTGGGACCCGAAAAAGACCGCGCTCATCATTTGCGACATGTGGGACGATCACTGGTGCAAATCCGCGGCGCGGCGGGTGGTGGAGATGGCTCCGCAGCTCAATGTAACGGTCAAAACCGCGCGCGAACGCGGCGTTTTCATCATTCACGCGCCCAGCAGCGTGGTTAGCTTTTACGAGGGCGTGCCGCAGCGCAAATTGGCGCAAAACGCGCCGTTTTCCAAGGCGCCCGTCGAGTTATCGGCCAAACCGCGTTGGGGCACGAATTGGTGCTGGCCGGACCCGAAATTCGAAGGCGTCCTCCCGATCGACGACTCCGACATGGGCTGTAGTTGCCCGGAGCCGAAATGCGAGATCCGCACGCCGTGGACGCGCCAGATCGACCTGATCGAGATTGCCGAAAACGACGCCATTACCGATCATGGCCAGGAAACCTACAACCTCCTGGCCGAGCGCGGGATCAACAACGTCATCCTCTGCGGCGTGCACCTCAACATGTGCGTGCTGGGCCGGCCGTTCGGCATCCGCCAAATGGTCAAGGTGGGCAAAAACGTGGCTCTCATGCGCGATATGACCGACACCATGTACAACCCGCAACGGCCGCCGGGCGTCGATCACTTTACCGGCACGGACCTCATGATCGAGCACGTGGAGAAGTTTTGGTGCCCATCATTCGTCAGCGCGGACATCACCGGCGGCGCGCCGTTCCGGTTTCAGGAAGACGGGCGAAGGTCTTCGCGGGCGCAGTGAAATCGCGCAGTCACGCGGCGCGGCGGATTGACAGCGCAGGTTGCCGGGGTAGGCTCGCCATCGCAGTTCCATGAGCGCAACAAAATCCACCAAGTCGCCCGCCGCCGGCCGGGACGTTGAGATCAAGGACGCCCAACTCATCTTTAACGCAGCCTGGTCCGATCTGGAGGCCGAAGTGGGCAACGAGGGGCTGCGTTTCCCCAAGGAGATCATCCTGCTGGGCGGCGCGCCGGGTTCCGGAAAAGGGACCAACACCGGCTTCATCATGAAGGCGCGCGGCTTCACCTGCCCGCCCATCGTGGTCAGCTCCTTGCTCGATAGCCCCGAAGCGCAAAAACTCAAAGACTCCGGCCAAATGGTTGGCGACCGCGAGGTCATCGGCATCCTTTTTCGCCGAATGTTAGAGCCGGAATTTCGCGATGGCGCCGTGCTCGACGGATTTCCGCGCACCAAGGTGCAGGTGGAGTGCATGAAGCTGCTGGTGGCGAAAATCAGCGCCCTGCACCGCAAACACGCCCACACGCCGCTGGCGGGTCAGTTTCGGCGGCCCACCATCCACGTGATGGTGCTGTTTATCGACGAAAAAACCAGCGTGGAGCGCCAATTGCACCGCGGCCGCGAAATTCGCAAACACAACGAGGAAGTGGAGGCAACGGGCATCGGTGAATTGCTGGAACTCCGCGCCACCGACTTGGACGCCAAGGCGGCGCAAAACCGCTACCGCGTGTTCAAGGAACAAACCTGGGATGCGTTGCAATCGCTGAAAGAGATCTTTTTCTACCACCTCATCAATGCGCAGGGCACGTTTGAGGAGGTGGAGCAAAACATCTTGAGCGAGCTGTCCTACCAAAGCTCCCTGGAACTGGAGCCGAGCACGTTCGAGCAGATTCGCGGCATTCCGCTGGCCAGCGAAATCGTGGTGCATGCGCGGCAGGAGCTGGTCAAGCGCATGGATTCCTACGCCCGCGACCACGGCCAACTTTTCAACCGCGTCATCCACCTGATTTCCACCAAATTCATGCCCATCGTGGAACGGCACGCCATTTCCGGCCGGGCCGTGGTCAATACCGAGGACGAGGTGTTCTCAGAACCGCTGTCGCTGGCCATGCTCATCGACGTTTTCTCCGAGCGCGGCTATCACGCGGTGGTCGACAAGCAACTCAACCGCGTGCCGGACCGAGTCGATGCCAAAACCGGCCAAATCGAGTTTCGGCCCAACACCGTCTACCGGATTCGGGTCTATTTTGAGGGCTCGGAGATCCGGCGAGGCTGAGGTGAGGCTTGAAAATCCCCAAATTCCCTCAGATTTCCGGAATCGGCTCATCCGGCTTCACCTCTTCCAATTCCCAAAAAACCTTCCCTCCCTGGCGGATCTCCAGAAGCCGCGATTTGCTTTTTGGGGCTGGTTTGGCGTCGTTTTGCGGGAGCCAGGTGGCCAAAATTTGCTTCACGGCGGCGTATTCCGGGTTAGCGGCTAGATTCGTCCACTCGTTGGGATCTTGCACCATGTCGTAAAGCTCTTCCGAGCCGTCGGCGTAGCGAATGTAGCGCCAGCCTTCGGTCCGGATGCCATGATTTCCGGCACTTTGGGTCGTGATCGCGGGACGGAGGCGTTTTTTCGCAGAATCGCGCAATTGCGGGGCGAGACTGAGCCCTTCCAGGCTGGGATTTGCCGGCAGACCGCAGAGTTCCAGCAACGTGGGATACATGTCCAGCAACTCGGCCGGTTGGGTGCATTTTGCCGACCTTGCGACGCCCGGACCGGCGAAAATCAGCGGTACGCGCGTTCCGCGGTCCCACAGCGTGTTCTTGCCGGTAATTTGCTTTTCACCAAGGTGCCAGCCGTGGTCGCTCCACAACACCACGACGGTGTTTTCGGCAAAACCGTTGCGTTCCAGCGCATCCAACACGCGGCCCACCTGGCTGTCCACAAAACTGACGCAAGCCAGGTAGCTGCGGGTCAAATTCAGCGCTTGGCCGGATTCCTCCAAAAACTTCAGGCGCGGCTCCGGCAGCTTCCAGTGCGTGTACCAGCTAAAGCGCGGGGTGTCGTCGCGGTCGCCGTCCAAAATTGGCGGCAACTTTGTGGTTTGCTCGGGGTAGAGGTCGAACCAGCGCTGCGTCGCGTAGCACGGCACGTGCGGCAAAAAGAAGCCGCAACTGAGGAAAAACGGCCCTTTTGGCTTGGAATCGAGCGTTTCCACCGCCCAATCGCCCACAATCCAGTCGCCCTTGTCTTCATCTCGGTGCGGAAACGTGCCCCAATCCACCGAGCTTGTGCGGTTGGGGCGTGTTCGACGAGTTTTTTCGGCGGAAACGGCTTTCCACTGGCGCCGGGACCCAGGTGATCGAACTCCGCGTCGGCCTTTTGGCGGCCATACCCGCCGTGGTAGATTTTTCCGCCGGAATACGTCGTGTAGCCGTGTTTTTTGAAGTACTGCGGCAGGGTCACGTGATCCTTGAATTTGGGCACGGTGCGAAACCAGGGTTGCAGCGAGTAAACCCCTGTGGTTGAGGGCCGTAGCCCCGTCATCAGGCTTGTGCGCGAGGAGTTGCAGAGGGGCGCCTGGCAGTGCGCGTTGAGAAACGTGGTGCCGCGCATCGCCAGCTTGTCCATGTGGGGCGTGCGGACTTGGGGATGGCCGCTCAGGGGTCCTACCCAGTCGTTCAAATCGTCGATCGCGATGAAGAGGACGTTCGGTTTTTGGGCCAACGCGGACGGCGCGGCAACCAGCAACCAACTAACGGCAAAATAAAGTGTGGCGAGCTTCATTCGTCACGTTTGGCGGGGGAAAACGCGGTCGTCAACCGGATGCTGTCATTCATCTGCTCTGCCACGGACTCAAGGCGTCCTTTCGGTCAAACCGGCCTTTCGAACAGCTCCATCACCGGTTTACCCAAACCGTCCTCCGTGGCGAAAAACGGGCGGCGTTCCACTTGGTAGCCGGTTTTGGGGCTGATTCCCATGGCGGTGAAAATCGTGGCGTGCAGGTCGGTGATGGTGACCGGGTTTTCCACGGCAACCAAGGGCCGCTCATCCGCGGTTTTGCCGTAAACAAAGCCGCGTTTCATCCCGCCGCCAAACATGACTACGCTGGTGCCGCCGGTAAAGTGGCGATGCAGGCCGTAGTGCTTCATTTCGCCGAGTTTATCCGTTCTGGCGCGGCTTTGGTCTTGCGCGTTGGAACCGGGGACGCCTTCGATCATCATGTCACGGCTAAATTCGCTGGCGATGATGACGAGGGTGCGTTCCAGCAAGCCGCGTTGCTCCAAATCGCGGACGAGCATGGCGATCGGCCGGTCGATCTCGTCCTTCAGCCGTTGGACCGTGGTGTGCCCGTTTTCATGCGTGTCCCAGTGCAGAAAGGGGACGTATTCGGTGGTTACCTCGATGAATCGGGCGCCGGCTTCGACCAAGCGGCGTGCTAACAAACAACCTCGGCCAAAACGCCCGGTGTTGTAGACCTCGTAGCTTTCTTTGGGCTCCCGGCTCAGATCGAAGGCTTGACGTTGGGGGCTCATCAGCAGGCGGTGAGCGTTGTTCATGGCGCGCAACATCGATTCCTGCTGATAGTCGCTGGCGTAGGCGCGTTGCGGGCTCTTGTCGATGAGCTTGCGGTAAAACTGGTAGCGGTTTGCAAAGCGGCCGGGCTCCATTCCTGCCGGTGGGCGAACCGACTTCACGGCGTCCTCTGGGTAGGGCAAATTCATGGGGCCAAACTCGCTGCCGAAAAATCCGCCGGTCGTGAAGGCCTTCAGTTCCTCCTTTTCGCCCACACCTTCCAACCGCTGACCGATGTTGATGAACGGCGGGATGACGCGGTTTCGCGGCCCTAACACTTTCGCCATCCAGGCGCCAATGTGCGGCGCGGCCACCGTTTGCGGCGGAACGTAGCCGGTGTGCCAGTGATACTGGTGCCGGGAGTGGAGAATGTGGCCCAGGTCCGCCTGCACGTGGGATCGAATCAGCGTAGCGCGATCCATCACTTGCGCGATTTCACCGAGACCGGCGGAAATCTGAAGCCCATCGACCGCGGTGTCGATGGCCGGGAATGTGCTCAAAATGCCGTCAACCGGGGTGCCGATTTCAAAGGGCACGTAGCGCTTGGGGTCCCAGGTCTCCGGAGCGGCCATGCCGCCGGCCATCCACAACAAAATGCAAGCGTCGGCCGTTGGCGCGGGATGAGCGGGTGCGTCGTCAGCCGAAAGCAGGCGCGGTTCGCCGGCCATCCAAGCTGCGGTGGAAGCGGCGCCGAGTTTGCGCAGGAATTGGCGCCGAGCCAGGGTTTCCGTCGTCGTCATCATCATGCTAGCCGGTACTTTAGGCGGCAAGTCCGGCGCGGCAACTGATTGCTGGGGGTACGCGGAAAGACCCACTCGATGAGCGGGCCTTTCCGGGTTGAGATCTGGTTAGAGTTGGGATGGCGAAGAAAAATCGCGGCTTAGACGAACTCGCTTTCCTTCTTGAGCTTCTTAACCAACAGGTAGTAGAACACCGGACGCAGCTTGGCGCGGTTGGAGCGGCCGATCTTGTCGATGGCATACTCAATCGCGGTATCCAGCTTGGCGTCATCCTTGCATCCCAGCTTTTTGATCAAAAACTTCTCCTTGATCCCTTTGATTTCCTTGGGCTGGGCAGCAGCAACCAGCTTGGCATCCTGTTTAAAGAGCGAAGGTCCCAGGGACTTGGCGATTGCTCGCAACAGATCATCGTTGCAAGGAATCTTCTGCTTCTTCATTTGCTCTTTGCAGGCCACTATGGCGTCATCAAGTTTGCTCATGATCGCCTTTTTGCCATCGATCCGAACAAAAGCAAGCCTTCTTTGCAAGAAGTTTCTTGCTTGCATGTTAGGGTGGGTCCAGGTGGCCTCACACGCGGTAAATTTCGGGCTGTAGGATGTTGGAAAGACGTGAATGTGGGGAGGCTCGACTTGCGAAATTGAACCAGCGATTCCGCAACTCATGACACTGGGCATCGCCAGAGCCGATAGTTGATTCGATTTGAGGCCGGCAGTTCCTCCTAACAAAACTCCCAGCATTTTCGCATTTCTCGACGACACCTCTTTTGTACTTGAATCTGTAGTATTTTAATGCTAAAGATTGCCTGATGCCCAGCCGATCCTCCTTTTCCGCTGCCGAGCGCGAGTTGCGCTCCAAACTCCACGCCCTGCTCAACCGCGCCAGTGGCTTCCTTCACGCCACGCCCACCGAACTCCTTCGCAAATGTGGCAAACCCAATTGCCAATGCGCCAGCGACGACTCCAAACGGCACCGCTCCTTCACCATCGCCCAAACCCGCAAGGGCAAAACCACCACCACCCACATCCCCAGAGCCATGGAAAAAGAGGTCGCCGGGTGGATTGAGAATTTCAACACCGCGCGCGAGTTGCTCGAAGCCCTAAGCCAGCATAGCCGCGAGCGCATCAAGCAGCGCAAGGCTGCCGCCAAAAAACCTCCCAAGAAAAAGAACCCATCCTCCGCCGAGTCCTAACCTACGCAGAAAAGATCTTTGGCCTCAGCCGCTTCTGGGGCCAAATCGGTGACTCGCGCCTCAAGGCACAGATCCCGACCGCGGTGTTTCCCGCCGCGTTTTTTCTCATGTTTCTGTGCCGCTTGCCCAGTTTCAATGAGCTCGAACAACATCGCGGCAAACGTGGCTGGCGGCGGTGGCTGGGCGGCAACGAGCTTCCCAGCGCCGACGCGTTGGCTTACGTGGCCGAGCGCATCGACCCCGACGACCTGCGCCAATGCCACGGCCAAATCTACGCCCAGCTCAAGCGAAACAAAGTGCTGGAGCCCCGGCGCGGTTGGATGCTGGCGGCTATCGACGGGCACGAGATCGGCCACAGCGAGGCGCGATGTTGCGAGCACTGCTGCCAGCGCGAGATCAAGACCAAATCCGGGACCAAGATCCAGTTTTACCACCGAATCGTGCTTCTGCAGATTTTGGGCAAGGATTTTCGGCTCATGCTCGATGTGGAGAGCGTGTTGCCGGGCGAGGACGAGGTGGCGGCGGCCCAGCGCTTGATCGAACGCGTGTTGCGCAACCATCCCCGCAGCTTCGACGTGCTGACGGCTGACGCGATTTACCTGCGCCCTTCGGTCGTCAACCTGATGCTCGAACACGACAAGCACCTCGTCGCCGTGCTTAAAGAGAATCAGCCTGAGTTGCTAAGCGAGGCGCGCACCCTGCTGGCGCGTGAGGAGCCCAAGGTGATTTGCCGCGATGCCAAGCGCGAAATCGAGCACCGCGAGTTGGACGGTTTTCAGACCGAAAGCATCACCACGCCGTTGCGCGTTGTGCATTCCCACGAAGTTAAGCGCAGCCGCAAACGGGTGGGCAAGCGCTGGGAGCCAAAAGTGGTCGAGAGTGATTGGTACTGGGCCACGACGCTACCCACATCCTTGGCTCCGAGCGAAACCATCGCCGACTTTGGGCACAGCCGCTGGGAGATTGAGAACGAGGGGTTCAACGAGTTGGTGACCCACTGGCACGCCGATCATTATTTTCACCATCATTCCAACGCGGTGTTGGTGTTGTGGCTGATTTTGTTGATGGCTCACGCGGTTTTTCACTGCTTTTACCGGCGCAATCTCAAAGCTGAGGCGCGCCGCCATCATACGGTGATCTATTTTGCGCTATTGCTGGGGCGCGATGTGCGCATCGAGGAGAGTTGGTGGCCCCCTCCATAGTCTGGTGGCGGATCTGGATTGGCTTTGAGAGGTGGCGAGGGCCTTGTTTTTCAAGGCGCGGCTAAGTTTTTGCTAATGGCGCTGCTTGGTGTCTATCGAGGGGGATTCGGGGAGAAATTTGCTCGGAAATGCGAATAACGAAGTTGACTGGATGATCAGGCAACACAAAAAATCGTTCTGACGAGGCTATGTCCTGGGTTAACGACAGTGGTCAGCGCAACTTACGGAATCGCTGAAATTGAACGATCAAACTTGGTTTTCTCGTCAAAAAATGGTAGTCTTTGGCCCATGACCACTGCCATCGAACTCACCCCTGAAGAGGTTGACGAGTTGAAGCGACGAACCAACAAGCCGGATGCCGAGTCGGCCTTGAAAGAAGTCACTGACCGCTTTCTCAACGACGACAAATACGCTGGTTTGAAGTCCCTAGCCGGCACTATCGAGTTCGAAGACGATTTTTTGACAAAGATGGGCAAAATTGAGCAGGCTGACCTTGAAAAACAGTCCGAGCGGTAAATGGAAAGTGACGCCGAAAGCAGGGTGCTCGTCGATACATGTGTTTGGGTGTCGTTCTTTCAATCGAAGGGCAGCAAAAACAAGCAGGCCATACAATCTCTTCTCGATAAGAATCGCGTTTGCATCATCGCTCCAATCGCTTTTGAAATCCTTCGAGGCATCAAACGGAGATCACAGGCTGTTTGGTTAGATTCCGAACTGCGGAAAATCCCGGAACTCTCTGTTGAATGGAAGGATTGGGTCGGCGCTTCAAACCTTCATCGCACCCTGGTCGTATCGGGACATGAATTGCCAATGGCCGACCTCTGTATCGCAGCCATCGCGCTTCGCCACGACGTTTCCGTGTTTTCAACCGATCCTCATTTCGATTGCATCCCGCAGTTGAAGCGGTATAGCCTCGCGTCCTGACGATGCCGCACAGGGTTAGGGTTTCCCCAACCACCGTTTGCGCCAGGCCCCACGCTGACCGAAAAGTCTTCCATGGCCTTCATTCACGACGATTTTCTGCTTCAGAGCGATCCTGCCCGCCGGCTCTTCCGCCAGTTTGCCCAGGAGCCGCCCATCCTGGACTACCACAACCATCTTCCGCCGCAGGACATCGCCGAAGGCCGGCAATTTGCCAACCTTTTTGAGATTTGGCTGGAGGGCGATCACTACAAATGGCGGGCCATGCGGGCCAACGGGATCGACGAAAAATTCTGCACCGGCAAGGCCAAGCCCTACGATAAATTCCTGGCTTTTGCCAAGACCGTCCCGCATACGCTGCGCAATCCGCTCTACCATTGGACGCACCTGGAACTGAAGCGCTATTTTGGCATCGAAACGCTGCTGAACGCGGATACGGCTCGCCAAATTTGGGACGAGGCCAACGAAAAGCTGGCGGACGCCTCGCTGAGCGCGCGCGGGATTTTGGAGCGATTTCAGGTTCGCGCGCTTTGCACGACGGATGATCCCACCAGCGACCTGAAGAACCATCGCGCAATCGCCCAAAGCGGATGCCCCGCGAAGGTCTACCCAACTTTTCGCCCTGACAAAGCCCTCAACGTGCACGATCCCAAGGCTTTCAACGGCTGGGTGGACCACTTGGCGGAGGTGGAGGACATGGAGATCGGAAACTACACCGCCCTCTGCGACGCCCTGCGCGAACGCCACGGCTTTTTTCACAGCATCGGAGGAAGGCTCTCCGATCACGGTCTGGAGCATTGCTACGCGGATTTTTGCGGCGAAGGCGAGGCCTCGCGCATTTTTGACAAAGCCCGCTCCGGCAAGGCGGCCACGCCGGAAGAACAGGGCAAATTTGCCGCCAACCTGATGCTGCTCTTCGGCCAATTGAACGCGGAAAAGGACTGGACCATGCAGTTGCACCTCGGCCCCATCCGCAACAACAACGCCAAGCTGTTCGCGGAACTGGGTCCCGACATCGGTTGCGATTCGATCGGCGATTTTCCCCAGGCGCTGGCCTTGTCACGCTTTCTCGGCAAACTCAGCGAGACCGATTCGCTGCCCAGGACCGTGCTCTACAACGTCAACCCGGTGGACAACTTCGTTTTCGCCACCATGGCGGGCAATTTCCAGGACGGCGACATCCCGGGCAAGATTCAGTTCGGCTCAGGTTGGTGGTTTGTGGATCAAAAGGAAGGGATGGAGTGGCAGATGAACGCGCTGTCCAACTGCGGGCTCATTTCCCGCTTCATCGGCATGCTCACCGACTCGCGCTCCTTCATGAGCTTCCCGCGTCACGAATACTTCCGGCGCACGCTCTGCAATCTCATCGGCAAGGACGTGGACGAGGGGCTGGTTCCCGATGACGACGCGTTGTTGGGCCCGATGATCGAAAACATCTGCTTTGGCAACGCGCGCGATTACCTGGGCCTGGAGTTGTAGGCGGCAAAATCACGCCACTCCCGGTTTTTCCGCGGAAACCGCGCCCGTCGCCTTACCAGGCTCGAATTGCAGCGGCTCCAGGCCAATCAGCAGGTCGATTTCGCTAAACGCCTCGACCAGATTCTCCATTTCGGTCACGTGCGGCTGATACTTCTGGCGATGCTCCTCGCACAGCGTGTTCAGCGGCTCGAACAAGCGGAGAAAGTCGTCGAAAAATCCGCCAACCTCTTTCTGCAACGTGGCGCGTAGCGCACGATCCAGGTTTTCGCGTTGTTCGTCAAAACGTTCGCCCAAGGCACGCTGCGCTTCCTTGCTGGAATGATGCGCGACCAGCCCGGAGCAGGTGATGGCCGCCACCACGAGCGCGGCGATGCCGGTTCCGATCGGCGCAAGATGCTCGTTAGGCACGTAGCCGAGCAGAATCGCCGCACCGCCGCCAATCGCCGCCGCCAAGGCGCCCAGAGTGAAAAACAGCCCGCCCAGGCGCCGGCGCAGCAACCGGCCGCGCAGCAATTCGGTTAGCTTCAGTTCGGGCATCTGCGTCTCCACCGTTGCGGCAAAACGTTCGCGCATGTGCTGCTTTTGCGCCGTCCAGTCCGGCTCGCCGGTGTCGCTGCCAACGCGCAGCTTGAAGTTGAAATGCTCCTGCATCTCGCCGGCCAACTGACGCCAGAGATGCTGCAAATCGTCCTCCACGATGCGAGTCGCGTCGTCGGCGTGATGCCGCGCGGAACGGGTCATCCCATCGGTCATCGTTTCCTCAATCTTCGCCGGCACGTCGTTTTTGCCGAAAACGCCGCTCCCCGGCCCCATGCGATCCTGCAACCGCGCACTGCCGGCGATGCTGAACTCCATGAAGTCGCTGTCCAGGCTTTTGAGCAGCGGATTGAACTTTTCCAAGGTGCGTTGGCGCTGCAACGTCGCCTCCCGGTCCAGCCCGCTGAGCAACTCCTGGTCGGCCTTCAAAATCCGCGCCCCGGTGGAAAGCTGCTCCCGCACTTCGCCCAAAACCACGCGCGAAGAACGGCTGACGTTGCCTAGCTTGCTCACCCGAATCTCCGAGGAATTGACCACCTGGTTGATGTAGCCCTCAAATTCCTGAAACCCGCTCTCTTTCCACAGCCGCTCCTTATCCAGCCCGCTGGTTTTCGCCAAAAACGCCTGCTTGCCGGAAACGGTGAAGGTCGGGAACTTGGTCCCCAGTTTTTGCATCGTGGTCACCTTCAGGTGCTCCTTGATCGCCTCAATCTCCTCCGGCTCGCGCAAGTCGCACTGCGTCAGGGCAAAAGTGACGTTCTTGTACCAGCGCTGGTGGATTTTTTGCAGCAAATTCCACGCGCTGGCCGCCCACGGATTCGTCACCGAGAACGCGAACACCACCAAATCGGCCATGGGGATGAAACGCTCGGTAATTTCCTGGTGATCCTCCTCGATCGAGTTCGTCCCCGGCGTATCGACGATGTTGAAGTCCTTCAAAAACGGGTCCTGCCGGTGGAGTTCGATCAGCGTCTCGCTGGTCCGAATGTCGCGCCGTTCCTCGCCGTATTTGAACAGGTTGATCTTCGCCGTCGTCGGGATGACGCCCACCTCACAGAAATCCGCGCCAAACAGAGCATTGAGCAGGGTCGACTTTCCCGCATTCACTTCCCCCACCACCACGAACAGGAACGGCTCCTTGAGGTTGGCGAGCAGGTTTTGCAGCAAACTCACCCGCGACGGATGCACGTCGAGCTGCCCGGCCAGATTAGCCAGGGAGGTGATCGCGCTGCCGAGGCGGGCGCGGTTGTCAAAGTAGGCATCGCCGATTTTTGGATCCACGGAGGCTGGTTTAGCGGGAAACGCGGCCAATTCCAAGCCGATTTTTTTCGCGCCCCGGCACCCAGCCAAGAAGGCTACGCGTCATTCGCCAGATACGCATCCCGTTCCGCGTGATACGCCTTCTCCGCCTGGCGCAACGGTTCGAGCAACTTATCGGCGGCGTGGCTCTTGCGGAAAAAGCCCGAGGCTTCCTGGTCGATCCGGACGGCGAGGGCTTCGAGCCGCGGCAGGAGGTGCCACCAGCCGCCCTCGCCTTCTTCGTTCACGCCGACCTTGGCGCAGGCGGTTTGGAAGTTTTCCAGGCAGGGATCGAGCTCGCAATCCAGCACCGCCAAATCCTGCTCCCGCCGCCCGTAGCCATGCTTCCGAATCAAATCCGCCGCTTCATCCCGGAATCGCCGCGCCTCATCAACCCCAGACTTCCAAATAACAACCTTGGCAAGGCTTATGCCGCAACGAGTTGATATCCAAGGTTTTCGGCCTGTTTTTCGAGGTTCTTGATTCGGCGTTTCAGCACCGCCTCCGGAACCTTACTCACCACCTCCTCTTCGTAGCTGCGTTGGGTGGTGATCAGCGCATAGATGATTCGGGCCATCTTGTGCGCGGTTGCCGAGATCCCTTCGGCTTTGCCCAGCTTCGCCTTCATTCGCCGGCAGAAGTTGCCCAGTGCGTTGTCGCTGCGCCACAGCGTCATCGCGCACATCCGAAGTTGATCGGAGATGCGGCTCTTGATCCGCCGTGTTTTGGCCCGGCCTAACGGTTTGCTGCCCGAAATCCGGTTGTCCGGACAGAGCCCCAGCCACGAAGTGAAGTGCTGGCTACTGCTGAAGCGCTCCCGAAACGCATCGCCTCCCCCAATCTCACAGATCAGCGTGCTGAGCAATCCGCTGGAGACTCCGGGGATGAGGCTCAAGTCGGTCCCGTAAATGCGCGCGGCTTCGCCCCGGATGTCGAAGCATGGCTCGTGCTTGGTGGCTTGTTTGCGCGCGCTCACGCTCCCGGCTACGGGCAGACTCGCCGGGCTTGAAGGCGCCGAGTCCGAATCTGCGTTCTGCAACGCGTAACAACGGCCTTCGGGCTTGGGTTCTTCGCGCTTTTGGTAGGCCGCCATCAATTGGGAGAGCTCCTGTTCGATCGCTTCGATTTGCTCGTGAAGCTGCTTCCAGCGCTGAAAAACCTCTCGATAGAAACACACCAGCGCATTTCATGCCTGGTTCTGTATTGAGGCTGCCACGCCTCGATTCGTGGCAAAATGGTCAATCAAAAGCCGTAAGATCTCCTCAGCGCCCATCTCGTTTCGGTGCTGCAATTTGCGCAATTTCCATAGCTGATGTCATTTCCAGGTTGCCTTTGCCCCCGAATCGGGTGGATACCTCACATCAGGTTACCTTTTCTCTTGATTTGGCGGGATGCTTCACATCATGTTCCATATAAAGAGACTCTGGGAACATGATGTGTCGGAGCACAATGTTAGGCCAAAACTATGATGAAGGTCATTATATTTACCACGGCATCTCTTTCACTGCTCATCGCCATCATCATTGGCGTGAAATATTGGCAGCTGCGCTCCGGACCGAACGCCCTGGATGATCCAACTTCAACAGTTCAGGTGATTGATCTGCCAACCGGTCATAGTCGCTATGAAAAACTTTGCAATTCCATAGGCAAGATCGAAGGTGTTGCAACGGGAACACAAGTCATTTTCGTGGAGGGAATCTCCGACATTCTCCGTCTTGAGCAGGAAATCGAAGAAATTGAAATGGAGATTGAGAATATTAACAAAACCCTCCCGAAGGACAGATGGTTCATACCTGACACCCCTCGACCTCATCCATCCCACGACTACTCAGCCTGACAAACGCACTATTCAGGCCCAACCAAAATCTAGCGCGATAGCCGTGTAACGATGGCACGCACCCTCCGAATCGGGCCTAATCGGGTAGGCCGGAGGTTTGAACACCGGCCCCCACACCACCGTACGTACGGATCCGTATACGGCGGTTCCAGTCAGTCAATGCCGATCCCGCGTGATCGGCGAAGGGCCGCATCCCCATGAACTCTCTTTCTCTGCCCAACTCCCATACTCGGTAAGTGGCTCCCCCGGTCGGGTTCAACGCCTTGAGTGGGTGGTTGGGTCGGTTCATCTGACTGGTTCGGTCCTTCATCGGGCGGTTCCTCCGTTGGGCGCTCTGCGCCGTCCAGTTCGTTTCCGCCATTTGGTGAGGCCTCCGGTTTCTTTGTTTATACGGGCAACTCAATGCCCCCGGCTCGTTTTCCACGACTACTATGACCTCGGCTGACTCCCTGGCCAGGCAACCCCGGCCAGGGTCTCCCCGGGTAAGGTGCGTTGTTCTTCGCCACAAAACCGCCGCATTTACCTGATGGATTGAATCGAACGGTTTTGCTGTGTTGTGCCAGCTCACCTGATCCATCCGGCCTCGGATGCGGTTTTTGTTCATCGGCTCGTGGCTTTCGCATAGCCTTCCTTCCCACGGCTGATTGCTCAGCCGCAGAAAGCTTCATGACAGTTCAACCACTAACCTTGAAATCGGAGTCCGCCCTCCGGCAGCCTGTGGCAGCACTTTGACGTTCGCTACAAAACTGAAAATGAAACGTCTCGTTCCGGTAGCTTTGGTGCTCCTTGTTATCGGATTGATCTTGCGCCTTCCAACCCGACCGGGGCCGCAGATTTATGCGCCTACGAATCAGACTCCTTTACAAACCGTGAGCGTGCCACCTCCCTCAATCGAGACGGCCTCTAAACCAGAGGAACGTGTGAATGCCTACATCATGGACTGGCATCGGAACTGGGCCTTCTCGATGGCACAGATGGGTGACTCTTGGAATAGTCCGGAAGATCACATCCCGCGAGAACAAGCAGTGCAGAAGCAGCATTTTGTCGAGGGCGCTGTGGAGGATCCAAGCATGGGTGGCAGTTTCGGCGATCCTCCAGATCATGACCCGAAGTCTGACAAGATACTTCCAGCAGTTATCAATGGAAATGCGGCCACCGTTGAGACTCAGAATTCTGAGCTCAACAACTACTATGAGTTCTCGCTCACCAATATTGATAATGATTGGAGAATCCACAAGGTCACACATTTCTTCGATCCTCCTGGTGCAACCGTGTTTTCGGATGCAAGAAGGTCTGAGTTGCTTGCACACCCGTCACCTTCAGCCCCTTTGCCAGAGCTGCCCATGGGTGTAGAGCCCAATTGCCATCGATTGTTTGAGAATGGTCGACGCATCACGATCCAAGGGAATCGCATGACTATTGAAGTTCGCGATGTAGGGCAGATTTCTATCCCAAGTGGAGTCATCGGAGCAGCAGATTTTGGATACAGCGGCCATGATTTTCAGCCACTTAGCCGTTCAGTGGATGGAGGAACATACCGCGCGCAACAGGCCACGGCGGATGGCACAGTTATCGCTGCTAGGATCATCTTTCGCGAAGACAGTGACGTCAAAGAGTATCGGCCAGCGCCTCCTGCGGAGGGATCTGATCCTTACCTTCATTACGTTGGAGTGGACTATGCAAACGTGGCTGTGTTCGACGCAGCGAGCTATGTCCAGTTAGGGGCACGAGAACTTGAACGCCTATACATCGATTCCTGCAATTGGGGAGCCAGGAAACTGACTGCCGACGAGATTAGGCGAGAGATGGAGCGTTTTAAGAGTTCAAGGCTTGTTGGACTCACCCTAGAGGAGCTTCAACGTGATCTGGAGAACAGAACTGTTTACAGCGATCTACCCCCACCACTCCGAATCCGGGTTGGTCCGAACGACACTCCCAACGGATTCAAGTTCAGGAGCGGCTACGGTGATGGCTCGTATCCGGCATACTGGGGACTGGACGAGTCTGGGGCAGCGGTGAACCTCACCATTGATTTCCTCGTAGCTGCTGAGTTTCTTACAGAGAAGGTCAAAGTTGACTGGTCTAGCGCCCAACTGGGCCAGGGTATTGATCATCCAGTCCTCGAAAAGTGGGGCCAGAACGTGGAGCTGGATCACGAAGACGGAGATGGGTTTATCAAAGTAACTGGAATCGATAGGGTGGAAAGGGCTCGACTTCTCGGACGGGGAGGGCAGGTGTTGGCAGATTCCGACGGTGGTGGCTCATCGCATTCAGGAGATGAGAACAGCTACTACTTTGACAAGGACATAAGGCGCATTAATAGCGCCACATTGGAGATTGTCGTATCAACAGGATACCGGAACTGATCACCCCAAAGAGCAACAGAAGCGAATCGGGTAAGCCGGAGGTTTGAACTCCGGCCCCCCACACCACCGTACGTACGGATCCGTATACGGCGTTTCCAGTCAGTCAATGCCGATCCCACGTGATCGGCGAAGGGCCGCATCCCCATGAACTCTCTTTCTCTGCCCAACTCCCATACTCGGTAAGTGGCTCCCCCGGTCGGGTTCAACGCCTTGAGTGGGCGGTTAGGTCGGTTCATCTGACTAGTTCGGTCCTTCATCGGGCGGTTCCTCCGTTGGGCGCACTGCGCCGTCCAGTTCGTTTCCGCCATTTGGTGAGGCCTCCGGTTTCTTTGTTTATACGGGCAGCTCAATGCCCCCGGGCTCGTTTTCCACGACTACTATGACCTCGGCTGACTCCCTGGCCAGGCATCCCCGGCCAGGGTCTCCCCAGGTAAGGTGCGTTGTTCTTCGCCACACAACCGCCGCATTTACCTGATGGGTTGAATCGAACGGTTTTGCTGTGTTGTGCCAGCTCACCTGACCCATCCGGCCTCGTATGCGGTTCTTGTTCATCGGCTCGTGGCTTTCGCATAGCCTTCCTTCCCACGACCCGGTTACCCGACCGCAGTTGGCTTCTGCCAGTGTTTCTGGTTACTCTGATTTTCATCATTTCAGCATCGATTCTCACACCGGGGACTTGCACCCCGTTAAAACAACGCCCATGCTGGGCACACACAAGTCGGCGCTGACCAACCCGCTACCGCTCCGGAGTCGAAGTCGGAGGATAAGGAGAAACCTAAACTAGAATCGGAAGCGCGCTCCCGGTAGCGGGTGGCAGGCCTTGGACGTTGAACTAAGCCTCGTTTTCCGAAGCAGAGGCGCGAAGCGGGTGGTGAAGTTTTAGGATGGGCGTCGGGGATAAAATTTGGCAAGGTGGAGCCGCCGAGCCGCCGCAAACCATGACTCCCCTGAAAGCCAGGCGATGAAGACGAACCCACCAATCCGCTCCAAACCGAATCGGCCTGTGTTGCGGCAGCGCCCCGCCGTGCACGCCCGGCGGCGAAAATCACACTTTCACCACCGGTTTCGGCTCCGCTCCTGTGGCCCGCGCGCAACGCGGGTCACAGGACGGACCACCCCGATCCCGTGGCACACCTCCAGGCGCGTCATCCCTGCGATCGGACCTTGACGTGGCGAGGAACGCACTGATACATTCCCCCCCAGGAAGCCGGCTGACCGTTAACCTGTCGGCCGCCGGCTCAGTTCAACAGGCAAGTATGCCATGAAGCCGATCACCCCGAATCTGAAACTGGAAGTCAAACGCGGCTTCACGGCATACTTGCCTTAACGTTCTCCAATAAAATGAGCCGCACACTGATCGCTCTTTTCTGTTTCTTAGTCGTTGCGTGCCAAGCAGGGAAGAATGTCGCTTTGACCGACGGCAATCCAGAGCCGGTGACGCTTGAGGTATTCAATTCTCTGAGGATACCCGCTCACCGCGTGAAAATCCGCCTTGAGACCGACAGGAGGATGTCGGTCGAGATACAGAACCGGAACGAGGAAGCTCAGATTTCCGAACGAACTCTTGAGGTGGGCGAGATGGCCTCTGTGCAAGGATTGGCAAGGCGAATCGATTGGAAGCATGTGGCACGGGATGATGTTCTCGGACTGGACGGAACATCAGTTCGAATCCGTTATCGTGGTGAAGATTACTCCGTTTGGACACCGAGTGATGATACCGGAAAGAGACGATTGAGCGAATTCCTGAAGCTGAAGAAGGAATTGTTTCGATTAGGTGGGCTAACCGAAGCCGGCTTGCCGCAAAAACCAGAAATGGAGAACAAGGCGTCGCTCCTGACACCTGCCCCGCCGCGAGTTCGAACGGTCATGACAATTCAACCATCAACCCAGAGTCGAAGCCTCGCTCTCAGCCAGGTGTAGGAGGACTTCGACGTTGATATGGCTTATAAAATGCGTATTGATACAATGAAATGAAGACATGGAAGATAATCAGAAGGATCAGCATTTTTTGCGTTTGTTGTGCCAGTCTTGATCGGACTTGGGATCACATGTTTTTCGATGATCAATTCTTTCAACAGATTGACTGACGGAAATAGTGCTCCTGAAACACTAGCAGGAGATATATCCACGGCGATGCGATTTACCTCGACTGGCGTAGGCATTGCTCTACTGGCGCTACCCATAATAATCATTTCGACGATTCGATTGCGAAAAATCAACGAATCGAAACTGATGGAGAACTCTACCCCACCAACAGCCTAACAAATCAGCGCAGCCAATATGATACCCTCCAAAGTCGGGTATCAGATGACTGGCTTCAATCGTTCGGCTAAGAAAACTCACTCGTATGTTCCGCGTAATCATTCATCATAGTTGCAGTGCTCGGCCAGATGACTGGCCGGGCAGACGAAAATCCACATTCGAAACCGCCAGAGAAGATTGAAGCCGCTTATGCTGCACCGGCGGAGATGAGAAGCTATTTTCTCCACATTCAAGCATTGGAACCCCGGTGGCTCTACGTGAAGCAGATCCAGAATTGGTTTCCGATCAAAAGTCACACTTCTTATGTAGCTAGAATTGTAGCCGAGCCGACTCCAATCGACCAAGACCTTAAAGCCGAGTTTGAGAAATTGGCGCAGACGTCGAATGACGCAAAGAAAGAGATCGAAATTGGCCCAATGTTGGGGCCAGAGGCTGCATACGTTATATTTAATTCGGAGAAGAAGCCAGTTCTAATAGTCTACAGGCAATTTGGCGTGTTGTGCAGTTCCCATCCGAATTCGGTCTCAGGAAACGATACGTTTCAGGCTTTTGACGGCTGGACGAGCTATAACGTGAGTTCAGCGATCTCAAGCTTCCTGGAAGCGATAGAGCCAGAGAAGCACATCTATGAGACGCCGTTCATTAAGTGGAAGGGCGACTCAAACGACGATCCATTCGCAAAAGCCGAATCGGGTAGGCCGGAGGTTTGAACTCCGGCCCCCCACACCACCGTACGTACGGATCCGTATACGGCGGTTCCAGTCAGTCAATGCCGATCCACGTGATCGGCGAAGGGCCGCATCCCCATGAACTCTCTTTTTCTGCCCAACTCCCATACTCGGTAAGTGGCTCCCCCGGTCGGGTTCAACGCCTTGAGTGGGTGGTTAGGTCGGTTCATCTGACTAGTTCGGTCCTTCATCGGGCGGTTCCTCCGTTGGGCGCACTGCGCCGTCCAGTTCGTTTCCGCCATTTGGTGAGGCCTCCGGTTTCTTTGTTTATACGGGCAGCTCAATGCCCCCGGCTCGTTTTCCACGACTACTATGACCTCGGCTGACTCCCTGGCCAGCCATCCCCGGCCAGGGTCCTCCCCAGGTAAGGTGCGTTGTTCTTCGCCACACAACCGCCGCATTTACCTGATGGGTTGAATCGAACGGTTTTGCTGTGTTGTGCCAGCTCACCTGACCCATCCGGCCTCGTATGCGGTTCTTGTTCATCGGCTCGTGACTTTCGCATAGCCTTCCTTCCCACGGCTGATTGCTCAGCCGCAGTTGGCTTCTGCTAGTGTTTCTGGTTACTCTGATTTTCATCATTTCAGCATCGATTCTCACACCGGGGACTTGCACCCCGTTAAAACAACGCCCATGCTGGGCACACACAAAAACGTTGTAGCCGACCCGGTGGATCGGTGCTAGACTCGTCTCCGCACCAGCCTCCTACGTCGGCTGGCGCTGCGCTCGGCGAGCGTCTCTTGCCGGGCGGCACACCGTAAACGTTAGGCCAAGAAATGAGTAAAGTTGTCCCATTTGTTGTTGGAGTGGCAATTACCTTGGGAATGGTTTGGGATTCACGACGAGATTCTTAAACCGACCGGCCCGACTCACCCAATGAAACTCCAAGCACACCCGTAAGACTGCTGTTAGACTCTTTTAGCTCCGATCCTACTTTTCTCACGGAATATTTCAATTTGGAGGAGATCTTTCTGAGTGATGCCTCATTAGAAAGTCACGAAGATAATCCTGAAATAGCTAAAATTCTAGATTCGTATCATCTTTATAGTGGTAGAACCGCGACATGGGACGAGATCTTTGCTCTAAGGAGACGTGATGGCGATTTTGAGCTTGTTTATTGTTGCACCAGCGTAACGCCATATGCGTTTCTTAGCGCCGACCACATTGTCGCGGCAAACGGCGCCCCCGCCGTTAATAAACTCATGACTATCAATGAGGTGAAACAGGGCGAAGATGGATTGGGCAGGAGACGTGTTGAGTACCGTAGCGGCGATAACCGCCTGGAAATCTCATATCAAGAGGCTGAGATTGGCCGAGGTGATCCTCCCCCGTGGCCCAAGGGAAATTTGTTGATGATCCTTTATTCGAAGGGTGGCTGGGACCCCCTTTACATGCAACCCTACAACCGCACCGCGCCGGACGGCAAGGAAAGCGAAGCTGGCAAGGTCATGATTTTCTCTCTTTGGAAAATGGGCTCGCGCAATTGGCGGCTATCAGCTGATCCGATATTCGAGATGGACGCCACATTTCTCAGAGAACCTGGCGCTCATAGTCTCCCTTGAAATACTGCGCAACAGGCCTAACAGCGCTGGAGTCCGACCGGGGCCCCGCTTTGTGGTTGACTTCTCAGAATAATTCGAGAGGTTCTCATTGCAATCAACCCGCGCTCTCGGGCCCCGGCGGCTCAGCGCAAACGTTATGTGTAAAGAGAAAAATGATGGAGGTTTGTGATGCGGCGGAGGCGAAGGCAGGAGGGACGCAAGATTCTCCCAGATGAGTTCGGAAAAGAGATGATGAAAATGGATTAGTCGTTAGGATGCGGCGGGTTTCGGCGGTGGCGTTTTGCCCACGCCTTCAACGCAAGGAAGACGAAGAGGATTGGGTTCTCGGACTGCCACGGTTCTTGGTTTACTCAATTCCCCATCGCCTTCGACGTAAGACGTAAGGAAGATGAAGGAGATTTTGGCTTAGGGTGTTTGGAAGGCGTTTGGGTCGCGAGTTGCAACTCGCTGCCCTACTCGTGGCGCAGCGCGTCAATCAGCTTCTCCCGCAACATCCAGCGCGCCGCCAGCCAGCAAAAGAGCAGGCCGCCCAGCAAAATCAGCGCATTTAGCACGACGAGCAGGTTGACCGGCAAATCCGTTGCCCGCGCCGATAACGTGGGCAAAACGGCCAAAAATCCGGCCGCGACGCCCAAAATCACGCCGAAAACGTGGAGAAACCAGTGCTCGGAGACGACGAGCCGGCCCAATTTGGCCTTGGTGAAGCCAACCGCTTCCAGCAAGCCCATTTGTCCGCGGCGCTCCAAAATATTGCGGCTGACGACGACGCCGAGCCCGACCGTGCCCAGCAATAATCCCAGCCCGCCGAGCGTGGAAAAAATGCTGAGGTAGGTGTTCTGCACGGCGTTGAATTCGTTGAGCCGCTGCCAGGTGGGGACGAGTTCCAGCCCCTGGTCTTCCAGCATGCGCGTTAGGGTTTCGCGGTGGCGGTTGCCGCTCTCTTCGTCGGCCTGATCCATGAGGAAAAACTGGTAGCCGCCGGCATCCGGGAACAGGCGGATGAAGTTGCTCTCGGCGATGACGACGCTGCCCTGAAAAATCGAGTTGTCGATGAATCCGGCGACCCGGACGTGGAAATGGCCGCCGCCCGGGGCCGGGTAGGTCAGTAAATCGCCGATGCCGACTTTTAGCGCGTATTGGGCCGTGCTTTGGTCCAAAATTCCCGGGACGATCGGCTCGAATCCCGGTTGCCCGCCGACAACGACGGGTTTTTCGGGGATTTTGTCGCTCAGCAACTCCCAACCCGTGCCGGCGGTGAAGGTGAAGGCGTCGCGGACGGCCAATTCCGCGGGATCGACGCCCAAAACGCGGGGATCTTGGGCGCGGTTCAGGTTCAGGCAACTGGCGTCGTCGCCATTGCTGACGCGAAACTGCACCATCCGAAAATCGTCCGGCGCGCCGGCCAACGCGTCGATTCCGAAGATTTGGCGGCCTTCGTCGGTGTTGAGGTCCTCGTAAATCGGCAGGGTTGATTCGCCCAAAAACGCGAACCCGCCCGTACCGGAGGTTCGT
>CBDCZR010000027.1:0-658491 GCA_965224535.1 Verrucomicrobiales bacterium
TGGCGAAATTGCGCCGCGAAATTGGCGATTTTCTCAGAAATTTTGATCAATTGTTGATCAAACCGAGGGTTTTAGGTTATCGTTGCCGCCTTTCGCAGCCGCGCGCTCCCGCTTCGGTCTGCAATCCCTCAAATTTAGCCCCTTTTTAGCGAAAAAATCGCCTTTCCGCACCCATCCGGCGATTTTTTTTCACCCCTACGACGCCATGAGTGCCGCAGTCAAGTTACTGGTCGTGGAAGACGACCCCCAGTTGGCGGATTCCGTATCCGATCTCCTGCAAAGCGAAGGCTTCCAGACCACAATCGCCCGAAATGGCGCCGATGGGCTCAAACTCGGTTTGGAAGAGGATTTCGACGCCGTGATCACCGATTTTCGGCTTCCGGGGACCGGCGGCATGGAGTTGCTGGAAAAGCTGCACGAAACCAAGCCGCGCCTGCCCATCATCATGATGACCGCGTTCACCACCACCGACCTGGCGATCGAAGCCACGCGGCATGGAGCGTTCGACTACCTGATCAAGCCCTTTCGGCTCAGCGAGCTGGTTTCCGTGGCCAAACGCGCGGTGCAAACCGCCCGAATCAACGGCAAACCGGTCGAAATTCCGGGTGACCCGCCCTCTGACGACGAGCGCGAATCCATCATCGGCACCAGCCCCTGCATGCAGAACGTTTACAAGGAGATGGGCCGTGTGGCGGACAAAAATGTGCCGGTTTTGATCGCGGGAGAATCCGGCACGGGCAAGGAGTTGATCGCGCGGGCGATCTACAGCCACAGCAAGCGCTCCGACCGGCGCTTCATCGCGGTGAGCTGCGCCGCGATCCCGGAAACGCTGCTGGAAAGCGAACTTTTCGGCCACGAAAAAGGGGCTTTTGCCGGCGCCGACGCCAAACGGATCGGCCGGTTGGAGCAAGCGGACGGCGGCACGGTGTTTTTGGATGAAATTGGCGACATGCCGCTCAACACCCAGGGGAAGATTCTGCGCCTCTTGCAGGAACGCGCCTTTACCCGCCCGGGCGGCCGCGAGGATCATGCAGCAGACGTTCGCCTCATCGCCGCGACCCATCGCAACCTGGAAGCCGCGGTCAAAACCGGCGAATTTCGCCAGGACCTCTTCTACCGGCTAAGCGCCGCGGTGTTGACCGTTCCGCCACTGCGCGAACGCGCCGGAGACATCAAGGCGCTGGCGGGATATTTCCTGGAGCGCTACAGCCGGGAATACGAAATCGACACCCCGCCGATGGAAGACGCCGCGCTGGAGTTGCTGCGCGACTATCCGTGGCCCGGGAACGTTCGCGAGCTGGAGAACGTGATTCGCAAAGCCCTGCTGCGGTGTCGCGGCTACCCAATCGCGCGCGCCGATGTGGAATCGTTGCTGGGCGCGGCTACCCTGCCATCGGTTGGCGGCGCTCACGAGCACCCTTTCTCGCAAAAAGTGAGCGACGTGCTGAAACAGGCCAAAAACGGCGACATATCCGGCGCCTACGGTGTTTTGTTGCAGGACTTCGAGCGCGAAGTTTTCGCCCAAGCCATCCGCCTGGCTCACGGCCACCAAACCAACGCCGCAAAGTGGCTGGGGATCTCCAGAATTACGCTGCGCGACAAGTTGGATAAGTACGAGCTGTTTCCCAAGCGGACCACGTCGGCGTCTTGAGGGTGCGGCGATGCTGTGAAGTAAATGGCCATTCAGACGTTGGAAAGCGCCCAGAAGAACAAATACAACTACGTGGCGATCAGCCGCTCAGGGAAAATCTATCTGCCGGAGAATTTCAGTTGGCACCGGTGGGGTTACCACGCCGGCCCCAGCAAGTGTCCCGAAACCGGGCGCTCGGGTGTTTCACAGTACTACGGCGGAATTGAAGTGAACAACCCCGGCAAGCTGTATCACGACGCCGCGAATGGTGTGCTGGTTCCCTGGTTCAACAACCGAAACTATCGCAAACGGGGCCAGCCTCCGCGAATCAAGAGCACTAAGGACGAACACTATCAACTTAACGAGGCGCGCGAAATCACGGCAAGGACTGGAAACATCGAGCCCGGCTGGTATGTGCCTTACACACGCGAACAATTCGAGGCGCTGGTTTCCGCGATTCTCTACGCTTTCAAGCAAAACGAGCGCACGTTCAACCTGAGCTACGTATTCGGCCATGACGAAGTGTCTCCAGGCCGCAAAAACGATCCCGGCGGTGCCTTGGGTTATCCTGGCAAACTGTTTCACGATGGCCGAATTCCGCGATTACCTTCGGGAGGCTTGGGAAGGAGGCGCGGCCCCAACGGAGGATCCCGCCGAACCGGTGCCGGCTTCTTCATCTGAGGAAGCCTCCTCGCCTGCTGCCGCGATTTCCACGGCGCCGGCAGCTACACCCGTTTCGGCAACTCCGGCGGCGGCGCCCATCACCTCGGATTCGGTGCCTTCTTCGCCGCCCAATCCAGTTCCAGTTCCAATTGCCGCCCAGCCCGTCGCGGATTCGGCCCCCGCACCCGCGCTGGCGGATCCTTCTCTGGCGGAAACGCAGCCGATTACTCCCGAACCCGAGCCAACCGAAGATCCTCAAACTCCTCCACCTGCAACACCGCCCCCGATTCCGCCAAGTCAGTGACTCTTTGCGGTTACCCCACTGGTTGGCGCAAAACGCACATGACTGCAATAGTCCACGAGCCGCGAACGCTTGTGCCGCAGCGCCGGCTCAAGTATCGGGAGTTTTTCGCGATTTTCCCGGTTTTGGACCGCGAGCCAGCGGCGGGCGGCCTCCGCGCTCCGGATGGGCGTTTTGCTCGCCGTCGATCGTTACGCGATCGCCTTCGTCTACGAACGGGATGGGTGTCAGGGAAATCCGCGTCCCCGGCTTCAGGGGATTGCCGGCCCGGGCGACGACCTGGTCGGGATCGCCGTCGTAAACGATGTCCAGCTTCTGGAACGCCACTTTGTTGCCCTCACCGATGCGCACGACCGTGTTGCCGGAGCGCACGGCTTTGCGGGGCACGACGTAAACCTCCCGCAGCAACTCGCCCTCCACCTGGGCTTGCACGAAGGTGCCGCTGGGCAGCAGGGGAGCGCCGGCCAGGCTCGTGTCGATGGCAGCGATGACGAATAGTTGCCGGCTGCGGGCGTCGACTGCGGCTTCGGTTCGCTCGATCCAGGCCGGCCATTGGTCGGTTGCGGGTTTAGGGTGCGAATTTTCGCCCGGCGTCAGTTCTAGTTCGCTGCGGGGGGCGGGTTTGGCGCGATTTTCGCCGGTTAACAACACCGCCGGCTTGGAGCCGTCTTCCGGCTTGAGGTTGAGGAAGGCCAACTGGTCGTTGCGCAGTGGCAGGCGCACTTCGAACATCTCGGTGGAGTAAATTTGGCCCAGCATCGTGCCGGGACTGACAAATTGCCCCACGTCCACTTGCTTGGCCAAAACCCGGCCCGCGTAGGGCGCGGCGATCCGGCAACGCTCGACGTTGAGCTTGGCTTCGGCCACGTCGGCCTCGGCGGCTTTCACGTTGGCCTCGGCTTCGCGCTGTTGCGGAATTTTCAGGTTGAGGTCGGTGGGACTGCCGCGGAGGCCCAGGCGCTTCCAGTCAGTGCGGGCTTTTTCCGTGGCGGCTTGGGCCAATGTCAGGGCGGTTTGGGCGCGGGTCAGTTCCGCCTCGGCGCGGGCCAGGGCGGTCTGGTAATTGCGCGAATCCAGCTCCACCAGCACCTCGTTGGGCTTGAAATCGGCGCCGTTGAGGAAATTATCGGAGATTTTGGCGATTTTTCCGGCCACTTCGGCGGTTAGGTCGGTTTGCGTCCGCGGCCTGACGATTCCCTGCGAAGGCAGCCTCACCTGGTAGTCGGTGGGCTGCAGTTCCATCACTTCCACCACCGGTAAGTTGCGGATGGCGGGGCGCTGTTCCGGCTCCGGTCCGGTGCGCACGAGGTAGGCGTAGTAGGCCACTCCCAGCACGAAAATCGCCAACGCAATGGCGAGGCGAACCAGGAGGGGACGATTTTGGCGGAGCATGGATTGAAGGGGGCTGTCTTGCACGACGATGGGTGCGAAGCGCGGTTACGGCAGCACCAGCCAAACTTCCGCCGCGCGGTTTTTCGATTGATTGGTGTCGCTGATGATTTCAGACGGGCCGATGGCGACGGGATAGCTCATGTTGGCCACTCCCAGGTCGTCGCGCAGGTGGTTCAGCACGACTTGCGCGCGTTGCATGGAAAGCCGCTTGTTGACGTCTGCGCTGCCGCTGGGATCGGCGAATCCCAGCACGAAAAACACCGCCTTGGGATTGGCCATCATTTCCTGCACTGTCTCGACGGCTATGGCTTCGCGCAAACGGCTGATTTCCGGGCTGGAAAGTCGCTCGGCGCCGTGATCGAAGAAGACGGTGTTGATCTTCAAAATTTGGTTGGCGGATTCGATGCCGATGCGGACCAGGCTCTTCTCCTGCGGCGAATAAAGGTCCTCCGGCGCCTCGTCAAGGCGCTGCAATGCGTCGGCCAGCAGGTCCTTGCTTTCCTGGCTCCCGGGATCGAGCAGGCGAACCTCTTCAGCGCCGGTTTTTGGCCGTTCGATCGGCGGCGCGATCGGTGTTGGCCGGATGGGCGGCTTGGGGCTGGGTTCCGGGGTTGGTTTTGGCTCCGGCGTCGGTTTTGGCGTCGAACCCGGCGTTTTGGGCGCAGGGTTGGGGCCCGGTTTTGGTTGTGGCTCCACGTTTTCCGGCGTTGCAGGCGTATCGCCGGTGTTTTGGGCGATTTTCGGCTCTTTTGGCCCCCGATTGCCGAACGCGGCTTTGAAGCCCCACGTCGCCAACCCGATCACCAGCCCCAGAACCAGGAGCGCGCCGGCAATGAGGATGATCGTTCCAACGACGGGAGGCTTTTTGCTCATGACGCTACCTTCGGCAATCCGGCCCCGCTGGCAAGCACTTCGCGCGGCCGCGCAAAACCGGAAATCCTACTCCGCAAAAACCGATGGCGAGCTGAGGTCGAGCGGTTCCAGGCCCACAAGTTCGACGAAAGAGGCGTCGCCGGATTTCGCGAGCTTGACGGTGGCGCGAAACGGCTTGCCATCGGTCCAGCCGACCAGCGTTTTCGCCTTTTTGCCCACGTCGCTTTCGGAACCGGCGTAAATGTTGCCGGGGTAGCCAATCGTGGGATACCAGGCCGCGCGCAGACGGATCGGCTCGCCCAAAAGCGGCAGTTTTTTGTCCGAATCCAGCGCCACGCCCTTCACCAGGTTCAACCGAAAGGTCAAGGGCGGAGAATCCGGCAGCCGGAGAAAATGTTCGAACGAGCGGTCGTGAAATTGGGCGAACAGCTCCCAGTCGATCTTGTAACCCGAGCCAACTTGAACCAGGCTGACCGAAAGTGGGCTGTTGAGCGTGGTGACGTAAAGCTCAAAGCTGTGCGTGTTGTAAGCCGTATCCCCGCCGATTTTGATGGCGCCCCGGTGCTCCCAACGCAGGATGGCGAGCGGTTTCCAGGTGAAATGCCGGTAATGCGCCTCCATGCGCGATTTTAGCTTGGCGGCGTCCAGCACGTGTTTGGCCGCGGCTTCCCAGGTTGGCGCCGTGGAGAATGCAGCCATCGCCTCGAAAGCCTTGCGGGCATCGGCATCGAGCTTGGCGGCCTCCTGCGCGGGCGCCGAAGCGAGGGGAACGGCGAGAAAAGCCGCGAAAATCCAGGTTTTCATCCTCTTTTAGTCGCACCCGATGGCAATGACGGCAATCCGGCGTTTTTGGAAAAATTACACCCGCCCGGACGACGCCGAACGCACGGAAAGCATGTCGCCGACGCTTTGCGCGGTGATGATTCCGGCGAGCGGGCCGTTGGGAACCTCCACGATCGGCACGAAGGGAGTGCTTTTGGCGCTGAGCAACTCCAAGGCGATTTCCAGGTTTTCGCTCGACAATACCGGCCGCGTGGGAGGCCCCATCACCAGGGAAACCGGCGCCTCGGGGCCGTGTTTGCGCAAACCTCTCAGGATGCCGGAGTGGCTCAACACGCCGACAAATGCCCCGCGCTCATCGGAAACGGGAAAATTGCTTTGCGGGGCCGAAACCAGGGTGTCCGCGGCTTGGCCCAGGGTGTGTTCGGGCCGAAAACAGGTGAAATAGCGCCGCATGGCCGCGGATACCAGGAGTCCCTCGGTCGCGGCCCGCAGCCGGGAAGCCGACGCCTCGCGCCCCGCGGCAAAAAAGATGAAAATGGCGATCAGAATAAGGAGGTAGGGGAAATCCAGCGCCGTAAACGCCCAAATTCCCCCAAAAACTGCGATCGTCTGCCCCAAACCCGCGGCAATGGCCGTGGCGCGGGCGTGAGGAAGGACGGCGGCCAGCAACGAGCGCAAAACGCGTCCGCCATCCATGGGAAAAGCGGGGATCATGTTGAAGACGACCAGGACGATGTTGACGGTTAGCAGGTAGGTGATGAGCTGCGGCAAGTTCAGCGGCGGAAAGCTCGTGGGCATTTGCGCGAAATCCTGCTTGAGCCACAGAAACATGCCAATGACCGCCGCAATGCCCACATTGACCGCCGGACCGGCCACGGCGATGACGAATTCGTGCCAGGGATTGCGCGGCATGCGCTCCAGCCGCGCCAAACCGCCAATCGGCAGCAGGGTGATGTCCGGCGTGCGAATCCCAAAGAGTCTGCCCGCAAAAGCGTGGCCAAATTCATGCAGCACCACGCAGGTGAACAAGCTGAGGGTGAAGAGCGCCCCAAAGATCGCCCCCGGCGTTCCCGCTTCGCGATATCCCCAAACGGCGAAACCGGCCACCGCGAAGAAAAAGCTGACGTGGACGCGCAGTTGAGTGCCAAAAATTCGTGCGATGGGGAAGGACCAAGCCATATCCGGGGCAGTTACGGCTCAAACCCTCCATGAGCCACCGAAAACAACGCGTTGAGTGTGAAAAAAAGGGGCGGGGCTACCCGCCCGGGGAAAAAGGGAAAGTTACTAACTGGCCCCGATCTTCAATCAGGCGTTCGGTAGCGATCCCATCCGGGCTGGTAGCCTCGCCGTCGCGTTGTTTTGTGAATTTCATGGGAAAGATTAAGCGGACGAAGAAAGCGATTTCTCCTCTTTTAGACGCCGCCCGGGCGAAAAATTCACCAACCAAATTTACCGGGCAAATCTTCTCGAAAATCATCGGGAAATCCCGAGGCTCTCCCATGAAAATTCGCCCCTTCGTCCTTCTCGCCGCTCTTGCCATGCCCGCTGCCGCGCAACTGCCGCCAACGAATGGAACGGTCGAAATTCCGGCCCAGGAATGGCCGCAAAAGCCGGGGCTGCGCACCATCAAGGTTGGCCTGCACTATCCGGGAGGAAAGCTCGTGAACGTGGGTGCGGACACCGGCCTCATGCTTTCCCTGCACAACTGGGGTGGCACCGGTTGCGGTGGCTCGGCCAATCCGGATGCGTTGGCAAACCGGCTGGATGTGGTCGCGATTTGCGTGGACTACCTGCAAAGCGGCCGCAAAGCCTCGATCGAGGACCCCGAACCCTACGATTTCGGCTACCTGCAAGGGCTGGACGCGTTGCGGGCGCTCTGGTTCGTGTTCGACGGCCTAACCCAGCGAAAATCACCCTTCGCCGGCGGCCGAATCTACGTCACCGGCGGCAGCGGCGGAGGAAACGTGGCCCTGATGGCCAACAAACTCGCGCCACGCACGTTCACCGCCGTCATCGGGATGTGCGGCATGGCCAAGTTGAGCGACGACATCGCCTTCAACCTGGCCGGAGGCAGCCCGCTCAACGCGCGGTGGAGCCAGGACCCGGCCAGCCCAAATTACCTAAGCCCCGCCGGGCAGGAGATCCGCTTCATCGGCAATCCCGAGCACCTGAAGGTGATGAAAAAGCTGGGAAGCGGCGCCCGAATCTTCGTGGTTCACGGCCGGGACGACCGGACCTGCCCATTTGCCGATGCGGAGGAGATGGTGACGAATTTCGCCGCCGCCGGTTTGGACGTGACGCCCCATTTTGTCGGGCCGGATGACCTGGACGGCCGCGTTTTCACCAGCAGCGCTCACCCCCTGGGCAATCGCACGGAAATCGTGTTTCAGGTGGCGGCAGACGCGCTTAAAACCAACATCCGGCGCCGGCAGCCCAGCGATTTCGAGCTTCGAGACGAGCTGGTGCGTTACCCGGTCTCCGGCGGCGCGTTCGTGGTTTCTTACGAAAACGGTTACCCCGTTGGCCGCTTCGAGCCGAGCCCCGCGCGCTAGAACATAAGTTTGCTCCTCCAACCAGGTCATCGCTGAGGTGCGGCCGAAGGGACGAAAACAAAGGAAAATTGGGCCGAATCCTCGATTTTTCGACGCCGGGCGGCTAAATCCGGCAGCCCCCTGGATTTCGGCGCGATTTTCGCCACCTCAGTGACCGCAGAGCCGTGGAAGGCGATTTCTTGGCTTCCCGATTCCCGTGGCGGTTGAATGCGCCCTTCCTACGCCGGCGCCGCGATTTCGCTTTCTGAGGGGATGTTGCGGCGCGGGGTGTCGTCCACGGTAAAACCCCATTCGCCCAGCGCTTTGCGATTTTCCGGATGCAGCGTGGTCAACAAATCGCGGCTCAGGCGAATCATCGTCACCAGCGAGGCCAATTTCACGTCCCGGTCGCGAAATTTCTCATCCGCCTTGCGTTCGGCCGCCTTGGCCTCCAGGTGATCGGACTGCGCCGGCTCGGCCCGCGCCATCACATCATTAAAGCTGTCCACGCCGATCTTCAGTTGCCCCAACGGCGAGGTTGCCCCGTCCGCCTCGTGCTTGGCGACGATGCTCTTGGCCAGGTCGATGATTTCAAGGGGATTGGAGGGAATGGTGACGCGCGAAGATTGATTGGGCATGGCAATTCGTGGTTGGTTTGTCAGGAAATTAACAACGCTTAACCGTTAATCAAGACAAAAAATCTCCCTTGACGGAAAATTTATGCCAAATCCAGCGGTTTTGGGCGATGGGCCGATGCTTGGGGTTTTCGTCTCTGCGGAGAGGATCGGTGGCGGTAGCGGTGACTTTTAGTCGCCGCATGGTTCGATTTGCATCCGCGGCGACTAAAAGTCACCGCTACCGGCGCCGGGCTGTGAATGATGCCGAACTTTGTGGTAATTGTTCGCGAAGTTGAGAGGTTTGCGAGCAAATGTGCCACAACCAACAGTGAATCTGGAAATTATAACGCGGGAGATCACACATCTCGCGTTAAAGTTGGCGCACCTCGTCTTCAGGTTGGGACATTTGCTCTTCAGGTGGGCGACTTTGGCGTTGGATGTCTCAACGTTGAGACACTTTGTGTTAGGAAACTTCTTGGAGTCGGCAACTTTGAGAAAAGATGCCAGCCGTGGAACCGACCGCGGCCGGCTGGAGGACATCGTTCCCCTGTTTAAAGGCGAGCCGCTGGCCAAAGCTTCCCTCGGCGATTGCCTCCACAAAGTCTTTCCCGGCGTGGACACGGACAAGGCGCTCACGGATTTCCGCGCCTTTCGCTCCCGGCTCAATGGAAATGCGCAGGACGCGGCGCGTCACCGAGGCCGACGCTCCACCTCGCGCAGAATTTCCTCCAGCGTCGGCACTTTGCGCCGGCTGCCGCTATCGACGAACAATTTCAGGTCCACGAAGATGGGCAACGGCAACTCCGGGCGGGATTTGCGCTCCTCCAGCAGGTTTTGGCGCCGGGTGCATCCCGTGGATGCGGATTATCCGCCGGTGGAGCCAAAGGAGATCGTGCGGTTGGTCAAGGAGGAGGGCGCGCTCATCATTTTTGACGGGTTGGATGAGAAGATCGTCCACCTCAGCTCCGCCGATGCGGGGAATTTCATCAAGGAGCTGTGGAAGGTGTTGCCGGTGGACTCAAGGAGCGGCGACACTCTTGTCGCCGATGAAGCACCGGAGTCTCCCCTGGCGACAGGAGTGTCGCCGCTCCTTGAAGGCTCCGGCGGCGGCGCCGCGCCTCCTAAGCGCGGCCGGCTCATCATCTCCTGCCGCTCCCATTACTTTCAGGATGTGTGGAACCAGCAGGCCATGCTCACGGGGAACGATCGCGCGCCGGTGAAGGCCAAGCATTACAAGGCGGCGGTGATGTTGCCCTTTGGCGACGAGCAGATTACCAGCTACATCACCCAGGTATTCGGTGAAAAAAGGACCGCATCCATCCGGGAGTTGATGAAGTCGGTCCACAATCTGAGCGAATTGGCGCAGCGGCCCTATTTGTTGTCCGTCATCGCGGAGAACGTGGAGCGGCTGGAAACGTTGCGTGCCCAAGGCCGGACGGTAAGCGCGGTAACGCTCTACGATCTCATCGTGAAACGCTGGCTTTTGCGCGACGACGGCAAGCACACCTTTTCGCCCCATGACAAGGTGCGGCTCATGGAGGATCTCGCAGCCGCGATGTGGAAGAGCGGGGCGCGGGAGTGGAAGTGGGACACGCTGGAGGGCTGGATGCGGAAGTATTTGGTGGGCGATCCGATTTTCGCCTCGCGGTATCAGGGCGACAAGCGCGACCAGTTGGAGGAAGATCTGCGGACCGCGACGTTCGTCCTGCGCCGTGACGACAGCGAAGAGAGCTTCGTGTTTGCTCACCGGTCCTTGCAGGAATACTTCTTGGCTTGTGTGTTGATGCGCAGTCTTGGCGATGGCGTGCTGGAGGGTTGGGACATCGCGGGCGTGAGCTGGGAGACGCTCGATTTTTTCCTGCAGTTGTTGGCCCAACACGTGGAGGAGATGCTCAACGACACCACTTGGCGCGCTACCTGGAATGCGCTATTGGAGACCCACCGCCCACACGGCAGCTTGCTCGCCTTCCGCGCCTGGTTGATGGCGCGGGACGTAGCACGGGACACCGGCCCGTCCGCGCCGGACCGGCAAAATCTCGCTGCGATCGAACCCAACCCCCAAAAGTCTCGCTTCCCGGCCACGAATTGCGCGAGTTGCGCATCGTCGGGACGCCTGGGGCTACGTTTCCCCTGGCTGGGGCGGATTTGCGCGGGGCGGATTTGAGCCAAATGCGGTTGGAGCACGTGGATCTGCGCGGGGCGGATTTGAGCGGGGCCTGCCTCGCCACCCTCGAGGGGCACGGCAACGCGGTCATGAACTGCGCCTGGAACTGGGAGGGGCCCCGCATCGCCTCGGCTTCGCGCGATCGGACGGTGCGGATCTGGGACGCGGAGAGCGGGGTCTGCCTCGCCGTCTGGTATCACCGTTCGGACGGCGATTGGGCGTCGGTGAACGGCGACCACAGCGAAATCCTCCACGCCAGCGAGGGCGCGTGGCGGTTCATCAATTGGCGCGGTTGGGATGAGGAGGCGAAGGAATGGCGCTTCGCCATGCCGGAGGTGCCTTGTTGAGGGATGCGCGGGGGGAGGTTTTGGCGTTCGGCGGGCGCTTGGAAGCCGCCGCTCCACCCCTCACTCCGGCAGCGGCGCCAGGAGGTGGTTCAGGTCTGCTTCGGTCAGCTTGAGCTTCTCGGCTTTACCGGTGAGGATGCCTTCGGCGAGGCTGGCTTTCTTAGCTTGCAGCTCCTGGATGCGCTCCTCGATGCTGCCGGCGCAGATGAGCTTATGCACGAAGACGGCTTTGTCCTGGCCGATGCGGTGGGCGCGGTCGGTGGCCTGGTTTTCGACCGCGGGGTTCCACCAGGGATCGTAGTGGATGACGGTGTCCGCGGCGGTGAGGTTGATGCCGGTGCCGCCGGCTTTGAGGCTGATGAGGAAAATCGGCGTCTCGCCGGTTTGGAATTCCTCGACGAGTTGCTGGCGGTTTTTGGTGCTGCCGGTGAGCTTGAGGTAGCCGAGCTTGAGCTTGGCCAGCTCGTCCTCGATGAGGCTGAGCATGCTGGTAAACTGGCTGAAGAGCAGGATGCGGCGTCCTTCAGCGGTGAATTCGGGGATTAGCTCCACCAGCCGGTCGAGCTTGGCGCTTTTCAGCTTGGCTTGCTTGGCGCTGGCTTGTTTGAGCAGGACGGGGTGGCAACAGATCTGGCGCAGCTTGAGCAGGGCATCGAGAACGATGATGCTGCTGCGGGCGAGGCCTTTTTTAGAGATGGCGTCGCGCACTTTTTTGTCCATGGCGGCGCGGACGGTCTCGTAGAGCTGCTTTTGGCCGTCGTAGAGGGTGATGATTTGCGGAATCTCGGTTTTGGGCGGCAAATCGCTGGCGACGGCCTCCTTGGTGCGTCGCTGCATGAGGGGGGCGACGCGGCCGGCGAGGGCTTTTTGGCGGGAGTGGTCGCCGTGCTTTTCGATGGGGGTGCGGAAGACCTTGCGGAAGGTTTCCCAGGATCCCAGGAAACCGGGAGTGAGGAAGTGAAAGAGGCTCCACAGCTCGCCCAGGTGGTTTTCCATGGGCGTGCCGGTCAGGCAAAGGCGCTGGCGCGCGTTGAACCCGCGAACGGCCTCGCCGGCCTTGGCCTTGGGGTTTTTGATGTGCTGGGCTTCGTCCAGGACGATGTAGTGGAAGTCGTGACGATGTTCTCAAATATCAATCGCCAGGATCCCGTCCGGTTCTTCACGCACGAGCAGGCTGGCGACGGTTTGCTGGCTTAAATAGCCGTGGATCAATTGGTGCAATTCCTGGAGACACTCGCTCAGCCCACGGCAACCGATTCCTTCTGCGTCGAGGGACGAATCTTTACGTTCGAGGAGCTTTCCGTCGACTGCTTCGATGACTTCGGCCAGGGAAATTTCGCCGGCGGGGCGGTTGAGTTGGTAGCCGCCGCCAATTCCGCGTTTGGATCGCAAAAATCCCGCGCGCTTCAGCAAAAGCAGGATTTGCTCGAGAAATTTGACGGGAATCCGGCCCTTTTCCGCGAGATCGTGGATTTGCATGGGGCCGCGGGGCGAACTTCCCGCCAAAATCGCGAGCGCGCGCAGGCCGTACTCTGCCTTTTTGGAAATTTTCATTCTCGGTCAAATTGGCCGATCGGTTGCTGCTGCGCAACCTGCGAACCTACGAAAGCGGCCCGAACAGTTCGAGGCGTTTGACCCGCCGCATGGCGCAAACCACCGGGATTCCGCCGAAAGCGGCGGTCATGAGGACGACGCCGGCCATGGCTCCGATGGTCCAGCCGGCACCGGCTTCGCTTTCGCCGCGGTTGCTGAAAATGCCGATTTTTGCGACGCAGAGCAGGCTGATGAAGCAGACGATGTAGAGGAAGCTGCAAATGAGGCAGAGCGTTCCGCCAAAACCGGAAACAATCTTGGCGGCGTTGGTTTCCTCCAGGTTGGGGAAAAGGGCTCCCAGCCCCACGGAAATGCCGCAGAGCCCGGCGCTGATGAGGGCGACCGAGCCGGTGAAAAAGGCGATGTCGCGCACGGGCAGGCGCAACATGAGCCCGGAGATGAGTTGCAGCATGGTGGTGAGAATGCCGATGCAAATGAATGCTTGGACCCACTTTTGCAGCACTACCCGGTCCAGGCCGAGCGGCGCCATGCCTAAAATCCAGATTCGCGTGCCTTCCAGGCTAAATTGGGGGAAAACGAAGCGGGTGGTGAGGGTGGAGACCGCCAGGGAGCAGACGGTGAGGTTGATGTAGCTGATGACGGCCGACCAGAACGCGCTTTCGTAGTCGTAGCCCATTTTTCGCAGGTTCAGCACGTAAACCAGCAGCAGGCCGAAGACGATGACGAATTGCACCCACTGCGAGGGCTCGCGGATAAAGGTCAGCACGTCCTTGCGGATGACGGCGCGGATGGGCCGGCCGAGCCCCAAAATCCTGCGAATGCCGCGCACCCAGCGGTAGGCATGGCCCCGGGAGCGTTCGCGGCGCCGGCTGGCGGCTTGGGCGGTGCGCTCCAGGTTGCGATTCCAGGCGGGGTAAAACCAGTGGCTGCCCAGCCAGCCCAGGGTCACCACGCCCATCAGCGCCCAGCTCCACAGCAGCGTGGTGAAGGTGATGACCTCGTAGGAATACTCCCGGGTGCGTTGCAGCAGAGCCCGGCTCATCCAGGTGCTGGGAGAAAGCGGGTGAACGCTGGCCTCGGTGTGCTTGAGAATCTGATCGATGGCCACGCCGGCGCGGGCTTCGTTGTAGGCGGAGAAACCGTAGCAAAAGAATCCGGCCGCAGCCGCTAGGGCCAGGACGATCGCCGTTTTTCGCGAAAACCAGCGCAGCAGCGCCAAAAACGCCGCGCTACCCAGCGTGGAGGCCACGATGACAAATGCGATGGTGAGAAAAATCGCGAACGGATAGAATGAGCCCGGTGCGCCCCGGGTGGTGCCAAAGGCCAGCAACAACGGAAAACTGATGAAAACCAGCCCCCAACTGGCGAACACGATGGCTTCGGTCGATTTCCACAAAAAAATGACCCGGTGAGAGATGGGCAGCGTGTGGAGCCAGGGGATTTCCTTCCCCTTGATCAGGCCGATGAAGTTGGTGACGCCGACCGAGAAAATCAGCATGATGAAGAAGAAAAAGAAGAGCAAAAAAATGACTCGGTCGCCCAAAAACCCGCCCACGCTGGGGACGCGCTGCACCATGAGCAGCCCCTTGGTGAAAAGCACATAGCCCATGACGCCGTAGCCGGTGAGAAACACCGTGAGGGTGAAGAACATGAGCTTCTGGTTGGAAAACATGCGCGTGGAACGCCCGCCGGCCATCTTGGTGTGGTAGCGCAGCAGCAGGAGGTATTGCCGAAGGTCGGACATGGTGGCGTGGGGCGAAAAAACGCGGCTTACCAGGCTGGGATGACCTGGAAGCAGTAGCCGCGAAGATACTCGCTTTCCGGGATGGTGGCGATGACGGGGTGATCCCGGTTTTGGGTGTAGCTCTCCACCAGGCGCAAGGTGCGTTTGGCATCCACGGAGGCGTCCCGGATGACATCCAGAAACGTCCCCGCGGTAACGTGGTGGCTGCAGCAAAACGTGGCCAGTTTGCCCCCGGGCTCCAGCATTTTAAGCGCGCGCAAGTGAATCTCCTTGTAGCCGCGCAGCGCGTCCTTGAGCGACTTGCGATTTTTGGTGAACGAGGGCGGATCCAGGACAATCAGGTCGTAACGGCTGTCTTCCGCCTCGCGCTGTTTCAGGTAGTCGAAGGCGTTGGCCGCGATGAAGCGGATTTCCAGGTTTGCGGCCGAGGCGTTCTCTTGCGCCAGTTGAATGGCGGATTCGCTGGAATCGACCCCGGTAACCTCCGCGGCGCCGGATTTGGCGCAGTGCAGGGCAAACCCGCCCTGGTTGCAAAACGCGTCCAACACGCGCTTGCCTTTCGCGTGGTGGGCGACTGCGGCGTAATTACCGGCTTGATCCAGGTAAAGGCCGGTTTTTTGCCCTTCGCGGGTGTCCAGCAACATGCCAACGCAGCCAATCTCGATGCGTTCCCGGGTTGGCTCGCCAAAAGCCACGTTTTGCGCTGGTTCCATCCCTTCGGCGGCGCGAACCGGGCTATCGTTGCGCTCGACAATGCTCGTTGGCTTGAAAATCTGGCGCAGCGCCTGGATCAGCAGGTCCTTGCGCAAATCCATCGCCAACGTCTGGGTTTGGAAGGCCAACTGAGCGCCGTAGCGGTCGACAATCACACCCGGCAACCCGTCGCTCTCGCTCCAAACCGCGCGATAGGCGGTTTCGAACCCCCAATCCGCTCTGGCCTGGTTCGCGCGCTCGATTCGGCGGACGAAGAAATCAAGGTCCAGGTCCTGCTTGCGGCGCGAAAAGCGGCGGGCGACGATTTGGGAGTGCGGGTTGTAAATCGCGCTGCCCAGCGACCGGTCGCGGTAAGATTTCAGCGAAATCACGTCACCGGGATTGGGATCGCCAAACACCTTCTTCACGTCCGAGTTGTAGATCCACTCGTGACCGTGATAGATGCGGGCTCTGGGTTTGACCACGATTCCAGCCATTGCCACCCCGATTTGGCGGGGATGGAAGCAAAAGTCAACTTCGCTCAGCGATGCGTTCCGAAGGTTTTTACCAATTCCCCGGTTTCAACGTTCCAGAGCTTTGCGGTGAAATCAGCGCTGCCGGAGGCCAGAAGCGTGGGATCGGTGGGGCTGAATCGCAAGCAGGTGATGGCAAAGCTGCCTTGCTTGGAGATGAGCTCGGCATGTTGCAGGGTGTGGAGCAACTCGCCGCTTTGCAGGTCCCAAATCCGGATGGTCTCGTCCTCGGCGGCGCTGGCCAGGTAGCGGCCGTCTGAATTGAAAGAGACCGCGGTGAGGTCATCGGTGTGGCCGGTCAAGCGATGGCGTGGCGTTTCCTGGTAGCCATCCACCTCCCAAACATCGACGGTGTCGCTCCAATCGCCGCTGGCGACGAAGTTGCCGTCCGGGCTGAAAGCGACGCACGAGACCCAGTTTTGTGCTTCGTAGTGGGCGAGGGGTTCGCCGGAGGAGACATCCCAGATTCGCACGGTGGAATCCCAGGCGCCGGAGGCCAATTTTGTGCTATCGGGGCTGAATGCAACGCTGGTGACGGTGTTGGAGTGCCCTTCGAACTGGCCGGCATACTCGCCCGTTCTTCCATTTCGCACTCCCACCTGATACCCGCGGCCGTAGGCCAACAGGGAGCCATCCGGGCTAAATGCCACGGCTTTTGTCGTGCCGGGGAATTCTTCCAGGCCGCTCACTTTTTGGCCGGTGCGCACATTCCACAATCCGGCGACGACATCTCCCTTGCTGGCGGCGAGAAATTGGCCGTCTGGGCTCACGGCGAGGCTTTTCACCTGGCCGAAGCCGGTGTCCAGGTTGCCCGTCATCCCGCTCCGGACGCCGTACAAGCGGATGATGGAGTGGTGTCCGCCTACGGCGAGCGTTTGGCCGTTGCCGCTGAAATCCAGGGCGTGAATCTCCGCTTCCACGTCCACAAAGGAGCGAATGAGGCTGGCGGAGGCCAAATCCCAGACGTTGAGGATGTCTCCCTGGCAACGGCTGGCCAACTGATTGCCCTGCGGATGGAAACCGATGCTGCTGATGGCCGCGGGGTGGCCTTCCAGCTCTTTATCCGCGTGCAAGGCGCCGTCCGCCAGCTTCCACACCTTCACCCGCTTGTCGGCGCCGCCGCTGGCCACGGCTCGGCCGGAATTCAGGAACGTCAGGGCATGAACGCCGCCGGAATGCGCTTCTTGCTTACCGATCCGCTGGCCCGTCTCCACGTCCCAAATCCAAATCGCCGCCTCTCCGTCCGCGCCGCTCAGCAGCATCGAGCCGTCGGGCGAAAACGCCACCGCGCGCACGTTGCCGCGGTGCTTGTGGCTGAGGCGATTTCCGTGATTTCGCGCCACATCCCACACGCGGATGGTTCCATCGTCGCTGCCGGTGGCCAGGAGGCGGTCGTCGCGGGTAAAGGCCAGGGCGCGCACCCAATCGCGGTGACCGCGCAGGGTGGCGACTTCCGCCCCGTTTGCGGCGTACCACAGCTTCACCGTGCCGTTGCGCTGACCGGTGGCGACCAGTTGGCCGTTGGTGCTGAAAGTCACGCTCTGGATGCCGTAGGCCTCGCGGTCCACGATGAGCTTGCGACGGGGCAAATCCCAGATTTTCAACCCTTTGTCCGTGGCGCATACCAGCAACGTCTGATCCGGGGTGACGGCCAGTCCGCGCACGTTTGGCGCACGCAGCAACGTCGTCTCGCCGGTCTCGATTTTGCGGATTTTGACGTGGTGGCCGGAGGAACTCAGCAGCGCCTGCTCGTCGGGCCTGAATTCCACGCGCAAACTCGGTTTGCGGTCGGTTTTGGCGAAAAAGGAGTCGTAGAGGTACCAGCCGCCGAAGCTCAAACCGGCGATGGCGGTGAGGAAGGTGGTGGATTCAATGACCCAGCGCGAAACCCGCTCCCGCCGGGCGCCCAAACTGGCGAGGTGAAGGGCCCTGCCGGCCATCGCCACGGAAACGATGGGAAACAACAGCATCCCCGCGACCATCAGCACGCCCATCAACACATCTGAGTCCGAGCCGGTGATGCCCGAGACAATGGCCCAAATGATCCCCGCCAGGACTACGCCGACGCAGGGGCCGATGCACAGCGTGTTGAGCCAAACCGCCAGAGCCGCCCAGGCTATTCGGTTGGGTTTGCCCAGCTTGGGCAGGGCCAACTTGCGGACTAACGGATTCTCCAGCACGTGGGTCTCGATCGCGTTTTGAAAGGTGGCGATCCAGTGGGTGGGGGAGTCCGTCACCGCGGGCGCGGCGGTCTGAGGCGGATTTTCTGGCTGTGGCGGCGCCAACCGACCGGGAAGCGGAGGAGGAGTTGGCGCAGCCGGCCGGCGCGGGTTTTTCATCCGAATATTCGCCGCAAGCATCTCCAGAACTCCGGGGCTTTGGAAGTAGGAATTGTGGATCAACTCGCCGCCGTGGACGAATTTGCCGGAGCGGGAGGAAATGACGGAGGGCAGATTGGCCGATCCCCAGGCAAACTGCGCCAGGGCCGAGCGCGCGTTGGTCAAAATCTCTCCCGCGCGCAAATTCAGCTTTTTGTCCGCCGCGGCAATGAGCGCGCGGTCCAGCTCCTCGGGAATGGGCGGGTAGCGGAAATTTTCCAGCGCGATTGGCCCTTCACTCACGTCCTTGAGCTTGCAACCGGGCCGGTCGTGGCCTTGCGCGCCTTTGGAGACGCGATTCCACAAAAAATGGTCGCCCTGCGGAGCGACAAAGCGGTTGTAGAACGGTGCGATGAGCCAGCGCACCAGGCCGCGGTGAAAGCGCACCACGCGGTCGGAATCGAACACGCTCTCGCTGGGCACTTCCAGGCGCGGAATCACCTCGCCGGAGAGCTTGAGGGAGCCGCGCAGCCCGTTGATGGCCTCGTCCTCACTGCACCAGACGCCCAACCATCGCTTCCCAAAGTCGAGCATGGCCTGGTTGCGAATCCGCTCCCCGCGCAAGACGGAGCGCGCCTCCACCCGCAACGCCGAAAGCCAGACGTAGAAGGCGGAAGCCAGCAAGGGCGCGGCCACGCAGATAAAACCCAGGGTAAACCAGTCCCAGCCCGAGTTGGGTTTGGTGATGAGCGAGACGCGCAGCACCTCGTTGCCCAGCGCGCTGCGAAATTGCTCGGCTTTGGCGCCAAGTTGCTCTACCTGGCCCCTCTGGAACTTGGCTTTCAGCTTTTGCGCCCCCTCGTTGGGGATCTCCGGCGCATCAGGAGCCGCTTCCGCGATCGCCTCGGCCGGGGCATCGGGAATTGTGGCGAACTGGCGCCAATGAGAGGTGATTTTGAAGCGCTGGTTGAGGTGCATCACCAAAATGGCCAATGCGCAGGCCACGACGACCAGGGTCAGGAAGGTGAACACCCGGCCATACCACTTGCCCAGGTGCGAGCCCTGAAATTGCAGAAACGGCGTGCCCACCGTCGTCCACGATTTCAGGTGGTTGAGCTGCAACTCCTCGTCCAGCGCCGGCGAACTGCGCCAGCGCCGCTTAATGGCCGCTTGCAAGGCCAACCAAATGACCGAACCGCCGTGACTGTGGCCAATCAGGTGGTAGGGCCGTTTTTGCCGCTCCAGGTGGGTCAGGCGATCCAGCAATTGCATCCCCGCTTCGTGCCGGGCCCGCTCCGCATTGCGCCCAGACCAGTGAAACACCTCCGCGCCGCTTGCCAGTTCCACCTCCTCGCTCAGCGTTTTTTTCAGTTGCTTCCAGGCCTCGCTATCTTCCTGCCACCAGCGTTCCCCCGCGTTTGCGTCTTCCGCGGCAAAAGTGCCGTGAACCAGCAAAACCAGGGGTTTATGGTTGGTGGACGGTCGATCCTGCATGCGGGGCAATGGTAGGGCTGCGGCACGCCAATTCCAAGCTCAAATTGCGCCGGCAAACAAGGCAGGCTAAGGTCGCGCCCCATGAAGCTCTCCACTACCTTCACCGGCCTGCTAATTGCGGGGTTGGCGCCCGCGGTTTTTGGACTTGATGACGATCGCCTGGTCCTCGTCGGCGCGTCCTACGGCAAGGACGTTCTCGCCATCTGCGACGCCAAGGGCGAAGTCCTCTGGCGCCACGATACCGAAGGACCGGAAAAAGGCCACGCCGGCCATCACGACGTGCATTTGCTGCCCAACGGCAACATCCTTTTTCACGATTCCTGGACCAGGACCAAGGAAATCACGCTGGGCAAAAAAATCGTGTGGGAGTACGATAGCCAGGCTTCCAACGGCAACGCCGGCAAGCGCGTCCACGTCCATGCTTTTGCCCGGCTCCCCAACGGCGAGACGATGATCGCCGAAAGCGGTGTGGGTCGCATCATTCACATCGACCGCGCGGGCGCCATCACCCGGCAATTCGCGCTGGGGGAGGGTGGGCGCAAAAACACGCGCCTGGTGCGCATGCTAGCCAACGGCAACTACCTGGTTTGCGCGGAAAACCCTGGCGTGGTCACGGAGTATGACCCGCAAGGCAAGATCGTGTGGGAATACCCCATCGGCACGCGCGTTTACGGCGCCATTCGCCTGAAAAGCGGCAACACCCTCATCGCTTCAGGCGGCGGCAACAGCCTGGTAGAGGTAAATCCGGCCAAAGAAGTGGTTTGGGAGGTGAAAAAACAGGTTCCGGGCACGGATGTGGAGTTAGGCTGGATGACCTGCCTGCAAGAGTTGCCCAACGGCAACCTCATTGCCGGCAATTGCCACGCCGGAGACGATGATCCGCAGATTTTCGAGATTAGCCGCGACAAACAGGTGGTCTGGCAGTTCGACGAGTGGGAGCTGGTCGGCAACGGCTTGGCTTGCTGGCAGATCCTCAGCGCCCAGCAGTCCAAAATGGTTCGCGAAAAGCTGGCCGCGTTGCAGGAGAACGAGTCATGAACGCCGTTTCCGATCTTCACATCGTCTCCAACACGCCGCTTCCCGCCCCGGCGCAATTTCTCAGCGAAATCGCCCGAAACGAGGCTCAAGCCGCGTTTGTGGCTGAATCGCGGCACGAAATCTCGGAAATCGTCTTCCGCGGCGATCCCAGGCTGCTTCTCGTCGTTGGTCCTTGCTCGATTCACGACACCCGCGCGGGGCTGGAATACGCCAACCGGTTGCGCGAATTGGCGGAGCGCGTGAGCGACAAAATTTACCTGGTGATGCGCGCTTATTTCGAAAAACCGCGCACCACCGTGGGTTGGAAAGGGCTGATCATGGACCCCCATCTGGATGGCTCCGGCGAAATCTCCGAAGGTCTGCGTCAGGCCCGTACGTTTTTGCGCGAATTGGTCGATTTGGGCCTACCCACCGCGACTGAACTGCTGGATCCCATCACCCCGCAATACATCGCCGATTTCATCTGCTGGTCGGCCATCGGCGCGCGCACTACCGAATCGCAAACCCACCGTCAAATGGCCTCCGGCCTCTCCATGCCGCTGGGCTTCAAAAATTCCACCACGGGAACGGTCGGCCCCGCGGTCAACGCCATTCTCGCCGCCATCCAGCCCCAAACCTTTCTCGGCATCAGCCCAGACGGCGTTGCCTCCGCGGTGCGCACCTGCGGCAATCCGGACTGCCACCTCATTTTGCGTGGCGGCTCCGGCGGCCCGAATTATTCGCCCGATCAGGTTGCCGAAACCGAACGATTGTTGGAAGCCGCCGGACTGGCCCCGGTGGTGATGATCGATTGCAGCCACGGCAACAGCGACAAGGATCACAACCGGCAGCCGGAGGTGCTTCGCGACGTGGTTGGCCAGCGAAAACGCGGAACGGCGTCAATCGTCGCCGCCATGCTGGAAAGCAACCTGGAAGCCGGCAACCAGAAATTTCCCAACCCGGATGGCTTGGCCTACGGGCGATCGATCACCGATGCGTGCATCGACTGGGACACCACGCAACGGATCGTGCTGGAGACGGCGGAAAACCTGTGACGGCCGCCAACCCAAAAAAACGCGCTCCATTCGCCAACCGGCGCGAGGCGTTTGTCACCAGCGGGACGATGGTCAAGATGCTGCTGCAGTGAACACTCCACGATTTAGCCTGCTTTCCCGCCCGGGATTTATCCGCGCCTTCGTGCTGGGGGCGCTCGTGCCCTTGTTGTACCCGCTGCTGGACCGGTTGGGCCGCAAAAACCGGCGTCGGCGCAAGCTGCTTCGCCCGCCTGGCGCCAGGCCGGAACGGGAATTCCTCCAGGCCTGCATCGCGTGCGGTCAGTGCGCCAATGTTTGCCCGAACAAATGCATCACCCTGGTTGGTTTGGAGGCGGGAATCGAGAACCTGGGCTCGCCGAAAATCGACGCCCGCGCCCAGGCTTGCGTGCTGTGCATGGCCTGCACCCAGGTTTGCCCCACCCAAGCCCTGGAGCGCTTGGAGCCGACTGAGGAAGGGATGCGCGCGGTGAAGATGGGGCGCGCATTCGTGGCTGAGGACCTGTGTTACTCGTTCGCCGGTCGGACGTGCGGCGTGTGTTATCGCGCCTGCCCGCTGCCGGGCGAGGCGATGACGTTAGGGCTCTTCGAGCAACCCCACGTACATGCGGAGCATTGCGTGGGATGCGGATTGTGCGAGCAAGCTTGCGTGCAACTGCCGCAGGCCATCCGGATCGTCCCATTTTCCGAGTTGGAGTCAACCGAACCGAAAGGAGCAGCGCGCGATGCCGGCCAGGCGTGAGTTTTTGAGCCAAATTCGGCGCGGTGCGGCCGCAACTGCCGCGTCGCTGGCGGGATTGTCGATTTTTGGCGCGATTTTGAAGCGGCCCCGCGAACCGCGCCAGGTTTACGACGACGAGGAGCCGGAAGTGCTGCGTCCGCCTGGAGCCCTGCCGGAATCGCAGTTTTTGGCGCAATGCATCCGCTGCGTCCGTTGCATCGAAGCTTGCCCCTCGGGCGCCATTCGCTTGGCCGGAGCCGGCGACCGCGCCGCGCCGGGCACGCCGCTCATTTTGGCCTCAGACACAGCATGCGCGTTATGCCTGGAATGCACGGGCGCCTGTCCCACGGAGGCCCTGACGCCGCTGACGCAAAAACGCGAGGTGCGCATGGGAATTGCCGTGGTGGACGAGCGAACCTGCGTTTCGCACAACGGCACCGGAGTTTGCGGCGCTTGCCACACCGCGTGCCCGTTGCGCAATGAAGCGATCACCCAGGGGCCGCACAATGCACCCACCGTTCACACGGATTTTTGCGTCGGTTGCGGGCTTTGTGAGGAGGCCTGCATCATCAACGGGATCAAAGCGATTCGCGTTTTTTCCGGGCGCCATGCCACCTCCTCCGCGGCATGAATCCAATCAACCGAATCGCAAAATCGCCCAAAATTCAGTGGGTGCGGCACACCGTGCGCGTTTTGGTGCTGCTGTTCGTGATTTTGACGCCCATCCTGACCAATTACCGCCGTTCCGCCGGCCAATTGCACGATCCGCCCCAAATCCGCGGCAACACCTGGTCGGCCCAGATCGGCCCGGTTTCGATGACCGATCCGTTGGCCGGCGCCGAAAGCATCGCGGCAAGCGGAAACCTCAGCCTAACCTTGATGCTTAGCCTCCTGATCCCCGTCGGGGCGACGTTGTTGCTGGGCCGCTTCTTTTGCGCGTGGATTTGCCCCGCGGGCCTGCTCTTCGACCTCGGCGACCGATTTCGAAACCTGCTAGGCCGCTGGGATGTCCCCACAAAACGCGTCTCGCTTTGGCGAGGGAACAAATATGCCCTGCTCGGCGCCGGATTGCTGGTCTCCGCAGTGCTTGGCATCCCGGTTTTGGGCTATTTTTATCCCCCGGCGTCGATCGGACGCGAGGCGCAGAATGCCGCGCTTACAGCGGGGGGACTGTTTGTGTTCGCGGTCCTGTGCTTCGAAATTTTCGTCGCTCCGCGCGCCTGGTGCCGATCGTTTTGTCCCGGCGGCGCGCTTTACACGCTGCTGGGCGCGTTTCGCGTGGTGAAGGTGAAAAACGACCGGCTGCAGTGCACGTCATGCCAGGATTGCGTGAAAATCTGCCCGATGGGCCTGCATCCGTTGCGCGATTCGCTGGAAATGGCGGAATGCGACCAGTGCCTGCTCTGCGTGGAGCATTGCGAGCCGCGATCGCTGTCGGTCGAGTTTTCCCTCCCCAAGGTCAAACCGCGATCGGCGCCTTGATGGACGGATGCGGGTCGTAGCCTGGTATTCTTGCATGCCGGCGACGGTAGCACAGCCTAACGTTGTCCTCAAATGCGCGCAAAAACGGCAAAACGGCGGGATTTCGGCCGCAGGCGCAACTTTTCCGGTGATACGCGGTTTCTTCAGCCATGAAAACGTTTTCCACCGTTCTTGCCGCCGGTTTGTGCGTGACGCCAGCCATCGCCCAGCTGAATCCTGACGATCTGCTCGATCAGCCCGTTCCCGACGTTTCCGCCTACGACGCCGAGGGCAATCCGTTCGCGTTTCGGGAGAAATTGCGCGGCAAATACTCGGTAGTCGTCTTCGGCTGTCTAACGTGACCGCCGTTCATTCGCAACGTCCCCGGTCTGGAGACGGTCTACCAGGATTACTCGAAAAAAGGCGTGCAATTTTTCTACGTCTACAAATCGCTGGCGCATCCGGAGCGCGATGGGCTGGTGCAACCGCTAACCCTGGAGGAACGGCTCCTCCACGTGCGCGAGGCCGGCCGCCGGTTGGACACGGACTGGACGTGGCTGGCCGATGCGCCCGACAACCAGGTGAAGGACGCGTTCGGCAACCGCAACAACTCGGAATTCGTCATCAATCCCGATGGAGTGGTGGTTCGCGCGCGAAATTGGAGCAAAGCCGCGGAGTTGCGGGCGGATCTGGCGGAATTCGTGGGTGAAGTGTCGCCACCCACGTCGGTCGCGGATTTAGACCGAAAACCGGCTTCGGCGCGGCGAGACCCGAAAGTCGCCCGAAAAGTGGTTCCGCGCGTGGACATGCCGAACCGGGCCCGTCCGTTGAAAGTTAGCGCGGAGGAAAGCAGCGAGCCGTATTACCTGAAATTGCGCGCCGACGCCGACCTGGAATTGGTCCGATACGGGTCGGGAAACGTGCGGCTGGGATTTTGGCTCGATCCGATTCACCGGGTGCACTGGAACAACCTGGCTGAGCCGCTGAAATTCCACTTTGTGGGTGAAAACGGCGCCAAAATCGAGCCGGTGGCGGGTACCGCGCCCAAAGTCGAGCAGGAGGCGGACTCTGATCCCCGGGAATTCCTCGTCCGCATCGAAAATGCGAAAAAAACGCAGCCGCTACGCCTGGAGGTGAGCTATTTTCCCTGCCACGACGTGGAGCAATGGTGCAAGGCGGTCACGCAACAGTTCGTCATCACGGTCGAGGAAGATCCGCACGCGGGACGGGCGCAAGGAAGCGGAAATTCGTCCGGACGAAAGCCGGGCCGTCCTGGTGGCTCCGGTAGCCCGATGCCGGCCAGGATTTTGGCCCGCTACGACGCTGACAAGGACGGAAAAGTCGCCAAAAGCGAGGCAAACGGCAAAATGGCCGAACGGTTCGAGCGGATGGACGCTGACGGCGACGGATTCGTGACCGAAGCGGAAATCAAGGCGCACTTTGGACCAAGGTCGCGAGAGAAGCGATGAGCAGCGCCTGGATGAGGGCAAAAACGAGAAGCGGCAAAAGCAGCCTGAGGGGAGGTGCGATGTTATTCATGGATTGCCAACCTGAACGCCCGAAATGACGCCAGCCTGTCGCCGGGATTACGAATTCGTCACCTCCGGCGAGTCCGCCGAACGCGCAAAGTGCGCCAGGGCCTTGATCCCGCCCTCGCCTTGGCCCGCATCCGGCCAAACGTAGGCCGCGGCGAGCGTTTCGTGCAAATAGCGCCGAGCCAGGCGAACGGCCTCCGCCAAATCGAAGCCTTGGGCCAGGCGCGCGGTGATGGCGGCCGAATACGTGCAGCCCGTGCCGTGAACGTCGCCTTCCGGCACGCGAACGCCGGAAATCGCCTCCGTCTTCCCGCCGTGCGCGAGAAAATCGACGCAATCGCGCCCCTCAAAGTGCCCCCCTTTCAGCAACACGGCGCATCCCAGGTTTGCCGCAAGATCCGCGGCGGCGTCTTCCGCGTGGGTGGTGGTTTCGATGGCGCGGCCAAGCCACTTTTCGGCTTCCCCGCGGTTTGGCGTGAGCAATGTGGCCCGGTTTTCCACGAAATTGCGCAGCGCCGCCTCAAACCCGCGGCCAGTCAGCGAATCGCCGGTCGAAGCCACGGAAATCGGGTCAACCACGAGCGGAAACTGGGATTTTTCGAGAATTTCGCCCACAGCGCGAACGATTTCCGCCGTCGCCAGCAACCCGGTTTTGGCCGCCGCGATGGGAAAGGTCGCGGTCAGGATTCGGACCTGTTCGGCGACGATTTCGGAGAGCTGGGGATCGACTCGCGCGACGGTTTGCGGCGTTTCCGCAACCAGCGCCGTGACCGCCGTCACCCCGTAAACCCCGCACGCGGAAAACGCCTTGAGATCGGCTTGCAACCCGGCTCCCGCCGAACAATCAGAGCCGGCAATGGTCAGGGCGACGGGCGGTTGGGCAAAATCCATGGCGATCGGGGGTTAGCGGTGAACGTATCGCGGAAAATTTGGCCGCAATCAAATTCAACCCCCGGCTAAAACCGAAGTTTGACGTTTGCGAGAGCTTCGCTATCGTCCTGACCGAGTTACACGGAGCATTTTGGGTCGCGGCGGCCGCGGAAGGCCAAAAATTTGGGAAACCGCCGTCCATCGCTCCTACCAAACCCAACCTTCCAACCCAACCATGGCCAACGAATCCGATCATCAACCGTTCCAAGCCGAAGTTCAGCAACTGCTCGACATCGTCATCAACTCGCTCTACACGGACAAGGAAATTTTCGTGCGCGAACTGGTCTCGAATGCTTCCGATGCGCTGGAAAAGCTGCGTCACCTGCAATTGACCGAAAAAGACGTTTTTGACGATAAACTGCCGCTGGAGGTCAACATCACCACCGACGACACCGCCAAAACGATCACGATTTCCGACTACGGGATCGGCATGACGCGCGAGGAATTGGCGGAAAACATCGGAACCATCGCGCATTCCGGCTCCAAGCAGTTTTTGCAGTCGATGGGTGAGGATGCGCAGAAGGATAGCTCGCTGATCGGCCAGTTTGGGGTCGGATTTTACAGCGCGTTCATGGTCGCCAAGGAGGTGAAGGTCTACACCCACACCTGGAAGCCGGACGGCGAGCACCTGGTCTGGACCAGCGACGGAAAAACCGGCTACACCATCGAGGAAGCGCCCGGACAACGGCGTGGCTGCAAGGTCGTCATCGATTTGCGCGACAATGACGAGGAGCACGACTACGAGCAATTCGCCACCGCCAGCACCATCAAGGGGATCCTGGAAAAATACTCCAATTTCGTGCCGTTCCCCATCAACCTGAACGGGGAGCGGATCAACACCGTCGAGGCGATTTGGCTGAAGCCGAAAAAGGAGGTGACCGACGAGCAATACGCCGAATTTTACAAGTTCGTGGCCCATGCCTGGGACGAACCGCGCTTCAAAATGCACTTTCAGGCCGATTCGCCGATTGTGATCAACAGCCTCCTCTTCGTGCCGGGTGAAAATCGCGAAAAATGGGGCATGGGCGAGCAGGAACCCGGCGTGGCGCTCTACTGCAAAAACGTGCTCATCGATCCGCACCCCAAGTCATTGCTGCCAAAGTGGCTGCGATTTTTGAGCGGTGTGGTGGACAGCGCGGACCTGCCGCTGAACATCAGCCGGGAAAGCATGCAGGACAGCGCCCTGGTGCAAAAGCTGAACCGTGTGGTGACGCGGCGCTTCCTTCGGGATCTGGGCAAAGAAGCGCAGGCCGATGCCGAGAAATATCAGGCGTTTTACCAGGAATTTCAGCGCTACATCAAGGAGGGCGTCGCCACCGACCACGAGCATCAGGAAACGCTGGCCAAGCTGCTGCGCTTCGAGTCGTCCATGACCGAGCCCGGTGAATCGACCAGCCTGGAGGAATACCTCGCCCGGGCCAAAGAAGATCAGGACAAAATCTACTACCTCACCGGCAACAGCCGGGAATCGATGGAGCAGGGGCCCTACCTCGAGGGGTTTCAGTCGCGCGGACTCGAGGTGATCTATTTTGACGACCCCCTCGACGACTACGTGGTGTCATCGTTAGGCGAGTTCAACGAAAAGAAGCTGGTCTCCGCCGCGCAGGCCGATTTGGACCTGGGCGATGCCGCGCCAACCGAAGGCGAGCCGCTGAGTGAGGAGGACGCCAACGCGCTGTGCGAGTTCATGAAGGAGACGCTCGGCGATGCGGTCGAAAAAGTGGAAGTCGGCAAGCGCCTGGTTGGATCGCCGGTGGCCGCGCTGAGTCCGGAAGGACAAATGTCGCCGCAAATTCGCGAAATGCTCAAAGCGATGAACCAGGCGGGTGATTCGCCGATGAAGGTGCACCTGGAAATCAATCCGCGGCATCAACTCATCAAAAATCTCGCCGCCACGCGCGAATCCAACGCGGAATTGGCGAAAAAAGCGACGTCTCACCTGCTCGACAGCGCTCTCTCCGCCGCCGGTTTGCTCGAAAGCCAAATGGCGATGGTGAAGCGCGGCTACGAGATTTTGGAAGAGGCGCTGGGCTCAAAATGATGGATTTGACGCGTGCCGTCAGTAGCCACATAGTTTTGATCGAATAGTCACGGCTATTTTGGAGGGTTAAGATTGATCCAATTGATTCGAAACTGGATTGAGTGGATGAACTTGAGCAACTTCTCCTGGATAGGGATTGTCCTGAGAAGTTTTCTCAACATCGGGAATGAAGGCGCCAATCAGGGTTCGATTGATGTTCAAATTACCGCGCGAAAAGTCGCTCAATCCATAGAGTCCGTCGTACTGATAGGCCTCGTCTTGGCCGGAGGCGGTCGCCAAATTCTTACGCCACGTGCGATTCGAAGCCCGGTTGTAGCCGTATTGGATGTGGTCCAGTTCATCTCCACCTATCGTCTTGCGCCAGTTCATGTCCACAGTGCGCCCGAACCGGTCGAAACCGATGTAGTTGTCTCCGGCGTCGCCGACCGGCTGAGCAACGTCCTTGATGTAGGTGAGTTCCACGCCGGGCTCAGGATACTCATTTTCGGATACCAGTCCAGTCCCGCGTAGGTGTAACTAACAGACGAAAGAATTGTCGAACGAAAGAATTGTCGAACGAGATAGTTTGGTTTCATTGACATTAGACGGATCTAAATGTCCATTTGGTCATTCCCCCATAATTGACGGTGACATAGCCTTGTCCTTTGTGTCCTTCTCTAAAAAACATTTCCACAACCCAATGGCACGAGCACACCCTGCGAATCTCCGTCTTGCTCCAATATGTTCAGGAACTCTAAGACATCCAAGCCAATAGTGCTATTCTGTGTCCCTGGCCCTCCATCAGCAAAAACTGCCCCTTTAGATCAAGCATTGTACCGATTCTATTTGGTAGATTGATGCGGCAATTCTTTTGGCGACAAAACAGCAATAACCGGCCGGAGACCATGTTTTTTCTCAAACCCCATAAAAAAAAATCGAGCAGATGAACACTATATTGACGGCGACAGTGCTAATCTTGGTAGTATGCTCAGACGCACTGAGACACGATCTCGATTACATTACAGAAAATGAACTTCCTTTAGAGGAACTCCTCAAAAGATGCCACCCAAATCTTGACAACCGTCCACCAACAGACGAAGAGATCAAACTGTCAAGAGAGATCGTGGCAACTGCCATGGCGCAGATCGATCGACGGGTTGGCAACAATGGTGAAGAGCTGGCGAAAGTTCTTCTCACCACTCCGTCTCAATACGCTATTACTGGTTTATTCAAATACGCGAAAGCAAAACCGGAATTCGCCGGCGCCCTTGTTCCCGCAGCCAAAGAACGCGCTCAAGTCGAAGTGGAAAGAGGAGGGACTAGTATTGGTCGGCTGGTTCAGTGTATCAGGTATTTGGCCGAGTATGGAAATCGTGAGGATTTGGAGTTCATCCGATCGATTCCAGAGTCTCAGGTTCTGGCTACGTCTACGGTCCGCCAAGCCATCAAACGAATGGAGGAGCGATTCAATGCGGCGAAAGACGCCGTTGCGCCGGCGAGAAGGAATTCGCAGCCGCCGCTTCCTAAATCAATTGGCGTAGGGGGAGCCAAACTAGGGACGGGGTCTTCTAATTCTAAATATTACTTTTTGCGGTGGCTCATTGTCATTGCTACCGGACTAGTTGTCGGAGGCATTGTGCTGCGTCAATTGAAAGTAAAGTCGAAACACGAGAAATAGCGCGCCCCCGCTCCTCAAAATGAACCCACAAGCCAACCAATAGCTGGGATCTTGGCTTAGGTGGAACAGCTCAATTTTGAACGGAACTGACGGAACCTGGATGATGTCGCGGTAGGTTCCTGTGACCGTCTCGAAGGTGGTCTGGGGATCCAAAACGAACTCTTCGCCCAGCAAATCGGCCAACTCGGTGACACCTTTTTCGAAGACCGCGACAAAATCGGCATCGCGTGTCGAACGAGGGATTCCGTAGTAGTTGGAGGAAAACGAACCGGCCAGCAGGTAGGGGATTTCCAAGTTTTCCAGCGCATCAACAACTCGCGCGGCCGCCTCGTTTCCGTCCATCATCACGCTGGTTCGAAGATTCTGTGCTCTTGCACCTGATCCAGACGCGCCAGCCTTTCTCGCAAAATTCGCTCCACTTCCAGTTCGTCCGCGCCGGGAAATTGCATCCGAATTCCGGAACGCATTCGGGCGCAAGCGTCGGCGAAGAGTTGAGGGCCCCAGCCCATTTTTTTCGACGACGGTACGGTCCGCGCCCGCAATACTTTCTCGCGGTAAATCGAATCAGCTAGCTCGGCGATGCGTTCGTCAGTCATTGTTAGCCACAACCTAGTCCAACCGCTCGGACTCGCCAGCCCGAATTCACGGCTCCGTCTGAGTCAGTTTCGATTCGCGTGCGGTCGATTTCGTGCGGAAGGGCTCGGAGAGGATGACTTCGCGGATCATCGTCTGCAGGCGATAGCCGTCAGCCGCGGTTTTCGCGGTAATTTCATCCAGCGCGGGCGAATCCGCCGCCGTCAGCTCGCGGGCGAGGGCGAAGGAGAGCAGGTGACCGGCTAACCCACGAGCGAAGCGGTCTTTTTCGGCCAAAATCGCGTCCTTGAACTCGGTCACTTTTCCGAACTCGTGCTTGCGGAAGAGCTTGCCGCCGACCTCGATCTCGCGACCGTTTTCGTAGGAATCTCGCCAGTCGCCGATCGGGTCGAAATTCTCCAGCGCGAAACCAAGCGGGTCGATCTTCTCGTGGCAACCGGCGCAGTCGGCGCGTTCGCGGTGAATCGTCAGGCGTTCGCGCAATGTCAGGTGCTCTTCGCCCTCAGCCGGTTTGTCGGCGAGCGGCGGGACGTCAGCCGGCGGCGGCGCGGGCGGATCGTTGAAAACCGCGGTCAAGAGCCAGGCGCCGCGGGTGATCGGGTGGGTGCGGTCAGGGCCGGAGGTCATCGTCATCACCGCCGGATTGGTGATGACGCCTCCTTCGCGGCGATCGGTGATTGCCACCCGCTCAAAAGGAACAGAGGTAACGGAATCTTTCGATTTTCGGTAGGTGAAGTCGGGATCAATCAGGTCGGTGATCGGCCGGTTTTCGACCAGCACGGCCTCGAAGAGCAACAGCGGCTCCATCGCAGTGTGCATGCTGCGGCGATAGGCGTTGCCAAAGTAGAACTTCTCGAACTTCGGCCGCTCCGGGGTCGAGGAAAGGATGCGTTCGAGCTGTAGCCACTGGGCTGGGAAAGAGTCGCAGAAACGCTTCAGCTTTCGATCCCGCAGGAGGCGTTCGGTTTGCTGAGCCAACACGTCAGGCTGGAGTAACTGGCCGCTCTCGCCCAGGGCGCGCAGTTCGTCGTTCGGCAGGCTGCCCCAGAGGAAAAACGAGAGGCGCGAGGCGAGTTCGAGTCCGCTCACCTGGCCGGATTCGTCAGCTGGCGCGGCTTCGTCGCCTTCATCGAACAGGTAGAGAAAGCGCGGAGACGCAATCACCGCGGCGGCGACTTCCTTCATCGCGTCCGGAAATTCGGCCCCGGCCGCCAGTTTGGCCTCGACAAATTCGGCGTAGCGCTCGACCACCTCGTCTTCCACGGGTTCGCGAAACGCGCGGCTGAGCAAGGTGGTGAGGCGCTGTCGTATCGCGTCGGGCTGGTTTGGGCTAGGCGCGGCGAAAATCTCGTTCCAAACGCCAATCGTCTTCGCATTGAAATCCCGGCTTCGGGTAATCGACTGGCTAAGCCGCAAAAACTGCTCCATCAGCAACGGCGAGAGCGAGAGGTGATCGCCACGGTTGTCGAACCCATGTTCGGCTCGCAAATCCTGCGGAAACGGCGCCACGCCCGCCAATCGCGGTTCCATCAACTGCGATTTGCCGAGGGCTCGGTTGCCGATTTGCACTCGATCCGGCAACTTGCCCGAGGCGGGGTCGAAATACGGTTTGTGCTCGCGGATGAAGCGCTCCGGCAGCGCAAAAACGACGCGGTTGAGCTGGAAGAGGTCGATGACCGCGTTGTTGTACTGAAACCGCGTCATCCGGCGGATCGGCGTGTGCGCAAACGAGCCCTTTCCAGCCAGCGCCTCCTCCAACAGCGTTTCCAGATTCGCCAGCAATTCAGCGCGGGCCTTTGGCTCGAGTTGCGGTTCGTCCTCAGGCGGCATTTCCTCGTATTCGATCGCCTCGACGAGTTTCTGAAGCCGCTCGGCATCGGCCGTGAGGCTAGCGGCACTTTCCAGGCTGAGCAGATCCACCTTGCCCTTCACCTTCCCGTTCTCCCCGTGGCAGCGGACGCAGTTTTCCGCGAAAACCGGCTCCAATTGGCGCGCGAAATCGACTTCCGCCGCGATCGAGAACGAGGCGAGGGGCAGAAGTAGGAGAATGCCGGGGAAAGGATTGGCCATGGTTTGCAGCGGGGCCGCGAGTGGTAACACCGCATTTTTCCCGCGGATTTTCCGAATTTCGAAGCTGGCTTGACGTTTTTTGCAATTCCGCAGGCCGAACTCCTCGGCCACCTTCAAGTCCGCCAACGTCCCCGCGGGCAGCGCCGACTCCGCTTTCGGCGGTTAACCGATTCGAACTTAACCCATCGCCTGGTTTGCACCAAAGCCGCCCGAACCTTCGCCAGCGCTCGATCGTCCACCGAGGGGAGACTGATGGAGACCTGTTCCCGGTGGATGGCGGGTTGTTGAGCGCACGAAAGCGGAGTCGAGTGCGGAGCTTGCCTCCGCACCAAAACGCAAGCGAAATTCCACCTTAAAGCTTCCAAAACACGCTTGCGATATGGAGTGCGCCAATCACGCCCCTGGCGTGGTTGCGCTTTTGGAACGTCGCTTTCGATAGAAGGCGTTGGCAGGACTCGCACCCCTGTCATGCGCCAGCGTGCGCGCCGCTTTGCAGACACGCCTCCCTTGATGAAAGAATGTCGCTGCTGCATTCCACCTATCGGAAAGCGGAGCCACGCCAGGGGGTGACTTCGCACTCCAAAAACGCTATCGCGAATTTCGGGGAATTCAACGGCTGCCGCCCTCCAACTCCGCCAACCGCGCCTCATAAATCCCCAACCACTTCTTCCCATCCGCGCTCAATCGTCCGCCCCTGTCCAGCTCCTTGCGAATCGCGATGGTTTTGCGGAAATGCTCGATCGCGCCTTGCCGATGCCGGTCCGGGTCTTCGCCCTTGGCGAGCAAATCGCGGTGAAAACCGGCGATCTTGCTGTGCGAGATCGCGAGGCTGAGGGCATGCTGAGCATTTTCCGGATCGAGTCGTGCTAACTCCACAAATCCCTTCAGACTCTCCTCGTAATGGCCGAGGGCGGCTTCGCTTTGGCCCAACTGCAGCTTCACATCCCCGAGCTTGTTGTAACTGACCGAGAGATCCCGGCGGTATTCGGCATTCTCCGGGTCGAGCCGGACCAACTCCTCGCGCACCTTCAAGGCCGCCTCGCAATGGCCGAGGGCGGCTTCGCCTTGGCCCAACTTCAGCTTCACATCCCCGAGCTTGTTGTAACTGACCGAGAGATCCCGGCGGTATTCGGCATTCTCCGGGTCGAGCCGGACCAACTCCTCGGCGTTCTTCAAAAGCGCCTCGTAATGGCCGAGGGCGGCTTCGCTTTGGCCCAACTGCAGCTTCACATCCCCGAGCTTGCTGTAACTGACCGAGAGATCCCGGCGGTATTCGGCATTCTCCGGGTCGAGCCGGACCAACTCCTCGGCCACCTTCAAGGCCACCTCGTAATGGCCGAGGGCGGCTTCGCTTTGGCCCTTTGGAATCAACGAATCTCCCAGTCGATAACGGCTTTCCACCAGCGTTGACTGCCACTCAAGGTTGTCAGGGGCCTCACTCACCAATTCGGTGGCGATTTGAAAGAATTTTAAGGCATGTTGATGGGCAGCCTCCGTATCTCCCTCGCTGCTGGAGAGACGCCTCAAATTGTCGTAGTGTTTGGCCAGTTGCTCCTTTGCAGACCCACTACGGTCTCGCCCAGTCTCGTCGTAGTATTGTTCAACGATTCCCAACAGCTCTCTCCGAACTTTCGTGGGCAAGTACGGCTCAAGCTCATCCGCAACCTCTGAGGTAATCAAGTTGAGCACCTGTTCTGCATTCGTTCGCTCGGCTTCGGCGCGTTCTTGCTGCTTTTTGGCCTCGGTGGCGCGGCTCTGGGCGATCGTCATCTGGGTGAGGCCGAATCCGCCGGCCAGAATCGCGAGAATGGCGAGCACCCCGGTCAAACTGAGCCAAAGCGCGAGACGGCGGGCGCGGCGGCGGGCTTTGGTCAGCTCCCAGGCTTTGCCGCGCTCGGTCACGGTGTTGAGCGGCAACCCGAGGGCGCCGGCGATGACTTTGTTCAGCCCGAGGGTGAGGCGTTCGTCGTAATTTTCGACCATCTCGCGCACCGCCTTGGCCTTGTGGGTGCTCTGGGCGAGGAGCGCTTCGCGATAGGCCACCGGGTTGGTCCAGCCCTGTTGGCCGCCGGGCTGGATCCGCAAATCCGCGGCGATGGGTTCGGCGCGCTGGGTTTGATCCAGGGTGCCGTCCGCGGCCACCGGATGCATCAGCGGCGTGGGGAAACATTCCTGATAGGGGCTGAACCCGGCGCGTTGCTTGCCTTCGTCCCAACTCGCGTTCGGCTCGCCCTCGATGAGGACGGCGAGGATGCGATCGGCGCGGCCCAGCTCTTTGAAGTAGCGGATCTCCTCGGCGACGTAGGTGGACTCGGCGGCGCGGGGGCTGCAAAGCACGATCATGTATTTGCTGCGCTCCACCGCGGCGCGGATCGCGGAGGAGAGATCGGCATCGGCGGGCAGTTCTTCTTCGTCGCGAAAGATGGGGAAGAGGCGTTCGGGGATCGTGTCGCCGCGTTCGTTGGGATCGCCGACCAGGTCTTCGGGGATTTCGTAGGATTCCAGCTGTTGGTGCAGCCAGGTGGCCCATTGCCGGCCGAGTTGCTGGTTGTCGAGGTGACGGTAGCTGATGAAGGCCCAGTATTCGGGGCGCAGGTCCTCGGTGGTGGTGAGTGTTTCGGTTCCCTGGCTCATGTTATGCAGCGAAAAGGTAGGCCGGGTTGATGCCACGGCAAGTGCTGATGATTCGATCGAGATCGGTGTCGAGGCCAAGTAAGTTTCCGAATTTTCGAAGCTGGCTGGACGGTTTTGCAAATTCCGGAGAGGTGGGCGAGCCTTGGAAGACAAGGGCCAGTTTTTTCGTGTTGGGGCCGATTCCGAGATTTATGAGACGATTCCTCCTGTTTCTACTCACCCCGGTTACCGCGTTTTGCGCGGACACCGAATCGCTGGCCTTTTTCGAGTCGAAAATCCGGCCCGTGCTGGCTGAAAACTGCTACGAGTGCCACTCGGCGGACGCGGCGGCGAAGGGGAAGCTGAAGGGCGGCTTGCAGCTCGACACGCGGGAGGGAATTCGCCGCGGCGGGGACACCGGACCTGCCGTGGTTCCCGGGAAACCGGAAAAATCGCTGCTGCTGGGCGCGCTGCGCCACGAAAACGGCCTGGAAATGCCGCCGAAGAACAAGTTGAGCGGCGCGGTGATCGCGGATTTCGCCAAGTGGATCGCGCAAGGCGCGCCGGACCCGCGGGAAGGCGCAGTGGCGCAGGCAGCGGCGGAAGATGTGGATATCGAGGCGGGCAAGCGGCACTGGGCGTTTCAGCCGCTGACCAACCCCGAGCCGCCGGAAATCGACGCCGCGGATTGGGCGCGCACGGGTGTGGACCGGTTCGTCCGCGCGAAGCAGGAAGCGGCGAAAATCGCGCCAAACCGACTTGCCAAGCCGCGCCAACTCGTGCGCCGCGCATATTTCGACCTCATCGGCCTGCCGCCCTCTCCCGAGCAGGTGGATGCGTTTCTGGCCGACGCAAAGGACGATTTCGAGGGCGCTTGGGGCCGGTTGATCGACGAGCTCCTCGCCAGCCCGCATTACGGCGAACGTTGGGGCCGGCATTGGCTGGATTTGGTCCGTTTTGCCGAGTCGAATGGTTACGCCTTCGACAAGGATCGCGCGAATGCCTGGCGTTACCGCGATTGGGTCATCCGCGCGCTGAACGCGGATTTGCCGTACGACGAATTCGTCCGCCGGCAGCTAACCGGTGACCTCATCGCGGGGACGAATTGGGACACCACGGAAAAGGCGGAACGCGCGCTGGAGCTGATTTCGGCCACGGGGTTCATCGTGTCCGGCCCGTTCACCACGCAGCAGACGCAGAAGGAGCGGGAACGCAGCCGTTACGAGCAACTGGACGACGTGATTCACACGTTAGGCGCAAGCATGTTAGGGTTGACGATCGGTTGCGCGCGTTGCCACGACCACAAGTACGATCCGGTGGGAATGCACGATTACTACGAGCTGGCGGCGATGTTCTCAGACGTCGGTTTTTCCGATACGGGTGTGGATTTGCAGCCCCACGTCTATCGCGCGGCCAAGGCCGCTTACGATCGAGCGCACAACCCGCTGACAGCGGCGCGGGCGGCTCTGGAAAAAGAGTTGGAGCCGGGTTTGGACGCGTTTTTGGCGGATCACGCCAAGCCGGCGGCGGCGGTGAAACTAGGTCCGTGGCAGGCGATCGGCCCATTCAAGGCCAAGGACTTCAACGTGGCGTTTGCCGATCCGTTTGGGCCGGAAATCGACGTCAACCTGGACTTGGCGGCGACCTACGAGGAAAAAATCGCCGACGGGAAGGTGGAAACCCGCGCCTGGTCGGCTCAGCCGGATTGGGTAGACGGCGAGGCGCGAAACGACATCCTCAAAGGCGCGAACAGCGCGTTTTACCTGCAACGCGAGATTCACTCGCCACGAGCACAGTCGTTAGGCCTGTCGGTCAGCGGGAATGACGGGATCAAGGTCTGGATCAACGGCTACAAAGTCGCCGAAGAGCGGCGCGGCGGCGATGCCAAGGCCGACGAACTGAAGGTAAATCTGCCGCTGGTCAAGGGGCCTAACGTGCTTTTTGTGAAAATCGCCAACGGGGGCGGCGATGCCGGGTTTTACTTTCAAACCAGCCTCGAAAAAGACCGCGAACCGAAGAAAGTGACGCCCATTTTGAAGGTGGCGCGGGAGAAATGGAACGCGGGGCAAGAGAAGGAGGTTTTCGCTTGGTTCAAGACGCACGACCTCCGCTGGGCGGAGCTGAACGCCGCCGTGGTGAAGCACGCGCGCGAAGAGCCGAAACCGGATTTGACCCTGGTTTACGCCGCCAAAACGCGCGGGACGACCTATCAATTCGGCGGCGACACCTACAAGGTCTACCACCTGCATCGCGGGAATTCAGACAACAAAAACGAGGAGGCGTCGCCCGGGTTTCTTCGCGTGCTAAGCCGCGAACGCGAGGGGCACTGGCTGGGAATCGAGGAGCCGAAAGCCGACGCGCGTTGGACGGCGTGGAAGCCGGTTTCCGCCAAGGCAAAGACCGCGAAGCTGGAGGTTAAACCGACCGGCCAAATCGTGGTTTTGGGCGAAAAACCGGCGCACGACACCTACACGATCGAACTCGCCGGGCCTGACAAACCCACCAAAATCACCGGCTTCCGGATTCAGGTTCCCACCTCCCAATCGGCGAATTTCGTGCTCAACCAGGTCCGCGCGAAGTGGGTTCCGGCGCAGGGCGAGCCGCGCGATTTGGCGTTCGAGACCGCGGTCGCCAGTTTCGTGCAAAACGGCTTCCGGGCCGAAGACGTGCTCGCCAAGCAGCCGAACAAAGGGCGCGGTTGGGCGATTCACGGCGGGATTGGCCGGGAACACGAGTTGGTGTTGATTCCAAAGGCGCCGCTGGAGCTGGCGGGCGGAAAATTGGAGGTGACCTTGGTGCAGGAGTCGAGCTGGCCGCAGCACCTCATCACGCACCTGGCGGTTTCGGCCACCACGCTGGGCGACGTCGCCAAATGGGCCGCAAAACCTGCCGAACCACCTAAGCCGGACCCGAACTTGCCCCAACCGCGCGAAGCCTTGGCCGACTGGCTGACCGATGTCGACCACGGCGCGGGATCGCTTCTCGCCCGGGTCATGGTCAATCGGCTCTGGCAGCATCATTTCGGCCGCGGAATCGTCGCTACGCCGAGCGATTTCGGCACTCGCGGCGAAGCGCCGACCCATCCCGAGTTACTCGACTGGTTAGCCCGGCAACTGCTGGAAAATGGCTGGCGGCTCAAGCCGGTCCACCGCCTCATCATGACCAGCTCCGTCTACCTGCAAAGCGGCGAAGAACCGCCCGGCGGCATGGCAAACGACCCGGAAAACCTGCTCTACTGGCGTAAGCCGGCGCGCCGGCTGGAAGCGGAAATCATCCGCGATAATTTGCTCGCGGTAAGCGGCAAACTCGATCCCAAGCCCTTCGGCAAAGGCACGCTCGACGCGAATTCGCCCCGCCGCAGCGTGTATCTGACCGTGAAGCGCGGCCAACTGATCGAGATGCTCCAACTCTTCGATTGGCCCGATGCGATGCAGAGCATCGGCGACCGCGAAATCTCAACCGTTGCGCCGCAAGCCCTGGCGATGCTGAATTCCGGCGCGGTGCGGAATTGGGCCGTGGAACTGGCCAAACGTGCCAGGCCGAGCGCGACCACGACGGTCGAGGAGGGGATTGATTCGGCCTACCAGATTGTGTATGGCCGGCTCCCGAGTAAAACGGAGCGCACCGATATGAGCGACTTTATTCGGCGCCAGACCGAGGCGCGTGAGGGGAAAGCGGACGCCGCCTTTCAGGACTTCTGCCACCTGTTGCTGTGCTCCAACGAGTTTGTTTTTGTGGATTAACAGCTCTAGACTCTTCTTATGGAAATTGACGAAAAAATGACCATGGACGAAATCGAATCTCAGTTCGATTCGGAATGGGTGTTGATTGCCGATCCGGAGACGGACGAGCAACTCAAAGTGCTCGGCGGGCGAGTTCGATTTCACAGCAAGGATCGCGGCAGTGTCCATCGAGCGCTTGGTCAATTGGGCGAAAAGCATAACGCGGTGCTTTACATCGGTGAGTTTCCGAAAGACATGCAATTTATGTTGTGACCTGGAATTTCGACCCAACGCACGGCCTCATTGTGGTACCCGTCCGAGTTTTTGCAGCGGATGAGGAACGGGACGTTGTCGTCAAATTGGCTGTCGATACAGGCGCGACCCACACCGCCATTCACGCGGACTTTTTGTCCGAGATCGGCTACTCTCCGCAAGACAGCCCTAACAAAACACACATCACTACTGGCAGCGGAGTGGACTACGTCCCTGTTTTGCCTATCTCCAAGATCGAGGTGCTTGGCCGTGAGCAGCGGGATTTGTTCGTGACCGCGGTATCCTTGCCCGATTCCGCCACCGTGGACGGTGTGATCGGTTTAGACTTTTTCCGAGGCCGGAAACTGTTTCTCGATTTCCGCGAAGGCATCCTAACACTCGACTGACTTTCTTATGAACGCAACCTTTCGACTGGTCAGCGCAACAATTGCTGGCGAACGGCTGGCGGCTCAAGCCGGTCCACCGCCTCATCATGACCAGCTCCGTCTACCAGCAAAGCGGCGAGGAAGTCCGCGTTCCAGGATTTCTGCCACCTGTTGCTGTGTTCCAACGAGTTTGTTTTCGTGGATTAGGGCGCTTGGTTGGATCGCTTGTCCGAAAAACTACCCATTTTTTCGGACAAAATGCGAAATTTGGCCTAAAAACACCCATTTTTGGCCTATTTTTATTGATTTTTCCGAAAAAATACCCACTTTTTCGGACAGAGCGCCATGGGGCAAAAAATCCAAGACAAACTCCTGCGAAGGATCCTCAAAAAGGGTGAGGGTTGGGTTTTTGCACCCGCCAATTTTTCGGATCTGGGGTCACGGACATCCATCGACAAATCATTGGCGCGGTTGCTCAAAGCTGGAACGATTCGGCGCATTGCGCGCGGACTTTATGACTACCCGAAAGTGCACCCGGAACTTGGCGAACTTTCGCCAGCGGTCGAGTCGATTGCGGCGGCCCTAAAATCGAAGGATGCCACCCGAATCCAATCGTCGGGGGCGCACGCCGCGCATTTGCTGGGGCTAACCGAGCAAATTCCGGTGAAAATCGTCTTTCTGACAGATGGAGCAAAGCGCCAAGTTCAGGTGAACAACCGGCAGATTTTGCTGAAGCCAACCACGCCCAAAAACATGGCAACGGCCGGAACGATCGGCGGAACGGTTTACCAAGCGCTGAAATGGCTTGGCAAGGAGCACGTCGATGAAACCGTCTTGCGAAAACTTCAGGCAAGTTTGTCCGAGGAGGAGAAAAAGCAGTTGCTCGATGATTTGGCATTGGTGCCGGCTTGGGTGGCCGATTGCTTCCGCGAAATCGGAAAACCTGCGGCTCGCCAAAAAGACGGGTACGAAAAATTCATACGGTTACCGCGCAAAGAACGCCAAACCTACTGCATGGAGGCGGAGGCGCGGTGCGGCTTGCTCGCAGCCTCGATCGAGAAAGATTTTTGGGTCTGTTGGTCCCTTCGTGAGCTATTTCGCCTGCCGGAAGTTGGGCAGCATCTGACGTTTAAAGGAGGCACGTCGCTGTCCAAAGGGTGGAACCTCATCAAGCGCTTTTCGGAGGACATCGACCTCATCGTGGACAAGGAACCTCTCGGATTTGGCGGCGATAACAGCCCGGAAACGGCGCCGAGCAACAAGCAAAAGAAAAAGCGGAAAGAGGCGATGAAGCAGGCGTGCCAAAGTTTCGTTCAACGTCAACTCAGGCCTCTCTTTGAAATTGTGCTCAACAAGCGCCTCGGCAACGGTCAAGCCTCCGATTGGTCTCTGCTACCCGATCCCGACGATCGAGATGGACAGACCCTGCTTTTCAAGTACCCGAGCGCATTCCCGGAAACGTCGAATGCTTATCTGAGGCGAGAGGTAAAAATAGAAATGGGCGCACGTTCTGACAACTGGCCGGCCCGGCGGCGAGAGATCGAGCCCTATCTGGCCCAAACCTTTCCAAAGCTCTTTCCGGATTCCACTTTCAAAGTTCAAATTCTTCAGCCGGAGAGAACGTTTTGGGAAAAAGCCACCCTGTTGCATGAAGAGCATCAGCGGCCACCGGAGAAAAAGCGAAAGGCGCGAATGTCCCGCCATTTTTACGATCTTTGGGCGATGATCGAGGCCGGCGTAGGCGAGAAAGCAATCGGCGATCCGGACCTTTTCAATCGAGTGGTCGAACATCGCCAATTTTTCTTTCCGTACAGTTGGGTGGACAATTCGACCCTGGTTCGCGGCAGTCTACGGATGGCGCCTCCAAAAGACCAGGTTTCCGATTGGGAATCGGATTACCGGGCGATGAAGGATCCGATGTTTTTTGAAGATGCGCCTTCGTTTGATGAAATTCTGAGCGCAGTTCGTGACTTTGAGGCCAAATTCAACTCTGTGTGAGACGGCTCAGGGAAAACCTGGAAGCGCCGCTGAATTCGGTCAAAATCGACGTCCAGGGTGGTGGGAAAATCGCCTACCTGGACGCGAAGGGCAAAAAAGGCAAAACCGCCAAGGCTGGCAAGCCGAAAAAGAAATCCGCGCCGACTCCGCAACTCTGGGCCTTGGCGAACGTGCGTTTACTTGGCCCCGACGCGTTCGCGCCAGGAATCGTAGGCTTCGGCCATTTCACGCACGCGATCCGGATGCCGCGAGGCCAGGTCGTGAATTTCGCCGCCGTCCAACGCAAGGTTATAGAGCTCCCAGGGTTGCCCGTCCTTCAGCCTGACCAATTTCCAGTCGCCCATCATGATGGCGCGGCCGCGCGAATTCCGCCAAGCCAGGAGCTTGTGGCCTTCCCGGGAGCCGCCGCGAAAAACCGGAACCAGACTGCGGCCTTCCATCGGCACCGGCCTGCGATTGCGGAATTCCGCGGGGTACTCGGCGCCGGCGAGGTCGAGGCAGGTCGCCATGATGTCGATGACGTGGCCGACTTCACGAGTTAGGCCGCCTTTCGCTTCGATTCCAGCCGGCCAGCGGGCGATGAGCGGCGTGCGTATCCCACCTTCGTAGGCCGATTGCTTCGAATCGCGCAGAGGCGTGTTGCTCATCGCGGCCCAGGCAGCGCCGTAGCCGGCAAAGGTGTCGTGCGGACCAGGCATGAGGTTAGGGCCGCTGCCGGGCTTGATGGCCACGCCGTCTTTGCGCCAGGTGGCGTTCGGTTTTTTTGGATCGAATCCGAAGCCGGAGGTGGTCGGAGCGAGTCCGCCGTTTGCGGCCGCGCCGTTGTCGGACAGGAAGAGCACCAGCGTGTTTTCCGCCTTGCCGGACTTCTCCAGGGTCTCTAACAAACGCCCCACACCGCGATCCACGTTCGAAATCTGCGCCGCGTAGACCGCCATCCGTTCCGCCTGCCACTCCTTGTGCGCATCGTCTTTCCACGGCGGAATCGAAGCCGGAAACGGCGCGGGCGTCCACTCCTCGGACACCAGACCGAGATCCCGCTGGAGGCAAAACCGGATTTCGCGCCACTCGTCCCAGCCGCGCTTGAGATATCGCTCGCGGTAGGGCGCGATGGTCTCCTCTCGCGCGTGCAGCGGCCAGTGCGGCGCAATGTAGGCGGCGTAGAGGAAGAACGGCTTCTCGCCCGCGGCAGCCTGTTCGAGGAACTCGACCGCGTGGTCGTTGAAGGCGTCCGTCATGAAAAAATCGCTCTTCGGAAACTCCCACGGCCGATCGTCGCGGTAAAAATCGTTGTCGGCTACCGCGTTCCAGTAACTGATTTTGCCCTGGCAATTCGCGCCGAAAAACCGGTCGAATCCGCGCTCCACCGCCAAATCGCGCCCCTGCCACTTGCCGACCATCGCCGTGTGATAGCCGTTCGCTTGGAGCACTTCGGAAACCAGCACGCAGCGGCTGAAATCCTTCGGCTGATTCCAGTGCCTGCTGGAATGCCCGGTTTGCTGGGGATAAAGCCCGGTCAGCAGCGAGGCCCGCGTCGGGCCGCACACCGCGTTGTTGTAAAACCGGGTGAAACGCAGACCGTCCCCGGCCAGGGAGTCGATGTGAGGCGTGTCAATCTCACCGCCGTAGCATCCGACGTCCGACCACCCCATGTCATCGACCATGATGAGGATGATGTTAGAGCGGTCGTCGGCCCGTGCGATGCCGAGGCTGAGGAAAGTGAGTAAAAATAGCCAACGCATGGTGATTCAAAGCGGTTCGACGAACAGAACACGATCTCGCGCGATCCAGCCTTGTCGCAAATCGACCTTGAACCAGCCTTCGCCGTTTTTCTTTTGAAACCGAACCGGCGAGGTCGGTCCGAATTGGGTCAAATCATACTGCGCCCAGGTTTTTCCCAGATCCGGCGAAACGATGAATCCCGTGCGATAGGGCGAAGCCGGTGCGTAGTGCGCGGAGAGGATGAAATCGTCCTCAATCAGCATGTTCGCCGATTCATACTCGGGATCGAACAGTTGGGTGTGTTTGTCAGGATCGGCGAGATCCTTGGGATCGCAACGAAAAATGCCGCGATCATATCTGCCCCCGGCATCCGCTTTTCCATTGGCGTCAGCGGCCCAATAAAGCTGGCCATCGACGAAATTGATTCCCCCGGATTTGTAGCGCGAGTTGTTTCCGGTCGATACGAGCACCTTCCAGTCCCATCGGTCCGCGGTAGAATCGTAGGTTCCGCGCAACCAATGCACTTCGTGATGCCGAATCCCGACGTCGCGGTCGCCCGTGGCGCAGTAAAACGCGTTTTCCGCCGGATTGTAGGCCACGGAATGAATGTGGCGGCAAAAGGTGTCATTGTCAGGATCTCCCAGAAGCTGTTGGCCGTCCTTGAATCGTGGATTCTGCCCGAACGAATAAGCCAGCTTCACCGTTTCGCCGAAATCGGTCGAGTAGTAGATGTTTACCGGAACTGAGCCGCCTAACACGTTGCAATAATTTCCCCAAACCAGCATCTCCTTCCCTTCGACCTCCCGGGTGTGAACGCCGTCCAGCGCGTGGAAATACCAACCCGGCTTTTCAGGATTGGTGGGCGTGTGAGGATGATATTCGCGGCCATCGGGATGCTGAACCGTGATCTCGCGATACGATTTGAATTGGTCCGCACTGAGAAAAAGCCGGTTCAGCGTGGCGAAGAGGACGTTTCCATTTCCGAGAATGCAACTGAAGGTGATGTTCTCAGCATCGGCGAAATTCGCCTGGTTAGGCCAGGTCTTCCCGTTGTCCTCGGAAAGCAATAGCTTCCCGGGTTGGTACGCAAACGCCAGATTATCGCGTTGCGATTCGATGTAGGGAAACCTGGACGCGAGGCGATAGCGAAAATGCTCCGTAGCCCCTTTCTCCTCCGCAAGCAGTCCTGCAAGAGGAATGGTCGCGCCAGCGGCGGTTGCCGAACGAACGAAATCTCGTCTTGTTGGTAGGTTCATGTCAGGTGAAGTTGCCTCATGCCGCCGAATTGGCAAAAGTTGCCGGCCATGGCGCTTCACTTTTTTCGAAACCGATCGCTTTCAGCTTCGCTCGTTCGTGATCGGGCCCATTTCGCTCCTCATCGCAATTTTTTGGCTCCCCAACTTCGTCACGCCACAAAGCAAAATCGTGGAGTTGAATGAGTTGAATTTTGTATTTTTCTCTGATGAGCTATCCTACGGTCTGCCTGCCCGCTCGAATCGTTTTTTCTCATGAACGCACCCTTCCTCCATTCCCGCCGCAACTTCCTTGAAAACGCCGGCCTTGGCTGCGGCTCGCTGGCGCTAACCAGCCTGCTGCACCAGCAAGGCATCGTTTCCGCCGCCACCAAGCCGCAAAATCCGCTCGCCGGAGCCTCCCCGGAGTTTTCGCCCAAAGCCAAGGCCGTCATCTGGCTCTTTCAAACTGGAAGTCCGTCGCAAGTCGATACGTTCGACCACAAGCCCGAGCTGCAAAAGCGCAACGGCGAGAAACTGGAAGGCGCAGACCCAAAAACCGGCTTTTTCACGACGACCGGCAAGTGCCTTGGGTCGCCGTTTGAATTCAAGCAGCATGGCCAATCGGGAACCCGGGTTTCAGAGGTTTTGCCGAACATGGCGCGCCACGTGGACGACATGGCGTTCATCTATTCGTGCTACTCGCAGTCGAACAACCACACGCCTGCGATGCTGGAGGCGAATTCCGGGATGATTCGCCAAGGGCATCCCAGCATGGGGAGTTGGCTAACCTACGGGCTGGGAAGCGACAACGGGAACCTGCCCGCCTACGTGGTGATGCACGGCACCAAACCGCGCGGCGGCGATCCAATTTGGTCGGCAGGCTTTTTGCCCTCGGTTTTTCAGGCTACCGCGTTGGATCCGCGCAAGCCGAAGCCGATCGACAACCTGGACCGGCATGCGCACCTTACCGATGGCCAGCAGCGCTCGTTGCTCGATGCTCTGCGCCGCACCAATCAGCGTCACGCGGATGACCGGCCGTTCGATCGCGATTTGGCGGCGCGGCTGGAATCCTTCGAGTTGGCCTACCGCATGCAAACTGCCGCGCCGGAGGTTTTCGACGTTTCCAGCGAGCCTGAATCCGTGCAGAAGCTCTACGGCCTGGACCGCAAGGAATCGAAGGATTACGGCAAGCAGTGCCTCATCGCCCGCCGATTGGTGGAGAGCGGCGTTCGATTCGTCCAGGTTTTCGCCAGTTCCACCAGCACGCCGGGCGGCGGTGTGGGTGATGTGCCATGGGACGGCCACAGCGACATCAAGGCCAACCACACCGCGTGTGCAGCGAGCATGGATCAGCCGGTGGGGGCTTTGTTAGACGATTTGAAGTCGCGCGGCCTGCTGGAATCGACGCTCGTGATTTGGGGCGGCGAATTTGGGCGGACTTCCGATTCCCAGGGAGGCAAGGGGCGCGATCACAACCCTCACGCTTACACCACCTGGTTGGCAGGCGGCGGGATCAAGGGCGGCACGCATTACGGCGCGTCGGATGAATTCGGCTACAAGGCGGTGGAAAATCGGACGAGCATCCACGATATCCACGCCACAGTGTTGCATCTCTTCGGTCTGGATCACGAAAAACTGACCTACCGCTTCAACGGCCGCGATTTCCGCCTGACCGATGTGGCCGGGAAGGTGATTCGCGAGATTATCGCGTAAGCCAGGCTCACTCCCAAAGAATGGTATGAACACAATGCTCAAACTGGTTGCAACTATATACCTTGCTTTCGTAGCAACAGAGCTAGTCTCCGCGTCTCCGGAGAATACCACGGTCATTCACGCCGGCGCCGCCACCAGCAACATTACCCCGCCGCTAGGCGCCTTGCGGGCCGGCAGCTTCGCGCCCTATCCAACAACGCACGTTCATGATGAGTTGTATGCCCGCTGCCTCGTGCTGAACGATGGCGAAACCACGCTCGCTCTTGTCACTGTCGACCTCGTCGGATTTCATCGCAGTGTTAGTGTCGAAGCGCGGCGCCTAATTGAAGAGATGAGCGGCATTCCGCCGCAAAACGTCATGATCTCGGCTACGCACACCCATTCAGCGGGAACCGCGATGGGCACCACGCGGTATACCAACGAACAGCAGCTTGACGACTATCAATCCTTCCTTGCCCGGCGGATCGCGGATGGTGTGCGGCGCGCGCAAAACCTGCTTCGGCCCGCGGAAGTCGCCTTTGGCAAGGCGGATGCCGGAGAGACGATTCGCAGCCGCCGTTGGCATCTGGCGGAGGGCAAGGAACGCACGGATTACTTTGGCCGCATCAACCGGGTGTGGAAAACCGCGGCGCCCAATGAAAATTACACGAAACCCGCCGGCCCGCTCGATCCCTTTGTCTACTTCATCGCTCTACGTGAACCTGACGGCGCGCCCATCGCGGTCTACTCGGCTTACTCGGCGCATTATGCCGGCGACACCGGCGCCGGGCACATTTCTGCCGACTATTTTGGTTATTTTTGCGACAAGCTCAAAAGGCGGCTCAGTTCGCCGGAACAGGATCCGCCCTTCGTCGCGATGATGGCAAATTCCACGAGTGGTGACATCGGCTTGAATCTCGACGCGTTCAAACATCTGCCGGGGCCGAAGGGAAATTACGAGCGTTGCCGGTTTCTGGGGCACGAACTCGCGGCGAAGGTCGATACTGCGTTGGCTGAGGTGGAATGGCGAGCTGGCGCCGATCTCGAAGTGCGCTTTCGCGAGGTGGAACTGGCTTGGAGAACGGTCGAGCCGGAATTGCTCGAGTGGGCCAAAGACATCGAAGCCCGCGCTCCACGATTGAAAAGTGGCAACCGCCCAATCGCCGCCAATTGGGCGACTTCAAGAGAGTTCATTGCCCCATTGAGCTACGCCGGCCGCCTTCAAGCCCTCGCCATAGTGACTGAGCCGGCGAAGGTTCCTTTGCAAATTGTCAGGATCGGCGACATCTGCATTGGGACGACGCCGTGCGAAACCTACACCGAGATCGGGCTGGATTTTCAAAAGCGCAGTCCGTTTGAAAAGACGTTCATGGTGGAGCTGAATCACGGTTACCTCGGCTACCTGCCCACGCCGCGGCACTTCGAGCATGGCGGGTATTCCACGTGGCCGGGGACGAACTATCTGGAGCCGCTGGCGTCGGAAAAAATGGTGGATCAGTTGGTGGAAATGGCGAAAGAACTCCAATGATCCAATGAATCAAGCGGCTTCCGCGGACTCGGAAACATCGCTTTCGGCATCCATATCCGCCGAGTCCGGCAACAACACCGGCTGCATCGATTCAACCGTCTCCGTGCTTTCCACATCAATCGCAGCTTCCCAATCACCCTTCTTCCCGGGCGTGCGGTAATCCACGATGACCCGTGCGTTGCGATAACCCTGCACGAACTCCGGAAAACTCACTTCCAACTGCTTCGTCAAGCGGTCCATCCGCTCCAAATGTTTATCGGCCTTGGCAAACAGGTCCGGCAACGAATCGGTCACCGTCTTGCCCTCGTTAATCTTGGCGCGCGGCTTGCCGATGGCGTTGGAAAACCCTTCGATCTTGTCGCCCAGCTCATCCAACTGAGCCTGATCAACCCCGTAATCGCCCAACACCTCCAGCTTCTCCGTCCCGATCGCCAATAGGCTTTCACCAGGATCGGCCGTTGGTCGATTTGAGTCCAGATTGTGCTAATATTTTCTCATGACACACCAAATCGCCCTACCAGGGGAGGTGGAACGCCAACTGGCCGAGCAAGCCTCCGCTTTCGGCCGAAGCGTCGAGGTCGATGGCCTCATCCGCGAAGCAATCGTCACATTTCTGCGTTCCCGGAACGGCCCATGCTGCTGCCGAGCCTTCTGACAAGGCGCCAACAAAAACCCGGCGCCTGCCGGATGGCGTCATTGAATCGCCGGAAATCCTGCCCCCGTGCGAGCTGCCATACACCAATCCGCGTCCCATCCAAGTCGAAAAACGGGGCAAATTGCGGCCAGATCCAATCTTTCACGAGGAATGATCTACCACACACCCTCTTCAAGCGAGCCTCTAGGTCAAGGTGACATCATCAACAACTGCCCACTCGTTTTCTGGTCTACCGCAAGGGATAAGAGTGGAAAGGTATCCTGGAGCAGCACGACTTCCGATAGCGAGTCGTCGTCTTGAGCCAAGCCTGCGATTTGGCAAACGCCAAAGCCACCAAAGTGCAGATCGCCGTTCTTCACGAGGCTGCCTGGCTGGTCGAGGAGGGCGTGTTGAAGCCTCAAACGATCAAGGATCAAGTGCGCCGTCACCGCGTTTTTGGGTGGTATTTTCTGCCTGCGGGCGAATCAGTTCCGGAATCGTTGGCTGATTTGAGAAATGCCTGCACTGTTCCGCGCGACCTCGTCGAAGCCCAGATCGAGAATGGTCATCGCAAAGCCGCCATCGCCAGTCCTTACCGGGAACATCTGGCTCAGCAATTTGCCTTGACGTATATGCGAATCGCCCTGCCGGAGCCCTATGAAACTGAAGACGAAGGCGAGTAAAGAGCGCGCCGCATGATCAGCCAAGAAGCGGACAACTGCGTGCCAGTCGAGCGTAAAAGTTCGTCGTCGTAGCGGCACGATCCACAAGGCAGGGATTGACGCGCTCATTGAGCTGGTTTCAAAGCGGCTGGCCATCGACCTCGTCTTCAAGAACAAGGATGTCGTTCGCTATCTCGTAAAGCAAAGCGGAGGCAGCGTTCGCGAACTGATCCGTCTGCTGGATGAAGCTCAGCTCAAAGCACAAGTTGAAGGCAAATCCTTGGTCGATATTACCGCCGCAAAGGCCGCGGCCCGAAAACTCGCGATAGGCTACACCCGGCTCCTCACCCCGGGATCGGTTTACTATCCCATCCTCGTCGAAGTCCACCGCACCAAGACCGAGTTTGCTATACCCGAAGGCGAAACCACGTGGGAAAAGGTCAATGAGGCCCGCGATTTCTTTGCCGAACTCATTGGAAATGGCAGCGTCCTGGAATACAACGGGGAGGATTCCTGGTATGACGTCCATCCACTCGTGTGCGATATTGACCCATTCCAAAATGCCCTCCAAAGCGCAACTTCAGCCTCCGGCCAAGAATCCAAAGGCTTCGCCTGAGCCGGATTCTTCCACGGTGCCGCCGGCCAAAGAGCGAAGTGAAGACTGGCTTGGCCTGGAGTTGTTTCTTCGGCAGGCCAATAACTTTCGTTTGGCTCTGGCGCTCTACAACGATCCAGCGGAACGGGATACAGTGATTCGGGAAATTGCCGATGCATTGGAGGATGACGGAATTCAGGTTCTCGCGCTCAATCTATTCGAAGGTTCCCCTCGGGATAACTTGCTCGAACACGTGAAGGGGGCCGTTGAACAAGCAGATCCCAATCGTCGATTGGTGGTGATGGTGGTGAACCTGGAATCGCGCGTCGAATACGCGCCCGAGCTTTCGGTTTCCGGCGATCCCGGAGTGGAGTTCCTCGCCACCGCCAACTTGCAGCGCGATCTGTTTGCCAAAGTCTGCCCCGGTCCGCTGGTCATTTGGATGACAGAATTGTTGGAACGCGCCTTTGTGAAGCAGGCGCCAGATCTTTGGCATTGGCGCAGTCATACGTTTGATTTCCGAACTCGGCCTCGCCCCTGGAAGATCGAAGAATCCAGGCGAGAACATCCACTGGCGCGCATCGAGCAGTTGGAAGAAGAACTTGCCGCTTATCGAATCGAAAGGCGAAATCGCGGCACGATGAAATGTAGACGCTCGACACTGGTGGGCGGGCGCGGCTGGAGTCCGGCGAAGCTGCGCTGGATCCGGCGCGAAATCCGGGAAGGTAGCGGCTACGAAACCTGGCCTGTGGTTCGGTTTGGCCGCGAATCAGAACTGCTCGCTGATCCAGCCTAGTGTCCTCTTACAGCTCGGACCTGCTGACACAAGCGTGTCAACTGGCTCGCAACGAACCCAGGCGCCCCAAGCAATCCAGTCTGCGCCGCTCGATCTCCGCTTCTTACTACAGCTTATTCCACTTCCATCACGGAAGCTTCCAAAATGATGGTGGGCGCCAGCCAAGAACGCAAAGACGTGCGCCTGTTGGCAGGGCGAGGCTTCGATCACGGTAAAATGAAAGCCGCCTGTCTGGAATTTGCCAAAGCGACTCCGAAGAGCATTTTTCAACCAACTGGGGTAGCGCATGGGGTAGTGGGAAATCCCGATCTCCTCATCATCATCGAAAATTTTGTCGAGTCGCAGTCCGTGCGCCATTTGGCGGACTACGATTTGTCTCACCAATTCACCCGCCAAGACGCGTTGGTGGCGATTGGTTTGTCTGAAGAAGCAATCGAAGCCTGGAAACGGCTCAAGGTTTCCGATCAATCCTTGGCCATGCTGTTTGTGACGGTTATGAGCTATTGGCCCGTGCTGGGCGGGCGTTAGGCTTCCTGGCATAGAGTCGCGGAGGGCCGCGCACGATTCTAACCAGTTCCCAAATGCCCTCCGCCTTGATTGACCTTCGAAATCATGCGAAGTCTTATCCATGCAACTTCTCGAGCAACCTCCCGCGGGATCGGGACAAGTCGATTGCCTGATCTTCGGAATCGTTCGTCCATCTTCAGAGGAGGATGAATCGAAACAGGAAGCCGGTTGGCAAACCGTAGTGGATCAATTCACCGCTTGGAAGCAAGACCCGGAGATCTTGGAGGACGATGGCATCGAACCGCCAGCCGCTGGCATTCTTCAAAACGCCCGGGATTTTGCAGCCGCTCTCCGCACTCGTGGAATTGAAGCACCAACCACCGTCATTCCCAATGGCGACGGCGGATTGGTTCTCCGCTGGAAAGATGGCGAGGTGCAATGGACCGTGGAGTTTGAGGATGACGGGTTTGTCGAATCTTACCTCACCGTCGGCAACAAAGTCCGATGCCGCCACGGGCTTCAATCCGCCGCTTTATCCAATCACGAACTGATTGATGAATCCTGGCGAGGAACCTATTGAAGATGACGAATGGCTCTATCGCAGGATTCCTGATTCCACCGGGTGGTATCGGCCCAATGAGACTCCGCCCATCGAACCGGAAGCATTTCGGGCGAACAAGAATGACACCACCGGCATCTCTATTTGGCGGGCGAAATATACGACGATTGAAGAAGCTGGAGCCGGTCGGAAAGGCAAAACTTATTGGGTTGCTGTGTTTCAAGCCAAAGAGGTATTTGCGGGCGGAATGGATATCGAGCCCCGGCCCCTTGATGACGGCCTCGGTCATGCGGAAATCGTGAGCTTGAATTACGAAAACCGGAGATCGCGTCAGTCGATCGAATGGCGATTGGAGCTGGTTGAAGCGGTGGAACGGATTGAGGGGCCATTTGCTTCTTAGTTGGAGTTGGTTCGGTGGTAAAGGAAAGCGGACCGAGGTCAATTACCAGCCTGGGTGATTTTCCCCGAGCGATCAGCTTCTACCCTCAAAATTGACCACGAAGCCAGCAATCAAAAAGCTGCTGCCGCCAATCTGGGAAACCTGGGCAATGCCTATGCTGCGATGGGAGACATTGGGCTGGCGATTGCCAGCTTTGAGGGAACTCTCAAGCTACACCGGCAGGCGGGCGACCGATGGGGCGAGGCAAAGACTCTGGGAAATCTGGGCTGTGCCTATGCCTCTGCGGGGGACGTAAACCAAGCCGTTCACTACTTCGAGAAAGATCTGGAGATCGTGCGTGAAATTGGCGACCGGCGGGGAGAAGGCGTTGCCCTTTGGAACGCCGCGCGGGCTTACGATTTGCTGGGAGATCGGTCGCGTGCCGTATCGGCTACGGAAGCGGCGCTTGCGATCTTTGAGCTGATTGGCGACCAGCGAATTGGAGCGGTTCGTGCGAAGTTGCAGGAATGGCGGGATTTGAAAGGTTAGTTCTTAGGAAAGAGAACGGCTCGGTCTGGCTTTGATTTCCAAGATAAATAAGTAAAGACATACAATCTACCGCTCCTAGTAGGCCCCGGTCCTCGGCAAAGCCCTTTTTGCCCTGTCCCTATTTTGACTGCCCTGTCCCTATTTTTGTCCCGATTTTGACTGCCCCATCTTGAGCGCCCATCAGGATGATAAAAGCTCCCCGGCGGGTTCACCCCGCCGGGAGCAAGATTATCCGCTAAAAATGCCCCAATTCGACCAAACTGCCCCTTGCCAGCTTGCCTGGCGAGAGCAGAAGATTAGCCGCTCACCACCGAATCACATGAAACCGACGCCCACACCTCTCTACTCCGGGGAAAACCTGACACCAGCCTACCACTTGCGCTACACCTGGACAGGATGGCCGTCACGAAACGGCGAACCGTTCCAATCCCAACCGCCCGAAGGCATTTTCGACCCTCTGCGATCCTTGTGGGAATCAGACGGCCTCCGCTTCCTGGAGCACGATTGGAGCCCGGAAAGCATCCAACTTGCCTTCAGCGTGAAACCAACGGTTTCTCCCGTTCTATGTGCGGCCAGAGCCAAGGGACGCCTCCAACATCAACTTCGCCAACTGGGTCAGCCCAGAAAGTTCAGCCGGAAAGTCGCATTGAGGTCCGTCGGGCGGAACACGCGTGAAACCGTCGAGAACTACGTTCGCGATCAGGTTACCAAGGAAGGATTTGTAGAGGAGGGCTTTGCCGAACGCCTGAAATCGCTCCAACACGAGGATTCAACCGCGAAGTTGAGCGAACCCGCCACTACTGCCAGTGGGCGCTATTGGTATAACCTGCATCTTGTCTTGGTGACTGCTGAGCGATATCGTGTAGCCGACGGCAGCACCTTGCAGAAGCTTTCCGATGGTTGTTTGAAGATCGCGAAGAAAAAGGGCTATGCGATCTCACAACTTTCAGTGATGCCGGATCATCTGCACATTGCATTGCGGGGAAACGTAGAGGAATCGCCGCATGGCATCGCATTGGCGTTTCAGAATAACTTGGCCTATTTGATTGGTCAGCAACGCATCTGGATGGACGGATATTACGTTGGCACGTTCGGCGAATACGACATGAAGCCGATTCGGGCGCGAGCGGGCGGTGGAGAATGAGCTACTCAATCTTGGCTCCCCTGCCAGCAAGCTGGCAGGGGAGCAGTGGTTGTTTTGTGGAGTTCTAGCTGCTAATCTATTGCGTCCTGCGAGGTGAACTCGCTGGGGCGCAGAAGGCGAATTGGCGAATTGCAAATTTCCCGTTGAAATCCCCCGGCGGGTTCATCCCGTCGGAGATCGAGACTAACCGCTAGAATCCCGCTCCCCAAGAGAGCGTCCCCTGCCAGCTTGCTGGCAGGAACGAAAGATTGCGTGGCTCGCCTTCCCAGCGACAACCCCATCTGGCCAGTTTGGGGAGGGTGTGGAGAATGCGCTCCTCAATCTTGGCTCCCTGCCAGCAAGCTGGCAGGGGAGCGGTGGTTGTTTTGTGGGGAGTTCTAGCTGCTAATCTATTGCGTCCTGCGAGGTGAACTCGCTGGGGCGCAGAAAGCGAATTGCCGAATTGCAAAATCCCCGTTGAAATCCTCCGGCGGGTTTATCCCACCGGAGATCGAGATCAACTGCTAGAATTTCGCTCCCCAAGAAACTATCCGCTCGGAATAACCTGCCGGGACACGTGACGGAGGCCCTTGAAAAACCAGATTCCAGCCGCCGGTTCGGGTCATGGCGGTGAACCTGGAATACGCGCCCGAACTTACGTTTGCCTGCGATTCCGGGGTGGAGTTCCTCGCCAACGCCAATTTGCAGCGCTACCTATTTGCTAGGGTATGCCCTGGTCCGCTGGTCATTTGGATGACGGAATTGTTAGAGCGCGCTTTTGTGAAGCAGGCGCCTGATCTTTGGCATTGGTGCAGCCATAGGTTTGACTTCCGAACCGAGGGGAAAGTAGCTGATTGAAAACTAGGGGATCTTGACCTTTTACGTACAGTTGCCCCCATTTGCCCACCCCATTTTTTCTTCGCAAAATGCCCGGGAACGCAACCGTCTGACGCTTACCCAAAGAACCAGCGCGGCGTGGTCGATGGCCGGGCAATGCGAAGCAGGCCAGCGTATTGCAGGATCCGGACCTTCAAACCGAGATTGAAAACGTCCTGGATGACCCCGCCAGTTGGTTGGATGATCCCAATCTTCTTTTCTGCATTCTTGGTGCCCCCCAACGAAGTCCTTGCTCCTCGTCCTCAGCCAGACATCATATTTTTCTTTAGCAACCCGACTCTATTCGCTTTCATACCTGCGAAGAACGCAAGAATCGCACTGGCGACAATACAGATTATAATCCCGCTTATCTATTCCTGTGGCGAATTGGAATTGAAAACCACAACTTGGACAGGTCATCTGGTAGGTGAAAATGGATCGTAGTGCCGCTTTCACCTTCACTGCATCTTTCTCTGCCACTGCAGAAATTAGTTCTAAATTGTTTGCTGGTTGCGCCTTAGCAATAAGCTGCCAAAGCCTTGGATCTTCGGAGTCAGAAGGGTTGAATGCCATTAAAAGATCTTCTCAAGTAGGATCTAGCCTTGTCAACCTAAGAATCTGCAATCAACCCCCTTTTGAATTGAGCGGTTCGGTAGTTCCTTTAGAAAATATCAAGAAATTCGTTGCGAAGCACCTCGTAGTTCGCAGCCACAGCCAACGTGTCGGGATGGTTAGGCCCAAAGCTAGCGTTGAAGATATGCAAGGCCCTGAGCATCAATGGTTCAGCTTCGGCCAGTTTCTTCTTAGAGTAAAGTAATTGTGCCAAATTGTTCAGGCTTCGCGCAACGAGAGGATGTTCAGGCCCGTAGGTCTCCAAGTTAATGGCCCAGGCGCGACGCATTAGTGGTTCGGCCTCGTCCAGATTGTTCGTGTCGAACAGCAACTGCGCCAAGTTGCCTAGGGCTGTGGCGACTTTCGGATGCTGGTTCCCCAGGGATCTTTCGAATATTGTCACGACACGGCGCATGAGCGGTTCAGCCTCTTTCAACCGCTTCGCGGCTAGAAACAACACCGCCAGATTGTTGAGATCGCGCGCGACGTCGGGGTGCTCCTCTCCGAAAGACTGTTCATCAATGTCCAGTGCGCGGCGCATCAGAGGCTCGGCTTCCACCATCCGGTTTGTAGCGTAAAGCAACTCCGCCAAGGTATTGAGATCGCGGGCGACATCCGGATGAGAGGAGCAGTAGGATTGTTCGCTGATGGCTAGTGCACGGCGCACCAAAGTCTATGCCTCCACCATTCGGTTCGTAGCGTTGAGAAACCCAGCTAAGTTATTGAGGCGAAGAGCTACCTTGGGATGTTCAGGGCCATAGGATTTTTCGTCGATGGTCAACGCTCGCTGAAATAAGGACCCAACCTCCGACAGACGGTTTGTGGCGTAAAACAATAGAGCCAGATTGTTGAGATCTCGGGCCACTTCGGGGTGATCGGAACCGTAATACTGCTCGTCGATTTCCAGAGCGCGGCGCATCAAGGGCTCGGCCTCTTCCAGTCGGTTGGTGGTCTGCAACAACTGCGCCAAGTTGTTAAGGCATTCGGCGACCCTAGGGTGATTGCGCCCAAAGCACTGTAGGTTAATTTCCAAAGCGCGGCGCATCAAAGGCTCAGCCTCAACTAGTCGGTTGGTTGCCTTCAACAACTGTGCCAAGTTGTTAAGGTTCCTGGCGACGTTGGGGTGTTCAGGGCCGAAGGAGGTTTCGTCGATCGCCAGCGCCCGGTGCATCAGGGGTTCGGCGCGTGTCCATTCGGCGAGATTTCTCCAGTATTGGCCCGCCTGATTGAGCAGCCAGGCGGCATCGGGATGTTTCTTCTCGTCCCACCATGCGGCAAGCGCGTCGAAGGGCTCCAGTTCCCAGCGGTCTTCCTGCCAACCCGTGGCGTTTTGCAACCCGGTGTCCGTAGCCTTCACATGCGCCTCAAGGTTCTCTACAAGGACGCCGCGATCCTCCCGTAATTCATGTTCCAGCACCCGGCTCAACAACCGGTGAACCGCGACGACGCGCGGCTCCGAGCTTGGCTGAAATAGCCTCATGCCAACTATTGCGCGGACCAGATCGCTCCAGGTATCGCCTTGGCCCGCCTCTGCTTCCCCTTGTAACTCCGGATGAATCTCCCCGGCAATGACCCGCAACCAAGGCAACGCCACCGCGTCCGGCGCGAGCAGGGCGGCGACTTGGAGGACGGTGCGAGCGGGTGCGTCGAGACGTTGCAAGGTCGGACGAATCGTGGCGGCAACTTCGCGGAGCTGGGACATGCCGTCTTCGATGCCGCCGCCGGCCAGATCGGCTCGGAGCAATTCAAGGTAGGCGCGTGGTTCAACAGCAAATTGGGGTTCGGCGACGCGGGCATCGTTTTGGCCGAGATACACCGCTGCGGTCTCAACCGCGAGGGTAAGGCCGTCAAGCAACTCCACGATTTCACCGGCGGCGGCTTCACGGTCGGCGGAAGCGAAGGTTCGATCCGGCTGGTAGCCGCGGATGAGGTCGATCGCCTCAGGTTCGGGGAGTTTGTCCAGGTCGATGGGTTGGATGGCCGCGTCGGCATCGGCAAATTCGCTTGGCGCGAGCCGGGTGGTGAAGAGAAGCCGTAGCCAGGGCTGATCCTTGACGGTCGCCATCTGATTGGGAGCGAGGAGGGCAGGTTGGTCCACGTTGTCGAGCAGGAAGAGGGCGGGGCCACGTTGGCTCAGGTTTGCGAAAACGCGGCGTACGGCAAGGGCTGGGTCCAGCTTTTCCTCTACGGTCAGTTCGATGCCGAGGTCGTGAACCGAGTTGCGGATGACGAAGACGAGGTTGGTTTGACTTTCGCAACGCAAAATCCAGGCGCCACCGGGAAAGGCGTCGGCCTCGCGCTCGGCGAAGGCGAGGGCCAAGGCGGTTTTGCCGATGCCGCCGACGCCGATGAGCCCAACTGGCTTTGTGGATTGTTCGGACGACGCTTCGATTAGCGCCGAGCGCAGCCGATTCATCTCCGGCTCGCGGCCGACAAAATGGGGATTGGCCCAGCCGAGGTTACCGCTTCGCTCTCGGTTTTGCGCGAGCAAACGCAGCCGCTGGGCCACGTGTTCGGTGAGATTTTGGAGTTCGGCGCGCGCTCCCTCCGTCTGGAACCCGGCAGCTCCGCCCTGTTCCCAATCGTGGCATTTAATGTGGAAGCGCTGGAGCAATTCGCCTTTCAGCCGCCGCAGTAATTCCCGGTCCTCCGGCATGTCGAGCTTCTCTAGCGTCACAAACCAGAGACATGCCGCGCCCTGGCCGCTCAGGCCGCGATCGAGTTCGTGTTTGCACCACTCTTCCCATTCCCAGCGGCAGGCCTGGCTCCGCAAATAGCTACGGGTCAGGCAGACGATGAGGAAGCGGGAACTGCGCAGGGCGCGGTGGCAGCGGACTTTCCAATCGTCGAAATCGCGGATGTCCTCGCGGTCGAAGAAGATTTCCAGGTCGCGATGGAAGCGTTTCCGGAAATCCGCTTCCAGTTCGTCGTGCAACCGAGAGACGAAAGCGGCCACGGCTTCGCGCGACGTCCCGTCGTCGTCAGCCTGATGGGCATAGGAAACTTTAAGCCTAACCCAATCCTCGCCATTCTCCACCGGGATGACCCGATGGGCGACGGGGAGTACGAACACGGCGAACTTCTCGCCGCCTGCCGCCGCCGCGGGATATTCTCGGTCCCGGTCGATCCGAACGCCATCGTGATTCAGGCCGGTTGTGACGGTGGCGAGGACTCCTGGAGTGTCCGGGGCAAAGCCGGCCCGAGGCCTGACTTTTTCCTGAACCGGCTCGGCGCAATTACCGGCCGGCAGGATCTGGCGGTGATGCGGCAATTGGAAACCACGGGCGTCCGCGTGGTCAATTCCAGCGCGGCGACCGAGACGGCCACCGACAAAATGCGGGCGCATCTGCGGCTGGAAGAGTGCGGCGTGCCGACGGTGCCAACGCTTTGCTTCGATCCGCGCGTTCATGATGCGGACGGCTTCATAAAAGCGGTGAAGCAGCGCCTCCCCGGAGGGCAGGGCTACGTGATGAAGCGTAGCCTGGAGGCGACCCGCGGGAACGGCGTCTATTCGCGGCGGATGGATGACGCGGCGCTGGGGGCGAATCTGGAGTTTCTGGCCGGGACGGGCGATGTGCCGATTTTGGTGCAATCGTTCGTGGGCGATCCGCGGGCGCACCGGGACTATCGGGTGTTGGTCGTGGGTGGGGAGGCGATCGATTGCGCGGAGCGGTGGATCGAGCGGAACGAAATGGGCAACGGAAACGGGCACATAGAAGGCGCAGTGGATGAGGTGTGCACGAATTACTCGGTCCACGGAAACGCCCGCGGATGTGAGCTGGACGACGAGAGCAAAGAGGTCGCTCTCGCGGCTACGGCGGCGTTGGGACTGGACATCGGTGGCGTTGACGTGATTCCCACGGCTCGAGGGGCTCTGGTGATCGAGGTGAATACGGCGCCGGGGTTCGATCTCCACGATGACCTGCGCCAGGACGGGACGAAAGTTGCCGACGACATCATCGCCTGCGTCCTGGGCGAGCCGGTGGGCCGTCCTGCTGGCGCGGGACGGGTGAATCTTCCGCTGGTTGCTCTCCAGGGCATCAGCTAACCGGAATCCTCAGCCAGCACACTCATGAAAACGATGGAAACGTTGACGGCAACCGCGGCGCCTCGGGTTGCGAAACCGGCTCCAGTGAGGGGCATCATGACACAGCAACAAAAAGCCTTCCTCAAAAAACTAACCCTCCTGGTAGCAATGATGGCCTGCACATTTAGCGTCCTCTGGGTGGAAAGCGGGCGGCCGGGGCACAGCGCACAGATGGCGGCGATCATTGGGCCAGTGAAATCGTTGGTCGTCGGAATCCACGCCTTGGTTTGGCGTTGGGTTTTGGGTTAAATCGTTAAATCCGACCGCGGGAAGGTGCGGCTCCACGCGTGAAAGCCGCACCTTCCCATCCGCGGCCTACGGCCTGAAAACGGAGATTAGAGGTCCGAATGTGGCAATTGGAAGTTGGAAACTCGAAATTGGAAGTTGGAGGCCTGATTTTCGGCGCTCGAGACCGAACTTTCGATGTTCGAGATTCCAGATTTAACGTTCGAAACTCCAATTTTCACGTTCGAGATAAAGATCCCAACCTCCGAAACGAGAATTAATGCGGCTGAAACTCAAATTTGGGCCTTTGAGACGAATTTCGACTGCTGCAATGCAAATGATGAATTTTCGAAAAATTATGGTGCGGTGTTGCGAAATCTCCCGCTCAAGGCTGAGCACCAAATTAAAGTGCCTGGCTATTTTGTAATCACTTTGCTGAAGAGCATAGCCAGGTAGGGAATTTATGTGACGCCCAGTATATCATGACGCGATTCCGCGAGACCTTTGTTTGCTGTGGCCGGTCGAAGCGGGTACCTTCGCCTCCATCGTGAACGTCATCACCCACGGACTCGCTCCCGTCGTCATCGCCGCCACCGCCAACGTCATTTGGACCCATCGCCACGGCGAATCGCTCCTGCGCAGGCGGCATTTTTGGGCCATTGGGCTGGCCGGCGCGGCTCCGGACCTGCTCCACCCGCACTTGAGCCTGGATGCGCGGCTGAGCAGTTGGACGCACAACATTTGGTTTCTGCTAGGGCTGATTCCGGTCGCGTTTTGGATCGCTAAACGCTGGATTCCGACCCGAAAACGACTGACAGCATGGTTGATGGTCTCTGCCTGCGCGCTGCACCTGTTTTGCGACGGAATTGCCGGTGGAATTGCCTGGGCCTATCCGTTTTCTGGCGCTGAATTCGTCGAAATTGGCCGTTATTTCATCAGCCCGCGGCATTGGCCGTGGTTGGACGTTGGCTGCGTGTTGGCGATCTATTTTCTGTTCCGGGTGGTCGATCTGCGCAATGCGGCGCGGCCGCGCCGGTGCGCGTAGAGTCCGGCTTGAAGGCCATATTTCGCCGGTTAGCCTCCCCGATTGCCCAACCGCCGCAAAGGCTCGCCAGCGTCCTCAGCCTCAATAAACGCGATGGTGTCCAGCAGTTGCTGACGGCGCTTGTGGCCTCTCGATTTCGGGTTGGCCGCTTCCTCTGCCAGCTTGCGTAACGCCGGAAGCTGGGATTTCGCCGCGCCGCCGTAGAGTTTGAGAACTTTCAATCCGCGGTCCAGCCGGCGATCCGCGCCCCAGCGCTCGAATTCGATCAGTTTCAGGCACAGCGGTAGCCCCTCGGCGATGCGATTCTTCGCCAGCACCTCCAATCCGACCATGCGCACGCCGTCCGAAAACATGACGCCGCTGGGCGATTGCTCGACGATGGCGCGGTGAACCGCGGGCAGCAGCGGCTCGATTTCCGCGGGCGTAAGCTGGCGGTAGACCGTTTGAACTGCGCCGCGGGCGCGGCCGTCCTCATTTTGCAGCACGGCGCGGGCCGCTTGCAGCAGCAAATCGCGATCCACGTCCGCGATGGAACGGCCAATCAGCCCCCGGCGCTGGTCGAACAAGGCGAAGGCGAGAAACCGCTGGATGTGGCCGCGCGGATCTTGCGCGTTAGGCGGCTCCGCAACCAACTTGAGCAAATCCGGGATGGCGGCGCGGGCCGGTTCGCCGATTCCCGCGAGCGCTTCGGCGGCTTGGGCGCGAAGCCAAAGCTCATCGTGGCGGAGGAGTTTGGTTAGGGAGGGGACGGCCGGAGCACCACGTTGGCCCAGTTGCTCCAGCGCCGCGCAGGCGCCGAATTTAGCGTCGAGAGGGCCGTTTTCCAGCATCGCGACGAGTTTCGGCGCAAAATCGCCCTCCTTCTTGGCCAGGGCGATGGCCGAACGCTCGCGAATAACCGGAGACCAGCTTTTCAGCCCGTCGAAGAGTTGCTCCGCGATCTTCGCATCGTAAGCCAGGTCCGCCTTCGTCGCCGGCATCCAGCCGCGGCCGGCTTCGATAAGCGCGTCGACTTCAGCGCGAGAAATCTGCTCGGCGCCGGACTTTGCGCCGGTAAAACGCGTCTTTTTCGCCGCAATTGCGTAGCCCAGCAGGTAGGCGCCGGTGCAATCCCAGCCGCGGTAGCTGTGCTCCCCGCCGGTGGCCGCCGGCTTGCCGAGAAAGTCGAACGAAAAGTCCGCTTTGCGCGCCAAATCCAGCAACCACGCGGTTTCCGCGATCCACGCGCCGGTTGCCTGCGGACCCAGGCGCGAAACGCCGGGCAGCGCCCACAGCATGTTGAAGTAGTTGCCGGTGTGGCCACTTTCGCGCTCGATTCCGTAGGAACTCGTCCCCATTCGACTGAAAAACGCGGTCGCTTCGGCATCGTCCAGCAAATCGAACATGACCGCCGCGGCGGAGGCTTTGCCGTTGTCGTCGTGCATCTGCAACCACGGATGATGGTCGCCGTAGGGGATCGCGCCCTTGCCGACGTACCAACGCAGAAACGCGCGGCTGCGCTCGATCGCCTCGTTCACCTTGGGGTAGTCGACGCCGGCCTCACGGGCGACGATTAGCGACGTGGTTAGGCTCAAACCCACCTGATTCATGGCTCCGTAGCCGCGCAAAATGCCGTTGTGCTCGTAGGCGAAACGGTGTCCCCAGGTGCCGACGTGGCTTTGGCCGTTGGCGATCGAAATGGACAGCGTTTCCAGGTTCGGGCGTACGGATTCGTCGCCAGTGACGAGCAAATATTCGGCCAAAAACAGGTTCACCCAGCCGCTGGGCCACGAATGCAGGCCGTCGTTGATTTGGTAGGCGGAAGCCCAGGCGGCCTCTTCTTTCACCAGCGGCAAATAGGTCTCATCGCCGCTGGCCAGCAGCGCCAGCGCGTTGAGCGAGCGCTGGATCGGGTTGCCGCGTTTGTCCGGATTTTGGCGCATGCGCTCGGCCAACGCCGCGCAGCCGCGTTCGAAGATTTGGCGCGATTTCGGGCAATCGTAGGGCGCAGTCGGGCCGTAGGCGCCCAGGACTTGGAGTTGCAGCGTCACCGGCTCGCGTTTGCCCTTTCGCCAGCGGATCAGGCTGAGCTTGCCGTCCTTCGCCTCGGCGGCGGTGATCGCTTTAGCCAGCGAAATCCGCGCATCGGCGGAAAAATCGGCGTTGAGGCCCAAAATGACGTCGCCTTCGGCCAATTTGCCGGCCGCGGGCGAATTTTGGCTAACGCCGGTGATAAGAATTTGTCGTGAATCGGTGGATTCGCCCCGCCACGCATAAACCCAGCCGCGTGCGCCGGTTGGCCCCAAATTCCAGTCATGCGGTGCCTTTTCCGGCAAAGTGTCCCCGGCGGTGAAGTCGGGAATCGGAGGTTTTGGCGCGGCGAAGGCAAATCCGCCGGCAAGCGAGGCGGCAAGGAACAACGAGAGCGTGGCTTTGGATTTCATGACGGCGGCAACCAGACATGGCCTGGCAAAAGGTCAACAGGCGGTTCGTGCAATAGCGGCGGCGAGGCCAAGGCGGATCATGCCGCCAAGATTTCCCCCAAAAAACTGAAAACTTGGATCTTCACCCCCCGTCTCCGATTTCCCGAACGACTTCGCTGAGCGCCGCTTCATCCATTTCCACCAGGTTGTCGGCCTCCGGAAACCGGCCCTCCTTCACATCCGCGATGTATTCGCGAAAGGCGGCCAGCCGCTCGGATTGAAGGCGCCGGTATTCTTCGGCAAAATTGCGGTAGGCTTTGGCGTGGCGGGGGAGACGCTCGTCGTAATCGCCCAAAATGTCGTCGGAGAACAAAAATTGGGTGTCGCAACCATCTCCGGACCCTAACGACATCAAAATCAGCTTGGTTCGGGAGCAAAGAAACTTGGCCAGGTTGTGCGGGACCACTTCCAGCTCCGCGGCGTATGCACCTGCATTCTCCAGCTCCTTCATCCGCGCGTAGAGTTGCCGGGCTTCGTCCACCGTTTTGCCAATGGCGCGGTAATTCGTCCAGGTCACGTGGCGTGGCACCATTCCCAGGTGGCCAACCACGGGAATTCGCTCGCGGGCCATGGCCTCAATGATGAATGGGCTGGCCGAGCAGTAGACCGAGCTTGCGCCGATTTCCAAGGCTTGGAAGGCGATGCGGATGGCTTCTTCCGGCGATGCCAAGCCGTGTGGGGTGGCGCAGGAAAGGAAGCTGTTGGGGGCGGCTTCCACCAGCTTGGGAAGGCGCGCCTGGGCCTCCGGGGAATCGAAGCTGCAACTCATCAGATCCACGCCGGCTTCCTCCGCGGCGGTGGCTTCTTCCGGCGATTTTACGTGAATGTGGGTGAGGCAGCGCTTGCCCTTGAGCTGCTGCAAATCGTAGACGGTGTATTTTTTGCGCGGACGGATCATTTTGGCGACGCTACGGAAATTGGAGCAGGATTTCAATGATGAAGCGGTCATGGTCTCCTGTGTGGAGGAAAATCCGCTGGCGACGCGCGCGAACGGAGCGTTTGATCGAAGGCGCGAGACGCTCTAACCTCACCGCCATGATTCCCCTTTTGGCTTCCGATTCCCCCCAAGGTTCGTGGACGATTCTCGTGGTGGCGTTTTGCCTGGCCATCGGCGTTTCGTTTTTTTGCTCGGTTTGGGAGGCGGTGCTGTTGAGCGTTTCCCGGCCCTACATCGCCAATTTGAAGAAAAACCGGCCTAAGAAGGGGGCGCTGCTGGAAAAGATGAAGGAGCAGATCAGTCGCCCGCTAACCGCCATCCTCACCCTCAACACCATCGCTCACACCGTCGGCGCGATGGGAGTGGGCGCCCAAGTCAAGGCGCTGTCCGGCGGCGGAATGTGGGAGGCGGCCGCGGGGGCGCTCATGACCCTGGCGGTGCTGATTTTATCCGAAATTATCCCGAAAAATCTCGGCGCGCGTCATTGGCGGGCCTGGGGTCCTTGGGTGGCCGTGGCGCTGGGTTGGCTGACGCGTCTCATGACGCCGGTTATCTGGTTCATCGAATTGTTCAGCAAAGGCGGACACCATGGCGAGACCTTCAGCCGCGAGGAGTTGGAGGTGATGGCGGAGCTAGGGCGGCGCGAGGGCAAGCTGCAGGAGGACGAATCGCGAATTTTGCGCAATTTGCTGCAAATGCCGGATTACCGGGTGCGCGACGTGATGACCCCGCGGGTGGTCGTTTTTTCCCAGCAACAGGATACGACCGTGGGCGACTTCATGAAAGAGCATGGCGAGACGCCGTTTTCGCGAATCCCGGTTTACGCGGAAAATCTGGATGACGTGGAGGGTTTTGTGCTGAAAAACGACGTGCTGCTGGCCGCCGCCAAGGATGAGGACGAGATGAAGCTGAAAGATCTGGCGCGTCCGGCCCCGGCCCTGCCCGCATCCATGGATTTGGCCACCGCGTTCGAGAAAATGATGGCCAACCGCGATCACGTCGGCTTCGTGCTGGATGAATTTGGCGGTTTGGAAGGATTGGTGACGGTTGAGGACGTCGTGGAGACGCTGCTGGGCCTGGAAATCGTGGACGAGGCCGACACCAAGGAAGACATGCAAGAATTTGCCCGCACGCTGTGGAAAAAGCGCGCCCGCCGGATGGGCATCGAGTTGAACGAAGAATCCGAGCTGAAACCCCAACCTTCATCGCCATCCTCATGAACATCGGACTCCTCGGCGCCGGGTGGTTTGGCCGCACCGCCCACCTCGCCAACCTCATGACCCTCAGCGACGCCAACCCCGTCGCCGTCAGCAGCCGAAGCGCCGCCAGCCTGGAAGCCGCGCAGGAAATCGGCCGCGGCAAACTCAAGGTTTTTGGCGATTGGCGAAAAGTGCTCGAAATTGAGGCGATCGACGCGGTGATCGTCGCCCTGACCAACGACCAGCATCACGAGGCGTGTCTGGCAGCGTTTCAGGCCGGAAAACACGTGCTTTGCGAGAAACCGCTGGGCCTGAGCATCGGCCAGTGCGAGGAAATCATCGCCGCGGCCCAGTCAGCCGGCAAAGTGCTCCAGGTCGGCCACGAAATGCGCTTCCAGCGGCTTTACGAGAAAATGAACGCCATGCTCGAAAACGGCGCGGTCGGCGATTTGCACCTCATGTGGTGCCGGGAATTTCGCGGGCCCATGCGGCCGGGCTGGCGATCGAGCGAAAAACTGACCGGCGGCATGATTTTAGAGAAAAACTGCCACCACTTCGACCTCTTCAACTGGATGATGGACCGCAAACCGGTGCGCGTGACCGCGCAGGGCGGGATCAACGTCCTCACCGACCGCGAAGTGCTCGACAACGCCCAGGTTTTGGTCGAATTCGAAGGCGGACGGCGCGCCTCGCTGGAAGTGTGCCTCTTTGCGCCGTATGGCGGAGAATGCGAGATTGGCGCGGCGGGAAACTTGGGCAGGATCGACACGCGCAACCAGGAATTGCGCCTCACGCACCAGCGTTTCGACCTCCCGGACCGGATGGAAATGCAAATCGCCGATTCGCCGGACGACGCAAATTTCGTCGACGCATCCGGCCGCGTCGATCGCGGAATTCGGCCAGAATTGGAGCATTTCCTGGAGTGCTGCCGCACCGGCGCCAAGCCCCTGACCGACGGCGAATCCGCGAAACTGAGCGTAGCCCTTTGCCTAGCCGCGCAAGAATCGATCGCGCGGGGAGAGGTCGTCGCGCTGGCGGAGATTTTGGCCTGAACGTGGGGCGAACGCGGAAGCCGGAGAACCTGGGGAAGCCGGAGAACCTGGCGGTCCCGATGTTAACGGCGGCGTTTCAGCCGATCAACTCGCGAATCGGCTTAGCATTGCCTTCGACCAACGGCTGCGGCCGGCCCTCGATGTCCATCACCGTCGTCGCCGCCGCGTCGATGCCGAGGTTGTGGTAGAGGGTGGCGAACACTTCGGGGAACGTCACTGGGCTCTCGATTGCTTCGCCACCTAACCGGTCCGTCGCACCGATCACTTGACCCATTTCCATGCCGCCGCCGGCAAGCAGCGCCATTGCGACGCGCGGCCAGTGATCGCGCCCAACTTGGCCGCTGATCTTCGGCGTCCGGCCAAATTCGCCCCAAACGAGCACGGTCGTGTCTTTGTCGAGCCCACGGTCGTGCAGATCGTCGATCAGAGCGGTGATCGCTTGGTCGAAAATCGGGAAATCCTCGCGCTCGCGCTTGAAAATTTCGTTGCGCTTGCCGCCGTGCCAGTCCCACTTCGAATAGTTAACGGTCACGACTCTGGCGCCAGCCTCAACCAAGCGGCGCGCGGCGAGAAAACTCTGCGGAACGCGTGGGGCGCCGTTTCCGTCGATGCGCTTGACTTCGTCGCCGGTGCCGTAGCGCTCGACGATTTTCGGATCTTCTTTCGAGAGGTCGAGCGCATCACCGAGTTTGGATGAGGTCAGGATTCCCAGCGCCTGTTCGGAAAACGCGTCGAGTCCTTCCATCATCCCGCTCGAATCACTAGCGCGCCGGAAATCGTCGAAACTCGTCAGCAGTTGCTGGCGATCCGCGAGCCGGTCGAGCGTAATTCCGTTCAACTTCATGTCCGCGCGCGTCAATGGTCCGACCGGCCGGAACGACGATTTCGCGACGCCGAGCATGCCCGGTCCCGGCTCATTGTAAGGGCCGTGCGTGCATTCGTAGCACATGCTGACGAATGGCGGCGTAGTCTTCTCAACCGGGCCTTGAATCTGACTAACCATGCTCCCAAACGGCGCCCAGCCACCGCGCGGCGCGTTGCGATCATTTGGCTTACGGCCGGTGTAACATTGAAACGCGTCGTGCCCGGATTGCGCGCCGACGAGCGAGCGGATGATCGCGAATTTGTCCATGCGTTTGGCCATTTGTGGGAAGAGATCGCAGATCTCGATGCCCGGCACGTTGGTCTTCGTCGGCCGCATTGGCCCCGCGATTTCAGACGGCGCATTCGGCTTGAGGTCGAACATGTCCTGATGCGGCGGGCCTCCGACGAGGTAGATCATGATGACCGATTTTTGCGAGCTTCCGACGCCGGCTTGAGCCTCTGCGGCCAGTAGCTGCGGGAGTGAAAGCCCGGCAGCGCCGAGACCTCCAATTTTGAGGAAATTGCGGCGATTGACGCCGTCGCAGAGTGGCGAGTGCGAGCGTGGAGCGAAAACTTTGAGCATGAACGTGGTGGTGGTTTTTGACTACACGTGGCGCGGGTCGCCAATCGTTCAACGGCGGCGCGTTCAGGCTAATTGGCGGCTTTTGAAGCTTCAAGATAGATCGCGTCCATCGGCATCCCCTCGACCGGCTCCACCACGCAACGATCCACCGAGAAACCAGCCTCGCTTGCCCAGTTCATCAACTGCTCCTGGCGATATCGGAACGCAACGATGTCGTGTTCCCAGGATGTATCGACGAGAGGGCCGGGCAGATCCGAAACTCGCCGAATGAGCCTGCCAAACACATCGGCATAAATCGGCAGCCCGATCTCAGAGTCCATCATCTCCGAATAGCCGCTGGCGGATTTCTCATAGAACTCGCGGACCTCTATTTTGGGAGATATTTTCATAACGCAGGAGGAGGGTTGCGAACTGCGAGACTATTCGTAAAGCCACTCAACCGGGAAACGCGTGACCTGCGATCGATTCAACCCGCCCTTTCGTCGATCGCCTGCGCAGTGGCCAAGCAAAACGTGATCACCGGCAAATTGCATCGCGGTGTAGCAATACCAACCGTGCGGATCGTCGGCGAGGTTCTTCGTTTTTTCCCACGTCGCGCCTTCATCGCGCGAAATTGCGACCGTGAACGGCGTCCGGTTTTTGCGCTCCGCGAGCGGAAGATGTTTGTGGTTGTTCCACGCGAGCAAAAGATCGCCAGTTGTTGGAATCCGCTCGATCGTGGCTGGCGAATTGGGCGAAGCAATGCCCATCGGCTCAAACGTCGACCAAGTGTCGCCGCCGTCTTTGGAGAACGATCGGTACTGCTTGCCGGATGTCGTTCGGATCCAAAGCAAGACGCGACCATCCTTCAATTCGACGGCGCCCGGTTCCTGCGCGCTGAGGCGACCACCATCCGCGTCGACGGCTTTTTGCATCGTCTTCGAGCGCCGCCAAGTCATCCCGGAATCATCGGAAAGATAACAAGCGATCTCGCCTTTCCAATCCGGCTGCTCCCATCCAGGCCGGTTGTGCAACGCCACCGGCGCGATGAGTCGGCCGCTTGTGAGTTGGACGACGCGGTCGTTGTTGAGCACGTGATAACCGATTTCCTCGTCCGAAATGATCGTGACGGGATCGCTCCACATCTTGGCTTCGTCTGTCGAAAACCGAACCACCGGCCGGCAGTCTGTGAGGGAGTTTTTCTGAAGATAGAACAATGCGATCCGGTCATCCGCGAGCCGCAGTAAGGAAACGGACATGACATTCCAATCGCCCTCGTTCTTTACGACCATTTCGTCTTCCGCCGACCACGTTTTGCCATCGTCTGTCGATACACGGCTAACGAGATCTGCTTTATCGTGATCGCTGCCGCCGCTGCTGAATCGCGTGTAGATAAAGAGCAATCGGCCGTCCTTCAATTCGATGAAATCGCCTTCGCTGTTTCGCGGATTTGCTTCTGTTGGCGCGAGTTCTAGGACTTCAACCGGCTCGGCGGCGGCTGAGGTGGCGAGGAAGAGTAGAGTCAGGGCGTATTTCATGATCATTCGACGAGAGTCACCGGAGCGACGGCGCCCACAGGCAATCCGTCTCGCGTTGTGTTGGCGCGAAGCTTCAATTCAAGTTTTGGCGGGAGTTCGACGTTCGGCGCAAGGTCGATTTTGAATTTGGCGCTCGTTTGCTCAGCTGATATCGTTACTTGATTCGCGGAGACGCCTTCGATACCGGGATCCGCCAATGTGACGATAACCTCGCCGAGTTCGACGCGGCGCTCGATCGCGAGGTCGAGTTCGACAGGAGTTCCGGGCATGCGCGGCGAAACTTCCGGAGTTGCGGTCAGGGTGAGGAGGTTTGGTTGGCACCCCATCGCCATCGACGTCTTCGGTAAGTGAAAAACGGGATGGGCGACACCGTCCGGGCCGGTGATTTCGGCGACGCCCATGACGCGGCAGCGATGGGTGGTGCCTTCGACGGCTTGGGCTTGGATGATCAGCGGAACGTGGCCATTGTCCTCGGCGCCGGCCACGAGCGAACCATCCATCGGAATCACCGTGCCGCGGACGTCAGGCTCGACTGGAACCAGTTGGATTTCGCCACTGAAGCCTTCGTCGCGTTTTATGGAGACAGGGAAACGAAACGCCGCCAATCGTGGCGCTTCCTGAATTGTCGTCGGGACGACGAGTTCGAAAGGGACCTTCGGACTAACAGACAACCAGAGATCTTCTGCGGAATCCGCGACGCGGGCAATGGTTTGCTCGTCTTTTTGGAATTTGGCGACGATTTGGAAAACTCCGCCGGTGAATTTGGCGTCAGCAGCTGCTGTGAGTTCCAACTTGGCGGCGGGTTTGCTCTTCGATGTGTGAACGAGTGGCTCGGCGGTGATTCCGGGCGGTAGGTTTTCGGCGGTGATCTCGACGTCTTCGGCGAGGCCGTCTTTGCGGATCACGATAACCGGTATGCTGAGCGTTCCGCCGGGGATGATCGCAAACTCGGTGTCTTTTATGTATAGACCAACATCGGGTTTTGGCGGAGCGACGTGGAATTGATACACAAAACGCGGACCGCCGCGATTGGCCCGCTCACTCAGCTTGATATGATAAGCGCCATCGGCAGGGAAGGTGAAGAGGAACTGCGCATCGCGTGTTGGCGGCGCGCCGCGGGCAGCTGGCGTGTCGTCGACTTCGCGTAGGACTTTTCCTTCGCTGTCCATGATCGTGAAAACTGGATCCAATCTGGAGGAAACGGCTTTCAGATTGAGTTTCGCGCCTTTTGTCGCGCGGATCGTGAATACGTCGACGTCGCCGGGTTTCTCAAAGCGCCCGTGAACCACGTTAGGCGCAAGGATTTCGTTTGCGACTTCGGTGGAGTTGTTCGGCTCGTGTTCGAGCATCGCGGGTAGGTCAACGATCGCCAAATCAAGATGATTCGCTGCTTGTGGCGGATGAACGTGGGAGTCCGCGGCCGTGATCAGGTCAGTCGTGAGATTCCAGCCGTATAATGTGAGATGATTGTCGTGTTCCAGTTGAATCGCGGACGGGAACGCGAAACCCAGATACGGCCCAGTTGTGAGCGTTAGCCGGTAAATATGATCCGCTCCTCCGCTCAGATCGTAGTTTTGAATTCGGACGCGATAGACTCCATCCGCATCGCAATTGTAAACAAGGAACGGATCGAGACCATTGGTGTCGTTCGCCGAAGCGACGGTTTTGTCATCCGCGTTGACGATTTCGAGGGAAACATCATTCGGCGAACCCAGCGACGCCGCAGCGACGGCGCAGACGAGTTGTTGATCGGCTTTGAGCGCAACCGTGAACTCGTCGATGTCGCGCGCGGGATTGAGCCGTCCGTTGATGGTGATCGGAGGGGCGACTTTAGTCGTCTCAAAATCCTCAGTCTCGATGATCTCCGGCAAGGCGCCGATTAGAAACGAACGCGGCGCCGATGAGCCCTGCACGCTCGAAATGCGGATGTTGCGCGATCCAAGCTTCGCGTCTTCCGCGAGATCGAATGTTAGCTTGCCTTCCGTGGTCTCTTCCTTTGCTGTGAGGCCTTCGCCGCCGATCCAAACTTTGCATGGCCCCGGCAGGTATTTGCCGTTCAACTCAACTTCCACGCTCGTTCCGCGTTGCGCGCCCGCAGGATAGATCGAGCCGATCTGCGGCGCGGTTTGCGCTCCTGCGATTGAAACGCACGCTACGAATAAGAGGAGCTGCTTCACATCAACTCGTGAATCACCTTGCCGCCATCGACGAGCGGTATCGGTCGTCCTAACGTGTCTATCAACATCTGGTCCGGATTGATTCCCATCTTGGTGTACAGCGTCGCCGCAAAGTCTTCGACGGTCAGCGGCCGCTCGCTCGGTTCGGCGCCTTTCGCGTCGGTCGCGCCGACGATTTGGCCGTGCGGAACTCCAGCTCCAGCGGCTACGACCGACATCGCGCTCGGCCAGTGATCGCGACCCGCGTTTTTGTTGATCTTCGGTGTGCGGCCGAATTCGCCTAACGCCAACACCAAGGTGTCTTCCAGCAAACCGCGGTCGTCGAGATCGCGAATCAATGCGGAGAACGCGGTGTCGAAAATTGGCAGGTAGCGATCCTTCAAATACGGAAAGATCGTTCCGTGATGATCCCAGCCAGCGTGTTGTACTACTACGTAGGGAACGTTCGCTTCAATCAAGCGCCGCGCCAGCAAACACTGCTGGCCGACCATTGTTCGTCCATACGCAGCGCGGACGTTTTCCGGCTCGGAACTGAGATCAAACGCCTTCTCCGCTTCCGGCGAAGTAATCAACTCGACAGCCTGCTCATAAAAGTGATCGAGCCGGCTCGCGGGATCCGCGGCTGCGGCATCCGTGATGCGTTTGAGGTTGTCGATCTCGCGCCGCAACGATTCGCGATTCCGCGCGCGGTTGTCGCTCACGCCCCGTGGCAAAGTCACATCGCTCATCCGGAAATCCGGGTTGTTCGGATTATTCGAAATATAGAACGGAGCATACTTCGCGGCGAGGAAGCTCGGACCGCCCGAACGCATTGGACCGGGCAATGCAAACTGCACATAAGGCGGGAGGCCATTCTTCACGCCTAGTTCCTTCGCGATCACCGAACCGAAACTCGGATGAAAACTCGCTTTCGCGCCACAGGCGATTGGCGTCGGCGTCGGGCGGCCGGTCGTGAGGTAGTGATTGCCGCCGCCATGACCGGGATCGTGGTGCGAGATCGAACGGACGATCGTCAACCGATCCATGATCTTCGCGATTTTCGGCACGTGCTCGCTGAATCGAACGCCGGGCACGCTCGTCGGGATCGTGTTGAAAATTCCGCGAATTTCCGCAGGAGCGTCTGGCTTAGGGTCGAAAGTTTCGTGATGGCTCGGACCGCCGTCCATCCAGATGAAGATACAGCGCTTGGCTCGGCGTTCGGCGCCAGCGGCCGCTGCCTGCGATCGAAGCAACTGCGAGAGGCCAAGCCCGCCAAAACCGGCTTGGATAAAGTTACGGCGGGAAATCCCGTCACAATAGCGTTTGGTCATAGCTTCAGTGATTGAAAACAAATTCAGCGGTGTTGAGCAAGGCCCAAAGCACATCTTCTGCGGCGGTGCGGCGCGTCGAATCCGGAGAATCGAACAGCGCGCGTGAGGCGGCCAATTCCTGCTCGTTAGGATAACGGCTCAGCGCCCCGAGATAAAGCTCTCTTATGATATCTTCCGGCGACGCGTCGCTCTTTGCCAAGCGCGCCGCGCGGCCGGCTGGAGATTGGATTTTGTCGTTCACCAGGGGCGCGTTCATGAGGTGAAGCACGTGGCCCAATCCGCTTTCATCCGAGCGTTCGCATTCGCAGACCGATTTGCGTTCGGGACGGCCGAAGACGTTGAGAAATGCGCTCGGAAGCCGGTTGTTCCACAGTTGCACGGCGCGCGAACCAGTCGGCATTCCTTCAAATTCCTCCGGCGCTTCGGTCACGTCGCTGATCGCGTCGAGCAGCACCTCTGCAGTGAGCCGTTTGCGATAAGCGCGCGAATAATTCGAAGTATCGCGGACGTTGAATTGATTGGGAACGGAACTCAGGCCGTAAGCCTTAGAAGCGGTGATGGTTCGGATGAGATATTTGATGTCGAAACCGTTCTCCACAAAATCATCAGCGAGCGCCTGCAACAACTCCTCGATGCTAGCCGGATTGGTTACCCTCATATCGTCGATTGGCTCGACCAACCCGCGCCCCATGAAGTCGGCCCAGATCCGATTGACCATCGTCCGCGCGACAAAACGATTGTCCGTGCTCGTCATCCAATCGGCGAATGGAACACGGCGATCGAGGCCGTCGACTAACTCGATGGGCTCGGCGTCCAGCGCGCAGGGAGCGACGATCTCCCCAGTTCGCGGATGTTTCACATCGACTCGCCCGCCTGCGTAAATCAACTCCGCGCCGCTTGGCTCCTTCTTTCTCGCAACGCGCGAGAACACCGCCGACAGACCGTAAAAGTCGTCCTGGCCCCACTTTTCGTAAGGATGTTGATGGCACTGCGCGCATTCGAGCCGCACGCCGAGGAAGACTTGGCTAACAGCAATCGTGAGGTCGTCCGGTTTTGTGAAAGCCCTGTAAAAATTCGCGGCGCGGTTTTCGAAATTGTCGCCCTGCGCGGTGATCAGTTGCCGAACAAATTGGTCATACGGAAGGTTCTCGCGATACGTATCGCGGAGCCAGGCGTCGAAGAGAAACGCCTGCTTCGCGCCGATGTCCTCCGCATTGATTTTGAGCAAATCAGCCCATTTCAACGCCCGGAAATCGGCGTATTCGTCGCGTTCGAGTAAGGCGGAAATAAGCTCGTTTCGTTTATCGGGCGAAGCGCCTTCAATAAACCGCTTGGCTTCATCGACAGCCGGCAAGCGGCCGATGCAATCCAGAAATGCGCGCCGGACAAACGTCGCATCGTCGCAAGGCGGCGAAGGTGCGAGATTGAGGTCCGCCCACTTCTCGGCGAGCAACCGGTCGATGTAATGGCCGCGGTTCCACGACGCAAGCTGGGCGGAATCGCCGCCGCCGTCGTTCAGAGGGATCGTGACCCGAAACGTGGCCACGCGCCCCATGAAATTCGCCATCACCGCGACTTCGCCACCGAGATCAGCGGCGGAAAAAACACCGTGCTCGTCCACCGCGCCAAGCGCTTCGATGTTGGTGGTATAACTCGAAAGATGCGTCACGTCCTTGCGCGACCCATCGGAATAAGCCGCGGTAACGATGACCTGTTGCGTCGCATGCGGCGTAAGGACGCGGGCCGACGGTGTGGTTTCGATGCCTGTCAGGGTGACCTCATCGCGTTCGCTGTCTAATGGCGCTCCTGCCTCAATCCAGCGGCGCAGCGTTTCGTACTGCGCGGAATCTCGCTCCAATCTCGGACCGCCGCCGTGAGCCATATCGCCCGTCGCTTTCATCAGCAGCAGCGACTGATCTGGCGCCGCCGGAATAACACGCCGACCCCGAGCCTGCATCACGAGCGCCTCATGGTCGTATTCTGGATCGAACCCAAACAGCGAAAGCCGAAATCCGTTTCTTCCTGCTTGCTTGCCGTGACAACCGCCGCTGTTGCAATGCTCACGCGTCAGAAGCGGGATCACATCGTGACGAAAACTGATCGGCAGCTGCTGTCCGCTATTGCTGACGACCACTCGCGCCGTCGCGCTCGCTTCGTCCGTCGAGATTCGAATCGTTGCAACTCCATCCGCGATCGGCCAGACCACGCCGAGTTCGTCCACTTTCGCGATCTCTGGATTCGAGGACACAAATTTCGCCGAGCGGGTCGAATCCACTTCCGTTGTGCCGTCGACACGCGTCACCAGCAGATGTTGGCGTGCGCCCGAGCCTTGTAGGGTGCTTTCCGTCGGCTCAACACGTAGCTCCGCCGAATGAGCGAGGCTGAAACCGAGACAAAACAGGATGGAGGTAGCGCGAAGCATTTGGATTGCATTTACCACGGAGAAATTGGGGTTCGGCTGTCACTCCGCACTTCGAACTTCCGCGAGCCGTCGATGCGGGCATACTGCAAGCATGCAAACTCTAGTTCTGCGGCTGATTCTGATCGCGTCCGGCGTGGCTTATGCCGATGAGGCCAATCTCGTCGAAGTTGGGAACGAAGCGCAGGTCTTCGTCGACGATCATGTGATTGAATCGCTGACTGACTCGACCCGCGCGGTAGTTCCGTTCACGAAACACCCGGCGAATCCCGTGCTGAAGCCGGAGCAGCCGTGGGAAGGCGAGCACGTCCTGCCGGTGTCCGCGATGTACGATTCCGAGCACGAGCGTTACCGACTGTGGTATCGGCCGGACGGCGCGAAGTTCCAGCTCGCGTATGCTGAATCGCCGGACGGCGTCGCGTGGGAAACAAGGCGGCTCGACCTCAAAGCGGGCTCCGCTTGGAACGGCGTGCTCGACGATGATCGCGAAACCGATCCGGCGCGCCGGTTCAAGCTGCTCTCGTGGGGCCCGGCATCGCGCGGCAATGGCTTGTATCTTTACGTTTCGCCTGACGGATTGAACTGGACCGCGCATTCAGAAGAACCCCTGCTCGAAGACCTCGCCGATGTCCACACGCTGATGGGCTGGGACCCGAGCATTGAGCGCTACGTCGCTTTCGTGCGTCCTCACAAACCGGTTCGAACGATCGCGCGGACCACCAGTCCGGACATGATCCATTGGTCGGAGCCCGAAACCGTGCTTGAGCCGGACGCCGACGATCCGCCGGGCACGCATCTCTACGGCATGTCGGTTCTTCGCGACCGCGGCGTCTATTTCGGACTGCTCTGGGTTTATCACCCGAATCAACTCATGGTCGACGTGCAGCTGGCCTTCAGCCGGGATGGAGTCGATTGGCGCCGCGCTGGCCGGCGGCATCCCATCCTCTCCTATGGCCTACCCGATCAGTTCGACTCGCACATTCTCATGGCGCTTCAGCCGGTGATGGTTGGCGATGAATTGAAGATCTACTACCTCGCCAAAGATCGCCCGCATCCCATCGTCTATGCCAGCGAAGTTCAGCCGACTCCGCCGGATCCCGTCCCACCGAAAAGCGAGCAAACGTGGCTCAAAGGCCGGAAATCGTGCGTTGGCCTCGCAACCACGCGACGCGACCGTTTTGTTGCGATCCAGGCGCCCGCGAGCGGCGGCGAAATCCTGACGAAGCCATTTCGACTCGAAGGGAGCGAGCTGCATCTCAACGCCGACGCGAGCAGAGGCGATCTTCGCGTTGAGCTGTGTGATGAGAATGGCAACCCGATCCCAAAATTCGCGATGAACGACGCAGACGCGATCCGAGGCGATTTGACGGAGCACGTCGTCAGCTGGCGCGGCGTCAGCGATTTCAGCAAGCATGAAGGAAGGGTCGTGCAGTTGCGGATCAAGATTCGCAACGCGCGGCTTTTTTCGTTTCGAGTGGCGAGCGAGTAGCTACCGCATCTTTTCGAGAGGAATCCGCAGCCAGTAGAGTCCGGGCCCGCCGATCGCGCGTCCGGGGTTCTAGAACTCGAAGGCAGGAGCGATTCACTTCCGTTCGCGGATGAGTTTGGCGAGGTACTTGGCGGTTTCGTCGGCGATGACGTTGTAGCCGGCGAGATTCGGATGCCGGTCGCCGTACCAGCCGGGGAGATGACCGAGGATCCCGTCAAGTTCGTTGGCCATGACTACGACTCTTCCGCCGTCGATAAATGCCTTCACCAATTCCTGATATTTCTCAGGAACCTTCGCCACCGGAAAACGGCGGTAGTTGAGCATGTTAGGCCCCTTCTCCAACTCGGCGGCGTAGCGCGGATAGATGTCGAAAACCTTGAGCTTTTCCTTTTCGGCGACCTGCCGCACAAGCCCATTGATCACTGCACTTCCCTCCTCATCGACGTAGGGAATCACCGTCATCGGGATCAGCAATGCGTCGGGATGATCCTCGCGAAGCATCCCGATCAATTCGTGGAACGAGGCGGGGAAATCCTCGGGAAAGTTTTTGAGCTTAGCTCGGTCGTTCAATCCATAGCGAATGAAAACGTAGTCGATTCCCGGCAGATTCTTCGCATCCCGATCGTAGCGCCCGGAATCGATCAATCGCCGGATCGTTTCTCCGCTAACGCCCGAATTGATCGCATGTGTCGGCGGCAGGTCGCCCTCCGCCGCCAGCAATTGCTCGATGACGCGCTCGAGATGCGGCCCGTCCGGTTTGATGCGCCGAGGAACGCTGCCTTCGGTCGTGCTGTCGCCAAGCAGGAGGATCTGGATTTTGCCGTCTTGTTCTCCAGAGGCGCTTGGAACGCACAACGGCATCCAAATCGCGATGGCCATTAGAATTGTAGGCGGATTCATGGTGGCAACTCACCCGAACCCGACTAATTTGGCAAGCTCTTCGATGATCCGATTCCTTTTCGCCGTTCTGATTTTGGCCACCGCGGCAGCCCAAGACGCCGATTGGCCGATCTACCTGGGCGGGAAGGCGCGCGATCTTTATTCGCCGCTCGACCAAATCAACCGCGATACGGTCGGCAAACTGAAAGTCGCCTGGACCTACGACACCGGCGACAAGGCCGAGTACCAGGCGAACAACCTCATCGTCGGCGGGGTTCTCTTCACGCCGACGCAATCGCGCAAAATCGTCGCGCTCAACGCCGCCACGGGCGAGGAAATCTGGATTTGGGACCCGGCTAACGAACACACGGGCCCCGGCCGTGCACGGCAACGCGGCCTGGTCTACTGGACCAACGAAAACGGGGGCGAGGCGCGGCTTTTCACCGCGGTGCGCGGGCATCTCTTCGCGCTCGATCCGAAAACGGGCCAGACGATTCGCGATTTCGGCGAAAACGGGTCGATTCCGCTGAATTCCGGCCTCAATACGCCCGGGGTGACCTACCGCGACCTGCTCATCGTCGGCGGCGTGGGCGGAAAGGGCGTGGTTCGCGCTTTTGACGTGCGCACCGGCAAATTGCGCTGGAAATTTAACCTCATCCCGCATCCGGGCGAGTTCGGGCACGATACCTGGCCCCCGGAAGCTTACAAAACCGCAACCGGCCTCATGCCGTGGCCCGGCCAATCGCTCGATGAGCCGCGCGGGATCGTCTACGTCTCCACCAAAACCGCCGAGCCCGATTTTTACGGCGGCAAACGGCACGGCGCGAACCTGTTTGCCAACACGCTACTCGCGCTGAACGCCGAAACTGGCGAGCGCATCTGGCATTTCCAGATCGTGCACCACGATTTGCTCGACAAAGACCTGCCCTGCGCGCCGGTTCTGCTCACGGTGACGCATGAGGGCCGGAAAATCGACGCCGTTGCCCAAGGAACCAAGCACGGCCTGCTCTTCGTGTTCGACCGCGTCACCGGCGAGCCGCTCTGGCCGATCGAGGAGCGCCCCGTGCCGCAGTCTGACCTGGTTGGCGAAAAAGCGTGGCCGACCCAGCCGTTCCCCACCAAGCCCGCGCCGCTCATGCGCCAGCGCTACACCGAGGACGACGCCTCGAACCTTTCGCCTGAGGTCCACCAACTGACGCTCGACCGGATTCGCGCCTCGCCGAATTTCGGACCGTTTCCCGCGCCGAGCCTCAACGAGACCGTCATGTTTCCCGGTTACGACGGCGGCATGGAATGGGGCGGCGGCGCGGCGGATCCAGACGGGATTTACTACGTCAACATCAACGAAATGCCCTGGCTGTTGCAGATGGTCGAGACCAAGCGGCCGGATGGCACGCCGCTGGTTCGCGGGGAGCGCGATTACATGATTTTTTGCGGCGCTTGCCACGGGTTGGACCGCAAAGGCATCGCGATTGCCGAATTTCCGCCCCTGCTGGGAATCGGCGAGCGAAAAACCCGCCCCGAGGTTGAGCAAATCACCCGTCTCGGCGGTGGCCGCATGCCGGGCTATCAAACGATGCCTGAGGCCAAGCGCGAGGCGATTATCGACTACGTCATGAGCGACGCGCGTCCCGAAGCGCCTGCCGAAGCCGATCCTGACGAGGGCCCCGGCTACGCGTTCGGCGGTTTTCGGCGTTGGCTCGACCCGGAAGGCTACCCGGCCATCAAACCGCCCTGGGGCACGCTCAACGCCGTGAATCTGAACACCGGCGAGATCAAGTGGACGGTCGTTTTGGGCGAATATCCCGAGCTGACGGCCCGCGGAATTCCACCCACCGGCACGGAGAACTACGGCGGACCTTTGGTGACGGCCGGCGGGCTTATTTTCATCGGCGCGACCGCCGACGAGACGTTTCGCGTGTTCGACAAGGAAACCGGCGAGGTGCTGTGGAAAACAAAGTTGCCCTTCAGCGGAAACGCGACCCCAAGCACCTACATGGTCGATGGGCGCCAGTACGTCGTCATTTCAGCCGGTGGCGGGAAATCCGGCCGGCCGCGCGGCGGAAAATTGGTGGCGTTTCGAATTGGCGCGGAAGATGCGCGGTGATCCGGGCCGGGAGGCGGCCCATGAGGTGTATGGGTCGCATGGCGACCGATTTTCAGGAGCTTCCGGACCAATCCAGCTTTTGGCGCAAAACTCCGAAAAAACTGCTGTCGGGCGTCACTACCAGGGGCACGCGATAGTGGGCGCGGCACAGCTCCAGCTTGGTGTCGCCGTCGATGACGTGGGCTTTCTGGCCATCCACGGTCATGATGACTTTGTCCTCCGGATCCGGTGCGGTGATCTCGATTTCCGATTCATCGCTCACCACCAGGCTGCGGCTGGAAAGCGAATGCGAGCACACCGGCGTGAGCACGAAAACGCCGGAGTTCGGCTCGATGATCGGCCCGCCGGCGCTCAGCGAATAAGCCGTGGAACCGGTGGGCGTGGCCACCATCAAGCCGTCGCCGTTGTAGCTGGTGACGAATTCTCCGTCCACCCGCGCCTCCACCTTCACGGCGCGGGTCACCGTGCCCCGGCTGATGGACACCTCGTTCAGCGCGTAGCGCACTTCCGGCTCGCGGCCCCGTTTTACGGAGCGCACCGCGATGACGGAGCGCTCGCTCAGCTCGTAGGTGCGCGTGGCGATGAGCCGGGTGATGTCCGCCAGGTCGTCGAGCGTCCCCATGGTCAAAAATCCTAGCGTGCCGATATTGATCGCGGCAATCGGCTTAACTTTCGGCCCGAGTTCCTTGGCGAGCTGAAGCAGCGTGCCGTCGCCGCCTAACAACACCAAAATATCGACGTTTTGCGCCAACGAGTTCAACCGCAGCCCTTTTTTGAGCCGGCAAAATTTGGCCGTTTTGTCCTCCAGCACCGTTTCCACCTTCAAATCCGCGAATTGGCCGCGAAGTTGGCGCACGACGTCGCGGGCACCGGGTTTTTCGGTGTTGGCGATGATTCCTACGCGTGGCGCATCCATGCTAGAAATTCCTGGTTTCCGTCAGTGCCAGCTATAGGCGAATCCATCGCGTCCCGCCAGGATTTGTTGAGGTCTTCGGCAAACTCGCGAATTTTGCTCACCGTTTTCTGCCGAAGCGCCTCTTCGCGCACGATCCCGCCTTTGCCGACTTCACCGCGTTCCAGCTCGAATTGCGGCTTGATCAGGCAAATCAGGTCGCCTTCCGTCCCCAAAACCGCGAACGCCGCGGGGAGAATCTTGGTCAGCGAGATGAACGAAACGTCGATGACGACGATGTCCGCATTTTCGCCGACATCTTCCGGGGTGAGGTGGCGGCAGTTGAATTTTTCGCGCGAAACGACGCGGGGATCGTTGCGCAGGCTCCAAGCCAATTGATTGGTGCCGACGTCGAAGGCGTAGACCTTGCGGGCGCCGCGTTGCAGCAGGCAATCGGTGAATCCGCCAGTCGATGCGCCGATATCGACGGCAATTCGGCCGTACACGTCGATTTCGAAATGCTCGAGCGCGCCTTCCAGCTTAAAACCGCCGCGGCCGACGAATTTGGGCCGCTGTTTGACGCGCAAAACCGCGTCCGGCGCGACATTGAGGCCCGGTTTGAGGTTTTCCAGCCCTTCAGCCTCCACTTCGCCGGCCAAAATGAGCCGTTTGGCGCGTTCGCGCGAGTCGCAGAGACCCCGCTGAACGAGAAGCTGATCGAGACGGATTTTCGGCAAGGCAGGGAGGCGCGGGGAAAGGCTAGGAATCGGCAAATCGCTGAGCCACCACGTCCCAATCCACCACATTCCAAAACGCGTCCACGTAGTCCGGGCGGCGGTTCTGGTAGTTGAGGTAGTAGGCGTGCTCCCACACGTCCAGACCCAAAAGCGGATGCCCTCCGCCATCCATGGCCGGGTTGTCCTGATTCGGCGTGGAGGTGACGGAAACCTTGCCGTCTTTGGCCACCAGCCAGGCCCAGCCGGAGCCAAAACGCGTCAGCGCGGCTTGTTTGAACGCGGCCTTGAACTCATCAAAACTGCCGAACGCGGAATCGATGGCCGCGGCCAGGTCACCGGACGGCGCGCCGCCTTTTCCGGGCCCCATCGTGGTCCAAAACAGGGAGTGATTGGCATGCCCGCCGCCGTTGTTGCGCACGGCCGCCAGTTTGTCCTCCGGAACCGCGCCCATGTTGCCGATCAGGTCCCAAACGTCCTTGTTTTCCAGCCCCGTTCCCTCCAGGGCGTTGTTCAAGTTGGTGATGTAGGTCTGGTGGTGTTTGCCGTGATGGATGTCCATTGTTTTGGCGTCAATGTGAGGCTCTAAAGCGTCTTTTGCGTAGGGAAGATCCGGTAGTGAGTGTGCCATTTTTTCGTTTTGGGTTAGGTTGTGGCCGGCACGCTAGGACAACGCGGGAAAAAAAGCAAATCGCCGTTGGAGCGGGTTAACCCTGGTTAACCTTCACACGCACAAAGCCCGGTCCGGGTCATTAGCCACCTGGCGACGTATTTGCTGCCGAAATAGGCCCGTTTCCACGCGAATCGCACCAAATTGGGCAAATTAGCCGGGAAAACGTAGAACGAGCACACTTGGTATCGCTCCCGGGTGAAGGTGGATTTGTAGCGCTCGGCGCCAAGCAGGAAATCGATCGCCCGGACGCCGTCTTCGCGGATGAGCCAGTCGATGCGCTGGAGCAAAAGCACGTTGCCGGGGCTGAGTTTGCGGAATTTCGGGTCGAACGTCGTCAGGTAGCCGTGGTAGATGCCCCCGTGGGTGAAACCGACGTCCACGGCCATCAATTCCCCGGCGGTGCCGTTGCGCAGGGTGGAGAGTCGCAGGCCGCTGTTGCGGTCGCGGCCGGCGTCGCGCATCATGGCGACGAAATTTGGGTTGGCGCAGTGGCTGACTCCCGATTTTCGGAAATAGGCCTGGTGAAAATCGGCAATTTCCTCCACCAACCCGGGCGGAATCTCCCCAGCGCGGTGAATTTCGGTTTTGGCCTCGGGAAAATCGCGTTTCAGCTTGTTGAGGTGGCGTTTCAAGTCGCCGCGAACCTTGCGGGGGAAGGTTTTCAAAAACGCGTCGAGCGAATCCGGCAATTCCAGGTAGGGGCAGGCAGAATAACAGCGTTGATAGCGAAAAACACCACCAGAGAGCCCGATTTGCCGCAAAACCGGGTAAGCCCAGGCTTGCTCGCGAATTTGGCCAAAATGGAGGAAAACGCGCTGTTTTCTCGCCCATTTCAGCAGGTAATCCAGGCCCAGCCGGGCGGATTCCACGTCGCCGGCCAAAATGTCCTGATGATCGCCCACGGTGTCGGCTGCCAGGTGTAATTCGCGCCCGCGGCGGTAGCAGGGCAGGATGCAAACGACGCGTCCGGCGCGCTGAAGCGAGAAAACGAGCATCTCGTCGTAATCGTGGGAAAAACGCTGGTACCAGGCGCGATTCCAGGCAAATGTTTGGAACGGACCGGCATTGGGCGAGGCGGCAAGTTGGTTCCAAACCGGCTCCAAATCGTCGAGTTCGGCGACTAATTGGGCCAAATGGAGCGAAAGGGGCTCGGCGGATGAATCGGCGAGAGAAAGGCCGTCGGCAGAGGCGTTGGAAGGAGCGTTGAGCGAGGCATTCATATCAAATCTGATAGAAATTACAGAAATTATAGCCCGATTCGCGAATCCGCTCAACCCAACTTTTTGCGCGAACCTCGGTTTTTCGCCAAAAGTCGCCCCCGTACGGGTTTTGACTCTCCCTGGCCGCCTCGGACTACTTGAAGATCCCCTTCAGCAGGTCGGTCCCCATTTTGATGGCGTCATCCTTCACTCTCATCGGGTTTTTGATGACCTCCTTGCCGTAATCCATCGCCGCCTCCACGCCGGCGTCGCGCAATTGCGCCACCAGATCGTGCTGAGGATCGTTCACCGAGCCGCTGACGTGGACATCCGTCCAAAGATGCCCCTCGCGCGAATCGACGAACACTTTGCGCTCTGCGCCGGGAATCAGCCGCAGCGTCCCGGGAACCACGCCCAGTTTCAACACGCCTTCCAACTGCCCGTCGACGATGTCCAGGCTGCCTTCCAGCTTGGCGAGCCCGTCGGATTGCAGGCTGATGTTGCGAACCTCAACCCGGCCGCCCTGGCGGGTGAAATCCGCGGATCCGCCGTCGCGCAGGGCGATGCGGCGAAAGCGCTCGTTCTTGGTGTAGGTGCCGAGCAGGTCCAAAACCGGAAACGCCTCGATGATGCCGTTGTCGAGGGTGATGGAGCCTTTTTGCGTGGCCATGGTCAGGTTTTCGGGATCGCCGGTCAGGGTTGCCTCGACCGTGAGTTGGCCCTGGAGGCGGCGCTGCCAATTTTCGTCCACCAACTCGCTCAGGTTCAGGTTCGTGAGGTTGGAGCGCAATAGCAGGCTGCCGGGTTTCGCGTCGTTGCCCAGTTTCACCTCGCCATCCAGTTTTAGCCTGGCGTCGCTGTTGGCAAGGCCGAGATTTGCCCGGGAGATGTAGAACGCCCGCTCTTCCAACGTCCAGTTGAAGTCGATGTCGTTGACCTCAAGCGTGGGCATGTCCCGGCCCTGGATGGTCCCGCCGGAACATTGCACGCGCAGCGCATTTTGCGCCGAAGTCGGCTCGACCACGGTTTGGATGCCGGTGGCGCGCACCTGTTTGTCGCTGTCCTGCCAGTAGAGGTTGAGATTGGTGATGCGGGTGGCGTCGATCTCGACTTTTTTCGGCAAAAGCGCGGTCAAACCGCCGCCGGAGGCCTCTTCATCGCCACCGGCGCTGGAATCTGGGCGATTTCGGGCTGCATCCGCGTAAACGCCGGGCAATCGGTCCTCCGACAAGGTCAGATCGAGCTGGGAGACGGTCACCTCCGGGATTTTCCACACGCCGCGCTTGAAATGGCCCAAGCTGACGTCCAACTGCGCCCGAACCCCGGCCAGGTCCAATTTCGCGAATCCCGCGTCCTCGTAGCCGCGAGCCGTCAACCGGTCGGTAAACGCGGAAGAATCCTGCCAACTGACGGTTTCAATTTGCCCCGCGGCCTTCAGATTCTCGGAAACCAGGCCGGCGAGTTTTTCGCGGAATGCTTCGCTGCGGATGTAGTTTTTGGCCGCGGAAAAAATGCCGAAAACGGCCAAAACCAGCGTGATGGCGAATAGTCCCACGCCCAGGGCGACTCCGCCGGCGATGCTCTTGCCTAATTTTGGCTTGGCGGAGGCTTTGGTTCGGCGTCGGCTCATTTTTTTGGCAACAGGGGTTGGATGGGCGACATCCTCGCAAAGACTGGAAGGTTTTGCTAGCTCTTTGGCCCAATCTTCTCTAAAAATCGCCCACCGGCGTGCTCGAACTCGAAAACATCCATTTCACCATCACCGCGGACGGCGAGGATCGTCATCTGCTCGAAAAAGTGTCGATCAAAGTGCCGCGTGGCCATTTTATGGCGATTGTAGGCCCCTCCGGTTGCGGAAAATCGACGCTGCTCAAAACCATCGCCGGCATCAACCTGGAAAGCGCCGGCGATTTGAAGTGGGACGGCCGGAATTTGTCCGAAGAGGGCGATTTGGAGCCGTGGGAGTTCGGCTACGTGCCCCAATTCAGCATCGCCTACGAGGAGCTGACCGTGGAGGAGAGCATCGACAACGCCATCCGGTTGAAGGTCAAAACCCGCAACCGGGCGGAAATGGAGAAAATCGCCGACCGCATCATCGATCAGGTGGGTCTCGACGGGATTCGGCAAAACCGGGTTTCGGTGTTGTCCGGCGGTCAAAAGCGAAGGCTGGGTTTGGCCCTGGAAATGGCGACCGATCCGGATTTACTGCTCTGCGACGAGGTGACCAGCGGCTTGGATCCCAAGAGCGAGAACGAGATCGTGCGCTTGCTCCACAACCTGGCGAAATCGGAGGATCGCATCGTCGTCAGCGTAACGCACAGCCTGGGAAACCTGGATTTGTATGACTCGGTCTTGGTGCTTTACGAAGGTAAGGTGGTGTATCACGGTCCGCCGCGCGCACTGAACCATTATTTTGGCGTTGATGAGGCTGAGGACGTCTACCCGGCCCTGGCCAAGCGCGAATCTGAGGCGTGGCGGCTTTCCTGGGAAAAACACGCCCCGGCATACTACGAATCGATGCCGCGCATCAACGAAGGGCCGAAAATCCGCACCGAGGAGGAAATTGCCGAACGCAAGCGTCAGGGCCGCGGGCCGGGGTTTTTCAGCCAATTGGCGATTTTATCCGAGCGGCGGTGGAAAATTTTCTTTCGCGACAAAGTGCAGCTCTTTTTGCAGTTGGCGATGCTGCTGATTTTTCCCGCGATCGTGGTTTTGTTCGCCTACGACGGGATTCCTGATCTCAAGCGGCCCTCGGACACGCGTTCGACCGATCTGGAAGCTGAAATTCGCGAAGAACGAGCCGTCACGGAAAACCGGATGGAAGTCGGCGGAATCATCTCGGGTTTGGTGATGTTTCAGGTGGTGCTGTTGGCGTTGATGGGCTCCAACAACGCGGCGCGCGAAATTGCCGGCGAACGCGAAATTTTTGAAAAAGAGAAGCTCGGCGGGCTGAAAACCGCCAGCTATCTAGGCAGCAAGTGCATGTATTTGTCCGTTTTGGTTCTGGTGCAATCGCTCTGGATGTACCTCTTCGTCTCCATTTTTACCCGCATACCCAGCCATCCATTTTTTCATGCCGGATTGCTGGTTTTGGTCAACGCGGCGATGACGGCGATTTGCCTGGGCATCTCCGCGTCCATGAAATCGGCCGATCAAGCCTCGTTGCTGAGCATCTACCTGGTTGGTTTTCAGTTGCCGCTGTCCGGCGCGGTTTTGGCGCTGCCAAAAATCCTGGAACCGGTCATCACGCCGTTCATTTCCGCGTATTGGAGTTGGTCCGGCGTCATTCAGTCGCTGGAGGGCCGATTTTTCACCGCCGCTGACACGGTTACCGATGCGACGCTGCGCGCGATTCCCGTTTGCGGCTTCGTGCTGCTGGCGCATTTCGTGCTCGGAATGACCATCGCCCTCATCGGCGCAAGCCGGGCCAGATGGTCGCATTGAGGGGAAAATGAGATTTTCCAAACCCAATCCCGGCCATATACTAACCCGCATCCCCACCCAACCCTTCCCAATTCGTTTCCATGCCCCGTAGAGCCAGCTCAGGAATCAGCACCGGTCAGATCATCGGCCTCGTAGCCGGATTGATCTTCATCCTCGTCGTGATGTTCGTCATGGCCTTGGTATTGATGAACGGCAACCCGTTTGGCGGCGGCGGAGGAGGGGACGGAGGCAACAACCGGCGTCCTTCAGCTAGCACGGAGCTGGATTTGATCGATTACCTCAACAACGCCAACTCCATGCGCGGCAACGCCTATCGGCTGACCGGCAAAGTGGAGGAACAACTGAAGTGGACGTCGGATCGCGGGCGCTTGATCAGCGTGATCGTCAACCAGGGCGGCTCATCGCCGATTCCCGTCCTCATTCCCCAGGATTTTAGCCACGTAAACATTGAAAAAGGCAGCGAATTCACCTTCGTGGTGGAAGTGCGCAACAATGGCCTGCTCGTGGCCCGAGAAATTAAACAAAGCTAACCCAAAACCCGAAAAATAGATGAAAACCCGGTTTGTCGTAATTTTAACCACCTGCATGGCCTCCGCCGCGCTCAACGCGCAGGTGTTTTCCCCGCAATCGACTGGACAAGGTCAGCAAAACAACGGTGGAAGCCCCCAAAACACCACCACCGTCGTTACCGAGGACAATAGCAACAAGGGCGACCAGAACATCATGGGCAACATCTTGCCGCTCTTCGATCCTTCCAGCGAGACGATGATGTTTGAGGGCCAAATGTGGGATATCAACGACAACCGCGTCTTCAACGCCAGGTTCGAGAAATATCTCAACTCTCCTCCCGCCATGAGCGAGGACGACGTGGAGTATCGCAAAATCGTCCAAGGCGTTCGCGACGCCCTGTCGCCGCATAACAAGCAACGCGGCGGGCGCATCGATATGCAAAAAGCCGTCGGATTGCTGGAGCAGGCCGCAAAGTTCGACCAGGACGGAAGAATGTGCGAATCCCTTGCCAACGCCATCTACCGGGTATGGTTGGCACGGCGCAGCGTGGGGAATTTGGAGCTGGCTAACGAGCGATTGCGCCAGGAACGCAAAAAAGCGGTTCGCAACGCGGAGATGATTAGCGAAGGCTCGGCGCTGCAAAAATCCGGCGATTCGGAAGACGAGGAAACGGAAGCTGCCGAAGACGTTGTCGGCCGGTTGTCGCTTTTGGGAGAAGAAGCCACGCGCTACGCCGAAATTCAGGCGAAAATCACCGCCAATGAAGGAAAAATCGCAATTTCCGACATTCAGAGCAAGCTGGAGTTTCAATCCTTGATCGTGCAGTTCTTCATGCAGCGCCGGTTCGAGCACGTCATCATGGCGGCGCGGCTTTACACCGAGTTTTACTCCGACGGCGCCGGGAAAATCGAGTTCAAGGAAGGTTCTGACGCGGAAAAGCTGTTCAAGGAGTCGGCGGGATTCGATCCAACGGTAACCACGCTGGATACCTTGGCCAATGAAGCCATTCGCGACACCAAACAAGCCGTGGAGGCCTTTGATTTCCTGATTGAAAAGGATGAGCGGGCCAGCGCCAGCAAACGGCTCATGGAAGCCTTTGTCGTTGGCGAACATCTCCCCACCATCCAAACGGTGGCGTTGGAAAAGAAGCAATCGATCCTCAAATTCGTCAAAGCCTACAACCAGCTTCTTTCCTCCGTGGAAGTAAAAGACTACGCGCTGGCGGAAGAGAAAACCGACGAGCTTCGCACGTTGGCGAATGATTTCGACCATTCCAAGCCCATGGCCGCGATCAATATCGCCAAGACAACCAGCAGCATGCACATCCAAACGGCCGTCAATGCCGCGTTAACCGGCGATAAGAAGACGTTTCAGGAAAATATCGCCGCTGCTACGCAAATTTGGCCCACAAACCCGGAATTGAAGAAGGCGTTCGATCAAACCAGCGAGATGGGCAACGTACAAATCCAAGCAATCAACGAGTTGGACCGTTTGATCGCCACGCGGAGCTATCGCCAAATCTACAACGACCAAGCGCGTTACATTGGCGCTGTTGGCCTGACAAATGACGCCGAACGCCAAGACGCGCTCAAACAGATTATCGGCAATATCACCAAAATTGACATCGCCATTCAGCAAGCAGAGAAGCTCAACCAGGTCGGCAATGCCCACGGCGCCTGGGAAACGGTGGAAGCGGTGTTCGAGGAATTTCCGGACGATCCTCCGCTCAGCAAAGTCCGCTCGGATTGCGCAACCCGGGTCGCTCAATTCGTTAGCGCGCTGAAAAAAGCTGAGGAACTGGAGCAACGCAATCAAAACGGCTCCAGCTTGGCCTGGTTCCTGAAATCCCGCCAAATGTATCCAGCCAGCCAGTTCGCCGCTGAAGGCATCAATCGGCTGGTCGGTGAGATTTTGCCGGATTCAACCGGTGGCCTGGGATTGGAGTGAATCTAGGTTCTCACATTCCGGGGATAAATTCGAGATGTCGCGTAGCGACTATGCATGTTAGCCGTGGGTTTCAACCCACGGTAGAAGCGCGGACATTAAATTTACGTCGCGTAGCGACCGTTCATGCTGAGACGACGTCGTGCCCGAATAAATCGGTCGCTGACGCGACGAGGCGTTTTTTTGCGTGCGTTCAGGGGGCTAAAGCGCCCCGGCTAACATGATCGGTCCCTACGGGACGGGCAGCCTGGCCTGCAATTTTCATGAAGATTGCAGGCTTAAAACACGAAAAGGGAGCCCGCTGGGCTCCCTTTTTCGTTTTGAAAAAAACTGTGGTTAAAACTTGGGGAAACAACAGAAAGCTTCCGCAGCTTAGCCCTTCAAGAAATAGCGAGTGTTCTTGAGCTTGCCGCGCTTGCCAATTTTGCCTTCTTCGAGCAATTCTTTCAGCTTCTTGGCGGTGGTCTGGTAGTTGACTCCGGACTTATCGCTAATCTCTTTTTGGGAGAGACCTGTAGCGCCAGCAGCTTTAACGGTGTTGAGCGTTCTGCTCTCCACTTCTTGGCTGCTCATCCGCTTCCTCGTTCCCTTACTTTTTGTTTTGGTCTTTTTCTTGGTGGTACTCTTCGCTTTCACCGGGGCAGGGGAAGCGCTTGCTGGTTTGCGTCCACCACGATTAGATGGAGCAACCGATTTTCCCGCGGAGTGAGCGGTGGCTTGTTGTTGCGCTGCTTGAAGGTCGGCCTGTAATAGAGCGACGCGGCGTTGATGTAAGCCAGCCAACTCGCCTTCAACGCGAGCGATTTCTTTGTCTAGTTTAGCGATATCGCCAGTATTCATAGTCCCGTTTTGTCCTCCATTTATCGTCTTATGTCAATAACGTTTTTTATAATTAATCGCAAAATAACCTCATTTGCATAATATCTTAGAGTTCCTAACGTGTCCTAATCATAAAAACCGTTGTATTATCTTGCCGGGATAGTACAGCCTGGTTAATCAAATGTCCTGTTCGCTTGAACGTGTTTTTTGAGCATTTTTTGGTTTACAAACGCTCTAACCTCTCCTTAATTCCGCCTCCAACCGAGTCTAGACAACTGCTGTCGGTCTTTGGGGCCGCCTTTCCAGGTGAAAGCGCGGTGTGACTCGCCCAAAGGGAACCCGGCTTTCAAAAACCATCAAATCGATGCCTACTACGCTTGCTCGCTTCGAGATGCCGAAGCACCTCATCAAAGATGAGGACACCGCCACCGAAACCTTTGCGCGCTTTGTCGCCGAACCCTTTGAAGGTGGCTACGGCCACACCATTGGCAACTCCCTTCGCAGGGTCCTTCTCTCCTCGCTCGAAGGCGCTTCCATTACCTCCGTCAGAATCGCCGGCGCCGCTCACGAATTCACTTCCTTACCGGGAGTCGTGGAGGATGTGACGGAAATTATCCTCAATTTGAAGAAAATTCGCTTCAAACACTTTGAAAACAAGGACCCCGCCACCATGACGATTTCCGCGGACAAGCAGGGCGTCGTCACCGCGGGCGACATCCAGGAAGTGTCGCAGTACGAGATCATCAACAAAGATCAGGTCATTTGCACGTTGGACCGCAAAACCAAATTTGAGGCGGATATTGAGGTTCGCGTGGGACGGGGGTTCAACACCAGCGAAGACAACAAATATCCCGAAATGCCAATCGGCGTTATCGCGATTGACTCAATTTTTTCACCGGTCCAACGCGTGCGCTACGATGTTGAAGACACCCGGGTCGGGCAGCGAACCGACTACAACAAACTGGTTCTGGAGATTTGGACGGATGGCCGGGTCGAACCCTCCGACGCCCTTCTCCAGGCATCAGCCATTCTCAGGCATCACTTGGATGTCTTTGTCCATTACGATGACGATTTGGTCAGCTTCATTGAGGATAAAGGCGAAGATACCGAGGAAAACGCGGAATTGAAGAAGCTTCTCAACATGAGCGTCAACGAAATCGAGCTTTCCGTCCGGGCCGCAAACTGCTTGAACAATGCCAACATCACCACCGTGGGTCAACTGGCGATGAAGAGTGAAGCTGAGATGTTGAAGTATCGGAACTTCGGTAAAAAATCGCTCAACGAGATCAAGGAAAAGCTGGCCGAACTTGGTTTGTCGCTTGGAATGCAATTCGATCCGGCGCTGCTGGAATCTCCCTTCCCCACGCCGCTTTTGGGCGAAACAAAGCCGCGAACCGGCGGATTGACGGATTTGATCGAAGGAAACCTTGCAAACGTCGAAGAATAAGCTCGATTGAGCGGCCACTACTACCACCCCTACCTTCATGAGACACCGGCGAAAAACCGTAAAGCTTCAACGCAAATCCCAACATCGTAGATCGTTGTTGGCGAATTTGGCGTGCAGCTTGATCGAACACCAGCGAATCCGCACGACTCTGGCCAAAGCCAAAGCGCTCAAGCCGGTCGCGGACAAGATGGTGACGCTTGGCAAAAAGCACGAAGTGACCAAAGACAAGCACAAGAACGGCTCGGCCAAAGTTACGCCCGCGGCGCTCCATGCACGCAGACGCGCGCTAGCCTTTTTGGGCCAGCGCAAGGCCGTGGACAAATTGTTTGATGTGGTGGCCCCGGCAGCCGCCGAGCGCCAGGGTGGGTACACCCGCATCACCAAGCTTGGGCCCCGGGCCAGCGATTCCGCTCCCATGGCCTACATAGAATGGGTGGACCTGCCGGCAGCTATCGGAGAGGACGACGACGAAGACTAAATTCCTTCGGAAAGCGCCGAGATTCCGGTATTCACCACGCTGCATAGAAAAGAAAACCGGCTAACGCGACGGGAAAGAGCGACCAAGCTCGGATAAACCCGGGAGGCTTGTCTGCCCAACGGTCGATGAGCTTGCTGGTACGCTGGGCCCCGTAAACGAGCATCCCGAGCCCCGCCGCAATCGCAACGCCGCCGAGAATTTGCAGCGCCAAGGTAAATTTGCACGCAGCCGCGCCCAGGATAAGCACCACGCCAATTCCCAGCCGCAATAACACCGCCACCCAAAAACCGGCGGGCCGCTTCAGAAAGCCAATCAGATTTAGTAACGCCGAAGGCCGCAACAAGCCCAAAAGCCCTAACACGCCTACCAAAACGCCAAAGCCTAGGATGATGGTTCGCATGTCATCTTGGACGAACCCCGGCCGGTTCCGGTTCGAATTTTCGGCCTATTTCGATGCGCCCTTCAGCGGCATGGAGATTGCCAACCCGGCAAACCGGTCTTCCAGGCTCGTGCGATGCGGCACGTGACATTTCAGGCACTGGTTGTGCAATTGGATGGCGCCAACGTAGCGGAATTTTCCGTTCTCCACTTGCTCGAACTCTTCCTTTCCCCGAATCACCGCCTGAACGGCCGCCTTCTCAAAATCATCCCGCGCTTTGTGCTCCACATCCATGATTTTCGCGTTCATTCCCAGCCAACGCAGCTCCACCCCACGGGTTTCCTTCATCACTTTGAAGACGTCCTCAAGCGATGCCGAAGGGATCCGGTTCTTGTCGTCCGGATCGAAGAAATCGCGGTGCATAATCTGCAATGCGCCATGAATCGCCTCGTAGAGCAACCGGGCCCGGCTACGCGCCTCATCCGCTGTTGCAGGGTAGTTCTCAGCCGCCGCTGCAGGAACGGAATCTTCCGGCGCAGCTCGCAGCGCGACCGTTGGTGCGCAGGTAAGAATGAGAGCGATGGAGAAGAAAAGGTTGCTGGTAGTGTAGGCTGGTGTCATTGGGCTAGCTATCGCGGTTTGAGAGGCGAAACTCGCCGCATTTTGCCCAAATGTCCGCAGTTTTTCGGCAGTTTTCTCGCCGTCACGAGCCACCGGTCCTAACTTGACGCCAAAGCGCAAAATCTTCGCTCGCGCATCAAGCTGTTTGGCACAACCGTCAAGCGTGCGAATTTTATGAGCGATCATCAAATGGTGCGATTTTGGCGATATTTGGCTTACTACCTGCGCTTTGGCGATCATCCCGACCCTTGGGACGGTCCACCTGGAAAAGCATACATTTCCGACAAAGTGGCTACCCTGGCCTACCTCAACAACTCGCCACATTTCAATAGCCGTCAGGTAGAGTTGCTGGCACCGCTTATCGGGACAATGGTGAGCGTCGAAATCGACGGGAAAACATACACCATCAATGGCGACGACGTTTACCCACCCGGCCAAACAAAAGTCGTTCGCCGTGGCAAGAATTGGCTTAGCGGTGTGACCGAAAACGACAAGCTGTGGGGGCGAAACTTGCGTTGGCGCCTCATTGATGACGGCGATGGCTATTGGACTTGCTCCTCTTTTCCAATCCCCCACTTCCGCGAACGGTTTCGCGAACTTTCTCCGGCGGAACATGCCGAGGTAATGGCAAACCTGGCCCGCGATGCCGAGGGCCGCCCGATCGTGACCCCCTACAGCAACGAGGCCAAAGCGAACGCGCGCGAGGCAGGCCGACTGATGGCACGCAAGGTGAAAATCGAGTTTGCCCTGCACCTCTTGTTGCCCGCCGTTCTCGCCTTCCTGTTTTTCAAGGCCGCTTGGCCACAAAATGGGCCCGACTTTAGCCCGTCCACACTCCCGATGCACGACCCCTTCCCGGAAACCCTGGAAACTCACAGTTCCAACGACTCCCTTTTCTCCAAAACCGAACAACGCCGAATTTTGGCCCTGGTTGACCCAAATGCGGAACTGCCGCCGCTGCTGGATGGCGATCGCCTTCTGGGCGCTGCAGCGTCTCTTTCGCGGAGGGAACCCGGGTCAAAACGGAAACCTTCGAATCCGGCTTCGAGGCGGTTTCCATCACCAGTTTTGGCCCGATTCACCTCAGCACGGGGGCAATCGGCGTCTTCGATTTCGGTTGGTCGGGCCACCAATTCCGTCCGTTGACCCACCCGGTTGCGCCGGGTGATTACGAGGTGCAAGTGAGCCATGCGGGCCGCTACAACTTGGCGGCGCGGATCCTTTTCCGTCCGGATGCGGAGGCGGTGACCTACAAGCCGGCGGTGAGAGTTGAAGAAGGTGGCGATTACCACGTGGGCGTCGATTCAGGCGCCGTTTCGATTTTTGACGCAGCGGCGTTCGTGCAACTGACCTACCAGGAGGAGCGACGCTTGGCCGATGCGATGATCGAGCAAACCACCGGTCGGCCTTTCACCGACGAAGTGATCGATCGAAAACTAGCCGAAATCCCGCACGAGCCGGGATCGAAGGCCGTCATGCGGGAAATGCTCAGCCGATTGCGGCATCCGCCGGAGAAGCCTCCGATGCTAAGAATTCGCTCCCAACCGCCTAATCCTCCCGATTGGATCGAATTGCGCTCAGGCCATGGCGACGGCAGCTATCCGTGCTACTGGGGACTGGATGCCGACGGACAAATCGTGAGCCTCATTGTTGATTTTTTGGCGGTGGGCCAGATCCAGGCCGATGAGCGCCGCCCCTGAAAACTTGGGGCGCCGGAATTCGAGTTGATTTCCCTCGACCAGCGCCGTTTTCGCGTCCAACTAGTGTGGTGATCGCGAAATAGGTATGCGAAATTCGCGAGGATTCTTTTTCAATTTCAAGGCGCTCTGAAGGGAGCTGAGCGGCTCAGCGACCGATCGAGCAACGCCGAAATTGGAAAAGAAGACCGCGATCCTAAAATTTCGAGCGACAGCGAGCACTTTTTCATTGGATTCCAAAATTTCATTTCGCATAGATATTTTGCGATCACCACACCAACCGAATGATTAACCGAAAAGGCATCATCCTAGCCGGCGGCGCGGGAACGCGGCTTTATCCGCTAACGCAGGTGGCGTGCAAGCAATTGCTGCCCATCTACGACAAGCCGATGATCTATTACCCCCTGGCAACCCTGATGCTGGGCGGCCTGCGCGACATTCTCATCATCTCCACCCCCAAAGACACCCCGCAGTTCGAAGACCTGCTGGGGGACGGGAAAAACCTGGGTTTGAACCTTCAATACGCCGTTCAACCCGAGCCAAAGGGCATCGCCCAGGCGTTTTTGGTCGGCGAAGATTTCCTGGCCGGTTCCGGCGCGGTTTTGATCCTGGGCGACAACATTTTTTACGGCAATTTGGACTTTTTCCGCCAAACGCTGGCTCGGGAACAAGGCGCCTGTGTGTTTGGCTACCACGTTCGCGATCCGGAACGCTTTGGCGTGGTCGATTTTGACGGCAAGGGCAATGTGCTTAGCATTGAGGAAAAACCCCAGCAGCCCAAGAGCAGCTACGCCGTGCCGGGTCTCTACGTTTACGACGAGCGCGTGGTGCAGACGGCCAAGGACCTGAAACCCTCGCCCCGAGGCGAACTAGAGATTACCGACCTGAACGTGGAATACCTCAAGCGCGGCGAATTGAAGGTGGAGTTGTTAGGGCGCGGCATTGCCTGGCTGGATACGGGCACGCCGCAGAGCATGCTGGAAGCCAGCAACTACATCAGCACCATCGAGCGCCAACAAAGCCTGAAGGTCGCCTGCATCGAGGAAATCGCCTTCAATCGTGGATTCATTGACGCGGCACAATTCGCCAAAGTCATCGCAGAGACGCGAAGCCCGGATTATCGCGCGTATTTGGAGTTGGTCGCTAGTGAGCGGAAGTGAAGCCTGCCGATCTTGCGCTGCTCCATTATTTCAGATGCCAGTCCTCGCCATCGGCCATGACACTTGCATTGATCTCCAGCAATTGCTTTTTCAGCCGTCCAACTAGCTCTGGTTGTTCCTGCGCCAGGTTCTTGGTTTGATTTGGATCGGCTTCCAGATCGAACAGTTGGAAGTTGGTGTAACCGCCCTTTTTAATCGCCGGAATCCAGGCTTCTTGAAACGTGTTGCTCGTGGAAAGCTCGTAGTCTGGATCCGCCACCAGGCTATACTTGCCCGAACGCATCGCCACGATGGGCCGCGACTTCTGCAAGTGCCAAAAGAGAGGCTGATGACGCTGGAAACCCGATTTCCGGCCAGTCAACAGAGGCGAAAGATCCGATCCATCCAAATGCACCCCTTCCGGCTTCGGCAACCCTAACAAACCACAAATCGTTGGCAGCAAATCCACCAGGCCCGCCGGTTCGGCCGAAACCTGGCCTGTTGCGATGGTTCCCGGCCAGCAAAAAATACCCGGCACGCGAATCCCTCCCTCCCAATTCATCCCCTTGCGGCCGCGCAGCCCTCCGGTCCGGTCATCGCGGTAGCTGCCGTTGTCCGAGCCGTAAAAAATGAGCGTGTTCTCCGGCGAATCCAGCATCGCGAGCCTTTTTAGCAGGCGCGAAATCGCACGGTCGGTGTTGTCGATGGTGCCGGAATAGATCGCGGCCTTGTCCTTTAATTCGCCGTAGCCGCTTCACGATATCGTCCGGAGCGGCGATCGGCGCGTGCGGCTCGTGAAACCAGATGTTGAGGAAAAAGGGCGAATCGCCGGGCGCGCCGCTTTCCAGCCAGGAAATGGCTTCATCGACGACGAGCTGGCAGGAGTAGCCCTTCAGTTCGCCAACCGGCTCTCCGTTTCGGATAAAAGTCTTCGGATTGCGGTGGCTTGGTACGGCATTGTTCCAAGTGGCGAACCAGTGGTCGAAGCCGTGCTTGTCCGGGGTCGGTTTGTCGCGTTCGGCCGTTGGCAGGCCCAAGTGCCATTTGCCGATGTGGGCGGTGGCGTAGCCGGCTTTTTTGAGGATTTCCGCCAAAGTGACCTCGCGCTCCAGGAGATGAGAGTTTTGGGCGGCGTCGTAGATCCAACTGTAGACTCCGGTGCGAATATGCTGACGTCCCGTCATCAAAACGGCTCTGGACGGCGAGCAGACCGCACAGCCGGAGTAGAAATCGGTGAAGCGCGTCCCTTTCGCCGCCAATCCGTCAATGGCAGGGGTCTTCACCGGTCCACCGTAACATCCGACGTCCTTCCAGCCGAGATCGTCCGCGAGCAGGACGACGACATTGGGCTGCGCGGAAAGGACGGCGGGCTGGGCCCCGAAGATCGCCAAGGCGAAACAGATCAGAAGACGTGAACTCATGAGGGCCACGTGAAACCTGAGCATGGCTCGCGTCAAGACTGTCCTACTTGTGCAAATGCCGCGGTCAGCCATGACTTTTGTGTTCCCCTTGCCCCTTGATACCGCCGCCAGGCCGCGTTCCATTCCCGCATGAATCCGCCCGCATCCACGTTCGTTTGCGTTTTCCTGGGATTATCCGGCCTAACCGGCGTGCTCGCCCAATCCGTCCCGCAGGAACGCCAAATCACCCACCGCGAAAAATCGCTCACCAAGTACGATCCCTTCTCCGCGGAAGAAATCTGGAAACGCGTCCCCATCCCGCCATCGCCGGCGTTGAGCCCGGAGGATGCGCTGAAATCTTTCCAGGTCGCGCCGGGTTTTCGCGTGGAACTGGTCGCTGCGGAGCCGCTGGTCGTCGATCCGGTGACGTTTGAGTTCGACCCGGACGGCCGCATCTGGGCGGTGGAATTTCGCGGCTGGATGCGGGTTGCGCCTGAGCGAGGCACTGAGTATCAAGTTCAGCCAGATCGAGCGCGACAATAACCGGGTCAAGATCCACGGCAAAGGCGCCAAAGAACGCTACGTGCCCCTGCCCGCGCCAATGCTCGATGAGCTGGGCCAGTGGTGGAAGTATCACAGGCATCCGCGCCTGCTCTTCCCCGCCCTGGGCCGAAATTGGAAGCAGAACCAGCGCAAGCATCGTGCCGATGAGGAGATGGCCCGGATTTGCGCGCTGCTGGACTGGCCGCTATCCTCACCGTCCGAAGTGGGCTGTGCCGCCGAAACCGGGCAAGCTGGCCTGGAATGTCCGGAGTGCGGCGGGCGCCTGTGTTTTCTGCAAGCCTGGGGCCGGGGTCGCTCTCCACCCTGGATCACCCAAGCGATGGATCGATGAACCTTCGACTCCGCCTACTCTTACTTATCGCCCTCCCTGGGATCAGATTGCTTTGCCGCCCGAAGCGAAGTGCGCCTCGTCGTGCCCAGCCATCGTCTCCTAAGGCCACCAACGCGTCAATGAACCCCGGCGCCCGCCAATCGGCCTAGGCTTGTAGTTGGACCGCGCTTCGCCCAACAATGGATAGACTCGACTCATCGGGCTAGCGCCCGCTGGTCGAGTCTATCCTTAATTTGTTAGGGCCGTTGGTCCTTACAGCGGCGCTCAGTCTTTTGTTTGTCCGCCCAGCATATTGGCCGCGGTTTTTACCAGTACCTTGCCCGCAAATTTGAGGACTGGTGCACCATATTTTTCCGCAGCTTCGAATGCGGGGTCCATACGATCGAAGAATTTGTCCAATGCGTCCTCCTCATCGGGGTAGTCTTCTGGAGAATCCAAGACCGCTTTAGCCGAGACTATGTCGGAAACGGTCATGCGATAATCCTTCTTTGGTTTCGGGCTATGCATCTTCTTGAGAGGAATCTTGGCTTTTTCAAAGGCCCAAACTACCTCGCCCCAAGTTTCAGCATTTAAATACTTCGTGAATAGCGTAGTGAGTTCCTCGTAGGTGAGGTGAACCATCTCCGAAACCGTGAGGGGGAGTTTGCAACGTTCACAGTCTTTCGAGCCTTGCGATTGAGGAGTTTTGCAGACGGTGCATGTCTTCTGTGCGTCCATAATTCTTGCCGTAACGTTAAGCCGAAGTTAACCCGCCCAATCCGTGACTTCCCATTGACCGTAAGCGAGTTACAGATGATTCATTTTGCACGCTACTGGGCACAATCTGCCCAACCTGCAGCAAACCAGTAAACCCCCTCCCCAACTTCGGCCTAACCCGGCGAGCGCACTCCCAACAGCCTCAAAGGCCCGCGCCTGATCGGCCGTGGGCTGAGTGAGCTTCTCAAACGTTGGGGCACCCTCAAGCTTCGGCCGAAATGTCGATGACACGATGCTCGAAAGATTACCCAGCAATGTGCGCAAACTATGCACCGGCCGCCCCTCCTCATCAACCTTGCTCGACACCTTCGAAAGCGTTGTATCGGAACGCTCCGCTGGTGCGACGATGTTCTTGCGCTTGGCCGCGGCCGCCTCGCGATCCTCCTCGGCAAAGAGCATCGGAGCCAAGGCCTCGCGCATATGCCAGTCTACATAATAGCCTAACATGCAGATAAAAATGTGTGCGCGCACCATTTCCTCGTCGTTGTGAAAATGGGGCGTACCTGCAAATCGACCGTCTTGAGATTGCGAAAAGCTTTTTCCACATTAGCCAGGCTTTTATAACTACGCACCAACCCCTCGCTATCCATCTCCTCGGCGCCAACCCGGCCGGCTCGCACCACGTAGAGCCCGTCGAGGCGCGATTCGCGTTGAATCGAATCCTCCTTGCGCGTCCAATCCAAACTGTCTTCGCCGATGTTCAACTCGAAGTGCTTGAGCATCTTGTATTTGGCGATATCGCGCTCGATGCGGCGCGCGATGCGGTCCTTTCCACGGTAAGGATGTCGCGCCCGGCCCACGGTGGCTTTGACTTTTTGCAGAGCTTGTTCGGTGGCTTCAAGCAGCGCTTCTCGCCTCTCGGTACGCTCTTTGGCCAGGCGCGGATTGCGGCAAACGACGAGGCGCTCGCCGGGATAAAGCTCTTCGCAACTGATCTCGGCCAAGCCGTATTCGTCGAAGAGTTCGGGCTGCAACGCCTGCTTTTTGGCGAGCTTTTGAATCGCGTCATTGCGCAGCGCACTGATCCAGCCCAGGCCCTCTACGCCGCGAAATTCTTCGTCGATACGAGCGCTGGTGATCATGCCGCGGTCACCGACGAGGATGACTTTGCTTAGCCCGAAACGTTCGCGCAGTTTGGTGATCTGGGTGGCGACGGTGTTAGGATCGGCGGTGGAGCCTTTGAAGGCTTCACAGGCAATCGGGCAGCCGCGTTCATCACAGAGCAGGCCGATGTTGATCCTGTTTTTTGCCGGCTTTGCCATCACGATTGTAGCCGCGCTCGGCCAGCGGACAGGTCTCGCCTTCATACCAGGTGCTGGTCAGGTCGTAGAGGACGAGCGTGCCATTTTTGAGGTGGGCTTTGGCCAATTTTGTCTCAATGTTAGGCTGTTTTTTCGAACAACCAGTGCATGGCTGAATAGATCTCTTTGACGTTGACGGCTGTGTTAGGATCGAGCCCGCAGAGTTCGCCTAGAGTGGAGCTGGCGGTGTCGGGGGAAAGCTCGCGCGCCAAGGCGAGTTTGGAGCCGGGGAAGAGGATGCGTCCGGCGATGGTGGCCAGAACGAGCCGGCGTTGCGGAGAGTCGCTGCGCTCGATAATGGCGGGCAGGCCGAGTTTCTTGATGAGAGCAACCACGGCGTGGGCGTGGCCGTGGGATCGGGATCGCACGACGTCAAAGCTGTCTTGGAGGGAGGTCTCGGTGGCGCGGCCGCCTTTGAGCAGGATGCGGAGGTTTTCGACGACTTCTTTGGGCCAGGAGGTGAGGTTGGCGATGGTGCGCTTGCGGGTCTTTTTGCCTTCGCGGATGGATTCGCGCAGGAGGATGCAGGGTGGGGAGTTGCGGTTGGGAACCGATTCAATATACATGGGTGCGCTATATTGCGCGAATAGTATTAAATATCAACAAAAATTAATACAAAATATCATTTACATGGGCACATATTTTGCCATGAAAATTCATAAGTCGCTTATAATAAGCAAGTTGCCCGGATTATTGCCTCCAACTTCGGGTTAAGGCAAGTATGCCGTGAAGCCGCGTTTGGCTTCCGTTTTCAGATTTGGGGTGATCGGCTTCATGGCATACTTGCCTGTTGAACTGAGCCGGCGGCCAACGGGGAAACGGTCAACCGGCTTGCTGGGGGAAAGTATAGGGGCAGTCTCTGGCGTCAAGGTCTGGGCACCGGAAAATCGCCCCGGTGGCGGGCGCTGCGGTTCCCGGCAATCCGGTCCGCTCGCCCCGGTTGTTATGCGCGCCTGCCTTAAGACCGTCCATGCTCTGTACCGCGAACCAGCCACTTTAGGACAAAGTCTGAAAACCGATCATCGTGCTTGTAGAAGCTTGGCACCAACAAATCATCCTCATCTCGAGTTGACGCATCGCTGAAAACTGGAGGATCATCCGCTCCATTTAGAATGACATAAATCGGAAAATCTCCCTCGCCGGGTCGATAAATCTGAAGGTATCCACCGTGCGGAATTGGCGAATCGGCTGGTTCAATATCTCCCAACTCGGAAATTGGAACAATTTTGCCGCCTCTGCTCATGTTCCCTTCTTCAGCTGAATTCAGAAAGTCATAGCCACCTTCAATTGCATACCACTCGACGACTGAAGCGGGGAACCTGAAACCACAAGTTTTCTCCCTGTCCCTAATTTGTTCTAGATTGGCAAATACAGGCTCAATGCCTAAAAACTTGAACGAATCGTCGTGATATTGAGCCCGAGTCATTCTATCTCTCTCCGCAGAACGTTAAGGCAAGTATGCCGTGAAGCCGCGTTTGACTTCCGTTTTCAGATTCGAGGTGATCGGCTTCATGGCATACTTGCCTGTTGAACTGAGCCGGCGGCCAACGGGGAAACGGTCAACCGGCTTGCTGGGGGAAAGTATAGGGGCGGTCTCTGGCGTCAAGGTCCGAGCGCCGGAAAATCGCCACGGTGGCGGGCGTTGCGGTTCCCGGCAATCCGGTCCGCTCGCCCCGGTGCGGGGCGAGCCGGGTGAGGCACAAATCTGGGAACGGGACGCTGATTTTCGTGGCCGTGCGGAAACGGCGGGACGTCGCCGCGACACGGTCCCATTCGGTTTGGGGCGGTTTTGCGGGTTCAGTTTTCATCGCTGCCGGTTTACAGGGAATTCAGAGATTGCAGCGCCTCCGCGCCTCTGCCTCGGAACGAGGCTTAGTTCAACTGGGGATATCCTGCAAAAATGCAGGGATATCCTTTTGTGTTCAACATTTTTGCAGGGATAATTGTGTATTGAAACGGGGCGGTGGACGCAGGGATTGGAGGTGCGGTGGATGCATGGTCACGAAGGCGTGCTGCCGCCTGTGGTGGGGGATGTTATCGGGGCGAAAGGGCGATGTCAAGATGTCTGGAGGCGCATTTTTTTTGTGCTTTGTGCTTTGTGCTTTGCGGGGAGAGGTGGCGGAGAATTCTCCCTGCAAGGTTGTCAAAATATCACGGGAATGTGGCGATTTCTGCCTTCTTGTTTGGACACGACAAGATTAAAAATGACAAAATAATGGAGGACAGAATAATTCTCGAATCGGCTGAAATTGAGGTCATCGACGAGGTGAGCTCGTTGGGGCGTCTTGGAGCTTTCTAAATCGTAATATGACTGGCTGATTCGCTCAAGTGACCACGACATCTTGACCTAACCAACGAACGGCAACGCCGTTCCGGTACCGAAGCCCGGGGTTGGTGGCGCGAAGCGACGCCTACCCCGGGATCAACGATCAACGGGCACCTGAAATTGATCGCTGAAGGTGATCCGAAACGTTCCGCAAGGCCTTCAGCCTTGGTTTTACCCTTGCCAGGATCCCCGGGGTAGCCTGCGTTTCACTTCGGCAACCCCGGGCTTCGCTACGGAACGGCGTTGCCGTTCTTGAACCCACAAGATGTTGTAGTCAGGTGAGCGAATCAGCCAGCCATGAATCGTAGTCACTTGGCCGAAGGCCGATGTGCATTGCCAGCCAGGAATTGGAAAATTGGAAAATCAGGCGGCGTCGGCTTCGCTGGGAATTTCGGATTCCAGGGGAGCGGGGTCGGAGTGGGGAATTTCGAGGGGCGCGATGTTGGCTTCGTTAGGCTCGTTAGGCTCGTTAGGCTCGTTGGGTTGGCTGGGGTGATGGCCGCCGGGGAGGTCGATGATGGTGCGGGCGGTGCGGTAGCCGTCGACGAATTGGGGGTGGATTTGCTCCAGTTGCTTGGTGAGCAGGTCCATGCATTCGAGGTGGTGGTCGGCTTGGTGGAAGAGTTGGGGGAGTTTGTTAGTGGATGTTTTGCGTTCGGCGATTTTTGCGCGGGGTTTGCCGATGGCGTTGGAGAACTCTTCGATGGCTTGGTCGAGTTGGTCGATTTGGGCTTGGTCGACGCCGTAGCCGGAGAGGTTTTCGAGGTGGGTGGTGGAGGTTTCGAGGATTTCTTCGGCGAGATTGGCTGAGGTGCTTTCGCGGCCGTTGATGAAGGAGGAACGGGGGTATTCCACGCGTGAAAGGAGGACGGAGTCTTGGGTGATGATGGCGTAGGCTTGGAGGGAGGCGCTGACGCGGGCGGCGATGTCGGCCATTTCGCTACGGAGAACGGTTTTGTCTTTGGTGATGCCGGTGCTGCTGTTGGTGAGTTGTTTTTTGGCTTCAAGCCGGATTTGATTGGGGATGGGCTTGAAGGCGTTGTATTCGCTTTGGAAGACGGGGATTGCGGCGATGGCTTCGGCGTTTTCGGGCAGGTTGCAGTAGGCGGTTAGTGCGCCATACATGCGGAGTTTGTTGTTTTGGCGAGCATTCATGGGTGGAGTTGGTTGGATGGAAATTGCGCCTGAAATTAGGATAAATTAGTTGTTAAGGCAAGCTTATTATGTTCCCCAATCTGGCGCGCGGCTATGCGGCGAAATCTCGGCAATACGATTCGGCCTTTCCGAATTTTCCGCCGGATGGGTGTTGTTTTCTTGGTGATGAGAATCTCGGCTCTGAAAACCTCTGTCAATTCTCATAAATTGGATGTAAGTGTACATAAATTGACAGTAAGCGATGATAAATCGAGTGGGTGCGGTCGAAAATGGGATGTGAGTGGGCATAAATTGACAGCGGACGGCCCTAAATGCGATGCGCGCGGTGAAAAATGGGGTGCGAGCGGTGAAAAATGGGTGCGAGAGGCCGAAAATGGACCGTAAGGGGCGCGAAATGGGGTGTGAGCGGCAATAATATCATTTTCAGCGCATCCGGGCCCTGCCGCGGCCGTTCGCGGGCCGGTTTCGCAAACTGGGGGTGAGATTCTGTTGACCTTTTCCCTCGAAATTGGTTCTCTCTGCGCGTCCAAGTCCAAGAATCTCCCATCCCATGCAAAAATTCCTTTCCGCCTTCGCGCTGCTGATGCTGATCCCCGGTTCGGCCGTGGCACAAGACGAATTCTCGATTCCCGGCGTCGATGACCCGGCTTCGGCCACTGAAAATTCCGGCGCCAAGCCCAATTCCGGCGGGGGCGAGGCAAAAAGCTCCGAACCAGTGGTTTACAAGAATTTCCTGGAAAAGCTCATCAAGGTGGGCGGTTTTTTCATCTGGCCGCTCATCGCGCTGTCCGTGGTGGTGGTGGGCCTGGCCGTTTATTGCGCCATCGACCTGAACAAGCGCAATTTCACGCCTGACGCCATCGTGCGAAACCTGCACGAGGACATGGAGCATGGCGACGTGGCCGGCGGAATGGATCGCGCCGACCGCAGTCGCACGTGTTTGGGCCAGGTGATGGCCGGCGGGCTGGAATTCATCGGCGACCGCGGCTACCAGGTGCTGGATGAAACCGCGCTTTACGACGCTATGGCCGAGGCGTCCCAGGAATTCAACCGCGGCCGGGCGCGGACCATCAACTACCTCTCGGTCATCGCCCAAGCTTCCCCGATGATCGGTCTGCTGGGGACGGTTTCCGGGATGATCAAGGCGTTCGACAAGCTTGGCGGCGAGGGCATGGGCGACCCGGCTTCCTTAGCGACGAATATATCAGAGGCCCTGTTCACGACGGCCGCGGGCTTGGTGATTGCCGTGCCGGCGTTGTTCGTTTACTACTTTTTCCGCGATCGGCTGGCCCACTTTGTGGCGGTGACGGATAAAGAGGCTTACCGCCTGCTGAACACCTTGCGCCGAGCCATCGTTGCCAAACACGCGGCCGGCGCGCTGCCGCAAACCGCTCCGCCGCAGCCTAACCAGGCCTACGAACCACAGCCGACGCCGGAGCCCGTTCCTGAGCCTGCGCCTGAGCTGCCGCCGGAACCGGCGCCCGAGGAGCCGCACGTTCCCGAGCCCCACCAACCTCAGCCTTACCAACCCCAGCCTCACACGCCCTCTAACGAGTAACCGAACCCGCGTTTTCCGCTCCCGACCATGGCGCGCTCCCGCAAGAACATCTACGGCGACAAGCCAAGCGTGAACATGTCGGCGATGATCGACCTGGTGTTCTTGCTGCTCATTTTTTTCATGGTCGCATCGAAAATGATCACCGTGCCACAAATCGAGGGGGTCGAGATTCCCATCGCCCTCGAAGCGCGCGTGCCCAAGGACGCCAAAGGCCGCGTGGTCATCAACGTGCGGCGTGATGGCGCGATTCTGGACATTCAGGAGCGTGTCCTCCAACCCATCGACGTCCAGCGCATGATCGAGACCGCAAAATCGGCCAATCCCAAGACGCGCCTCCATTTGCGCGTGGATCGCGACGTGGCTCACAAGCACGTGGAAGAGGTGATGCAGGCCAGCGCCCGCGGTGGAGTTAACGACGTCATTTTTTCCACCTTCGTCGCCGAGTAACCGCGAATTTTTCCAACCGATGCGCCGAAAATCCAGCAACCCCTTCGACAACCAGGAAGAAGCTGAAATCGACATGTCGCCGATGATCGACGTTGGGTTTTTGCTGCTCATCTACTTCATCGTCGCCACCCAATTGATGAAGGAGGAGGCGGACCTGAACCTGGTGCTGCCCGGAACCGCCCAGCTAACCGGCGAACCGGTCAAAGTGGACCAAATGATGGTGAAAATCGACGCCACGTCCTCGGTTTTCGTGAACGATGAGATGATCGAGCCAACTTCCAGCGGGCGCGAATTGCCGCAATTGAGCGACCGGCTCAGCCGCTACCAGGCAGCCGCAAAAGTGGCCGGTTCCAAGGCGTTTGTCATCATCGATTGCGAGGGTGATGCGCGCGAACAACGCTTCATCGACGTGCTCAATGCTTGCGCGGCCGCGGGAATCGACAACATCAGCCTAACGCAGTGAACGAAGCGAATCGAGATTCCGTCCGGCTTCAAATTTTGCTCCAAATCGGCGAAAAAGAGCGTTAGAATCCAACCTCGTTTTCCAATTTCCAATTTCAAGTTTCCAAATTTCGCATGCTAGTTACCGAAGACGTCAAACCACCCGCTCAAGGGCTCCAAACGCGCACCATCGCCATTTTTGCCGCGGTCGGCGTTCATTTGCTCCTGGCCCTTTTTCTCGGAATTCGCACGATTTTGCCGAAATTGGAGAAAAAGCCGGAAATCGTCGCGCAAATCGCGCCGGTGAAGGAGATGCAGGAGAAAAAGATTCAAAAACAGACCGTCAAGAAGCACGCCGACCAAGTTTCCGCCGCCGCGCCGCCCATGACCAAAATGCTGCGCTCCGCCAGCCTGGCGACGACCGCGGTTCCGGATTTTCAGGAGGTAGACATGCAAATTGGCCTGGGCCAAGGAAACTTGGGCGTCGGTTTCGGTAGTAGTACAAGGCTGGGCAAAGGTGCGATGTTTTTCGGGCAAAAAGTCGCCGGAAACATGGGCGTGGTGTTCGATGTATCCGGCTCCATGCATAGTTACGTGCCCATCGTGGTGGATGAGATCAAGCGTGTGTTTCGCACCGCCCACGTCGTCTGCGTGAACAGCTCTATTTTTGAGTACGTGCAAGGCAGCCCAACAGCCGTGCGCTATCGGGATGCTGATTCCTCCAACTCCGATTTGCCGGCCCTGTTCAGCTCCGAAGCCAAGAAAATGGACCAGGATTTGAAGACACTTCCCAACTGCTGGTTCATCAATCGCCGGGCGGACACGCTGGGCGCTGGAGTCCAGTATCTGATGGAGAAGAATGTGAAAACCATCTTCGTCTTCAGCGATTACCAGGATATGCTGATTGGCGCTTACGTGGAAAAACTCACTGCCGACGCACGGGGGAAGGGTACTAAGGTCAACATCCACGTGTTAGACCGGTTGAGTAACTCAAACTACAAATCCTTCCTCACCAAACTGGCCAGCACCACCGGCGGCATGTATGCGGAGGGCGAACTGCTGAAACGCGCCAACCGGCGGTGAATTCCCACGGTTTTATGATAACACGGCTTTGTTGCTTACTTTGCTTGATCCTGGCGCTGCATAGTCGCCTGACGGCGCAAAATTTTGACCTGGCCAAGGCTTACGATGCCGGTGTCACCGCGCTGGAATCCGGCGATTTCGACAACGGGCTTAAAATCGTGGAGCGCGTCCTGGAAAAGGAAGGCGCATCCGGGGGATCGACCTACGGACCGGCGTTTGGCCATTTTTATTATCTTAAGGGCATGCTTTTGATCAAAAAAGACGATCTGGAAGCGGCAATTGGTCCGTTGAAGGCGTGTTACGAAGATTTTTCGAATCAAGATCGCATGGACGGCCAAGCGCCGAATCTGTTCCGCGAGCACGCCTTGTTTCAATGGGGGCTGGTCCTGCAATCCCAACAACAATACGCCCAAGCGGCCGAAAAATTCCGCACCACGCTGAAGGAGGATCCCAAGCGCAATCCGCCGATTAACCGATTGGCCGTGGAAATGAACCTGGCGCAGTGCCTCATCAAAACCGGCAAGGAAGCCGAAGGGCGTGCTATGCTAAGCAAGGTGCTGGATCTGGAAAATCTGCCGGGCGACGCCATTCAAAATGCCTTCACCTTGCTCGCCGCGGGCGGTGGAATGAGCGGAGGCGACGCCACCATGGGCATCGTTCAGCAACACGCCGGTTCGCTGTTTGGTTCGAGCGCGGACCTGGAGGTGATGAACCCGCGTTTGGCGAATTTGGCGGCGAAAACGCTTCGCGATGGCGACCCGCTTCAGGCGCTGGTATGGTACAACCTCATGACACCGCCGCATCCGGTCATCGACCGTTTGGAGGAGCGGAAATCCGCCCTGACGCGGCGTCGCGATCAGGCGTCATCGGCAAATCAAACCGAGCTGGTTGGCAAAATTGAAGAAGCCATCGGTAAACTGGAAAAAGAGATCGGCGAAACGCAGGATCTCCACGCGAACACCATGCTCGGGATGGCTGCGGCGCACTATCAGGTCGGCAGCTTATCATCCGCGTTATCGCTATACCGCCAGCTCGTCGATCATTTCCCCAAATTTGGCGATCCGCCGCAATTGATGCACAACCTGGTGATTTGCGCGACGCAGATCGGCGACTGGGATCTCGCGTTTGAGTACGGCAACCGGTTTTTCGACGATTTTCCGGATCACGCGCTAAAATCCAGCATTTCGCGGGTTTTGGCGGAGGTTGTGTTCATTCGCGGAGATTATCCGCGCGCCCACGAAATGGCCGTTGCCGCCCGGCCGGGAATTGCGACGGGAACGCCGGAACGCGAAGGGCTGGACTTCGTCGCCGCAGCGTCGCTTTACCTGCAAAATCAGTTTGAAGCGGCGGAACCCGAGCTTGCGGCTTACGTGAGCAGTTATCCCGACGGCCAACGTCGCGAACCCATCCTGTTCTATTTGGCCTCCACCAAGGTTAAGCTTGGAAAATGGGGTGAAGCGACGCCTTTGCTCGATGAATTTTCGGACAGTTATCGCAATTCCCAATTTCGCTCCACGGCGCTCTATTTGGCTGGTTTGGCTTATCTGATTGCCGAAGATCCGCCCAACGCCATCATTCGCGCCAACACGCTGCTGGGAGATCATCCTAATTCACCGCAAATGCCGGGCGCGCATAATATCAAGGGCGATGCGCAAGCCGCAATGAAACAAGGCTACGACACCGTGGTCAATTCCTACAAACGCGCGCGCGCTGAAGGCACAAAAGCCGGATTTACCGACGTAGCAGCTTACGCGCTGAAGCAATTGATCGCGACGGCGGCTGAAGCCAAAGATCACGAAACCGCGGTTGGCTATTTTGACGAATTTCGCGCGAACTATGCAGACAACGTGTGGAACACCGATGCCTCCCTGGCAGCCGTGGATTCCCTGGTGGCGCTGGAACGCAGCGATGACGCCCGCGGTCTCCTGGAGAGCTTGCTCGTCAAACATGCCAACAAGCCCGGTAGCGAGTTGGATGACTTGTTTCAAGGCTACGTCCGCTTTTTGGGCAACCAATACCCCTTGGATGAGGTCGTCGCCATCCTGGAAAATTTTTCCGGCAAAGGCGCGTCGCCCGCGTTGGATGGTTGGCTGGTGATGGGACAAATTGAGGCCCTGCAAAGCATGGACAAAATCGATGAAGCCGCGGTGCAAGAGCGCTACAGCGCCTTGGATGGGCTCTATCAACGCAACGGCAAGGCGCTGAGCAACTATTCCCTGGTTCAACTGGCTAGCTATCTTGGCAAACAGGGCAAGGAAGCCGCCGCGGTGGATATCTACGAATACATCGTGCGCGAGCGGCCCGAAGGTGAGGCTCTTGGTTATGCGCTAATCGGCACGGCGACGCTCGACCACGATTCCGGCGACGCCAAGCGTTTGGCAACCGCGGAGGAGAAATTCCGTCGCGTTTTGGCGGAGCTGGATAACTCCGAACTCCACGAGCAGGCCACTCTGGGTTTAGCGCGCGTGTTGATGACGAAGGGCGAACACGAGCAAGCCCAGACGCTTTGGGAGAATTACCTGGAAAGCCCGAGCTGGAACCGGTCCCGCCCGGAAGCCAATTTCAATTATGCGCGGTGTTTGGACGAACGCGGCCAACGCAATGAAGCGCTGAAGGTCTACATCACCGTCTACGCGAATTTTCCGGGTCACCTGGATTGGTCGACCGTGGCTTATATGCGTGCGTCGGAAATCTTGTGGAATACCGGCCGCAACCTGGAGGCGTTGAAGATGATGCAAGATATGTTGCGCCGCATGAAGGGGCTGGAACACCCCAACATTGACAAAGCCAAGCAAACTTTCTTCAAATGGCGCGATGAATACGTCGCCGCCCAGCAAAAATGACTGCTTTTCGACCAAAAACCGAGTTTCACGCCCAATTTCACCCCCGCCTGGGATTTTGGCTCTTGTGCCTGTTCGCTTCAGGTTTTATCGCAATAGCCGCCTACGGCCAGTCTCAAGTTTCAGCGACGGCTTATCTCAAAAGCGGCCGCAATTTCCAAGGCGTCGTTTCTTCGGTTTCACGGGAGAAAATTGAGTTCAAGCTGAAAGAAGCCGCCGCCGGATCGGTCGCGTTTTCGCACAACGAAATCAGCTACGTCGAGTTTTCACCAACGACCGAGTGGGCCGAGGCGATGAACGCCTTTCGCCAGCGAAATTACGAGCAAGCCGCGTTGAAACTCGAGGCTATCGCCAGCAAGCGCAACAGCTCCACGTTCTATCCCGCCGTCGGCAACTTTGCCAGCCTGGCGGACCGGCGATTACTGGATTGCTACCGCCGGCTCATGAAGCCCGACGGCATCCCAAAAGTCGTCAATCGCATCGAGTGGGCCAAATTGCCTCCATCCGAGCGCGCCGCCCGAAAAGTGGCCAGCGTCTGGTCCGCCATCGGCGCAAAAGATTGGGACGGCGCGATTCAAGCTGCCGATGGCGCATTGAACGACAACCCGCCCGGTTCCGGCGTGGCCAATGAAGTGTCCTACCTGCGCGGACTGGCTCTCGACGAAAAAGGAGAGGGTGAAAAAGCGGTCCTCGCCTTTGGCGCGGTGATTGGCCCCTACCCGGGCACGAACCGGCGGACGGCAGCCGACGCCATTCGCCGTTCGGCCGCCATTTTGGCGAAAAATCCGGATCGCGCGGGCGAATTGAAGGCGCTCGTGCATATTTACGCGCGCTCCTTCGGCAACGGCAAGCTTTGGCCCGGCGCAACGCCGGAGATGCAAAAACTGCTGGCGGCGGAGTTGAGACCTGGCGGATAAAAACGGCTGACAACGCCGGCTTTTAAGCATCATGTTAGGGCCCAATGGCCAAACCACTCTACCTCACCAAGAGCGACTTGGTAGGCGCGGTCCAATCCAATCAAAACCAGGTCCGCTACGACAGCGGAGTTGTCGCCGGGTTGCCCGGATTGCAGTTGAAAAAAGCGCTTGTCGCCTGAACCCTCCCGGGTAGACGCCATGTCCTTCCCCACCACTCGAAAGAGCCTCCTCGTCCAAATTAGATCCGACAACTCCGCCGAGGCAACGGAGGCGCTCGGCGCCCTCTGCAACATCTACTGGTTCCCTATCTACAACTGGCTGCGTGCCGCGGGAAACTCGCCGGAGGACTCCGAGGAGCTGACCCAGGGCTTTTTTGTTCGCGCGTTTGAGAAAGAGATCTTCCAAAAAGCGGACCTGAGCAAAAAACTGCGCAGTTTCCTCCTGCTCTGCCTCAAACAGCTCCTCGCTGACGAAAACGAACGCGCAAACGCCCAAAAACGCGCGGGCCGAAAGCTGGAAATCTCGCTGAATCACATTCGCTCTGAAATTGGCGAAGCCGGGCTCGAGCACGATGTGGTCGCCCCGCACGCTTCGCCCGATCAGATCTACGATACCGCTGCGCGCGAGCGATTTTGCAGAGCAGCCTGGGACGATTGCGCGCCGAGGAGGAGAAAAAAGGGCGCGGCGAGATGTTTACCGCGCTAAGCCCGCTTTTGCAGGGTTCCAAGCACGGCGAAGCAGTGCGAGTCGCCGAAAAACTGCAAATCTCGGAGAACAACGTTCGGGTCAAAGCCCACAAACTGCGCACCCGGTTTCGCGCCATCGTGCGGGAAGAAGTCGCGGCCACGCTGGCGGAGGGAGAGTCGCTCGAGACCGAAATGCGCCACTTGGTTCAGGTCCTCGCGGCCACAAAATTCTTCGATGCGGAAAAAATGACGGAAAAGTTTTAATGATTGGACTTCGATCCCGGTAGGAACGGGCAGAACCCATCTTTTCTGCCCAATGACATTCGCCATGAGTCTCGAAAACCCACTTTCGCCCCTGCCCGAGCCCGATTTGGCCGGATTCGACGCCGCCAAACTGATGGAGGACGCGATTTCCGAAACCCCGGACGCCGAACCACCCATCGCAGGCTGGACCCCGCCGCTGCCGGAAGAATTGGAGCCGCTGATGCCCGGCTACAAAATCACTGCCGTCCTCGGGCGGGGCGGCATGGGCGCGGTTTACCGCGGGATTCAGGAAAGCCTCGAGCGCGAGGTCGCAATCAAGCTCCTACCGCCCGAACTGGGCCAAGATCCTGAATTTGCCGCCCGATTTCGGCGCGAGGCCAAGTCCATGGCCAAGCTCAATCATCCTAACATCGTGCAAATCCACGACTTCGGTCAAACCACCGAGGGTCACCTCTTCTTCGCGATGGAATTTGTCGATGGCACCGACCTCAACCAGCTCATGAAAACCGGCGGGCTCGACCAAATCGGCGCGCTCAACGCGGTAAGCCAAATCTGCGATGCGCTGGAATACGCCCACTCGCAGGGATTCGTCCATCGCGACATCAAACCGGCCAACATTTTCATCGATTCGCGCGGCAATCTGAAAGTCGGCGACTTCGGCCTGGCCAAATTGGTCGGCGAAGAGGTGGTTTCCGAAACCGAGCAAATGGGCGGGCTTACCATGACCGGCACCGCGATGGGCACGCCGCTCTACATGGCGCCGGAGCAGATGGATGACGGCGCTAACGTCGATCATCGCGCCGACATTTACAGCTTGGGCGTGATGTTTTACGAAATGCTCACCGGCGACATCCCGCGCGGCGCAGTTCGACCGCCCAGCAAAGTGAAAGCGCTCGATGTGCGCATCGACGGCGTGGTTTTCAAGGCGATGGAACAGGAGCCGGACGCGCGGTATCAGAGCGCGACGGATTTGCGGACGGATGTGGATGAGGTGCGGACTTCCGGTTCGGACCAAACCCCGGCTGAGCCTAGCAAGTTAGCCGTTTTGCCCCTGGTGGCGATTTGCGCCGTGGTGGCATTGTTAGTGGGAAGCGTGGCTTGGCTGATGAACGGCGGTAGTCAGGCTCCGGGCGGACCGTTCGGGCAAGAGCCGGGTGCTGGAGCCGCGGCTCAGGTGACCGGCGATGCCGAGGATGTCGCGGCCGATCCGATTGCCAAACGGCTAACGCATCCGACGCTTCCCAAGCTACCGCTTCCCATACCAGAATTGCCTCCACTTCCCGTAGAAAAGTGCCGTTTGGTGGCTTTCTTTCTTGAAAAAGCCGAAGCTGATTCAAATCACCGCAAGCTCAAGCCGATTCAAAACGATGACTATGACGATTTAGTGAAGTTTGGAAGATTTGGCGGGCCTCAAGCGGTTGCGATTCGCTCCAATGGAGAGGCCGTCTGGTGGCGTACCAGCGGCAAAATAGTGTCCCCACCGGGCGCTGTGGTTGCAATCCGAAATCGTGACGGGGCCGAGTTGTTTACGTTGAATAAACGGGGCGAAGCGTGGGTTGCCGGGGATGGTGCGGATTCATTTCCGGGCCTCAAAACTGCCCAAGAAATCGCCGAACTGGCTGCATACGATGGCTTGGCCGTGGCCATTCACCGTGATGGATCAGTGTCTCTTTATGGGAAAAACGCGAAATCACTTAACCCAAGAAAAGTGTTGGAAGTGGAAGATCCCAGGCGGCTCGCATGGGTGTCTGAACGTTTTTTATTGGTTATCCGATCCGGGGGACAAATTGCCAAGATCGAAAACGCGCAAATCTCAGAAACGTTTGCTGAGAAAGCCGTGGAAAGCTACAATCCGTTCGGTCCCCCCCAACTATTTAGAAATCCAGCAGGAGAGTTCTTCAGTAATGAACCCTCATATGAACACCAAGTCCGTTTTTTCAATCAGGTTTCCGACCCGATTTTCGCCGTGTTGAGTTATCCTTGGGCGATGGCCGCCAAAACGAAGTTTGGATGGCAGATTAAGTTTCGGCAAAGGACGCAGGGGGAGAGGTGGCGGTCAGATCCTAAGGTTGAATCCCTGGTTGCTGATGCAGTGGATCTAAGGATCGTACAGGATCTAAACCATCTTTTGGTTCTCGCCCTCCTCCCCGCCGACACCGTCCCCCGCTCCGGCCTCTGGGATGTAGATGAGTTGATTGCAGCGCGGGCAAATTGGTCATCCTCACCCGTCCAAAAATGAAGTGGGATGGCAAAAGCCGGGTGGAACCGTCGGAGCTGCGTGCTTGAAGGAAAGCGGCGGCGAAGCGCACGTTTGACGAAAAAATGGAGACCAGGTAGCCGATCTCAGTGAGGTTAGCGAGCTGACGCGCAGCGAAGACTGGACCAGGTGCATACGCCTGCCGATGCAAAAAAACGGTGGTGTGGATTGCGCCACGAATCTGACGAAGGTCGCGGCCGTCGACGGAATCGTGCTTGGTGCTGTTATTAATCCGAAAATTAAATAGCCGACACCTAATGATGTGGTATTGTTAGGGATGAAGAGAGACGCCAGAAAGCTTTCGCCTGACCAGCAAGAGCACCTCCGAATGACTGCGGTGCGTATGGTTGTTGAAGAAGGCTACACCCAACGGGAAACAGCTCGTGCGCTTGGAGTAAGTCGGCAAGAAGTAAACCGGTGGTGTCGTAAGTATGAAAAGAGAGGGTGGGACGCACTTCGAGCAGTGAAGCGGGGTCGTAAGGTCGGCGAAAAACGGTTACTATTGCCTTGGCAGTGCGCCACGATTGTTAATCTGATCACCGATAATATGCCCGATCAATTGAAATTGCCATTTGTCCTTTGGACGAGGGCTGCGGTTAGAGATTTGATCGAAGAAAAGTTTGGGATCACCTTGAGTCTAATTACAATGGGAAACTATTTAAAGCGCTGGGGTATGACTCCTCAAGTTCCAATTCGCAAGGCCTACCAACAGAATAGCGAGTCTGTCCGGCGCTGGCGTGAGGAGGAGTATCCAGCTATTGAAAAGCGAGCCAAGGAAGAGGGCGCAACCATATTTTGGGGCGATGAAGGCAAAACCACTAACGAAGTTCACGCTGGACGAAGTTATTCGAAGAAGGGCAAGACTCCCGAAGTTCGCGAGAGCGGCAAAAAGCTGAAGCTCAACCACATTTCGGCTGTCACCAACAAGGGAGAAATGCGATTCATGACCTACACAGCTCGAATGACCCAACTCAAGTACATCCTCTTTCTGGGTAGATTGATTCAGAGCCACGATCGAAAAGTGTTCTTTATTGCAGACAATCTTTCTGTGCATCATGGCAAAAAAGTCAAAGCGTGGGCCAAGGCGAACGAGTCCGAGATAGAGCTCTTCTACATTCCCGCGTACTCCCCTGAACTCAATCCAGATGAATATCTGAATCGCGATATCAAGAAGAACGTCCACGGGAAGAAGGCGCCAAGGACCCTCGCTGAATTGAAGGCTAATGTCATAAGCTTCCTGAGAATGCTTCAGAAATCCCCAAGCAGAGTAATCCAGTATTTCAACAGCCCAAAAGTAAAATTCTGTGCCGCGTGAAGTGTCGGCTATTTAATTTTCGGATTAATAGCAGCCATGAGTCTGTTCTGTCAACGTTTGCTGAATTGGCAGCAAAATGGTTTGGCGCAACGATGCGGGAACTGGGGAATTTAGAACCGAGGCACGAAAAACGGCTGACAACGCCGGTTTTTAGCATCATGTTAGGGCCCGATGGCCAAACCACTCTACCTCACCAAGAGCGATTTCAAAAAAGCGCGCGAATGTCCCGCCAAGCTCTATTTCAAGAAGCGAAAATACGCCAGCCGCCTGGATGACGACCCTTACCTGGGCTTTTTGGCCGATGGCGGGTTCATGGTTGAAACGATGGCTCGCGCGCTGTATCCGGATGGCAAAACGATCGGCGATTGGGGTAACCCGAAGAAGGCGCACGAGGCCACGGAGCACGCTGTCCGCGAGGGCGATGGCGCTTGGTTTGAGCCGACTGTGCTGGATGCGCCCTACCTCATTCGCGTCGATATTTTGCGGCGCGACGGCAACGTGCTGGAGCTGATTGAAGTCAAGTCCACCTCCGTTGAGATGCTCGACGATGAGGACGACCCGGCCTCCCCGTTTCGCGGCAAACGCGGCGCAATCACCAGCCGTTGGCAGCCTTATTTGGAGGACGTCACCTTTCAGACCCTGGTGCTGGAAAGCGCGTTTCCCGGGTTGGAGGTTAGGCCATTTCTCTGCGTGGTCGATAAGTCTCGCAATGCCACCGCGGCATCCACCTACGACCGCTTCCGCATGGTTGCTCCGCCTGCCGGCCAGCCGCGGTGGCGGGCGGAATTCGAGTACCTGGGCGATCCCGCCGATCTCCAAACCGATCACGTTCTCGCCATCGTCGACGTTTCTCGCGAAGTGGCCGAATTGCGCGATGAAGTCGACGAAGCGCGCGCGAAATTCGCGGCGTCGCTGCGGCGCGGCAAAGTGCGCAAAATCGACGCCGCTCCGCGCTACGAATGCAAAAAGTGTGAATTTCGGCTCAAAGACCCCAAGGCGGGCAAGGCCGGATTCGCGGAATGCTGGGGCAAGTTGGCGAAGCAGGAGCCGCACATCCTGGACCTCTACCGCGTGGATCTCCTGGGCGGGCGCGACCGCGATGTGCCCGCGGAAATGGCCTCGGCCGGCAACGTCTGTTTCGACGCGATTCCGGAGGACGCCTTTCGCGACGGAGTCACTGCCGAGCGTCAACGCATCCAAATCGGCTCTACCGCGGCTGATGAGGAATGGGTAGCCCCGAATCTGGCGGAAAGCCTGCTCGCCCACCCTTATCCGCTCCATTTCATCGATTTTGAGGGCTCGCGCATTGCGCTGCCCTACCACGCCGGCATGCGGCCTTACGAGCAGGTGGGCTTCCAGTGGAGTTGCCACACCATTCGCGAACCGGGCGGCGAAATCGAGCACGCGGAGTGGCTGAACGACCGGGACGCGTTCCCGAATTTTCAGTTCGCGCAGACGCTGATGGAACACGTGGGCAGCGCCGGCACGCTCTACATTTGGTCGCCCTACGAGCTAACCATGTTGCGCGATGTGCGCGAGCAGATGGTGAAATACGGCAACGCCGATCCGGAACTGGCGCTCTGGCTGGAGGACGTGGAAGCCGGCCGCGACGACTGGGTCATCGACCTTTGCGCCCAAGCGCGGAAATTCTATTTTCACCCCGAAATGAAGGGCAGCGTCTCGATCAAGGCCGTTTTTCCGGCCATTTGGCGGTCTAACCCGGATGTTCGCCGGCTTTCGTGCTTCGATGGGTTCGGCCACACGGACGATCCCTATCAGGCGCTGCCTGCCTTGCCGATTGGCGATGATGAAGAGGTGGTGCGCGAAGGCACGGGCGCGATCCGCGTCTACCAGGACCTGATGTTTGGCCTGGCGGGGCAGGACCCGGAAACGCGCGCCGCCTACCGCAAGCTGCTGCTGCAGTACTGCCACCTGGACACCGCGGCCATGGTCGCCATTTGGTGGCACTGGACCCAGCCGCGCATGGAGCGGAGCTGGATTCGGCGTTTGTTAGGATTGCCGGCTCGGGCGGCAAACCGGCCGGCGGCGAATTCGCGGGCGGTGCAACCGGAGCGGGAAGCCTTGAGCAGTTGAGGCACGTTGCGTTGCGTTGCGCTCTGATTTTCGCGCCTGCTCACCAAGCGCTCCACCCGCCGTCCACGGCCAGGTTGTGACCGGTCAGGTAGCTGCCGGCGTCGGAGGCCAGCAGAATCAAGGCGCCCTTGAGTTCGTGCGGCAACCCCATCCGCTGCATCGGGCTCTTGGCGTTGAGACGCTCGACTAGCCGAGGATCGACGTTAGGCGGTGGGAAGGGGCCCGGGCTGAGGCAATTGACCCGGACGCCGTCTTTGGCCCAGTAAACCGCCAAATGCCGCGTCATGTGCACGATGCCGCCTTTTTGGGTGTGGTAGGCCACGCTGCTGGCCGGGCAAAGGCCGTCGTAGGCATCCGGATAAGAGCCGACCACCCCGTACATGGAGCCGATCATGATGATGCTGGCCGGTTGGCCGCGTTTTGCGGCGTGATCGCGCATTTCTCGCGCCAGCAGGAAGTAGCCGCTGGCGTTGGCCAGGTGATCTTCGAATCCCGCGCGGTCGATGGAGGTTAGATCGTCGATGGCGCCCGCCTGGCCGTTGTTGACCAAAATGTCCAGGCCGCCGGTTCGTTCGGCAGCATCGCGAAAGCCGCGGATTGGAGCGAATCGTCGTTTTTGTGATCCAGTTCCACGCCATGGTGACGCTGATTTCCGCTCGAAGGGAGATTTGCCGCGGCTCGTTCGGCGCGATCCAGCTTTCGGCTCCCCACCACCACCGATGCGCCGGCCTCCGCGAGAGCTTCGGCCAAAGCTGCGCCAAGGTAGCCGGAGCCGCCGGTGATGAGCGCGGAACGTCCGGTGAGGTCGAGGAGTTGGTGGAGGGTGGGCATGATTCGCCAACCAACGCGCCGCATCGAAAATCCGCAAACTCGTTCTGGACGCCGCGGCCGATTTGCTCCCACAATGCTCCTTCCCATGAATCGCGTGACCCGACTTTCCCTGGCCGTCCTTGCTTGCTCCCTCACCGTAGCGCAAGGCGCGGGCTCGCCCCCGCAGGCAAAGGCTCCGGGGTTGGCCGTGGTCGATTGGATCATCATCGTTGCCTATGCCCTCGGGACTATCGTCCTGGGCTGGTATTTCAGCCGGCGGCAGCGCACCACGCGGGAATACTTTACCGGCTCGGGCAAGATGCCTTCGCTGTTCATCGGCGTGTCGCTGTTTGCCACGTTGTTAAGCACGATTTCCTACCTGTCGATGCCCGGCGAGGCGCTGGGCAAGGGACCGGCGTGGATGGCGACGTTATTGTGTTACCCGGTCATTTTTTGGGTGGTTGGTTATGTTTTGCTGCCGGTTTACATGCGCCAGCGCGTCACCAGCGCCTACGAGTTGCTGGAAGATCGCCTGGGCCGGGAAACGCGGCTTTTGGGGGCGATCATGTTCGTGCTGCTGCGGCTGGTGTGGATGTCGCTGCTCATCTATCTCACCGCCAAAGCGCTGGCCATCATCATTGGCGTGGATGCCAAGTGGGAGCCGCTCATCGTCCTCATCGCCGGGTTCGTCGCGGTCATCTACACGTCCATGGGCGGCCTGCGCGCGGTGGTCATCACCGATTTCATGCAGACCATCCTGCTTTACGGCGGCGCATTGCTCGTCATTGGCACCATCACCGTCAAAATGGGCGGTTTTGGCTGGTTTCCCACGGAATGGCATGCGAATTGGGACCGGCAGCCGATTTTTAGCTGGGATCCCTCCACCCGCATCACTGTGGTGGGCGCATTGCTGTCCGTAATGTGTTGGCACATCTGCACTGCCGGGGGCGACCAAGTCTCGGTCCAGCGCTTCATGGCCACGGAAAACGCCAAGGCAGCCCGCCGCTCCGTCGCCACCCAACTCATTGTCGGCGTCATCGTCATCCTCACGCTTTCCCTGGCCGGTTTTGCCTTGCTGGGCTACTTCGAGACCAATCCCTCCCTGCTCCCCGACGGGATGTTGCTAAAAAACGACGCCGACAAGATGTTCCCGCATTTCATCGCGACCGGCTTGCCGCCGGTGGTTTCCGGGCTGGTGGTTGCGGCCATGTTCGCCGCGGCGATGTCCAGCGTCGATTCCGGCATCAACTCCATCACCGCCGTGGTCATGACCGACATGCTGGGGGCAAAAACCGGCGATGGCGGCGACGAAGAGCGCCGATTTCGCCAAGCGCGCCATTTTGCCTTCGTCATCGGCGCGATCGTCGTTAGTGGCAGCTCGATTATGAAGTACGTGCCCGGCAACATTACCGCGGTCACTGGCAAAACCGCCAATTTGCTGACGGCGCCGATTTTTGGCCTGTTTTTCTTCGCGCTCTTCGTTCCGTTCGCCAAACCGTTGGGAGTTTGGTTAGGCTGTGCGGCGGGAATGCTCACCGCGGTGTTGGTGGCCTTTTCCGGGCCCATTTTTGGGGTCGATCCGGAAACCGGCCTCGACCCGATCAGCTTCCAATGGATCCAGCCGTTGGCCTTGCTGGTGAATCTGGCGGTGGGTTTGGCGGTTAGCTGGTTTCTGCGGGAAAACGAAGCGAACGCCTGAGAAAATGCCGAATTCCGGCCGCCGAGCGTGATTTCTCGGCACAAAAAAGGCCGATTGCGAACGCGACCGGCTTTTTTTGTGCGCCTCCCCTTGAGAAGGCTGGCGCCATTTGGTGAGGCCGCTAAAATCGGCCCCGGTTCATGTGGATGGCGCAAAGAGTTTCAAGCTTCGCGCCGTGTGTGCGCATGGGAAGGATTTCAATTCAGTCCATGAAGCGGATTGGCGTTGTTTTTTGAGCCCAGCGCCAGCAAGAGGTGGGTCAAGCTAGGGCAGTAGCGGACAATGTCTTCAGCCAACTCGCGAAGTTCCTCTTCAGATGCAATCGGCTCGGTCAATTCGCGGTCGACGGCATGAATGAGGTCTTGGGTCTCTGGGTTGGAATCGTTGAGGTTCATAGGGTGTGTGGCGTACTATTTGGTGGTTCTTCGTTTGGAGTGGATTAACTGCGCCTCACATCTCTAGGTTGGTGGTTTCGTTAGGAAAATTGGTGTCTTTTTCAGAGGGCGGCTTTAGTTCACCGGTTTTGATCATTTCGCGAATTTTTTCTCCTAGTAAATCGTTCGCGGTTTCGGCGACGTTTTTGCCATGCAGCCCTTTGACGGTGAGTTCTTGGAGGTAGTCGCGCACCGTGGGCGTGATGGAAACAGTGATCTGCACTGCATCAACCAGATTTTTCGCTCGCGGCACGTAGTTGTTGTTGGGTTGGGATTGATAAGAATGCCATTCTTAACTGATTCTTACAGGAGTCAATCAGCTTTCTTCACTTTTTTCGATCAGCTAGAATGATTCACTCAGAACGGTTTAAATGGAAATTATAAAAAATCAAGAAATTTAGGCATTTCGCCTCACTTTGGCCCGTTTTGGCCCGTTTTGGCCCGTTTTGGCCCGTTTTGGCCCGTTTTGGCATCTTGCCGGCCCCGAAGGTTGCCAAATCGGCAAAATCCCGACGCTACGGCGCGTTTTTTGGAAGGGCTAAATCCGTTGCCAAGGCCTGTTTTCCGTTGCCTCTTGCGTCATGAAATCCTCCGGCCAGTCTGAAATCGCCACCTTTGGTGCAGGATGTTTTTGGTGCGTTGAAGCCGTTTTGGAACGCTTGGAAGGGGTGACGGACGTTCGCAGCGGCTACATGGGCGGGCATGTTTGCGAGCCGACCTACCAACAGGTTTGCACCGGAAAAACGGGGCACGCGGAGGTGGTTCAGGTCACCTACCATCCATCCCAAATTTCCTACGGCGAGCTGCTTTCCTGGTTTTGGCGGTTGCACGATCCCACGACGCTAAATCGGCAGGGCAACGATGTGGGCACGCAGTATCGCTCGGCCATTTTTTATCATTCAGAGGGCCAAAAAAACGCCGCCGAGCAATCAAAAGTCGCCGCCGGCGCTTCCGGCGAGTTCGAGGACCCGATCGTGACCGAAATTGTGCCTGCCGAGACGTTTTGGCCGGCCGAGGACGATCACCAGGACTTCTACCAGCGCAATCCCACCCAGCCCTATTGCCACGCTGTCATTCCGCCCAAATTGCGCAAATTGGGGCTGGAGGATTGAGGGGGGAAATTGGAAATTCGAGTTTCGAGTTTCCAACCTCACACCACCGCGAGCTTCTTTTTCTGCAGGCCTGCCACAAACGTGTCCAATTTTCGCGCTGCGGCCTGGTAGGAGTAGTCGTCGAGCAAGGTGCGTTCGGCTTGATTGACGATGAGGTTGTAGTGGTCGGCGTTTTCGAACAAGGCGACGATCAACGTGGGGTCGCCGAGAGCGTGGTGCACGTTTTCCGAGGAGGTTTCCGGGAAAAATGTTCGCAGCGCTTCGGAATCCGGGGCGATGAGCAGCGTCCGGGTGAGCAAGGCGTCGCGCAGGGGAGGGCTGTTGAAATTCAGGCGCTCAAAGCTGACGTTGGCGAGGTGCTGACCCAAAACCGTCAGGCGCTCCTTGTAAGTGGGCTGCGGGGCGACGGTGACCCATTCCGGCCCCAGCTCCAACTGATCCAGCAGCGCCTGGAGGATCGGTTCCGGCACTTCAGGGACGGTCAACATTTGCCGGGAAGCCTCGATGATCTCGCGCAATTCCGCGGCCATGGCCTGGTGCTCCAAATCTTCCGGTTTGAACTGCGTGGCGTCGATGTAGATGCCCATGCGCTCCTCAAATCGCAGGTTTTGCCGCGGATTCCACGGCAGGGCGGGGGGCAAAAATAGGAATCGCTTGCCTTGGCTGAGCGACTCGAAAAACACGTTCATTTGCGGGTCGGCCGTCAGGCTACCGTCGGAAAGGGACAGCAACGCGGTTAGATCCTGGAAGTGCGTGTCCTCGTCCAGGGTCTCCGTCATGGCGGCAAAGGTTTCCGACCGCCAACCCAGCAAAATCAGCTGGGAGGGGAGGGCCGAGCGCAGTTTTTTCAGGGTCGCGGTGTTGAAGGACAGGTTTCCGCTGGGCACGAACAAGACCGGGAGACCCATTTCCGCGGCTTGGGCCAGCGATTTGACGAAAGCGCCGCTGGTGGCCGCGGCCAGGCCCTCAAAGCCGACCGGCAACGGATTTACTTCCACCTGCGCCCCTTCTCCACCGGTAAAGTCGACCGGCGCGTTGCCACTCTGCGGGTCAAAAACGGCCAACCGGGTCCGCGGGGCTCCGTTGAGGCTAACGCCGTTTACCGCGGGCGGGCCTGAAAGCGACAATCCGCGGCCGATCTCCATTTTTCGCGGCGGATGGTCGATCCGGGGTTGCCGCAGCCGGCCGGCGACCGCTTTCTCGATTTGCTCCACCTCTTCGCCAACCCGCTGCTCCAGCCTGGCCAGTGCCTCGCCCTTCGCCTTCAAGGAATGGGTCACAATGCGCTCGGTTTCCTCGCTTTCCTGGATGGCGTAGCGCAATTCGTCCAGCAGGCGTTCGCGCTGGGTGATTGCGTTGGCCAGGTCTTCGTTGCGCAGGATCAATTCCTCGTGCATCTCCTTGGTGGGCTCGTAGTGGTTGAGGCGCAGATCTTCCAGCGCCGCCTCGGCTTCCGCGGTTTCGGCCTCGATCCGGCTGCGAATTTCCTCCAGGTCGCCCTGCAGGCCGGCCAGCTTGTTTTCCGTGGCGGCGCATTCCTCAGCCACCTGGTTTTTGCGCTCCACGATGCCATCCAACTGGTTGCGCTCGAATTCGTCCCAACCTTCGAATTTGCCGGTCAGTTTCGCCTCAACGGCCGCCAGTTTGTCCTCTGCACGGGCGATTTTGCCGGCGATTTGCCGGTTTTGCGCTTCCAACTCGTCGCGTTGTTCCTTGGTTAGGCCAATGTGCTCGCGTATTTGCTCCAACAGCTCCTGGTTGTCCTTGATCGCGGCGCGCAGATCGGTGTTTTGATCGACCAGTTTCCGGTGCTCGACCTCCGCCGTCTCGCGCGATGCCACCGACTCCGCTTCCGCTTGTTGGATTCGTTCCAGCTCCTCGCGCATTTCCGCCAGTTTGGCCTCGTTGCGCTCCAAATCCGCCGCGGTTGAGCCCAGCGCCACTTTTTTGGCGTCGTGCTCGCGTTGCAGGCTCTGCACCTGGCTTCGCAACTTCCGCGTTTCGTCCTCCAGCTTGGCCACGCCGTGCAGTTGATCCTTCGCGCGGGCCAGTTTCGCCTGCAACTCGCGCAACTCGTTGGCTGCCGCCATCACCTCTCGCCGGGCTTCGTCCAACTCCTGTTTCGCGGCGGGAATTTCGGTCTCCGTCAGGTCCTCCAGCTTCTCGCTCTTCTCCAGCAACGCGTTTTCCACCTCCTCGCGTTTGGCCTCCAGCCGGGCGAGTTCCTTGCCCATGGCTGGGTCCTTTTGCGCCTCATTTGCCGGCCGCTGCTGCTGGCCGGCCCGCGCCGCCTCCGCCTCTTCCAGGGCTTCATCGCGTTCGGTCTCGGCCTGGCGCACCCGCCGCTCCAGTTCCTCGAACTCCTTGCGCTTGTTCGCCACTTCCGCGTTCAAGTAGCCGCCGGCTTGTTGGGACAGAGCCTCCAGGGTAATGCGCTGGGTGGATTTTAGCCGCTCGCGCTCAGCCTGCCCGCCATTATCCTGCGTTTCCGCCTCCGCGGCCCGTTCCTCGTAAGTTACCTCGCACATGCCCAAGCGAATCCGGTCCCCGTCGTTCAATCGCGCGCTGTTGATGGCCCGCTCGTTGACGAACGTCCCGTTGTCCGAGCCCAGGTCGAACAGGCAGTAGGAGCCGTCTTCCTCCCGCTTCAACTGCGCATGGTGGGTGGAAACGAATTCGTTGTTGATCACGATGGGGTTGTCCGGATCGCTCCCAATGCCGACTTGGTCGGCCATGAGCGCGAAAACGTCTTCCCCGCCGTCATCGTATCGAAAAACGAGTTGTGGCATGGTTAGGGCGCCGGGATCATAGTTGGATGGACGTTAGGATCAACCGCGTTGCGTTGAAAATTTGATAGTTCACTCCTTCAAACTATCTCAACGGCTGAGGTTTCGCGAGTTGATTTTTGAGCATTGTGTCAGGCCCAAGATCTGGATGCCCAAGCGCAGCCTGCAAGCGGAGGCTAGCGATCGGTCGCTTCTTTCAGGCGCTGGAGATGGATGGCCCCGGCGGCTCGGTCCGCGTGGTTGGGGAAAACGGCGTCGAGATCGAGTTTTAGCGCTTTTTTCACGCTCGCGGCGATTTGGGCGCCGTCCGAATTGAAAATTGCCGGCGGAAAGTGGGATAGCGCGCCGCAACTCGCGAACAAATCGCCGCAGAACAGAAGCTTCCGCGCCTCACTGTAGAATCCGCAGTGCCCAGCGGTGTGGCCCGGCAGGTGGATGACTCGCAGGCCGCCCCAAACATCGATTTCGTCGCCCTCGTCAAGCAGACGATGGGGTTCGAACGGGCGAAATCGGAAAACCATCCGGCCCAGCGCCTCCAAACAGCCGGTTACACGCGCCGGGCCTTGGTAGGATGGGCGGCCCTCGTAGTGAGCCGCGTCGAGTCGTGGCGCCGCGATCCAGGCGCCGGTTTCCGCCGCGATTTTCGCTACGTTCAGGATGTGATCGAGATGACCGTGGGTGACGATAATTCCGACGATTGGCTCGTTTTCCCATCCGTTTTCGTGCAGTGCCCGGCGCAGCAGGAGCCGCCCGCCGGCGAATCCGCCGTCGATGAGGTAAAGGCCCCCGGCGTCTCGCAAAACGTGAAAATTGACCCAAATCGAGCGAACCACCTGCAAATCGTCGTGCATGGGAGGGGCGCTTCACTTGCCAACGAGCGCCCCTCGCTCGAACGCCAGCAGGCTGAAACCGGCGGCGTAGACGGGACTCTCCACCTTCACGGGCCGGGGAAGGAAGCCCTCGGGCTTGGCGGTGTCGATAATTTGGCGCCAGTGCTTGCCGGGCAGGTGAACCTTGCCGGGGTCCTTGCACGCGTTGAAAACGAGCAGTTGTTCGTCGTGGATCAGCGCCTGAATGCGGCTGCCGATCTCGCTTTTGCCCCACATGTCGCCCTTCATCTCCTTGCCCTCAAAATCGAGCCAAATCAGGTCGCGAACGCCGGTTTTGTCCGTTTCGCGGCCGTGATAGAACTTGGTGCGGGTCAGTTGGGGGCGGGCGGCGCGGTATTTGATGAGGCGCTTCACAAACTTGAAAAATCGCTCGTCGCGGGAGGCGAGATCCCAATCCAACCAGCTAATTTCGTTATCCTGGCAGTAGGCGTTGTTGTTGCCGCGCTGGGTTCGGCCCCGTTCGTCGCCGCCGAGCAAAAATGGCGTGCCGAGCGACAAAAACAGCGTGCCCACGAGGTTGCGGCGATGTTGGTCGCGGGCGTCGAGAATCGCTTCGTCGTCGGTTTCGCCTTCGTGGCCGTGATTGGTGGAGTGGTTGGCCATGTCGCCGTCACGATTTTCCTCGCCGTTGGCCAGGTTGTGCTTGTCGTTGTAGCTCACCAAGTCGTGAAGGGTAAACCCGTCGTGGCTGGTCAGGAAATTGACGCTGGCCTGCGGATTGCGGCGGCTGGCGGCGTAGTGATCTTCGCTACCAGTGAGCCGGGAGGCGAATTCCGGCAACAAACCGGCCTCACCCAGCCAAAAACGGCGCATGCAGTCGCGGTATTTCCCGTTCAACTCAGCCCAACCTTCGGGAAATCCGCCGACCTGGTAGCCGCCGGGGCCAAGATCCCACGGCTCGGCGATGAGCTTGGTTTGGCTGAGAACGGGATCCTGGTGGATGGCCTTGAAAAAGCCGTTTTCGCGGAAAAAACCGTCACTTTCGCGTCCCAGCGAGGCGGCGAGGTCGAAGCGGAATCCATCGACGTGCATCTCCTCCACCCAGTAACGCAGGCTGTCGGTCACCAGTTGCAGCACGTAAGGATGGCGGATGTCCAGGGTGTTGCCGCAGCCGGTGAAATCGCGGTAGTGCTCCGGATGACGGGGTTCCAGCCGGTAGTAGGACAGGTTGTCCAGGCCGCGAAAGCAGGATGTCGGCCCTTGAGGCGCCATTTCGCCGGTGTGGTTGTAAACCACGTCCAAAATGACCTCCAGACCGTGTTGGTGGAGACGTTTGACCATGCGTTTGAACTCCGCCACGTGCTCGCCCCTGCCGGCATGGGTGGAGGCGTAGCGGCTTTCCGGCGCAAAGAAGCCGATCGACTGGTAGCCCCAATAATTGCTCAAACCGCGGCTCAAAAGGAAGCCGTCGTCGATGTGGTGGTGCACGGGCATCAACTGCAAGGTGGTGACGCCCAGGTCCTTGAGGTAGCGGATGACTTTGTCGTGCGCCAGGCCGGAATACGTGCCGCGCAGGCGTTTTGGCACCCCGGGAAACCGCTTGGTCAGCCCCGCAACGTGCGTTTCGTAGATCACGGTCTCGTCCCACGGAATGCGCAGCGGCTGGTCGCTCCCCCAGCTGAAACCGCGCTCCACGAGCACGTTTTTGGGCATGATCGCGGCGCTGTCCGCGGCATCCGGCTCATCCGTGGGGTTGCAAAGGTGCTCGTGGTCCTTGAGTTGGCCGGAAATCGCCAGCCCGTAGGGGTCAAGCAGCAATTTTTCGGGGTTGAAGCGATGTCCGTGGCGCGGATCCCAAGGACCGCGGGCGCGCAGGCCGTAAAGCTGACCGGGCTTTATTTTGGGCAATGCACCGTGCCAAACGCTGCCGGTTCGCTGCGGCAGCGGAATTCGGGCGTACTCCGCGTAGGGCGGCCGGGCGCGAAACAGGCACACCTCAATCCCGGTGGCGTGCTGGGAAAATACCGCGAAATTCCAGGCGCCATCGGGCAACTGGCTAACACCGAGCGGTCTGGGCTGTCCGGGAAGAGCTTCCATGGCGGCAATCGGTAGTGCGATGGCGCATGGGGGTCAAGTCTGCCGAAAATTGAAATCCGAAACTCGAAATCCGAAACTCGAATCCGAGGAACTGCGAACAAGACTTGAAGAAAGCGGCGAATTTGGCGTTCCAACAGACAGCTTCGCCCTTTGGCGGCGATGAAGACGTTGAACTTATCTCTCAAAACTCCCGGCTTGTCCCAACGCAAATCGGGTTCTACGTTAAAAAATTATGGCTGAAAGGAAAGGTATCGCACTTGGTTGCCTCCTCGCACTCGGCGTGGTGGCTTTATCCGTCCTGGGATTCTTCGTGATCGTGGGACTCATGTTTTTCAACAGCAGCGAAGTTGAAGCCGTGCATGGCGACAAAATCGCCCACATCGATTTGGAAGGAATCATCAGCTCCGCGACTGAAAGCGGCTGGGGAGGCACGAGCCAATCGATGGTGGAGCGGCTGGGTTCCGACCTCAAACGCGCCCGCGAAGACAAAGATGTGAAGGCGATCGTCCTGCGCATCAACTCGCCTGGCGGAGAGGTCACCGCTTCGGACGTGCTCTACAACCACGTGAAGAAAACCTCCGACAAAAAGCCGGTGGTGGTTTACATGGACAGCGTGGCGGCCAGTGGCGGCTACTACGCGGCCTGCGGCGCCACGGAAATCATGGCCAATCACACCACTATGACCGGCAGCATTGGCGTGATCATTTCCACGCTCAACTACGAGCTGCTTTTCGACAAATTGGGCGTCGATTCGGTGGTTTTCACCAGCGGCGAATTTAAGGATACCCTGAGCGGCAGCCGGCCCATGCGCGAAGAGGAGCGGGCGATGATCCAGGGGATGGTCAACCAGATTTACGAGCGCTTTCTTTCCGTGGTGAAAGGCGCGCGCAAAGACATCCCAGAGCGCGAATTGCGCGAAAACATCGCCGATGGCCGGATTTTCACCGGAACCGAGGCGCTTTCCAAGAAACTGGTCGATAAGCTCGGCTACATCGAGGACGCTTACGCCCGGGCCAAAGAGTTGGCCAAGGCGCCGGATGCGAAAGTGATGAAGTACAACCGCGAAATCACGATTTTTGACACGTTAGGGCTCATGAAAGCGCGCGCCGCGCAAGGCGGAGCGACGAAAATCGAGGTAAACCTGCCCGAGCGCGTTTTTCCGCGATTGCAGCCAGGCATGATGTATCTGCTGCCGACGTTTTACGCGCCCTGAGCCTGGGCAAGGCTAGCCGAAGGCGAAATTTCACCCCTTCGTCCAGGGAGCCCGTGCGTTGGCGGTGATTTCCGCGTCCAGCTCTTCCATGCGTGCCTGGAGCCTGCTGGCGACTTCCGGATTGGCCTCTGCCACGTTGTTTTGCTCGCCGACATCGTTGCTGAGGTCGAAAAGCAGGATTTGCGGCGAATTCGTTGCCGCCGGCTTGTTTTCCTTTCTTCCGCGGCGGGCGTTCGGTTTCTTGACCAAAAGCTTCCAGTTTTTCTGGCGAATCCCTTCCAAAGCGCCGCGCGAGGTGTAGTAGACAAATTCCTCCCGCGGTGACTTTTCAGCCGTGCCCAACCACAGGCCGGATACATCCATGCCGTCGACCTTTTTTCCTGCCGGCAGCGGTTGCCCGGAAATCGCGGCGATCGTCGGCAAAACGTCGATTGTTCCCGTCAATTCGTCGCAAACCGTTCCAGCGGGAATTCCCGGTCCACGCATCACGCACGGCACGCGCTGACCGCCCTCAAAGGTCGTTCCCTTGCCGTCGCGCAACGGACCGGCAGAGCCGCCATGATGCTTGAAAGTCAACCAGGGACCGTTGTCCGTTGTGTAGATAACAAAGGTGTTTTCCGCGAGTTTCAGCTCATCCAGGGAATCCAGCAATCGGCCGACTTCAGCGTCGATGTGCTCGATCGTATTGATATAAGCGTTCTTCGGATTCGGGTCGCGAACGTCGTCCGGCACATAGAGCGGGATGTGCGGCATAGAATGCGGTAAGTAGACAAAAAATGGTTCGTTTTGGTGCGCTTTCACAAAATCGATCGCCTTTTGCGTATAACGCCGCGTAACCGTCCGCTGATCGACCGGCAACTCGACAATTTTCTCGTCCTTGAACAGAGGCGTCTTCCACTTGGTCAGGGTTGACTCCGGATCGGCCCAAAGAGCGTCCATCCCATCCGGGCCGCCCTTGGGTTTGCCCTTGTTGTCCGGATGATTCATGTCGTTGGAGTAGGGGATGCCGTAGTAGGTGTCGAAACCATTGGAGGTTGGCAGCACTTCCGGGTGGTGGCCCAGGTGCCATTTGCCAAAACAGGCCGTAGCGTATCCCTGGGCCTTCAAATGATCGGCGATGGTGTGTTCCTCCGGATTCAGCCCTTTGGTCGATGCCGGAAAGAGCACGTGCTGGTGCATGCCTACGCGTTTGGGATAACAAGCCGTCAAAAGCGCCGCCCGCGATGGCGTGCAAACTGGCGATGCCACCATGAAATTGGTGAACCTTCGGCCCTCAGTGGCCAACCGGTCGACATTTGGCGTTTTGATGGTCTTGGAGCCAAAACAACTCAGATCGCCATAACCCTGATCGTCGGCAAAGATGATGATGAAATTCGGCTTGGCCGCCTGCGCCGGGTTTAGCGCAGCAAGCACTGCAAGAAGGAAAAATGGGAGACTGCTTGGTTTCACCCGGCACCAGACTCGCAACACGCCGGGTCGATCAAGCGATAATTCGTGCTCGTTTTCTGCGTTGGTCCCGATCCCGTTGCGGTCAGGAATCCAACCCGTCGCGGGAGGTGTAGACGTCCGCCGCGATCGGTTGCTGGATGGCTCCCAAGGCGCGTGCTTGCTTCTCTGGCGCCAAATCGGCGTTCAGTTGCGCGAAGGCAGCCCGAACACCCGATGAATCGCTTGCCGAGCGCAGCCAGTCAGCCTGTTCCTCGGTTAGCTCGAAGGTGCACTCCAGGTAATCGACCAGTTGATCCACGCTGTGGCGGTCGCTCACGAAAAACAGCCCCTCCTCGGCCTCGATCCACTCCGCGACCGACATGTCGGTCGACTCGATGAAGTGGGTTCGCCACAAATGGTGCAAATCGTGGGCTTGATCGGCCTTGATAACTCCCACGGTTTGCTGAATTTCCTCTTCGGTGGCTTCCTGACCCATGTGCTCGGCCACGCGGCGCACTTCGTCCTCGGTCACGCCGCGTTCCAGCCGCCACTCCATCTCCTCGCGGTAGGCGCGCTCGAATTCGGCCACGAAATTTTGTGGGCGCAGGTAAAGCACCTGCTTGGCCTCAAAACGCTCCACCATCTCCTGAAAAAGGCGCTCGGCGGATTCGCCCTCGAAAAAGAGTTTCGTGGAATTTGGAGGCACGTCCAACTCTCCGCCGTGTGGCGCGTTGGAAATGGTCAACATGTGTCCGTCCTCGTACATCACCACCAAATCCAGCCAATTTCCCGCGGAAGGGTGATCGTAAATTACCCCGGCGGCCGGACCTTGATCGCCGGTCGAAAACAACGGCAGCACGTAGACTTCGGTCATTTCGTCCACCTCGTAGGGTCTGCCCGGCGCCAAGCCCCATTTTTGCGCTTCCGCGATGATTTCGCGAACTGCCGGTTTTTCGGTCCATTCCGGTTCCTGATCGGGAATGAGGTGGATGACGGGAGGTGTTTCCGCTCCGCCCAGGGCCTTGGCTGCGCCGATCAAGCCGCGCCAGCCCCTCCAGAGCTTGAAGGCGAAAAACGCGCCCGCCAACAGGAGGAGCAGGAAGATTCCGCCGAGAATTTTCAGGACAATGGTTAACACATGGCGAAATTACGATAAATCGCAGTTTTTTCCAATTTTTTGCCGGTTTTGGTTTTTACCCGGTTTCCGGCTGCGCGTTGGGCGTAGCGAACTGGGAAAAAGAGTTGCGTCGCTTTGGGATGGTCGCCAAGGCTTTGCCAAGCAGGGAATGACCATGCTGCCGCCACCGGATTGGGATAAAAATGGTGAGCCGGACTTTGAGGACTGATGGAATCGCCGCGCAACGGAGCGCAAACGCGGATCTGCTCCCACATTTCCAGGTTGAGGCGGAAATGGCCGCCCTACCACCATACCCGTGCGAAATCCTCCAGCTTGGAATAGTCTCCGCGCCAGGTGGTGTACATCACGCCCTCGATTCCCGGCACGCCCTCTGCCGCCGCCGTCCACATGGCGTGGTTGCGCGCCACGTTAGAGTCGTAAAACGCCGCGATCATCTGGCGGTGACCGCGGCCGGCAAAGTGCTCCAGCCCGGGCCGGGCACGCTCGCCGCCACCCCATTTCATGATCATCGTTTCCGGATTCAGCCCTTCCCACGAACCGGTCCGCGCGCCATTGACCAGATAGTAATCCCCGGCCGTTGCGTTGTGGTGGGGATCGAACATGTCCGACCAAATCATGGCAGGCTTGTCAGGGGCCAACCCGGCGATGATGCGCTGGCAAACCCGGACGTTCTCCGCCAGCAACGGCCCAATTCCGGTTTTGCCGGCTTCACCCACCTGACCCGGCTCCCAACCGGCGACGCGGATTTCGTCGTGGCCCATGAACACGATGTCCGGCTCCAGCACCGGCAAACAGCGGCGCAATTGCTGGCGGCAGAGGTCGAACACGGCGGGATCGCTCAGGCTGCAATTCACCTGGCCGCTGTAGACGATCGCCGTGTGAAACGCGCTGAAAAACACGCGCTGACCCTCCCGTGAATCCGGGAATCCGGCGTGAGACGAATCACCGGTGGCTCGTGACGCGTGTCGAATTCGCCCGCCCAAGGATGGCGGCCCAGCCCCGGGTCCTCGATTCGCGCAAAATCGCGGCCTTCCGCGAAAACCTGGCCGTTTTCGCCGCGAATCGTCACTGGCAGGCTCTCGCGCCGCAGGAGATTCAGGGTCGGCACGGGTTCGATCCGTAAATCGTCCCACCAGATTGTGCCTTCGCGCGGGCTCCAGGTTCCGGCGTACACGTTCACGGACTGGTTCGTCAGCGAGTTGAACGCGACGGTTTCCTCAACCCAGTCCGTGGTGGCGTCCCGATGGTGGAGATGCTCAAACTGCAACAAGCGGGAATCATTCCGGCCGATGGCGATGAGCTTGGTTTCGCCGCCGCGAACGCCATTGCGCTTGGTCCGAACGCTTAGCCGGTACTGTTGCCAGGGCCGAACCGGGATGCGGAAACAGATTCGCGCGTTGGATTTCGCGGCGCCAGCCTTGGTGAGGTCGAATCGCAGTGAGGTTTCCGAATCGGGGAACGAGAACCGGCCGGCGCCGTCCTGAAATTGGCAGTTTGTGATCTGGAATTTGCGCGAGGCTTCGAACGAACCGTTTGGAATCGCAGCTTCATCCGCCGGCAAGAGTTGGCCGTTTTTGGCGATGAGCGGGGCGTCGCGAATCGGGATGCCGGAAGCGAGATTGGGATCGTGATAGAGCAGCGAGCCGGCGTAGCCGTAGGGGAATACGCTGAGCGCCAGGTCCAGGTCTCGCTCCCGCGTCATGGTTCGCAGCCGGTGGGCATTGCGTTCCCAGCGATCGGCGGCTTCCAGTTCCCACCAGAAGCTGGTTTTGTAGTCGGTGAAGAGGATGCCGTTGAAGCCGGCGGCCTTGGCGCGGTCGAGGATGGCTTCGATTTTGTCGAGATTGGCATCGACGTAGAGGTTTTGGGAGATGTAGACCCAACGGCGTTGCCATTCCTGATTTGCCTCGGCCGGAATTGGCAAGCAACAGATGAGAAGCATGACAAGGGCACGGAGTTTCATCGGCAATAACCAGCCCGAGGGCCGGGAAGTCGTCAACCGGGTTCCAGGCTGCGGTCAATGCGGTGGCGCATCTTATCTGGTGCCGCTGCCAACCACGGACTCGAATGTCGGTCCGACCCGGATTTCGTCAAACTGGCCCTCACCGCTCAGCACCAACCGGCTCAGCTTGGTCTGGTCGATGTTGAAGGGGACGGAGGCACGCCCCTCTTCCTCGGGCCGCTGGAGGTCGGGGCCGACATGGAACGGCACGAAGCTGTCTTTTTCGCCATCCTTGCCCCAAACGATCCTGCCGACCACCAGGGTGGGAGTGTTCGGCCGGGTCCCGGTAATTCGGCGCGGCATCACCTTGCCATCCAAGACAACCGCGGTCTCGTACTGCCGTCCTGTTGCCTGGAATCCGACCCCCTCCTTCATGTCCGCACTGCGCAGCGTGACGATTCCGCCGCCCTGGCGGTGCTCGAGTCCCGTGCCGCTGACGAAGACATAGCTCATCCACAGGGTCGCGCCGTCTTCGAGCAAACCGGCCTTGCTCAGGCTGTCGTCGAGCTGGATGTAACCACCGTCGCTCCAACGATGGGTGCTGCCCCGGTTGCCCGTCACCGGCAGGGCGCCATAGCTCAGGCCTTCGGCCTCGGTTGCCGGTACCCTCTCGGGATTTTTCTCGCTCAGGTAAACGTAGGCGCCCTTGGTCCCATGCGCCCCTCCCTTTCCTGCCAGGCTCTGGGGTTCGCCGGGAACACCGGGATAGTCAAAGGGCTCGTAGACCAGGGCGCCGCCGGGATCGGCGGGGCCGAGGTTCACGACACATGTTGCCGGGGTCACTTTGCCCGTGGTCGGCTGGATGGCATAGGTCACCTTGGCCTTCGCCGGCGCCTGCTTGTCTTCGAAGGTGGTGACATCGGCGGCGACGCTTTCCGCGATCACCTGGCCGTCACGCGTAATTTGAAACCCTTCATACTTGCCCCGGGCATCCCAGCTGAGCATCACCCCGTCCAGGCTGCGGTAGGCGGTAAGCTCCGAGACCGAGGTGTCACAGGACGCGCTTAGGTTTTGTTTGCCTGAGGAAGGCAGGTTGAGCAGCAACTCGTAGCGGTTCGCGCCGGGCAATGCGGTGGTGTCGACATAGGCCGTCTGCCCGGGCGGAAGCGTAGCGCCGAGGCTCTTGCCATTGCGCAGGATCTCGATGCTCTCCGGCTGCTCGCTGCCAAGCTGCCAGTTCAGTTGGACGCCTTCATCACTGCCATGGGCGATGAAGTGCGAAGGGAGCTTGGGCCTGTCGAGCCTGGGCATCTCCGCGGCCATGGCCCGGCCGATGTTGAGGTAGCTACGTGCATGATTGTTCCAGTGGTAGCCGACTTTGTCAGGTGACTTTTCGGTGTAGAACTTGAACTCCATCTTGTCCGGTCCGTAGGGCTTGTCGGTATCGACCACGGCAACGTTTCCGGCAAATTGCGGATACTTTTCCGTGTCGCCAATGGCGAGCTGGCCCTGCTTGATCAAGGACTCTTTTTCGATCATTCCGCTGGTTGCGATGACGACGGGGAGGTCCGGCACCCCGAGCCCGTGTTCGGCACTGCGGATGTCCTTGATGAAGGCGGCCAAGTTGGTTTCGTAGTTTGCATCCAGGCCGCCATACTGGTCGTTCCAACCCTGGTGGAAACAGAGACCCGCGATCTCCATGCCCTGTCCTTGGTAACCGGGGAAGTAGGCGCCGATATTCTCGGTAACCTGGTTCACGATTCTCAGGATCTCATGGTAGAAAAAACCGGGGTCACTGGGAATGAGCGGCTTCGCATACTCGGCGGCGCTGGGCGGCAGAAAGTTGTGGCCCAAGCTCTTGCCTCCCCAGCACGCCTTGATGATGAGCACCTGGCCTTCATGAACGTCTCCCATCACATGGCCAAAGCCCAGTTCCGGCCCAACCTGGCCGCCAGATGAACCGTAGCCGGGCCTGAGTCCGCCGTAGACGGATTCCCTCGGAGCCTGGTCCAGGTAGATCCAGGCATCCTCGCGCTCCACCCACTCCCCGTCATCCTTGACGAGAAACTTGTATTCCCCCTCGGGATCATTCTGCACCAGGTGCCGAAGGCTGTTCGTTCCCTCGCCCTCAATGGCCCCCTTGCCCTGCATGTTGGACTGGCCAACCATCAGGTAGATCCGAACCGGGAGGTCCTCCGCTTCCCTCGTGTTGCCGGGCAAGACGGTTGTCATCGCCAGCGTGATGAAGACCAGGCATCGAACAGTTGTGTTAGGTTGGCTTGTTTTCATCGGCCACAACCAGCCATGGCCTGAGGGAACGGGAAAGCGGATTTTTTTCGCGAGCGCGCCAACTTACCTGGGGAATGCGCAAACTATATTTCCGCGAGTTCGATGGTTGCCCGATTTGCGCATCGCGATAAATTGAAGGCGCTGTGAACCTCGAAACCCTGGCATTCACCATTGACCCCGGCTTGAAGAGGCTTTGGGAACCGGAGCCTGAAGATTGGATTTACGAAACGAACGACCAACTCAAGATGACGTTTTCCGATTACTTCCTCTTCGCCCCGCCAGTCGATGAATTGGCGGAACAACTGGGTTTTCAGCTGGAGTCGAGATCCTTGAAACTCGCCACGGCTTCAATTGCCGGCGATTTTCAAAAACGCATCGATTACGTGCGGGAAAAACTGGCGGAAACCCGAGAATTCATGCGTTTTGACAGCGGATCCTCGCGCCGGGAATTCCTCATCGCCCCGGTAATTCACGAAGTCAGCGTCCTGTCCAAATCCTGGCTCTACTCTGAGTTCCCGGTTGATGCCGGAAAAAACCTCAACGGCAAGCTCGACTTTTTTCTTCGGGGCAAAAACCATTCCGTCGTCGTGATCGAAGCCAAGTTGGCTGACCTCACCAAAGGTGCGAAACAGTTGGTGGCGGAGCTGGTCGCCGTTTCCCAAACCGAAGACGCGAAGGAGCCATTTCTCGGGGCGGTAACGATTGGGGACGATTGGCAGTTCGCCCGGATCGACCCGGTTGCGAAATCCGTCGTTATGGACACGCGGCTTTACCGCAGCCCCGAGCAGGTGGAAGAAATTGTCCGGATTCTCGTCGCGGCCCTGACATGATCGTGAGGGAATTCGACGACTTTGCGGGACTTATCGTGCCCGAATATCGGTCGCTGACGCGACGAGGCGTTTTTGCATGCGTTCCGGGGGCTAAAGCGCCCCGGCTAGCATAATCGGTCCCTACGGGAGACGGGAAAATTTATTCCTGGAACGTGAGTTAGAATTCCGCCGAATTTGTTGCTTTGTTGGGCTGCCGCAACGGGACCCAAGGTTACTGCAACCCCCGCTCGCGCTTGAGCTGCTCCAGCGCCTGACGGTGACGAGTCCAGTTGGGGTCGGAACCGCTGAGATCCACGTCGTGATCCGCGTTGCCCATGTCGGCTTGCAGCAATTCCAGCGCTTGGCGATGCCGTTTCCAGCCTTCTGCGTCGTGGCGGGCAATATCCACGTCGTAGTACTCCAGCAAGGTTCCTTTGGCTCGCTCCACGGAGGCGAAAGCCGTGTTGTAGGCCACGATGCTGACCAAAAACGCTTCCTCAGCCCGTTGATTGCGCTCGATCGCGTCCAAAATGTGCTGCAACTGGCTGCCGACGGTGTTTTGATCGTCGGTATCCACGTCCAGGCGTTCCTTCAGCTCGCGCACCTCTTCGCGGCTGGCGCGGACAGCTTGCCAGCGGCCCTGCATGTCGCGGTAAGCGGTCATCAACTCGCGGTAGGTCACCACGGCTTCCAGCAAAACCTGATCGATGGTGCTGCGCAGCTGATGCGTCTGCTGGCGCAGCTCGTATTCGCGGCGTTTGTAGCGCGCTAGCTCCATATTTTTCTCCAGGCTGGACTCAAACGTCATCCCCGCCAGCCAGCCGGTGCCGTGGCGAAAGCTATCGGTGTAGGCGCCGCCTAAATCGCGAAACGCGTCGTTGCCGGCCTTGCGCACCTCGGCAATGACGTTCAATTCCGGCATCATCTCGTGCTTCTGCATGTCGCGGCGAATTCCCGCGGCGCGAAGCTGGCTGAAGCCCTGGACGATCTCTGGCCGGTGATAAAGTGCCGCCCGCGCCGTGGATTGCACGTCGCTAACCGGCCGGCTCACGATTGGCCGGGTCAACGGGATAAATTCACCGCCGCTGCCCATCTGAAATTGCGGATCGTTCACCAGCGCGCGCAAGCGTTCCTCCGCGTTGCGAATGGCCATTTCGCCCCGAATGAGCGATGCCTGGCGTTCGGCCAGCGAGCTTCGCGCCCGCAGTAACGCGCTCTTCGTCGCACCCGTGTCCACGTCCTCACGTTCGCCCAAATCAGACACGAGCGACGAGGTATTGTCCACCAGCGCTTTTTTTTGCAAAAACGCCGCCCGGGCCAGATAAACCTGCCAGTAAGCGCGGTTCACCTCCAGCAGGTGCGATTCCAACGCGCGCAAATACTCCGCACTCGCCAGTTCGGCGTCGAGAGCGGCCACTTTTAGCCGCGCCCGGTTGTAGGCGATGCCGCCTCCCCGCAACATGGGCTGAACCACGCTCAAAACCAACTCGCTGGCGGTTTGAGGGTTCGGATCCAGGAAGGTGGAGTTGCTGTCCAGCGTGCTCAGACGGTTGGAAAGGGTGATTTCCCCGCCGGTCGCCACCCTTTTGCGGATGCCGTAGTCCAGTTGGCCCAAATCCTCGAGAAATCGACCCGTGAAGCCGGTCGTCAGCTCGCTGCTGGTCGGCTCATCGGTGTGGCTGATGCGCAAATCGCCGAACGCGCGCCAATCGTAGTCGCCCATCGCCTCTTGAATCGCCGTTTCGCGAATCAGCGGTAATTCGCTCATCACCTTGATCGCGTTGGAGTGGGTCAGCGCCGTCCCGTAGACTTGCACCAAATCCTGACGCAGTTGCCGGTCGTCGTAAATCGCGCGGCGAATGTTGGAACTCCACGGCGCGTTGAAATCAGACGGCACCGGCGGCAACGAGCGAATGGAATCGAGCTGCAAGTCGGCAGCGGTCAAATTGCGCACGGATTGCTCGTAGGTGGCGTAAATACCGTCGACCAGCCCCTTGATCTCTCCCTCGGAGCGGGTTTGGCGGTATTCGCGGGTCAGAAGCGCCGGATAACGGTCGGTTCCCGTCGGCCGCAGGGGCATTTGCTCGGCGTAAACGTCGGTTAGGCCCGCATCCATCGCGGATTCCACCTCCGCCACGGCCGGCCCGGCAGCGGTTTGGGCTTGGGCTTGGGCTTGGGTTTGAGCGGCGGCCGCCCTCTTCTTCTTGCCGAAAAGCCGGCTCAAACCACGATCTTCGGCAAAGCTGGAAACCGGTAGCGCGAAAACCGCGGCCGCAGCCAAAATCAGCGAAATGGCGCGCGGTGAGTAAATTGTTGGAGTTGCCATGTGTTGAATGTTCCTCGGTTTAAAATTCAGGAGGGAGGGGTGAGTTTGGAGGTTTGCGTGTGGCGTTGCCGGAGCCGGGGCCCAGGGAACGTTGCCGAGTGAAACATTCTCAAATTCTAGCGTCAACCCTTTTTCTGCGTCGCTTTTTCGGGAAAAAGAGCCAAATGTGAGGGTTTTAACCGTCGGAAAGGAGTGGGCGCAGGAAAATCTGGCCGGAGGCGCCTTTTTTTGGGTTTTGCTGCGATTTAAAGTTGACTTGGGAGTCACATTTTCGATACAAACGACCAATTCAACCAAATATCGGTGCGTTAGGTTCGCCTTCCGCCCCTTCCCAAAAGCCTACTTTTCCCCCGAAAACGCCCCCGGAATGGCGGCAACCACGCCAAATCACCCAAGCCAATTGCACGAACGGCAGGAACGGTCGCAGATCTGCACTTCCCAGCCCGAAGGCGGTTTTGTGCTCGCAACCGACGCTCCGAGCGCTGTGGCGACGTTTCGGCACGAGGAATCCCCGGCAACCGAGCGCGACGTCATTTCCACCAGCGCCGCTGAGGCCAAAAAGCTCGACCGCGCTGTTTATCGTTCCTGGACGATTGATGCCGCGAGCGAATCTCCGGCGGCAACCACTCAAACCGCGACCGTGCGCCCCAATCCGCGTTGGAGCGATACCCTCAGCGCCGTCACCCCATTTTTGACCGATTATCGGCGCCTCTTCGGCGGCTGTTCAACGAACTGCCACGGAGGAGTCGATCGCGACCACCACCACAAATACAATCGCAACCGCGGTATCGTAATTTTGACCCGCAAGCTGAAGGAACGGACGTTTCCTTCCGGTTGCGGGCTTTTTCGTGCCCTGACGCCGATGAATTGCATCCTAGCTTGCTAACCAGCCCAATTTCTTTCGCAAAATCCCAATCTCCCACCTGTTGATCCGATGAAAAAACGCCCCGATCGCCAATCCGACAAGCAAAAGGACAAGCCCAACGGCAAGCGCGACTTGCACGCCGAGCAGTTAGAGCCGCGCCTCCTGTATTCAGCCGCCCCAGCCGAGGCTCCGGCTCCGGAAGCTCCCGCCGCCCAGGAAGCTGCGCCTGCTGAGACGCAACAAGCGGCTCCAGCGCCGGCCCCGGCTCCCGAAGCTGCGCCGTCTCCTGCTCCTGACGCTGCGGCGCCTGCACCGGCTCCCGAGGCGGCCCCAGCACCGGTTGGCGAGCAAGCGCAAGCGGCAGCCGAGCCCCAACAAGCCACGCCGGCAGCCGAAGCACCCGCCGCTGATGCAAGCGGCGAAACCGCGGCGGAAACGGAAACCGTCCTCGACACGCAGGTGGTGGTGTTGCCGGAAGAAGACGCCGTGGCCGCTGCCGAAACGCCATCGACAGCCGAGGAAGCCCTCGCAGTGGTGGATGAATCCGGAAACGTCATTGTTGAGGCTGCAATCGTCGCTCCCGCAGAGGTGGCCGCGGACTCAAGCTTGATCGCGGCTCCGGCGACGGCCCAAGTGAATGCGTCCACCCTCTCCCAACCCCAAATCACTCAGCAAGTGGTCGAGCAAATCGCCGCAGCAGCCTCGGATCGCTGGCACGCAACGGGGTTGACCGACGAGCAATCTGCGGCGTTGGCGAATGTGCGGTATGAACTGGCGGAGCTTTCCGGGACCAAGCTGGGTGTAGCAGATGGGAATGTGGTTACGATCGATACCAGCGGTGGCGACCGCGGGTGGTTCGTGGATTCCACGCCCTTGGTGAACGAAGAGTTTTCTTCCGGACCGGGTGAGGTGACCATGATCGCCGACCCGAACTCCGATGCCGACGAGCGCTATGACCTGCTGTCGGTGATTTTGCACGAGCAAGGCCACCTTCTGGGTTTGCACGATCTCTACACCCCGGAATTCGCCGACAGCGTGATGTATGCCGGCACCAGCGCTGGTGAGCGGATTTTGCCGGTGGAAGGGGAGGCTGAGGGGGCGATTGCGGGCTCGATTGAGGGGCCGGTTTATGACACGTTTAACGTGACTGCGGCGGCGGGCGATGGCACTGCGGCCAATCAACTACGCGGCGCGATCATCGCGGCGAACGCCAGCATTGAGGATGACACCATCATGCTGGATGCCGGGACGTTTAATTTGACGGTAACTGGTGGTGGAGGGACAAATGGACAGAATGGAGGGGATTTGGACGTTTGGAAGCGTGAGGGAACGCTGACAATTGTGGGTCAAGGTACGGGTACAACCACTATCGACGCATCGGCATTAAACGACCGCGTTTTTCAGATTCATGCTGGAGCGAACTTGATCTTGCAAGATCTGACGATCACCGGGGCCAGTCTCAACAATAACGGTGCGGGCCTCTACGTGGATCACGCCAACGTGACGTTGATTGATGTGGAGATTAGCGGCAACACCGCTGCGGGTACCGACCGCGACGGTGGTGGTTTCTACGCCACGGGGCATTCGACCGTGACCCTCCAAGGCGACGTCGCTATTTCGGGGAACACCGCCACAGGAGACGGCGGCGGGTTTTTCGCAACAGAATTTGCGGTGGTCGATGGCTCTCTGGCGAACTCCGTCGATATCAAATCCAACCTGAATTCAAATAATCGCACCGACCGCTCCGGCGGAGGTTTTTTCGCCAACTCTTGGGCGCAGATCTCGCTGAACAACGCGGATATTTCCGACAACGGCTCGACGGTGTTCGGCAACGTTGGCGGGGGCTTTTACGCTTCGAACCGGGCTTCGGTAACCATCACCAGCAACGGCGGTACCAGCCAAATTCACAGCAACGATTCCCGCAGCAGCGGCGGCGGCTTCTATGCGGCGAGCCAGGCCACGATCGACCTGACTGGGGTCAAAATTACCGATAATCAGTCCCTCGACACCAGGGCCGCGGCCGCAATTGGAGCCGGCGGCCAAGGTGGTGGATTTTATTCCGCAAGCGCCCTGACGACCGTTACGATCGATGGCGGCGAAATCAGCGGCAATACCTCCGGTAGCCACGGCGGCGGCTTCTCCAACCGCGGCACGGTCACCATTACGGGCGCCGATATCAAGAACAACGTTATTCTGGATGACGGCCTGACCAAGCAAGCCAGTGGCGCTCGCACGGATGACAATCTCTACGGCGGGGGATTCTACAACGAGGGCCTTCCCTCCAGCGTTACGCTGACTGATGTAGACGTCACCGGGAACACTTCAGCTGGCACCGGCGGTGGTTTTCACAATGTCAACGGGTTGGTCACCTTCAATGGCGACACCAGTGTTAGTGACAACCGCATCCGGATTGAGGAAGGAGCAAACCGGGTTGGCGGCGGGTTCTACAATGCCGGTGCGGGTCAGGTAACCTTCAATGGCAGGGCTGACATCAAGAATAACGCCGACACTTCCGGCAATTTTGCTCATGGTCACGGCGGCGGCTTTTACAATGCGGGCGATGGCATCGTAAAATTGCTCGGCGGCGGTGAAATTTCCGGTCACACCCTGGAATCCGGAAATGGCGGCGGATTTTATACCACCAACGGCGGCCGGGTCGAGTTGAGCAATGTGGACATCAAAAGTAATACCGCGGCGACGGATGGCGGCGGGTTCTACCTCGGCGCGGGCACGCGGACGGAAATCATCGACCGGACCGTGGCGGATGCAACCCAAGCGGATGGATTCGCTCGGGTGCGGGGTGGTGCGGTGATCATGAACGGTGGAATTATTGGCGGAGTTGGAACGGGCAACCGGTCCGGTGGCGTCAGTACGGACGCAGAGGGCGGCGGCTTCTTCAACTCTGGCGGCATCGTTGAGATCACTGGCGCCGACATCACCTACAACCAGGCCGGGAAATCAAGCACCAACAATGAAGGCGGTGGCTTCTACACTTCCGGAATCACCGCATCCGTTAAGATTACCGATGGGTCGGTGGATAATAACTCCGCTTATGGAAACGGCGCCGGCTTCTGGGCGAATGACACCTCGGTCGAAATCAACGGAGCGGCGGGTAAAGTATCCGTTTCCGGTAACAAATCCCTGACCACAGGCCGCGACGGCGGTGGATTTGAGGCGACCGGCGAAAGCACCATCAACATTACCAACGCGGAGATCCACGACAACATCGCCACCAACGACGGCGGCGGTTTCCATATCGAATATGGCACCATCGTTGAATTGTCCGAGGTCACCATCAAGACTAACACGGCCACCCAAATGGGCGGCGGTTTTGCAACCCGGACGGATCAGGACCACGGCTTGGCCCAGGTTCGCCTGATCAACAGCGCTGCAAATCGCGCTAATGCCATTTCAGGTAACGTGACCCTCAACGAACACGGTGGCGGCTTCATGAGCCGCGGTTTCGTCCACATTGAGAATGCGGACATCACCAACAACCGGAGTGGCATCAACCAGACCGACAACAACGTCGGCGGCGGTTTTTACCTGGAGGACAACAGCGCCTACGCGGAAATCATTGACTCCCACATCACCGGCAACACGGCGATCGGTCGCGGTGGTGGGTTTTACGTCAGCCACAGCGCTCTGACGATCCAGAGCTCGGATGGTTCGGACATCAATATTACGGGTAACGTCGCCACCAACAACAGTGCGAGCAACGCCCGCGGCGGCGGATTCTGGGCCAGCGGTTCGTCCATCCTCAACTTGAAGAACACCGTGATCGACAAGAACACCGCCGATGGCCACGGTGGCGGCTTCAACGCCTCCAATGACGCGAACATTACCATCCTCGGCGGCTCTCTCTCCGGAAACACGGTAAACAAAGCAAGCCAGGACGGCGGCGGGTTTTTCGCGGAAGACGCCGCCCGGATCGAGATCCGGGGTACAGGCGCGGACAAGTTTGAAATCAAGGACAACATCTCGCCCGACATCGGCGGCGGTTTTTACGCTGACGACCGCCGCAACGAGGTGATCCTGGAACATGTGACGGTTCAGGACAACACATCGGGTGCAACCGGCGGCGGTTTCCGCAGCGCAGGGGCGCTCACCATTTCGGATTCGGTGATCACGGAGAACACCGCATCAAATCACGGCGGCGGTTTTGTGAACACCGGTCAAGCAACGCTAACCCGGGTCGATATCACCAAAAATGAAACCCTGGGAACCGGAACCAACAACTTTGTGGGAGGCGGTTTCTATCAAGCCGGAGCGTTTTCTCGAATCCTCCTGGATGACGTCAAGATTGAGGACAATGAAGCCCATGGCGCGGGGGCCGGCTTCTACAACAATGCCGGCGTCGTGATCGGCACGGTGACTGCCAACGACGCGTTGACCATCAAGAACAACGAGATCACGGCCAAAGCGGGCGTAAGCAGCAACCATGATGGCGGAGGATTCTACAACACCAACAACGGCGTGGTGGAATTGTCGAGAGCGGAGATCTCCGGAAACACCGCCAAAGACGAGGGAGGCGGCTTCTATTCCACCGGCGATGGTAGCCGGGTGGTATTGGACGAAGTGAAAATCACCGGTAACCAGTCCCGCATCAATGGTGGCGGGTTTTACAATTCGAACTCGGGCTCCCAGTTGGTGATTCGTGACAGTGACACGGGCAATGCATTTGCGAATGTCATTTCAAACAACGTGGGTGGCTTTGGCGCTGCGAAGGATCAGGTGGGTGTTCGCACCAACATTTATGGCGGCGGCGGATTTGCGGGTGGAGGGAAGGTAGACATTTCGGACGTAACTATCTCCGGCAACACAATGCTGGCGTTCCCGGGATGGTTCAATCCAAGCGGCACGGATGAGGTTCCGGAGCAGCGAGATTGGAGAGCCGGCGGTTTGTTCATCGGCGGCAGTGCAGTGGCGACCCTGACGAACGCTGAGATTTCCGGTAATACCGCCTTTGGATATGGCGGTGGTTTGTACAATGCGGGCAGGTTGGTGGCCTCCAATTTGACGGTGACCAAGAATGTGACCAAAACGGATGTTGGGAACAAAGATTGGCAGGGCGGTGGCATTTATTCAAGTGGTTGGCTGGAAATCACCGACTCAACTATCACTGAAAACACCGCCAACGGCAGTGGGGGTGGATTGCGAACCACCAACTACGCCAAACTGGACAACGTCACGGTGAGCAACAACCTCACCCATGAAAACGTCAGCACCAACCGGGTTGGCGGCGGTATCTACGTTTCCGGAGACAGCCGGCTCATCCTGGTAAACGGCACCACCGTTGATAACAACAAGGCAGGCGGCCAGGGCGGCGGCATCTACAATAACGGCGCCTCAATCACGATGACTGGTGGTTCGGTCTCAGGCAACACCATTACCGCCACCGGTTTGGGCGGACAAGCTATCAACCGCGATGGTGGCGGCATTTACCACACCGGGATCGGCTATCTTGAGTTGAACGGCGTTGCTGTCGATAACAACACGGCCACCGCGGGTGGAGGCGGGATTGGTGTCGCATCGTATAGCCACACGGAGATCACCGGCGGAACGGTCTCCGGAAATGACGGCGGAACTACCGGTGGCGGCGGTATTCGGGTGCAGAGCGATGCGGTCTTTTTGGTTGATGGAACTACCATTGCGAAAAACACCACCACGGGGCGTGGTGGCGGGTTTTTCCAAGATAGCTCCCGGTCCCAAGTCGAAATTCGCAATGCGCTCATCGACAACAACCAGGCTACGGTCAGTGGAGGTGGATTGAACCTCTGGAATCTGGATAACAGCCGATCCAGTACCAAAGTAATCGACACCGATATTGTCAACAACACCGTGACCTCGGGTCATGGCGGTGGCGTCTACTTGTGGCGGGCTTCCAACCTTGAAATGGAGGGGGTTACGATTAGCGATAACACGACGCAAGGATCTGGAGGGAATGACCGCCGAGGCGCCGGGATGTACCTGGATGGCAGCAGCGCCCTCGGAACGGTCAAGATTTCCGATAGCACGATTTCAGACAACACCTCCTACGGACGTGGTGGTGGCATTTACTCCAACCAGGTACAGATGGACATCAACCGGAGCAGCATCACTGGCAACCAAACCAGTGCCGACAATGAAGACCGTGGCCGGGGAGGCGGCATTTGGGTCGATCATCCAAGTTCCGTGGTCAACATCAATGAGTCCCTGGTGGCCAACAACCAATCCGTGGGCCATGGCGGCGGGTTCTGGCATGACAACGGGGTTCTAAACCTGAACAACAGCACCGTCAGTGGAAACGTTGCTGGGAAGGACGCCGCCGGGAGTTTTGTCAATAGTCGCGATGGCGGTGGTTTCTGGACGCACAATGCCGACGCCTTTCTGAACATCAATCATTCCACCATCGCCGACAACGACTCAACCCGCGCCGCGGGTGGAATTCGCAGATCCAGTGCGGTTATCACGGTCACCGACTCCATCGTCGCCGATAACCAGGAAAATGTCGATGCCGTCGCCAACGATGAAGACATTTTAGGAGCTTACAATGTGGAAGGAACCAGCATCGTGGAGACGGATACGATCGGAGGAGCTCACGGGGGAGCAGGCACGCTGCTAACCGCCGATCCGGGACTGCAAGCGCTGGCTAACAACGGCGGGCCGACCCTGACTCAGGCTATCCTCTCCACATCCAACGCGGCAAACGCCGCCACTGGCGCGGCTGCGCCGGCAGTCGATCAACGGGGCGTCTTTCGTCCGCAAGGAGCTGCGCGCGATATCGGTGCTTTTGAGTTGGAAGGGGGAACGGGCGCTGGACCGGCCATTACCGCCCTAACAGCCACGACGTTGGCCAATGGGGGGGAATTCGCCGAACCGGGAGACACAATTGACTTGTCAGTGACTGCCGCGGGTGGATCGAATTTCAATTGGATCGTGGTCCAGCCCGATGGAACCACCGCGATGCCGGGAGCGGGCGCGATGACAACTTTCGCGCCCACCCAGGCGGGCGAACACACATTTTACGTTAACGTTGACGACGGGACCAGCACCCGTAATTCCCAAGCCGTTACCTTCAACGTCGCCGCTGTCACCACGGTCGCCGCAACTGCGGACGGAACCGTCGGCGGTACTTTGCGCGAAGCGGTAAACAACGCCCAGGCGGCGGATTCCAGTGATGTGGAAATTATTCGATTGACCACGTCAGGCACGCCGTATTCCCTGACGATTGCTGGCACCGACGCCGGTATCGCCTATAGCAACGCCACTCGAGATTCTGGCGACCTGGACATTTCCAAATACGGCCAAACCATCATCATTGAAGGCGCAACCGCCAACGCCGCGGATACGGTGATTGATGTAGACATGGCCAACGCGCGTGGTTTCCAGGTGTTCCACGGCGCGAAACTCGTGTTGCGGAACCTCACCGTGAGCGGCGCCACCCTTACAAATAGCCACGGCGGGGGCATCTATAACCATGACGGTGAGGTGATATTGGAAAATGTGGTGTTGGCGGACAATACTGCTGACCTGGGTGGTCAAGACCGGCGCGGAGGCGGCTTTTACAACACGGGTCACAATGCCTCCTTCTCCCTTACCGATTCCGAGATTACAGGCAACACCGCAGGCCAAGGCGGTGGATTTTTCAACTCAAACGGAACGGTGATACTGGACAACACCAAGGTGAACGATAACCACGCGGTCACCACCAACCGGAACAGTCACTACGGTGGCGGGTTCTATGCTAGCGGCGCCTCCACAGTGACTCTTCTTAACGATGTCGAGATCAATGACAACACGTCCCCAGGCCGCCGCAGTGGCGGCGGAGCCGGGTTCTATGCGCTGGGCTTATCGCAAGTGGATGGCAGCTCGGCCAACTCGATTTCCATTCAGGGAAACCACTTCAACGGGTCTGGAAGTGGTTCCAACAATCAGGGCGACGGTGGCGGGTTTTACGCGACAAATTGGGCGAAAATTGATCTGAAGAACGCTACGGTCGCCGGCAACGGATTTACCGATAACAACAACAATGGCAAGTTCGACGCGGGGGATTCCGATGCCCAAGGCCGCAATGGCGGTGGCTTCTATACGGCTGCCTTTGCTCAGCTCACCATTGATGGCGGCTCCATCACGGACAACTACGCGAGGAGTGGGGGCGGCGGCTTTTACAATGACAGCCGGCTGGATCAAACCTTGACCAACGTCACCCTGCAAAATAACTCCGGCACAATCGGCGGCGGGTTCTACGACACTTCGAACTTCGGCACCATTAAACTGACCGGCAGCGCAGATATTTCCGGCAACGTGGCCCGGACCAGCCACGGCGGTGCGTTTTATACCCAAGGCGTCGTGGAGATCGACGGTATGGACATCACCGGCAATACCGCCGGAGACGGCGGCGACGACCGCGGCGGCGGCTTTTACACGTTCTATCGCACCGCGGACGTGACGCTGAAGGACGCCGACGTGACTGGCAACAAATCGAGCGGTTGGGGCGCTGGTTTTAATTCGGAGAGCTTTGGGTCGGTAACTTTTACCAACAACGCTCTAACCAGCATCACCGGCAATGAGGTCACCGCCAACGGCCGCGGCGGCGCCGGTTTCGCGATCCACAACAGCGGCGTTGTGACCATTGACGGCGCATTTGACATTTCGTCCAACATTTCCAAGAGCCATGGCGGTGGTTTCTACAATTCCGGTGGCCTCGTCGTCGCCGGCAGTAATGCGGCCAAGTCTTCCATCAGCAATCACACTCTGGCCAACAACAACAACTACCATGGCGGTGGGTTCTACAACATTAACGGCGGCGTGGTGCAGTTGACCAACACGGACATTACCGATAACACAGCGTCGTTTTACGGTGGTGGTTTTTATTCCGACACCAGTATCACCAACGTGACCGATTTCTTCGATCAGGGAGCGCTGGCCACCGCCGTCCTTGGATACGTTGGCAATACCAACACCAATGTCGCCGGCGGACAATTGCTCATGAAAGGTAATGCCTCCAATGGCCGATCTCAAAGCAACGCCCACGGCGGTGGCTTCTTCAATGCAGGCACGGTTGAGATGAACGGGGTGGATATCACGGAAAATCAGACCCTTACTGGCGGTGGCACGGGCCAGGCCGGCGGCGGCTTTTTCAATAATTCGCACCGCGCCGTGGTGAAAATCGAGGATGGGAACGTGACCAAAAACACTGCGGGCGGCGTCGGTGGCGGTTTTTACAACTTCGGCATGGTTGAGTTCACCACTTCGGCCAATGCGACCACCAGCTTCGATCAAAACAAAGCGGGAACCGTCAGCGCCTCGGACGGTGGCGGCTTTTACAACACTTTGCGGGGAAAGGTCTCCATCGAGGATGCGCGGTTCACCGCAAACTCCGCGACTAGCGACGGCGGCGGGTTCTTCACGCGCGACATGAGTTTTGTGGAACTCACCAACGGCACGGAATTCACCGGCAACACGGCAACCGGCGACGGGGGTGGGTTCTATTCCGGTGGCGACAGTATCGACCAGCAGTATGCCGGCGCTTACAAGCTGGATGCCAATGGTCTGGCCATGATGGGCGCTGATGGACGTCCGGAGGTGGAAACCGAGGGCGTCCGCATCACGGACAGCGTCCTGATCAGCGGCAACACCGCCGACAGCGATGGTGGAGGCTTCAACGCGCGTGGATCGGTCTTTTTGGAGAACGTCCAAATTAAGAACAACACCGCGGCCGCTGGCGTCGGTGGCGGCTTCCGGGCTGACGGCTGGGCCGCGCGGATTACGATCGACAACAGCAGCAACGCGATCAACGACGGAGACATCACCGGGAATACTTCCTTTTCTTTTGGTGGCGGATTCGATCTCAATGAAGGCGAGGTGACGATCATTGGCGCGGCCGCCGACCGCGTTCAGATTTCCAGCAACAAGCAGACCCAAGTTGCCAACGACCGCACCGGCGGCGGGTTCCGGGCCGTCAATAGCGCGAATGTCACTCTCACCGATGTCGATATCACCGCCAACACCGCATCCGGCGACAACGGCGGCGGCTTTTCCGCGGAAAATGACGCCACCGTGATTGGCACGAATGTGGATATCACTAACAACCGGCAAGAGCGGGATCGCAGCAGCAACGGCGGCGGCGGCGGATTCTTCCTCACGGGACGCTCCACCGTGGAACTGGAGAACACCAAGATCACGGGTAACTACTCCAAGAACAATGGCGGTGGATTCCGCGCGGAAAGCACCGACACCTTCGTCAAGATCTCCGGAACGGGCAACCAACTCAACTCCAACACCGCGCTGGATGAGTGGGGCGGTGGATTCTACAGCGTCGGCACGGTTGAAATCAGCAATGCGACGATTGACAAAAACACCGCCGGCGGTTCGGTGGGCGGTGGGTTTCGCATCGACGGGCCTGGCGCTTCCGCAACCCTAACCGACGTCAACGTTACCAACAACACCGCTGCGTCCAACGGCGCCGGATTCTACGCGGAAGACGGCCAGTTGAGCATCACGGGGACTACCACGCCGGTGCAAATTACCGGAAACACGCACTCAAAAGATGGCCGCTTCGGCGGCGGCGGTCTCGGAACCAACAACATCCGCATCAGTATCACCAATGCGGAGATTACCGGAAACACCGCCACCGACTCCGGCGGCGGCTTGGCTTTGGGGTCCACCTCGGGAACGGGTGTCATGACGCTGACCAACGTCAAGGTGAACAACAACCAGGCCCGGGATGAAGGCGGCGGCCTCTACTTCATCGGCGATCAGAACGTGGTCGACATCAAAAGCACGGGAGGATTCCAGAACGAAATCGTTGGCAACGAAACGGAAACCAGTGCCGGAGGCGGAATTAGCAACCGGGGCCAGTTGACAATCAACAACACCAAGATTGCGGACAATATCGCCGACAATCAAGGCGGAACAATTAACCTCGCCACCACTGTTCCGGTCAACAATGACGCCCGCCTCGGCGGCGGCATCTACAGCACCGGTACGAGCACTGTCACGTTGAACGACACCAATGTCACCAACAACCGGGGTGGCCTGGGGGCCGGCATCGGTATCGCCGGCACCACGACCCTCACCGTCCGGACCGCTGGCGCGAGCCCCACGGAAATCTCCGACAACCGGGGCCTCTCCACCGACCGGGCCGGCGGCGGCCTTTACTTCCAGGACACCAGTTTTGTGGATCTCGAAAATGTGACTCTCGACAACAACATCAGCCAGAGTTACGGCGGAGGGTTTTACGGCACTTCCAATTCAAAATTGATTGGCAAGGACATCACGATTTCGAATAACACGGTGGAGCGGACCGACCGGAGTGGCGGCGGGTTCGGGGCCGCCTCCAACGCGGTTGTTGATCTGACCAATGCCACCATCGACAACAACACCGCCGGCTCCGAGGGCGGCGGATTCTGGGGCGCCAACGACGCCCGCGTAGAACTCGACACTGTCAGCATCACCGACAACACGACCCTGGAATCCCACGGAGGCGGTTTCCGCTACGGTCAAAGCAACACCGGTGGCGGCCACGTCATCGGCACGGACGTGCTTATTTCTGGGAACGAAGCCGCAAAAAACCAGAGCGACAAAAACAGCGACGACAGCAATGTTGGTGGTGGGTTTTACACCAGCGATGCTGACACGCTTGTTGACTTCACCCGGGTGGAAATCACCAACAACGACTCCCACGGGCGCGGCGGGGGCTTCTACAATGCCGGTCCCACCGTGAAGCTGACTGATTTCGCGATCGTTGGCAACACCGCCGATCAGGGAACTAGCGAAAGCCAGGGTCGCGGTGGCGGCATCTGGAACAGCAGCGGCGGACAACTGATCCTGCAAAACGGTGAAATTGCCGAAAACGAGGCATTTGGTCACGGCGGAGGGATCTACCAGCGGGATACCAATTCCGCGTTATATGCCCAAAATGTCACCATCAGCGGCAACAAAGCCGGCGTCGATCAAACTGGTGGAGGTTGGGTAGACACGCGCGTGGGTGGCGGAGTATGGATCGAGGGTTCGGGTTCGAATCAGGTCATCGTCCTCAATCATGTGACGATCACCGACAACTACGCCACCCGAAATGGCACCGATACGGGCGCTGGAATTCGTGTGGACGGTGGATCCACGACCTTGAGCCTGGAGAACAGCATCGTCTTCGGCAACTTTCGCGATGCCGATGGAACACAAACGCCGGACGACATTGACAACAACATCGGTGCGAGATTCACTGTGCTTGGCGCCAATGTTCTGGGAGAGGTCAACGGCGCGATTTCCACCGGAAATGTCGCCGGGATCACCAACGACGACCCATTCCTTGGCGCCTTGGCGGTCAACGGGGCTACCGTCCAACTGCCCAGTGGCGCCTTCGCCCGAACTCATACCCTTGGCGCGGGAAGCAGCGCCATCGACGCTGCTCCGGCGCTTTCCACATTGACCGGCGATATCCTGGATTTGCCCGCCCTTGGCGGCTTGGACGAAACCGATCATGCCGACAACACCGGCGTTTTCGGCAACTTGCCCACAAATGGCGACCTCACTGAAGACCAGCGCGGTTACGCCCGGCCGCAGGGAACCATGGCGGATATCGGCGCGCTGGAAATGCCGGCGGTGCTCTACGTGGACGACGACGAATTCGGCGTTGCTGGCGCGAGCGTAGATGGTGACTTGGAAGAAGCCGGAGTCCAGAGCGCGACGGTGGGTATTGACGCGTTTGCTTCCATCAATGATGCCTTGGCGGTTTATACGGTTGGGAAGGGCCGATCATCGTCAATGGCGGCACGTATGCCAGCGCGGATTTGAGCGCGGGGGCATTGGGCGATATTACGCTGAATTTGGTTCAAGATCTCATCAACGGCGAGCAAGACGTCACCATCCAAAACCTCACCGGCGATGCCACGGATGCAATCAGCACCGAGCATCACGTAGGTGCTGCGGGTGCCGCAGGCGAGGCGAGCCTTATCGTGGAACAGGGCACCTTTGCCGGTGTCATTTCCGGAATGGGCGCGCTGACAATGGCCGGCGCAAGCGGCAACACTATGACGCTGACCTCCACCAGCGTGAACACCTACAAGGGCCGGACCAACGTCAATTCCGGCACGCTGGTGGTGGATGGCGAAATCGGCAACGGGGGGCCGGCGGACACGGTGACCATTGCCAACGGCGCGACTTTGAGCGGCGGCGGCACGATCTTCGCCGATGTGAGTGGCGCGGCGACTTCGACCATCACCGCCACCGGTAATTTGACCATGGGCAACTCTGGTTCGGCCAGCGGTTTTAGCACGGGTGGCACCTTGACGGTGGGAACGCACTCGGTGACGCTGCACGACAGCGATTTCGCGGATTTGGGCAGCACCACGACCATTGCGGCCGGCACCCTCACCGCTGCGAATGGCGTTGCTTTGGGATCGGGAGATGCCTTGAGCGGGGAAGGAACCGTGGCCGGCAAAGTGTCCGGCGCGGCGAATTCGACGATCACGGCGACAACGGGCAATTTGACGATGGGTGACAGCGCCGACACTGCTGGTTTCGCCACCGCTGGCGAACTTCATGTCGGCGGCAACACCGTCACGCTGAACGACAACAACGTGGCGACGTTGGGATCTCTGACCACCCTTGCAGGCGGGACGTTGATCGCGGACAACGGAGTTTCGACCAGCAGTGGCGAACAAATCACCGGCAACGGCACGATCGAAACCTCGGATTTGGCCAATGACGCGTTGGATCTCAATTCCGCCACGCTCACTCCGGGCACGGATGGGACCCCTGACACGCTCAACTTCACCGGTGATCTCAATCTCGCCAATGGCACGCTCCAAATCGACCTCAACGGGACCACGGCGGGCACCGGCTACGACCAGCTCAACGTCGCCAGCGGCAACGTGGAGATCAACGGCGCAACCCTGGACCTCACCCTGGGATTCGCACCAGGAGTCAACGACACCTTCATCATCATCGACAACGATGACGGAGATACCATTGCTGCCACCGACCGGTTCGCCGGATTTCCCGATGGCGCTGTGTTCACCCTTCCTCACATGGGCACCAACTACGTCTTCCAGATCCAATACGACACCGAGGACGGGACCGCCGCGGGCAACAACGTGGTTTTGACCAGTTTTGGCCCGGCCGAAACGGAGGTTTCCATGAACGCGGGTGACTTGGTGGTGACGGACATCAACGGCAGCAACACTGCGGATAACCTAACCATCACCGCGGACACGGCGAACAATCGCTACATCATCGCGGCGAATCCCGCCGACCAAAAGGCGATCACGCTCACCGCCGCCAGCGACCCGGCCACTACCGGATTCACGGGTGTAAACGGCGCAACCCAGGTGGACGCCTACACCGTCTACGTGCCATTTGGTTCCACTTCCCTGACCGCCGCCTCGGACATCATCGTCAATTCGCTTGCCGGAACCGATAGCGTGACGCTGAGCAATTTGGACAATTTCAACCACAATGTGGACTACCGCGCGGGGGATCCCACGGTTGCCACGGCTGGGCCGAACAACGATGACCGGCTGACCATCGACGGCTCGGATTTCGCAGCCACGGTCACCCACACCGCCACTGGCGCGGATTCAGGCACGTTTGATGTGGATGGCGTGGCCGGCGCGGAGGTGACTTACAGCGGTATCGAGGATGGCATCGACATGACCGGCAGCACCTCGGACGGCATCGTGCTTACCTTGCCGGCGGGTGCGGACGCGGCCCAGCTCAGTAGTTTGGGCGGCGGCGATTTCCGCTTGGAGAGCACCGGTGCTCCCGAAACCTTCCAAGCGGTAGATTTCGCCGCTCCGGATGTCGCCGGAGGAACCATCACCATCAACGGCCAGGCTGGCGACGCGGTGACCATTTCCAACGCGATTAATCTGACCGCGAACAACAACAATCTGGTGGTGAACGCGGGAACCGTGAATTTGAACGCTGACGTCGATACCGGCACGGGAACCCAGACCTACAACGGCGCGGTCACGGTGGGTGGCACGGGTTCGACGGTGACGGCCACGGATGTGTTCTTCAACAATTCCGTGGATCTCAACGGTCAGACATTGACCGTCGATGTTTCCGGCACGGACAGCGAAATCGTGGGTGCGGTGACGGCGAATGGCGGGTTGACGAAGGATGGGGTGGGAACGCTCACCATTTCCGGCAAGATGAGCGATGATATGACCGACGATGTCTTCACCGGTATCGTCAACGATGGCGTGGTGGATGTGATCGACACCACCAATGATTTCGGTAGCGCGGGCGGCAGTTCCTGGACGGTGAATCCGGACGGCAAACTGATCGCGCACTTTGATGTGGCGGACGGGTCGCTGGGGCACGAAGACGTGACGATCAATTTGGATGGCGGTTGTTTGGAATTGGATGACAACAACGCTAGCAGCGGCATCCAGGTGGTGGATTCCTTCGCCGGTGCTTCCGTGCGCGATGAGGCGAACGGAATCTACGACAACGACGGCGGCAATCAGAGCCGCCTCCGCGAAGATGTGGCGGATGATTCGTCGGCAGTTCAGGTCGATGGATTTACCGGCGAATGGCATTCGGGCTGGAACCTGGATGGGGGCAAGAGCGGATTTACCTCAAATGCCCGGGTGCGTTCCGGTGATTTGGTTTACATGGCTACCGGATGGACCCAAGCTACCGATGATGGCAAAGTTAATTACTACAGGAATAGCAGCAATCTCAATCTGGGCCGCGCGATGGCGATTGGCGATGATGATTCGACCACGGAATACTGGTTCGCCGGCTTGCATCAGCTCGCCAACGCCAATGGCGAGAACCGCTTTGGCGAGTTTGTCTTAAACTTTGGTCCGGATGAGAGCAATCCGTCCAAACGCTTCGCGGTTGGGTTTGAGAAGAACACGAACCAAGGTAGTAACAGTGGCACCACGGGGCACCGGTTGTATGCTGAGACAGTGAACGGCGCAGCAGTGACCCGCCAGACCGCTGCTGACAGTAGTTACAGCGTCGGCGCTGTTCACCTGATTGTCGCAAAGCTCACCGTGGATCGCGCGGGTAATGATGTGGTGAATGTATGGCTGGACCCTGGCAATGTTTCCAACGAAGGAGCATTGGGCGCCGCGGATTTGACCGTGAACGCCAACTTCATCGAATCAGGAGACACGCTGAGCCAGTTCCGTTACCAGAGCTACTCGCGCGACGATTCCGGAGGTTCTCAGGGCACCTTCTTTGATGAAATCCGCGTTGGAGGCAGCCATGCGGACGTTTTTGGGCTGGTTGCCCCGGCTTCGGAGGCAACCGTGAACTACGACGTCAATGTCAATGAAAGCTCCAAGATCGCGATTCTCACCGGATTGCCGGGAGCGGACTTGGGCGATTTGACGGGAGCGGGAGACAAGACGCTGACGGTCGATGCCAGCGTGGGCGGGCAGACCCTGATTTTCGACAACACCACCCTTACGGGAGCGGCGGGCGAGACCTTCACGGTGGATACGGAAATGATGCCGGAAGTGACGCTGAACAACCTGACCGGCCCCTCCAACCTGACGGTGGATGGCGATGGCACGGTGTTTTTGCCCACGGACAACTCAACCTACACCGGAGCAACCACGGTGACTGATGAAGCGACCCTGGATATCTCTCACAACAACTCGCTGGGAAGCGCCGACGGTACCGCGGCCACGGGAACGACGGTGACCGACGGAGCTTCTCTCCGGATTAGTGCCCCGATCACGGTTGGCAACGAAGCGCTGAATTTAGCCGGCGAAGGCAGTCCCAAGTCTGATGGCGCGCTGCATAGCATCGGCGGCGGAGGCAATCGCGAATGGAATGGACCCATCACCTTGACGGATGACGCGACCATTCGCCACGAAGGCGGAAACAACTTGCGCCTTGACGGAGGTATCGACACAACGGCTGCCGGTCACAATGTGACTTTTGAGGCGGTCAGCACCACGGAAGTGCGAAACACCAAGATCACTGGGGCTGGCGATGTCGTGAAGACGGAGAACGGGACGTTGAACTTGCGGGTGAACAGCGACTATACAGGCAACACGCTGATCCAAGATGGAAGGGTGGACATCAATCAGAACAACGCCCTGGGGACGACTGCCGGCACCACAACGGTGAGCAGTGGCGCCACATTGCGTTTCCGCGGGAATATTTCCGTGCCGGAAAACATCGATGTGACCGGAACCGGGCACAATGGCGAAGGCGGCCTGCGAACCGATGCAAATACCACCACGTTGACAGGAACCGTCACCTTGAGCGGCACAACGGCCCGGGTTCGGGTGGATAGCGGCACTACCATGCACATGAATGGCCAGGTGACGGGCGGTGCGGAATTGCAGAAGACTGACAACGGATTGTTAACCCTCAACAACAACGCGAACGATTACACAGGGCTAACCGACATCATTGATGGCACGGTGCGCGTAACGGTGAACAACGGCTTGGGCACGGCCGCGGGCGGAACAAACGTCCGTAGCGGAGCTACCTTGGAGTTTGATGCGACTGCTGGCCCCATCACCACGCCAAATGAGAGCTTCACCATTGCCGGGACGGGCCATGGCGGAAATGGCGCAATCCACACAACCGGTGGTGACGACGTTGCTCTGGGCACGGGGACGATCACGGTCGCGGCGGATTCGACCATTTTGACCGATGCCGGCAGCACGCTCTCCTCGGGTGGAAATGTGAATCTTGGGATCAACACACTGACGTTGGACGGCCAGGGAGATGTGGAGCTGACCGGAAATATCACGGATTTCTTTAACACAAATGCCACAGCTGACGGTTTTTGGAACAGCGACGGTATCATTGCCGGTGAAGCTGAGGAATTCACGGCGAGGGGTGGCGCCTCGGTCGATCAGTGGGTGTTGGTTGACGAAACTGCACCTCCCCTCGGCAGCAATGATAGTGGAGGAGGCACTCCTGAAGGTGCGAGTGGTGGCTTCTATATGCAGGCACTCCCGGATGGCGGGTCGCCGAGTGGTTTTGCGGGTGGTGGTACAACTTTGGCAGGACGTTTTGCCCAGGTCAGCCACGCTAACAACCCCACCTTGGATTACGAAATCTATGTGACGGATCCCGGTACCTATCGGCTCTGGCTGCGCCGAGGTGGCGACGGCGGCGGAGGGGATTCGATGTATGGCCGCTTGCTCAAGGGGCACGATTCTGCTGGCGACGCTTTGGCTGAATTTGGCGATGGCGCCTTTGGTGGGGCTCCTGATTGGTATCGCTGGGCCGGCGAAGGCAACTTGGATTTTGATAGCGGGACGGTTTGGGAAGAAGATGTGGAAATTGAGTCCACGGACGGCGGTGGCACGAATGCCGACGCCAATTTCACCATCACGCAGGCGGATATCGACGCCAACGGCGGCAAGTTCACGATTCGTTACACTTACCGTGAGGATGGCGTGGCGTTGGATGCTTGGGCATTGCAGCAAATCGGTGTCGCGGCGAATCCCAGCGGGATTGTGGCATCAACCGAACTGACCGGAGCAGCCTTGGCGGGGCTGCTGGCGACGGATGCAATCGTCAAAACCGGCACGGGCACAGCTACGCTGTCTGGAAACAACACTTACGCCCGGGAAACGTTGGTTTCGCAAGGAACGTTGGTTGCGGGTAGCGATAATGCGTTGGGAACATCCGGTGGACCAAACGGAACTCAGGGAACGGTGGTCAACGACAACGCGACGCTGGCTTTCGAGGGCAACATCACCTCGCCGGAAAACCTCACCGTTGGAACGGGAACAGGTGCTTCGCTCGTTAACAACAGTGGCGTTAATGCGCTGACCGGCACGGTTGCGCTGGATGGTGCTACGACGGTGACGACCACGGCGGGAACGTTGTCGCTGAACGGTGTTGTGAGCGATATTTCGGCTGGATCGAACAGCACGGTTGCCAAAGGCGGCGCCGGAACGCTGGAATTCAACAACGCCAACACCTACACCGGGGCCACCACGGCGACTGCTGGAACGGTGGGCGGATCGGGTTCGTTGGCGGGGACGTTGACGGTCACGGGCACGACCGTGCAACCGGGACTCAACGCCTCAAGTGGAGACATCACTGATGACCTGGGTTCGAAGAATTTCAGCATGGATAGCGGCTCTACCTTGGCAATTGACCTGCGCGGAACAACCGGAGGCGACAACCACGACCAAGTGGATGTAATGGGTACGGTGACTGTTGACTCGAACACGGCAGACACAACGGCTGGTGCCAAGCTCGACCTGGATATCACCGGATTCACGCCCACCGTGGATGATGTTTACGTCATCGTGGATAACGATGGAACTGATGCCGTGACGGGAATTTTGCGCTACGATGACCCGTTTTTGGGCACGATCGACTTGGTGGATGGCTCCGCGTTCGATAAGGACGGCCAAACGTTCACGATTCAGTACGACATCGAAACAGCGGAGGCGGACCCCACCGGCAACAACATCGTTTTGATCGCGGAAGGTCCGCCGGAGACGGAAGTTTCGGTGGATGGCGTAAACCTGGTCATTACGGACATCAACAACGATTCCAGCGACAATTTGACGATCGTGGACGCCACAAGGGCATCCGATGGCGCCTTGGGCGTGTTGATCACCGACACGGCGCTGGTTCTCACCACCACACCTACCGGAGGGCGCGTGGTTGCCGCGGGGGCGACGCGCCCGTCCGCGCATTCCATCTTTGTGCCGTATTCAGCGTTCACCGGCATCATCTTCAACACGGCGAACGAAACGAACATGACCGACACTGGGGACGACTCTGTGACCGTTGGCGCTGCCGGTTTGAATCTGGATGCCGCGGACAAAGGCGCATTGACGGTGAACGCGGAAGACATCGTGGTGAGCGGCGCAGTCTTAACGGACGGCGCGGATGCAGTGACGCTCAACGGCAGCGAGACAATCACCTTGAATGCGGCTGGGGACATCACCACCCTTGGTGGCACGGTGACGCTCAATTCCAGCAGTGCCGGCGGCACGGTGACCATGGCCGATGGGGCGAAGGTAGATGCTGCCGCGGGTACAATTGACGTCGATGCGAATGGCAACGTGACGCTCGGCGGCTTGGAAACTACCGGAACGGTGACTGTGGATTCGGCAACCGGAAACGTGATCGACGGTGGTGACATGGACAAGGAGATCGTGGCGGCGAACGCGGTGATCAATGCCGGTGGCAGCGTCGGGGCCGGAAATGCGCTGGAAACGCAGATCGCCAACCTGGAAGGCAGCTCCGTCGGGGATTTTTCGATCGACAACATGGGGGCGCTGAACATTGGCGGCGCTGACGCAGGAGCCAGCGGATTGGATGTCGATGGCAACCTGAACATCACCAATAACGCGGCCATCACGCAAAGCGAAGGTGTGACCGTGGACGGGACGACGACCATCGACGCGACAGGGAACAATGTGACGCTGGATGATGCGACCAACGACTTTGGCGGCGCCGTCAACGTCACGGCCAATAACGTGAGTCTGGATGACGTCGATGACATCAACCTCGGCAACGTCAGCGCCACAGGGAATCTGGACGTCGATACCGCGGGCAACGTGGAAATCACCGGCACAGTGGACGTGGACGGCGCCGCCGACATCGACACCAATGTCAACGGCGGCGCGGGTGGAACCATCACCGACACCGGCGTGGGCGTAGTTGATATCGAAGGAACGACGACTCTGGACGCCGGAAACCAGGACGTTGTCTTGGACAACGCGAACAACGATTTCGAGAATACGGTGAACGCCACCGGCAACAACGTAACACTGGACGACGCCGATAACGTTGAACTCGGCAACGTCAGCGCCACGGGGAATCTGGACGTCGATACCGCGGGCAACGTGGACATCACCGGCACGGTGGACGTCAACGGCAACGCGGATATCGACACCAATGCCAATGGCGGCGCGGGTGGGACCATCACCGACACCGGAGGGGTGGTAGCTATTGACGGAACGGCCACCTTGGATGCGGGCAATCAGAACATCACACTGGACAACGTGGCGAACGACTTCGGTGGCGTGGTGAACGTCACCAACGCCAATGACGCGAGTTTGGATGACGCCAACGGCATCAATCTGGGCGACATCAACACCGCCAACGATTTGAACGTCGATGCTGGTGGCAACGTGGTTGTATCCGGCGCGGTAAACGTGGACGGCAATCTGGACATCGAGACTGATGCCAACAACGCAGCCGGCGGATCTATCACGGATACAACCGGATCGCTCGATATCGAGGGAACCAGTGACCTGGACGCCGGCGCGGCCAATGACATCTTGCTGGACAGCCCGACCAACGACTTCACCGGCGCGGTTTCGGTCAACACAGCCAACAACGTGGAATTAGTCGATCAAAACGCCATCGACCTTGGCGCCTCGACCATCCAAGGAAACCTCGATGTGTTGGCCGGTGGTGCGATCACCGACAGCGGAGTTTTGGACGTGGAAGGCGACGCCTGTTTTGAAACCACCGGAGCCAATGCCGACATCACCCTGGATCAGTTGGATGTGACCGGTCAAATTGGCCTGAACACGGCTGGTGCCGGTAGCGACGCCACCATCGTCAACGTAGGCCCGGTGATGTTGAAAGATACCGCCGTCACCGGAAACCTGGACGTGACCGCGGGTGGAGACATCACTGATACCGGCACGGTTGAGGTAGGCGGCACGACTGACCTGGATGCCAACGGCAACGACGTCATCCTGGACACCACGGCCAACGACTTCACGGGGCCGGTCAACGTCACCAATGCCACCAACGTGACGTTGGATGACCAGAACGCGATCAATCTTGGAAATATCGCTGCAACCGGCAATTTGGATGTCGATTCCGGTGGTAATGTGACCGTTACAGGAACGGTGAACGTTGACGGTAGCGCGAATATCGATGCCAACGCTAACGGTGGCACGGGCGGAACGATTGCCGACACTGGCGCAGGAGTTCTGGACATAGAAGGCGCCATCACGCTGGACGCTGGAGATCAAGATGTAGCTTTGGACAACGCGAACAACGATTTCACCGGGGTGGTAAATGTTACCAACGCGGCGAACGTGACCTTGGACGACCAGAACGAACTTATCTTGGGCAACGTCAACACCGCGGGGAATCTGGATGTCGATACCGCGGGCAATGTGGAGGTAGTCGGCACGGTCGCGGTCGGTGGCAATGCGAACATCGATACCAACGCCAACGGCGGTCCTGGTGGAACCATTACCGACACAGGCGCTGGTCGAGTGGACGTGGAAGGTTCGACGACGCTCGACGCCAATGGCAACGACATCACCCTGGATTCGCCGGCCAACGATTTCACCGGCGCCGTTTCCATCGTTAGCGGCGCAAACGTGACCCTGGTGGATCAAAACGCGATCGACTTTGGTAACTCTAACGTCAGCGGCAACCTGAACGTCGATGCCGGCGGAGCGATCACCGATTCCGGCACGCTGGATGTGAATGGCTCCACCACGCTCGACGCCAACGGTAACCCCATCACCCTGGACACCGCCACCAACGACTTCACCGGCCCGGTTTCCATCGTCAGCGGCGGCAACGTCACCTTGGTCGACCAAAACGCGATCGATTTGGGCGATTCCAACGTCAACGGCAATCTCAACGTCGATGCCACCCGAATTACCGACAGCGGCGACGTTGACGTGAATGGCTCCACCACGCTGGATGCCAACGGCGGCAACATCACGCTGGATAGCTCCGGCAACGACTTCACCGGCCCCGTCTCCATCCTCAGCGCCAACAACGTGGACTTGGTCGACAAAAACGCGCTGAATTTGGGCGCCTCCAACATCGCCGGAAACCTGGACGTGCTCGCCGGCGGCAACGTGACCGACAGCGGAACCATCAGCGTGAGCGGCAACGCCTGTGTTGAGACCACCACCAACATTGCGCTGGATCAACTGGACGTGGCCGGGTTCATCGGCCTGACCGCGGGCGGCAACGCCACCGCCGTCAACACCGGCACGGTGCGCTTCAAGGACACGACCACCGGCGGCAACCTGAACGTGATCGCGACCACGGGCGACATCGTCATCGGCCCCGGCTCGGACATCAACGCCGGCGGCGCCGTCAGCCTCACCGCGGAGGACGACTTTACCTTGGCGACCGGCGGCAGCATCACCGCCGCGTCGGTCGATGTGCGCATCGATGCCGGCAATGTGGGCGAAGCGCCCGGAACCGGCGGAACGGCGAATGTGTTAGGGTCCATTTCCACCAGCACCACGCCGTTTGCGGCCACCGCTCCGTTGGGCCAGGCCGGCACGCGCATCACCGGCGGCGCGGAGGCCGACACCTTCAACATCACCCCTAGCAGAACCACCTCGTTCATGATCGCCGGCGCGGCGCCGACCACGCTGCCGGGTGACGTGCTCAACATCGTGGGTGCAAACGGGAACCTGAACCCGGCCGGCGTCCCAGGCAGCGGCGTGTGGGAATTCAACGCCTTTTCCGGGCTGCAAGGCGTGGCCTTCAGCAGCATCGAGGGCGACAACGTGCAGCCGGTTCTGACCGGCGGCGTCAGCACCGTGCATCCGGAAGGAGCGGGCCCGATCGCCATTTTCCCGAACCTCGTCATCGAGCAAGCCAACCTCATCACCGGCGCCATCATCCGCTTCACCGGCGGCTACGTGCCCAGCGAAGACCTCATCTACGCCACCGTGTTGCCGCGAGGGATCAGTGTGGAATGGGACCCCACCACCGGCTCTCTCATCTTCACCACCACCGATGGCGGGGTGACCGCCGCGGCCATGCAAGAAGCGCTGCGCAGCGTGGTTTACGACAACATCCGCCGGATCGATCCCACGGCGGGCCCGCGCTCGTTCTTCGTCGTTGTGTTCGACGGCACCATCCGCAGCAACTTCATCTTCAGCACCATCGAGCAACAGCGCGATCTCGATCCCGGCGAAGCGCCGCCCAGCCGTTTTGGCGAGGATGGCGCGTTAGGCGAAGGATTTGGCTCGGACGGCTCCGAAAACGGCGGCGGAACTGAAGGCGAAGGTGACGGCGTGCTGGGCATCGACTCCCCGCGCCTGGCCGGCATCTTCAATGCCTTCCGCCACCTGGGCGCCTACAGCCCCTTTGGCGGCGGCTCGCAATTCTTCGGCGGCTTCCGAGTTGACCGGTTAGGGTTGGGCGAGCCTGGTTTGGGCTTCGACGACTTCGATCGCTATGATATTGGCGGCCTGCCGCCCAACAGCACGTTGACCCCGTTTTTTGCCGGCACCGCGGATGCATATTCGACGATCGTGGTGACCCTGCACGACGAGATCAGCGGATTCACGCGCACGGAGACGGTGATGGTGGATGGCTCCGGACACTGGACCGCGGCGTTTGCCGGCGCGGAGTTGGAAAGCAACCGCAGTTACACGGTGACGATCCAGGAATACCCGGTGACGCATCAGTTTGAGGGAGCGGTGTTGCCGCCGGCGGCGGTGGGTTTCTTCAACGGCAGCGTGATCGCCGATGGGTTGACCGATAACGTGAATTTCGACGACGTTTTCGGTCAGATTATTGACACCAGCGATGTTGATGTGGCGCTGAAGAAGCTGGATGGCGGTGGGGAGTAGGGAACAGCGCGGAAATAATTCCCCAGCAAGTTTGCGTAGCTACTCCAGATCGGCGATCGCTCGCTTGGGCGTAAAACAAATCACCGCTCGGTGACCCGTTTTGCGGAGAAATTCTCAGCGCAACCTTCATCGGATCATTTTCCCGGCCCGTTCCTAAAGTTGAAGGATGGCCCTTGAGAACCGTCAGAATGAGGTGAGATTCCGGTTGCCGGCCTAGCGGTTGGCAAAATCGCGACGCGTCGGCTTCGCCCGGTTCTCCGCATCTGCATTGCTGCTAACCGGAATCCCCCCGCCTGCCATTTTTCATGAGTTCCGTCCCGCCAACGAGCACGGTGGCGGCGCAAAATCCTGCGCCGCCTGGAATCGCATCCGGCGATGATTCGGCTCGCCCGGAATTGACGCTCGTCCAGATTGAGCGCATTTTCGCGGAGACCGATGAAGACCGCTTTCAGCAGGCGGCGGTCGCTTTTGCCGCTTCCATGACCGGGGGAAAAATGGGGCTGCTCTACGTACAGGAAGGGACGCAATTGGTCGCCAAAGTGGTGGCGACGACGGACGGAAGCTCCTCGGCGTTTTCCGCCCAGCAGCAGGTGGACCTGATCGCGGCCTCCGCGGTGAGCCACCAGGCCAGCCAACGTGCCACCGTCTCGGTCAACAACGGTCGCTTGGTGCTGCTTTGTGTGCCGTTCGCGATTTCCGGCCAACCGCCGATGGCGCTCGCCCTGCTGTTGGGGCCGGATCGGGCGCCGTTCGTTGAGCCGGCCTTCACGGTGTTGCACTTAGTCACGCAGCTTTTTGTTCGGCGCGCGTTGGGGAACGATTCGCTGTCGCTGCGCGATGGGTTCGATCAAGCCACGCTCATGGTCGATCTTTTCTCCCGCGCGGCGCAAGCCACTGAGTTTCGCAAGGCGGTTTCGATCGTTTGCGATGAAATGCAAGAGGTCATGGGCTGCTCGAGGGTTGCCATCGGGTTGGGCAACTCTCACCGGTGCAAGATTCAAGGCCTGTCCGGCGCCGGGCGGATGGACAACACCAGTCAGGCGACGGCGCAGTTGGCCGGGGCGATGCGGGAGACGATCGGCGTGGACGCCACGATGATGTGGCCGGAACGTCAGGATTTGGTTAACGTGCTAACCTCAGCCAATCAGGACCCGCTGCTGGAGACGCTCAATGCCGCGGAAGTGTTGACCTTGCCGCTGAAAACGGAGGAAGGCGACGTGCTGGGCGCGTGGTCGTTTTTGTGGAATGACGATCGGCGGTTGAGCGAGCAAAAGCTGAATTTGATCGAGTCCGCCACGCCGCATTGCGCGGCGTTGGTGCATCTGTGCAGCCAGAGTCATCCCCGGGGCATCAGGGGGGCGATTCGCCGCTTTCAGAAAACCGCGTCCAAGGCCAAAAAGCTGGCTTGGGTGGTGATTCCGCTGCTTTTTGCCGGGCTCATGGCCATGCCGTTGCCGCATCGCATTTCCGCGGATTGCCAGTTGCAGCCGGAGCGCACGCGGCAAGTTGCGTCGCCGTTTGACGGCATTTTCGAGCGCGCGAACGTGAAGCCGGGAGATACCGTGGAGGAGGGGCAAATTCTGGCAGTGTTAGACGGCAAGGAGATCCGTTGGCGGTTGGCGGAGGCCATCGCACGCCGTGAAGCCGCGCGGACCAAGCTCAACCAGGCCCTGACCAACCAGCGCAACGTGGCCGCGCAGCAACTGGCGCAGCTTGAGGCGGACAGTTTGGTCCTGGAAGTCGCCCTGCTGACCTATCAGCGCGACAATTTGGAGGTAAAGGCTCCGATCGCCGGGGTGGTGCTGAGCGGCAATCTGGAACGCAGCGAGGGCGTTCCGGTCTCCACGGGGCAAAAGCTTTTCGACATCGCGCCGATCGAGGCATTGGAGGTGGAAATCGCGATTCCGGATGCCGAGGTTTCGCGGGTCAAGGATGGTCAGCGCGTTCAGTTTCGGTTGGAATCGCAAGCAGGCTACCGGTATGAATCCAAGCTGGAGGAGGTTTACCCGATTTCAGAGATTCAGGACGAACGGAACGTTTTTATCGGCCTGGCGACGATTGAAAACGAGGAGGGGGATTTGCGGCCGGGAATGCGGGGAAAAGCCCGGGTTATCAGCGACCGGAGACCGCTGGGCTGGATCATTTTTCACCGGCTCTGGGAGTCAATTCGGATGTTTTTCTGGTGATGGCTTCTTTCGTTCGACAAACCGAGTTTTTTGAGGAATGACGCCCGACCACGCCGTTCGCGAAATGACCGTCTCGCGGCCTCGGTTGAGGCGCGATTTGAAATTCGCGTTTCAGGATTACCGAGGGCGGCCAAGCTACGTTTTGGAGGATTTGACCCACCGGCGTTATTTCCAGATTGGCCTGCCGGAGTACCAATTTTTGCAAAGTTTGGACGGAAAACGCACCGCTCGCGAGGTTTTGGCGCAAAACGCCCGGAATTTCGGCGACCGGGCCTTAAGCGACGAGGAAGCCACCGTTTTGCTGCGTTGGTTGATCGATCAGCGCCTGCTGGAAACCGACAGCGCCAACCAGTCCGACCGGCACTATCAGCATACCGCCGAGCAGTCGGACAAAAAGCCGAAACAGATCTTCCAGAAGCTGTTTTTCTTCCGCATACCCATGGGCAACCCGGATCGATTTCTCAGCGCGCTTACGCCGTGGTTGAGCTGGACGGGCTCGCTGCCGTTTTTCGTGGTTTGGCTAGGATTACTGGCCTACGCGGGATTCTTGCTGGTGCAAAATTGGAGCCCGTTCATCAAGGCCAGCGCCTCGGTGGTCATGCCGGGCACCAACTGGCTGGCGCTGGGCGGAATCTTCGTTTTTCTCAAACTCGTGCACGAAATCTGGCACGGCGTGCTGGCGAAAAAATTTGGGGGCGTCATTCCGGAATGGGGCATCCAGTTGCTGGTTTTCATCACGCCGCTCACCTACGTTGACGCCAGCGCCAGTTGGCGTTTTCCCAGCCGGTGGCACCGCATTTACGTGGCGGCGGCGGGCATGTTCATCGAGCTGTTTTTGGCGGCTTTGGCGGTCATCATTTGGGTGCGCACGGAGCCGGGCCTCATCAACACCATGGCTCACAACACCATTTTCGCGGCTTCCACCATCACGCTGCTGTTCAACGCGAATCCGCTGATGCGCTTCGACGGCTACTACATCCTCTCAGACCTGCTTCGCATCCCGAATTTGGGGACCAAGGGCCAACAATTCGTGCAGTGGCTCTGGCGCAAGATCCTCTACTCGATCAAGGATCTGCCGCCGCCGCCGTCTTTCAAAGAGCAACCGGTCGCCATCGGTCTTTACGGAGTTTTGTCGTTTTTATGGCGGTGGATCATCTGGATCGGCATCATGGTCATGGCCAGTGTCCTGTTTCGCGGCGCCGGCATCATCCTGGTGGGAATCGCCGTGATCGGCATGGTGGTTGGCGGGCTCTACAAGTCGCTGAAATTCCTTTTCGTTGGCGAAAACGGCCGCCGTCCGAAGCTTTTCGCCTCCTTGGTCCGGTTGACCGCGATCGGCGCGCTGCTGTTCGCCGTCGGCTACTTCATTCCCGTCAATCCTTCTCCCAAAGCCGCGGCGGTCATCGAATACCCTGACAAAGCCATCCTTCGGGCGGAATGCGCCGGGTTCGTTCGCGAAATGCTCTGCCGCAACGGCGAATTTGTGGCACAGGGTCAGGTTTTGGCACGCCTGGAAAACGTGAGAAAGGAAACCGAGTTGCAACGGCTGAAACTGGACATTCGCCACTCAAAATTGCGCAGCCGACAGTATTTTGAGGAGGAGCGGCTCGCGGCTTACCACGCGGAATCTGAAAATTTGAAGGCGCTGCAAGAGCGGCACGATTCAACGCAAGCGCTGGTGGACAGCCTGACGGTGAAGGCGCCAATCGCCGGGCGAATCTTCGGTTCGCGGTTGGAGAGCCTGATTGGCAGCTACCTGCCGCCCGGCAGCTCCATCCTGGCGGTCATCCCGGATAGCCCTCCCCGCGTGCTCATTGCTGTGAAGCAGGAAAACGCCGATTCGCTCAAGGGCCGAATAGGGGAGGGAATTACGTTGCGGTTGCATGGCCACGAAGAATCGCTCGACGCCAGGTTAGAGCGCTTCGAACAACAGGGAACCTCCGCCGTTCCTCACCCGACGCTGGCTTCGACCGGCGGGGGGCCGCTCTTGGTTCGCAATCGCGCCAAGTTTGATTCCATGCGCGAGCAGGGGTTGGCGTTTGAAGGCGCGCCTTCCGCGGAATTGAGCCATTTTGCGGGAATTGGCGAGGATCGCGCGCGTGCGGCCCAACATCAGCTGACCAAGACCCATTTTGCCGCTTACGCCATTCTCAATGCGCCGGACGTGGCCAAGCGTCTGAGCGAGGGCCAGTGGGGCTACGCGAAGCTGGCCAACGTGCGCGAGCGGCGGCTTGGCGTCTGGTTGTTCGAAAAAGTGGCGAATTACGTGAATCGCAGGCTGGAAGCGGTGAATCAAAGTTAGGCTCGGTTAGGCTCGGTTAGGTTAGGCTAGGTTTGCCCGGCGAATAACATTTTGCTGGAAACGTCGGAGATTTTGTTAAGGTTCGAGCCTGTGAACCCCCCAATTCGACAGACCCCAAAGTGGGCCGCCGCTTTTTGTTGCGCGGTGGCCGCGATTTTCTTGCCGGTTGCAGCCCTAGCGCAGCTCTCCAAGGCGCACATCGTGGTGGACTCCCGTACCGGCAAAATTCTCGAAGGCCGCAACTACGACGACAAGTTGCCGGTGGCCAGCCTAACCAAAATCGTCTCCGCATGCGTCGTTTTGGATTGGACCGCGGCGCGAAACAGCGATAACACCGCCCTCATCACCGTGCCGCAAGTGGCGCTGGAGCAAGGCGGCACCAATCCGCTGGGTTTGCGCGCCGGGGACCGAATTTCTATCCGCGACGCGCTGACCTCCTCACTCATGGCCAGCGACAACGTGGCCATCTACGCGCTGGCGCAGAGCATTGGGACGGAAATGTGGCAGGCTGACGGCGGACGCGCGAAATCCGCGGTGGAATTCTTCATCGCGCAGATGAATCTGTTGGCGCGCGCACGCGGAATGACGCGATCCAAGTTCCTCAACCCGCATGGGCTGGATCACGACCGAAATCGCGGCTTTTCCACGGCTGCCGACATGGTGAAAATTACTGTCTACGCCCTCAACAAGCCGGCGTTCAACTTCATCGTGAGCCAGCAACAACGCGAGGTGTCCATCCTCCGCGGCAGGGAAAAACGCGGATTTCGCATCCACAACACCAACACGCTGGTTAGCCGTGCCGATGTCGATGGCGTCAAAACCGGGCGAACCACGCGGGCCGGCGATTGCCTGGTCACGAGCGCGCGCAAGCCGGACAAAATTCAGAAACTGGACGGCAACCGGCAATTGCGCACGCCCTACCACCTCATCATCGTCACCCTGGACTCGCGCGACCGTTTTGGGCAGACCGCGACGCTCATTTCCAGCGGCTGGGCGAAGTACGAGGCGTGGTTGGCGGCGGGGTTGCCGGCTTCGGCTAGGGATCGCCTGGATCTGCCGTAGCAGGCAACGGCTCTCGGGTGTGACCGAAGCTGAATGTCGCGTAGCGACAAAATATGGTAGCCGTGGGTTTCAAACCCACGGATGCGACGTACCAGTGCTTATCCGTCGCGTAGCGACCGGTTACGCGGGGAAAATTGGACAAACCTTAAGCGGTCGCTACGCGACGCATCATCGGCCGGCCTTTCCGTGGGTTCAAACCCACGGCTAACATACTATGTCGCTACGCGACATTCAGCTTCGATCACACCCTCCGGTCTCGGCCAGGCCATGGCAATCACCGCTTCAAAAACATCTCGTCCAGGTTCAGGAGCACGTTGCCCACCACCGTCCACGCGGCCATCTCAATCGGGTCGGCTCCTTCGGGAATCGGGCCGATCGGCTCTTCGGCCATGAGTTTGGCCTGCTCGGGAAGCTGGGAAAACCTGGATTTCGCCGTCTCGAAGAGCTGGACGATCCGGCTGACCTCCGCATCGCCAGGTTCGCGCAACAAACACGCCCGCAAGCCGAATTTCGCCCGCGATTCGGTCGAATCGCCACCCTCGGCAAGTCGCCGCGCCAGCGCCTGCGCGGCTTCGACGTAAACGGGGTCGTTCAGCGTCACCAGCGCTTGCAAAGGCGTGTTGGTCCGGCCGCGGCGGCTGGTGCAAACTTCGCGGTTAGGCGCGTCGAACGCGGCCATGCTGGGATACGGGCTGGAGCGGCGCCACGTCGTGTAGAGCCCGCGCCGAAATTTGTCCTCGCCCATGCTCGTCTTCCAGTCCGTGGCGGAGCCGAACGCGGCTTTCAGGCCAAGCTCCGGCTGGGGCGGCTTGACCGGCGGTCCGCCCATTTTGTCGCTCAGCAGGCCGCTGACGAAGAGCGCCTGATCGCGCACCATCTCGGCGGAAATCCGGAATCGCGGGCCGCGGGCGTAGAGCCGGTTGAACGGGTCGGCTTCGAGCAGTTGCGGCGTGGTCTTGCTGCTCTGGCGATAGGTCGCGGAGCTAACCAGCAACTTAAGCAACCCCTTCACGTCCCAGTTTTCGCGAAATTCCACCGCCAGCCAGTCGAGCAATTCCGGGTGCGTCGGCAGTTCGCCTTGCGAGCCGAATTCCTCGGCAGTTTCCACGATGCCGCCGCCGAAAATCTGCGCCCAAAACCGGTTTACCATCACCCGCGGGGTCAGCGGATTTTCGGCATCGACCAACCAATGCGCCAAAGCCAGCCGGTTGCGCGGAACGTCCTCGCGCAGCGGATGAAACACCGCCGGGGTCGCCATTTCGACGGTTTGCGCGGTGTTTTTGTAGTTGCCGCGAAGCTGCACCTTGGTTAGGCGCGCCTTGTCCGCCGGCAGGTCGCGCATGATCGGCACCGTCGTGCTGGGCTTGGCGTTTTTCAGCGATTCTTCCAGCTTGGCCAGCTCCGCGCGCTGTGGGGCCAATTGACCGGCGATGGTGCGATGAAACGCGGCCAACCGCTTGGGATCAGCCTTCTTGCCGCGGACGATTTCGCGAACGTCGGCCGGCATGCGGGCCCATTCGGTGACGTTGGGGTCATCCGTGGTGGAAATGCGGAAATCGGTCAAAACGTGCGCCGGATTCGCGGAAATTTGGCTTAGATTCACGGTTAGCACGCCGGCGCCGATCTCCACCGCGTTGCGCAGGATCAGCGTTAGCTCGTGCGGCTTGCCGGTTGCGCCGCCAATCGACCAGCCCTTCTTCGCGTCCGCCTTCGCCGCGATTGCAGCTTGCGCGTTGAACCCGCCTTGCTCGTAATCCGCGAATGCCGCGCGAAAATCCAGGTTTCGCGCCCCGCTCATGGCAAATTCCGCGCTCGGCTTGGGCACCTCCGGGCTCTGCTCCCAAACCACCCCGCGTTTGTCGTCGAGAACCTGGATTTTGAACCCCGCGAGCCGATCTTCCAGCCCCGTGCCGGTGCGATTCCACAACACCACGCGGTCGATCGACTTCACCGCGCCGAGGTCGATCTCGAACCACGGGTTGGCCTGGATGGCGGTGTGCGTCACCGATTTTTTGTCGTAATTGCCGTCGGTGTTTCCGTCGATCGCCAGGTGAGCCGGCCCGCCAAAATCGGTCGAACTCTGGCTCGCCTTGCCGCCGCTCGAAGCCAGGGCAACGTTCTGGCCGCCGCTGAAAACCTGGACCTCCGCCAGGTGAATCATCTTGCGATCGCCCGGCAATTCAACCCTGACAAAGCGTCCATCGAGCCCTTTCACGTCCTTTGGCGACCAAACCGCGGAAACCTGGTTCAGGACGAAGTTCCCGTTCTGGCCGGGCGCGACTTCCAGGCGCAAACCTGAAATTTTCCCGGCCTGCGTGGCAAAATCCAGCCCGTAGGTAGCTGTGTCAGGTTTTTCGCCGGAAAGCTGGATGAAACCGGAATTTCCAGGTTTTTCCGCCAAAGTCGCGCCCCGCGCTTGTTTTAACCTCAGCGCGGTCCAGGCCGGCTCGCGCTGCACGCGTTTGAGCCAGGTTTCCCGCGCCGCGGCCAATTCCGGCGTGTCGGTCGCCAGGATCGCCTTCAATTCGCCGACACGCGCTTCCCAACCCTTCTTTTGCTCGATCTGCTCGTCCGTCCACAGCTCCAAAAGCGGCCGCTCGTCGCGTTGATCGCTGTCCTCGCTCTGGTTGAAAAAATCGAAGAACCGGAAGTACTCCTCCTGGGTGATGGGATCGTATTTGTGCGTGTGGCACTGCGCGCAAGCCATGGTCGTGCCCATCCACACTTCCATCGTCGTATTGACGCGGTCGATCACGGCCACGTTGCGAAATTCCTCGTTGTTGGTCCCGCCCTCGTTGTTGGTCAGGGTGTTGCGGTGAAAGGCCGTGGCCACCAGCTGATCGCGCGTCGGCGACTCTAACAAATCGCCCGCAATTTGCTCGATGGTGAACTGGTCGAACGGCAAATTCTCGTTGAACGCCCGCACGACCCAATCGCGGTAAGCCCAAATCGTCCGCGGCGGATCGTCGGCATAACCGGCCGAGTCCGCATAACGCGCCAAATCCAGCCAAACCCGCGCCCAACGCTCGCCAAACGCCGGCTTAGCAAGCTGGGAATCCACGTAACGCGCGTAAGCGTCCGGACGGGTGTCGCTGGCGAATTTTTGTGCCTCATCCCAAGTCGGCGGCAACCCGGTCAGGTCCATCGCCACCCGCCGCGCCAGGGTGAAGCGATCGGCCTCCGGCGACGGCTCCAAACCCTCCGCCTTTAGCCTAACACGCACAAAATGATCGATCGGGTTTCGGATTTCGAGTTTCGGGTTTCGGATATCCGGCACCGCCGGCCGCACCGGTTTTTCGTAGGCCCAATGCTTTGCGTAATCCGCGCCCTGCTCGATCCAGCGCCGGATCGTGGCCACCTCCGCAGCCGTAAAACGCCGCCCCTTGCCCTCCGGCGGCATGGCGTCGTTGGGATCGTCGGTAGTGATGCGGTAAATCAGCTCGCTAGCCTCCAAATCGCCCGGCACGACCGCCGCATAACCACCAAGATCAGCCCGCGAACCCTCCTGCGTGTCCAGGCGCAACCCAGCCTTGCGCTCCGCCTCATCCGGGCCGTGACAAGCGACGCAGTTGCTGGAAATGAGCGGGCGAATGTCGCGGTTGAAGTCGATTTTCGGCTCGGCGGCGGCGGAAGCCAGAAGCGGCAACATCCAGAGAATGGTGATGAAGCGGGGGACCATTGGCGGAAGGAAGTTTGTATCGAAAAATCACGCGGGAAGAAGGGAGAATCTTGCGCTCCTGCGCCGGACCAATCAGGCTCCGCGCAACCGCGAGACCTCCGGCAAACTCAGCATTTGATCGATGATCTCTTCGCGGTTGCCGTGCTTTAACTCGCTGGCGGTCACCGCTCGCTCCAGATTGAACCGGCCGGATTTCGTCCGCCGCAGGTTGCTGAGGTGGCCGCCGCAACCGAGTTTTTCGCCGATATCGTGCGCGTAAGTGCGCACGTAGAATCCCTTGGTGCAAACCACGCGAAAATCGATCTCCGGCAGCTCGATGCGGGTGATTTCGTAGCTATAAATGTGGACGAGCCGCGGATCGCGCTTCACTTCCTTGCCCTTACGGGCCAGCTTGTAGAGCGGCACGCCGTCCTTCTTGATCGCGCTGACCATGGGCGGGATTTGGTAGAAATCGCCCTCGAATTCCTGGAACGCGGCGCGAACCTCCTCGTCGCTGAAATTCGGCACCTCGCGCTCTTCGGTGACCTCGCCTTCCTTGTCCTGGGTGGTGGTGGTTTGGCCCAAAGTGATGGTCCCGACATACTCCTTGTCCTCAGCCATGAGCAGTTCGCTGATTTTCGTGCCGCGGCCGATCACCAGCAAGAGCAGGCCCGTGGCCATGGGATCGAGCGTGCCGCAATGTCCGATTTTCTTCATGCCAAGCGTCTTTCGGGCGATTGCCACGACGTCGTGCGAGGTCATACCGGGTTCTTTGTCAACGATGAGGACTCCGTCAGGATTTTGCATGGTTTGTTGTGGATTGGGCGTTGTTCGTTGCCCGTCCCTGGACCTTAGCTTGCGAGCGCCAGATGTCCACAGCAGCGTCAAAGTTGGTTCTCCCTGCGCCGCATGCGCAGGGGTTAGGAACGAACGCTTGCAAACGGGGATGGTTCGCGAAAACCGGTCGCGTCACCGTTTTCAACAAGGGCGCGAACAACTATGTGGCGATCGACGCGGTAGGGTGGTTGCCGGTTGCGTGAAACAACCCGAAAACCGAAAGCGCGCTCCATTTTCGAAGCGCGCTCCCTAATGTATGAACGAATTCTGATCGAGAGGACGACGCATTAAGCCGCGTCCGCCACCTCCACCGGATTCGGCAACACCACCGGCTGCGTCAGCTCGGTGTCAACCACTTCTTCCACCTCCGAACCGCCACCTTTGTGACTGCCGCGGCGATTCACGATGACACGGGTGTTGCGGAAATCGCGCACAAACTCTGGGAAGTCCCCTTCCAACTGATCGGTCAAATCATCCATCCGGGCCAAATGCTGATCCGCCGCCGCGAACAACTCCGGCAAGCTCTGAGTCGCACTGCGGCGTTCGATGATCGCCTCACGCGGCTTCCCGATCGCGGCGGAAAACTCGTCGATCGCCAAGTCCACGGCATCCAGTTGCGCCTGGTCAATCCCGTAATCGGCCAAATCAGCCACGTGCTCGGTAGCGGCCTTGAGAATGCGCTCGGCCCAATTCACCGCGTCAATCGCCGCGCCGTACTTCAGCTTCGCCGGGGTCACATTTACGATTTCGTAAAGCTCCAGATCGCCCTTCTCATCCGCATAAGCCCGCACCCCGGAAGCCGCCCTCGCGACCGCGTCCGCCATCGCCTCGCGCAGTTTCGCCTTCGTCTTGGTCTGGCCCGCGCTGCGTTGTTGTTGCAACTGGCCCATCGCGTAAATTTGCTGCGGATAAACCTTAAACTTGTCGTAGGCGCGCTGAAACGCGGGCAGCGCGGCGATGGCTTCTTGTTGTTCGTCCTGATTGCAGTAGCCGGTGACGACCAGGTACATGGTTTGGCGGTTTTTGAGACGAGTTTTCATGATGGGGAACGATTTTTGGGGAGTGTTTTTAGGTGTGTGGTGGCAAGAACAGGGTGTTCTGCGTGTAGGTGACAGTAGTATCACATGGAAACAAGACACGCTCAACTAGAAATTATATAAATATTAAATATTAACAAATCCTATAAGCATTTGCACTGTCGTCTCGCACCCGCGAAATCGCATTGGCCCACGCAATTCGGGTGCCATTCCACCTTTTTTGAACTGGCCAAACGCCTATCTTTTCCTTAAGGCATTTGTAGCCATGCCCGGTGGGAAATCCTCAGAGCCTCAGAACGACGCCGAAGTCAATCGGCAAGCGGAGAAGTGCCGCCAATTTAGCAGGCTCTTCAGCAAGGAAACCTGTCTGAAAGAGGGAAAGCACTTTAAAGTTGGCATTTCCTCAACGGGAGAACCATTCATTGAACGGCTTACCAAATCCCTCTGCGCACTCGCGGTATCGGGAGGCGGTATTCGCAGCGCGATCTTCAACCTCGGTCTCCTCCTTGGCCTCGCCAAAACCAAACTGCTTGGCCGGATCAACATCGTGTCCTCCGTTTCCGGGGGAGGATTCACCATCGGTTTCTGGATCGCTTGGCTTCATTACCATGTTTATCCACGCAATAGCAAAAAGTTGTTCCCCGACGGAAACGGCGAGGATCCGGAACTTGACCTGGATGAAGCGGTCAAAAAAGCGGAACAGGCTGCTCTCAATCAGCTCCGGGCTTATGCAAATTACCTCACGCCGCGCCCGGGCCTGATCAGCAAGGACGGGCTCACGCTCTGGCTGCATGCATTGCCTCTTGTTGCGATCGCCCTCATCGCGGTCAACGCCCTCCTCTCTCTCGTCGTCTTCGCCTTCATGGCCATTCAGGATTTCGCGCCCGCCTTAGCGCGAACGCATTTTGCGTTGGAGTGGATGGCCGATCTCGCCAAACCCATTAGCACAAAAATCGAATCATTCTTCAATAGCGCCGCTGAATCCGCGCGCTCCAATTCAGAACACCTTCCCGACCGCTTCTCACCGTGGGTGGCGCTGACTCCAGGGATCCTCGGAGCCGTCATCTTGGTGGGATTCTCCTTCCTGCGGGTCATCGGTTTGGCGTTGGCCGGCAAAGCTCCGTCAACCATCAAGGAATCGCGCTTCTGCGGCTGGCTCGCAAGCCGCACCTTTTGGCTCCTTCTCCTGGCGCTCGCTTTCATGGTCGGCAACTGGTCCGCGCCCTCAGCCTTCGAAGACGGAAAACCACCCGTGTTCCAGACTATTGTCCTCGTGTTTCAGTTCCTCATCACCACGGTCGTTCCTCTGGCGACGATCCTCAGCCGCCACGTGCTCATGAAACGCGCCCTGGCCAAGCCGGAACCAAACGCCCCGGTCTGGCCTGCCAAGCTCACCCGCCTCGCCATCAAAGCCATCCCCGTCCTCATCATCTTCGCCGGGATGGCTCTGAACACCACACTACTCATCGAATTCCTTCACCTTGCTCGGAAGTCGGACTCCGACGCCATTCAATGGATCGCCCTCTTTGCCGTGTGGATACCGGTGATCATCGTGCTGCTTGCGCTGTGGCGATTTCATCCCACCAACCTCAGCGTGCACCCGTTGTTTCGCAGCCGCATTGCCCGCGCCTTCCTCGGCAGCACCCGGCCGGACAGAGAAAATGGTCGAATCCGCGGAAGAACCCCTCTGCGATGACCTGCTTTTCTCGGAACTCGATTGGCAAAAAGCTCAGGAAGGAAAGCCTCTCCATCTCGTCTGCGTCACCGCCAACGACATCGGAGGCGAACCCCTCTTAAATCACAAAAAAGGCGGCCGCAGTGCCGTTCTCTCACGGCATGGACTCTGGTGCGACGGCTGCCACCGCGAATGGGCGCCTGGCGAACGCATAACCCTGTCCACCGCGCTGACCATCTCCGCAGCTGCCTTCAACAGCCAGATGGGAAGGTTCACCACCCGCCTTGGCAAGGGTTTCGCTTTTCTTCTCTCGTCGCTCAATTTGCGCCTCGGCTGCTGGGTGCGCCATCCCAACCATCCGCCCAAATGGCAGGGATCGGAAAGCAGCCCCAGCCAAACCGTCTCCCCCGGTTTCCTTGGCGTCTTCGGATTTCCAGGCTCGTTGTTTTTTCGCGAACTCTTCTCCGACACCAAGGTCGCCGGTCGCCGCTACATCCACCTTTCCGATGGCGGGCATTTCGAAAACCTCGGGCTCTACGAACTGGTCCGCCGTCACTGCCAATACATCATCGTAACCGAAGCAGGAACCGACCCCGAAGCCGCCTCCGCGGACCTGGCCGACACGCTCTGGCGCATCCAGGCGGATTTCGACATCAAGATCGAGATCGACGTCTCCGGATTCACCCCCGACAAAAACGGAGAAACCGACAAACACATCGCCGTCGGTTCCATTCATTACAGCGACGATTCCGAAGGGGTCCTCATTTACCTGCGCACCGGCATCACTGGCGACGAACCCGTGGAGGTGGAGCGCTACCGCAAAGCCAATCCCGCATTCCCCTACGAAAGCACCGCGGATCAATTCTTCGATCCCGAACAATGGGACGCCTATCGCGCCCTGGGCCAACACATTGGGGAAGAGGCTTTCAACTTCCTTTCCAAGCGCGACGCCCGCGAAGGCCACGCCGATGCCTTGGGCGAAACCATGCCAATCAGCCGCATTTTCCAGGACACCCGGTGGACCTGGACCAAAGTTCCCCCCTCTATCCAGCAGAAAATGGACGCCATTAACGAGCGGCAGGATCAATTCCTCAAGGAATTCATGGAATCCGCGCCCGAGCGGCTGCTTCACCAGGTTTACCCCGGAATCGCAAAACTAGAACTGAAGGATTCATCCGAACAATCACCGCCGCGTTGTCTGGATAAAGAATACAAGTGGGCGCGCCGAGTTGCCGCCTTCATCCAACACGTTTGGAGCGAGCTGAATTTGGAGAAATACGCCGACTACCCGGAAATGAATCCATGGAAGAATCTCATTGACCGCTGGTCCCGGACCGACGTCGTGCGAATCACTTGGCCGATCCTGCGAACACTGCTCGAAGTGGAATTCGTTCGTTTCCTCGAGTATTCGACCAATCACCGCCTGAACCAAGGCTGGTCCATCTGGCTTTCGCCGATTGAGATCCACTCCAATTACAATGAAGACGTGAAGTTTGAGATCCAGGTCGATCCGCTCAACGAAGGCGGTGAAAAGATCGTTTGGCCGATCGGGAGGCTCGACAAGATCGAAGTGTCGCGCCAATCCGAAGACCTGCTCATTGCTCAATGGCATTACCTCGACTTCACGATCGAACCAGGGTTCCGCGGCGCCGGCCTGGGAACGTGGACCTTGCGCGAGTTGGTCAACAATCTTCACCGCACCGCCCTCCGGGTTGGCGCCACGGAACTGCAAATTGAGGTGGATTTCAGTGACCGCTCCGACCAGCCGGAATCGTTGTCAAAAAACAGCATGCTGCGCTTTTACCAGGAAGCCGAGTTCACCACGGCATTGACGCCAACCGGCGCCAAGAAAGCGGAAATGCTGACCTACCGCAAGACTGGTTTGCAACACAATGTCAGCCTCTGTTGCCGGCAGAAGCATGGCAACGAATCGCGCTATTTGCCGGTCGATCTCAGCCAAATTGGAGAACACCAGCTTTGCTTCTCCAATCAGGCGAATGCGGTGGATGAGTCGATCGTTGCCGAATTGAAAAACCTGAAGGTTTCCATTGAGGAAATTGAACCTGATGAGAGTTCCGAAGGAGAACCGAGCAATCCCGAGCGCCAAATTGCCCTATTGGTCGCCTGGAATTACCGCGACTTTACCACCGATCCCGCCTATCGCCGGCAAGGATGGGGCGGACGCTGTGTCAGTCATCTCCTGCATCAGTTGGAAGATACCGCCAGAATTCGTGGCTTGGCCCAAGTTCGAGCGAGAGCCGAAATTGCCGGACACGATTCCCACGCCCTACCCTGGCCGGAAAGCGAGAGAGAGGAGTTCTATCGGAGACTGGGATTCAAACACAAAGTCGCTCCGGGCGTGCTGGAATACCGCAGATTCCTCAGTGAAACCGATGTCCGGGTGCTCTTTGAATCTGAGGATGATCCGCTTGATGTCCGGTTTGCAGAGGTTGACTTAGATGGCGATTTTACTGGCAGATGGTTAGGTGAGATAGCAGATGCGCACCTCAAACCCGAGCGTCTTTCCCATGACAGTATTGTAGGATATGTTGCAAGTTGGAATAGCCAAGAATTCCGGGTCGATTCGAAACACCAAGGGCGTGGAGTTGGTTCGAACTGTCTCCGCAGAGTGATCGAATACCTCGAAGAGAATGCGACGGCAGATAGTCGGCGCGCCGCCGCTGAAATTGATTCACCGGTTGAGGAAAAGTTACCACTTCGGTTCACCATCAAACTGTCTTCCCAGGAAGCAATTCCCAATTGGACTCTGGAAGATGAAATCAGTTTCTATCGGCAATGCCAGTTTGAATTGATCAAGTTAAATCGAGAAGAGAATACCGCCGAGATGAGGCTGACTCGCTTTCTTCACCCGTAACATAACCCATGAATACTCAACGCTTCAGACCTGCAACGCCCAACAATTTCTTGAGGAAATCGAAAAGGAATTGTAAAACGGCAATGGTTTTACCCCGTTATCGGTTCGGGCGTTTCCGCGATCCCCGAGATTTTCTGGGCGATCTCCAAAGTGTGGGGGGACCAGAGGATTAGTATTGATCTTCCGGGTTTTATCTGTTTTGCGACAAAAAAACCGTTAAACTTAACTTACGAAAACGATCAAATTATTCGCTGAGTTTAAGCGGGGCAACTCCCAAGAATCGAGCGTGCGCCAGCATGTAGCCAACTACTTCCGAAGGCTCCACGTGAACGGATTGAAGTTAGTGTCTTGATCATAATAGTCCTCGCCTTCAACCCGTTTCAGCCATCCAACCACGAGGTAGGTTACCGGCGTAAACACCACTTCGACTATAGTTTTGATTACCCAACCGGCGAGAATTGACTTGAACAGAATTGGGTTTGGAATGATTCCGCTCAAGGCAATCAGATAGAACGCCGCGGTGTTCGTAAACTGCCCAACAACCGTTGACAAAATGGTCCGCAACCAAAGAAATCTTCCCTTAGTAGCAACCTTAAGTTTAGCTAAAGTAAAATTGTTTGTTATATCGCCCACAAAGACAGCTATCCATCCACCAAGTAGAATTCTGGGAACAGTCTTGAATACAGCCACGTAAGAGTCATTGGCGTCAAAGAATTTTGAGCCTGGCCAATATGCAACAAATTGATAAATTGTCCCTGCAAGCACTGAGCAAAGCATGGTCAACCACAGTACCCGTCGCGCCCGCGCATAACCGTATACCTCGGTAAAGATATCTGAAATAATGTAGGTGATCGGGAAATATAAAACGGTAATTGACACCGCAAATCCTGCGACATCAATTAGTTTGCCCGCGGTCACATCAGAAATAAGTTGAAAGGTGATATTAAGGGCAGTGAAAAACCCAAGCAGCTTGAAGGTTTGCGTATTGTTTTCAGGCGTATTCATTTTGTAGAGTTGGAGTGGATAATTTCTTCCGCTGTCAAATACTCATCTTGAGTAACGGTAAAGATTTCGGCAAGCTGGTCCTTATCCTCAACAAGATTAGTATCAATGCCTATCTGAATTAGGCTGTAGATTGTGGATGCTAGCGCTGGTGGCACAAGGCGATAGGATTCACATATGCCCTTGTTGATTTGATTGCCCTGATAAACAGCCGTCTTTTCTCGCCCGTTGGCGTCTTCCCTGCTTTTATAAAATATGTAGGGTGGACGGTCCCATTCGCCGCGGAGGGGTAGTATTGAAACGAGTTCGCTCACTGTCAATGGTTCGGTCTCAGCTCGGGCTGATACAATTTGCGCGGCGGCTTGAAAATAGGGGTAATAGGAGGAATCTTTGTTCGCATAATTGCTCTTGGAAACAAGAAAGGTATATCGTACTGGTCGAGTCATATTTTCTTCTACTGCCTGAAGGAGGCCGTTTTCGGGTCTCTCGACAACATGACAAGCTACGATTATATCCTGTAGGTTCGGAATGTTGCGCTCGATCTCAGCGAGACGATCGACGGAGATTTCAGTTGGAAAAATTTGATCATCCGGTGGAGAGGACAGGAGTTCGAAGGTCGCAAACTCAGGCGATCCCGCCAGATCTTCCAAGAGCGGCCGAAACCATCCCTCTGACGAGATATAGGTCCGATAGATTAACGATTGGCGTCCTTTTTGTACTAGCTTGCGAAAGATAAATCTCAACGGGTATTCAACTTGCTCAGGCGAAGGTGGAGCGCTGGAGGTGGCGAGAATACCTAATGCGTGCTCAGGATCTGTAATGCTAAAGGCGGAAACGGTGGCTGGCATTAGCCACGGGGACGAAACAATGTCAACTTTCCGCCAAAAATCCTGCGAAATTGAATCGGCAAGACCAGAAAGATGGCTTGCAGCCTGGGCTTGGACTTTCGGGGAAAACTTCGCATCGGTTGCAACTACTGGGAACATGCTTGCTGCCTTTTCCACAGGGAGTTTATTGATCAGAAACACCAGGGCCTCGGCTGCCGAGTCTGGAAGAGAGGATACAGTCAACATTTGGCTTTCAATCGCCGTAGATATTAGGCGCCGAACGGTAGGCGACAATCGCTCGATTTGCGTGGCGGCAGTGGCAATTAAGGAGTCTCCCTTTGCGGGTTGAAAAAATTCGAAAGAATCAGGATGTCGCTCGATCAAGTCAACAATAAGGGCTTGCCAATCTGTTTCGTCAAACCCATCGTAGAGTTCCCTGAGATCCTCCTGCGTCGTAGTTTTCTTGTTGGCAATGGTCTGCCGGAACTTTTCTATATAATTTTTGTCCGGCATTCTAAATTGATTCTACGGAGATTAAATTCTCCATGGAGAGTGGTTCATGTATTCCCTCTGGACGAGGTAACGCTTCGCTATCCGGGTACTTGCAGAAATCTGCTGGCCAAGGTTTGGTTAGCCCGTGGCCATCAATGCCGGGTGGCGGAGGTGAAAAGTAAACAAATAGCGCTGCATCAGCTACTGTGGGCCGTACTAGGTCAATCGACGACGACAACTCGTACACGAATGCCAAAATCGGGCGGTTGTCGCCGTGGGACGACGGCGGTAAGCCTAGCGAGGCCTTCAATGTTTCGCGACGTTCCTCAATTGACGACTTTTCCGAAAAGTTAAATGGGTTGTTACCCTGGCCATCGTCAGCCCATGTCACCCAAGCAGCATGGGGAGTCATCGTTAATTTCTTTTCGTTACCTGTGAGTTCCTTAGAAGGATCCCCCAAAACCAGGCGATTCAAAAAATCATCCACAAACGTCTCAGTGTGAAAAAAAGTGTGGTGATGGAACTGAAGGTGGTTTCGAAAAGTTGAACGCTGACAAACCCGTCCAAAGTGTTGGGGCCTAATCGTGCAATTGCCACCCTTGAGTGATTTTTCATGGCAAAGCACTTGATATGATTTGGCCATTTCGGTAGCAGGCATGCTCTTCGTTTCGCCCAACGCCCTCAAAATGGCTGCCAGGTCGTCTGCTGGGATAAAACGTTCCTTTGAGCGCAAATTCTCTTCGATGTACCGCCCTCGCCCCTCAATCCCACTCCAGGCTGTTAGATTTTCCTCTACCTGTTCTTGCACCTCATCGGGAAGGAGGCTCAATGCGGTTGGATAGGTGAGAGGCATGGGCTTGCGTTCGTTGGAACTTGATGGGGAAGTCTAGATAGGTGAACTTTTAAGTCAACCTTCAGTGGACAGCGCGAACCAGATAGTTCAGAAGGAAGGTTTTTAACTGGGTGTGAAAATTATGGAAATACCTCCTGTGCTGGGTCTTTTAGGGCACGCAACCCGAAATGACAAGCGTATCACCCGATTGCAGAAAGCGCGGAGCCTGCAGCCGATTTCCACGGTGAATGCTCTCCGTACTGGAACTCTCTCAAGGCGGAGTTGCACTCAGTGCCGGAGGTTGACAACAGCCGATGTACGAGAATCGCTCCATCCCGAAGCTCTCGGTGCTGTCGCTACCACTGAACAGCTTGCGATAAGTCACCCGCAACTCAAACTCACAGTAATTCTCGAAGAAAACTCCCTGGAATCCTCGATCTCATGCTCAAGACCTCAAGAACGGCAAAGCAGCAGAAAACCAGAAATTCAACACAGCTTGCTGCAAGCGCCTGCTTCGGCTGACGATTGCCAGTCTCGATTCGGCCGCGGTTGCGTTGGAATCCGCCGAACGCATTTTGAGCGGCAAAAGCCATTCCTCCCTTTGGTGGGGACGCCTCATCACTCTGCGCTTGAAAGCGATTGCCATTCACCCAAACACCAAGGGCTTGACCGAAACCGGTATACAGAACACTCGCTCGCTGAGCTTCAGAAGAAAGATGCGGCACCGTCAGTATTTGGAGGACTTTCTCCTCAAAGGCTATCTAGTGAGCCCCGGCGACCAACACCGCCGCTTGCGAATCATCAGGGAATTCCTGGAGGCGAAAAGGGCCCTCGGCTGGATTTCGCACACTTCCAAAACGACAACGCATGATTCCATGAATCTTCCGGAGAGGCCCGACCCAGACTACGCGGCTTGGCTCGTGCACATCTTCGAGAAATCCAAACCTGGCCTGGAAGGCACCGGTCTGAAAGAGGCGGACTTTGAGCGGATCCAATGCTCCCACTTCGCAATCTGCACGACACTTGAGATTTTCTGGGCTGTGACTAAGGTTCTGGAGGGTTCGCAAACTGATCTTCCTGATTTGATCCGTTTCGCGACCAATCCCTTCTCTCAAAACCCCAAAAATCCCGCCACCTAACTTGGCGATCGGAAACACCCTTCATGAACGACCTGACAGAGCGCAAACACAAATTGCTGCAAGAACTGTGCATGTTAACGTTTTACGAGAAAGAGGGGCGGCTATCTCAAGTTCTTGAAACAATTACCCGGCATCTCGAAGCCGCCGGATGCATTTTGTGGCATGCGACTCCCTGGACGGTCGAAAGAAAGGAGCAAAAAGACGCTTCTGTGCCGCCCCCTGGCAGACTTTTCACAGTCGCGTCGTGGTTTGAGGGAACTGAAGAGAACGCCTTTTTGGCACTCCATATTACTGAGTTGCATGAGAGTGGAAGCTACAAAGCGATTCGATCCGGTGACCCTTGTTATGGATCGTCGATCTATGAACAATCACTTCGAGACCGTGGAATTCAGCACTATATGGCATTTCCAATTCCGGAACCATGGACCAGAGACGGAGAGATCAATGAAGGAAAGCAAATGTTCCATGGCGCGGCGCTGACCATTTATCGAAGAAGGGATCAGCCGAAGTTTGAAGCTGGTGACGAAGGCGAGATTTTTGAGAGCCTTATGCCGCTGTTTCAGGGAATTTACGCAAGCATCCGTGAGAACAAGAACCTAAACCTTCTGCACAGAGTTGACGATGCTCTTACCAAAGCCGATCAGCGTTGGGCCAAGGCACCAACTTCCGATAAGAAGGCCGCAGTTGCGAAGCGTGCTATACAGGAAATATGCCGTGCGCTAGATGTCCACTTACACACCAAGGAAACGTCTTGCTTCCTCCGGCCCTTAGATACGTCCGTTAAGAATCCGGCGCAATGGATGCTACAGACAACTACCCTCAAAGCCGGGAGGAAGGGAATTAAACACTTGAGCTATTCCTCGAATTTCATGCCTGGCTTGACAGGATGGACGTTGCGTAATCGAAAACCAATTACGATACCTGACTTAACTAGATTTCAGGAAGATCGCCCTGAATTGGAAAAGGTCTACGGACAGTTGACATGGGAAAATTCGATCGGTTTAAAGGAAAAGAAAAAGGACGAATTGCCCAATTCTCCCCCTGAGAGTTTCATTGCCGTTCCAATTCTATCGGGAGAGAATCTTCTTGGCGTACTTCGCTGCACGGCATCAAGCTTGGCTCCGCATTATTATTCCCAACCGGAAATTGAAGTTGCCGAATTTGTAGCAAGGCGTATTGCCCAAGCTTGGCAGAATTGGTCCCAGAGCTTAAGGGTTGATGTTGAAAATCAAATCTGGGGTGAATTTAGCCGAAAAGTTGAAGACCTCAATCATGCTGTTGCTGCGGAACTCAACACAGCCGAACCCGATATGGCGGTGATTTACGAAGAAACGATTCAGTTGTGCTCCGAAGTGCTTCCAGGTACAAAGCTCAACGACATCCGCCGAATCAATGAGGAGAACCAACTCGAAGTTGCCTACGAAGCTCCGGACGCGCGACTAGCCAATAAGAAAAAGCTTCTAAAGTTCGACGTAAGTGAAGGGGCTGAAGAGGTTAGTCTTGGTCAGGAAGCGATTCGAACCCGGCAAACGATTGTTGCAAATGACGTACAATCACATGACAAATACCAGCACATGTTTCCAGGGGTTAAGCATATGTTGGTCGCGCCCCTTCTGCTTGAAGATAAAATTTTCGGAGTACTGGATTTGCGCTCTGCTACAGACCGTCCGTTTGAACCCTATCAAGCGACGATAGCAAGCTTGTTGGGCAAACAATTGGCGCTTTATATTTACCTTCATGACACCGTTGGTGAAATTCGCCGCGCCAGGAAGCAGGAAGAAAAGGATACCAAAGAACGAGACCGCATGATTTCCGATCTTCAGCATCAACTTCGGGGCAACCACGAAAAACTTATCAATGTGGTTCGAAAGGTTACCGACCGAAAGCCGTTTTTTGCTGGTGGAATCGACCTCTACCGCATCCGTAGCCTTGCGCGCAAGAGCGTTCGAGTAACGCGCAACCTTAAGATCCTTCAAAAGATGGAGCGTGGCGAACCATTGAACTTGCCTCTCGAACCACTCGACGGACATCGGCTACAAAACCTGCTCGTCGATGTGGGGGAAAGATACCGAAGTTTCCGTAAGTGAGACCCAACAGCGGAATCGTGTATTTCAAATCGAAGAGTTTCACCAGTGGAATCACGACCTGGATGGGATAATGGTTAACTGGGATATGATCGAGCAGGTGTTGGAAAACGTTTTTGACAACGCTTTTAAGTATAGTTACGAGAATACCAGGATTTCCGTAGCTATTCGCAGCAGCAGGACTCAACGGGTTTACGTTTCTATCAAAAATCGTGGAATTCACGTCTCAAAAGAAGATGCGAAGAAAGCCACAGAACGCGAATGGCGAAGCCCGCAAGTTAAGCTAGTTGCGTACGAAGGATCGGGAATTGGATTGTGGATCGTGGACTATGCCATGCGAGAAATGGGCGGTGAATTTCAACTTTCTTCGACGGACAAAGACGGTTACACTGAAGCTTCAATTTATTTTGGAAAGGCCCACCAAATATGAAAACCATCACAACTTTACATCTGGAGGACGACGATGAATGGGCGGAGGACGTCCGGTCAATTCTTACCGAAATTGAGGAAAGTGAAGGCATCAAGATTGAGACCATTTGGAAGAAGACGGAAAAGGAGTTTCGAGAATGGTGGAAAGATAGGGAAAAGGGAACCCCCAAATCTGTTTATTTTGGATCTGATGGTTTGTTGGACCACGCCACACCCCAACCTTGATAAGGAAGAAGTTCCTAAAGAGGTTGTAGATCAGGGGTTTTACCAAGCGGGATTGCGTTGCGAGGAGTTAATCCGCAACGACGAGCGATTTGCGAATTCTAAGGTAATTATTTACACAGTGCTGGAAACCTCTGAGCAAGAAACCGGTGTATTGACGCTTCAGAAGGGAAACAGCCAAGGAAAAGCTAAAAGCTGAGATTCTTACAATGATCAGGAGCTAAGCGAAATCGGGACTACCTTATCTGCCTCGCTTTCGGATTCAAGATGATGACGGTAAACAGCATTTTTCATCTCTAAAATCGTGCGTCCGATGTTTGCTAAACTCATTCCTTGATTAATTTCGTTTCGTATCAAATATTTTGCACGTCCCCTTTATCACCATTGCAGCGCGGTCGTTTGGCAATTCCCCTGGAGATATGAAATAACTTGGTGAAGCGCTTTCACAACCAAAAGTAGTAGCCAAAACCCTCCATGAAGTCTGGCTTTCTCCGCTGTCGACCAACCCCATTGCCACGCCCGCGTATTCTGTCGATGGATCTTCACTTTGACGTAAGTATTCACCAAATGCTCCTAAGATATTTCGGACCCTCAATTTCTCTTTAGCTAAGTCGCCCCATCGTACCGCCTTACAATCTTGAATTACTCTTTTTCTAAACGCAGGCGGGAGACCGTTACCCGTGTCCTTCCTTGCTTGAAACGCAAGAACGGAGATGAGAGAATCAAAACCAAATGCCGGGAAGCCGCAATAACGACATAAATCCAAATTCCTCATTGCGCATGGCAAACACACTTGGAATTGAAGTGGTCTCGCCGATTGCCAATTTAGTGTAAAATTCTTCAAATCGGTTCTCGATTGGATTGTAGCTGCACGCATCACCATACAGTGAGAGGATTGCATCATCGGCGCAATCGTCCAAAAGGCTCTCGATCTTCTGAGCGGCTAAAGACGGACCAAGGATTTCGGGAACCTCCAACCAAGTCGCCAGCGAAAACGCATTCTCTAGAAAGTTGTTCTTGAGACGGGCAGTTTCCACATATGAGGGCAATTCTGCCAACAGTGTGGCGAGCAGTTCGGCCAATTTTCGAGTGCTGCTCGAAATCTCCGCTCCGGCGGTCGCCTCGGGTAGAGAATTGAGAATCCACTCTCTGGGAGTCCACTCAAGCCCAACCGGGGGCAAATCATACCCTTGAAGCCACAAAGCCAACTGGTCGAGCTGTTGTTTGCGTGACAAACCCTCCTTGTTCTCAATGACGCCAAGAATGTCCCGTTTCGCCTTTTCCACAGAAGTGTTCATGAAATCCAAACCTCCGGATAGTATTCGGTAATATGCTCTTTGCGGTACTTGTTGACAAGCCTTTGGTAGTGATTTCTACGAATGGAGAGCAGATCGGGAAGTTGGTCGTCAGGGACAACATCGAAGTAAACGACCTCGTTTGGCTGGTAGCGCCGGGCAAGATGAATGAATTCGGGGATTAGTCGGTCGTCGTGCGAACACCGGCTCAAAATTCGCGCATCGTCGCCCAAATAAGCAGGGCACCCTCCATCCGGAACCGGCCGATTCTTAGGGCTCGGGAAATGCCAAACGTTGAGCGGCACCCCGTGATTACCCCCTGCATCCAGCTGGGTTGGCCGAACCAATGGCTCAGTGGAGTCCAATTGATATTTCAGGACCACGACGCAGGAATTTCGCTGTGCAGGTTTGCCTACGGAAAAATGATGCTCTTCGGTGGAAAAGAAATCGTCCTTGCCCAAATGCCTTTCGAGCGAATGCCAGCAAGTGGCCCACGTCGGCTCATAGGGGTGCTTCGAACTTGCTTGATCGAGCACTTCCAGAACCCGGCAAACGAATTTCCCCACCCGCGATCCATTTTCAGCTTCGCTTTCACCGGGTTTGGGATCGAAAACTATGGCCGCCATTTCATCGACATACGTTTTGGAGGATTGAAATAATTCCCCAAAGTCGTTGGACAATGCCTGATAAGCAGTCCGATCTGGTGATCGTCTGAGGGTATCGAAAACTCCCTCGTGGTTGATTCTAAGCAATCGGCCCAAAGTTCGTTCCCGGTGGTCGCGCTTATCCGGCGGGACTTTGTTGCCGCGGATCATATTGGGGCCATTGAAATCATAAACCTGGAATTCGGTGGTTTCGTTGGTGGCTTGTTGAACCCTCAGAGTATGATAGGTGTGGAGGCCTTGGATGACTCGCGTTGCGCGGTCGCGCGTTTTGGGCGCTGACAATCCCACGTCATGGGAATCAAGCACCTCGGCGAGTGAATCGGCCCTTTCCTTTGTAATCCGCCAATCCGCGAGGAGATTTCGAACCAAGAACCGGTTTTCCTCATACCGTAGGTCTTCATCAGACGCCTCGTCCGCAAGCCAGCGGAGGTCTGCCCTGTAAGGGAAACTGTCAGAATCAAGTGACATTTTCGTGCGCGTGTGAATCCATGCTGCAAAGAATGCTCGAACACGCAAGGCCAAAATCGTTAGGATCTACATGGCATGGATGTGGGGATGGCAGGACAAGATGTGCTCTGGGCGTTAGGTTGGCTGGATTCGCACCTTTGCAGCGCAATTTTCCGCAATCAGAGCAAAGATGAGCTTTCGCATTAGCAAACCTTATCGAAACGGCCCTGAATACCTTGCCCGCAACAGCGATGCTAATGTCCGCATTGTCGAGGAGCCGTTCTCCATAAGCGATGCTAATGTCATCATCACCGATGACATTGTCCGCATAAGCGATGCTAATGTTCGCATCGCCGAGGAACTGGTCCGCGTCGTCGAAGGCGTTGTCCGTGGCGCCGAGGAGCCGTTCCGCATCGTCGGGGAGCTTATCCGCATGGCCGATGGGCGTGTCCGCGGCGTGGTGGAGCGGGTTAGGGGTGTCGAGGTTGAGGTCAGCGGCAAGACCTGCGTTGCAATTTCGCGAACCTGCTGTTCCCGCCACTTGGATCAAAGCTTCTCCTGAGCGAACCCAGCCGCACCAGGGCTAAATTCAAGCCAATTCCCGAATCGGCGTGGCGTCGCTGATGGGTGTGGGACGGCCGAAACGGTCCTGGAACAGCGCGGCGTGTGCAACAAAATGGGGACGGTCTATATTTGCATGAGACATCGTGCATTCCTAAAATCTAAGTCGCGTTGGTCGATGCGCAACGCCTACCGGCACCCAAACCTGCAACAAAATGGGGACGGTCTATATTTGCATGAGACATCGTGCATTCCTAAAATCTAAGTCGCGTTGGTCGATGCGCAACGCCTACCGGCACCCAAACCGGCCAAAACCTCGCTAACGTGAAATTCCGTTATCCGGGAGGGCCGAATCCGTCGGCTCCGGGCAAAATTGCCCTATTGGATCGCTCTGATCCTCATTCCGCATTCCGCAAAACCTAGCAGCGCAATATGGGCCTCCTCACACCTCGCCGCGTAGATCCCGCAAATTCATCAATCCACCCCAATCCACGTCCTTCATCTTGCGGGCTCCATCTAATCGCTTCACTCCGAAAGCTCGCCGCCGCTCATCGAACAACTCCTCAACGAACGCCTTGGTTCCCAACGCCACACCATCGCTGAAATAACGCACCCGCGCCCTCACCAAAACCCGCCGCGCCAACGCTCCTTCCCGCGCCTGAACGTCATCGGCAATCTCCGCCGCAAAACCGCGCCTCGTCACGTTGCCTTCTTCATCTTCCCGCTCCCGTCCGTCTTCATACAGCCAACAGCGATACATCCGCTGCACCGCCGGCCACGAATCCGCCTCGAAATCGCCCTGCATCACCTCGCCCACCAATGCCTTCAGGCCCTCGCGCGCCGCCGTTTTTCCCGCGACCGCCTCGGCATACCCGCTCCAGCGATAATCCTTCGGATCAGCCACCAGCTTGGCCCGCACCGGGTTCAAATCGATATACGCCGCCATCGTCCGCAACGCCGATTCGCTGTTCTGCACCACCACGCTCTTGAAGCGATCTTGCCACAGCGGTCCCTTACGTTTGGCGCGTTTGTTATGCCATTGGGTGAAGCGTTGTTTCAGCTCGCGCATAAAGATGGAGAGATCGCGCATCCGCGACAAATAGCGTTCCCGCAACGCCTCGGCCTGGGAGTGCATACCGCTATCGCGAAAGTCCTCAAGTTGCGTCGCGATCATCTCAAGGGTCTTCTTGCTGTAGAGTATCTCAAGATGATCGAGAAACCGCGAATCCGGCGCTTCGCGAAGCGGATTGTCATCGGGATGGGGCACTTCCACAAGCAGATGAAAGTGGTTGCCCATAATGCAGAAGGTGATGCAACGGATCTGGGTGAAACGCAGGTGGACATCGAGCAAACTGCGGAACTTCTCCTTGGCGATGTCATCAAAAATCATGCGCCCTTCGATCGCACGCGACATGACGTGGTAACAATTGCTGCCGTAGGTGCTCGGGCCAAGGATTCGGGCGATTCTCATATCTGAGAATGAGCAGGCGGTGAGGGATACGCAAGACGAAATTGTGAAAAATCTGGTTGAGGCGATTTCTTACGCAGATTTAGTCTGTCCCCAATCGCCCTTGTCCCCAATCGCCCTGTCCCCAATCGCCCTGTCCCCAATCGCCCTGCCTGTCCCCAATCGCCCAAACAGTTCGCAAACTGGAACTCCAATTTCGCCCCGCTCCCACAAAACCGTGGGCTGATGTTTTGTGAGCGTTAACTAACTCATGCTGCCGAGCCTTTCCCGGCGCGCCGGGACGAGAACCCACTTGGAACTGTCCAGAAACGGCTCAGCCGCCTCGGGTTGTTCCTGCCACAACCGGTCCAGAGCCTGGTTGAGAAAGTGGCCGACGTCCTCGAATTCGCCGCCGCTCTGTTGTGCTTCGTCCCGCAGTTGTTTCGCCTGCCGGATCAGAGCCTGGCCCGCCTCCGGAGTAATCTTCCGTTCCGTGGTCCAGACCATGAGCGCTCCGCCGTCGCTGAGGATGGATTCGCGCAAAGTGGCGCCTTCGCCGATGAGGTCCCCGCAAAAAACGAGCCCTACCTGCTTGTTCTTCAGCTTTTTGGTTTTGCCGGCGATGCGGACGAAGTAGCGAAACTCTTCCAGGTTCCTGGCGACAAAGACGACCATCCCGGCGTGGTCGCCCTCCTTGCCGGTGTAGGGGATCTGCCGGAGCTTTTCCATGACCTGGCCGCGCGTCATTCCGCCCTCAAAGTCGACGAACGTGATCTCTTTCGGCTTGACCGACTTCTGCTGGGCGAGTTTGCGGATGTTCGCCGCGCCGCGCTTGGCGTCGATGGTCTGATGGAGGCGCCCGCGCCAGCCACCGGGATCTCCCGCGCCCGGCGCAGCCGAATTGGGCGGTTTGGGCGGTTTCCCGTCGTCGCCACCGCGGAATCCTTCCATGAACCGGGATCGTTGCACCCCGCCGCGCTCGATGATGTCGGGCTCTTTGAAGAAGAGAACGGGGGTGGAATCCGGGCCATCGGGATTGCGCAGCCTTTCGGCTGCCTCTTCCAGAGACCGGTCCCCACTGGGGCTGTGAACCCGGTATTCGCCGTCTTTCTTGTAGCCGTAGGCCACTTCCAGGTCGTCGCCGCTCTCGGTCCGCGTCAGCTCCTTGGCCTTTTCTTCGTTGACCACGATTTTGCCCTGTTGGTGCATCTCCACGTGATCGCCGTAGGGTTGCTTCACGTCGGGAACGTTCTCACCTTCGTGCAGGACGCGGCCTTTGCCGAGTTTTGGCGAAGTTCGTTCGGAGTCAAAAAACCGCATGATGCGCTTCTCCTGCTCGGCCACCCACTTGGGCGCGGTGAACACGGATTCCTCCTTGATCCCGGGTGAGTCGGCGAAGATGGACGTCCCGGGACCAAGGCGACGTTTCTCCCACGCTTTGGCCTCCCACGCATCGTAGTCGTCGTTGCCCTGGAGCGGGCCCGCAACGAACGAGAGCCGTTGCGCTTGCAGTTGTTCGGCGATGCCGGGGAGATGGGCCGAACCGACAACCAGCGCGACACACCGGAATTTGTGCTCCTGGAGCCGGGCGGCGGTGTTTTCCGCCATTTTCTGGTCGCGCTCGCGCAACTCGGCCACGTAGTTTCGCTCTTGCTCCTTTTCGCGGCGTTCAGCCTCAAGCAGGAAGAAGTCGTTGAGAAATTCCAGCTTTTCCCGCAGCGCCGCCGATTGCCCCTCCCGCGGAACGAGGGCGGTCACCTGGTTGGCGGCTTGGAAGAAGAGGTCCTCCGCAGCCTCGTCGGCAGCCACAAAGGCCTTCTGCTCGCTCTCGGTCGAAGACTCCTCGCTGGCTTTTTCCAGCTGAGCTTCGATCCGGTCCAGCTCCTCGCCCAGTTCACCCATGCGAGCGATTTTCGCGGCGTTTTTCTCCGAAAAGATGTCCAGCTTCTTGGACAACTCCCTGGCCTTGGCCTCGTCGAACTTGGAGAAATCTTCCACCATCTCGCTGAGTTGTGCGCTCCACTCGGCGGCTTGGTCGAAATCCGGGATGGTCTTGACCAGAGCCAGCCGGTCGGAGAACACCTGCAGAGCCCGCAACTGGAGGTCGGTGTGAGGCTTGGCGGCAGCAACCAAAGCCAAGCCCGCCTGGTTGAGCGAACCGATGGCTGCCTCAAACTGCGCCACCAACTTCTCGGCTTCGCTCGCGTCGGTTCCCTTCGCCGAAGCCTTGATCTCCTTCAGCGCCTCCCGGAGGCCTTCGAGCCCGCGCCGCAACGAGGCTTCTTCCGTGTCGACGTTTTCCTGGTCGAAGCTGGAGAGTCTCTGAACCTGGAAACGGTGCTTCGCCACCATGTCTTCCACGCCGACGACCGGAGTGGAGGGATGCTGGAGGCAGGCCGCCTCAAATCCACTGATCTGTCCGCTTTCCAGTTGGTCCTTCCAATAGCCGCTCAAATCCCGCCCGTTCGCGGCTCTGGCGAATTGTGCCGCGATCCTCGCGACATCCATCTCGCCCTCGCTACCTTCCACAAAAACGGCTCCGATCGCATTTGCCTCGATCAGCGCCCGGAGCAGGCCGGAGAGTTCGACCTGAGTTTTGACGCTGGCATGGTTTTCCCCGAAAACGACGACCAAGGGGCTGTCCGCGGCCGCGGTGTGGGTGTAAGTGGATTCGAAGCCGTTGGCATCGAGCACCTGGCGGGCTCTGTGCGGGTCACCGGGTTGCTCCTGCGCGAGCGAAAAAACGGGCGCCAGGCCACAAAGCAGCGCCGCGATGAAGGGTAGTGTTTTCATGATGATGGTTGGGGGTTTTTGAGGGCGTTCTCCAGCCAGTCGAGAACGGTCCAGTAGTCGTCATATCCGAGGCTTCCATAGTTGGCTTTGAGAAAGTCGTAGCCGTCTTTGACGTAGCCGAAGGCAATGGCCAGTTGCTCCGGAGAGGCCTCTGGCAATTTCTGCCAGATGTCTCGGAACACTTCGTCGCGCATGTCGAGCGCGCGAAAAAGCAGCATCTGTTCGGGCACCTGAAGCTGGTCGGCGTTTTCGAGCAGATCGGCGGCTTGGGAGCCCAGTTTGCGAAAAGATCCGGCCCGGTCCAACAGGCGTGGGCTCGTCTCAAATAACCGCCAGTGGTAGAGGCCCGAGTCGAGGTGACCGATCTCCGCGTCCACCGGTTCTCCGGGCTTGAATGCAAAGGACGCTGCCGGTTCGGCAAGATCTTCCGGCCGGTAGATCTCCAGGGTATGAGCCATCTCTGAATCGTTAGGGCGGACGGCCAATTTCGTGGCCTTCGCGGCGTTAGGGAGGGGCAAAAGGCTCTCGAGAGGATGGGGTGGCGCCTCTCCGCTGACATCCGGCGTCTCTCCGTAGTGATCCGGCGACTTGAAGTGGCCTGCCTGGATTTCCGCGGCGTGTGCCCTCAATTCCGGCAACAAATCGGGAGGCAACTGCAGGTTCATCGAGAGGACGAACTCGCAATCCAGGAAGTCGCAATTCATCCCGGAATTGAGAAAGACGTTGCGGTGTTTCTGCCAGTAGCCCTGCAAAGCAAGCGGCACGCAGTTCCGAAGCGTTTCAGCCCATCCGTCGCCGGGCGGCACTTCGATCACGCATTGGATCACCCCTTGACTGCTCACCCGAATTTCGCGCATCAGGAATCGCAACCAATCCCCCGTTTCCCCGCCGGTCTGAAGGAGGTTTTCGGCCGTGACGGAGCGCAGCAGCGAGTTTTGGTCCCGATCCAGCAGGAGGCCAAACTCCAGGATGCGCTTCACCAAGGGGGCACACAGATTACCCGCCAGAGGTGGGTTCTCGTCCTCGTGACGCACGAGGTAACCCACGACCTGGACTGCATCGGGAGACCACCGGGCAGCTTCGACATAGTCGCCAAAATCGGCCAGTGCCTCATCGGGGGAAGTGAGTTGCGCCAAAAGACGCACGTGCAGTCCCAACAACAGCGCCTCGGCCTCCTCCTGGGACAGGCGACCCAAGTTAAAGAGCCGGTGGAGCTTGTCCAGAATACAGGTGGCCCGTTCGCTGGAGCCATTCAACAGACATTGTGATTCCCGGGCCTTTTCGTCCAGATGCTTGGCCAAACCGGCGACTAGCGACAGCTCGTACTCGGGCTTGGGGTTGACCTCGGGCGCCAACTGCCGCTGAAAGAACCAAAGCAGGATGTCGTCCTTCAGCAACCGCTCGAACTGCTCCTCGGTTCGGAACTCCTTGTAAAGCCCCGGGAAGCTGTCCCTGAACTCCAGCACCTTCTGAATCTGCTCATTGTCGCTGGGTTGGATGTTGGAGCAGAAGTAGAAGAAAATCTCCGGGTCGCCGGTTTCCCTCCGGCGGAACCGGGCTTTTTCAAACTCGTCCACCGTTCCTGAGAGTTCGTTTCCAGTGGGCTGACCGAAGCGATTGCACATGAACCCGACGTAGATGTCGTAGTCCCGGGGAGCCTGCTTCTCGAGGACGTCGCGGTTGATGTTCTCTCCCTCGCCTGCAGTTGCGTTCCGTTCATAGTCCCAGCTCGACACGCTGACGCCCACGTGGTCAGTAAACGCCCGGATTTCAGAGACGACGACGCGGGCCTTCTGGCGCAACCTGGCCATATCACCGGGACAAGAGAAAAAAATGCTCACGCTGGCCTTCATGTCATTTGGCGGTAGGGAGGGACCCATTGCCCAACCGTTGCAACTTCCAGTTGCTAAGGTTGCCAAGCCAGGCTGTCAACCCCAACTTCAGTGATTTTGGCTGGACTAGGGAAAATGGTGCTAGTGTAGTGTAGGGTCTCTTAATTGTCTTTAATTATCCCTCCTGTTTCTGGTCTTCTTCCAGCTTCATTCTTGCCCGGCGGATTTTTTCAAGAATTTTCTGTCCATCCGCTCTCCAAACATAGCGCTTCGAGTTGTCGTTGCGCTCGGCAAGAGTGTCTCCGGCGGCAACGAATTGCGCAAGCGTTTCACATTCTCGATTTGAGACGAAGCCACCGCAAGAAGCAGCAATTTCTTTCCCAATGGGTCGGAGTTCACTACGATGAAATAGTGCGGCTCCGCGGATGTTAGTTGCCGATGCTGAAAATAGTAAATTGAACACGGATGGAAACGGATGATACGGATTCCACGGATCTTGAGAAGGATGGAGGCAGAGCCTTGCCGCTTCTTCTCGGGAACGCGAAGCCCTGAAACTGCTCTGTTCGATTCACCACGTCCTTGAGGTTCGGGTCGGCGGGGCTCGTAGTTCCGCCTTCAGGCGGCAAATCGTCCCAAGGGCCAAAAACCGCACGATTCAGAAAATGCCTGCGAAGGATGGGTCACGGGCCAAGGGAAGCCATCTTCCAACCGCCTAAAGGCGGAACTACGAGCCTACATTACCTTTGCCCGTCCAAGAACGCTTTCTGCAGCCTCTCCCACTTTGTCCGCGCCCGCTTCACGGCGCCGGTCTCCTTCAACGTGGCCTGGAGAATCTCGGTCAGCGCTTCGGAAAAGGCATGGGACTGATCGCCGCCAAAACAGTGGGCTCGTTCGTGAAGATAGGTGCTGAGCGCCTGATGGAAACCGCCTTCGCGCAGCAGTTGTCGCTTCAGCGCGACATTGGGCAAATGATAGCGCACCTTCATGCCCAGCTCCGTTTAGCGTGGAGCGGATAACCGGACGCAAGTCGCCAACCCGCGCCAACTGGCGTCATCACTCAGGATGACTTTGCAGGGCGGGGCCGGTTCGCCGTCTCCGAAGAAGCCGGGCAGGATCTCCTCAGTCACCTTCTCCAGCACCTGAATCAGCCGGGCCTCAGTTGGAATCGGTTCGCGAACCTGGCTGAAGCCGCCGTCCTGTTCGCACATCTCCTCCAGGGTCGGGTAACCCAACCGGACGAATCCCTTCTGCACGAGACGATACGGCACCCCGGTCTGGCACATCCACGATAGAGCCTGTCGGCGGCGATTGGATTCGATGACGTCGCGCCGGTCGACCTGGGGCGCCACCAGAAGCAGGGGATGCTGCTTTTTCCACAATTTGGTTTCCTTGGCGGATTCGGCGACCCGCTCCACGAGGGTGCGCACGATGGGGTGCCAGCTTTCGAAATCGTAACGCTTGCGGGGGTAGGCATACCATTTGGAGCGCAGGATCTCCAACAACTCCCGGGCTCCGGCGGGCGAAATCTCGTAGCTGACGGATTGGAGCACGTTGATGACGTCCATCTTGAAGAAGCTATTGCGCTCGCGGTCCGGCTTGCGAAACCGGTGTTGCGCGACGACAAGCGGGAAGGAAAACGAACCGAGCGCCTGGTAACCGGCGTAAATGATGCCAGGGCCGCCGCCATCGTAGGTGGAGGGAAAATGCCTGGGTTTGGGTTCGGCGGAGCGGTGATAGACGGCGTTAGCCCCGTCGCTCCAGATTTCTTCGCCAAAGAGTGGATTGCCGGGGTAAAAGAAGCTGGAGAGAACGGCTTGAAGAACCTCGTAGTCTTCGGGTAGAAACGGGTAGAGCGCGAGGATGGTGTCGCGCTGGGAACGGCGGTGTTTCCAAAGATGATAAGCCAATGAGGGGACGTTTTTGCGGTCGATCTTGATCGGTTCGACTTCGACGCGTAGTTCCCAGGAGCGCGAGGTCATTTCGATATTCCAGCCGTGATCGCGCTTGGCGCAGAGGGAGGCGATCTTGAATCCTTCGCCAAAATAACCGGCATATTCGCCGGAGCCGTTGCGTTTGGTGGAGGCGCCGATGGGCACGAGCCAATCGTAGCTGAATCCCACTTCGGCCGCCTTCAGGTAGAGCACATCATCCTCGCGCCAATGGGAGAATCGGGTGTGCCAGTCGCGGTAACCAACGGCGTCGTAGAAGTTTTGGAGGAGGTCACGCAGGACTTTGTAGCGGTCCCAATGGACGGGGTAGTCCAGCACAAGGTTCAGGGGCAAGACTTTGCCAGGTGGGCTTGATTTGCCGGTGATTCGGCGGGCGCCAGTTGGGATTTGGCTCGATTTGCCGCTCATGGATTGGATTTTCGGCTGAGGCGGGAAATCGGTCAATGGATCTTGGAACGGCATCATCAGTTGGACGTGGAAGGTGACGCGATTTCGAATCGACGAACTACCGCTGGAGATAGGCACTCACGAGCATTAGAGTGCCCGGGATGATCTCTCGATTGGTAATCACGAACTTCCGAAACCATCGTTCAACCACCCTGGATTTTGAACGTTTGACTGTGATGGCTGGGCCAAATGGAGTGGGGAAGTCCAACGCGTTGCGGGCATTGAACTGGTTTTCATCAGATTGGAAGTTTCTTCCGGGATCCAAGGACAGCCGGAACTTTGAGTTGTATGGAAAACTCGGTGAGCAGGAGTGGAAGGCCGCCGCAAACCTGGGAGGAAATTGGATCGAGATCGCTACCATCAAGGGCGGGGAGTTTCATGAAGGGAAGGCGGTTTTCTCGGACTGGTTTCTGATCCGTCCGCAAATTGAGAACCTCTCGCCTTCCTACACCGAAGAGATTCCTCCGAAGCTGGGGGAAGACGGCTCCGGCTTGGCCTCGGTGGTTTCCCACCTGATGACAGCCGAGCCAGAGTCCTTCGAACTGCTAACCAAACACTTGCAGGCGATCATTCCGGAGGTACACCGGATTCGCGCCACCCGTGAGAAGGTCGTCAAGATCCGCAAGAAGAAGGTGACCATCGACGACCAGGAAGTGGTCTATGACGAAGCCGATGAGGTGAGCGGCGATGCCTTGCGATTCGACATGGATTCGGAAAAGGATTTGCCGGCATCGGAAATCAGCGATGGGACGCTGATCGTGCTGACGATTCTGACCGCGATATTTCAGATGCCAGCGCCCGCAGATGCTGATGATTGATGATTTGGAATCGGGTTTGCACCCTTCCGCCCAGGAGAAGCCTGGTCGGGCAGATTCGCAAGATTCAGGAGCAGTTTCCGGAGTTGCAGGTGATCGCGACGACGCATTCGCCCTACATTTTGAACGAGTGCAAGCCGGAGGAGATCATCCTGATGTCATCGGACGATGAGGGGTATTGCGTGGCCAAGCGGCTCTCCGAGCATCCCAAGTCCGAGAAGATGCTGAAGATTCTGACTCCCGGGGAATTCTGGAGTTCGGGGGGGGAACGATGGGTGACGCAGGAGCCGAAGAAGAAATCCGCCTGACAACCGCATTGGTCTGATTCCATGCCTACGCACATTGCGGTAGTGGCCGAGGCCAGGGAGGATGCTGAAATTTGCACCGGACTGGCAAAGCGCGTGATCCAAGAGAGCGCGACCACGCCGGATTGGATTCGGGATGATCCGGAGCAATTGGCGGTTGAGGTGGAGTTTGCCGGTTTGGAGTTGGAGACCGCGTTTACTCCGCGCCGCCGGATCAAGGCGATTGCCGAGGAGCGGGCGCTGCCGCACAAACGGGAAATTCAGCGGCTACGGAAGTTCGGCACGCCGATCGGAGAGGATTTCGCGGATACGTGGAAGGTGGTGGCGTTGGCGGCGGCGGATGATCGGGATTTTGATGCGGTAATCGTCTCGCGGGATACGGATGGGCACTTGGAGCGGTGGGAAAGTTGGAAAGCGGTGAAGGAGGAGTCTGCGGATGCTGATATCGTGGTGATTCTGGCCGCGCAGCATTGCAAACTGGAGGCTTGGCTGTTGAACGGCTTCGTTGCTGATGATGATTCGGAGAAGGGGAGACTGGATGCTGAGCGAGCGAATCTTGGGTTCGATCCGGTGAAGCAGGCGGAGCGGCTTTCGGCGAAGTCTGAGACGGCAAAGAAGAATGCCAAAAGGGTCTTGAGGGAATTGACGGCTCATGACTCAGAGCGGCGGCGAATGTGCTGGGAACAGACAGATCTTGGCGTCTTGCGCGAAAATGGAGAGGCAACGGGATTAGCCGAGTATTTGGTTGATGTGGAGGCCGAGTTGGTTCCCTTGATGGGTAGCTGAATGACAGAATCATTTGGGGCAGAATCATTTTGTTTTCTGCGATTTTCGCGGGTTTGAGGCGCGGTTTTGATGGGCTCTAATGTTGGCGAGAATTTGATTAGCAAACCTTACTAAAACGGCCCCGAGTATCTCGTCCGCAACAGCGATGCTAATGTCTGCATGATCGAGGGACCGTTTTACATAAGCGATGCTAATGTCACGATTGCCGATGACCTTGTCCGCAGAAGCGATGCTAATGTTCGTATCGACGAGGAGCTTGTCTGCGTTACCGATGGCGTTGCCCGAGGCGTCGAGGAACCGTTCCGCATCGCCGGGGTGCTTGTCCGCATAACCGATTTGCGTGTCCCCGGCGTTGTGGAGCGTGTTTGAGGTGTCGTGGGTGAGGTTCGCCGCGAAAAGTGGGTCGCAATTCTGGAAATGGCTGCAATTACGAACCGACGGAGTCCTTGCCAATTTGCGTTTGAGAGGAACCGGGCCCTGTTGCCAGTCGCGAATTCAAACTGCATCATTTCAACGCCATTCGCGCAAATGCAATTCATGATCCGAACCACCGTCATCGCATTTCTGTTGTTCCCGTTGGTCGCCCTCGGGGAATTACCCGCGGCAATCGACCACTTCCTCGCCGAACGCTGTTTCGACTGCCACGACGACGCCAGCACGAAGGGCGAGCTCGATCTTACCGCGTTAGACTTCGATCCAAGCTCCAAAGCCTGGATTCGCGTCCACGACCGCATCGAAAAGGGCGAGATGCCGCCGAAAGATAAGCCCGCAACCATCGCCGACTGACCGCGCCAAGCTACTCCAGTCACTCGGCGCGGAGCTGCACGCGGCTTCGCAGGCGCGTCAGGCGGAATTGGGCCGCGTTTTGCTGCGGCGGATGAATCGGGCGGAATACGAGCATACCCTGCATGATCTCCTCGGCATCACTACGTCGCTGCGGCATCTCTTGCCGGAGGACTCGCTCTCAGGCGGGTTCGATACGCTGAGCAGGGCGCTGGAAACGTCGGGAACCCATCTCGTGAGTTATCAGAAGGCGGCCGATTTGGCATTGGAGGCGGCGCTTCCGGCTAAGCCGTGGCCGTCCGAGACGATTCGCCTAACAGGTCGCGAATATTTCGACCAACGCCTGCCGGTTCATCAGAAAAACATCCGGCCCTGGGTGCGTTTCGATGGCGACGCGATCGTGCTGCACGCCACGCTCTACAAACACATGAGCCCGCAGACGCCGAAGGTGATGGTCGATGGCCGCTACCGCGTTCGGGCCAGCGTGCGGCCGGTGAATTGGGAATCGAAAACCATGACGGTGCTGGCGGGAAAGATTCGGCCGGATCGTTTCGCGCACCAAAAGCTGGAGCACATGGTGGAGCTGTTTGACGTGCCTGCGAATGGCAGCCGGGTGATCGAATTGGAGCTGGACCTGCCCGCGGGCGAGCAGATTTACCTGGAGCCGTATGGCTTGATCCAATTTTCGCAGATGAAGAAGGAAAAGGGCCTGGATTCCGTCCCGGCTGACTACGCGGGGCCAGGATTGGCGGTAGACTGGATTGAGCTGGAGGGGCCGATCGACCGCGAGCGTGGTTGGGCGGTTTTGTATCGCGACTTCCCCAGGATCGCGCGCACCGAGCGGGATTCGCGCAATCGCGGTAATCCGCCGAGCGACGCTTGGAAGAAGGAACGCAAATTCGTCCTCGTTCCGTATTCCAACGCGCCGAAGGTGGATGCTGAAAAGTTGATTCGCCAGTTTTTGCCGCTCGCGTTTCGCCGTTCCGTCGATGAAGAGCTTGTGCGTTATTTCGTGAGCTTCGTGCATCAGCGTCTCGATGCTGGTGAGCCGTTCGATGTGGCGATGCGCGCGGGTTATAAGGCGATTTTGTGCTCGCCACATTTTCTCTTCTACCCGGAAAAGCCCGGCAAGCTGGACGATCACGCGGTAGCGGCGCGATTGGCGCGGTTTCTCTGGAATTCGTTGCCGGATGAGGAACTGCGTCAGGCTGCCGACGCTGGAAATCTGAGCGAATCCGCCGTTTTGCGCGCGCAGGCTGAACGTATGCAGGCCGATCCCAAGGCACGGCGATTCCGCGAGTCGTTCGCCGGTCAGTGGCACGCAAAATGCAGGAATCGCCGCTCCAAAAAAAATAGCCCGCCGCCGCCTTGCCAATTTCCCGGTTTTCTATTTACGCCAAATTGACTTTGAAGTGCACCGGTGTCATCCCGTCTCCGCCAAGGAAGTTGTCCAATCGCATCGTCAAATCAATTTTCGCGTTGGCATTAGGAGATGGTCCAACGTCGACGATCGGGACTCTTGCCATTCTCAGGCTCGCCGGGTTGAACACATCAACAGTGGCCTTGAACGTGTCGGGGTTTTCCCATGGCTTCTCACCAAACAGTTTTTGCTGATGTTTTTTGGGTAGTGAAACTCCAAAAACTTCGCTGTTGGTCTGAATCACCCCAGCCCAGGGACTTCCCGTTCCTTCGTCGATTGGATCGTTCTTGCCGAAATGGCTCGCTTTGACTTTGTGAACTCCTGAGTTGGATTTGAATCCTTCAAATTGTTCGAAAAGCCAAACTACCGGCAAGTTGCGATCGGCGTAGGAATAACCGGTTTGCTCGACTCGAGAAATGTTTCCCACCCGAAGGATGGTCTGAGAGGCGACCTGTGGCCCCAGATTCTTGTTGTCGCGCTTGGCTGAGATTTTTTCGCTCCCTTCCGTGACGACGGTTCCATCGCTGAACGTCTGTTCCACGGATTTCATGCCGCTGGTTTTGGACGAGTTTCCATTGTGCGAGCCCGAAGCTGCGCCAGTTGAAAACGTCCGGGTCTGAACGACCGTGGCGCCGGGACTAGGGCCATCCGGGAAGTTCTCCAATTCCACGTCTTGACCGGACACGTTGGTGGGGACGGGTTCGGCTTGCCCAAGGAGCGCTTCGTCCAACTTGAGGATCGTGTTTTTGCCAACGACGCCGTCATCGTCCAGACCAAAAACCCTCTGAAAGTTGATCGCCGCAAGTTCGGTTTTGGGGCCGAAGATTCCCCGGTGAGTGTCGTTTGGCCCCAGATCGATCTTGAAGGCAGGTTTTCCCAATTTGTTGAGCCCGTCTTGGACGACCCCAACTGCGTTTTTGGGTTGGGTTTTGCCTCGTCTCAAGACGAATGTTCCCGCGGCAACCGTATTGAGAAAGGGCTCACTCTTTAGCAAGGGACTTTGAAGCAATGCCGCAGCAGTTGCTCCAGATCCCGAAGGGTCAGTATCCTCGTCCCCAAGCGGGTGATCTCCCTCTGCTCCCATTTTCGCCTTCACCTCGGCTATGACCTGGTTTTTTTTGACCTTGCTGCCGGGACAAACATGCGTGGTGTTGGGGTCCTCCTTGTGAAGTTTGATGTCGTCAGGATCCAGTCCGGCAAATTCATGCAGGGCCGCCAGAGCCGCGACCGCATTTTCGCGAATCGCTCCGCTGAAGCTCTCACTGGCAAAGTTTCCGACAATCTCCACGCCCCAGGACTTGGTATTGAACGACGGAGAATGAATTCCAAAAACCGTGAGCGGCGTGAATACCCAAATGAGATCATCCGCCACAAATAGGTGGGGACCGGCGCTCCAGCCTTGTTGGTTCTTGTAGAAGTGTTCGAGATTCTTCATCCGCTGCGCCCCTGGCGTGCTGTGCCAGTTGGCCAGGGTTGGAGCGGCGGTATTGTGAACGACGACGAATTTGGGCCGCCAATTGCCAAAGTTCACCTCTTCCTGGAGATAGATCGGGAACTCAGCGGGTGTAAAGGGGCGTCCAACTACCCCTTGCCATGGTCTGGGCATGATATTGTTGTGTTAGGGTTCTTAGTGTTTCAATCCCATGTGAGTGGTGGACCAACCAAGCCCAACACACCTCACGAGACCTTAAAGTCAGGCGTAACCAATTTTGGGCAACCCGTCAATCACTTTTCCCAAGACCCCAAGACCCCAAAGCCCTCACCCAAAGGCTCTAAATCTACCCAACGCAACTTCACCTCCTTGTTGGGGCTCTGCCCGGACAACCGGATCTCGGGAAACAAGAATCTGGGTGCAAAACAGCAAAACGAAGAGTCGCGTGGCTTATAAACTGCGGATGGAGTCCGAGATGGGCCAATATTGTCGACGAAACTTGAAGCTGGGCGAGTTCGGACTGGAACATTCCGCGCAGATGGAGCTTTGTTTGCCCTGGCTCGACAAACACGAGCGAAAGCCTGGCGAAGCGGCGCCGTTGGCCTGTTGTAGTGTTCCGGCAAGGAATATGAGGAGGCCGAATTGCTTGAGTTGGGGCAAAAAAAGGCATTCGCGTGGCCGAATACCTCACCGAACTACCACCACCAGAGATTTTGAAGGACAAACTCCACCAGGCCATCGAGATTGTGCGCAGCCGCGTGGCCGAATCGGCAAAATCACCAAGAACCTAGCGAGAAGCTGGAATGACTTTGGACGAAATCCTTCAAGAGCTGGATAATTCCGAAAGTGAGATCCTTCACTTCGCGGCAAATTACGTGCGTTCGGGGAGCGAGAGTGATTGGAAGCAGTTGGCGAAGTCTGACATGCCGGAATATGGATCTCCGCTGGAACGATTGGTGAAATTGATACCGGCCGGCATCGAACCGGGTCGTGATCGCAAGTGGGATCGCTTGTTGCGGGTTCCGGTCAGTTTTCTGCGAGACTCGGTGTTGGGCGGGTTCATAGGTGATGTCACTGCGCCCGGGGAGCCGCCTGAGACGTTGGAACGTTTGTTTGATTTGGTGTTGCCTCAATCCATCAAGGAGCGCCGAGTTTCCGATGCCGTTTTCTGGTCGCGGCTCGAAACGGAGGAAGGTTCACCGACAGCAATGGGCCGTTATTGCCTATCGGTATGCGAAGACACCTGGTGTGATTGGATGATCGGCAAGGCAGATGAGTCGCCTGGCTTGAGCGGCAATCTCGCTCGGTTTCTCTCCCGCCGTGCTCCGGGTCGGGTCGAAAAATGTTGGCGCCGGTTGACCGGACTCGGCGATTTGAAGAAGAATGGGGACGAGATCGCCAAGATGTTCTACGAAAACGGAATCGACGAAACCGCGGAGGCTGTCCTCACCGGTGTTGAGCAATGCGAAAGCGAGTTTAAGCGTTTTCTGATTTTGCGAGACTTGTGTGAAGTTGATTTCGAAAGGTTTCGCGAAAAAGCCAGAAACGCTGCTGTCGAAAGCTTGGCGGGAGATTCTTATACAAACAACCACCAGGTCCCGGCAGCGTGGCTCGCCAAACACTTTCCGGAAGAAGCCGTTTCTCTGTTATGCCAATATGTGAGGGATTCCGAAAACGACGATTCGGCGTGGAGCAATTGGGGAACCGCGGCGATGGAAGCGCTCGAAATTCTGGGACCGCGCGGGATTCCGCTTTTGGAAGCCTGTGCTGACACCACCACGTGCGACACGGTTTTAGGGGGAGTGTCGGGAGCCATTTCCGGAGGTGTCGCTCCTCCAAATGAATTGATCGAGTCCATGATTCGTCGACTGCTGCGCGTCGAGGACGATCATTGGGGAGGGCTCGCCCTGGGAGAACTCTTGCGATGGAGCCCGGAGACTTTTCGAGTCGACGTGGAGAAGCTGGCAAGCGACGAGGGGAATGCAGTTTGTGGCAAAGCTCGCATGGCCCTATCAGAGCTTGAATTGGCAAATGGGGACCGGACAAATCCGGAATGGCTGGAGCGCAAGATCAACATCCTCCTACCGAATATAGAAGCCGAACTTCGCGATCAGATTCAGAAGGCTCCGGAACCGTGTCTTCATATAGTATCAGAAAGATGCGAAGTAGATGGCGGCCGCGCCTCCAGTCACTTTGGCGGGATTCCTCTGGTGCCGGATTCCTCGTTTCAATGGCCAAAAACCCGGCAAGGCAAGCCGTTGCCATTCGTCGCGCGAATTGTGGAGAAAGATTGGAAGAAAGTCGAACCGGATTTTCGAGGCGATTTGCTCTTCTTCGCTGATTGGAAGGACAATGATGCGATCATTTTGCCCGTAGGCGGAAATGGAGAGCAGGTCCTCGCTGAGCCCCCCGCCGTGCTGTCACCCCAATACCCATTTTGCACTGCCCGCTGTGAGTTTGATTGGTGTCTGCCCAGCCCTTTCGATTCCTGGGAAGACTGGAGATTTCAAGATTGGGAGGATGAATCGTCAGGCCTGTCCGAAGGTGAAATCGGGAGCTTGTTTCACGCCTTCAGCGGCCGTTCTTTGGCCAATCCTGGCAAACCCGCTCACCGCGCTCTCGCTCATTCCCGATTTACCCAACACAGTCCAAAAGCCGAAGCCGCGGGCGTGATTGGGCCCATGGAAGAACCGCCCCGACCGGAAGAGGATTGGGTGTCGATTCTGTCCCTGGAAACCGACGAAACCGTCGGACTTTGCTTTTATGACACGGGAACGATGACGTTTCTTGTTCCAAAGTTGGATTGGGACGAGCGCAACTTTGACCGGGTTTTCCTAAACGTGGACTATCATTGACATAACTCGGTAAACCCCGTCGCCCCTGCCTGAAACGCTACGTCGCGCAGACGGTAAGAGGCGAATTTTTGATGCGGTATTTTGGTCACGGCTGGAAGCTGAGGAAGGAGTTTCGGCTGCGATGGAAGTTATCGACTGTCCACCAATCGGCGGTCAAATCTCCCAACCATCGCGGTATTCAATCCCCAAATGCGCGTTGGCTTCCGCCTTGTTGGTGAATCGTCCCCGCGCCGGATCGTAGCTCAGAGTCTCGCCGGGATAACGCGTGGCGAGGCTCCCCGCCATGAGCATTTCGCTGAGGCGTCCGCCGTTTTCGAAATTGGCCAGGATGTGAGCATCGCCTCCGCGGCACGCAGAAACCCAGTCCGTCTGAATCTTGCGGGACGCGGGAATACGAAGCGGGCGGGCGATTTCGACCGGCTCAAATTTCGCCGCGGGCAAACAGGTGATCTCCGTGGAATGGCCGTTGCCGACCAGTGCCCCGTCGCTGCCGACGATCAGCGAACCGAGACCACCGAGCAGAGCATCGGCCTCAGCGCCGGTTGCTACGCCGAATTTCGCCAGCTTGGCGCGCAGAAGCTCCCGGCTGCCTGGCGAGTAATCGGGACCTTTGTGCCAGGTGACGTTTACCGGCGGAAGATCGCCCCGCGCGGGAATCTCCCAGCGGGTTTTTTCCCACAGCGGGAAGGAATCGGGGTTCTGCCGGGAACATTCCGCGGTAACCCGGATGACCGGGGCACCGCCGGCTGGTCGATCCCAGAGGGCGCGGAAATTGAGGCAGAGAAACGGGAAGATGAACGCGTGCGCACCGATTCCGGCCAGGTCACCGTTGCAAGTTTCCCGCCAGGTCGCGTAAGCCATCCAGTCGCGGTGATAGGGACGCGCGGGAAGCGGGCCCAGCCAGTGATCCCAGTCCAGCCCCTCGGGAATGGGCTGAGCTTCGGTGGGAAGAGCCGAGCGATCCGCGCCGCGCCGCGCGTTCCAGATGTGCGCCTCGGTGACCTTGCCGATGGCGCCCTCCGCGACCAGTTCCATGGCCCGGCGAAAGGCGTTGGCTCCGGTTCCCGGACTGCGGTAGCTCACCGGCACGTTCGCTTCGCCAGCCAAGGCGCGCAGTTTTCGGGCATCGGAAATGTTATGCCCGATGGGCCGCTCGCTGAAAACCGGTTTGCCCGCGCGCAGGGCCAATCCGCAGGCGATTCCATGCAGGTGATCGACATTCGACACGACCAGAGCATCGAACGAATCAGCCATTTCATCAGACAGACGGCGGATGTCCGTGTGGATTTTCACGCTCTCGCCGCTGCCCATCCCGGCATACCGCGCGCCCCATTGCTGGTCGTCCGCTTTGGGGGAGGACGACATTTTTTGGCCCATCTTTTTCCAGGTCTCGAGGACTTTCTCGCGCTTTTTGCGCTCGGGATCACAAAGAGCGACGATGGGTGCGTTGTGGACATGGCAGGTGCGCAGAAAGTGCTGGGCGTTGTATTTGGTTCCGAACAAAGCCAGATTGAGGCGCTCGTTGGCGTCGTAGGCTACCGCGGCGCGCAGCGAGGGAAGGATCGTCAGGCCCGCGGCCGGAGCCGTGGCGAGAAAGGTTCGACGTGTCGATTTTGTGGTCATGTTAGAACAGCGATCGCCTCAGATGGTCCAGCCGTCGCGGTAGTTGTAACTCAAAAACTCAGCCGCGCGGTCGTGATTGGTGATTTGGCCGGAAACGGGGTCGAACTCGAGCGGCTCACCGGGAAATCGCGTCGCCAGGCTGCCTACCGCGAGAAACTCGGCAAACGGCGCGGCGAATTCGAAGTTCGACATCGGGGTGATTTCCTTGCCCTGACACGCCGCGACCCATTCCTCATAGTGGCCGGGCGAGGTGGGCAGCGTTTGCGGACGGCGCTGCTCGACGCCCTCGAACCGGTCCCGCGGATAGAGCGCGATTTTGGTGCTCTTGCCGTTGGTTGCGAGCAGCCCCTTGCTGCCAACAAACAAGTTAGGGCCGGCCTTGAGCGATTCCGCCAAAACCGCGCGACTGGTGCCGAAACTGGCCGGAATTTCATCGAGCACCTCGCTCGCGCCGGGATAATCCGGCTCGGTAAACCCGCAATGCCAGGTCAGCGGAAAGCCGGGCTGCTTACCGCGAGCCGGGATGTCCCAACGCACCTTTTCCCAACGCGGGTAGGAGAGATGGTTGACGTTCGAACACTCGGCCGTCACGCGGATCGGCGCGGAATCGCCGGCCCTGACATTGTTCCTAAGCGCGGCCGCGTCCGTGGCGAGAAAAGCGAGATTGGCGAAGTGCGGCGCGGCGTTGCCTAACGTGCCCAGGCTCGTATCGCGCCACGCCACGCGGTTGATCCACTCTTTGTGATAGTCGCGCTTGGCGACCTGCGCCAGCCACAGATTCCACTCCAGCTCGCCGGGAATTTCCTGGACGCCCTGGGGCGGATTCTGAAGATTGAGCCCGCCTCGGCCAGCAAAAATGTGCACCTCCTGCAAATCGCCGATGATTCCCTCGCGAATGATCTCCACACCGCGGCGAAAATCCGGCCTTGCCGCGCCGTGAGTGTTCATCTGCGTGGGTAGGTTTTTCTCCCGCGCAAGGCGACTCAACGCGCGGGCTTCGTGCGCACTGATGGTGAGCGGTTTTTCGGCAAAAACCGGTTTGCCGGCCCGCAACGCGGCAGCCGCGATAACCGCATGGCTGTGATCGGGCGTGGCGACGACCACGGCGTCGATGTTGTCGGCTTCCTCGTCTAACATGCGCCGAAAATCGCGATGCAACGGCGGGTGATTTTGGTCGAGCGGGACATAATGATCCGCCGCCGCCCGGCGTTCGTTCTCATTGTCCGACGCGGCCCATTTCGCTGCGCGCTCTTTCCAAAGTTTGTAGACGCGCTGAATTTTGCGCAGATCCACATCGCAGGAAACGGTGTAGCCAGCGTTGTCATAGCGATGGATGCCGGCGCCGAAGCCGTGATAGGCCCCGAAGCCTGACATTCCCACCACCGCGAGGTTGAAGCGTTCATTGGCGCGGTAGGCAAAGGCCGTGCGCGCGGAGGGAAGAATGAGAAAGCCGGTGGCGGTTGTGAGGAGGTTGCGGCGCTTCATGGTGGGGGTTGGGTTCCAATAAGAATATCGCGGGCGGTGGAATCTGCCGCTTTGAGTTTTTGTCTGTTTTCGTAAAAGAATGATGAATTTGCGCAAACGCCGCAACGGTCGAGTTACTGCAGAGATTTCAGGTAGGCGATCAAATCCGCCAATTCCTGCCCGCTGAGCACTCGCTCCAGTCCCGGCGGCATCAGGGAGGTCGGCGCCATTTCGCGGTTGGCGATCCGATCCAGAGAAATCCGTTCGCTCTGGCCCACTGCATCGATGAGTTCCACGCTCTCGCCGGTTTCGTGGCCAAGGCGACCTAGTTTCGTCGTGCCGTCCTTGAGCGTTACGATCATCGGCTCGTATTCGCGAGCAAAAGTCGCCGAGGGAAAGGCGATCGCCTCAAGCAAATCGCGTTCGCTTCGGATCGCGCCGATGGTGGTGAGTTCGGGGCCGATAATGCCGCCCGCGCCGCGAGCTTTGTGGCAAATGACGCACGTCGCCTTGGTGTAGGCGGCCTTGCCACGTTCGGCTTTGCCGTCATGGCGGCTGATCTGGGAAACCAGTTCATCCAAACGCTTATCGCGTTGGCTCGCGGCGGCGCGAAGTTTTTCCAGGATCGGTTTGGCCGCCTCAAAACGCTTTGCGAAAACGGCTTCGAGCCGGGACACGGGAACGCCGAACAAGCCGGGCGATTTTTCCAGGCTGGCTGCGAGAATGGAGGCCGTTTCAGCGGAAAGGCCCCCTCTCTTCTCAAACACGCCCAGCAAGGGGCCGATTTGAAGTGGACCAGCGTTCGGAATGAGGCGGCTCGCAACGGTTTGCCTTTGCCGCTCGCTGAGGTTGGCCCGGCTCAGAATTCCGGCGGCGTCAATGCGGCGCTGCGTGGGTTGGTCCGGCTCGAAGGAGGATACCGCGAGATCAAAGAACTCGTCGGCGAGCGGAGCGGGTAGGCGATCCGCCACGGCATCGAGCGCCGCGATTCTCAACGGCTGCGCGCCCTGGCTCGATGCGGCGATCTCGATCAAAACCGAGTCGAATTCGGAAATTTTCAACGCGGCAACGGTCGAGATGGTATCTATGTCAGGATGTTCCGCGATAGCAGCGGCGAGGGCCGCTTTCCAGGAATTGGGGAGCTTCTTGAGGCGCGCGCGCTGCATCACGTCGAGAGCGGTTTTGCGCGCGGAGGACTTGGATTTCACCGCATCGGCAATCAGTTCCTGCACCTGCTTGTTGCCGGAGAAAGCGAGCAAGGCGTCGCTGATGCCGCGCGGTATCGCTTCGGCGTCGAGGGCGTTTTTGAGAAAGTCGATGAGCGTTCCGGCCCACCCGGGGCGGCCCGTGGCGAGACGAAGCGCTTCAGCGCGAAGGTCGGGATCCTCGGCATTGAGGTGAGGAAGCAGCTGCTCGGGCTTGAGGGCGCTCGATTTCATTTCGGCGCTGGCAATGAGAGCGGCACGCCGGACATGTGGACTTTCGTGGGTGAGAAAAGTGGGCAGATTTTGGACGTGGTCGAGTTCGATCAACGCGTAGATGAGCGAGTGATCGAGGTAGGGATCTTTCCCGGCGTTTCGCTCGACGGCTTTCATCAGGATCGTGACCGGGTCGCCGGGCACGCTTAGCCTGCCGAGTAGGGTGGCTGCCTCGCGAACCAACTCGGCCGGTTGTTCGGAATCAATGATGATTGCGCAGGCGGAGCTGACGATATCGCGGATCACGTCGTCATCTTTCAGCTGCGCAAGGTTGGCGTTGAGGCTGCGAGCGGCGGTTTGCCGCACGGAGGGCGAACAGACGTCGTTGCCGGCGAGCAATGTAGCGGCGATCACCCGTTGCGCCGCCGTGTCGTCGATCCGGGTGAGGGTCCAGATTGCCGCGCGCTGAAATTGATCCGACGAGTCATTGCTGGTGAGGATTCTGTCCAGGGCCGGAACGATCGCTTGGCCCAGTTTCGCGAGTTCCGCTTTCGCCCGGTCCCTAACCGCAAAGCGAGGATCGTCCAGCCATGCGACTTGCGGATTTTCCCAGTCGAGTTGCAGCCCGCGCGGATCGGCGACGGGCTTGCCGCCGGATTTGCGGACGCGGTAGATCGCGCCTTTGACCTCGGGCCGCTCGATGGCGGAAGTCGGGCAGCCATAGAGAAACCAGCCGCCGGTGTCGATGACTAACAAACTACCATCGGCGTCTTCAAAAACATCGGTGAAGTGGGTGTACGGGCTGCTGGATTCGAGAAAAACTTCATCGCTGGTGATGTAGCTCGCGCCCCTTCGTTGCGGCTTGATGCGATAGACCCGGTGGGTGTTGAATTCCGCCATGAAAATGTCATTGCGATAGTCCGCCCCGAACCCGGTTCCAAAGTCGCCGCTGCGATACCGCGTCAATCCAGGCGGCGCGACCCAACCACGGCGGCTCATCGGGGCGAGTAGGGTGCGGCTGGTGCGAGGATGAACCGGCTCGCGGCGGAGATTGTAGACGCTTCCGTGGATCCAGTGCAGCAGCGCATCGGTGCGGCCCTTGAGGTTTTGATAGACCGCGACGGTGCCGAAAACTTCGCCCTCAGGCGAGAAAGTGACCTCCACGGGATTGGCCATGCCGCCCTGAGCACGATTTCTCGGGTCGCTGCCGTCGGGCCACATGGAGAAAACGCCGGGCGCGCGGCTGGTCCATTTTTCACGTTTCAGGTCGAGTCCCGAAGACGTGTCGCCGAGCGTCCAACCGTGTTGGCCGCCACAATAATAGAGGCGGCCATCCGGGCCGAGCACCGGGCCATGGAAAGCGGATGACATGCCGTTGAAACCGAATTTTCCTCCAACGGGCGTCTGTTTTTCAGCCTTTCCGTCGTCGTCGAGGTCCTCAAATTTCCAAATATAGGGTGGCGAACAAACGTAGAGCGCGCCGTCGTGCCATTGCGCTCCATTGGGCAGGACGAGATTTTCCGCGAACACCGTCGAGTGGTCAAAAACGCCGTCGCCGTCCGCGTCTTCAAGCATGAGAATCTTGTGAGGGCGAGTTTTGAGAAGCTCGGCGGCCTTGGCGTTGGTTCCGGCGGATTCCGCGATAAACAATCGTCCGCGATCGTCCAGGCAGGCCATCATGGGATGCGAAACGAGGGGCGGAATGGCTGCGGGCTCGATGCTAAATCCATCGGGAACGGTCAGCGGTGGCTGGCGGAACTCGCCATCGCTCGCGGCAGGAACCAGGCGCAGACTGCGCAACCGGCCCCAGCTATTTTTCACTGGCGCACGGGGCCCAAAACCAATCCGATGATCGCCCGCGGGCAGCTCGATCGTGCCGATGACGAAGCTGGCGAAGGACTCCTCACCCTCTCCGGTGGTGCGGGGTTTGGCGCGAAAAATGGGACGGCCATCCAGAGTGATGAGCGCCTGCTGGACGCCACCTTCGTGACGTGGCATGGCCCAAGAAACCAGCAAATCGTAGCGCCCGGCCACCAGGCCGCGGAGTTGCCATTCGGCGCGGTCCCGCGGACTCATCCAACCGGCGAGCGCGGCCTGGGGATAGTCTTTTTTGGTGCCGGAAATGAGTCTTGTCCCCTGACCAAAAATGGCGGCGTCTCTTCCCACCAGAGTGAAGTCGCCTTCGGGGCCCGGGCGAATGGCGACGGGTAGGTTGCCGGGAACGGTTTTGGGCTTGTCGGAAGGCCCATCCGTCTCCGATTCCGCCCCGCGCAAGAGAGGAAGCAATAGTAGCAGCAAGAGCAATAGGAATAGGAACAACCGGCTTATCATGATCATGACTGGCGAATCGCTCGGTCGATGAGGTTTCGCGTCATCTTTTCGACGCGTTGATCGGATCCGAGAAGGGGGTTACGATTCCGAGGCTTTTTTGGAAGGAGGTGGCGTGGCGGACTGGAGAGCGCTTGGCACCAGTAGATGGTCGCGGCGTTAAAGACAAAGTTCTCTTTTGGTCCCGGGTAAACCGTCGCGGTATAAACCTTCTCTTGTTTCCCCCCCCAGGCCGGGCCGGTGCCAACAATGTCAAGACCGGGGATTTCGGTGGCGGGTTGTCCGTGCAATTCCCAACCCACCAAGCCCTGGATAGAGTCGCCCTTTTTCATCCCGGTTGCGTCAAACATCCAGTGATCCGGCAGGTCGCAGGTCCAGTCGCCATGACCGACGACGCGGTGGATGTTCCGGGCGCCTAACAGAAGCCCCTCATCGGGGCCGCGATGGGGATAGGGTCCGTAATTTTCCACCCGGATTTTGGCGTAATCCTGGCTGCCGCCGTAGGGACCGCCGCGGTGGGTGATTCGGTTAGGGCGACCGTCGGTCGAGGGCATCAGCGGGCTAACCCAGCAGCAGGTATTGGCGGAGAAAAACAACAGGCTCACGCCGGAATCGCGCAGTTTCACCACGGAATCGTGTTGGCGGATGTCCCAGTACTCGTCGTGACCGACGGAGAGCAATCCCTGGCACTTCAGAGCGCGGTCCGGCGTCAGCAGATCGCTATTGGAACAGTAACTAACATCATAGCCCTCGCGTTCCAGCCAGTACGCCATGGGAAACTCGAAGCAAAGCCACTCGCCAGAACCCGTGGTTTGCGGGTTGGACATGAATTTTTGCGGATACGCAGCGTAAGGACGGTCGAAGGACACATGACCAAAGCTGCGCTGGTTGCCCTTGGGGTGTTTGTAGAGCGAACAGCCCTGCCACGCGTTGTAGGCTTGCCAGGTGTTGTCAGAGCACTGCACCAGCAGATCGCAGCGCCGGTCGTCTTTGACGATGAAAACAATATAGTTTTGGAAAAAGTCATCACCCGCATCCGGAACGGTGGTCAGGCGGGCGAGATAGACGCCGCTGACCCAGTCCTCCGGGATGGTCAATTCCACCGCGGTATCCCAACGGCATTCGATCAGCCGTTTGTCGCCCTGCGCCGGTTTCGGAATCGCCTGCGGTTTGCCCTGGAGCGGTCCGATTTCATGAACCTTGCGCGCCCCTTTTCCACCGTAATACCCGGTGCGAAAAATCTCGATGTTGAACCGCGACGCGGGCCGGGTGGAGACTTTCAGATCAATAGATTGCCCTGCCGACACCGATTGCTTGGAAGCGTATCCCTCAATCGGCGCGGTATCCTTTTCGACCCGTTCCAAGTACCAGTCATCCGTGCCGGTCTTGGCGTTTTCATCGCTAATCAAATTGCGTTGGCCTTCACGTCCGTGCAATCCCGCAGCGCCGCTACCGGCAACGGTGAGAGAGGCGGACTGTTTGAGGAATCGGCGTCGGTTGAGTTGCTTTGTTTTCATCTTTGTCATGACACATTTCTCAATTGGAAGTGGCGTCGAAATAGAACTGCTGATCCCATCCTTCGCCCGATGGAAGCACTGCTCCGCGATAGCGTTTTCCATCCAGTCCGGGCCAACCGCGGTTGCTGAGGTCGATTGCGCCTGATGCCGCGGGCGAATCAGGAGCAGGCCGGTAGTGCTCATCCAACTTCGGGTCGGCTTCGACCGATGAGTTTTCGAATCCGGGTGGATAAACCTTCTTCGATATGTCAAAATATTCGTCCTGCTTGAAATCATCGAGCGTCGGGAAGGGCCGGAAGTTGCCCTCGCCGTTTCGATAGCCAGCAAAGAGCGGTTTTTCGTTCCCGTTGGGCCGAAAGTAGAGATTTCCATCGAACAGATTCCGGCCACTGGTCACATCGACCAGGCGGCGCATGCTGCGATCGTGAAGTTGAATGTAGACATTGTTGTAGACCTCCTGAGGCTCCGTAAAACCGGGTTTTTGCGAGGCGCTGTCGAGTAGCCGGGAGTAACCACAGATCACCGTGTTGTTATAAAGCTTCCACGGATCGGGACCGGCCCCTGTTTGATTATGCCATCCGAAAGGAACGCCCCGGGACATCCTCTTTCCATTTGGCCCTTTGTATCCCCAATAGGTTCCGTCGGCCTGTTTGCGGCTCTTTAGATGCGGCTCGCGCTGATCGATGATGTTGTGGTGAATGTAGATTTGCCCCTGCATCTTCGGTTCGCCGGTTCCCACGTGGCTGATGCCCTGCCCGATATGCCGAAACAGATTGTGATGAATCTCCACAGGGCCACCCAGACTCGTCCCGAGATTGATGCCGTCGTCGCGCAACCCAATGAAGCGGTTGTTGTACACTTGCGCCTCCGGTCCAGGAGTTACTCCGTCAAACAGGTTCGTAAAAAGGCAATTGCGCACAATACCGCGCCGCCCGATCAACATCAGGCCGCCCGATTGAATGTGAAACGCAGGAGCCCGCCCTTCCTTGATATCCGCCCACGCGATATAGGGCGGAATGAACCCCTGAAAATGAACTCCGTCGATCATCACGTCCTTGGCGCGCACATTGATTCCCCCCGTGACCGTGCAGTTTTTCATCGTTATATGGCGCTGCCTCTCGTGAATCCAAATCGAAGCGGGGTTTCCCCTGTGCGCGAAATGGATTCCTTCCCAATGAGTAAACCTTCCGTGATCTTCCATCAGGAGCTGGAGGTCGCTCGAAAAGATGTGGAGTTTCACCTGGTTGGGATCGTTCTGCACCGGGTAGATCAACTCCATCTCCCGTTGAACCGCGGTTTTGGTGAGGCGGACATAGAGATGCTTGTCCTCGGGATTGAAATGAAATCCCGGTCCGACGTAGGTAAAACCGTCCAGTTTAAAGTGTTCGTCATCCGCCGCGAGATGGTTGTAGTTCATGTAGGGAACCAGAGAGTATTTGCGGTCGCCCGACTCAAAACATCCATGCACTTTCTCTTCCTCGAATCGCTCGTAGCGGCGGACGGACCGGTAAATGGAGCGTTTTTCGTCGTGCAATTTCCAGTGCTGATTTGGAACTGTCAGCAACTCCTCATACGAACCGTCGATAACCGGCTCTTCGTCCCGATAGCCTCTGATCGCGATAGGAGCTTCTTCCGTGCCGTTGACTTTGACAACGATCCGGCGTTTTTCGAAGTAGGTTCCGCCGCGCACAAAGAGTGTGTCGCCTGGAGAAAGGGAATCACGATCGACGGCATGTTGCAGAGTTCCCCAGGGCTGCGATTTGGTTCCGGGATTGGCGTCGTCGCCTTTTGGGGAGAGGTAATATTCGGCGGCCGGGCTGTGACCGCCTATGAGCATGAGGAAGGCAGCCCCGGCGACTAGTTTAAAGAGGCGATTAGTTTTCACTGTTGGGAGCGGTTTGTCTTGGTTTGCTGGAAAGAGCGGATTGAAGAAATGATCGAGCTTTGTCAGCCTTCAAGTCAAGAGGCGCTCCGGGCGAGCGGACGCGTTGTTCCTCCGGATCTTCGCGCAGATCGAAAAAGCGGCCGTCTTCGTAGAGTTTAAACTCGCGAGTGCGCACAAATCGCATTTCCCGAAGCTCCGAGTAAACCCACTTGCGGGCGGAAGGTTTACCGGCAAAAAGGCGCGAGGCAAAACTATGCCCATTGAGTCGCAGTTTCCGGCGGGGTCTCGCGTCAGCGAGTTCGACGAGGGTAGGAAGAAAATCGGACAGATCAACGAGGTCGTCCGCTTCAGCTCCGGGTTGAATCTTTCCCGGCCAATTGGCGATCAAGGGCACCCGCGTCCCCCAGTCGGTGAAGGAGCCTTTTCCGCCGCGAATGTTTCGGCCGTCGAATTGGGAAAAAACGGGGATTCTTGTCATCTTTCCTTCACCATCGACTGTTTGGTAGGTGAAAGAGACCGTTCCATTGTCGGAGGTGAAGAGAATGAGAGTCTGCTCCCGAACGCCGAGATCATCCACCGATTTCACGATCCGTCCCACCATTTCATCCATCGATGCGGCCATTTCGGCAAACATCATCCATCGCTTATCTTTAAAGTAGGCGACATGATCGTCGCCGAGGTCGTCGGTCACGTTGTGGCACAGCGCCATGGGATAGTAGGCGAAAAACGGCTGTTTTTTGGCGACCGACTTTTTCATAAATTCACCTAGATATTCGACATAGAGATCCGGTCCGTATCGGCCAGCCGTGTCGGTTCGCACCTTGCCGTCTTCATAGATCATCGGGTCGTGATACCGCGCTCCTTCATGCCAGCCGAAGACGGAAAAACCATCGAAGCCAAGCTGATTCGGATGGGTGGGATTGTTTTTTAGATAGGCCAACTGCCACTTTCCCGCGACCGCCGTGGCGTAGCCTGCCTCTTTTAGAGTCGTAGCTATTGTCGGCGTCGTTTCCGGAGGAGGAAAGCTGCCCCAACCGGGAAATCCCAACTGGGTGGGATAACGACCCGTCAGCAAACAAACCCGCGAGGGATGGCAGAGCGGCATGGAATAGCAGTGGGAAAACTTCATTCCTCCAGTGGCCAGGGCGTCGAGATGGGGCGTCTTGTAACTAGTTCCTCCGTAGCAACCCAAAACCTCTCGGCCCACGTCATCGGCGAAAATGAGAACAATGTTAGGGCGAGTTTCATCGGCCGCTAACGAGTCCCGGGAAATGGCAGCGAATAGAATTAGGGTGGCAACGAGGGCAAGCTTCATCGTTCTCAAGATTGGTTTGTAGTTCGTTTCTTCGTGATCGCGCTGACTAACATTCCTACCAAAACATTCACTGCCAGCGCCGACGGGGTGATCCATTGAAAGCTGATCGGATCGGGGGCACGTGTCACCTCCAAGCCGGTCTTGGGCTCGATTTCGGTGATCAACTCCACGCCAAAGACGCCGGGATCGACTCCGAATTTCGTAGCCAGCAGGGTGACGATCGGTCCTGAAAAAGCGATCGCCGCGGCCACCGTCGTTCCGCAGAACCAACCCGCCCACACACCCGCCGGTGTGGCGTTTTTGAAATACAGGGCGAAGAGAAACAGGCAAAAAATCGGCACGGCAAGGAGATTGACAGTTTTGCTTGTGGTGGCCACGATGTTCCCGGGGACATGTTGCACCAGGCTGCTCCCTAACAGAACAACTACCCCGACAATCACGGTGAGGATCCGCGCAAAGCGAATGTGCTGAGCTTCGCTCATCGGCTCGCGGCGGAAGCGGTCGACGAAATCGCGTGACACCACCGCGGTAATTGAGTTCACTCCCGAGTCCATGCTGGACATGGCTGCAGCAAACAAGCCGGCCGCGACCAGGCCCGAGGCCGCCACCGGCAAATGAAACCCAATAAAGCGGGGGAACACATCGTCGGCGTTGTCTTTCAGGGAGAAATCGGCGGGGAGGAGTTGCGGATTCACCTGGAAATAACTGAGCATGGCAAATCCGGCCAAGCCGAGCGTCGCGCCGACGACAACGGCGATTACCAGGTTCAGCGCGATAGCTTTTTGCGCCGATTTCAAATCCTCGGTGGCCATGAACCTTTGCACCGAAACCTGGTCGCCGCCAAAGGTCGCCACGCTCCACACGAACATGGAAAGGATCGTCCCGACCCAGGTGACGCGCACCCGTGGGTCGAAGCTGAAGATCGGTTGGGTGTCCCAATGATCCTGCCACCTGGTGGGAAACCATCCGAAGCCATTCATCTGAATCGTCACCATCACGATGACCAGCAGCGCGCCACCAAAGAGCAAAACGGTTTGCATGAGATCGGTGATGACCACGGCGCGAAGACCTCCGAGAGAGGCGTAGATTAGTGAGATTGTTCCTGCGGCCAGAACGATGAGGGGAATAAACTTGGTGTCCGCCCCGATAATATAGCTGAAGGCCTTGGCAGCGGCGAAAATGAGCAGTGACATCCAGACTAACCGAAGCAACAGGAACATGGAAGCCCCAAGCAGCCTGACACTGACACCCAATTTTTCCTCGAGCAACTCGTAGGCGCTGGTGACCCGTTGCCTCATGTAAACTGGCAGTAGGACCAGCGCGACGACGAGAAAAACCAACGGATAGGAGAGGTAGCGGATCAAAAACGCCGGTCCTTTTCCGGTGACTTCCCCGGGAAGCGACAGGTAGGTGATGGTACTCAGCAGCGAGGCGAAGAGCGACACGCCGATGAGCAGAGGATTCATTTTGCCCGAACCGGTGAAAAATTCGGCGGCGGACTTCTGTTTTTTCCCAAAATGCCAGCCGAGCCAGATCGTCGCCCCCGCGTAGAGCAGCAGGATTGCCCAATCGATGATAGATAGGCCGGCAGAGTTCATTGTTAAATCATATAGGACGAATCAACCCGGCAGGCTCCTCTCTAACAAACGCATCAAATTACCACTCATAATCTTGGCCAGCTCATCGTCACCGACGCCGCGCCCTGCTAGTGCCCGGGCCAGAGCCGGCATTTTGGTGACCGATTCGGTTCCTTCGCAGAGATTGGATAGAAAGTAATCGCTGCCGATGCACACGTGATCGATTCCCGCGATATCGACCATGTGTTCGATGTGATCGAGCAGACTTGCCAGTTTGGCGCGGGGCGGCGGGGGACGTTCGGCCAGTTTTTTTCTCCTCTTGGCATCGACGTTGTAGCGTTTTTCCAGGTAGGCAAACGGATTGTCGGCGGCGAGTTCCGAGATGAGTTGGTCGCGAGTGTCGGGAATGGAATCGCGGTATTTCTGCCAGGCGGCAAAATGGGGATGCGGGCTGAGGTCTTCCAGAAACTTCGATCCGAAATGAACGCCGACGACGCCGCCATTCGCGGCGATGGCGCGGAGTTGATCGTCGGTGCGGTTGCGGGGCAAATCGCGTAAGGCGCGACAGGCGGTGTGCGAGTCGAGCAACGGCCGGGCCGCCATTTTTAGCACAGCATCGCAGGTCTGGTCGTTAGCGTGAGCGAGGTCGACGAGCATATCGCGGCGTTCCATTTCCCGGATCACCTCCCGGCCCAGGGCTGTCAGTTCGACCGACATGTCCTCGGCATCGCCGCCGTAGGGCGAACTGCGAATGAAGGGATGAATGGAGCGAACTCCCATCCGCGCATAGGCGCGTAGAACCTGCAACGATCCATGGATGGGCAAGCCAGTGAGATGTAGCACCACGCCGAGTTTGCCGGGACTATCCAAAGCGCTCAGATCGGCGCGGTCGCGGACCAATTCACAATTCGCGTGTTTTTCCGCCGCCACCGACACGGCATCGAGACAGCGAATCATGAGATCGACTCCGGCCGCTCCTGGAAACACGTCAGGGTCGTTGAAGCCAGGGGAAAGCATCACCAGGCGCACTCCGCCGGCCAGCATGTGGGCGGGCGAGACCAGCCATTCTTCCTCGAGCGACGCCTCGAAAAACCTCGAAGCATCAACGGTTCCTTCCGATGAGTATTCGAGATAGGGATTGACGTAGGCGAGGGCAGTGGGCGGGAATTTTGCAGGAGGCTCTTGAGCTATCGACGGCGCCGCGATACCTGCCGTGGCCAGATTCCCCATCAGACTGAGAAAACATCGACGGTTTGGTTTTGAAGATAGCTCAGGTTTGTTCATTCAATCCTCCAAACAGACAACGATTGGGCGAGTGATTTGATCCGGATTGTGATTCGCTTCTTGAAAGCGTCATCTGCTTTGGTCCTCGGTCCTTACTTCGGCCGATTGCGCTTTCGAGGCGTTACCCCCACCTTCATGGCCCAGGTTTTCCAAAGCTCGTCCAACTCTTGCGCCAAGCCGCGTTTTGTCCGGCTCAGATCGCGCATCTCAGCCGGATCGCTGGACAGATCGTAGAGTTCCCAGCGTTTGCCGTTGTCGGCGACCAGCTTCCAATCGCCCCGGCGCACGGCGCGTCTTCCCAGATGCTCCCAATACAAAGTGCGCTCGCGAATCGATGCCGGATCTTCGAAACACGGTGTCAGGCTCTGGCCGGTGACTTCCGCGGGAATATCGACACCAGCGAGTCCCAATACCGTGGGTAGGACATCGTTCACCCGTCCCACTTGACGGCTGATGCTACCGCGATGCTCGGAAGCAATGCCTGCGGGCCAGTGCACGATCAGCGGTGTGGCGATGCCGCCTTCGTGATTGAACGCCTTGTGGAGACGAAATGGCGTGTTGCAAGCATTCGACCACGCCGTCTCGATGGCGAGAAAACTATCGCGCGAGCCCGCTACGGCGCCGGGCTTGTGGTTCTCCGCCTTTTTTCGTCCGCCGGTCTCGCGCGACGCGCCGTTGTCGGATAAAAAAAGGATCAGGGTGTTTCTGAGTCGCCCGGTTTGCTCTAGCCAAGCCAGAATTCTCCCGATTCCCTGGTCCATGCAGTCGATCATCGCCGCGTGGATCGCCATGCGCTCGTCCCACATGATTTGATCGGCTTCGCTGAGGCTGTGCCAGGCTTTGGCGGCCGGGTCGCGCGGCGATAGCTCACCATCGTAGATGACCAATTCCTGCATCCGCGCGTGGCGGCGCTTGCGCATCTCGTCCCAGCCGTGGCGAAACTTGCCGCGGTATTTTTCGATATCCTCGGGCTTGGCGTGCAGCGGATAGTGCGGCGCAATGTGGGCGAGATAGAGGAAAAACGGCGACTCTGGGTGCGATTTTTCGTGTTCGGTTAGGTAGGCAAGCGTGCGTTCGGTCAGCGCGTCGGTGTAGTAATAGTCCGGCTCGCGGTTACCGATATTGCGAACGATTTCTCCTTCGATACGCAATTCTCCGGGGTTGAAAAAACTCAGAAACCCCTGCGCCTTCACCGAATAACTGCGCTCGAATCCGCGGTTGATCGCCCAGGTCGCCTTGCTCTTCGCAATCGGCTGGGGAATCTGACTGTCGCTCGCCAAATGCCACTTGCCAACGTGGTAGCTGCGATAGCCCGCCTCGCCAATCAGCTCGGCAATCATCGGTGCCCGCTCGCGCGAGGTTCCTTGGTAGGCAGGCGGCGCATTTGGTCCGCGAGCCATGGCGTGACCGACATCGTGAGCATTGCGCCCCGTCATTAGCGCGGCGCGCGTCGGCCAGCAGCGGCCCTCGTTGTAGAAACGGGTGAATCGCAGCCCGTTGGCGGCCAGGTGGTCGAGATTCGGCGTCTCGATCGAGCTTCCATAGCAGCCGAGGTCGGAATAACCCATGTCATCAGCCATGATGAGGAGGACGTTGGGCCGGGAAGCCGGTTTGGCACCGACCGCGGCTGACAACACGGCCGTCTGAACGGCGAACGCTGCTGCGATCATCGATGGAAGAAACCTCAGTGTCACTGTTTTCATTTTTTCAGTTCCGCGGAGATCACCCGCGCCACTTCGCTGCCGAGAACTCCGGAGCCCTTGCCGCTGAAGTGAACGTTCGCTTCGAGCTGGATCTCGGCGAGCCTAGGTTTCGCAAAAGTCCACAGATCGTTGACCGCGATATCGTTCTCCTCCATTACCTTGGCGGCAATCCGGTTGTAACGCTCGGCGTCGCCCGGTTTCCACATGCCGGTCAAGCCTTCGGGTATCGGCGTGGTGCTGGCCCAGATCAGAGCCGCGTCGGTCTGCTTCATGGCCGCCAGCAGCGTGCGCAAATTTTCCTCATATTCCTGCGGAGAAATGCGACATGCAGCGCCCTCGGTGGCGTGCGGGACGCGGCCTTTGCCTTTTATGTGATGAATCACGTCGTGCAGCCCCCAGTTGAAGTGGATCACGTCCCACGGACCGCCTTCAAGCCACTTGTCGAGATGCCGGACACCGGCGTCGGTCGGGCCACAATTCCCTTTCACACGATGAACGTTAGCTTTGCCTTCGAGTGTCTTGCGCACGGGCAGCGTGTAACCCATCGAAATCGAATCGCCGATCAACAACACGCGCGGTAAACCAGGCACGTCCTCCACCTCAACGAAGGCGGGATGGTTGCCCCCAGCGCGTTTCGAAGCAGGCTGCTCCGTTTTCTCGGGATCGGCGGCAGGAGCGTTTTCTTGAGCGAATGAGTCAAGGCAAGCGCTGATCAGCAGCAGCGCACCAATTGCAAGTGTAAGTGTTGGTAGCAGGCGCAGGGACAGTGACGAGGTCATGGCTTAGCAGAGGTTAGTTTGCGGATCAAAAAATCGTGGTGATCGACGTAACCTTCAGCCTTTTGAGGGCCGCCGATGACGTGACACTCGATTCCTGCCGCGTCCATCGCCTCTTTCAGGTGGCGGCCCAGCTTGATGTGGTGCACCCAGGCGGAGGGATTTGTGTCCAGCGTGATCCGGCCCGGCCCGAGCGAGTCATACTGGGCGTACACCGGCACCTTGTCGTTGGCGTCGAAATGCGTGATCGCCGAGGCATCGGCCATCAGCTTCTTCACTTCATCGCGGTCCCATTGCGAGTCGCCTTCGACGCCGTAGAAGGCGTAGAGCGCTTCGTGCATCTTGAGTTCCGGCAAATTGAAGATTTTCCGGAATTCATGCAGGTCGTAGGTGCTTTGGCCATTCCTGGTGGCGACGGCAAGGACGCGGCTCGACTCGCGGGCCACCGGATCGCTGCTATTGGGATCGGCGAGGTCGTCGTGAAAGGCCAGCCACAGCGAGATACCCGCCCCTGCGGAACCACCGGAAGAGGCGATGCGAGTCGGGTCGATGTTCCACTTGCCGGCGTTGTGACGAATGAACTGAATCGCCCGCGCGCAATCGTGATGCTGCATCGGGTAGGGGCCGACATCGCTGAGCCGGTAGTTGAGCGAGGCGAAGGAGACGCCGGCGTCGAGGTAGAGTTTGACCGGAATGGTTTCCGACTTGCCTTTGTCGCCGCCACGGAATCCACCGCCATGGATGAAGATCGCCAGCGGCGACGCGGCTCCGTTTTTCGGCTCGGCCACCCACAGGTCGAAGACCTGCTTTTCGTGATCGCCGTAGGAGACATCCCGGTGTGTCGGCTTGAGGCCCAGATTTTCCCCGCGCCAGGCGGTCCACTCTTTTCGCGTTAGGATGCCATCGCCATCGGCATCGCTGCGGGGATGGGACTTCAGCATCGTCTTCAGGGCCTTGACCGTTTCCGAAGTACCCTGCGGGTCCTGGGCATGGGACGTTGCGGGAACCATCGATACGAACAGCGCGCCGAGAAGCGACACGAGATGGAGGAGTGGTTTTTGGGGCTTAGTTTTCTTGGTTTTCATGGGAGACGTTGCAACTCGGTTTTAGCCACTTGATGGGCGATCTCTCGCAGAAACCTCGCGTCCTTCGCATCCAACTGCTCAGGCACGTAGGCGTTTTCCCGCACATCATCGTCAAAGAAGAACTCGAACCACACCGCGGCACCGAGAAACTGGCCCGCGGCATTGGCGTGATGACCGTCGAGTCTTAGCTTGCTGCCATTCCAACGCCAGCCCACGTTTAGCGAGTGATCCTGACGCGGTAACTTCGGCGGGACGGCGTTTTTGAAGTCGAAATCCGCATCCGGGAAGACAAATCGCCATTCCGGATGCCGCCGCGCGGTGCGGAATGCCAAACCAACCGGAATAAGCCGCTTGACGCCGATTTCTCCGGCGATGGTGAGGTAGGCGTCGGTCAGTTGGCGATACATGTTGTCCTGCGAGTCTTTGCCTTTGAAGCGTGGGTCGTCCGCGCGGTAGGACCAGGTTTGATGGATCAGCAGCTCTGCGGTGGGGGCATGCTCGCGAATGTAAGCAGCGAGGTTTGCGGCAAAAGGCCGGTAGGTTTCGGCGTCGGTGCTGACATAACTTCGTTGCTGGATCGTGACGAAGTCCCATTCACGCGTTTTCAGCAGTTGCTTGAGGCTGCGATTGCCGTAAATCCGGCCGGCCCGGTCGTTCGGATCGGCTTCGTGTGCCTGGACCGCCTTCCAATGCCGGTTGAGCGGGCCGCCTCCGATCGCGGCGAGGCCTAGCGTTAGTGTGTGGGGCGAGGCTTCGGCGATGGCCGGTAGGTGGGCGGTGGCGTTGCGGGTGAAACTGTTGCCGATGGCGAGAATCGACACGGTTTTCGGCTCGCGCTCGTTGGCAACCGCCGTCAGGAGGCTGGCCGCGATAAGAATGATCGGCGTGAGAAGCGGGAGTTTCATCACCCGAGTACACGGACGACTAGCCGCGAGATTCGCCGTGAATTTCCGTAAATCGGCTACGAATTTGCGCACGAGGACAAAATCACGCCTTAACCGTTGTGGCAACGAGGCAACCTGGCTGAATTTCCCTACCGATAGCCATAGGCGACGGCCCATTTCACGGTTCCCGGATCCTTGGCCGCGTCTTCCCATTCCACCTTCACCAGGATGTAAAACGAGCCCGTCTTCTTTGGCGTAACCCGCGAACCGGAGCAAAATTTGGCTTGGCTGCGCTCGACGGTGACGGCTTGGCCTTCGGAGTCGTAAACCTCGATCTGCACCTTGCAGCCGGGTTCGGTGCATGCGGCCCAAAACCAATATTCGTTGCCGCGAAAGAGTTGGTGGCGAATGAGCTTTTGCTTGCCGGTCTCCATCTCGCCGTTCCAGTAGTCGGCGCGAATGGTGAAGCCGTCGTTGACGTAGGGAGCCGCGATTTCCATGATGATGGAGTGGGCCTCGTCCACCAGCGCGAAGGCTGGCGAAAGCAACAACGCCCAGGTGGCGAAAAGCAGCGCCATGAGTCGGTTTTTCATCGGTCTGGGGTGGTGTGGGGTGTCAAAACAACAACGTCAGCTCCACGGCGGCCAAAAAACGCGTCAGCGTGGCTCTTTGGGCTGGATGGCGGCCAAAACCTCGGCGCAAATTGCGTGGATGCGGGTCACGGATCGGGGGGAGACTTCCTGGTTTTCGGCCATGAGCCGGCTTACCTCGCGCAGGCCGCTCAAAACGGCCTTCATCGCGGGGCTGCCGGCCGTTTTCGCGTCCATGGATTCCAATTGCTTCACGAAATGGGCCGCCAGGTCGGGCTGATGGAGGATTTCGGCCTTTTCCGGTGAGTAACCGTCGCCAATCAACCCGGTGAGCACTTGCGTGCCGCGAACCCAGCCGGATACGCTGACGCATTTGGCCAATTGCTCGTCGCGCATCTGCTTCATGGTGTCGCGGACGGTCTGGTGGGTGAGATCGAACTCGCCGCGCACCTGATCCCACTTGCGTTGCTGGCAGGCATCGAGAATCGCGTGACAGTGGGGGACGACGGCTTGCTCCAAACCGAGATTTTTCGCCAATGCCAGGATTTCACGGCCGGCGTTTTGCACCGCTTCGGCGTCTTCGGCCTGCACGGCGATGAATCCGTCGGCAATCAGCGTGCCGAAGATGAGCGCCAAATTCGTGCGGTCGCTGGTCTTTTTGATCTGGAATTCGCGGCGCACTTTGCTGGCCCAGTCCGGGTGACCGGGCAGCTTGTCCATGAGCGAGAACACTTCATCGGGATTCGGGACGATGACCTCCTCGATGACGGAGACGGGCAGCGTTTTGAGGTCGAGCTTGGCGGGTAGTTGATCGGCAAAAATCCTCGGACCGGCCAGCAGGAGGAAAAGCAGGCCGAGGAGGTAGGGAGGTTGTTTGGTCATGTTTGGGCAGGCAAGGAAAAAGGGTTGCGCTTTGCAGCGCGGCATCTATCTCAGCAGAAGGGCTGGAAACCACAACCCTAAAAGACAAAATCGCAGAAATTTAGACCAATCGTGGATTCTTCCCAGTCACATCGTGAAATTCCATCGCCCGGGCCGGATGCGCGGAAGGTCCTGGGCGTCATTCCTGCGAGGTGGGGCTCGTCCCGGTTTCCAGGCAAGATGTTGCACGAAATTGCCGGCAAACCGTTGGTCCAGCATGTTTGGGAGCGTTGCCAAGCCTGCGAGAACCTGGCCCACTTGGTCATTGCGACCGACGATGCGCGGATTTTCGACGCGGCGGCTGATTTCGGCGCGGAAGCCTGCATGACCTCGCCCGATCATCCCAGCGGTACCGACCGCATCGCCGAAGTTGCGCGGCTTTTTCCGAATTTCGCCGCGATCGTCAACATTCAGGGCGACGAACCGCTCATCAATCCAGGTTTGATCGACAAACTGGCGATCGTGCTGGTTGAAAACTCCTCCCTGGAGATGGTCACCGCCGCCAACCCGCTGGATGACGACGATCTCCTCACCGATCCCAACGTCGTCAAGGTCGTTCTCGCCGAAAACGGGGACGCGCTCTATTTTTCCCGCAGTTCGATCCCGTTTCAACGCACGCCAAACGTGGAAAACTTCGCGTTCTACCGGCACAAGGGAATTTACGGCTACCAACGCGAATTTGTGCTGAAATTCGTCGATTGGCCCCCCGGCGTGTTGGAGCAAACCGAGGGCTTGGAGCAGCTTCGCGCCCTGGAGAACGGCGCCCGCATTCGCGTGACCATCACCGATGATGATTCGCCCGGGGTGGACACTCCCGAGCAAGCGCGGATGGTCGCGGAAACGGTGCTGAAACAATCAAGCCGATCGAGTTAATCCCAAAAATCTGATGAAAACATCGCTCCTCTCCCTTCTCTTCGCCGCGGCCGTTTCCGCATCCCTCGCTCAAGACGCCGGGAGCGAAATTGAGGTCGTCAAAGACGTCCCCTACCTCGGTTCGAGCCGAAATTTGTCGCTCGATCTCTACCTTCCGGCGGATTCCGGCAAAGCGCGGCCCGCGGTTCTCATCGTGCATGGCGGAGGCTGGCACGGCGGCGACAAAGCGGCGAAACGCGAGCAAAATATCGGGACAAACCTCGCCAAGGCCGGTTTTGTCTGCGCGAGCGTGAATTACGTGCTCGCCCGCAAGCAGGAATCCTTCGTCGAGAACTTGCGTCAGGTCTGGCCGCGCAATCTCCAGGACTGCATGACGGCGGTTCGGTGGTTGCGGGCAAACGCCGGCCGCTACCGGATCGACCCGGAGAAAATCGGCGCAATCGGAGGATCGGCCGGGGGACATTTGGTGGCCATGTTAGCCTACGCCGGTGATGGCGACGAACTCGACCCTCCTGATGGCCCGCATGCCGAACATTCCTGCCGAATTCAGGCCGTCGTGCCCATGTACGGGGTCTACGATTTGGTGGCGCTGGCTGAGGGGCGAGGCATGCTGGAGGAATTAGGCGAGGCCGACAAGGATTTGTGCCGCGCGGCTTCACCCGTCAGCTACCTCAATGCCGGCGATCCACCCGCTTTGCTGCTGCACGGGACGCGCGATACGCTGGTGCCGGTGCGGCAATCAAAAATTCTCCACGAGGCGTTGGGAGCGGCCAAATTGTCGAGCGAATTGCACGTCATCAAGGGCGCCAAGCACAGCTTTCACCTGGAACCGCCGCAGCAGGATCTTAGGCCGTTGGTTATCGATTTTTTTCGCCGCCATTTGAAGTGAGGGCGCAGCTGCTTGAGGCGGAATAGCGATTTTTAGGCTGGCCGTGCTTGGGAAACCGGCTAGAATGGCACGATTTTTCCCCCTTTCCCCAAAATAGCAGCATGAGACCCCTTGGTTGCCGATTGGCCGCTTGCTGGCTGCTGGTTTGGCCGCTTGCCGCCCTTGCCGAAGCCGAGCAGAAAAAGCCTGCGCCCGCGCCGAAAAAAACGCCGGAACATCCCGTGGCGGCGTTGCTGGCCGGCTTGCTGGATTCCACTCCGTTGCCGAAAGACCGGACCCGGCGGCTCCTGGCCATGGGCAACGCCGCCTACCAACGCAGCAAACACTCGCCCATTTGGGCCGGATTCGAGCCGGAGCCGCTGGAAACGCGATTTTCCGCGATTTTGGAACACCACGCGCTGGCTGACGCCAAGATTCCCGCTTTCGACCGCGTCCCGAAGGATTTGCCGCGGGAAGCAGGGGCCATTTCGTTGCGCGATGCGATTTTCACCCTCCAGGCCGCCGAGGCTTGTTTGCTGGTGAAAACGGGCATCGCCGCGAAAACCGCGCTTTGGCCGCACTGGCGTCAGAGCGATCGGCCAGGGAGTTTTGAGCCGGAGGACTACACCGCGGCTTTGGCCAAAAAATTCGCCCAGGCGGTCACCAAGTACGCCCCGGAGCCGGAAAAAATCGTGGCCCGCTTCGCGCCGCGGAATTGGATCTATCGCCGGCTGCTCGCGGCTCGCGATCGCAGCGGAAAAATCCCCGAAAAGCTGGCCAAGCTGGAATTGGAACTGGATGACACGATTTCCGCCGGGGAAGAGTTCGCCAAGGCCAGGCAACTGGGCCGATTTCTGCAGGCGCAAGGATTTTTGCCGCGAGCCGAGCTGAAAACGATCGGCCAAACCTACAGCGAAGGGCTGGCCGGCGCCATGCGCAGCTACCAACGCGTCAACGGTCTGGGGCCGGACGGTGTGTTAGGCCCCAAAACCGCCGGCAGCATTGCTAAAGGCTCCAAACCGCTGACCCCGCTTTTAGAGCGAAATTTGCACCGGGCGCGACTTTTGCCGGACAACCCGGGCGAGCGCTATTTGATCGCCAATCTGCCGGCCGGTGAGGTTTATGGTTATGACAAAACGCAGAAAACGGCGCAAATGCGCATCGTTTTTGGCCGCAACACCCACGACCGGCGCACGCCGATTTTTCGCAACACCATGACCACGGTGGTCTTTCGTCCTTACTGGTGGGTGCCAAAATCCATCGCCGCCAAGGAGTACCTTCCCCGCATTCGGCGCGATTACTCCTACGTGCGGCGCAATGGCTACCAAATCGTCAACGGCAGCCACACCGTGATGAGCGTGACCTCGCGAAATCTGGATCGCCTGGAGCGCGGCGCCCTGTTTTTGCGTCAGCGCTCGGTTTCCAGCAACTCGCTGGGCAAGGTGAAATTTCTCTTCCCCAACGAGCATCACGTCTATTTTCACGACACCCCGGCCAAGTCGTTGTTTCGGGAAAATCACCGCGCCTACAGCCACGGTTGCGTGCGATTGCAACATCCCGAGGACATGGCCAACTGGGTGCTAAACGGAGAGGAAGACTGGACGCAAAAAAGCATTCACAGCGCCATGTATTCCACCACCAAGCGCCGGGAAGTCACGCTAACCAAGCCGATCGAGGTTTACATCGTCTACTTCACCGCATTTCCCGCGGTGGATCAAAAAGATGGCGTGGGAGTTTATCGGGATGTCTACGGGCGGGACAAAACATAGGCCGCTTCAAGGTCGTTGAGGCGGCGGCAGAGCGAGATCAGGTCTTCGTCGGCTGGTGGCCGGCACGTTTGTTCTGGTTCGCGATTTGGGCTCTCCGTATCGCCCATTGATTCATCCATTCGTTAGCTTCTTCGTGGGATTTGAAGCGGTAAATTCCAGGCTAACGCGGTTCATGCGATCGACCGCGGCCATGTTCGTTTTGGCCGCTTCCGCATCGCAATTGGCCGACGGAACCATCGCCAGCGCGCCGTTGACGAACAGTTCCATCCCCGCGACCGCGCGGTGTTGGAAGATGAGGACCTGCAAAAAATCTTTGCCGAAGAGGAGCCCATTCCCGAGGAAGCGCCAACCAAGGACAAGGACCTGACCTGGGACGAAGAACCGCCCGAAATGCCCGAATCCTTCCCGGAAGTGGTGAAATTGACCCCGGAAACGGACACCATCAAAAACCTCTTCGCCGAAACGCCGACTGCCGCGCAAACCGTCGATTTGCAAGCCGTGGAAGCCAAAATTGACCTGCGGGCCGCCGAATCCGAGGTCAACGCCATGCGCGAAAAGCTGCTCGAAGCTTCCCAAGTCTCGATGAACCAGCCCAAGCTCTACCTGCAGGAGCAGGAATTTGAGGGCGCGGCCGATTCCGACGAACTCATCGACGCCATGACCAAAGGCATGAACAGCCAGGCGCGCGCCAACATCAAAGGCCGCTTCAGCACGCTGGAAGAACTGATGGGCAAAGGCGAAAACCTCCCCGGCGTCGCCGAAGCCTGGATTCCCACCGACCTGCTCTTCAAATTCGGCGAGTGGCAAGTCAAGGAAGAGGCCCGGCTCAGCCTGATGCGCCTGGGGATCATCATCATCACCAACAACAAAGACTCCCAGTTCATCATCAAAGGCTTCACCGACTCCATCCCCTTCCGGCAAAAAGACACCGCCGTGGACGGCCCGCGCAACAACCAGGAGCTAAGCCAACTGCGCGCCAACGCCGTCCGCGATTACCTGGTGGCCTCGCTGCATCTGCACGACTACGACATCCGCAGCGTCGGCTACGGAGCCCGAAATCCCCTCGTCATCGTCGCCCCGAGCGGAAACATCCAGCAGGACATTTTGCGGGAAGGACCCAATCGCCGGGTAGAGATCGAAATTCGCAGCGGCAGCGAAAACTTGCCCTAAACCACGGAAAAATTCGGCGAAGAGCCGGATTTGGCTGCGAATCTGGCGGACTTTGACGCTTCGCGGAACATTCGCAGGCTTGTGAATTTCGTGAGGGATTGGCGCCGGAAACCGCGACTTGCCGGCCGGAAATTCGAGCACGCCGGCGGGAGTACCAAGCATGCGACCGGGAGTACTGAGCATTCGCGACGAAGTACCAGCATGCGACTCGAAGTTGCGAGCGGCCGGCGCGGAATGGTGAGCATAGGCGGCGGCGGGTTAGGCATGTGGGACGCGAAGCTAAGCTTGCGGCGCGGAAAATCACGCATGCCCGACGGAGACTCCAGCATACGCCGCTCAGGCCAAGCAGATCGCGCGTAGAGCCAAGCACGCACGCCACTACAAACCGCACAACTCGCGTGAATCACGCATAAGCCCCTGGCGAATCTGGCGGACCATCTCCCAGATTTTGTCGGACTTCCCGGATTGGATCATCGCCAGCGGCGTTTCTCCGTCAAAAGCCAGATTCGCAGCCTCCAGCCATTCGATCAGCGGCTCTTCATCCCTCGCCAATTCTTCAAGCGCTTCGATCAATCGCAACGTCTCGGTCAACGGCCGAATTGCCTTGTCCGGAAGCGGATCTGCCTTCTCATAAGTCGCCAACTTGCGAACCGAAAAATTCGCCATCGCCGTAAACAGCTCCAGCGAAATCCCCGCTGCCGCCGCCAAGCCATCAGCGCAGGCCCACTGGAACCTTCCAATTGAGGAGTGGTGTGCTCATTTTTGCTCTGGGGATGGCTCATCATTCATGGACCAAGAGAGAATCGGTTGCTACACCACGAATTTGCAGCCATACCCAAGATCCCCGGCGAAGTCCGATAGAACGAAAAAATGGCCAACAAACCCCACTCGCAGATCGTCAGCCAGGCCGATGGTGTGATCGAAACGGAGTTGTCCTCGTGGAAGTGGTTTCACGACTACGTAACCAAATCCTTCCAGGATTTTGAGCCCTTTCTCTTTCGCGGTCAGCGGAAATCAACCTGGCTGTTGGAATCATCCCTCGATCGCACCGTCAAAAAGCTCAGCATTCCTATCAACCCCGCAACCCATTTAGAGTCGTTTCAGATGTCCGTTCGTGGCCGCCGGGGGCTGAATCCACAGCAACTTAACGAAAACGAATGGTGGGCGCTCGGCCAGCATTATGGGTTAGACACGCCTCTTCTCGACTGGACGGAATCGCCCTATCTCGGGCTATTCTTCGCATTCGAGAAGGTGCGCGAAGCGAAAAGCGACGTCCGTGCCGTCTATGCACTCTCCCGATTGCACGTGGAGAAGAAATCTCTCGAAATTGCTGAAAACCACCAGACACCCGATCGCTCTGATGTGGTGGAGATCATCTCACCGCTCACCGACGACAATGCGAGATTGGTGAACCAGCGCGGTCTCTTCACGCGCGCCTCTGCCGGGGTTGACTTGGAAGACTGGGTGCGTCATCATTTCTCAGGCTCGAATGATCGAGTTCTGGAAAAAATGGTAATCCGCGAGCGCGGAAACGATCGGGAACACTGCCTTCGTTCGCTCAATCAAATGAACATCAATCACCTCACCCTCTTCCCGGACTTAACGGGAGCGTCCAATTACTGCAACATGAGCATTCGGATTGAGAGGTATTGAAGAATCCCCGCAAATCATGAACTCTTCAGTCATCGTCAAACCAGACATTGAATGGCAGGGAGCATCCGGAACGAGCTACGGATACTGGATCCGGCCAATCTACACCTCGTGGCAACCACGTCCGGGAAATTACATCTATGCGAAGGAGACCCTTCCGGGCAGGGGACAATGGGTAGCGCTGTATATAGGGCAATCGGAGAATCTCAGTATGCGATTGGCCAATCGCGAAATGGAAGCGGAAGTGGTTCACCATGGCGCGACCCACATTCATGCACACGGCTCGGCCTTCGATGTCGAGCTTCGAATGGATGAAGTGAGAGACCTGATCTTGAAACTGAATCCGCAATTTAACCTCAGGGTGTAAGAATTTCGGCGCCTCCCTTGTGGGAGCAATCTGCCAGAATGCCCTGAAACACAGCCTTTTGAATCGCCAGCCCCAAGGCTGAGTACCTGAGTATTAACAGCTTCCCGACCAACCTTGTTCTCAGCTCTCCTGTGTTTCCGGGACGGTCCGTTCGGCCAGACGAAGTCGCTGTCGAATTTGTCCCTGCCCGCAGATCGAGAACGCGGCCCCGTTTGACTGTCGTGCCGAAACCGAAACGCTGGACTATAGTGCACCTTTCCCACAGCCAGATCGGCAGCGATTCTCTTGGAAATCTCCCGTGACTCGGTTAGAGTCCCGCTTCTCATTCATGAATCGAAAACTTCTGGTATTGGGTTGTTCTCAGACGAAGCGGGATGCTCCAGGCGGACTTCCAGCCATTGACCGCTATGATGGGTCAGCCTATCGCGTTTTACGTAACTACCTCCGTGGCAGAGAGTGGCCTGATACGCTGTCTGTAGCCGTTCTTTCTGCCAAGTATGGTTTGGTGGGTGGCTTCACAGAAATTGTCGATTACGACGAACGCATGACTGCGCCAAAAGCCGCGGAATGGGCACCACGGTGTACAAAAATCATGGAGCAATGGGCTCAATCCCATTCCAGCGTGCACTTTTCGTTGGGTAAAGATTACCTTCCGGCGATTTCGAAAGGGAAATCACGGCTTTCGGTGAAATCTGAAATCTTTGAGGGGCCGATTGGCATGAAGCTCAGCCAAATCAAGGGGTTGCTCGAAAGAACAAAGGCTCGACCGAGACCGACGCCCAAGATGCCTTCCGCAGGATCCGGAGAAGTTACGTATTTCCTTCCAGATTGGGACGACCTACTGGATCCAGATTTTGACTTTGATCGGGACAGTTTTTCAGGAAGTTCTCGCCAAGAACGAAAAGACAAGCATTGCTGCGTTCTGATGAAACCCCGTCGCATGTGTGACGGAGTTTTGGTGAGCTTGGCCCAGCAGATGACCACAAAGGGCCCTCTCAGAAGATGTGAGGGGAGTGATCCCTCATCATTGGCTCCTCCGCCGCTACGAACACACTTTGGTTTGCGAGCAGATCAGGCTTTGTTCGGAGACTGTGGTGCCTTCAGCTACTCAAATGAGGATGAGCCTACGATGACTGTTGACAATGCTGTAGCCTCCTATGAACTCCACGGATTCGACTACGGTGCTTCCGTTGACCACATCCCTTTAACTCACGTCATCCGCAACGGCAAAAAGGTCGAACTGTCCAAGGCAAAGCGCAGTGAAAGGGTGAAAATTACAATCCGAAATGCCGAACGATTTTATGAACTATCCAGGAATCGAGGTACAAGCTTCCGCCCAGTAGGGACTATTCAGGGACTTTCGGCGAAAGGATACGCATCCGCAGTTCGTCATTATCACGAAATTGGATATGAACATATCGCTCTTGGCGGGTTGGTGCCACTTTCGGATTCAGCGGTAGATGAAATCGTCAGTGAGGTAATGCGGGTGGTTTCGTCTCTAAATCCGAGACCTTGGGTCCATCTGTTCGGAATATTCCGACCGAAAATGCAGGCAAAATTTCGCAACCTTAAAGTGGACAGCTTTGATAGTGCGACATATTTCAGAAAAGCTTGGCTGCGATCGAGCCAAAACTATCTGGGTGCTAATGGTCAGTGGTATGGCGCTCTACGCGTACCAATGACAAGTGACGCGACGGACTCGCAAACGTATGGAAGCAGAAGGGTCTAGACATAGCTGAATTGGAAGCGGAGGAACAATACGTGCTAGAACTTCTCCGCAGTTTTGATCAAGATAGTGCTGGCGTGCTCCAGGTGCTGAATGCACTTATGGACTATGATGGAAAACTCCAAAGATCCAGTGAGATTACGTCCATGAAGCCTGCATATAAAAAGACGCTTGAGGACCGCCCTTGGAGACAATGCACCTGCGCATTTTGCACGGGCCTTGGTATTCACATTGCGACGTTTCGGGGTTCGAATCGAAACAAGAGACGAGGCGCGCACAACACTTTAATGCTATACCAGTCATTGCAGGGGTAGATAGGTAAAAGCTAACATGGATTTTCTTTCGGATATTGTACCTGATGATCTTAGCGCAACCCAAAAGGCCTTTGAAAGAATCTTGCGTCGTAGGAGGTCTTTGCCGGAGGGGCTGTGGGGACTCTGTGAATTGGGACTAAACGAAAACGATTACCATTGGCTCCTAAAGTGGGTGGAGGGGTTGTCACCGGAAGCTGCGTTACTCGGTCTAACTCACTGGAGATTGGTCGACTTCGATGAATTTGAAAAATACCGCAATACAGTTGTATTTGGCACAATTCTCCTGCTGCTAGAAGCTGAGCACGCTCGAAGATTTGCAATAGAAGGACGAATTTGGAATTCGATCGGAGGGCTAGGATGGCAGCCGGAAACGCATGCGCGACTCTTCAATTACAACAACCAGCCAACGATGGCACATAAAAGAATCATCGAGCAAGCAGCCGTCAAGCTGGGCCTTTACAACGCATTTCAGTCCGACGATGGGAAGCGCTGGTATGGAACTGTCTATTTTCAGTTTGGGTTCACCAAACGGGGGTTTGAAAAGCGTTTGCCGGAATGGCTTGCAGGCTATGGAACGACGCTTGCGGTTGAGGAACTGACTAAAGCCAGCGAATCCTTCCGAGTCATGTGGCAAGGATTGAAGAACTATGCCCGCAGGAATATTTCAGAATCGAAAGCCAACGAGATACTAGATGCCTCGCCATGGGTCTTGCCGACTTGGCGTGAAATTCTTCTGAAACGAGCAAAGGATGCAGCTAGCCGGATTGAGAGAACCTCAATGGACCAAGTGGGCATACCCTCCTTTGTCACCGAACCTGTATTAAATTGGCGACTCGGATATGATCCTCATTTTGAATCGGAGATCGTAAACCTGGATGAACTTGATCTTCAGGCTGACAAATATGTGATCTTTGGCGGCTCTCATCAACTGGGTTTGTTGGTCAGGCAAAGCAGTGGAGACTACAACGGTGCTGATCGCGTCAAACTTAATCCAGTACAACAGGGGCGCCACGCTGTACGTATGGAAGATCCTGCTAACGGTGACTTTGCTTTTGTGCAAGAAGTCACAAGCTGGGACCCCGACGACATCAATCTTTACAAATTTGACGGCCAAATTGGCAATCGAGTAGATGATGCGTTTAATTCGCGAATTCGGAGCGGAGCCGGATTTGCATTACTACTTCATGACTATCTCAAAGTTGTACCAGATGCTCCTCAGGTACATTTGATCGAGAAACTCGGACTCATTCTTCACGGGTTCCCCAATGGATTCTCGGAAGAAGTTCAGGTTCAGTTTGAGGAAGAAGTTTGGTGGAGCAGCGACTTTTTCGAAAGGGCAGCCACCAATCTACCGGACGGAGCGGTTGCCTGCACCATAGTGGAAAGCAATTCTCTTGAGTTTAGAAGGGACTTGAATCCTGTTGCTCGCGTTCGAATTAGTCTCTCCCAAGACGTCAAGCTTAGGTCGGCACGGTGCCGAATGATCCGCCTTGAAATGACAGATGGCATATCTCAGGAACTGAAGCTTCAGCCAAGCGACGCACTTCGGGGTTTACCAATTCACATAACGTTGGAATACCTTGGGAACGTATATCGGAGGATTGTACGCGCTCCTGTGCCTTACCTGGGAATGCTATGGGAAAATGGAGACGAAATTCGAGCCTACAATCCGCGAATGATGTTGTTTACTAGGAACGCGCGGATAGATTCGTATGCTATTCGACTTCCCAAAAAAATGGTATGGAAGTGCAGTATCAAGATTTTGGGTTGCTTGAGGGCACTTGTTTCCACCACCGAATAGACAAAATGTCCCAACCGCTGGGACAGCTAAATGGGTATGGGGCACGGTTGGTTGTTAGACAACCTTACAACAGCGATGAAACTGATTTGACTCTCGCTGAACAGGTTGTCAACAGGGGCCTCATTCGAGATGTCGTTTTCAGTCATGAGGAAATTCGAATTAGGTTAACGGGAGAATGTGAGATCGCCCCCGAACACGTGATCTTGGCGTTGAATTCACGGTTCGAAATCCACGAATGGAGGCCGCGTGGTTCGGACGGTCAGGCGTGGATTGTAGACAACACCGGATTTGGCTCGATCAGAATGGTTGCAGTGTTTTATTCCGGACGGCGGGTTGGAGGTTGGGTGAATGTTCTTCCAAGAGATGATCCCCGGATGCATTGGTCGACAGCCCTACGCTCTGTTAATGACAAAGAACTAGCCTATACGGCGGCTTGCTGTCTACGGTGGTTTAAGGCGCCAATTCTCTCACACTACCATCTTCCCGAAGTTCTCTCTTTCGTCCAAACATGGCCGGTGGAAGTTATTTGCGCATGGCTTCGTGAAGAGTCCATTGAGTTGCAGGGGTATCAGTTGGGGGCGCTCGAAGTGGACGAAGCGTGGTCTTGCACGCTGAGCGAAATCTTTGAAAGTCCCGGGCTCAGACTACCTGTCGATGTTGAGCAAGCAACACGGATCATCGAAGACTTATATGGGGCCCCTATCGAGACAGCAGTATTCCAAGAAGCTATCACTTGTGCCGCCGAACGGTTGCTTCAAATATCGCCGAAGCTGATGGCAAGGGTGGCAGTAACTTGGCTCCTGAAATCGGGAGTAAAAGATTTGGCGTTTATAAAGTGCCAGCTAAGGGAACTCCTTCAGCCAGACGAAACTCAAATTGAGGCACTTCGCCGTCGAATGGGCAACGTAGATTCGCACTTTTTGGAAATGCTGGTGAAGAGGGCATCTGGTGACACGGCGGCTGGTGAGAGCCGATACACCACTAACGGGTGAGACCTGAGTTAAATGTAAAATTTTTCAGCATAAAGTGGGCAAATCGGGCGGTATTTTATAATTTGTACAAATTTTATTGTGTGGTTAGGTGCCTATATGTCTGCCACATTAATCAGCGAAACGGACAATGAATTAGTGATCCAAGTGACCGTTTCCAAATCCAGGGAATTTCTGCAATGCGAAGAGGACATCCAAGACGCCTTAAATCAGGTCGGAAAATTGGCTACGAGCAAATGCCTTGAAGATTTCGACTCCGATGGCTCGCCCATTATCGTAGCGGGCAAAAAGTTGACGGCCAAAAAGACAAAAATCGCCAAAAATTATGAAACTCCTTTCGGGGTGGCGAGTGTTGAACGATACATCTATCAAGATTCAAGTGGAGGCAGTGTGCATATCCCAATGGAGCTGGATGCGAGAATCATTGGTGGAACGACACCACGGTTTGCCAAGATCGTAGGCTTCAATTATGCTCACAACAATGCTGGTGTGGTGCGATCCAACCTCCTGCAGATTCTCCATCGGGACGTATCGAGATGCTACATTCAGGATCTTTCGCAACTGGTTGCCAATCAAGTCGATCAAAAAAGTCGTTACTGGAACTACGAAGCCAGCGAGCCCCTCGCTGGAGAAGTAGCCTTCATCTCTCTTGGTATCGATGGCACTTGCCTGTTGTTTTGCGACGAAGGGCACCGCCAAGCCATGGTGGGAACGATTGCATTCTACGATGCAGCCGGTGAACGCCTGCATACCAACTACGTCGGCTCAGCGCCCGAACACGGGAAAGCCACGTTTTTAGATCGCATGGACGAAGAAATTGCACGAATCAAATCCAAATTCACAGATGTGCGTTATGTGGGCATTAGCGATGGGGCAACTGACTACCTGCCGTGGCTAAAAAAGCACACGACAACGCAGGTTCTCGACTTTTGGCACGTGAGTGAATATATCAACGCGGCGGCCGGAGCAATTCATCGCAAGAAGTCGGAGCGTGAGGCTTGGATTGAAGATGCTTGTCACGCCCTCAAGCACAATCATGGTGCCGCAAGAGAAATCTTGGCAGAGTTGGAGCTGGCCTATACCAAGAATCATTCAAAAAAGATCCAGAGTGATCTTGATTCCGCCATTTCCTACTTTTCGAACAATCTCGAGCGAATGAACTACGCAAGTTATCGCAAGAGCCACTTACCAATCGGTTCGGGTGTGACTGAGGCGGCTTGTAAGACTTTGGTCAAAACCAGAATGTGCGGTTCAGGTATGAAGTGGGGCCAATCAGGTTCGGATACCGTCCTGACTTTGCGTGCCCTGGCATTGACACCATCACGTTGGGCGGAATTCTGGGAGAAACTCACCAAATTTGGACTCACATCTTCCTCCAAAGCCTAAATCAACTCTCATGTGAAGATCGTTGACCTGTTAACTCATCAACTAAGTTACACTACATTTAACTCCGGCCTCACCCCCACTAACAATGCTCGCGTGGCCCTGAATCACGAGACTTTTCGTAGACTGGTGGCTGTAAATTACCTCAGATAACTCCTATAACCCGTTTCAAATAAGCAACATGGCACAACTAGATGCTCTTAAATTAACAAATGCCGTCAAGAATCGGATATTGGAGTTCGCGCTGCAGGATCACTTCGTAAGAGACGGCGAGGTAAGGAATGCATGTCGAACGATTTGGGGAGGACCACCCGAAGAGGGCGGACTCGCTAGCGACTTATGGGTGGAAGCAGCATTTCCGGCCAAGGCGGGAGATCGAACACTCAACGATCTTGTGCAAGAAGGGAAGTTTGATGTAGATCTGTCGAATCTTTTGAATCGCAGTGGACATTTTCCGAGTGATCGCTTTCCCTACACCCATCAACTCGAAAGTCTAGAGGCCGCACGTAAAGGATATGCCGCAGCACAGGGCGAGAAACCGGCGATAGTGGTCAGTGCGGGCACAGGAGCAGGTAAAACTGAAAGCTTCCTTTTGCCGCTGCTGAATGATTTGCAACGAAATCGTCCAGCACCTGACGGCGGTGTTTCGTGCATAATTCTTTACCCGATGAACGCCTTGGTTAACGACCAGGTAGATCGGTTGTACAATTGGCTTATTGACCAGAATCAAATTACCCTTTTTCACTTTACTAGTGAAACTCCGGAAAACACAAGGGCGGCCAATGCACAAAAGGTTCCAGCTTGGGAACCATGTCGATTTCGAACTCGACAAGAGGCTAGACGAATCGAGCCACACCCAAGTGGGGCCGTTCCACAAATTCTAATCACAAACTACTCCATGTTGGAGTATATGCTTTGCCGCCCACAAGATGCAGGCTTCTTTGGACCAAACTTGCGTACGCTTGTGCTGGATGAAGCTCACCTTTACACGGGGAATCTTGCGGCTGAAATCACCCTTCTCCAGCGAAGGATTTACGAGCGCTGTGGAGTGGATGCAGGTGATGTCATACAATTTGCTACTTCGGCGACGATTGGAAGCGGCTCGCGATCCGAACAAGAAACTTTATTAAGGGACTTCGCCTCGCGCCTGTTTAGCAAGCCATTGGATCGCATCCAGGTATTCTTTGGCCAACCCCATCACGAGCAGATTGATGAAGGCAGCCACACTAACGCAAAGGCAGATGACATAGCGCCCCAACCATGGCCTGAAGAAGCAACTTTGGAACAACGCGCCGACCAGATCTCCTTCGTAGACTGCACGAACGCCGAGTGGCAGAACTGGAAGACATCCCTTTGCTCAATTTGCGATCCCAGTTTGGTAGAAGAGAACTTTGCAGTATCGGATCGAAAGGTTGCCCCTGCTTTGTATCGAGTTCTCAAAAACTGTAAGATGCTGGCACAGACACAGCAACTGCTGCGAGAGAAGAAGCAACTTCCGCTACGAGAACTTGCTGCTAGATTGTTTGGGGCTGCAGGTTCCAATGAATTGGAGGCGACCCGCCGCCTACTTCAAATTGGAGCCGTAGCGAGGCCGGCCGTCTCGGCCCATCCGCTGCTTCCGAACAGAGTACACTATCTAGTCCGCCCTCCAGAGGGACTCTCGATTTCATTCTGCCCTGACCGAAAACCACCTAATGCCCCTACCCTTAAGGGAAAGGCCTACATCTTTAGCAATGCACGCGAGCCATTCTCCTCTTCCCAAGATTCGAGCCTGCCGCTGACCCTTTCCCGCTGTCGGGAATCTGGCGAATGGTTTATTGCTGGAGTGCGCAGTCAACGAGGAGATGGAACCTACCTGGAAGAAGTGCCCCAAAAGATTGGTCGCGGCTGGGGTCATGACGACGAAGAAGACGCCGTTGTTCGTCGTTCCGTCGAGTTTTATCTGCTTGAAGAACCAGTTGGCATCCATTCCGAACATTCGGTGTATGACTACCACACCGGAAAACTCGGAGGGCGCGGAGATCCTGGGATTGACTTATGGAAAATTGAAGAAAGTCCCAGAACAGGCAACCAGCTAATCGAATCGGCGCGCTATTTTGGTTCACTCGGCAGACTACAACTTGCTTTGCTTGCGGAAACAGCCCTGATGGAAATGCCGATGCTTGCGAGCAAGCACAACCTGTGGCTGCCAGCGCGGGGGAGGCGGCTTTTGATTTTCAGCGATAGCCGGTCAGAAGCAGCAAGACTGGGTCCGCGATTTACGCGGCAACACGAATTGTTTGTTGTTCGTTCGGCAATCGTAGAAGCAGTGCTGCGAATGCCCTTAGCTGATGGTGAAGTCATCTCCTATGTCGGAAATCGAATAACTGAGTTAAAAGAACAGATTGCCAGCGTTGAGCCCGGAGGCGCGTTGCACCAGCGTTTGAGCAAAGAACTGGCCGATCAAGGCAAACTGCTGCAAGACCTGCAGGCTGGAGGCACAGTGAAGGACTGGTGCAACCAGCTAGCGGCAGTACCGCGGATGGCCGAGTTATTCCACTTCGAAACCGAGAAGGAGCATGTTGCAGAGGATTGGATCGAAGAACACGGATGGAAGTCGAATCACAATCGAATCTGTTCAGAAAAGAATATACAATCACTTCTTGGACGTGAGCTCGCCAGACGGCCTCGGTGGCCTCAAATTGGGCTGGAAACACTTGGAATTGTCGAAGTCACTTATCCTTCCCTAGAGCGTCTCGTTACGTCCGGCCCAGAACTCAATGATCTGCTCGGCGGAGTTGGGTTTACAAACGTAATGAGGACCGGATTGAAGGAAGTGTGGACTGAATTGCTCGCAACCGTCTGTGATGAAATTCGCTCAATGGGATGTGTTACTCTGGGGACAAAAGAGGCGGATGATACCTTTCAATATGGCCGTGTGCTTGTTGGAAAGTGGCTATCTTTAGAGTTTGGCAGCAAAAACAGTAAAATATATCCTCTGTATTCAAGTTCCGGTCGGTCGAAAATACACAAATACATCCACGCCGTACTTGCCAGAATTGAATCCGGTCGTGAGGTAAGAAAGGAATTGGTCGATGATGTCATTCGAGCCATTTGGAATCAGTTGCTCCGAGCGGCACAAGATGGAGACAATTTTGCATGGCTGGAATACGAGGTTCACCCGGCGGGCAACGATGTTGCAGACACGGTGAGAATCAAATTCCCCGAGTTGGGTCTCCGGCGGCCGAGAACGCTATATCAATGCCGATTTAGTGGCCAAGTGTGGCCCCGAAGTGTTCTGAACTGTTGCCCCGGCGCTGATCGAAGCGAACTTGCAAAGTCGGATGCAGAAACGCTTGACAATGATCCGCGGCTTGGATGGCTTCGGCGAGAATTGCGCGAATCGGCGATTTTTCAAAACGGCCTTTGGGCACAAGAACATAGCGCTCAGCTTAACCCCCAGGAGAACCTCCGTATTCAGGAACTTTTCAAGGCAGGAATTCGCAACGTCCTGAGTTCCACAACAACGCTCGAGTTGGGAATCGACATCGGAGGATTGCAAGGGGTCATGATGGGGAATGTTCCTCCGGGAAAGGCAAATTACCTTCAACGTGCAGGCCGCGCTGGTCGCCGTGCTGACGGATCTTCAATTGTCCTCGCGTTTGCAAGGCCTACGCCGTACGAGCGGGAGGTCTTCTTACATTTTGGAAATTACCTCGATCAACCCCTGCGGCAACCAACCGTATTTCTTGGGCGTTCGTCAATTGCCATCCGGCATGGAGCCGCCCTGCTACTAGGTGAATTCTTTCGGCAGATCTTTGATGCAAACGAACGAAGAGGCGCTATGGACGCCTTTGGACGCATGGGGCAGTTCTGTGGCATTCCAAAGATCGGGTACTGGCGAAAAAACGAAGCTAAACCGCCACCAGTACGTGATCATCACAATTGGACAATCCCGGAGGAACCCTGGACGCCTGCCAACAGGCAAGATTTGTCGATCGACCAACTGTTTTTGGCCTATCTGAGATGGCAGAAAGCGAATCCTGGCATAATGAGTATGGCTTTGGAGCGACTGTGGCGTGATACGCCGCTGCAAGGCAATACCGAAGAAGCACTCTCCAAAATCCTCGAACACTTTGAGTCTGCCATTGGGCTCTGGCGACAGGATTTTGACACTTTAATTGAAGCGTGGGACGCAATTGATCCTCATGACGACATTCGTTATGCTGCTGCGAATTCGTTGTATTATCAGATCAAGGCCTTCAGACAACTTACTGTCATCGAGGGCCTCGCTGACTCACAGTTTCTTCCCCGATACGGGTTTCCTATTGGGTTAAGCCGATTGAGCGTCAAGGTTCCTGGGATCGACGAGCCAGGCGACAAGCCCCGTGAAGAGGATCAGTTTCGGCTGCAACGGGATTCGATGATGGCACTTCGAGAGTATGTTCCCGGTTCCCAGTTGCTTGCGGGTGGAAAGTTAATCACTTCCCGTGGCCTTTTGAAGCATTGGACTGGTGAGCCTTCCGACGAAGCTATTGGGTTCCGAGGCTGGTATGTGCGAGGCCCAGAAGGAGAATTTGATTTTTCACTCACTGGTCCTCCGAATAAGCCGCAAGGATGGACTCAGGGACAATTTTGCCTTCCGCGCTACGGGTTTACGTCAGCGGCATGGGATCCCCCAAAACTCAGTGATGATTTTGAGCGTATTGGCCAAATTGAAACCTTTAGCACCGCCTTCTCAGAGAATCATGAATTGCTAGTAAGCATAGAAAAATTTGGTGGCATTGACCGACTTTCAGCTCATCTACGTCCAGGTGGTGAAATCATTCTCATGAACAATGGAAGTGGTGGGCGCGGTTTTGCAATCTGCCATAAATGCGGATTTTCTGAGAGCGAAAGTGAGTTTGGCAGCGGGCGCGAAGAACTTCCACGCTATTACGAATTCCATGCATCGCTTTTCAGTTCAGATCCCGATACTTATTGTTGGAGGAAGAATCAGGCTGCGCCGGTTTTACGGAATCAAGCACTCGCAGCGAAACAGGTAACAAATCTGTTGATGTTGGATTTTTCTCCATGGCTGCGGAAGCGAAACCTTTTGCATCGTTGCATTGCGCTGACGTTGGCACAGGTACTCCGCATTGCCGCCTGCAAGATCCTGCAATTGGATCTGCGGGAGATTCGAAGCTTAGACAGTATTCCCTCGGTGAGCGATCCTGAAGTTGGGCAGTGCGTCGTTTTATTTGATAGCCTGGCGGGCGGAGCAGGACACGTTGACGCACTTGCTAACCCAAAGGACCGTCACAGAGAATGGCTCTTGGTAGCGTTGGATCACCTTCGAGTCGATGGACCGGTTAGCGAGGCAGAGCGCCGAAGAACGATGTTAAGTCGAATTCTGACTGCGGATAGTCCGGACGGAACAGGTGAAGTGGATTATGCGCCAGTTGAAACCTTTGAATTTCTTCGTGATTTACTTGAGGGAGATTCAAATGGGAATTGGAGCGGCGATGGCGGCGCCGAGCCGACTCCACCAACCAAGCCAAGCGGTCCAACAGAAGAACAACGCCGTAATATTTTGGAGCGGCAGGAAAAAGCAAAGGCCCGGCGATCTTCTACTAGGAAAAGAAACCAACTTAATCTCGATGGCACTCTCAACGCTGAGGGAATTACGAAAAGGTTATTGAGTGTAAAGCGCTCGGATCCGATGAGTATCTCGTTTGGTAACCAAGCTTTCCTTTCCATGGGAGGTCTTGGCTTCTTAGCGGCGGAAGCAATTGACCGAACCTCCAAAGGTGTAGAATTTGAGATCAGCGGAGACAGTGGGCCGCTTGACTATTTGGCACGTCTCGATTTTTTCAAATCCATCGGACAGCAACGAGCCGAAGGATTCAAGAGGCACAATGAAGCGGGAAGGTTTATTCCTATCCGCTTGATTGAGACTGAGCGAGATGCATTCAAGGCAGCAGACGCCGTCTGTGACTTGGTATTACATCAATTTACGAATCAACGGGAATTCCTTCCAGCCCTTGAATGGGCAATCGCTGAAATTGTTGACAACATCCAATTGCATGCTGCCTCAGCAACGCCAGGCGTGTTAGTGGGACAACACTACCCCGAGAAACAGCGTATTGAGTTCGGAATCGTAGATAATGGGCGGGGTCTGATGGGATCACTTTCGGAGACGTTCTCACTGGCTACGCATGTGGAAGCTATTGCCAAAGCGTTAGAACGGGGTGTGACCAGGGACAAAAAAATTGGCCAAGGAAATGGGCTGGCGGGTTCGCTTGAGATCATCCAGTGTAACAAAGGTACATTACAACTCATTTCGGGAGACGCGATATTTGAGTGCTCGCCAAGATACCCAGAGGGAGAAATCAGATCTTTGGAATGCTCCTGGCCTGGGACTGGAATATTTCTGTCGCTGAACACGGCAAATCCCGTTGATCTAAATGATACGTTTCTTGGCGAACGAGGATGGAGCTACATTGACTCCGAGTGCGAGCGGATTTCGGATTCAGGAGTTAAGATTGCAGAAGAGTGTCTCCATACGAGAGGGCGAGCACCGGCAACCGGATTGCGGAGAAAAATAGAAGCGCTATTGCCGGACTTTGAAGGAGAGTTGCAGTTCGACTTTTCAGATGTTCGTTTTGCATCGAGCAGTTTCTTAGACGAATTGCTTGGACGTCTAGCTCTTTCACTTGGTGAGGAGGGTTTTCGGAAAAAGGTTCGAGTAGCAAATGCATCTCCACAAATTGTCGATCTTGCAAACGTAGTAATAAAGCAGCGATTGGATGACTGAACTTTATCTTCGTTCCCGCTATGGCCCAATCCACCAACGAATGGACTGACATGACCTGGAATCCTCTCACGGGTTGCACCAAAACCAGTCCCGGCTGCAAAAACTGCTACGCGGAAGGCATGGCCAAGCGGCTCAGGGCGATGGGCCAGAAGAATCACCGCAACGGCTTCGGGGTTGAACCACGGAAGGGACGGAATACACGGAAAGGATTTGTTTTGGGCCTTGAAACTTGAAATCTCGGTGTCTTCGGTGGTTTCCGCAGTTAACCTCGATTCAACAGATCCGGCGAGTCAAACGATTTGAATTTGGCCCCGAAAAGACCGAAGTATCAGGAGTCAAAATGGCAAAAAGCATCCCAGCGCTCGTCAAACCGGAACTCCTCGTGTGGGCGAGGGAGGCGGCGAAGCTTTCGCTCGCTCAGGCGGCTCAAAAGACCAAATTTGACGATGAAATCCTCCAAAAGTGGGAAGTCGGCGATGAACGACCGTCAATCGCTCAACTGAGAAAGTTGGGAGAAGCCTACAAGCGGCCAATTGCGGTGTTTTTCCTAGCCGAGCCGCCGAAGGATTTCGCTCCGCAGAAGGAATTTCGACGATTATCGGGATTACCCCCCGGATCCGAGTCACCGGAGTTTGTCATTGCGTTGCGGCATGCCTTGCTTCGTAGAGAGGCCGCACTGGAACTCTACGAATTGGTAGGTGAAAAGCCGCCCAAGGTTGCCCTGGCATTTCATCCGACCGACGATGCGGAAACGGTGGGGGAAAGAATCCGGAATGCGCTTGGAGTCACTTGGAAAATGCAACTGGATGGGACAAGCGCACACGCCGCTCTCAATGTTTGGCGGAATGGAATTGAGGAAGCCGGAGCGTTGGTTTTTCAGGCCAGTGGAGTCGAGCTAAAGGAAATGCGGGGAACTTGCATTCCCGATGAGCCTCTACCGCTGATTCTGATCAATTCCAAGGATGCCCCACACGGCAGAATCTTTACGGCTTTGCATGAGTTTGTCCACATCGCTTTGCGCAACGCGGGTTATGCCACGAGCCGAATGGAGGGAAAACGTGCTCCCCAAGAGCAACAGTTAGAGGTAGCGGCCAACTCGATTGCTGCGGCAGCATTGTTGCCCAAAGAGCCGTTTCTGGAATTGGAAATCAAATATCCGCTGGCAAAGGAAGGAGACGATAGCGACTTACGGAAGTTCGCTGGGCGGACAAAGGTTAGCCCTGAAACGATTTTGCGTCGTCTGGTCACGCTCGACCGCGCCACGAATGGAGTTTATAAGGCAAAGCGCAAAGAATGGGGGTGGAGGGTATGGTACGTCTCGCAAAGCGGGTCAGGTGGCGGCCCACCGCAGCATGTTCGTGCCATAGCAGCCAATGGCCGAGGATTCACCGACATGGTGCTTAACGCCTACTATCAGCGCAAAATATCCGCAAGTTCAGCTAGCGACATCCTTGGGGTCAAACCAAAGCACTTCTCCAACATTCGTCGTGAGTTGTCGCTTGGGCCGGAGGTTGCCGGGGCCGCATGAAGAAGTTCTGTATAGACACAAGCGGCTGGATGGATGGTTGGATCAGGGATTATCCGCCGGACGTGTTTCCTTCTCTTTGGGAAAAACTGGATGAGTCGATTGATAGGGGTGAGATCATCGCTTCTGAGGAGGTATATACCGAGGTTGCGAAGAAGGATGACGATCTTCATAGCTGGATGAAGTCGCGCAAGAAAATGCTGATCCCGATTACCGAGGAAATCCAAGGCGTGGTCAGCCTGTTGCTGGCCGATCATCCGCGACTCGTTGACACCCACAGGAACCGTTCGCAGGCTGATCCGTTTGTGATTGCAACCGCACAGGAGGAAGGTGCAATTGTGGTAACTGGAGAACAACCTCGCGGGAAGTTGGATAAGCCGCGGATTCCGGATATCTGTGATGTGAAGAAGATTCAGTGGATGAGCTTTCTGGAGATGCTCAGGGAAATTGGCTGGAAGTTCTAATCAATATCAATCAATGGCTCAATCCACCATCGAATGGACTGACATGACCTGGAACCCTCTCACGGGTGTCACCAAGATCAGTCCCGGCTGCAAAAACTGCTACGCCGAGCGCATGGCCCTAGCGACTTAAGGCGATGCGCGGAAAGGATTCTCTTGGATTTGGATTTTCGGTTTCTTCGGTGAGAACCGTAGTTCCATCCGGGCTCGAATTTGACTTGATCAATCTAAAAATTACGGAAATACTCGGTGTTTTAATTTGATAAAGCTGAATATTAGGTTATCTTACTCACCATTGGAACTCCGAACCGGTGTCCCTCCAGTTCGGATCATTTCAGCACCAAAGAACTCGAAAAAACTCTCACTCACTCCCCATTCCCATGAAAAAGTACGAACTGGAACGCGCCAATATGCTCAAAACCGTCCGCGACACGATGGCGGTGGAACAACACAATGAGATTTGGTCGCAGGTGCCGCTTCCACCGAAACCATCCCAACCCCCTCCTCCGCCGCTGTTTCCACCGATTCACCATCCCCATTCTCCTTTTTCTTCTTCGGATTCGTCGGCATACTCACGATTCGCCGGGCATTGAAATACGTCCGGTAAAACTTCGGATGATCCGCCTTGAACTGATGCATCAGATGATCCAGTTCCTCGCTCAAAAGCTGCGCCGCCGCCCTCACCTCATCGCCCAGCAAATTCGTCAGCGTCGTCCGCGCCACAATCGCATTGCGCGGCGCCGTCACCACCGCCTCATAAGCCGTCGCCCGATTCTCCAGCTCCGTCAGGTGGCTATCCTTCAGCCCCGCATGCGCCAGCGCCTCCTTGTGCTCGACAATCGCCGCCGCGATCGACCGCGCCTCCTCCGGCAACTTCCCATCCGGAATTCGCCGCAACCCCGTCGGCGTCACCTTCGCCTTCGCGTGTAAAATCCAGTTCTGCTCCCGCCGCGCCCAGGCCCGCGCGATCCCCGCCACCAAAACGCAGCTTTCCACCAAAAGCTCACCAACCGCCGCCTTATCCGCCGTGATTCCCTCGGTCTTCGCCTCCTGATCCGGCGTCAGCTCGTCAATCAGCTTCACCTTCCCCTCAATCTCAGCGAAAAGCTCCGTCACCAACGCCGGCGGAGCAAACTTCATCCCGGGACCCTGACGCCGATGCCACGGAGAATGGGCACGGAAGTGCGGCTGAGACTTTGGCGGAACCGGTTGGCAGCAGTGACGATTTCGCGCCTCAGCCGGCGAATGGGAGATCGCCGTCCGCGATCCAGGTTGCATTTTGGGCCCAATGAATGCTGGCTCCGCCCAGCTAGTTTCTTGGGCACACCCCCTTCCGGCCACATCCCAAACCGCGCAACACACCCCCGGCTCCGCTCCGGCCGAACTTCCACCTTCGATCAATTTGTGAACGATTTGCAAGTTCGATTTAGGTGCGACCGGAAGGGCGAAGTTTCGGCTAACCATAAAGTGCGCCAACCCGACAACTTCCTCGCTCCTTCGCGTCGTTCCTCCTTGATCGTCGCTCGTCAGCGTGCCGGATTGCCGGAGGGTTAGGAAGGGCGAATCCGAGATTTATCATTTCGATCAGGATTACGATGCATTGCGAGGTGCGATCCGAATGGCTGTCCTCGAAACGGATGCGGGAACGCTTGGTGTCGGGTCCCGCTCCCCCTGGACCCCTTAGGGAAAGTCCGTTTCGATGGAAGCTGAGCTTTGTTCCAGCATACCAGGGGGAGCCCCGTCACAAAGCATTGTCCTCCCGTTTCTTGCGGGAGCCGGTGTCGATTTTGTAGTTAGAAAGGCAAATCGAAGATATTTCCCAAACTCTCTCCAACACGCTCTTTCCGGTCAAATCGGATTGGTTTCGCGAGACCTGCTTGTTCGAAATCACTCCAACGGTCTGAAGTATCCCTTGATGCAGTCTCGATTTCGCACGCAAATTTGAATGTGATTTCCACGGCGAAAGCTCGCTTTCGGATAGACTTCGTCTCCTTCCTGAAAAAGCCCTCTCACTGTATCGAATAGTCGGTTGCCTTTCTCCTCATGTTCCCGATGCATGACCTGAATTACCGCGCAATCAAGCCGCCTCAAAAACCTGTCCTTTCCGCCCGTATTTTTCGGAATCTTCTTCTCTGCTCCCTCCGTTACGTCCTTTAAAGTTTCATATGCCTTTTCTAACATCTCCAAGTGATCTGTCTGGAGCAGATTGAAGCAATGGCCCAGGTCAATGATGGCTCCGATTGCATACGGGTCCTTGATTTTGGACTTCGGCATCTCCATTCGTTCGACCGCCCAGCGCTTGGCGCGCTCTTCGTTACTTTCCCAGAAATAGATCCCGTGTCCCAGCCAATCGTAGTTATTCGTGCTCGCGACCAAGTCTTGATCGCCGGCCAAGACCTTTTCGGCAATTTCACGGTCGCAGCCATGAAATCCCAGCACGTAACCAAACCCCGGCCCAATGTAGCGCTTCATCCGCCGGTGGCGTCTTGCGTTTTGCCGTCCCCGTTAAGCAGACGTTCACTCCGCTGCTTCGGCGTTAGCTCGGGCTGCGTGGTCAAAGGGCGGTCCTCCAGACATTTGAGGACTTCTCGGGCGAACTCCGGGTCTTCCTTGGCCCGTTTTGCGGTTTCCTCCAAGCCCTCGATAGTGCTTCGGATTTCTTCTTTGGTTGGAAAAGTCATATCAAAATTCTCAAAATTATAAATTCACATCTATCCTCATTCTACCACATCTTTGGTGGAAAGGGTAGCTTGAAGGTTCCAGCGCAGCGATTCCGTAAGTTGCGCTGACCACTGTCGTTAACCCAGGACATAGCCTCGTCAGAACGATTTTTTGTGTTGCCTGATCATCCAGTCAACTTCGTTATTCGCATTTCCGAGCAAATTTCTCCCCGAATCCCCCTCGATAGACACCAAGCAGCGCCATTAGCAAAAACTTAGCCGCGCCTTGAAAAACAAGGCCCTCGCCACCTCTCAAAGCCAATCCAGATCCGCCACCAGACTATGGAGGGGGCCACCAACTCTCCTCGATGCGCACATCGCGCCCCAGCAATAGCGCAAAATAGATCACCGTATGATGGCGGCGCGCCTCAGCTTTGAGATTGCGCCGGTAAAAGCAGTGAAAAACCGCGTGAGCCATCAACAAAATCAGCCACAACACCAACACCGCGTTGGAATGATGGTGAAAATAATGATCGGCGTGCCAGTGGGTCACCAACTCGTTGAACCCCTCGTTCTCAATCTCCCAGCGGCTGTGCCCAAAGTCGGCGATGGTTTCGCTCGGAGCCAAGGATGTGGGTAGCGTCGTGGCCCAGTACCAATCACTCTCGACCACTTTTGGCTCCCAGCGCTTGCCCACCCGTTTGCGGCTGCGCTTAACTTCGTGGGAATGCACAACGCGCAACGGCGTGGTGATGCTTTCGGTCTGAAAACCGTCCAACTCGCGGTGCTCGATTTCGCGCTTGGCATCGCGGCAAATCACCTTGGGCTCCTCACGCGCCAGCAGGGTGCGCGCCTCGCTTAGCAACTCAGGCTGATTCTCTTTAAGCACGGCGACGAGGTGCTTGTCGTGTTCGAGCATCAGGTTGACGACCGAAGGGCGCAGGTAAATCGCGTCAGCCGTCAGCACGTCGAAGCTGCGGGGATGGTTGCGCAACACGCGTTCGATCAAGCGCTGGGCCGCCGCCACCTCGTCCTCGCCCGGCAACACGCTCTCCACATCGAGCATGAGCCGAAAATCCTTGCCCAAAATCTGCAGAAGCACGATTCGGTGGTAAAACTGGATCTTGGTCCCGGATTTGGTCTTGATCTCGCGCTGGCAGCAGTGCTCGCAACATCGCGCCTCGCTGTGGCCGATCTCGTGCCCGTCGATAGCCGCCAGCATCCAACCGCGCCGGGGCTCCAGCACTTTGTTTCGCTTGAGCTGGGCGTAGATTTGGCCGTGGCATTGGCGCAGGTCGTCGGGGTCGATGCGCTCGGCCACGTAAGCCAACGCGTCGGCGCTGGGAAGCTCGTTGCCGCCCAGCCACCGCCGCCAGCCACGTTTGCCGCGATGTTGTTCGAGCTCATTGAAACTGGGCAAGCGGCACAGAAACATGAGAAAAAACGCGGCGGGAAACACCGCGGTCGGGATCTGTGCCTTGAGGCGCGAGTCACCGATTTGGCCCCAGAAGCGGCTGAGGCCAAAGATCTTTTCTGCGTAGGTTAGGACTCGGCGGAGGATGGGTTCTTTTTCTTGGGAGGTTTTTTGGCGGCAGCCTTGCGCTGCTTGATGCGCTCGCGGCTATGCTGGCTTAGGGCTTCGAGCAACTCGCGCGCGGTGTTGAAATTCTCAATCCACCCGGCGACCTCTTTTTCCATGGCTCTGGGGATGTGGGTGGTGGTGGTTTTGCCCTTGCGGGTTTGGGCGATGGTGAAGGAGCGGTGCCGTTTGGAGTCGTCGCTGGCGCATTGGCAATTGGGTTTGCCACATTTGCGAAGGAGTTCGGTGGGCGTGGCGTGAAGGAAGCCACTGGCGCGGTTGAGCAGGGCGTGGAGTTTGGAGCGCAACTCGCGCTCGGCAGCGGAAAAGGAGGATCGGCTGGGCATCAGGCAATCTTTAGCATTAAAATACTACAGATTCAAGTGCAAAAGAGGTGTCGTCGAGAAATGCGAAAATGCTGGGAGTTTTGTTAGGAGGAACTGCCGGCCTCAAATCGAATCAACTATCGGCTCTGGCGATGCCCAGTGTCATGAGTTGCGGAATCGCTGGTTCCAGCGTTCCAGCGCAGCGATTCTGCAATCAACAGCCAACTCCTTGAAGAGGAGACGTGATCAAAGACATAACCTACCCGAGCCTAATTCCCAATTTTTCGTTACACTGGTATCGGGTCTCAAAAACAGCGCAGTCGATGCTATAGCCAAATTGCTCTTCGCGCTTGATATTTCGAGAAAACGAAATAAATAGGCCGTGTGTCCAGCACGGTTTCTGTGATCCTCCACCAATTCCGCTCTTTCGTATTACCCTCGTTGGAAGGCCATTGGCTGCGAGATTCGCTTGCGACGGATTATTTAAACCGAGAACTTGGCTTTACCGGTTTCGATCCATCCACCGTTTCTTGTGGCCCGGCTAGCTTCCATGTTTTGTTTGGCGATGGGATCCATTTTGGCGGTCGATTCAAATCAGAGCGCACTCATGTTAACCGCACCACCATGGAGTCGGCTATGACCTTGGTAGGCGCGCCGTTCGCCAAGCAGCATGCCCATTGGCCGGACGCAGGGTTGTGCCTGATTCAGTGGACCGGTCCCTGGAGTGCTCGCCCCTATCGTGGTTCGAATTTGTCTCAAACGCATTGGGTAGCGACAGCTTGCGGATTCGTATTTGACGTGAACTGGGGCAGTTGGCTGCCAAAGCAAAACTGGGAAGAAGTCGTCTTGCCTGAATTACTGCTGAGGCGTCCTTCGGCAACCGGTTGGGAGCCTCTTACCGCATACGAGCTGTAAACGCTCAGGCCGCTTCCAAGATGGGTTGAACGCGTTCTCCCTGTTCTGCGTATCCCAGCCTTTTTTGAATCAACTGCTGGTGAAGGCGAATGTTCTGTTCGAGTCGGCCGGCAATGCATTCTCCAGGCGAGGATTGCACGGTCTGCCACCTCGGCCTGCGCCCTGAACGGGGAACCAACATCTGCCGCTTGACAGCTTTCATGAATGGTGTGGAATCCACCAGCGTAAACCGGTTGCAAATTTCGACGAATTTTCTCGAATGTCCCGTTCCTCCCATGATCACCGGATGCAGTTCTCGCCCAACTTCATCCATCGTCCTGCGTAGGAGTTCCACAAATTGGGCTCCTCTTTCAGGATCACTCCCCAGCCCAGTCTGAAACTCCATCGCTACGTAGCGAATAGATTCATGACTGTTTAGAACTCCTGCCCACTTTTTCCAATCCGCACGAGTGCTCGCGTTGATGTGCGGAATGGTGTTGATCCCAGCTTCACTCATCCGTTCTGTCATGCGAAAGATCCGGGACAGACTGTGCAAGGAATGGGGGCGAGGTGTATCAAGCATGAACGAGTAATTGGGGGTAGTTACGGCGTGAAATTCTAACGCCGAAATTCTGCTTAGCAGTGAGCGTTTGCGGTGAAATTTCCAGAATTTTTCGATGAGTCTATCCTTGTCCACTCCGCTCAGGATGATTTTGCTGGACGGATCAATCTTTAACTTTTGGCAAAGCTCGGCGCGACTTTCAAAGCGGATGTCCATTTTGCCCCTTTCACTTCGCGTAATCGCCCTCAATGGAATCGAAACCCATTGCTCCGCCAGAGACCGTTTGCGGCTGCCGCCATGATGGACCTGCGCAACATAGAGAGGTAACAACTTCTGTAGTTTGGGCTTCGTAAAATGGTGATTGACAGGGGGAACGCAGATCCCTCCGACTTCCTCCCAAAACAAGTCAAATCCAACTGGTGCACAGGGGCAGACGCAATCGCACGATTGGTGTCGGCAACGTGACTCGCACCTTTGGAAGCAGCCATAATCGAATGCCTCGCCGTCCAGTCCTCCGCAGTCGGGAAGTAAACCACACTCATCACAAGATTTCGGTGGCGATACAGGGTTAAGAAAGCGAGTCCGATAAATCATCTCTTTTCAGGTATTCTTGAATGGCTTGAGGGGGCGAACGTGGAATTCGCCAAGAATGTCGGGCTCATCCGTGGCCATTACCGAAATGATTCCCGTATGAATCTTATTCATTTTTGCTAGGCTAACCAGCCTCGGCAGATCCTCTGAGGTAACCTTTCCAATTGCCTTGCCTGCCTGGAGCAACGTGGCCTCTTGCTCACTGTGGATTCGTAGAATCATCCGGTATCCACCGGGCGATACGCTGGCGGATTCATCAATTAATTCGCATTGGATCAATTGAGAATCTTGATCCTCATATGCACCAGTAACGAGATCGAGATCCAGCTCCCGATTGAGACAATCGTCAGTTTGCTGATCGAAGCTCTCTTTTTTATCTCGGATAAAATCTAGACCCATAGCTTGATTGATTTGGCAACTGGTTGGTAAATCCAAAACTTCCCCTCGCGACGCCGCGAAACTAGCCGAAGCGTAAGCAAATCCATCAGTCGATTGCTCCAGCCGTTAACGGTGATTGTTTCATGGGAAGCCTCTCGAAGCTTTTGCGCGGTCCCTTCCCCCAGATCTGCAAGTAGACTCATGGTGCTCGCCAAAAAAGGATCCAAGCTCCCAACTACCGCGGCTTCTTTTACTTCAAGCCCTTTACCCTTGAGCCGTAGAAGAATTGGTAGATTGCGCGGATTAAGAAACTCGTTTAGCTCTTGAAGCACAGAGTCTGCACAATTGGAAACAACTGGATAAAGTGGATAAGGACGGACGCTAAATGAATCGGCTGCGTCCGGTTGAGCTTTTTCCGCTGAAGCTCTTCCGCACTCCAGCGCCCAATACACCGAAGCTCGTAGGTAACTTCCATTGGTGTCTTCGACACCAGAAAAGTCAAAATCAACCATCACGTCGGGAGCCTCCATTTTCTCAAACACCGCAAGAACCGAAGCGACGTCCTCCTGTGCGGCGGGAGAGCCCAGGAGCGTAGGTCGATTGGGTTGGATCGTGACCAATTCGTCGATCATTAAGCACTCAATAACTCAACCCAGTGATTCAATCAAACGAAAATAATTTCTTTTTCTTCCCCGCACTGCTTAAGATTGGTGATCAGACTCACATGAGTTCCGTTCAGCGGCGGTGAATTGGCAAATCCCGCATCCCGTTTGTCGCCTTGGTGGCGCAACGCGACCGAAGAACTTCCAGTTCTGATCCTGATTTGCACATTGCGATCCATCAATCCTCGTAGAAGTTGCTTGAAGCCTTCCCCTTCTCCCATACCCACTTTTCGACTTGCCCCTTCATAAATGACCGCGCGGAGAGCTGATTCATCTGAGTCCAAGTGCCCCCAATCTGTGGAAGTTTGCAGGCTCTTCAAGATTCCGATTCCGGAATCAACTACCGAGAAGCAGAGGTAGCCGCTTTCTGCGTGAAAAGCTGTCACTCCCGAATACTTCCGGTCTTGTGCAAATTCACTGTGCTGAAACACATTATCCGCCAACTCTTGCATGATTCCGACTTGAGCCTTGGCAAAGCTCGCCTGGAAACCCGCCCCCTTCGCCACTCTCACGAACTGCTGCTGAAACTCAGAGAAACAAAGGTTCAGATGCGAGTTCGGTTTCACAACCTCGGGTGTGTTCAGCCTGAAGAATTGGGGAGCCTGCGGACATTTTTCGAGCTTGAGCTTGGGTGGCGTCCGTCCGCAAGCGACCGAATCAAGAGCCTGCCAATTTTGATAATCGTTGTCGGTTGAAGCGATCTCCTGCCAGATATGCGCCACCCCTTCCGATTGGCTTTGTAGCGTCAAATAGAATTCAAGCATTCCGGGCAAGGTCCATCTCTCAAAGCGCTGCAACTGAAGCTTAGAGGCTTGCCCTCGCTGAATCAGTTTCCGAGCCGCCTCGCCATTGCGAAAGTCGAGTGTATGTCCGGTCATCTCGTCAAGCTAACCGCCGATTATACCCCTGATTTGATCCTTGGGAACGGCTAATTTTCAAGCGGTCTGAAGTATACCCAATTCAATGCAATTCCACGCACGCTGCTGGATGATCTCACGCACGGTGTGAAAGCAGTCACAAAACCGAAACCGTACCAAATGGGTCAGTTTAGGTCTGCAAAAGTGAGCCGAAAGTGAGCCGACACGAAATCATTTCAAGAAAAAAGCGACTTACAATTTCTCGTAAGTCGCTCATTTTAAGGGAAGTGGGCAGGGCTGGATTCGAACCAGCGAAGGCATAGCCAGCAGATTTACAGTCTACGCATTTGGTGTTCTGATAATGCTCTATTTGAGCCTATTTGCTATGGATTTAAGCCCATAAACGGCTTATTGTTAGCGAATTACTTCAAGAATAATGGAACACATCGGAACACATGAGCAATGTTCAGAACGATATTAGATGCCCAGCCAGCGCCCAGCCAAAACGAAAGACAGTGGGCGTCCCTCGCACCAGTTCGGGGTATTGGAGAGACCGGGTGGAAAAGGTGGCATGTCGAAATGGGGATGAAAGTCCTAACTATTCGGTCAGGATCGTTTACCAAAAGAAAAGAGTTAGGTTTCCGCTCGACACCGGAAACAAAGAAGCGGCATCGTCCAAAGCGGCGAAGATTTTTCAGTATTTGATCGAGCACGGCTGGGACGAAACTATTGCAAAATTCAAGCCTCAGACAATCAAACCGAAAGCGGAGAAGCCTGAAACGGTAGGGGCGTTGATCGAGGCCGCGACTCGCCTTTCAACTGCGCGGCCTCAATCGAAAGATGCCTATACAAAAGCGTTCCGGCGTGTTGTTGCGGGAGTCATGAGGATCGAGGACGAAAAAAAAATATGACGGCTTGAAGGGGGGCACCAAAGCCTGGCAGGAAAGTGTCGATGCGGTGAAGCTGAGTGAAATCACACCAAGAAGGGTGACCAAATGGAAAAATCGCTACTTGGAAGCAGCAAATCAAAACCCGGCATCTTTGCAAAGTGCCAAGACTACGGTGAACAGCTTGGTCAGAAATGCCAAGGCTCAGTTCTCGCGGAAACTATTACCATTCCTAAGCGAAGAAATCAGCATGCCCAATCCACTTCCATTTGATCAGGTCTCAATGGAGAAACCTGCTTTGATGCGCTACCACAGCAAAATCAATGCGACAGAGATCATTCGGGCTGCGATGTCCGAGTTGCGATACTCCGACCCGGAAGTTTTGAAAGCCCTAACTTTGGCTTGCATCTGTGGACTACGGATCAGCGAAATCGACTACCTGCTTTGGCAAGCTGTCGATCTAAATGAAGCAGCTCTGCGAGTGGAAACCACCGAGTATCATCAACTGAAGTCCGCTGACTCGGCCGGGGAGATCGATTTGAACGACCAGGTGGTCGCGTTGTTTCGCGACTTTCAAGTGGAAGCAAAGGGCGAATTTGTGGTTGAGTCCGAAAGGGAAGCAAATAAGCGTCCAGGATCGCGCCACTACCGATGCGACAGGGTTTTCAACCGTCTTCGAGCTTGGCTGAGGTCACAAGGCGTAACCGCAAGGAAACCGATCCACGAATTGCGGAAAGAGGTTGGAAGCATCATTGTCAGCGAGCATGGAATCTTCGAAGCCTCGCGATACCTTCGTCACAGCGACATTCGAATCACGGCGGCAATCTACGTGGATAAAAAGCGAAGAATCACTCCGTCTCTAAACCTCACGACCTACTAGCCCACTATTGACTCAGATTGGGTGCCGATCCACCGCCGGTTCGGCCAATGATGCCGTGGCACTGAGCAAGCACAGGTAAATGAGCAGGCAAAGGATAAAAGTCTTTTTTGAGCTGAAGGTGCTTGTCATGACCATGGCTCCATTGTTTGGGTTGAGGTATTTGGCGCGCGTGATGAGGCGGTATTGTGGGAATGACGGAATGACGGCGAAATTCGCATGAAAGTTAATCCGTTTTGATGACATGGACATAAAAGGCGTCCGTGTCGTGCTGGCCGTCATTGAAATAGGCGGTCAAGCGAGTGCTCCCCTCAGGAAGGGTGAGATGGAAGACAGAAGCCTTGTCTTCGCCGCCGACGGGCACGGTCTCTGTCTGCTCGCCGACGATCAGGGTGGCGGTGGTGGCTTCCAATGCCACCGCCGGATGTTCTCTGTGCCAACGAGGCACGCCATAGATCACAGGTGCTGGATCGCAAAGGCTTCGGATTGGCAAGTCCACTTCAATCGGCCAGCGGCGCAATTCGATGCGATAGGTGCCGGGGGTGTTCACATGGATGGGCCAGAACGCCCTCGGCTCATGTTCTTGACGGCGCTTGAATTCCATGTAGCGGATCGCGTCCTGAAACCAGCCGCCTCGGTGGTGGCAGCAGTCGTGGTAGGCGAGGATGACCTCGCTGTTCGGTTCGGCGCCGACAGGGATTTCAGAAATGTCCTGGAGTTCCGGTTCGATTTCCTCATGCCACAGCTGGTCATACCAAGCGCCGAGTTGTTGCACCACTTCGGGATGTTGATCATAAACGTTGTTTTCCTGGCCGAAGTCAGCCTGGATGTCATACAGCTCTCTATTTTCGATCAAGCGCCAGCGCTCGGTCATGATGATTGTGGTTTTCCACTTTCGAATGGGCCAGCCATGCTGCTCATCGACCATGACGATGCGATCCGGCCAAGGGGCGCTGTCACCTTGCTCCAGCAGAGGGCGCAGGCTCTGGCCATCAAAGTGCAATTCGTCCGATATCTCCAGGCCGCACAAGTCCACCAGGGTGGGCACCACATCGGTGATGTTGGTCAGGGTATCGACGCGTTTTTCCTGGTCCAGCCCACCGCCGGGCCAATGAATGAACATAGGGACGCGATGGCCGCCTTCATACACATCACCCTTTCGGCCCTTCATGCCGGCGTTGAAGATGGCTGCGCCCACTGCCGTGCCGTTGTCACTGGTGAAAAGAAAAATCGTGTTATTAATCCGAAAATTAAATAGCCGACACCTAATGATGTGGTATTGTTAGGGATGAAGAGAGACGCCAGAAAGCTTTCGCCTGACCAGCAAGAGCACCTCCGAATGACTGCGGTGCGTATGGTTGTTGAAGAAGGCTACACCCAACGGGAAACAGCTCGTGCGCTTGGAGTAAGTCGGCAAGAAGTAAACCGGTGGTGTCGTAAGTATGAAAAGAGAGGGTGGGACGCACTCCGAGCAGTGAAGCGGGGTCGTAAGGTCGGCGAAAAACGGTTACTATTGCCTTGGCAGTGCGCCACGATTGTTAATCTGATCACCGATAATATGCCCGATCAATTGAAATTGCCATTTGTCCTTTGGACGAGGGCTGCGGTTAGAGATTTGATCGAAGAAAAATTTGGGATCACCTTGAGTCTAATTACAATGGGAAACTATTTAAAGCGCTGGGGTATGACTCCTCAAGTTCCAATTCGCAAGGCCTACCAACAGAATAGCGAGTCTGTCCGGCGCTGGCGTGAGGAGGAGTATCCAGCTATTGAAAAGCGAGCCAAGGAAGAGGGCGCAACCATATTTTGGGGCGATGAAGGCAAAACCACTAACGAAGTTCACGCTGGACGAAGTTATTCGAAGAAGGGCAAGACTCCCGAAGTTCGCGAGAGCGGCAAAAAGCTGAAGCTCAACCACATTTCGGCTGTCACCAACAAGGGAGAAATGCGATTCATGACCTACACAGCTCGAATGACCCAACTCAAGTACATCCTCTTTCTGGGTAGATTGATTCAGAGCCACGATCGAAAAGTGTTCTTTATTGCAGACAATCTTTCTGTGCATCATGGCAAAAAAGTCAAAGCGTGGGCCAAGGCGAACGAGTCCGAGATAGAGCTCTTCTACATTCCCGCGTACTCCCCTGAACTCAATCCAGATGAATATCTGAATCGCGATATCAAGAAGAACGTCCACGGGAAGAAGGCGCCAAGGACCCTCGCTGAATTGAAGGCTAATGTCATAAGCTTCCTGAGAATGCTTCAGAAATCCCCAAGCAGAGTAATCCAGTATTTCAACAGCCCAAAAGTAAAATTCTGTGCCGCGTGAAGTGTCGGCTATTTAATTTTCGGATTAATATCGGCCTGCCCGATGTCTTCCAGATGCTGGCGAAACTTGCCGATATTCTCATCCAGATTGGTGATCATCGCATAGAAATTCTGGACCTTGCCTTTGCCTTTTCCTGCGTAGGCTTCGCGATATTCGGGCGGCACGATATAGGGGCCGTGGGGTGCATTGGTGGGCAGATAAATAAAGAAGGGCTTGTCTTCCTGCACGGCGCGATCCACAAATTTTTGCGCCTCGTCAAAAAAGACATCGGTGCAATACCCCTCATAGCGTTCCCATTGGCCATTGTGATAATAGTGATCGTCCTTGTAATCATTGTCCCAGTAATCACCCAGGACACCGATGGCGCCGCTGAAATGACGCACTACCTCATCGAAATCACGTGACTCCGGCCCGTAGGGGTGAAGATCCCCGAGGTGCCATTTGCCGAACATGCCGGTGGTGTAACCGGCTTGCTTGAACAGCGTGCTGACCAGTGCTCTGTCTGTCCAGAGAAAGCGGAGCGGGTTGTCATGGGTATGCAGGCCCGTCTTGTCGGCGTAGAGGCCGGTCAGCAGGCTGGCGCGTGCCGGGACGCAATAGGGGTAGGCGTGGTAATCCTCCAGGCGGATGGACTCACTGGCGAGCTTGTCAATTTCCGGCGTCTGAATGATCGGATTGCCATTGCAGGCCACGTCGCCATAGCCCATGTCATCGGCCATGATGAGCACGACATTGGGCTTGTCCGCCGCTTGAGCGATCCCGGACAAGCTCATAAACAGGGCGCTGAAAAAGAGGTGCTCTATGATGTGAAAGTAGGAGGAGGAAGTGAATGACGTTAGAACGAAAACAGGAAGTCATCTCACCTTCATGGCGTTTCATTTTCTGATGGCACGTCCTTGTGCGTGGCGATATGGGCTTCGAGTTTTTGCTTGAGTTTTTTAACGACCTCAGGATGCTCTGTGGCCAGGTCCCTGGTTTCGCCGGGGTCGGCCTCAAGATCGTAGAGTTCATAGCTGTTGCTTCCGAAATCCATCAGGAAACCGGGGGCAACCTCCTTCCGACCGGGCATAAGGAGTTTCCACTTTCCATGCCGGATTCCCATAAAGTGGGTACGGAACTGGTCGTACACAAAACCGTCACGACTGCCGGTTTCCGATTTACCTAAGAGAAGATCCGTCTGGTTCACGCCATCAATGATGCGATCATCGGGTACTTCAAAGCCCGCAAGATGGGCAAAGGTGGGAAGAAAATCCAAGGTTGAGAAGACCGCCCCGGATACGCGATTGGCAGGCACTTTGCCCGGCCAGCGGATGATGCAGGGCACGCGGGATCCGGCCTCATAGGCAGAAGCCTTGCCGCCGCGCAGGTGGCCGGGATTGCCCCAGAAAATAGATCCCTCGGGGTGATGGCCTTTTTTGGCCTTGCGCTCGGTGTAACGCGATTGGCACCAGGGGCCGTTGTCCGTGGTATAGATGACCAGGGTGTTCTCACGCAGGCCAAGCGCATCCAGTGTGTCAAGGAGACGGCCGGTCTCAAAATCAAATTCTTCCACCACATCGCCATAGAGCCCGCCCTCGGAAGTGCCTCGGAACTTCGGCGAGGCATCAATGACGGTGTGCATCATCGTGTGCGCCAGATAAAGCATGAAGGGTTTCTCTTTGTCACGTCGGCTCTCGAGATAATCAATGGCTTTGTCGGTATAGAGCTTGGTCAGGCTGCCCATGTCTTGTGTGCGCCCAGCGGCTTCGTTGTTTTCGTGGAATCCGACGGCGCCTCCGTCGTTGGCGCCGAGGGTGCCGAAGTAATAATCAAATCCCTGGGCGTTGGGCATGCGCGGAAGAATGGCCTTGCGATCCGAGACATCCCACTTGCCGACGCAGGCGGTTTGGTAACCGGCTTCGCGCCCCAATTCCGCAAAGGTGACCTCGTCCGCCGGCATGGACCAGCCGCCACTGCGGCTTGGATATCGACCGGTGAGCAGGGCGGAACGCGAGGGGCCGCAAACCGACTGCGCGTAGAAATCGGTAAACCGCGTGCCTTCCGAGGCCAGCTTGTCCAGGCGCGGGGTTTTGTTTGTCTCCGACCCGTAGCACCCCAAATCTGCATAACCCTGATCGTCGGTGAAGATGATCAGGATATTCGGGCGATCTTCTGCTGTGGGTTTAGCCCATGATGGGGCACCACTGAACATGTACAGGCCAATCAGCAGGCCAAGGAGATGAATTTTTACTGCGTGAACGATAGGGATCATGACCATGCTGCCTTTGTTTGGGTTGACGTGTCTGGCGTGTGTGATGAGCTGGTGTTGCGTTGAGGACTGTGAAATACGGATGCGGGTGGATGCAAGTGGGTGCTGCGCATTAATCCGTTCTGATGACATGGACGAAGAAGGCGTCTGTGTCCTGCTTGCCATCGTTGAAATGCGCGGACAGACGGGTGCCGCCCTCAGGCAGGGTGAGATGAAAGATGGCGGCCTTGTCTTCGGCGCCGACGGGCACGGTCTCGGTCTGAACACCGACGATCAGGGTGGCGGAGATGGCCTTCAGTGCTACCGCCGGATGTTTTTTGTTCCAACGGGGCAGGCCATAGACGGCGGGCGCCGGATCGCAAAGGCCCCGGATCGGCCGATCCACTTCAACCGGCCAGCGGCGAAGTTCGATGCGATAGGTACCGGGGGTGTCCACATGGATCGGCCAGAACGCCTTGGGCTCGCCTTCTTCACGACGCTTGAACTCCATGTACCGGATGGTGTCCTGAAACCAGCCGCCCCGATGGAGGCAGCAGTCGTGGTAGGCGAGGATGACTTCATCGCTGTGATCGGTGCCGACAGGGATCTCTGCCACGATGTCGATCTCCGGTTCGATTTCCGTATGCCACAGTTGGTCGTACCAGGTGCTGAGTTGTTGCACGACTTCGGGATGTTGGTCGTAGACGTTGTTCTCCTGGCCGAAATCGGTCTGGATGTCGTAGAGCTCGCGATAGTTGATCAAGCGCCAGCGCTCGTTCATGATGGTCGTGGCTTTCCATTTTCGGATGGGCCAACGGTATTGTTGATCCGTCATGAGAATGCGATCCGGCCAGGGGGCGCTGTCACCTTGCTCAAGCAGGGGGCGCAGGCTTTGGCCATCAAAGTGCAAATCCTCCGGTGTCTCCAAGGCACACAAATCCACCAGGGTGGGCACGACATCGGTGATGTTGGTCAGGGTTTCGATGCGTTTTTCCTTATCCAGTCCCCCGCCGGGCCAATGGATGAACATCGGCACACGATGTCCACCTTCATACTCATCGCCCTTTCTGCCTCGCATGCCGGCGTTGAAGACTCCCGCACCCGCGGCAGTGCCATTGTCACTGGTAAAAATGAAAAGGGTGTTGTCGGCCTGGCCAATGTCTTCAAGATGGCGGCGCAGTTTGCCGACGTTTTCATCCAGATTGGTGATCATCGCGAAAAAGTTTTGAACCTTGGGTTTGCATTTCCCCGCGTAGGGTTCGCGATATTCGGGCGGCACGATATAAGGGCCGTGGGGCGCATTGGTGGGCAGGTAAACAAAGAAAGGTTTATTTTCCTCTACAGCGCGATCCACGAATTTTTGAGCTTCGCCAAAAAAGACATCGGTGCAATAGCCCTTGTAGTGTTCCCATCGGCCATTGTGGTATTAATCCGAAAATTAAATAGCCGACACTTCACGCGGCACAGAATTTTACTTTTGGGCTGTTGAAATACTGGATTACTCTGCTTGGGGATTTCTGAAGCATTCTCAGGAAGCTTATGACATTAGCCTTCAATTCAGCGAGGGTCCTTGGCGCCTTCTTCCCGTGGACGTTCTTCTTGATATCGCGATTCAGATATTCATCTGGATTGAGTTCAGGGGAGTACGCGGGAATGTAGAAGAGCTCTATCTCGGACTCGTTCGCCTTGGCCCACGCTTTGACTTTTTTGCCATGATGCACAGAAAGATTGTCTGCAATAAAGAACACTTTTCGATCGTGGCTCTGAATCAATCTACCCAGAAAGAGGATGTACTTGAGTTGGGTCATTCGAGCTGTGTAGGTCATGAATCGCATTTCTCCCTTGTTGGTGACAGCCGAAATGTGGTTGAGCTTCAGCTTTTTGCCGCTCTCGCGAACTTCGGGAGTCTTGCCCTTCTTCGAATAACTTCGTCCAGCGTGAACTTCGTTAGTGGTTTTGCCTTCATCGCCCCAAAATATGGTTGCGCCCTCTTCCTTGGCTCGCTTTTCAATAGCTGGATACTCCTCCTCACGCCAGCGCCGGAACAGACTCGCTATTCTGTTGGTAGGCCTTGCGAATTGGAACTTGAGGAGTCATACCCCAGCGCTTTAAATAGTTTCCCATTGTAATTAGACTCAAGGTGATCCCAAATTTTTCTTCGATCAAATCTCTAACCGCAGCCCTCGTCCAAAGGACAAATGGCAATTTCAATTGATCGGGCATATTATCGGTGATCAGATTAACAATCGTGGCGCACTGCCAAGGCAATAGTAACCGTTTTTCGCCGACCTTACGACCCCGCTTCACTGCTCGAAGTGCGTCCCACCCTCTCTTTTCATACTTACGACACCACCGGTTTACTTCTTGCCGACTTACTCCAAGCGCACGAGCTGTTTCCCGTTGGGTGTAGCCTTCTTCAACAACCATACGCACCGCAGTCATTCGGAGGTGCTCTTGCTGGTCAGGCGAAAGCTTTCTGGCGTCTCTCTTCATCCCTAACAATACCACATCATTAGGTGTCGGCTATTTAATTTTCGGATTAATAGTAGTTGTCCTCATCCAATTCGTGCAGCTGTTCAAGCCATGCACGAGAGCCCCAAGTCTTCCGTGCGGGATCAAACTTGGAAACTAGTTCGGCGTAGACTTCCGTGGCAAGACTTTTGTCGCCATGAAGCCAAAGGATGCCTGCTGCTTTTGCTCTGTAGGTTCCATCATACTTGTGATGCGGAGCTTTTGCAGACATCACTTCCACGCCTTCCAGGCGATTCAGGCCATATTTCTCAAGAAACGCCTTTCGCTCCGCGTTTAATTCGACTGCGGCCAGCGCAATATGAATTAAGGGAAATCCAGGATTCAAATCGTAGGCATCAATTAGGGAATTAAATGCTGTTCGTTCCACCGGGCCGGTTTCGAGGGTTTCTCCCACAGGATTAGGAGATGCTCGGTAGTCCCAAGCATCCAATGGTCCCTCCAATTCCCGGTTAATTGTCTCTTCGATAATTCTCAGTTCTGTGTCGAACTTAGCCAAGTCTGCACTGCTCGTTACTAATCCCAGCGATTGCAATTCCGCACCGAACAGCCTCCGGCGGAGAATGGCAGTCCACGCATTTTCTTTGTTTGGCGCACCAGAGAATTGCTCGTTGCGCCATTCAACGCGTTGATTGTTTGGAATTTGTTGCGTCCGGCCATCGCCGTCAAAATGGAGGCCAGCCAGGTGAAACAAATCATAGGCTTGCTCTTTTAGCGAAGGCTTTGGCACCTCAACGAGATTACCTTCTTTCTCAAATTTCCTATCGTGTTTTCGTATCAGATTGAATCTAGGGCTGTGTGGAGTCTCTGCACCTCCCCAGGTAGTATTGTCCGCTGGAATTGTTCTCCGCTTGGAAATTGCACTGTTCCACACCCAAACTTTCCCATCTAGACTAACTGTTAGTACTTTCGATCCATCCGGGCTGAATACCGCTCGCTCAACAGTGTCAGGATGTCGTAACGGATCTCCCAAGGGCAATCCGGTCATCGTGTCCCAAATTTGCACACCTTCATTATCGTCAACCGTCAGAAACCGGAGACCGTCAGGACCAAAATCCATGGTCCAGGGACATGCCCCTCTTTGCGATTCCTCCTCAAGAGGCGAATTCAGGTAAACGTCCCACAATCGTACGCTCCCTCCGTCTGCTTCGCTTTCATGACTCATAGTGAGAAGAGTCTGATTGTCCTGGCTAAAGAGCACAAAACCTGCCCCACGCCCCTTGTTAAGTTCGCCAATCACTTCTCCGGTATTCGCATCCCAAAGAAGGGTCGTACCCCAATCATCATATAAATGCACTACGATATGCTCTCCATTCGGACTGAAAAACGCATTGGAGTGATGTTCGTGGCGCAGTTCATGAATTCGGCGTCCATCGGCGGCGTTCCAAATGGCGGATCCATTTGTTCCTTGGGTCACGATGCGCCGACTATCGCCAGTGAACATTGCGGCCCCTACTTCGATCTCGTGGAGACTCACCGGACCCAATGAACCGAGAAGTTCACAAACTCTTGCATCCCACAGAAGTGCAGGCTCATCGCGGCTTCCAGTTGTAACAATTCGTGATCCGTCCGGGCTAAAAGCCGCAGCACTTACCCCAACGTGTTTCATCGCTTTTCCTACCGGGTTCCGCGTTTTGGCGTCCCAAAGCCGTAGTTGTCCGTCGCGGCTCGCTGTGAGGATTAACTGGTCATTGGGACTAAAGATAGCGTGGGTGAGGCCGGAGTTAAATGTAGTGTAACTTAGTTGATGAGTTAACAGGTCAACGATCTTCACATGAGAGTTGATTTAGGCTTTGGAGGAAGATGTGAGTCCAAATTTGGTGAGTTTCTCCCAGAATTCCGCCCAACGTGATGGTGTCAATGCCAGGGCACGCAAAGTCAGGACGGTATCCGAACCTGATTGGCCCCACTTCATACCTGAACCGCACATTCTGGTTTTGACCAAAGTCTTACAAGCCGCCTCAGTCACACCCGAACCGATTGGTAAGTGGCTCTTGCGATAACTTGCGTAGTTCATTCGCTCGAGATTGTTCGAAAAGTAGGAAATGGCGGAATCAAGATCACTCTGGATCTTTTTTGAATGATTCTTGGTATAGGCCAGCTCCAACTCTGCCAAGATTTCTCTTGCGGCACCATGATTGTGCTTGAGGGCGTGACAAGCATCTTCAATCCAAGCCTCACGCTCCGACTTCTTGCGATGAATTGCTCCGGCCGCCGCGTTGATATATTCACTCACGTGCCAAAAGTCGAGAACCTGCGTTGTCGTGTGCTTTTTTAGCCACGGCAGGTAGTCAGTTGCCCCATCGCTAATGCCCACATAACGCACATCTGTGAATTTGGATTTGATTCGTGCAATTTCTTCGTCCATGCGATCTAAAAACGTGGCTTTCCCGTGTTCGGGCGCTGAGCCGACGTAGTTGGTATGCAGGCGTTCACCGGCTGCATCGTAGAATGCAATCGTTCCCACCATGGCTTGGCGGTGCCCTTCGTCGCAAAACAACAGGCAAGTGCCATCGATACCAAGAGAGATGAAGGCTACTTCTCCAGCGAGGGGCTCGCTGGCTTCGTAGTTCCAGTAACGACTTTTTTGATCGACTTGATTGGCAACCAGTTGCGAAAGATCCTGAATGTAGCATCTCGATACGTCCCGATGGAGAATCTGCAGGAGGTTGGATCGCACCACACCAGCATTGTTGTGAGCATAATTGAAGCCTACGATCTTGGCAAACCGTGGTGTCGTTCCACCAATGATTCTCGCATCCAGCTCCATTGGGATATGCACACTGCCTCCACTTGAATCTTGATAGATGTATCGTTCAACACTCGCCACCCCGAAAGGAGTTTCATAATTTTTGGCGATTTTTGTCTTTTTGGCCGTCAACTTTTTGCCCGCTACGATAATGGGCGAGCCATCGGAGTCGAAATCTTCAAGGCATTTGCTCGTAGCCAATTTTCCGACCTGATTTAAGGCGTCTTGGATGTCCTCTTCGCATTGCAGAAATTCCCTGGATTTGGAAACGGTCACTTGGATCACTAATTCATTGTCCGTTTCGCTGATTAATGTGGCAGACATATAGGCACCTAACCACACAATAAAATTTGTACAAATTATAAAATACCGCCCGATTTGCCCACTTTATGCTGAAAAATTTTACATTTAACTCAGGTCTCACCCGATAGCGTTTTCTACCATTGGATGAGGTATCGGTTCCCCTAGTACATTACCGCTCTCCGCATCCCAAACTTGCGCAACGCCATCTGTGACAATTGTTACAATTTGATGCCCATCATTGCTAAATTTCGCGTAGAAGGATTCGTCAGATTCATTGAATGGACAATCTATCTTTTTGCCGTTTACGGCATTCCAAAGGCGAACAGTTAGGTCTTCGCTTTCGCCAAACCGGCTTCCTCCGAAAGTAAGAAGACGCGTCCCGCCTGAGTTGTAAGTTGCAGACAAAACTTTTTCTTCATCAGACAAAACAAACAGCGGGATTGGGTCAACCATTACGGTATCTTCGATAAATCTCGTAGCCTCATCCGTAAGGTCTGTGAGCTGGATCTCGGGCGGTAAGTCGCTATTGTAGAGCATGGCTTGCCCAAGATGGGCAAAGCCCAATCTGGGATTGTTTGAGTCGAATGCGTCTAAAGCCATACTCCGAGCTTTCTGTGCAGCATTCAGGACCCCTTGAAGCTCCTTGGCTCGGGATTTCTTAGCCGCTTCCTCGTTTGCCTTGGCGAGCGCGGTTGCGTCCCTCTCCTTTTTCAAGGCATCTGCTTTGACTACTAGCGCGTCTTCTTTCTGCGATAACTGAACAAACCCAAAAATGGCTGCACCTGCCGCCAAGATGGCGAATAATGAAAGACAGAACGTGACCAGGTTCCGGACAAGTCGATTTCGCTTTTCTTTGCGCTCGGATTCAGCCACCGATTTCTGGATAAATTGAGTTTCGTCCGCGCTGAATGCAGCTGGATAGCGCTCCGAATATTCTTGGGCTTGATCCAATTCGGAACCTGGTGGAATGAGTTCAGCTACCGCACCGTTGCTTTGCCAAAGGATCTGGCGCTGACGCACGCGATCCCGCAATTGGAGAAAATGCAGGTTTTCCTCCACCTCAAGCCAATCACCGACTTTGTCCCAACGACGCAGCAGAGCTTCGTGGGTCACACTAACTGTAGGTATGTCAGCGGCATCTTTGTTACCGGTGAACAGCCTGGCTTGTTCAAAAGCGCTCACGAATTCCACTGCGCCCGGAATTGCCTCGATTTGCTCTCGGGTGACGGTGCGGCGGACAACCTTGAGGCGCTGTTGTCCCCCTTCATCGGCCTCAGCTACGGAAGTGAGTAGGCGAATGAGAGGATCGAGAGCGGCTTGTGCTTCCAGGCTGAGGGAATCGAAAACGCGATTCGCCTCCTGAGTGAGAACGCCTTCGAATTTACCAATGGCTTCGTAACCCTTGTGGGTCAGAGTGCCGTTCTTGTGGCGGGCGTCGTAGAGCCTGTTGAGGCAAAACTCGAGGAGTGGCAGGCTGTCGTCATCAGTGGCAGCTTTATCCACCAGAATTTCACCTAATCCGTCTTCGAAACGGACTCCTGCTTTTTGTGCCGGTCCACGTACGATTTGAGCAAGTTCGTGTCGTTGAGGCGGCAACAAGTGCATGGAGCCACCATCACCGTCCTTCAGGCGCATGAGAGTATCATACCGTTCGCAATCTCCAAAAAAATCACTGCGTAGGGTAGCGAGGACAAGAACTCGCCCTCCCGTCGCTAATGCTTCTAGCACATCAAAGAATACATCGACCATCTGGAAGTCTTCGCCGTCGGCGAACAATTCCTCGAGTTGATCCAACACCAATGCGAGGCAAGTCCTCGGTTGTTCCAGACCGACAAGCTTTTGACGGATCAATTCGGCGTCCGCGGTTCGTCCTTCCGCTTCATCACGCTCAATGGCAAGTTGAAGGATATGCCTTTGCTTGGTGAGAAATACCGCGGCGGCTTGGGAGAGACCACCTTTGACAAGATCGTTTGCGGAGTCTGGGTTTGCCGCGAGTTTTTGAACCAATTCGTCGAATGAAGTCCCATCGCTCAGCAATTCCGGCACAGCAGAAGGCTGGACCAAAGCGCTGGCAAGGGCGACGAGAAGGTTGCGGCCACCGTCGGTCGGCTTAAGGACTGCTGCACGCCAAAGACCCACACCGTCAATGGCATTGGCCTCGACAAGCATGGGTAGAACTCCGGCTTGCACGAGACTGCTTTTTCCCGAACCGCTGGCTCCAAATACGAGAACGAATGCCCGCGGTTCAGGCGCGGATTCGGGAGGGCTTGGTGACTCGACTGAAGGCGTTCCGTTTTTGATGGCTTGGCGCGCCCATACCTGATGGAGGCGATTTTGTGCCTTGGTAATCAACTCGTCGATGGCTTTGGTTCGACCGAAGAATATGGGAGCGTGTTCGTACTCGAAAACCTGCAATCCCTGATAAGGGTTTCCCTCCCAGGTAGGCTTCGACTTGCCGACCTGGTTTTCGCCAACGCGACGCTGGACGAGCTTGCGCAGGGAGTCTTCGAAGCGAGTTTCAAATTCTTCCCTGGTGCGGTAGCTGTTGACGGCGCCTTTGAAGACTTGTTCTTTCTCATCTCGCGTCCGTTCCCGGAGAAAGGCTTGAAGTTTTTCCCATTGCCGAATCCTCTCGTCCCGATCCTCGGCGCCCAAAGGAACCGACGGTACTTCGCGATTCACCCAAACCAGAATATCCGGAGTTCCGTTTTCCTTATTGGCAAGCGCCGCATCCACGAATTCGTATTCCGTGCCAGACTCAGCCACGCGCTTGTGATCGGGCGGCAAAGTGTAGGTGGAATTGAGCCGTGATCCCAGCCGGGACCAGAGGATGCAAATCACAATGTCAAACGTGGAGGGAGGGGGAATCTGCGCCTGGTAGTCCTTGGTAATGACCACGGGCTCGTATTCCCAAAAATATGGGGCGAGGTTCACCGCGTCGCCAAATTCCGCATTGAGGCGCTCGATGACGACTTCGGCAATGCGCCGCTCTCGGTTCACGTCGCCAGGTGAGGAAACGAAAATGCGAAGAGATGGGATTTCCTGTGTGCCTGATTCCTGTAACGACGCCATGAGAAGAAGGAGGTTTAATATTACCAGATTCGTATTGGTCGATTTTTGTTCGATTTCGATTACCGATCAACCAACAAGAGTTTGCAATACGGTGATGTCTTACGGTAGAGGTGAATTTTACCCATGAATGTGGCTATCACAGATGCAAAAATTCCCTCCAAACTGCCTCCCCTGCAAGTGGCGGCCTATTTGAGCCACAAACGTTGGGGAGGAGCCTAATCTGGATGACAAAGCGGCGAAGTGGGCGGGCAAAGCTCCGGATGGCAGCGAGATCGTTATCCAGCAGCCGCTGGTGCGGACATTTGCGGATTACGCCAGCCGGATGGTCGATTTGTTGAAGGCGTTGAGCGTTGCGGAGGACTGGGGACAGAACGCGGTTTACAGCGACATCCTCACAGTGAACACGGATGTGATTCGGGTGGCTTTAAAGAGTTTTCAGTTTCAAGTTTCGACAAGATCCGGATCTGGAAACGCCGTTCGAGCGAGAGGTGACGTTGCGCTTGTCCTCGGGATTGACCCAGACGGAATCGGCTGCAGTGAAAGTGGCCACTAGCGATGAATTAGATTAGACTGGATTGAAGGGGCGGTGGCCAATGGGCTAAGCGCGAATCTTTGCGATGCAAGGGCTTCGCTGGGGACGAAGGGCTTCGCTGGGGACGAAGGGCTTCGCTGGGGGGGCTTCGCTGGGGACGGGGGCTTCGCTGGGGACGGGGGCTTCGCTGGGGACGGACCCCATTTCAGAAGTGGGGGGCTTCGCTGGGGACGGACCCCATTTCAGAAGTGGAAATTATGATTAATATCATAATGCTTGTAAATTCTTCCGCAACCCGTCGGAGCCATTCAGATCCTGACGTCAATACTGGAACCGTCCAATTTCCGCCGTCCTTGATTCTGAATCGACAACTACCGCTGGAGACAGGCCCTCTCGAGCATTAGACTGGCGGAAATGATCTCTCGACTGGAAATCAACAACTTCCGCAACCACCGCTCCACGAGATTGGATTTCGAGCCATTGACGGTGATTGCCGGGCCCAATGGCGTGGGTAAATCCAACGCGTTGCGGGCATTGAACTGGTTTTCATCCGATTGGAAGTTTCTTCCGGGATCCAGGGACAGCCGGAACTTTGAGTTGTATGGAAAACTCGGTGAGCAGGAGTGGAAGGCCGCCGCAAACCTGGGAGGGAATTGGATCGAGATCGCTACCATCAAGGGTGGCGAGTTTCGTGAAGGCAAAGCGGTTTTCTCGGACTGGTTTCTGATCCGTCCGCAAATTTAGAACCTGTCGCTCTCCTACACCGAAGAGATTCCACCAAAGCTGGGAGAAGACGGCTCCGGCTTGGCCTCGGTGGTTTCTCATCTGATGACCGCCGAGCCGGAATCCTTCGAACTGCTAACCGAACACTTGCAAGCGGTCATTCCCGCCGTGCAACGGATTCGCGCCACTCGCGAAAAGGTCGTCAAGGTCCGCAAGAAGAAGGTGACGATCGACGACCAGGAAGTGGTTTACGACGAGGTTGATGAGGTGAACGGCGATGCCTTGCGGTTCGACATGGATTCGGAAAAGGATTTGCCGGCATCGGAGATCAGCGACGGGACGCTGATCGTGCTGACGATTCTGACGGCAATCTTCCAGAGCAAGCGCCCGCAGTTCCTGATGATTGATGATCTGGAATCGGGTTTGCACCCTTCCGCTCAGGAGAAGCTGGTGGGTCAGATTCGCAAGATCCAGGAGCAGTTTCCGGAGTTGCAGGTGATCGCGACGACCCATTCGCCCTACATTTTGAACGAGTGCAAGCCGGAGGAGATCATCCTGATGTCATCGGATGATGACGGGTATTGCGTGGCGAAGCGACTTTCGGAGCATCCCAAGTCCGAGAAGATGCTGAAGATTCTGACTACCGGGGAATTCTGGAGTTCGGAGGGGGAACGATGGGTGACGCAGGAGCCGAAGAAGAAATCCGCCTGACAACTCCATTGGTTTGATTCCATGCCTACGTTGATCGCGGTAGTGGCCGAGGCCAGGGAGGATGCGGAAGTTTGCACCGGTTTGGCAATGCGGGTGATCCAGGAAAGCGCAGCCACGCCGGATTGGAGCCGGGATGATCGGGAGCAACTGGCGGTCGAGGTGGAATTCGCCGGTTTGGAGCCTGAAACGGGATTTACTCCGCGCCGCCGAATCAAAGCGATTGCCGAGGAGCGGGCGTTGCCACACAAACGGGCGATTCAGCGGCTGAGGAAGTTCGGCACGCCGATCGGCGAGGATTTTGCGGATACGTGGAAAGTGGTGGCGTTGGCGGCGTCGGACGATCGGGATTTTGATGCGGTGATCGTTTCACGGGATAGTGACGGCAGTCTGGAGCGATGGGAAAGTTGGAGGGCAGTGAAGGAGAATTTCGAGGAGGCGGAGATCGTTGTGATTCTGGCAGCGCAACATTGCAAACTGGAGCTTGGCTGTTGAACGGCTTCGTCCCTGCAGATGATTCGGAGAAGGGGAGAATGGATGCTGAGCGAGCAAATCTTGGGTTCGATCCGGTGAAGCATGCAGAGCGGCTTTCGGCTAAGTCTGAGACTGCAAAGAAGAACGCCAAACGAGCCTTACGGGAATTGACTGATGATGATCTCGAGCGACGGAGATTGTGTTGGGAAGAGACCGATCTCGGCGTATTGCGGGAAAACGGATCGGCAACGGGGTTGGGTGAGTATTTGGGTGACTTGGAAGCTAAGTTGGTCACTTTGGTCGGTGGGTGACCAGCGGTGATCACGGATGTAATTCGAGTGGGTTAGAAGTTTTAAGTTCCAAGTTTTCAGTTTTAAGCCTACTTTGGGGCGCTGTAATTTAATGGGCGAAACCGACCAGTCGATCATTCGTCCTGCCCTTGAAGTAAAATAATTTCAAGCTGGTGGGTGCTTCCCAACGACTTTCAACACCGCCCGCAAATTCTTGAGCCCTGAGGCGGTTCGGTTTGAGCTTTGAGATGCTCGCTCTGCCTGTCGGCGAGATTCCCTGCATCCGGATGGCGCCCTCGACCCATTCAAAATGGTCGGCCCAAGCGTGGTGACGGGGGTTATACAATTCGACCAATTTTCCGGCAAATGACGCTCGATTTCAGCTTTCAGAACCGATTCGTCGTCGGATTATCCGTGAAGGGGATCGTCTATGTTCCGTTGCCGTTCGATGGCGTCCAGGAGGAGGTCCTTTTCGTTCAGACCACGTTGGGCGGCTTCCTGGCCGAGCCAGGAAGCTTGTTCGCTTGTTCGGGACTGAGTTCGAGTTCGAGCGTCATTGTGGTAATGTTCCCGATTGGGCTTTGCCTTCAAGGACGATGATTCGAATTATGAAAAGGCTTCGAGTTGGAGGGCGATGTTCCGTCATCGCCGACTTTTTCAGGGGCAGTGCCGAAGTTTCGGCGCCCGCGGTGAAGGTGGCTACGAGCGTTGCATTGGACTGGATTGAAGGGGCGGTGGCGAAAGGGCTGAGCGCGAATCTTTGCGATGCGATCGCGCAGATGGGTTCCGATGAGGGGGATCGGGAGACTCGGATCGCGATTTCCTGGGCTGCGGCGCGGCAGTTGCCGGCTGAGGTTCCTTCGTCGTTCTTGTTTGCGCCGGATACCCTGGATTATGTGAAATCGACCGGTATTTGAAGAAGTGGGGCACGGATGAGGATTTTGAATTGGAGGGGATCGTGACGCGGATGGCGCAGTCAGGGAGCGGAGAGGATGTCACCGTGAAGGGGCGGTGGCTAAGGGCTTGAGCGCGAATCTTTGCGATGCAAAAAGAACGGCAATTCGGGGTTCGGTTCATGGTCATTCTTTCTTCAAACTATTCTCCACATCATCACTCGCGATCAAGCTTTCGCAGCCGGATGTTTTTCCACCGGACTTCATGCCCCACTTTCTCCGGACGCCATGCCCCGTGAACCTGGAGGCCGATGAAGCCGGCAAGGTCGGTCTTTTGATCCTCGAAGTCGCTGACCAACACACCGTTCACCCAGACGCGGTAGCGGGGGCCTTCGGCGAGGACGCGGAATTGATTCCATTGGTCGGACTTCCAGCAGTCGGCCGCGTTTTTCCGAGGCCCGCTGATGAAGCCGCGGCCCTTGACGGTGCCATCAGGCTTTTTCTCCTTGAGCATTTCGCCGTAGATCGAACCGTAGCCACGTCGGGTGATCTCGACCTGCGGGCCGGCGAGATGCCCGTCGTGTTCCTCCAGGGACAAGGAACGGATCTGGCATCCGGAGTTCACCTCGTCACGGCACTTCACCTCAAAGAGCAACTCGAAGTCCTTCACTTCCTCATGCCAAGTGAGAAACCCATTGCCGAGATCGGCCTTGGTTCTTCCGACGATGGTTCCCTCGTGGACAAAGAAGTCCTGTTTGGCGCCGAGGACTTTCCAACCATCCAGGTCTTTGCCATTGAAGGGTACCTGCCAACCGGACTCGGTATCCTCAGGGGTTCCCGCCCCCTCCTGGCCATCCGGCTTGACTTCGCCAATGATGGCAATGTTGTCGTGGAACAAAACACCGCTTCCGCCGTATCCTCCGGCGTAGATGCGGAAGGTCGCCTTCTGCCCCACTTCCAGTCGGCGGTCGTTCAGCGCCGAGAACGCCATGCGAACGACAGTCGGACTCCCCTCAATGCTGCTCCCGGCAGCCACCTCGATGGTTGCGGGACGATACACAAGCGGCTTGTTGTCCGGATCGTCCAGGTCTCCGGACAGGTAGTACAACATGCTGTCGTTCTCCACCGACAGGCCGGCCCACCTGTCCATCACAACCCCCTGCAGACTCAGCGGAGCATCGACCGCGGTGATGGTGATGTCCATGTGGGGCATTGCCGTCCCGGTCGCGTTGACCGCCCGCAGGCAAAAGGCTCCGTTGAGGTCGGCGGAAGGCACAGGCGTCATCGACTTGAAGCCACCCCAGAGACCGGAGGTGGAACCAACGCCTTTTCCTGAATCCCACACGCTCACGTCGCCGCCCCCCGAACCTTTGTGCGTGGACAAGGTTGCGCTCACGAGCTTTGAGGTGTTGTCCGCCGGGAAAGAGCTTCCGTCATGCGCCCCCTCAGAAAAGTCGTGCCAGCCGGCCAGCAACGTATCCGATTCAGTCACGTCGATCTGCAGCGTGGCCGTGTCACCCCCCGCTTTTTCGTCACGCACCGATATCTCGAAAGTCTGGGTTCCCAGATCAGCCACGGTGGGCGTGCCACTGAGCGCACCGTCTGCCGCGACATTCAGCCACGACGGCCCGGCCACTTTCGAAAACACGAGCTTGTCGCCATCCACGTCCGCCGCGCTGTCGGCAACCGTTGCGCCGTACATGAAATCCACAATGGCATCGGGCGCTTTGAACACCTCGACCTTGAAGGCCGGCGGATCGTTCGGGCCATTGACCCGGATCTGCATCGTGGCGGCCCCTGTGCCGCCAATGCCATCATCCACCCGCACTTTGAACGTGTTGACACCCTGGTCGGCTGCGGCAGGTGTGCCGCTCAGCTCACCATCGGCGGCCACTTTCAACCAGGCAGGGCCGGCAACCAGGCTGTAGCGCAGGCGGTCACCCACATCCGGGTCTTGTGCCGAGTCCGCGATGGACCGCGCGTACCGCGCCCCTTCATAGGCATCCGGAGCGCTGAAAGAAGCCTCGGAAAACGCAGGCGCATCATTGGTGTTTCGGACGTTGATCTCCAGAAGACCACTGGTGGCAGGCCCCACCCCGTCAGAGACCTCCACTTTGAAGCGATTGGTTCCGACGTGGCGGTTCTCTGGCGTGCCCGACAGGGTTCCATCCGGAGCGATCGCCAGCCAGGACGGGCCGTCGAGTTTTTTGTAGCGGAGGGCGTCTCCGGTGTTTACATCCACTGCGGAACCGCTGATCGAACCGGAATACGAACTGTCCTCCTCGGCATCGACCGCCTTGATCACTTGAGAAACAAATACCGGAGACACATTCCCCTTGGTTCCCGGCGCCCTGAATTTGATCGCAATGTTGTCGATAAAACAGGCGGGTGATTCGGTGGGCTCAAAATCCAGCGTGAAGGTTGCCGATTCACCGTCGCCCAAGGTGACATCGTTCAATCTTCCGGCAAACGGGACATCATGGTTCACCCACGAACTACTCGCCACGGCCGTGCTGTAAAGCACCTTGCCGGAGGAGTCCTTGAGATCTCCCCCGGCGTATCGCAGGGTCATCTTGTCCGCGTTCTGGTGTGCTGAGATATAGTCGAAATAGATGCCCTCCAGGGTCATCTCCTCGCCCGTATGGTTGGCGATCGAAAACTGACCCCTCTTTTCAATTCGGCAGACCCACCACGATGTCTGTGGCAGAGGGCGGAGGTCCTGACTGCCCCAGGTTCCATCCGGCGAACTCGCCACATAGGTCTGGCTGTTGTCGCCATTGAGGCGATGTGCGCCGAAGAAATACGCCTCCACACCCGCCACCTTGTGGTCGGGGCGTCCATACCATCCCCGTTCCCAGCCGATCATTAACGGGGAGCCGGCCGCGACCACATGGATCTTGAGCGTGGCCGAAACCACGCGGCCATCGCCATCATCCAGTTCAACCCGGCAGGTGCTCAGGCCGAGGTCCCCGTCCCTCGGTATTCCATACAAGGTGCCGCCTTCGGTGAGCTTCAACCAGGACGGCGCATCCACCAGGCGGAAGCTGTAGCTGTTGTCCAGAAAATAGGGCAAAGTGACATTCTCTCTCAAAGACGCCTGCCAGGCCCTGCCCGCCTGCGCATCCTGCTCGATGAGGGTCGTGGAATTGAAATCCTGCCGAACCGCCAGTTTGAACAGGGTCAGAGGGAGGTTTTCCGAGTTCACCACGTTTGGCACGCCATTGCCATGGGATGCCCAGGCATGTTCCACCAGCACGGCAGGATTGACCCCGGTGATGTGATCGGAGGTCAACCAGATCTGCTTTTCGTCCGGCGAAATGACGGCCTTGCAGCCGTAAACGACATCATCCGCACAGCGAACCCGAAACTCCTCCGGCTCCTCGCCCGCGTTCAGGCGGAGGCCCTCGCCGACAAAATCGAAATCAATCTCGATGCGCCGGCCTTCGGCGTTCCAGCGCGCCTTGCGCGGGTGCGGCCCCTGAGGGAGACCGCCTTGCTCGTAAACTTCTGACAGTGCCCAGGCGGCATAACGCTCACCGCTGGCGAGCTTGTTCTGTGGATGGATGTCATCAAGGGTACCGTGGTCATTCAGCACGATGCTGCCGGCCCGGGGAATGCGCTGGCCGGCAAGATATTGAGCCCACGAGGTCTCCGCCCAACGATACCCCGGGCCAGCGTTGTAAGGATACAACTGGCCGATCCCCGCATGAAACTCCGGATCCTCCCAAACCATTCGCCAGCCATTGATCAGCGCCCGCAAATGATCCTCGTAAAGCGCGCAGTTGGCGCTGGACTCCCCCTGATGCCAGATCATCCCGCGCATGGCGTAGCCCTTGAGCGGATGGATGAAGGTTTCGTAGAGACCCACTTCGCCATTCAGATGTCCTCGCCCTTCCTTGATGATGTTTGATTTTTCCGGATCCAGGCGATCCAGATAGTAGCTCCTATCCGTGGGTTCGGTGGCGAGTCCCTCGGGGGCGCACCAGGGACCAATCCCACTGCCGCCCAACGAACTGTCGATCAGTCCGACGGGAACGCCCAGATCCAGGTGCAGACGGCGGGCGAAGAAGTAAGCGGGCGCGGAGACTTGGCGCAATGGGTGCCCCCCTTCATCGAGCTTCGAACCGCCGGCCTCCACCCACCGGGCGGCGGGTTGCAAGGTGTCGGGAAGGTCGTGTTGAGGCTTCCATTCGAAATGGAATTTACCCGACGGCGGAGGATAACGCTGATCGCATTTGATAAAAAACACCCGCAGATCGGGAAGCTCATCGTTTGCGGCGGTCCTGCGGCTGTTGACGTCGCATTTGGGGATGGACCAGTTCATGTTGGACTGGCCACTGGAAATCCAAACCTCACCGACCAGAATATTTTCGATGGTTTTCGATTCTCCGCCCTGCGCCGTCGTGATGTTCATGGCACGATTGACCGCGCTGGCCGCCATGGGATCCAGCGCCACATCCCAGCGACCGGTGTCATCGGCCACCGCCGTCTTCGTCTGATCGGCGAACGTGACGGTGACCGTATCTCCCGCCGTGCACCAGCCCCAGACCTTCACCGGCTTTTGGCGCTGGAAAACCATGCCGTCGGAAAAAACCTTGCACAGACTCAACTCGGCCCTTGCCGGACTTGCGGAAAGGATCAAGGCGCACAGCAAGCATTTCCATAAGCTGCGAATCCACGTCGTGTTTTTCAATGTCATCTGTCTGTTTCCTGGCAAAAGTTCCGGTGTCGTGATATGCGGGGAGGTTGCATGCGGGTTTCTTTGGTTGATGAGGATGCAGAAGGGGAAGAAGTGACCAAAACGCTCTCGCCTGGTCAGCGTGGCCGGATGTAGATCTTTTGCAGGTCCATCAAGTTGTCCGCACCTTCCACCAAAATCTTTGGTTGAATGGAAATGCCATGTTTGCCGGGTTTCAGACGCACGCCACTGAATTGACCCCAGACCTCCCCTTTTTCGTCCGGTGTCTCCACCGTGCCCTCGAAGGAGTGCTCCCCAATGTTGAAAATATAGGTGTTTCCGGCCCATTCCGGTCGCGAACGAAACAGTAAAATCACATCGTATTCTGTATCAACGGCCGTATCCACGGCCGGGAAAGTCAGCACTTCATCCGGGCTGTTCCATTTCCGGATCTCGAACAACCAATGCTGGCTCGGGTCTTCGAGGTATATCTCCGCATCGCCAGAATCGTCACTGAACTGCCCATAAGTGGCTGGAATCTCCGTGGTGAAGTCGGCATGGTCCAGCACGGTCCGTTGCAGTGGCGGGATCTCACCTGCCATGTCCAGCTTGATCACGGACCCGAGCGGATGGATCGGTTCGCTGCCCATATCAATCAGGAAGGCCTCTCCCGCGGCCGGCGTCACGGTCGGAACTGCGTCGCTGCCAATCCAGCGGACGCTCTGGACCTGACCGCACCCGTTGGGCACGAGAATCTGCCCGCTTTCGGGCCAGTTGTGAATGTGGAGATAGACCGTGTGCCCGCTTTCCGTGTCTTTGCCAGTGGAGACACCCCACCTCCCCGGACGCACGGGGCTGACGCCGCATCCATAGATGGCTTCGCCATGCTGGCGCATCCAGGCTCCCACTTCCCTGAGTGGCTCGGATTGGCGTGGATGCACGGCACCATCACCCATTGGCCCGATGTTGAGCAAGTAGTTGCCGCCACGGCTGACAACGGTGCTCAACTGTCTGACCAGGTCGAGCGCCTCTTTCTGGTGGTGTGGCTGCACATTTTCGATAAAGCCCCAACTCCCATCCATGGTCATGCAGGTTTCCCACGCGCCGGCCAGAGAGCCACCGGGGAAGTTGCCTTCATGGGTCTGGAAGTCCCCGGTAAATTTACCCAGACCGGGATTGAGGCGATCATTGAGGATGATGTCGGGCCTGTGTTTGTACAACAGATCCAGCATCACTTTCTCGTGTTCAGGTGTCAGGTGATCGCCATAGCCCAAATCAAACCAAAACACATCGAGAACCTCGAAGCGCGTCAGCAATTCCTTTGCCTGAGGAATGGCCACGTTGTAGTAGTAGTCGTCAAAGGTTTTTGACGTTTGAATGGGGTCCCAATTGCGATCCGCGTTGTCGCCTCCAGGGGTGCTCCAGTCATGGTTGTGCGAGAAATACAGCCCGAACCGAAGACCGTGTTTTTTGCAGGCAGCCGCCAGTGGTTGCAGGAGATCTTTTCCCCAAACGGTGGATTTCACACCCCAGTCGTGTACATCTGATTCCCACAGACAAAAGCCATCGTGGTGTTTGGCGGTGATGACCAGATATTTCATGCCGGCCTCTTTGGCCAACAGGACAATTCGCTCGGGGTCATATTTCACCGGGTTGAATTGACGCCCCATGGCCTGGTATTCCGCAATGGGAATTTCTGCGTCGAGCATGATCCACTCGCCAACGCCCCCCATGTCTTTCCCCTGGTACTGACCGGCCAGCATGGCGTAGACGCCCCAGTGAATGAACATGCCAAAGCGAGCCTCCGTCCACCAGGCCATGCGCCGGGCATTTTGTTCAGGGGTCTCATCCGTGCGCCACTTCGGACGTTGATTCACCTGATGCCGCCCCAGCGCAGCAATCGAGGCAACCTCTTCAAGGGTCATGGCGTCTTTCTTCTTTTCTTCTGCCAGCGCCGAACAAGGTAGACCGATTGTTTGGGTTAAGGCGAGAGCGGTAATCAAAAGTCTTGAGGAGAACATGTAATTGTATCGAACCACGGTTCAAAATCGCGACATTGGGGTCTGGGAAAAAAGAACTGTTTACTTTCCTTCCCACACCGCTCCCGGGTCTTGAAAGAGGGATCGCACCGCCTGTGCATCGAGCGCACGCCGGTAGATCTGAACGTCGTCAATAGGTCCATCGAGTTTCTGGCGCTCGTGGGCGTGGTTTGATTTGAGCAAGCCGATTGCGGCGTGGACTGGATTGACGAGATCGCCCGGGGCCAGCGGTTTCGTGCTGATCCATTTGCCGTAGGACTGCGAATTGAGCCATTCGCCATCGCGGTAGATCGTCACCATTCCGCCAGCTACCGTTACCGCGACGTGATACCACCGATCGGGCTCCCAACCCGATACTTTTGCCTGAACAGCATCAAAACTCGCGCCTTCTTGCCAACCATAGAGCAAATTGCCTTTGTGAATCTCGAACTGAATCCGATTCTTCGGGCTGCCATCCGAAATAGAGAAAATGACATCGACCGGGTCTCGCAGCCATGCGGAAAACGTGAACGAACTGGAATCCGTGAGCGCAGCCACATGCTCGCTGATGTCAATATACGATCCGCCCGCGAGGTTCAGCGCATCGCCATCCACACCGGCCACGGCGGAGCCATCGGGATCACCACGAAAATGGGCATGCCGGTTTAGCCCGGAGGAATCATCCACGATTCCACCCTTCCCCACGCGATCGAGTCGCCAGTGGGCCAGCAAACCAGTGTCCCTCCCGGACATAGCCACTCCTTCGATAGAAAGAATTCGGCCGAAAGGATCCACCCGCGCCCGGCGTCCCGCTGAGAGAGACTGGATCCGTTGAGGAGCTCCTTCTCCGCCGAGATGCAGATCGACCAATCCCTCGGTCACACTGACCTGCGCTTCGTTCGAGGCACGGTCGACCGACAATTCAAAGCGAGTGCCGAGATCGACGACCTCCATCGACGTTGTTCCCACCACAAAATCCCGCGCTTCGGCGGGTGCGTGAACCCTGACATGACCAAATTCAAGATAACCACGCATCGGGGTGTCGATTCCGAATACGGCGGGGCCGGTTATTTCCACGTTTGCCCCGCTGTGAAAGCGGATTTCGATGATTCCGCGATCGAGCTGCATCCATCCCTTGCTGAGAGTCGATCCGGGTAGCCGGGGCATTTCGTGAGTCTTGCTGAAAGCAGCGTCTTCACTCAACGAAACCAGTTTGGCGATCGAGATTCCGAACTGTGGGTCCGGTGATCCGGCGCGATTGTGCAACGCCCAAATCAGGGCGAGACAAAGAACCACCAAAGCGGCCAACCCAAGGCGCTCGATCAAGGCCAATGACAGAAAAGGTCGAAGAATCCGCCCTTGATCCCGTTTTGAGGGACAGGAAACAGCCGACACCTCTCGAAGCAATCGCGAAGTATCGCAGACCGCGGTAAACTCTGCCTGCCGCTCCGGGTTGTTGTCCAGCTCCCGGCTGAGGCGATCCAAATCATCCGGTGTCAGATTTTTCTCCTGATAGCGCAGGACCAATTCGTAGAAATCTTCATCACTCATATTTGCTCCTCATTCATGTCATCATTCAAGCGTCGCTCCATGCATTCGCGCAGGGCGACAAGGGCACGTGTTAGGGCGCGATAGACGGTTGCCACCTTGCGCTCCAACAACTCCGCGATTCGCGCCGGCTTCAGACCGTCCGAGTAGCGAAGATGGACGATGCGCCGACTGTTGGCCGTCAGGGTGGCGAGGCACTCGCGCAACGCCTCGACTCTTACCGAATCTTCGTCGGCCGGATAAGTTGATTGGGAAAACCACTGATCCTCCAGCTGATCGAGGATTTTTTCGTCGAGGATTTGTCGTTCCCGGCTGCGGCGGCGCACCACGTCGATGGATTTGTTCCGCCCCGTGCGCAAGGCCCAACGCAGGACATGTGTTTCGTCGTTGAAATAATCCTGTTTTCCTACCGCTTCGGCACAGACGTTTTGGAAACAGTCCTCGGCCAGTTGGTAATCACCGAGAAATGAATCGAGATAAGCCAGAATCTTGATTCTGTCCCTGAGCAGAGTTCTGACAATGTCCGGTTCGCTGAGCATCTGCATCAGTATATCGAACCAGCCCGCAAAATCGCGACACCGACGAAATTACGGTGGTCGCCCGGCTGAATCGCCGAGCGCGACGGGATCACCGAGTGGCCGGTGGTCGTGTTCGGCGCGGTGGAGGGTGCCCAGAGCTTCGGGGTGGCTCCGGGAAAGGGTCGCCCGCGCATCGCGAACACGGCGCGCAATTGCAGGTGCCTGTACTGTACTTCTAAGGGATTTTTCCTCCGGGGCCTTGTTCGAATCTTCTCAGGTAGCTCCCCTAAATAAGTACAGGCTTCCCCCGCTGCAACATCGCACGGTCTGAATGCGGGGCTACCCATTCTATCGCTGATGACAACGAAGGCAGCAGCAGCCATCCGATCAGCAGGCAAAAAAACGGCAAATCGTGGCTCTGTTCATGGTCATTTTTTCTTCAAACTAGCGAGGTAAGCGATGAGATCCGCCAACTCGTCACGACTCAGGGCGGCGGTGAGGCCGATCACCATCGCGCTGCCCGCCTCTTCTTCCTTTCTGACGCTCTCCCGGGCGATCTTCTTGACATTGGGTGTGGCGATGTCCCGAAGGTTGATCACACCCCCTTCTTCCGAGAGCAGATAGCCGGTATGAATCTGCTTGTCTCTGGTGGTGATCCGAGTCGTCATGTAACCCTCGCGGATCTGCCGGTTGGGCCAGAGCACGGATTCGATCAACAGCTCCAGGCTGCGGCCCGAGCCGACCTCCGTCAGGTCCGGCCCGATGTCTCCGCCCACGCCGTCGATTTTGTGACACCCGGCACAGGTCGCCGCTTTCTGGTACGCCAGCGCCCCCCGCTTCGCATCTCCCGACGACTCTACCAGGTCTTTCAGTTTCGTAACGTAAGCCGCATCGTATGCCGCCGGTGCCACGGAAGGCATCTTCCGGACCGACGCGATGGCCGCGTTCAATGGTGCGCAGGTCTGCCCGGTCAAACCGAGACCCTGCTGCAAACGGGTGAGGGCCGCGTCGTCGAGTTGCCCGGAGCGGACCAACTTGGCCAGCTTGGCCCCCTGTCCGGGTCCCTCGATCAGCGCCGCCAACATCGGCGCTACCTCCCCGGGTTCGGACAGAGTTGCCAATAGCGCGAAGGCGCGTGCGGCCGCCCGGGCCGGATCCAGCTGGGCCAGGGATCGGATGGCTGCGGTGCGGAGCACGGCGGACTGCTCCATCGAGGCGATTTTTTCCAGCGGAGCGATACTTTCCGAATCCTCAAGCGCCGCCGCCGCCTCCATCGCGGCAAGACGAATGGCGTCCCCGGTCTGGTCCGATGACAGGCGCTGCCTCACCTCTTCGGCCATCGCGTCAACCTTCCAGGCGCCGATCAATGCGATCAAGTAAGGCTCCAGCGAAGCGTCCCCATCCCCGAGCGCACCCGCGAGCATGCGAACCCGGTTTCCGGAAGTCATCTTTCCATGCACGCGAGCCACTTCCAGCAGGACTTCCAGCACCTCGGGATGCTTGCCACCCTCGCGAAAGGCATATTCGAGATCCGCGGAATTTCCGATTCTCGCCAGCATAGCCAGATCTTCAGGCGCGCCACCCCGGGCCAACTGACGGACCAGCTCCAGGGTATCCTCCGAATTGTCCCGGCTCAAAATCGCGCTCAGGTGCTGAGGGTTCTGAGCGAAATCCAGTTCGCCTTTCTTGAGCGCGGGAAGCCATTGCGGACGCAGCGCGCGCACGGCAAGCCCGAAGGCATAGTCGATATGGCGATCCTCCGCATGATCCAATGAATTCGCCACCACCCGGATCGACTCCGCCAAAGGCACATGGCTGGCCGCGATCACACTCTCCATCCGGACACGCGGGTGCTCGTCCGCCACGGTCTTTTCGAGCAGCCCAAGCGGCTGCTCAAGGCGATCCCACCAGCGCCCGACGAGGCGCGCGCCGATGGCCCGAACCCGGGGTTCCTCCGACCCGATCATCTCTTCGACCAGCTCCCGGGACACTTCCTCGTGCGCGGAAAAAATACCGCCCGCCTGGTAAAGCAGATGCGGATAGGCCGGGTCGGCGCGATCCAGGCCCGCGAGCCATTGTTTCACCACCGGCATCACCTCCACCGACGGCAGGTCGAAGAGATGTTTTCTGGCATTCGTGCGCGTGAGGCGTTCGGGGGAGCGCAGCAACTCCAGCAATTGCAGCGGGCTGAGCCCCTCGAAATTCGGAGCCTTGCTCAGCGGTCTTCCCTTGGCCGTGATCCGCCAGATCCGGCCATGGGTTCTGTCCCGGGCGGGATCACGATAGCTCGCCTGATAGTGTCCGATGGTCGGGTTGTACCAATCACAAATATAAATCGCTCCGTCCGGTCCGACCCTCACGTTCACCGGTCGAAATTCCCGGCGGTCCGACTGGATCAAATCCGGCAATTTCTCACCGAGAAATCCAGCGCCCTGATCGACGACTTGTCGGATTTCGATGGAGTTCGACATGAACCCGCCCCAGACGATATGGCCCTGCAGATCGTCAGGCAGATGGCTCGAACCGATAAACTCGATCCCCGTATTCCGGCTCGGGTTGGGCGTCAGTGGCCAGAGTTTCTGCGTATGGCCGGTCGGGATGGCGCCGGCTGTGGTGTGGAAACCGCCGCTGCCCGCCGCCGAGTTGTGGAAGGTCTGCCCCCAATCATCATGGGTCACCCCCTGCGCGTTGGCGCCTGCCCGGGAGTGATTGAAAAAGCCGTCCAATCGTCCTGTTTTCGGGCGATACCGCCAGACGCCGGCCTTCTCCAATTTCGAGATGCCAAAGGGGGTTTCCACGCGTGAGTAGGCATGATTTCCTTGGGTGAACCACAGGTCGCCCAAGGGACCCCGCTCCAGACCGTTGACCATCTGATGCGAATCCGCCGTGCCGAAGCCTGACAGGATGACCGTCCGCTGATCCGCCGTGCCATCGCCGTCGGTGTCCTTGAGATGCACCAGTTCCGTGGCTTCGGTGACGTAGAGTCCGCCGTCGCCGAACTCCAGCCCCATCGGGATGAACAGCCCCTCGGCAAAGCGATCGAACTTGTCCGCCTTGCCGTCGCCATCCGTGTCCTCGCAGACCAGGATGTAGTCACCCGGGCGGAGCCCCGGCTCGATGTGCGGATAGGTCGGGATGCAGATCACCCAGAGTCGCCCGCGATCATCCCAGCGCATCTGAACCGGCTTGACCACCCCGTCCGCCTCGCTGGCAAATAGGTTGACCTCGAAGCCGTCAAGCACGCGGAAGGAATCCAGCTCGGCCCGGGGAGAATGCGCTTCGGGAGTTTCGGGCGCGGGTGCGGGTGCGGGCTGGGTGACCTCGGGGACTGTGGCAGCCACCTGCTGCCCCGACGCCACCCGATGAATCCGCTCATCCGCCGCTTCGACGAGCGCCTTGAATGCTTCCAGCTCGACCTTCAGCGGCGGGCGGTCCCCGATCGGTTGGCCGAAGCGCTGCGTGGTGCGATCACCAAAGGCAAAACTCCAGTTCATCGGACGCCAGTTGTCAAACCAGAGCCGGTTCTTCTCGAGTACCGCCGCCCGAAGCGCCGGTTCGATCTCGCCAGCGGACACGCCCAGCGCCCCGGCGATCACGCCCGCCACCCGGGGCTGACCTTGTGCCCTCAGGTGAATCCCGTTGGTGGTCAGCGGCGAATCATTCTTCTCAAACGGTTCGAACAAATCCACGAAAACCGCGTCGCGACGCTCGGCGAGCTGGCGAATGGCGTCGCGATATTTGGCTACCACCTCGTTCCTGCCGCGATGATCCGGCATGTGCGGCAACTCGGGCTTCTCAAAAGGCCGGGGTGACAATAGGACAACGCGGCGGGTCCGTGTCGCCACCTGATCGAGCAACGTTTCATAAGCGGCAATGAATGCTTCCAAACGCTCCATGCCATCCAGCGCCTCGATCTGGCCAAATTGCGCGATGACGACATCCGCCCCCACCGCGTTCAGCTGATCCTGCCAGGACCCGAAGTCGATATCCCGCCACTGCTCGAACACGGTGTCGCTTTCCCAGGCCATGTTGCGGAACACCGGCGTCTGCCCGGCGAAGTGTTTTGCCAGTGTCGCGTCGAGTGTCCCGTCCAGCCGGGACCGCACCATGTCCGTCTGCCCCATGAAGACGACCACGTCGTCCTGTTCCAGCGCAAACTTCCCGCCTGGAAACGGCGGCGTCACCTCCCCCGGGCCGCCGCCCGCACCAAAGCGCCGGACCGAAGCTTCCCGATTCGCTTCCCCGGTGTCCTGACCACGCCTGTCCGCTTCGCTGCCGGGCGCCTTCTTTGGATCACCCGTCTCCACCACGGCCGCCATCAATTCCTTTTCGGTCATCCCGGCCAGTTTCACCTCGGGATCGTGGGTGAGGGTGGGGTTGCGGTAGCGGACGGTCTGGGGCGGCCCGCTGTGAATCTGGAGGGCGATGTGGCCCTCGCGCTCGCCCTCGGGATCGCGCAGGGCGACGCAAAGCGTCCCGTTCAGAGCGAGCCAGATATGGTCGCCGACGGCCAGAATCTCATAGCGGTTCCAATCGTCGGGTTTGACGGCCTCGAGTCCGAGATCGTTCCAGCCGAGTTTGCCGCGCCCGTGTTCGTGATAAAGCTTGCCCCAGACATTCCTGCCCACATCCGCCTGATAGCCGCGGGCCTGCCCGTGGTCGTTGACCTTCCTGGAGCGGAACTGGACGCCGGCGTTGCGGTCGGCCGGGGTGAGCTTGACATCGACCGAGAGATAAAAATCCTTCACGGGGACATCGGACCAGAGGAACTCGTTCTTGCGGACGTTTTCGTCGGAGTGGCCGACGATGGCACCGTCCTCGACCGACCAGAAGCCTTCGTTGCCGCTCCAGCCAGTCAGGTCTTGGCCGTTGAAGAACGGGGCTTGCTTTGGTGAACTTTCGACTTGGGATTGATCGGGAGTGGCGTGCTCTTCGGCGAGTTTCCGAACAAGCTGAGCCACCACTTCAGGATGATCCGCCGCGATGTTCCGCGTTTCGCCCGGGTCCTTCGTGTGATCGTAAAGCTCCATCTGCACCAGCTCGCCGGCACCGCCGATTTCGGTGGTCCAGCGTGTCAGACGCCAGCGATCCGTGCGGATGGTTCTCGCCCAGGGACCGGCGACGATTTCCTGCTCGATGCCGAGTTCCGCCTTCCGTCCCCAGGGGCGGTGATAGCTGAAGGCTGCCTCGGGGCCCTGGGCCTGCGGATCCTGAAGCAGGTTTTCAAAACTATCGCCCTCCAGACCTTCCGGTAGAGGCAGATCGCAAAGATCGGCCAGGGTGGGATAGATATCGACCGTTTCAATGAGGGCGCCGGTGGACTCGCCGGGAGCATTCATTCCCGGGACGCGCACGATGAGCGGGCTATGCATGGCATGTTCGTGAGCGGTGTGTTTGCCCCAGATGCTCAGATCACCCAGGTGCCAGCCATGGTCGCCCCAGAGCACCACCACCGTGTTGTCCGCCAGTTTCAGTTCATCCAGAGTAGCCAGCAGTTTGCCGACCAGTGCGTCTACATAGCTGACCGAGGCCAGGTAACCATGGCGCAAATTCCGAATGTATGCGGGGTCTGCGAGGGACCCTTCCGGCACATGGTACTGACCGACCAGCTCGAAGCTGGGAAGGCCATGGGAAGAAATGGCGGGATCGGTGTTTTCGGGAAGTGCCGGCCAGGGCGTGAGGGGGATGTCTTCCGGCTTGTAAAGATCCCAGTAGCGCCGGGGTGCATTGAAGGGCAGATGGGGGCGGATGAAGCCCGTCGCCAGAAAAAAGGGCTCGCCCGATTCCTTGAACCCTTTCAACGCTTCTATCGCGCCTTGCGCAATCCAGCCATCCTGATAGCCAAGGTCATCGGTGTCGGCCGCCTCAAAAGCTGCCCGCTTTTTGGCTCTTGCATGTGCGGGCGGCACTCCCCCTTCCAGGGGCGGGCGTTCTTTCCAGTTGACGGGATTTTGCTTGATTCTTTCGCTCCAACTTCGCGACAGAAAGTTCGGATGGCCGTGAGAAACTTTTCCCACACACACGGTGGTGTAGCCATGTTGTTTGAAAAGGTGCGCAAAGGATTCCGTCGGGCGCTCGAGCAGCTGCTCCCGATTGACTTCGAAAGGTTTGTTGCTGTAGTCGGCCGGAATCCTGGGGCGAAGTCCGCTCAACAACGCATATCGCGATGCGCCGCATGTGGCGGCCTGCACGTAGTGCCGCTCAAAGCGTCGACCGGTGGCGGCCAATTGATCGATATGCGGGGTGTGCATCCACTCCCTGCCATAACAGCCCAATTCCGGGCGCAGATCATCCACGCAGATAAAAAGCAGATTGGGACGTTTCGCATCGGCGGACTCGTCCGCGAACGAAGCGGCGGGATGGAGCAGGAGAGAAGCGACGAAGAGGAGTTGAAAGGTTTTCATGCGAAAGGGTGCTTGTGGGGGGGTTAAGGGTTTTCTGCTCCGGGAATGGGCGCGCCACCCGTATTCCGCCACCAATCGAGGACTTCCTTGTGGAAATCGGCGATCCGTTCGCGATACTCGGGATCGGCGGACAGGTCGTTGAATTCATGAGGGTCGGCATCAAGGTCGTAGAGGTTCCGGGCGCCTTGCTCACGAAGGGGTGGTTCCGCGAGGATGTGGTGGAGTTTCCAGGGAAACCTTTCGACATTTCCCTTCACGGCACGGGGATAGAGGGTGTATTTCCAGTTGGAACTGCGAAGGTAGAGGGCGTAGACATCTCGTTCGGGAGAGGCTCCGCCATCCTGAACTTTGGTTGGATAGATGGCACCTGCGATTTTTTCGCGATTCACAGGCGTTTTTTCTTCGAGATGACGCCGCAGGTCGATGCCCTCGGCGTGAGTTGGAATTTCGATGTTGGCATAGCTCAACAAGGTTGGGTAAACATCAAGCGAACTGACGAGATCATCGCGTTGTTCACCACCAGGGATGTGCTTCGGCCAGGTGAAGAAGGCGGGGGTGCGGATGCCTTTTTCAAAGACCGAGCCTTTGGCGGGCAGACCGTTGCAATAGCCGTTGTCGATGAGGAAGACGTAGAGGGTGTTTTCCTCTTCACCAGCGGCGATCAGCTTCTCATGGAGCTTGCCGATTGCCTCATCCATCCAGGCTTCCATGGCAAGGCTGAGGCGTTCCTTTTCAAGAAATTCCTCGCGATCTTCGGGGCGGATGTAATCGGGGACGGGAATGGTTTCCGGGTCGAAGAGGTCGAGAAAGCGCTGCGGCGGATCGTGGGGCGTATGCGGCATGAGCGGCGCCCACCAGATGAACATGGGACGCTTGCCCGCGTGTTCGTCAATGAAGGAAAAAAGCCCGGCCTGATCGTCTTTGCGGACGAATTCGTTCTTATGAACATCGCGGCCAAAGCCCTGCGTGAAGCCCATGTCCTCGTGGTTGCCTTCCCAGTATTTGCCAGCACCATAGGTGGCGTAACCTGAATCTTTCAGCAAGTTGGGGAGGGAGCCTTCGGGAGCAAGATTTTCTTCGTGACCAAAATTGGCGTAGACACCGTTCTGATGGGGATGCCGACCGGAGAGGAGGCTGGCAAGAGAGGGGCGGCAACGCGAGGCGGTGAGGTAACAGTTGCGAAAGACGGTTCCATCTGAGGCGAGCTTGTCGAGATTCGGCGTGTGGACGACGTCGTTGCCGACAAAGCCGAGATGCGCGTTATCCTGATCGTCGGAGATGATGAAGACGATGTTGGGACGCTCGTCCGCAAACGTAACAATGGGGCAAAACAGGAGAAGGCCGATGAAGAGGAGCTGAAGGATTTTCATGAATGACCTAGCGTGAGTTGTACGCTCGGCGCAGGCCACTACTTGCGGCAGTGGTTTTCCAGAAAAGGAATTCCAACGGCGATTATTTCTTCTTCTCATAGGGTCTCAACGCCGCCTCGAGTTCTTCTTCATTCAAACCTGCGATAGCGACGGGCGGGTCGTGGATGAGGGTGGGATTGCGGTAGCGGACCGTCTGGGGCGGGCCCCCGTGAATCTGGAGGGCGATGAGGCCTTCGCGCTCGCCTTCGGGGTCGCGTAGGGCGACGCAGAGTGTCCCGTTGATGGCCGTCCAGATGCGATCGCCGATGGCGAGGATTTCGCAGCGGTTCCAGTCTTCGGGCTTGACGACTTCAAGGGCGCGGTCGTTCCAGTCGAGTTTGCCGCGCCCGCCGTGTTCGTGATAGAGTTTTCCCCACAGATGCCATCCCTTTTTGTCTTTGCCGATGTCTGCCTGATAGCCGCGCGCCTGCCCTTTATCGTTGATTCTTATGGAGCGGAACTGAATGCCCGCATTGCGGTCGGCCGGGGTGAGCTTGACATCGACGGAGAGATAGAAGTCTTTTACGGGGAGTTCGGACCAGAGGAATTCGTTCTTGCGGACCTTTTCGTCCGAGTGGCCGACGATGGCGCCGTCTTCGACCGACCAAAAGCCGTCGTTCCCGCTCCAGCCGGCCAGATCTTTTCCGTTGAAGAACCGGTTGCGCTCCGCCCAGCCTCCGGGTTGCGGGGTGGCGTCCTTGCGAACCCCGGCGTTCCAGGCTTTGAGAGCCTCGAGCATCTCAGCCGCCCGGTCGGGTTCGGTCGCAGCCAGATCGTTCTCTTCGCCTCTATCCTGGTCAAGACGATAGAGCTCAACCTTTTCGTTCCCAAAAGTGCCGGGCATAGCATCGGGGTGTTGCACCACGAGTTTCCACGGGCCTTCGCGCATCGCTTCGCTGCGGACGCCGACGTTACTGAGCGCCGACCAGAAGAGCGGGCGACCCGGAGCGGGCTTGTTTTCGAATAGGACCGGGGAGAGGTCGATGCCGTCGAGCAACCGGTCTTTCGGTGTTTCGATCCCCGCCACGGCGAGGATGGTGGGCATGATGTCCAGGGTGATCGACAGCGCGTCGGTGGTCGCCCCGGCTTCGATCTTTCCGGGCCACCAGGCGATCGCGGGGACGCGGGTGCCACCTTCGTAAACATGGTTCTTATGCCCCCGGAATTCAGGATGGCCGGTGGCGGTGTTGGGCGCATCGCCGTTGTCGGAGAAAAAGAGGAAGAGCGTGTTCTTATCGAGGCCGAGTTCGACGAGTTTGTCGCGCACCTGAGTGACGCCCCTGTCCATTTCAAGCATCATCTGCTTCATGGCCTCTTCGCGGGGCGTTTTCCGGTTTTCTTTGCCCGGGCCGCGCGCAATCGGATCATTGGGTCCCTGCACGGGTGCATGGGGAGACTCGTGAGCGATATAAAGGCAGAAGGGTTTGTCGCGATGATGCTCGATGAACTCGAGGGCATAGCGATTGATGAGATGGGTGGTGTAGCCCTCCTCGACGGTTTCCCGGCGGCCGTGCCACCAGTCGTGCTCCATGTGATCGCCCCAGTGGTTGATGTAGTCGATGTTGCCGCTGTGGTACCCCTTGAAGTAGTCGAACCCATGGTTGTCGGGATGAAACTCGGGGTTCTCCTTGGCGTAGCCGAGGTGCCATTTGCCCACGATGCCGGTGGCGTATCCGGCCTGCTTGAAGAGTTCGGCGAATGTGATCTCGGACTTTTTCAAACCCTTGCGATGCTCGGGGTGAGCGTCTTGGGGATGGATGACGGCCTCGATGCCGGCCCGTTGCTGGTAGCGGCCGGTGAGCAGGCCGGCGCGGGTGGGAGAGCAGACCGTGCCGGAAGTATGGAAGTCGGTGAACCGCAACCCCTCGGCGGCGAGTTGGTCCATACCGGGGGTCTTATAATTGGGATTGCCGTAGGGGGCGCAACTCGGGCCCGCGTAACCCATGTCATCCACCATCATGACGATGATGTTGGGGCGCTCGTCTGCGAACGAAGCCACGGGATGAAGCAGGAGAGAAGCGACGAAGAGGAGTTGAAAGATTTTCATTCGAATATTTGGAGTTAAGCGTTAGGGATTTTCTGCTCCGGGAATGGGCGCGCCACCCGTATTCCGCCACCAATCGAGGACTTCCTTGTGGAAGCCGTCGATCCGTTCGCGCTGCCCGGGATCGGCGGACAGGTCATTGAATTCATGGGGGTCGGCATCAAGGTCGTAGAGGTTCCGGGCGCCTTGCTCGCGAAGAGGCGGCTCGGCGAGGATATGGTGGAGTTTCCAGGGACGACCGGCGACCTTTCCTTCCACGGCGCGGGGATAGAAGACATACTTCCATTTGGCGCTGCGAAGATAGAGGGCGTAGACGTCTCGTTCGGGAGAACGACCGCCCTTCGTAGCGGCGGTGGGATAGATGGCGCCTGCCATCTTTTCACGGCCCACCGGCGTTTTGTCTTCGAGATGGTGCCGCAGGTTGATGCCCTCGGCGTGGGCGGGGATTTCGACACCGGCATAGCTCAACAGGGTCGGGTACAAATCCAGTGAGCTGATGAGATCGTCGCGCTGAACGCCGTCAGGGATGCGTCCCGGGCAGGTGAAAAAAGCGGGGGTTCGGATGCCCTTCTCGAAGACCGATCCTTTGGCGGGCAAGCCATTGCAATAGCCGTTGTCGATAAGGAAGACGTAGAGGGTGTCTTCATCTTCGCCCGAGGCGATCAACTTGGCGCGGAGCTTGCCGATTTCCTCGTCCATCCAGGCTTCCATGGCGAGGCTGAGGCGTTCTTTCTTGAGAAATTCCTCGCGATCCTCTGAGCGAATGTATTCCGGGATCGGAATTTTCTCCGGATCGAAGAGATCCCGGAAGCGTTTTGGAGGGTCGTGTGGGGTGTGCGGCAGGAGCGGTGCCCACCAGATGAACATGGGCTTCTTCCCGGCGTGCTCATCGATAAAGGAGAAAAGCTCGGCCTGAGCATCCTCGCGGACGAATGTCCTGGCCCAGGCCTTCCTGTTCTGTCCTTCAAAGCCATGCGTGAAGCCCATGTCCCTGGGATCGCCTTCCCAGTATTTGCCGCCGCCGTAGGTGGCGTAGCCGGCTTTTTTCAACAGGTTGGGGAGCGAGCCGGCGGGAGCGAGCATTTCTTCATGGCCAAAGTTGGCGTAGACGCCGTTCTGATGGGGGTGCCGCCCGGACAGGAGACTGGCGAGAGAGGGGCGGCAACGCGAGGCGGTGAGGTAACAGTTGTGAAAGACGGTTCCCTCCGAGGCGAGTTTGTCGAGACTCGGCGTGTGGACGACATCGTTGCCGAGGAAACCGAGATGCGCATTGTCGTGATCATCGGAAATGATGAAGACGATGTTGGAAGGCTCGTCCGCGAACGAAGCGATGGGACAAAGCAAGAGGAAGGCGATGAAGAGAATCTGATGGATCTTCATGAATGATCTAAGGTGAGTTGCATGTTCGGCACCGGTCATTACTTGCGACGGAGGTTTCGCAGGAGTGGCCTACAATGGCGCCGTCCCCAACCGACCAGATGCCGTCGTTTCCGCCCCAGCCGGCCAGATCTTTGCCGTTGAAAATCCGGCTGTGCTCCGGAGAATTCTCGACCTGGGATTGCCGGGGGACAGGTGCGTGCTGTTCGGCGAGTTTCTGAATCAGCTGAGCCACCACTTCAGGATGATCCGCCGCGATGTTGCGCGTTTCGCCCGGATCCTTCGTGTGATCGTAAAGCTCCATCTGCACCACCTCGCCGGCGCCACCGATTTCCGTGGTCCAGCGTGTCAGACGCCACCGGTCGGTGCGGATCGTTCTGGCCCAGGGGCCGGCGTTCATCTCCTGCTCCGCGCCGATTTTATCCTTCCTTCCCCAGGGGCGATGGTAACTGAAGGCGGCCTCGGGCCCTTGGGCGCGCGGATCTTCCAGAAGGTTTTCAAAACTGTCGCCCTCCAGACCTTCCGGTAGCGGCAGGTTACAAAGCCCGGCCAGGGTGGGATAGATGTCTACTGTTTCAATGAGCGCATCGGTGGACTCGCCGGGGGCATTCATTCCGGGTGTGCGCACGATCAGCGGACTGTGCATGGCATGCTCATGAGCGGTGTGCTTGCCCCAGACACCCAAATCGCCCAGGTGCCAACCATGGTCGCCCCAGAGCACCACCACCGTATTGTCCGCCAATTCCAGCTCATCCAGAGCAGCCAACATCTTGCCGATCAGTGCGTCCACATAGCTGACCGAGGCCAGATAACCATGGCGCAAATTCCGGAGATAAGCGGGGTCTTCGAGGGCGCCTTCCGGCACGTCGTACTGGCCGACCAACTCGAAGCTGGGAAGAAAACCATGCGATGAAATGGTGGGATCGGTGTTTTCGGGAAGGGCCGGCCAGGGCGTGACGGGGATCTCCTCGGGTTTGTAGAGATCCCAGTAGCGCCTGGGAGCATTGAAGGGCAGATGGGGACGTTTGAACCCTGCCGCCAGAAGAAAGGGGGTGCCCGCTTCCTTGAGTTCCTCGAGCGCTGCTATTGCATGCTGAACCACCCACCCGTCGGGATAACCCAAATCATCGGTGTCGGCCGCTTCAAAAGCCTTTCGCTCCTTGCCCCTTCTGATGTGTGCGGGTGGCACGCCTCCCTCAAGGGGCGGGCGCGTTGTCCAGTCCTTTGCGTTATCCCTGATGTACCGGTTCCAGCTTCGTGACAGCCGGTGCGGCGAGCCGTGAGTAATTTTCCCCATGGATACCGTGGTGTAGCCATGCTGCTTGAAAAGGTGCGCGAAGGATTCCGTGGGGCGACTGAGTAGTAGCTCCTCGTTGACTTTGAAAGGGAAGTTGCTGTAGTCGGCTGGAATCCTTGGGCGGAGTCCGGTCACCAGGGCATAGCGCGATGCGCCGCATGTGGCGGCCTGCACATAGTGCCGCTCAAAGCGTCGACCGGTGGCGGCCAACTGATCAATATGTGGCGTGTGCATCCATTCCCTGCCGTAGCAGCCCAGTTCCGGGCGCAGGTCATCCACGCAGATCAGAAGCACATTGGGGCGTTTCGGGTCGGCGGCCTCGGCCGTGAACGAAGCCCCGGGATGGAGCAGGAGGAAGCCGATGAAGAACAAGCAGTGGATTTTCATTCGAATCTGAATTCACAGTTTGGTGACGCGGCATAGAAGGCGCCGGAAGCTTTTTTGTCCGAAGCGTCATGGAGCCATCCTCGATCTTGTACACAACGGCGATAAAACTTCCCGGGACGACGGCGGCTCTCGAAGTGCACCATCAGCTTCCCGAATGACCATAAACTAAAAATCTATCTGCCATCCAGGCGATCAACCAAGCCTTTCCCATTGGCGTTGTAATATTTCCCCCTGATCTTAGCCATATGGGTAGCTTCAATCTCCCTCACGTTCTCTTTCACTTTTTCCATTAACTCCGGGTTATTTTTGGTTTGATCCTTAATCAACTCCCTAAGTGTTTCGCATGATTGGATTTCTATTTCGGCCCTCACTGCAAAATAGTCCTTGTGCACTTTAAATGCATACGCCAGCGGAACTTCCAGTGAATTGCTCAGAATCACCTCCCTGTCCAACTTCAGCTTATAATACTGATCCATTAATACTTTGTATTTTTTTCTTCCCTCTTCGATGATCTTTTGCGAACGAGGACCATGCTCGATTTTTTTCTTTTTATTTAAACCCAGTAATTGATTAACCCGACCTTCAACAGGAAACCCTCCGCCATAGCTGCCTATTTTGGAAACATCGTAATTCTTACCGAGAAAGACCTCTCTTTGCTCTTTGGTCAATACTGACCAGAACCCTTTTGAGCAGTTGAGTTTATTTAAGAATGCATCATCCCGAAACCCTCTGAGCATCTTTTGCCATATGATTATCCTGTGTTTTATTTTTTCTGCAGTATCCTCATCATCAGCAACAACATAATTAAGCGATTCCATCTTCACTGCCAGGGCACAGCTATTTCCCTCATCATGAAGCCTTTTGCTGTTCAGAGAATATTCTTCTAATATCGCAAGCAGTTTTTCACGCTGCTCCTCAGAGATGTCTTTTGATTGTGCGATTTTTTTATAGGAATAATCTTTGGCAATAAGCTTTCTGAACTGCTCTTCAAACTCAGGAACATCCTTGCCATCCAGGGCTTTCAAGGTGGTTGAGTCGAAGGCTCTTGAACGGTAGTCTGCAACCTTCTCAAGAACTTTCTCATCTATTTTCCAGACTCTATCAGTCTCCCCATAGGACTGAGAGGCAAAAATAAGACCAAATAATAGTAACAGCGCTGCTTTGTATTTCATCGATAGTTTTTTCTTTTTAAGTTTTTTCGCGACAGTTTGATGTCGGGTTCAGGGCAGGTTGTTCTCAGTGCCGGGGGGCCTCAGCTGAAGCCCACTTCACTCAGAACACCACTGCTGTCCGCAAAACTGTCCTGCTCAACGCCAACATGCCGGATCATGGAAAGCCAGAGGTTGCTCAGCGGGGTCGAGTTGGCCTCGTAGACCAGATTTTGTCCCTGCTTGAGACCTCCGCCGCCGTGGCCGGCGAGGATCATGGGACCGTTGGCCTGGCCGTGCCCCTGCCGCAGGCTGGAGCCCATCGCGACGAGCGAGTGATCCAAAAGACTGCTGCCGTCGTATTCCTTTGTTTCTTTGAGCCGCTTGAGAAACTCCGCGACCACCTCGGAGAAGAGCAGGTCCCGCTGACGCTGGACGGCTATCCAATCCGCTTTGCCGCGGTGGTGGCTCATGTTGTGGGAATTGATGGGTGCATCGAAATCCGTGAGCAGCCCGGAGGAAGGCATCATGTAACTCATGACCCGGGTGGAGTCGGATTGCATGGCGATCGCCATCAGATCAAAGATCAGGCGCATTTGCTCCATGCCGGATGCCGCCTGCCCGTCCGCGGGCAGTTCGAAGGGCGCCTCGGGATAGGGGCGATCGACCCAGTTCCGGGCCTTACTGAGACGGTTTTCGATGGATCGGATGGAGGTGAAGTATTCGTCGATGCGGTCGCGATCGGCGGAGCTGACCTGGTGGTTGAGCCCCCTGGCATTCTGAACCAGGGCATCCAGGCTGCTTTGCTTGCGGGCAAGTTGGGCTCTCATTTGTTCCCTGGAGACACCCTTGGCTCCGAACAGGGCAGTGTAGAGATCGGTGAGTTTCTGGTAGACTCCGACGGGCTTGCCGTTTCGCCCCCATGAGGCGTATTGGTAACTGCCGCCACCATGCCCGTCAGACCTTTTGCCCTCAAAGCCGATTGCGAGGGAGCTGTGACGGGTGTCGCGCCCCAGCAGCTCGGCCGCCACCTGGTCGCAGGAAACGGTGTTGCTGAAGGTGACACCTGCAACGGCGCGAGGGTTGGCGCTGGTCAGGAAGGTGGTCGAACCTGTGTGACCGTTGACGTAGTACCTGTTGGTAAGGTTCTGGAGGACCGAAATATCCGACTTGAGGCCCTTTTTTTCGAAGGGTTTCAAGGAATCGGGGACTTCCCACTTCGTACCGGTTTGCGCCGGGTCGGGGAACCAGGCATCGGGGTAAACGCCGTAGCCCATGGGCAGGAACACCAGACGCCCGGGCAAGGCGCTGGAAGCAGCTTTCGCCACGACATTTGATTCCAGGATCGGAAGCAACAGGGTTGCCGTGCCGGAGCGCAGAATTGTTCTTCGTGACAGGTTTTTCATTGTTTTCTTTGTTTTCATAGAATTGGAATTTTTCGGGTTATTCGGATGGTTGACGATTGACTGTACCCTGTACACTGTTTGACTGTACAGGGTACACTGAAGGGTTTTTGCCGGAACGGAAAACAGAAGAGCGAAGAACGGCGGTGAGGATCGAACCCGCCGGGTAGTCGTTCTCCCTGGTGCTCGCGAGGATTTCCTCGACGATCTGGCCGTCCGCCGCGCCAGCTTTGCGGCCGTTGGCAAAACTCAGAAGGGCTTCGACGTAAGCCTCCGCCAGGAGGTTATGGTTGTCGAGGAGGGCGTGTTTCAGGCCCTCGATACCGTGAAAGTCCGTGCCGTCAGGCAGACTCCCCTCGGTCACGAGGTCCACCTCCAGATAGTCGACTTTCGAGAGCAGCTTTCCATCCCTATCGACTTTTGGCTCTTTTTGATCCGGGTCGAGGCGCAGCTCGATGTCGCGCCGCAGGCCAACGACGTCGAATTCTTCCAGACCCAGCCCGAGCGGATCGATGGCGTTGTGACAAGAAGCGCACTGCGGTGTCGATCGGTGATGCCGCATCATTTCGGCAGCGGTCATTTCGAGGGTGTCCGCGTTCCCGGAATCGAGTGCGGCCACATTGGCGGGAGGTGGGGGAGGTTCGTCGTTGAGTATTTTTTCAGCAATGAAGACACCGCGCTCGACGATGGAAGTGCGTTCCCCCGTGCTCGTTTGCATGAGAATGCCGGCCTGGGTCAGGATGCCGCCGCGACAGGTATCTTGGGGCGGCCGGGCCACGACGCGAAACTCGTCACCGCTGACGCCGGGAACTCCGTAGTGCGTAGCCATCACCCCATTGAGGGTCATGAAGTCCGAGTCGATCAGGTTCCGCAGCGGCAGGTCGGCTCGCACCAACTGCGATAGGAAGGCGATTGCCTCTCCCTTGATGGCGTACTTCCAGCGTTCGTTGAATGGATAGAGGCGCACGTCGACCGCGATCATGTCCTGGCGGTCCAGTTCGAGCCATTGCCTGGTGAAACCGTTCAGGAAGCGCTCGAAACGCTCATCGTTCATCATTCGTTCTATCTCGCTATTGAAGACCGCTGTCTCCAATAGCTTTCCGGTGCGCCCCCGGGCCAGCAACCGGGAGTCGGGGGCCGACCGCCAGAGATAGTAGGAGAGCCGGTTGGCGAGTTCGATACCGGAAACGGAATCGACATCTCCTTCCCGGTCTTCGAAATGGAAGAGGAATTGAAGGGAGCACATCGCCACCGCCATGGGTTCGGCGATCGCTTCCCAGAAGGGGGCTCCCTGCTCTCTGCCCTGAAGGAAAACCTGGTAAAGGTTCTCGATCAGCTGATCATCGAGCGCCTGGCCCCGGTTGATCAATTCGACGAAGCGCCGAAGAATCGCTCTGGCAGTGGCTTCGGGGAGTTCTTTTTTCCCGGCGAGGAAGGGCCGGAAAAAATTGTACGGCTGCGGATTGAAGACCTGAATGCCCTCGGTTTTTCCCAGAATCACCGGGTGCTCCACTTCCAGACTCTGCACCTCCACGATGTTCTCCGGTGTGACCTTAACACGCCTCACGCTCTTCAGGAATGCTTCTCGACGCCTCTTGTTTTCCTGCTTATTCGATGTGACTTCATATCCCACCGTCCTCGACTTCACGTTGGAGAGATCCTCGAGGTAGCGCCATTTCCACGAAGGCGCAGGTTCATAAATCGGGACGTCGATGCGTTGGGGAGTCGCGGGGGTTCCGGTGACTTCGTAGATGGGGCCGCCGTGTTTGTCGCCGACGTATAGCCGGTTCTCAGGCTTTGGGTCGCGCTGCCAGAAGGTGAGGCGATGGATGAGGTGCCCGGCTGCCGGTATGAGTTCGGCGGGAATCTCCTTGAAGGCGAGTTGGCCCTCTTTTTTCTTCAACTCCGAAGGATTGGCGCTGATCTCGACACCCCTGGTTCCGGGCTCCTGGTTGCGGCTGGCAATGAAGCGCCTGACAACTTCCCTGGAAGTGTTCAGGTAAGTATCCAAATGCATGTCCGTGGTGTAGAGCGACCGCGCTTCGGTCTCGAAGGCACCGATACTACCGTCGGCGGGAAGCGAAGTTGGCGTCACGTAGACACCGAGCAAATCCTGAACCGTATTGATGTATTCGGTGCGCGTCAGCCGCCGAACCGGTTTGCCCCCACCGGAGCTGTGCTTTTGCTGCGCGAGTTCGACCCTATTCGAGAGAATTTTAATCACTTCGGTCACCACCCTGGCGTCGGGCCTCGGCTCGTCCTCCGGAGGCATCTCGTCGGTAACGAGGTAGTCCACGATGTTGAGCATGTGATCGAGGCTTGCGAGATCGTCCAGACCGGCCGTGATCCGGTCAACCCGCAGTCCGCCCTTTGCCTTGTCCGGGCCGTGGCAGCTGACGCAGTGCTTTCCGAAAAAGGGAACGACGGTTTCGGTGAAGTTTTCCGCGGAGACATCCGGTGGATTGTCAACCGATCCCTGTTTGCCGTTCTGATCTTTGGGATTTGATCCGCTCTGCTTATCACCTTCAACGGCAGGCGATTCGCATGAGATACAAACCAAAATGAAAACACCGAAGATGTAAAAAACAGAAGTTACTGATCGAAACACATTCATCTTTATATTCTTCATCATAATTAGTTGTGCGAGCGACTCATCGTCGCCCGGCATTTCTTTAGTTCAAAGTTTGGTGACGCGGCCATAGAAGGCACCGGAAAGCTTATTCCCCGAAGCGTCATGGAACCATCCCTGCAAGGTATGATCACCGGCAGACAGCTCGATTTCAAATTCAATAAGTTTGTTGTTTTCGCCTGAAGCAGCCATGACGGCTTTTTCTCCGTCCACACTGATGCTGCCGCTGGCGATGGGTAGCGCCACCCCCGGCGAAATCGGCATTCCGCCGATCGTTTTTTCCGGTCCTTTGCCGGTCAGCTCTCGATTCAGATGGAAAGGCCAGCGCGCCAGCTCGATCTTGTAACGACCGCTTTTCTCCACTTCGATCTGCCAGATTCCACTCATGAGTTTCCCACTGGACACGCGTCTCATATTGTCGCAATCGACCTCAACCCAGTTATTGGAGGTCAGCACGGTAGAAGGTTCAGCGTCATGCCCGACCACCAGCGGTTCGATGACTTCGATGGAATCCTCGATGGAAGCCCAATAATCATCGTAAAATGCCCGCAACTCCTTTGTCAGTTCCGGATGTTCGTCAGAGACATCGTTTTCCTGACCTGGATCCTTTTTGATATCGTAGAGTTCCCCTTCGCCGTTGAGTCGCCAGTGGTCGTAGACCACACAACTGCGAAAGAATTTCCCGGGGCGATGGCGGCCTCCGAATTGCACGATCAGCTTCCGATTGCGGAACGTCTTTTCCGGTTCACGCAAAACGGGCTGTAAACTGACTCCATCAAACGGAAAACGCGTTTCCGGGATTTTGAATTCCAAGAGGTCCGCGAGAGTCGGGAGAATATCGGTGATACTCGAGGCGTAATCGACCGTCCTGGGCTCGCCAAAACCGCCATCCGGCCATCGGACAAAACAGATTGTTCGATGGCCTCCATCATAGCCGCTGCCTTTCTTGCCGCGCATCCCGGCATTGTAGACATTCTCTCCTCTGGATGTGCCGTTGTCGGTCATGTAGATGAGGATGGTGTTGTCGCGAACGCCTCGCTCTGTCATCCAATCATCCAGCCGCGCGATATTTTGATCGATATTGCTGATCAGCCCGAAAAAGTGAGCCGTGTCCGGATCGACCTGATCGCTGTATTTTTCGAAATCTTTTTCCAGGGAATGATACGGACTGTGCGGCGTGTTCAAAGCGATGTAGGAGAAGAAGGGGTTCCCCGAATCAACCTGTTTGCCCATCCAGTCCATCGCTTTATCAAGCCAGAGGTTGGTGCAAAAGCGGTCAGAATAGTTGACCTCCATTTCATCGAGATATCGCGTATAGTAGTAATCGTTGTCATACTCGATTTCCGAAGCCAGTCCCCAGCCCTTGTGCCAGACGACTCGCTGAAAGCCTCGGTCCATCGGGCGGTGAGGATAGCTATCGCCCAAATGCCACTTCCCGAAGTGTCCTGTGACATAACCGTTCTTTGCGAATACCTCCGGCATGGTCACGATATCTCGTCGCATCAGATTTCTGCCGGATGGAACCATGCTCGCCTTGTTGCGCAGGGCATATAAACCGGTCATCAATTCACCCCGCGAGGGCGTGCAAACCGGGGATACATGGAAATTGCTGAAACGAACGCTTTCACCGTGCAGCTTGTCCAGGTTCGGGGTTTTCAGGATCGGATTGCCGTGGATCGACAAATCGCCATAACCCTGATCATCCGTAAGAACAATAATGACGTTCGGGCGGCTTTCCTCCGCGGCGCAGAGACAGGCGAAGATGAGGGGGAGCGTCGTGACGAGAGTGAGTTTGATGAAGGCTCGCATGGGCTTTTGGAAGAATATGGGGACTCAGAGACCGCGGATGCTGACGTTGTCGAGTTGGACGGTGCCTCCGGTGCGGAAGCTGGGATCGTGCTTGCTGCCACCGAAGCGCTCGTGAGAGGCGCCGAGGATTTCCTTGCCGTTCACGGATACGGTGACGGTTTCGCCTTCCATGACGATCTTCACCTTATGCCACTTGCCAGCGGGCAGGCGGACCGGCGCGTTGGCGAGGAACTCTTTCTTGTCGGTTGGCTCCTTCTTGTCCTGGAAGCGCATCAGGGAGACTTCTTCCGGCGAGAGGTTAACATTGAAGAGGTGGCTGCGCCCCGGGGCGTTGCCGACAAAGACAAGTTTCTGTCCGTACTCGATACGGAACTCGAACTCGATGATGGCGTCTTCGAAGCGGCTTTGGACGGAGGCCACGGCGCTCCTGCCGTAGTGTCCCGTTCCGGCCGCCTTGTTTTTTTCCTGCTGTTCCTCGGTGGCGGGCTGCCCGACGAGGACGCCGTCCTCGATCGCCCAGCGTGTTCCGTGCCTGGGAGAGATTTCGGGGGGAAGTTCGGCGGCGGAGAAGTCGGAAGAAAAAATGAGGGCTTCGTCACCGGCGACCGCGATGGCGGGGAGGGTGAGTGAAAAGGCTAAGAGCAGGAATGAGAAGAATGGTTTCATAAGGTTCATGGCGAATGGATGGTTGTACTGTCATTGTTGGTTGAGATGGTCGTGATGGAGGATCGATCAAGCGGCGGTTCACATAATTGGGGCAGGATCATTGTTTCTCGTTGATCATCAGGGGCCGGACCTTGTCCCACCAGGTGTCGTAGGCCTCGGCCATGCGGGCGGCGATTTTGGGGTAGGATTCGGCGAGGTTGTTTTCCTGTGCCGGATCGGTGGGCAGGTGGAAAAGCATCCACTTGTCTCTCGGCGTGTGAGCATAGTTGAAAAGAGGGCGTCTGGTGTAGGCCAGTGGTTCCTGTTCGCCGATCGCTTTGCGATAGAGGGCGCACTGACCGTTGCATTCGGGTTCGCATCTCCCGCTGCGCAGGAGGTTCCAGTTTCGCCAGCGCACCCCGGCATTCACGTATTTGTGGGCATCGGCCATGCCGTGCCCCCAGCGGGTGACCTGTTGAAAGAGCATGCGGTCGGGCCAGGGGGCTTGCGGATCGCCGAGGCGCGCCGCGAGGCTGATGCCCTCGAGACGCTCGGCCTGGGCCGAGGGAACCGTCGCGCCGGCCAATGCGGCAAAGGTGGGTAGCACGTCGACGTGGGCGCTGAGCGCGTCGTCGTCGCGAGCTGCCCAGGTTCCCGGCCAGCGCCAGAAGGAAAAAGCGCGAGTGCCGCCGCGCCATATCGTGCCTTTATTTCCACGCATGCCGGCGTTGTAGGTATCGATCCCGAGAGTGCCTCCGTTGTCGTTCATGAAGAGGACGACGGTATCTTTTTCGAGGCCGGATTCGTCGAGAAAGTCGAGGAGGCGCCCGATGTTCTCGTCGAGGTTGGCGAGCATGCCAAAAAAGTTGGCCGTGTCCTCGTTGACTTTGCCGCGGTAGGGGGCGCTGTATTTGTCAGGGACAATGACGGGTTTGTGGGCGTTGTAGGTGGGAATATAGCAGAAGAAAGGCTCTTTGTTGTCTGCACGTTCGCTTATCCAGCGCATGGCCTCGTTGTAGAAGATATCGGTGCGGTATCCCTTGCCGGTTTCGGGTTTTCCATTGCGCAGCAATTCGGGATCATAATGAAAGGCCTGTGAGTCTTCCGGGCAGGTGAGGGCGAGGTCGAAGCCGCGATTCTCGGCCCGGTATTCGCCCTTGTGGCCGAGGTGCCACTTGCCGAAGAGGCCGGTGGCATAACCGGCATCGCGCAGGATGCCGGGCAGCAGCGTCAAGCGGATGTCCGGCATTCTCCGGCTGTGGCTGGTGTGAGTGACGCCGGAGTTGCATTCCTGCATCCCGGTCATGAGCGCAGCGCGGGTGGGCGAGCAACTCGAGCTGACGCTGAAATCGGTCATGCGCACCGATTCGGCGTGAAGCCGGTCCATGTTTGGCGTTTTCAGAATGGGATGACCGTGCGCACCCATGTCGCCGTAGCCCTGGTCATCGGTGAGGAGGAAGACGATGTTGGGCTTGTCCCAGGCGGCGGTGGCTGACGACTGAAGACAGGCGAAAGCCAAGGCAAGGACGAGGGAAAGAAAGATATTCATGGGGTTGCGGTCTCTGGTTGGGCAGCTTTCACAGGCTTTCCCAGGAAGAGACTCCAAAAGTCGCGCATCGGGTTACAGGGATTTCACTGGCACGAACCCATCCACCTCTTCCAGATGGGCATCCAGCATGGCACTCAGCTTTTGCAGCACTTCCGGGTGTGCCTCGGCCAGGTCGGTGGCCTCGGAGAGATCCGCTTCCAGGTCGTAAAGCTCTTCTTCACCATCGGGATACCAGCGCAGCAGCTTCCACTTTCCACTGCGCACCATGCTCACCGGTGAACGCTCCCCGATAAAGTGGGGGTAGTGCCAGAATAAGGCCTGGCGCTTGAAGGAGGTTTCGCCGGTGATCACCGGCAGGAAGTTTTCGCCATCCAGGATCACGTCTTCCGGCAAGGGGGCGCCGGCGACGGCACATACGGTGGGGAAAATATCGATGGTGGACACCTGGGCGTCACTGACCATGCCTGGCGGAAGTTTGCCGGGAAAACGAATCACCCACGGCTCACGGATGCCACCTTCATAGGGATGTTTTTTGCCCTCTCGAAGTGGCGCATTATCCGTGCGGCTGCCCTTGGCTTCCATGCCGCCGTTGTCGCTGGTGAAAATCACCAGGGTGTTGTCCGCCACCCCCGCGGCGTCCAGCGCATCGAGCACCTTGCCCACGGCGCGATCCATGGCGCTCACCATGCTGGCGTAGCTGGGGTTTTTGTGAAGGCACCCGTCCGGAATAGGCTTCGCTTTGAAATGGGGTTCCAGTTCGGGATGTCCCTGGATGGGAGCGTGCACGGAATAGGGAGCCAGATGCATGAAAAAGGGTTGTTGCGGGTTCTTTGCCATGTGGTCGGTGATGTACTTCGCCGCCGCGTCACCCAGCACATCGGTCAGATAGGGCTGCTCGCCCTGGCCGGTCCAGGGTTCCATCCCCGGCAATTTGCTGGCGCCCGTGTCGGGGTCGTAGGGTTCGACATAGCTCGGTGGGGTTCCCACCCAGGTGCCGCCGATATTGGTCTGATAGCCCTGTGCCAGAGGGCCGAATTCAGCCCCACCTCCGAGATGCCATTTGCCGACATGGCAGGTGGCATAGCCCGCTTCCCGCAGCACTTCGGCAATGGTCACCTCTCCGGGCTCCAGCCAGGAGGGCACTTGCGGCACGATGACGTCCCGATCTTCTCTCACACGTGTGGTGGGCGGCCGTTTGCGTGCTTCCTCGATCTTCTTGCGGAGTTCACCCATGGGCAGGGTGTAGTCACGGGTCAGGGGGCGGAAAAAATCCGTGTAGCCCCCACGCGCCGGGTAGCGCCCGGTCTGCAGCGCCACCCGGGTGGGCGAGCACACCTGGCAGGCGGCATAGCCATCGGTCAGGCGGATCCCTTCAGTCGCCAGGCGATCCACGTTGGGTGTTTCATACCAGCCATCTCTGCCATGCACCGCTTTGTAATTGCAATTGACATCCATCCAACCCAGATCATCAATCAAAATGACGACCACGTTGGGGCGCTCATGCTGTGAAGAGCGCCGGAAGTTGAACTCAGCTGCTTCACCTTTTCCTCTTTGCCGACCAGCACGCATCGAATTCATCTTTTCCTTGAGCCACTGCGGCGCGTTCCGGTTTTCCTCCTGGCCGTACACCCAAGGCAGAACCGGGTGCATCAACTGTGTTCGGGTCAATTCCGGTAAAGGAGGACGTTGGGCGCCCACCTCCTCCACCCGCGTCTTGAGTCGTTGATAGATCCCGGGTTCTCGCTCCGCGATGTCCTGACGCTCTTCAGGATCCTGCGTGATGTTGTAAAGCTCTTTACCAATCAGTTTGTGATCTCCCATGCGGATGGTTGGCGGACGTACCGAGCCGGAGACGTCAAACACAATCTCCTCGCGCTCACTGGACGCGTCATCAAAAATCATCCCTGCCATGTCCATGCCATCCACCGGACGTTCCTGCGTGGGATTGGCTTTCCCCAAATGGAGAAAAGTGGAGTAGAAATCCACGATGTGCATCATGCCATCGCGAGATGACCCGGCTTCGATGCGACCCGGCCAGCGCAGGACGCAGGGCACACGCACACCGCCCTCGTAATTGGTGCCTTTTTTACCTCGGTAGGGTGCGTTTGTGCTCTCAGCCCCGCCACCGTTGTCATTGGTGAATACAATCAGCGTATTATCTTTGAACCCGTGCTGATCCACTGCATCGACAATACGCCCCACCGCATCATCCAGGCATTTCAGGGCTGCGTGGCGTTTTCCGTGCCGGGCGAGGTGGCGCGGCACGTCTCCACCCAACGGGCCGTGCACGGCATTGAAAGGGACATAATGAAAAAAAGGCTTGTTTCCGTGTTGCTCCCGATGACGGGCAATCAGATTCACCACTTCGTCTGCAATCAAGTCGGTGCTGTAACCCGGTTCATGGACAGGCTGCTGGTTGCGGTGCCAGTCGTAGACTGGAAGTGAGCCGGGGACGTGGCGCGGAATGGCGTGGCGGCTGTAATCAATGCCCCAGCCGTAGTGTCCGTACTGGTGCATGAAGCCTTGTTCCATTGGCAAATGTTCGCTCAACCATTCCCCACAGTGCCATTTGCCGACGATGGCCGTAAAATAACCTGCATCCTTCAACGCCTCGGCCACAGTGCGTTCGTTTGTGTCCAGTGCGTGAAGACGGCGTGTCCGCTCGCCATCTTCATTGACAGCCGGCTTCATGCCCAGTTTGGCCAGATAGCCCGGCTTGCCAAAATCTTCCGTCCGCCAGTCGCACCACGTCCGGAAAGCGTAGCGCCCTGTCAGAAAAGCGGCGCGAGTCGGCGAGCAAACAGAATGAACATAAAACTGCGTCAGCGACTGCCCTTCCTCGCACAGTTTGTCAATCCGCGGCGTCCATGGCGTGGCCTCGCCGGTGAACCCGGTTTCGTTCCAGCCCATATCATCGGCCAGAATGAAGATGATATTGGGGCGCTCCTCCGCGAATGAAACCCCGGGATGGAGCAGGAGAGAAGCGATGAAGAAGAAGCAATGGATTTTCATGAGAAAAGTCGCGAGTCTATTTGTGTTTTGGTGCCCTCCGTTCCTGCAGCCAACCCACGAGGTCGGCCAGTTCCTGGTTGCTCAGGGTTTGGGTGAGTCCTGCGGGCATCAGGGAGGTGGGAAGATTCTTGCGGGTTTTGATCCGGGACAGGTCGATTTCCTGTTGGATTCCTCCCATCATCCGCAGGCTCAGGGTGGTCTCGCTTTCGCCGCTGACGTAGCCCGCGAATTGGCTGCCGTCGTTCAGTTTCACCATGACTCCCTCGTAACCGAGGCTGATGCTCTGATCGGGCAGGAGGATGGCGGCGAACAGATCGGAGCGCGGTAGCTTGTCGCCTATCGCGCTGAGTTCGGGGCCAAAGTCAATCCCCTCCCCGTCGATCACGTGACAGGTGGCGCAGGCGGCCTTTTGAAAGGCGGCTTTTCCTTTGGCGCGGTCCGGGATGAGGGCCATCAGTTCCTTCAGACTTGGTCCTTCTTGTCCTCCGGGGTGCATCTGCAGGCGCTTCTCGGAGGCGATGCGGCGCATGCGGGAGTAGGGGGACATGGAGAGGACGCGCAGGGCGGGCTCGAGCAGTTCCCCGGGGAGAGCGTCCTTGCTGACCAGATCGCCGAGGCGTCCGACGGCGCGGTTGCTGAGCCCCATGGATTCGACGGCGAGGAGGCGCAGTTCGAGTGGCCGGGACCCGTCGGCGACGATGGATCTGAGCATGGCGGCGGCCGGACCGTTGTCCGCGTGGCGGAGGGCCTGGAGAACGGCGTCGCGATGCTTGAGGGTGTCCAGCTCTCCGGCGATGCGGTCCTGCTCGCCGAAGGTGAGAAGCTGACGAATCGCGGCGGTCCCGGCCTCGGTCCCGGGTCCGGACAAGGCCATTTCCATGAGGTCCGGGGCGAGGTCCCGGCGGTTGAACCTCCCCACCAGGTCGACAAAAACGCTCGTGCCCCTGCAGGCCGGGATGGCTGCGCGGAGTTGTTTCACCAGCTCGGGCCGCGAATTGAGCGTGTCCTGTTCCGTTCGCCGGAGCGCTTCGGAAAAGGTCCACGGGCCGCTCTCAGGGCCCGCGGAGAGGATGCTCAGCAGGGGCTGCTCCTTTGCTTCGCTCGAATGGAAATCAAACGCGCGCATGAAGCGTTTGCGATCGGCCTCCGGCAGGCCGGGTTCGAGGAGGAGCGTCGCCAGATAATTCGGGGCTTCCCGGCCGCGGCTGCGCCAGATGATGTCGCGGCCCGCCGGGCTGTCCCGGGAGGCACCGGCCCGCTCGAGCCACGTTGCAAAACAGGCGTCCTCGTTGCCGTCCTCGCCAATGCCGAGAGCCTCGAGATACCAGCGGTCTTTTCCATCGTGCTGGAGGGCCAGCGAGGCCCACAGTTCCGCGGCCTCCGGCACGGCGTGGCCGCGGAGCGACAGGGCGCACTCGCGGCGGACCAGCGCGGAGGGATCGTGAAGCATCTTTTCCACCATCGGCAAAATCTCGGCGTTGTGCCGCCGGGCGATCCTCAGCGCGAGCGCGCGCACATCGTCCAGCGGATCTTTCAGCGACAGTTCGATGGCGCGGTTGACCATGCCATTCGCCGCCATCAGCCAGAGCGCGCGGGCGCGGAAGCGCGGGTTGGGATCGGCAGCCATGGCTTCCAGGGCTTCGAGGGCGCGGTCGCCCATTTCGTGAAGGGCCGTCCATGCGCGGTAGCGCACCGCGAGGTTGGGATTCCGCAAGGCTCTGGCGGCGCCCTCCGGCGATTGGAAGTCGAACTCAGGCACGCGGTGGGCATGGCCGGGAGGGGCGATTCGGAAGATGCGGCCGGTGTCGTCGAGGGCGCGGTGGCAGCAGTCCACGGGATCATACCAGTCGGCGATGAAGAGCGAGCCATCCGGGGCCACCGAGATGTCGCAGGGACGGAAGTTCGCGTCTTCCCGGCCGCGCACCAGATCGGCGATGACGGCGGAGTAACCAGCACCCTGTTTTTCCACGGGGAAAGACCAGACGACGCGCTGGCCGGTTTCGGCGTGGAGCATCTGACCGCGGTATTTCTCCGGCAGCAGATCACCTTCGTAGACCACCATCCCGGTCGGCGCGCCGCGGCCGGTGATGAGCAGGTTGGGGACGACGCCGGGGTCGTTCTGGTGCCACATCTGACGCTGCATGGTGTCCTCCATGTTGGTGCGCGCGTTCTGGTAGCCCATGCCGGTCATCTCGTCGGTGTAGCCGAAGTTTCCGCCTTCCATGACGTAGTTGACGCGGCAGGAGCTGGAGCCGTTGTCGTTGTCCGACTGCCAGAGGAGCCCGAAGGAATCGACGGCGACCTCCCAGTTGTTGCGGAAGTTGTGGCCCAGCACCTCGACTTTGCTGCCGTCCAGCTCGCAGCGAATCACCATGCCTTGCCGGTAGGGTTTTCCGGTGTTGTTAATCGGATGACCGTGGATGTCCTCGACGGGCGAGCCGTCCGCATGCTGCAGTTCGGTGGTGTAGTTGCCGAAATTGAAATAGAGCCGGCCGTCGGGCCCGAAGCAGACGGCGTGGATGGCGTGGTCGTGCTGGTCCTCCGTCCCGCGCAAGGCCGCCGGTTTCGGCAACAGCTCGCCCCGGAAAAGGACCTGATGCTCGTCCGAAACATCGTCGCCGTCGGCGTCGGCGAGACGCAGGATGCGGTCGGACACCGAGACGATGACCTGGTTTCCCAGCACGCAGATGCCGTGGCCGCCGTCGATGTCGTGGCCCTGGTAGAAGACTTTGGGCGCCTCGCATTTTCCATCGCCGTCGCGGTCTTCGAGGATGAAGACGCGGTCGCCGCCCTCGCGTGTCTTCTTGCGGTAATTGACCGTCTCCAGCACCCAGAGTCGTCCGCGCTCGTCGATGTCGATACTGGCGGGGCTGAAGATTTGATCTTCGGAGGCGAACAGCGTGATCTCGAGGCCCTCGGAGATGTCGAGGCCTGCCGGCCGGTGTTCCTCCTGCGCACAGGCCGAGACGGTGAGCAGGAGGAGACAAGATAGAGTGATCAGGAGAGCTGACAGGCGCATGGTTTCTTCTGTGTTTTTTAGATTCATCAAACTTGGTTCCTTCCTCACATCACTTCATCCGAAAGGACTCGCTGAGCACGAGCGCCACGATGAGGTCCTGGAAGCCGTTGCCGTTTTCCCGGACCTCGGTCACCACGCGGCGGATCACCTTGCGGTCGCCGAAGCCAGGCGAACGGCCGGTCGCGTAGGTGAGCAACTTGCTGGCGAGGCAGGAGGAAAAAACGTCGATGTCTTCGACGAGCCAGCGCTTCAGGTCAGTCACGTCGTCGAGCCGGGTGCCGTCGGTCAATTCCCCCAGCGAGTCAACCGGTTGGCCTGGCCGGACGATGACCTTGCCGTCTTTATCCTTTTCATACACGGGATAGAACTCGCGCCACTGGCCGACCGGGTCGAAGTTTTCCAAGGCGAAGCCAAGCGGGTCGATTTTGCGATGACAGCCTGCGCAGCTCGGGTCGGCCGTGTGGCGGTCAAGCAGTTCGCGGATGGATTTGGCGCCACTGATGTCGGGCTCGATCGCCGGAACGTTGGTGGGGGGCGCGGGCGGAGGCTCGCCAAGGATATTTTCCAGTAGCCAGACGCCACGGAGCACGGGCTGGGTATCGACCCCGTTGGCGGTGGCCATCATCACGCTGGCGTGGGCGAGAATCCCGCCGCGGCGTCCCCCGCGCGGAATGGGGACTCGGACCAGGTCGTTGGGCCTGGTTGCTTTTGCGAAGGCTTTGCGAAGTTCAGGATCCAGCTTCAAGCCATAAAGATACGCGAGGGTGGCATTCAGGTAGGTGAAATCCGGGTCGATGAAGGTCTCAACAGGGTGGTTCTCTCGCAGCACTTCACGAGAGAACAGGAGCGTCTCGTCGGTTACGGACTTGAGATGCAGCGGCCGCCAGTTGACGAGGCGTTCGTCAGGCATGATCTGGGGCAGCAGCTCCAGGTCCAGCCACTGGCTCACGAAGTCGTCGAGAAACGCATTGGCTTTCGGATGAGAAAGAAGCCGCCGCGTTTCCATCTCGAGAACATGAGGGTCGGACAGACTCCTGGAAGACGCTAGTTGGATCAACCGGCCGTCGGGCGGCGACAGGGTGAGAAAGTAGCTGAGCCGGGCGGCGAGGTCGTAGTCGTCCATCTCGCCGTCGCGCTGACCGCGGTAGAGAAAGTTCGGCGAGCAGAGGGCGGAGCGGATGGCGAGGTGGATGCCATCCTCGAAGCGGTGGCCGCCGTTCTGATGGGCCAGGGCCATGGTGCTGTATTGGGCCAATTGCTCTTCCTGGACGGGGCGACGAAATGCGCTGTTCAAGAACGGACGCAGGATGACCTCGGCATACTCTTCGTCAGAACGATCGCCGCGCTCGCCCATGAATCTCGCCGTCCGCGCTTTCTGGTTTCTCGTCTCCTCGTCTTCGATCAACCGGAGCGGACCGCTGAGCCGGATGCCAAGCACGTCAAGCGCCGGCCCGTGGCGAAGCATGTGCAGCGAAGCCAGGTTCAACACTTTGTTTTTCGTCAGTTTGGAAAAGACCGGGAGCTTCCCCAAATCGGGATCTGCGCCGTTGAAATCAGGATCGGCAGCAAGGGCGAGCATTTCATCGAGTGATCCCTCTTTGAGCGGTTTATCGACCAGATTAATCTTATTGAAAGCGGCACGGAGTTGCCGGTCCGCCATCCAGTGATCCAATGCTCGCTGTGTCAGGGGATTCCCTCCGTCCTTGCTGCATTCCAGGGGGCTGTTCGCCCAGCGGAGGCTGAAGGCCGTCCCACGGGTCAGCTCGATTTCAGCGGTAAACGGCTCCTCGGAATCGCGGCCGGGCAGCACCTTGAATTCCGCGAGGACCGGCACGCCTCCAAGTTTGCCGAAGTGGTCGTCCGGACGCTGGTTGGCCAGGACCTGCAGGATCAACGGGCCATCGCTTTCGGGATACCGCGCGGTCGCCTCCCGAAACGCCGCCGCCTGAACCTCGATTCGGTAGACGCCGCTGACTGGCGCCACGAAGCGGGTGGGCGAAATGCAACTGTTCCCCTTGGCGAAGCCCGAATCGACGAGGCGGTATCGCTTCTGCCCGTCCACCAGCGCCCCCGGACGTCTGGAGCCCCCGAGGCCATCCGGGGAGATCGAAATATCGATCGGCTCGATCTTTTCGGGCGGCTTCGGCGGCGGGATCACGAGGTCCGCGGCGATTCCCGCGAGCTGGAAATACTGTTTGAGCAGTGGCGGGGAGAGAACGAGGCCTTCTCCGTTGTTGTCGAACCCGTGCCATTCGGAATCGGCGGGGAAGCCGGCGGGCGTTTCGAACGGTATGCCGAGGACCTGGCGGACGCTGTTCTCGTATTCGGCGCGGTTGAGCCGGCGCAGGACGGTGCCTCCCGGCGGATCGAAGCGGGACAGGGATTCCTCGAGCCAGGCGACCAGGGCCTGGCGGCCCTCGGCCGGTGGCTGCCGCTTGTCCTCCGGCGGCATTTCGCGGGCCTCCAGCGCGTCGAAAACCTTGGCCCAGGTGATGGCGGAATGCGGGTCCGTCCAGTCGATCTCCGTGAAATCGAGGTCGAGGTCGCCTTTCTCAGCATCGGCGTCGTGGCAGTCGAGGCAGTAGTCGACAAGGAAGGCGTCAGCGAAGTCCGGGATTTTCTCGCCGGCAACAGCCGACATCGAGGCGGCGAGATAGAGAACAATGAGCGCGCGATTCATTACAGCAGGTAGTCATTCATGTTCCGCCTGGCCTTGACGAAAGTGTCCACCTCCATCCCCAGGCTTTGCATAATGGTGATGAACAAGTCACCGAGCAGCGGCGTGGCTTCGGATTCGTTGTCGCGGTCGATGGCGTGATAGGCGCCGTGTTTGAAAGGGCCTCCCGCGAGCAGGATCGGCAGCCGGCTGTTGTTGTGCGTGCTGGGGTCGCCCATGCCGCTGCCGTAGAGGACCGCGGTGGTGTCGAGCAGGGGACGGTTTTCCGCATCCTTGATTTCCTTGAGCCGGCCGAGAAATTTTGCAAAGCGCCTGGTGTGCTCGATGCCGATCCTGTTGAAGTCCGCGATTTTGGAGGGATCCTGACCGTGGTGGGAGAGGCCGTGATACCCGGCGCTGAGCCGCTCGCCGTCGATGGTGAAGACCTGCCCCCTGCCCGGCAGCATAAAACCGATCACGCGCGTGGAGTCGGTCTCCAGGGCCAGCGCGATCAGGTCATACATCACGCTCTCGCATTCCAGCGAGAGATCCGGCGCCACGGGATCGACCTCGGGCAGCTGGTAGTCCACCTCGGGCGCGGGCCTGTCCAGCCAGCGGCGTTGTTTCTGCACGTCTTTCTCCACCTCGCGGAGGGAGGTGAAGAACTCCTCCAGTTTTTCGCGGTCGCGCCGGCTGACGTGAGCCTGCAGCGCCTTTGCCTCCGCCCGGGCCAGGTCGAGCACGCTCCGCCCGCTGTCCAGCATGTAGGCCATGCGCGCCCGGTCGGAATCGGAGCTGAACAGGGTGGCGAACAACGCGCTGGGCCGCCCGGTGGCCGGGAGGAAGATCCCCTCCTTGGTGAAGCTCATCATGCTCATGCCGGCCGGCTGGCCACAGGTGATCTGGAGCGAGGCGAACCGGGTCTCGCCGCCGATGTGGCGGGCGATCATCTGGTCGAGCGACTCGCTGGCCGCGCTGGTTCCGGTGAGGTAGTTTCGCCAGTATTTGTGGCCGTTGAGAGCGCGGTGATCGAGGCCGGACAACAGGGTGAAATCGTCCCGGAACGCCTCGAGCGGGGAAAGGACGGGTGAGATTTCGTAGTCGCGGCCGGGAGTTTTCGGGAACCAGCTCGGCGTGTGAAAGCCGAGGTAGCTACCGATAGCAACGAAACGTTTCAGCCGCGGAGAGTTGGCCGCCGCCGCGGCCAAACCGGTGGATTCAAGAAGCGGCAATGCGATGCCAATACCGGATGATTTGAGAATGTGACGGCGATTCATGAAACATATGATTTTTCGGCAGAGAGAACCCGATGGTCCTACCACCTCCAGCCTAGCCCTCCGGCAAAGTAGGGAATTTTACGGTATTTTTTCCGTTTTTTTGATGAACACGGTCGTGTCGGGCTTCGGGGGGAGCGAGTTTTGTTCGAGGGCAAGGCGCGCCGCGCACTTCCTCAGAAAAAACTTTACATGTGTAGCTAAAACGACTACAAGCGTAATCAATAAAGAAACAACCACCCCCTATCTCCGACGCCGAGTGGAAGGTGATGGAAGTGGTGTGGCGCGATCATCCCTCGGCATGATTCCTTTGATTGCAATTCAATTTCGCCCGGATCCATGTCAATAGTTTTCCAATTCGCGGTTGCGGCATTCGTTCAATTATTCCCATCTAAACTGCGCTGAAACTGTGCCTGCCTTCAGCACTTCTTCATCCACCTTCCCGTCCGGCCAAATGATGATCACCTGCATTGTTTCGCCTTTGCCCAGGCTCCTCGGTGTGGCGAAAAACAACTCGGCTCCGGATTGGGTGAGGTATCCACCCCCTGCCCGCACTTCGGCGGTTTGCGGGGGCAGATTCCCGGCGCGGACAGTGACTCGGCTGCCGATGGCGCGGGGATTTCCCTGGCGACCTTTCAGGCGGATTCGCAGGGAACTTCCGCCAAGAGAAGATTTTCGCCGGTTCAAATAAATAGAGGGATTTTCGTTGTTAATGCCTACCACATAGTCGGGCAAACCATCGAGATTCACATCCACGCAGGCCAGGCTCTTGGCGTCCCCGGGAACTTCGAGGCCGCTCTCTTTCGGCCACACCGGTTGAAAGGGGGCGTTAGAGTTGCCGGTCCCGCGCAGGAGCAGACTGAGACCGCTGTCCCAGGCTCCTGTTTCCTGCTGAGTGGTGAACAAATTCTGCACGATATAACAATCGGTTTTCCCATCGAGATCGACATCCGCAAGAGCCACTCCGTATCCCGGTGATATTTGGGCGAGATGAGGCAGAGGCTTGAGCTGAAATTTGCCTGTGCCGTCATTGATCATGATCATTGAGGCAAATTCGGTGGCTTGATGTTCGACGGATTTTTTCAGCAGGGTGGCGTCGTAGATTTCACTCAAGGCCGCGCTGGCGAATTTGTGATAGGTTTTCATCCGCTCTTTGACCAGGGGCATGGCGTGGCTGGAACAGCTCAGGCCGCGCCGCGGATAGCAGATCAATTTTCCTTGGGCGTCGGTTTCGTAGTTGGCTTCGATGATGTGAGATTTGCCCGTGCCGTCGACGTCGCCGTAGTAGATCAATTCCGGCCGGTCGGAACTGGCGTGGTATTGGGTGTTTTTTCCCAGATTGGTGACCACGAAGTCGATGTCTCCGTCGTTGTCGATGTCCGCTCCGTCGATTCCGTTCCACCAGCCGGTCACTCCGGCAAGGCCGGTACTTTCATCGAAAATCAGAGTCAATTTTCCCTCCCGGTTTTGATATAGTTTCACGCTGCTCCAGTCGTGGGCGACGAGAAGGTCGGGCCATCCGTCGGCATTCACATCGGACCAGATGGCGGCGGTTACCAGGCCTGATTTGGCGAGGGCTGGTGCAAGGGATTTCGCCGCTTCCTCGAAGGTTCCGTCTCCCCGGCTGCGCAGGAGTTGACTGCGGGGAACGAGGGGATATTTCCCGGGAATGAGACGCGATCCAACGAACAAATCAAGGTCTCCGTCGCGGTCGAAATCCGCTGCTACAGCGGTGCTGCCACTTTCTTTAAGATCAGGGAGGGCTGTTTCAGGTGCCGGTTCAAATCGGCCCGAGCCATCATTGCGATACAATCGGTCGCGCAGAATTTCGTCGCCGGGTTCGCATTCCACCCCGCCGCTGACGACGTAGAGATCGGAGTCGCCATCGCCGTCCGCGTCGAAAAACAGCGCCGCCATATCCTCGCACTGCTTGTCTTTTTCAAAAGCCGGTTGAGGCCACGGGGTCAGGACAATTTCTTCCGCGCCGGGTGGAGTGTCGTTGCGAAACAGTTGCCCCGGCTGACCGGCAGCACCTCCCAGATAAAAGTCCGGATCGCCGTCGTTGTCGATGTCGTCCCAGGCTTGGCCGGGTCCGAGTTGGGAATGTTTCATCGGTAGAAGCGGCTGTCGTTTGAAATCGTCGTAGATGGATTCCCGATGGGGATGATCGTTCAACGCATCGGTCGCCACAAACCACGGTTCCTCCGCGCGGCGGCTTTTCACGGCGGGAGGATTGACCGGCGGCTCCTCCTCCGGTTCGGTAACGAGATATTTTCGATTGGCTTCGAGATCGCGGAACACCTGGGTATGTCCGCTGGGCCAGTCGATTCGGGCGCTGATGATTTTTTCCGCTTCTCCCAGGCCGAAGTGAATGATGCTGTCGTCGCCATCGAGAAATCCGCCGGAGGGATACATTTGCCGCACCTGTTTGCCGAGCTTCGATTCAATCGTCACCTGACAGCCGATACCGAACCGGTTGCTCGATTTCCCGGCGAAATCGAACACGACGCGATTTCCGTCTTTGCCCGTGCCACGGTTATGAAAAAAGGCGACCGAATCCTCCAGGTTTGTGACTACCAGATCGAGACTGCCATCGCCATCGAAATCCGCCCGGGAAGCGCCAAAACTCATCCCGACATGATCCAGCCCCCATGGTTTCGATACATCTTCAAACCGCAGTCCGCCCCGGTTGCGAAAGACGAGGTTTTGTTCCCGCTGCTCCGGGGTGTCTTTGAAGAAACTCCAGGTAGTGTTGCCCACCAGGTCATCAGGCGTGATATTCAGGCATGTCGGCGTGGTGAAACGAGCGCGGTGCGCCATTGGCGAAAAACACGTCCACCCAGCCGTCGTTGTCGAAATCCGCGCTGCGCACCGCCCAGGTCCAGTCCGAAATAGCCAGACCGGCCAGCCAAGCGCCTTCGAGAAAACGATCCGTCCCCGTGTTGAGATAGAGCGCATTTTGCATGACCTGTCTCGCTCCGTCGTAGTCCGCCAAATCTTCAAAGTGACTGCCCATTTCGCCCATGGTGGCTTTTTGCATGTAGTGCGTCCGGGCCCGCATATCCGCGGTGATGAAATCGACCAGGCCGTCGTTGTTGACGTCAGCCTGCGCCGCGCCCATGGAAAAGAAGGTCGTGTGCCGCAGCAGCGTTTGCGATACTTCGGTAAAAGTGCCGTCACCATTGTTGCGGTAGACAAAATCCGGGTGAGCCACATCGTTGCCTACATAGAGATCGGGCCAGCTGTCGTGATTGTAATCCCACCAGGTAGCAGAACCGCCAAAATGCCCCCGGGTAATCAACCCGGCTTCCGCTGTCACCTCGACAAACCCTTGTTCGCCGTCGTTGCGAAACAAGCGGTCCGGATGAACTTTTTCCGTATAGAGAATCGCGCCGTTTTCTCCCCTTTCGGGGCTGACCTCATAGTATCGGTCCAGAGGTTCCATCACGTGAATTTTTCCGTCGCGTTCATAGAGAGAAACCGGCTCGACGGGACGACCGTTTTGGCGTTCCTCGAGGCTTGCCAGAATATAGACATCCAGATCGCCATCCCGGTCATAGTCGGCAAACGCGGACATGAGGCTTCCCGGAACGGAATCCAATCCATAGTGTTCCGCACGCTCGACAAAACGCAGACCGTCCTTGCTTCTTTTCCCCTCACTGATCAGCAAATTTTCCCACAACTGATTCGGATGATCGTAGTGGCACAGATAGAGATCGAGATCGCCGTCATTGTCGACATCGGCCAGGCTGCAGCCGATCACCCAGGTCTCGTCCGTGCCAGCGAGGCCAAGAGATTCGGCTTCGTTGGTGAAAGACAACGGCTGATTTGGTTTGGCCAGATAAAGCGAATTTCGATTCGCGCCGCCGCCCACGAAGATGTCCGGAAACCCGTCCAGATTCACATCGCCGATCGCCGCTCCCGGGCAGGCTGTCGGGCCAAAGTAAGCCCGCGCACCGGGATGATCCGCGACAATGCGGTTGGTGTGGGTAATGCCCGTCCTGGCGAGGTGAAGCCGCTGGAACATCGTGTTGCCGGCGTCGCTTCCGTCCTGTGCGCGCTTCGCCGCAAGCGGCGTTGAGGAAAGACCTTCCGGATCGGCCCGGAGAGTGCTCATGCTCACGGAAATCGCCACAGCCGGCAGAAGGAGAAACAAAACAGGCTGAACAGGATGGGTTGACTTCATATCGGCGAAAAAGGTTTGACATAATGTCTGTAATTTATAGACTTCATGTCTGCAACTATTTTTTTCGGATGACTGACTGCTGGAAATTGCTTTTTCAACCCCGCCGCTCCATCACTGCGCATCACCCTGGGTTGGAGGGGGCGCAGATATTTCCGGCCCATTCACCGAGTCCCCTAACAGCCTGTTGAAAAACCCTTCCCCGGTCAAGGTTTGTGGGTAGATTGAACGATGTTCGAAGAACGCGAAGCGGAAGCCTCGAAGCAGGAAGAGTTCTGGGTGGAGAAAAGGCAGTTGCCCGCGGTGAAGGCGGGGACGTTTTACCGCAAGCTCGACGAGACGCTGTGCGAGATGGGGTTCGCCGAGAAGGTGCGCGAGCTGTGCCGCCCCTCCTACAAGGACGCCAGCTCGGGAGGTCGTCCCGGAATCGATCCTGCCGTCTACTTCAAGATGCTCATGATCGGGTTCTTCGAGAACCTCCCCAGCGAGCGAGCCATCGCGAGCCGCTGCGAGGACAGTCTCTCGTTGCGGGCCTTCCTCGGCTACGACCTGAGCGAAAGCACACCAGATCACTCCTCGCTGTCGGTCATTCGCACGCGGCTTGGATTGGAAGTTTACCAGAGTGCGCTGGAAATCGTGCTCAGCGGACTCTTCGAGCACGGCCTGCTCAAGGGGCGGGAGCTCGGTATCGACTCCTCGATCATCGAGGCCAACGCGAGCCTGCGTGAACTGCAGCACCGCAACACCGAAGAGGCCTACTGGGAGTATGTGAAAAAGCTTGCCGCCGAGGTGGGGATCGACCCCGACGACACCAAGGCGGTGCGGCGCTTCGACAAGAAGCGCAAGGGGCGCAAGGGGCGCAAGACCTCCAACGAGGACTGGGTCAACCCGCACGACCCCGACGCCAAGGTCGGACGCACCAAGGACGGAGCCTGCGATATGGTCTATCAGCCCGAGCATCTCACCGACCTGGAGAGCGGAGCGATCATCCGGGCCGAAGTGCGAACCGGCGATTGCGGCGACAGCGAAGGGTTGTCCGACCGGGTGATGGAGGGATGCCGGACGCTGGCGGAAGTTTGCGAGGATCCCATGCAGGAGAAAGTGGGGCGGAGTCTGACCACCGACGAAGGCTACTTCAGCGCGGAGGAAGTCTGTGCGCTGCAGGGAGAAGGCATCCGCACGGTGATGGGCGATCCGCACGAGTCGCGCCGAAACAAGGACAAGCAATGCAAGGTGACGCGGCAAACTCTTGCCAAGGCGAAGCGAGCGGTGAAAAGCAAAAGTGGCAAGGCGCTGCTCAAGAAGCGGGGCGAACACCTGGAACGAAGCCTCGCCCACGTGCTTGACCACGGCGGGCTGAGGCGCGCGACCTTGCGAGGAGTTGAAAACCTGACCAAGCGACAAATCGCGGCGGTGATGGCCTTCGATCTCTCGCTGCTGATGCGCCGGGTCTTCGGGTTCGGAACACCGAAACAGTGGGCGGCACAGTCCCTTGCGTGGTCCATCAGGCTCTTGAACAGCCTGATTCGGCTCCTCGGCGGACTGGTGCGATACACCCAGCTCTCCAACTCGAATATCCGATTCTCGGGCTACGCGCAATAGACACCGTGGAGACCGAGGGCCATCATCGAAATCTGCCGTTCTTCAACAGGCTGCTAAGAGGTTTGCCATCCTGCGACGCAAGAGGGATTCGGGAAACCGGGGGATCGGAAGCCTGGCGAGTCAGGGGACTATTATCACAACATCCGCGGGATCACCACGGTCGTCGCAGCCGGCGCCACCCTGGACAAGGTGGCGGAAAATCAGCTTCCCGGCTCGGCGACCTTCCACGCCACCCCGGCGATCGCGAACGGAAAGCTGTTCTTTCGCAACTATGAAAGCGTGATCGCCGTCGATGGGAAATGAACGATTCGAACCGGGACTCAGCGCCGGATGTTGCCGTGCGAGGATGACGATTTAGTGTCTCAATCGTGAACCTTCGACACGTTTGCGCAACATTTGCCGCATCTGTGAGGACTTAAGACTTGAAACTTAAAACTCCCGCTTGGCCGGTTTAGGGGGAACACGAGTTGTTTTGCAACTTCGCCCGCCGGGCAAAGTTTCATCTGTTGCACGCTGATGTCATGAAACCGATCACCATCAACCTCGCCCTCGTTCTCTTCAGCAGTCTTGCCGCGGCGTTGGACTCGTCGCCGCCGCCCGATTTGCGGACCTCGCTCGAGAAATACTGCGCCGAGTGCCATTCCGGTCCTGAGCCCGAGGGCGAACTTCGGCTCGACCTGCTCCCGGCTGCGGTGTTCGCCGACAAGCTCGACGACTGGAACGAGGTCGCCGAACGCCTCCGCGAACACGACATGCCGCCGAAAAAGGCGCGGACTCCTCTGCCCGATACCGATCGCGAGGCCTTGCTGGCTCGCCTTGACACGCAAATCGCCGAGGTCGAAACAGCTCGCCAGCGCGAAAACGGCCGCGTCGTGATGCGCCGGCTCAATCGCGCCGAATACCAGAACACGATTCGCGATCTGTTGTCCGTCGACGTCGATCTCGCCGATCATCTGCCCGCCGATCAGTCCGCTCACGGCTTCGACAACGTCGGCGAGGCCCTCGCCATTTCGCAGGTGCTGATGCGGCGCTACCTCGACACCGCCGACCGGGCGCTGGACGCGGCCATCGTCACCGGTCCGAAGCCGGAAACCGTCGACCAAACCCATTGGCTCAAGGAACAGCGCCCCGTCTGGAAACAGGACGGCAAAGTTTTCCGCACCGAGGGCGACTGGGTGGTGCTGTTCAAAGACGGCAAAAACGGGGCGCCGGCGATCGGTTCGTTCTCCGCGCCGCGAACCGGTGAATACCGCTTTCGCATCGGCGCCAAATTGTTCCAGACCGAAGAAAAATTCGCCCTCGGCGTGATGCGCGGCCTGTTCGGAACCCGCGGCGCGCAGGCGGAAGTGATCGGGTTTTATGACATTGTCAGTGACAAACCGAAGACGGTCGAGTTTACCGCGCGCCTGGAAAAAGGCGAGACAATCCGCTTGTCGGCGCGCGGTCTGCCGACCAATTTTCGCAGCCGCGACCTTTACAGCTACGAGGGACCCGGAGTCGCGATCAGTTCGATCAAAGTCGAAGGTCCGCTCATCGGCGAATGGCCGCCCGCGAGTCATCGCCGGCTTTTCGGCAATGTCAGGGTGGAGACCGCCGATCTCGATGACGCGAGCCGGCTGTTGCACCGCTTCGCCCAGCGCGCCTACCGGAGAAAGATCAACGAAAGCGCCGACATCGAACCGATTCTGGCGCTGGTGAAAGAACGGCTCGACGCGGGGAAACCATTCGCCGAAGCGATGCGCACCGGGTTCAAAACCGTGCTCTGTTCACCCGAGTTTCTATTTCTGGTCGAGGACGGACCCGATTTGAACGACTACCAACTCGCCGCGCGGCTGTCTTACTTTTTGTGGAGCTCGATGCCGGATGACGAGTTGTTTCGCCTCGCCGCCGCCGGCCGGTTGCGCGATCCGGCGGTGATCAGCGAGCAGGTCGAGCGCCTCCTCGAGGATCCGCGCGCAGCGGCGTTCACCGGAAATTTCCTCGGCCAATGGCTCGACCTGCGGGACATCGACTTCACCACGCCCGACCGCAGCTTGTATCCCGAATTCGACGATGTGCTGCGCCGCGCCATGCTGGTCGAGCCGCGCCTCTTCTTTGAACACATCCTCGAAAGAGACCTTGGCATCGCCCATTTTCTAGACTCCGATTTCACCTTTCTCAACGAGCGGCTCGCGGGGCACTACGGAATTTCCGGTGTCACCGGTCAGGAATTTCGCAAGGTAGAACTGCCCGCCGGAAGTCCGCGTGGCGGCGTCCTCACCCAGGCGGCGGTGATGAAGGTGACCGCCAACGGCACCGAGACCTCGCCGGTGTTGCGTGGGGTATGGGTGTTGGAAAATATTTTCGGGACGCCGCCTTCTCCGCCACCCGCCAGCGTGGCCACGATCGAGCCCGACATCCGTGGTGCCACCACTATTCGCGAGCAACTGGCCAAACACCGCAACGATGTCTCCTGCGCGCGTTGTCATGCCAGAATCGACCCGCCGGGGTTCGCGCTGGAGAATTTCGACGTCATCGGCGGATGGCGCGACCGTTACCGCGTTCTTGGGGCAATGCGCACCGACACGGTCGTGAAATTTCGCCGCGTCAGCTACGGCTATGGACCGGAAGTCGATGCCAGTGGCGAGGCGCCGCCTCCCGCCAAAACGAAATTTCGCGATATCGACGACTATAAAAAAATACTCCTCGCCCACCGCGATCAATTCGCCCGTTGCCTGACTGAAAAACTGGTCACCTACGCGACGGGCGGGACGGTGTCGCGGATCGACGAACCCAAGTTGAAGGAGATCCTTCTCCAGGCGCGGGAACGCGACTACGGCCTGCGCACCCTGGTTCACGCCGTAGCGCGCAGTGATTTGTTTTTAAAGAAGTAAACCTATACGATATGAAACAAGATTCCTCACCCGCTCGGCATTCCCGCCGCGCTTTCCTGCACGGCACGGGAGTCGCGCTCGGTATTCCAATGCTGGATGCGATGAGTCCCGCGGCGCTCGCGAATCAAGCCGCCGCGGCCGCGCCAAAGCGTATCCTCACCATCTGCACCACCTACGGCCTGCACGCTCCGCTGCTGTTTCCCAAGACTGCGGGCCGCGACTACGAATCGACGCCCTACCTCGATCTGCTCGCCGGTTTGCGCGAGGATTTCACTATTTTTTCCGGCCTCTCTCATCCTGAGGTCGATGGCGGCCACTCGGCGGAGGCGACCTTTCTCACCGCCGCCCCACACCCCGCGAGCAGCAGTTTCAAAAACACCATTTCGCTGGATCAGTTCATTCTCGAACACCGGGAGCCCGACACCCGCTTTCCGTTTCTCGCCCTCGGCACCCGTTACGGAAGCCTCTCCTGGACACGGGGAGGTGTGCAGATTCCGGCGGAAACCAGCCCAGCCCGGCTCTTCGCCAAATTGTTCGTCCAGGGGTCGAAAGACGAAGTCGCCCGCCAGGTCGAGCGCCTCCGCGAAGGCCGCAGCGTGATGGACGCAGTCGCCGAACAGTCGCGGCGCCTACGGAAAAAACTCGGCGCCCGCGACCGCGAAAAACTCGACCAATATGTCACCGCCGTGCGCGAAGTCGAAGGCCGGCTGGTCAAGGCCGAGGCCTGGGAAAAAAAACCGAAAGCCACCGTCCAGACCGAAGCTCCCGTCGATGCCCCTGCCGCCGACATCATCGGCCAGAGCCGTTTGATGTATGACATGATCCGCCTCGCCTTCGAGACTGACTCGACCCGGATCGTGACCCTGAGCATCGACGGTTCCAACGCCGCACCGCCAATCGAAGGCGTCAGCCAGGGCCATCACAATTTGACCCACCACGGCCGTGATCCGTCAAAGATAGGGCAACTGCGCATCATCGAGGAACAGGAAATGCGGGCGCTGGCCGAATTTTTGACCGGGCTGAAAAACGCTGATGACGCGGCAACCGGCGGAAAATTGCTCGACTCGACCATGGTGTTGTTTGGCAGCAATCTCGGCAACGCCAGCAGTCACGACAACCGCAATCTGCCGGTCATCCTCGCTGGCGGAGGGTTCAAACACGGCCAGCACATCGCCCGGGACGCGGCAAACAACGCACCCCTGTGCAATGTGTATCTGAGCATGATGCAGAAGCTCGGGTTAGAGGTGGACGGGTTTGCTTCGAGCACCGGGACGGTAACGGAGTTGGACTGAGGAATTCCCGCTCAGCGATGCAACAATTCGGCAGGCTACACCGCCAAACATCGAAAGCTTCGTTTACTTGGCCAACCGCCGCGTGGTCGGTGCATTTCGCTCAGCCAATTCCACCAACCAAGATATCGGCCCCGTAGCCGGCATTGCGCCTATGGCTCCAGCCTAACGCTCGTTCTGATCATTTACGTTGGCCCGTCGTGCATGTTCCCATCCTTCGCCCGAGGGCGGCACAGCTCCGCGGTAACGTTTTCCATCCAGACCCGGCCAACCGCGCCCGGTGAGGTCTATGGCGCCTGATGCAGCGGGCGAGTCGGGAGCAGGCCGGTAGTGCTCATCCAGCTTCGGATCGGCTTCGACTGATGAGTTTTCGAATCCGGGTGGGTATACCTTTTTCGAAATTTCGAAATACTCGTCCTTTTTAAAATCGTCCAGCGTAAGGAAAGGCCGGAATTTGTCTTTGCCGTTTCGATAGGAGGCGAAGAGCGGTTTCTCTTTGCCGTTGGGCCGATAGTAGAGATTTCCGTCGAACAGATTTCGGCCAGTGGTCACATCGACAAGGCGGCGCATGCTGCGGTCGTGCAGTTGGATGTAGACATTGTTATAGACTTCCTGTGGTTCAGTGAAACCAGGCCTTTGCGAGGCAGTGTCGAGAATCCGGGAGTATCCACAGATGACGGTGTTGTTGTAGAGTTTCCACGGACCGGGACCGGCGCCGCGTTCATTGTGCCATCCGAAAGGCACGCCATGAGCCATTCCGTCTCCGTTAGCCCCCTTGAATCCCCGATAAGTTCCGTCCGCTTGTTTTCGGCTCTTCAGATGCGGTTGGCGTTGATCAATGATGTTGTGATGAATAAAAATCCGGCCCTGTATTTCCGGAGCGCCCGTTCCGACGTGGCTGATACCCTGCCCGATGTTCCGAAACAGATTGTGATGAATCTCCACCGGACCGTCCAGACTGGTAGATATATTGATGCCGTCGTCGCGCAGCCCGAGAAACCGGTTGTTGTAAACTTGGGCTTCGGGGCCGGGGGTCACTCCGTCGAATATGCCGGTGAAGAGGCAATTCCGCACAATGCCGCGCCGTCCTCCCAGCATCAAACCACCCGATTGAATTTGAAATGCAGGGCCCCGTCCCTCCTTGATATCCGCCCAGGCGACATACGGCGGAATGAAACCCTGAAAATGGACGCCGTCGATGGTGACGTCCTTGGCGCGCACATTGATTCCGCCGGTAACCGTGCAGTCTTTCATCGTGATATGGTGTTGCCTCTCGTGAATCCAGATCGAAGCCGGGTTTCCCTTGTGCGCGAATTTGATTCCTTCCCAATGAGTATATCTTCCGTAGTCCTCCATCAGAAGCTGGAGGTAGCTCGAAAAGATATAGAGTTTCACCTGGTTGGGATCGTCGTGCACCGGATACATCAATTCCATTTCCCGTTGGATCGCGGTTTTGGTGAGACGGACATAGAGATGCCTGTCCTCGGGATTGAAATGAAGTCCCGGTCCGACGTAGGTATATCCTTCCAATTTGAAATGTTCGTCATCGGCGGCGAGATGGTTGAAATTCATGTAGGGAACAAGGGAATATTTGCGGCCCCCCGATTCGAAGAATCCACGCACTTTCTTTTCCTCGAACTGGTCGTAGGCGCCGACGGAACGGTAGATGGATCGCGCTTCGTCGTGAAGTTTCCAATGCCGGTTGGGAACGGTCAAAAACTCCTCAAACGATCCGTCGATGACAGGTTTTTCATCGGGGTAGTTCCTGATCGTGATCGGAGCTTCTTCCGTGCCATTGACTTTGACAACGATCCTGCGTTTTTCGAAATAGGTTCCCCCACGCAGGTAGAGCGTGTCGCCCGGTGAAAGCGAGCCGCGGTCGACAGATTGTTGCAGTGTTCCCCAGGGCTGTGATTGCGTTCCGGGGTTGGCATCATCGCCGTCCGGAGACAGGTAGTATTCGTCCGCCGGACTGTGACCGCACATCAGAGTGAGGAAGACGGCTGCGACGGTTAATAGATTGGAGCTATAGGTTTTCATAGTTTGGTAGTAGTTTGTCTTGGAAAAAATCAGGATGGCAATCAGGATCGGCTTCATTGGTTTCGTCATGGCTTGGCGCATCGCTTTTTGTCTTCGCGCTGACTGCCAAACCCGCCAAAAACGTTTACCGCCAGCGCCGTGACCGGGTGTGAATGAAACCGAGAGTCATGACTCTGCCAACCGAACAACCGAACAACCGAACAGAAGCAGGGCGAAACAACATGCCGGAGACATGACAGCCATTAGCCGGGGGTCGAGGACGCGCAGCGGCCGACACCCCCGGAACCGTCGCCGACCGAAACCGATCCCGGAGGGATCGCAGTCGCCTGGGTCGCTGCCACCCGGCTGGCACCCCTTCGGGGAGCGGTCGTCGCGGACATGAAACCCGGGGTGTCGCTGCGCTCGACCCCGGGCTAATGGCTGTGAAGCCTCCGGCTTCTTGCAAAAACCGAGCCTCGGTTTCATTCACATGGCGCCGCGACCAGGCCGGACGCCGCCACCGGCAGTGAAAACCGATAAAGCGCTGAAACACGTCCGGATCGTTATAGCCGGGGGAAAGCATCACCAGCCGCACCTTACCGGCGAGCATGTGAGCGGGCGAAATTTGCCAGGCTTCCTCCGGGCTCGCCTCGAAGAAGCTCGACGCGTCAACCGTTCCTTCCGCTGAATATTCGAGGTAGGGATTGACGTAAGCCAGGGCAACGGGCGGGGATTCTGGAAGGGCTCCGCGCGCCCACGAGGGCACGGCGATGCCCGCTGCGGCCAGCGTTCCCAGTTGACTGAGAAAACGCCGGCGCTTGGGGCTTGTTGATATCTCAGGGTTGTTCATTCATCCGTCCAAACAGCTAACGATCGGGCGAATGATTTGATCCGGCATTCGTTTCACTTTGCTTTCGGCGCTCAACAGGGCAGGCTGCGCGAATTCACTTCGCCCCTGAATTGCCGCCTGTGCCTCTTTTCGGAATGACGCGCTATTCCCCTATCGCCCACACCCTCGCCGCATCGTCCCGTCCGGCGCTGATCAAATGTTTTCCGTCAGGATGAAAAACCGCCATGGCGACGCCGCTTTGGTGACCGCGCAGGGTGGCGGTTTCCGTTTCCTTTACCGTGTCCCAGATCTTCACCACCTGATCGCCGCCGCCACTGGCCAGCGTCTTTCCATCCGGCGAAAATGCCACGCTGTAAACCGCTCCGCGATGTCCCTCGAATCTGGCGGTTTCACCTTTCGATTCGGCATCGTGGAGTCGCACTGTCCAGTCGGTGGCGCCGGCCGCGATCTGTTTCCCGTCCGGCGAGACGGCCACGGCCAAAATCTCTTCGCCGTCAATTTTCGCGAAAACTCCGCGTGACTCACCGGAAGAGGTCGCCCACAAGCGAATGGTCCCGTCCCAGCCTGCCGAGACCAGGCTCTTGCCGTCGGGCGAAAAGGCGAGACCGCTGACACAGTCCGAGTGGCCAGTCAGGGTGAGACGCTCTTTCAATGTGGCGGCTCGAACGTCCCAGAGCTTGATGACACGATCGGCGGCGCCCGTGGCGATCATCGTTCCATCCGGAGAAAAGGCCACCGCATAGAGCTTGTCATTGTGACCGGGCAGGCGAGCGATCTCTTTCTCCGCCGCCACATCCCAAAGCAGCAATTCGGCGTTTTTTTGAAATTCATTTCCTCCCACCGCGGCGACGCGCGAGCCGTCGGGCGAGACAGCCACTGCCGTGCAGTTGAAGCGGAGCTTTTTCGGCGCAGGCAGATCAGTATCGGGAGCAGCCGGCCAGTCACGCAGTTTGATTTGCCCGCCCCATGTTCCCGCGGCGAACAGCTTCCCGTCCGGCGAAATCGCCAGCCCGGCGGCGGAACTTCTGCCCGCGAGACCGGCGATGGTCCGAACCGGCTTGGCGGACTCGCTTGCATTGGTCCGCGTCACCGCAGGGGATTCCGGTTCCGGGTAGTCGGCCGCGGCCAGGGATGCACACACCAGATCGCGGTCGTTACGGGCGAAGACGCGGCGGTTGGCGAAGGCGGGATGCGCCCACGCCACCGGTCCCTGTGGCCGATAGGCGGCCGTTGCCTCTACCAGAAGACAGCGCCCGGTTTCTTCATAACCATCGGGACTGAGATTGGCGAGAATGAGCTGGCCTTTCTGGTTAAAAAGAAAAACTCTTCCGCCCCCGTCACTGCCTGCTCCCACCGGGATGAGATGCGCGGTTCCCATTCTCTCGCCGGTCGCCTCCTGGGTGGACCAGACTTCGTCGCCGTTGCCGGCGTCAAGACAGGCCAGGCTGCCGTTGTTGAGCGTGGCGTAAAAGTGTTTCGCGCCGGGGAACCAGGGCGTGGAGAGCGTGGTGGTGGGATGCCGACGGGTCTTCCACAAAATCGTCGCGGCCGGTTTTTCACCATCGAGCCGGAACATCACCGAACCGCGTCCCCAGCCCGCCAGACAGAGCAGTCGATCATCCCGCAGCACGGGCGTGGCCGTGGCCTGGGCGGGATCGAAGGTGGTCTTGAATTCCGATTGCCAAAAAATTCGGCCCGTTTTCGGATCGAGCGAATTGATGTGTTGCGCCGTCCAGACGATAAGTTGCCGGGCACCGCCGCGCTCAATCAAAATGGGTGCACTGTAGGCGGGTTTGTCGTCAATCGCCCGCCAGCGTTCCTCGCCGTTGAACCGATCGAAGGCCACCACCGATCCGTCGTTTTCCGCGCCCCCACAGACGATGAGAAAATCGTCGACTACGATCGGCGCGGCGCTGACTCCATAGCGGGGTTCGCGGGCGCCCAGTTCGGCGACGAGGTCCTTTTTCCAAATGACCGCACCGCCGGAAGCGTCGAAACAATAGAGGTGTCCTTTCGTCCCCAGCGTGTAAACGCGTCCTTCACGGACAGTAGGCGTGGTCCGCGGGCCGTTGCCGTATTCCATGTCCGCGTATTCGCAGCGATACTCGTGCGCCCACAAAACCGCGCCGTCGTCTTCCCGGAAACAAACGACCCGTTCGCGATCCGGTTCGCGCCGCCGTTCGGTGAGAAACACTTTTCCATCCGCCACGGCCGGCCCTGAATACCCCTGACCGATGCGGGTGCGCCAGCGAACCTTCAGTCCATCGGCGGGAATCCTTGTGACCAGGCCCTCTTCTCTCCAGATTCCGTCGCGCAGATTGCCGCGCCACTGCGGCCAGTCGTCCGCATTCAGCGCGTTGACTCCGGCCCCCGCCAGGAGGGCAATCAGCGCGGCGAGCAGTCGGCTGTTGAGTGTCGATGTCCGCGCTCCCATAGGGCACTATCTTCGGATGAATTGAAATATCAACAGCGCAGTCCGGCTCAGGGCGGCCGCGGTTCAACGCATGGGGACCTCGAAAAACCTGGACAGGATGGGTTGATTTCATGTCGGCGAAAAAAGGTTTGACATAATGTCTGTAATTTATAGACTTCATGTCTGCAAACACTTTTTAACATGGCCGTTTCCAAATCCGTCATTCCCGATGCCGAGTTGAACATCCTCAAAGTCCTCTGGGACGAGGCGCCGCTGACGGTTCGCGAAATCGCGCGGCGCACCTACCGCGAAGTCGATGCTTCATCCCTCGGCACGGTGCAGAAGCTCATCGCCCGGCTGGAGGAAAAAGGCATGCTGAGCCGTGACAAATCGGGGCCATCGCACTCTTTTTCTCCGCTGGTTGATCGCGAAGAAATCGCCGGTCTGCAACTCGCCGAGTTCGCCCGAAAACTGTCCGGGGGTTCGTTGTCACCTTTTCTGATGCACCTGGTGAAGACCAAAAAGCTGAGCAAAAAGGAACGAGAAGAAATCCGGGAGTTGTTGGACGAATAGAACCCGGGAAAAACCATCGAAGCCATGAACGAATTCGCCATCGCCATTTTTTCCAATATCGTTCTCGCCGGAGTGCTCGCGCTCCTGGCGGCCGGAGTCACCCGGGTCTGGCGCAATCCGTTTCTCGCCCATGCGCTCTGGCTTCTGGTGTTGATCAAGCTGGTCACCCCGCCGCTGATCGAGCTGCGGGCTCCTGTTCTTTTAAGCGAAAGAGCACAGTCGCCATCCGATGCCGTTTCAGAACCGGACCTCGTTGTGGTTTCAATGAAGCCCGCGCCCGAAATAGAGATGCCCTTGCAGGAGCCAACCCGTATGTTTCCGGCGGCAAGCCCCGGCGGCAGCGAAATGTCGGAAGAGATCGCAGGCGCGAGCGATGCGTCGAGTCATCTTCGCGAACCGATTCCGTGGACGAGGTGGGTCTTTTCCGTTTGGGCTGCGGGAGTGGTCCTGTTTATCGCAATAGCGGCGGTCCATTGGCGATGGTCGAAAGTGGTGCTGCGGGCAGCGAAGCCTGCGCCGCGGCAGTTGCAAATGCAAACGAGCCTCCTGGCAGAATCGCTCGGGTTGAAAGCCTGCCCACGGGTCGCGGTTTCCCGCCTGGTCAGCAGTCCCCTGGTGACGGTTCATGGCCGCAGACCGGTGTTTTTGCTGCCCGCGGATTTGTTGGCCGAACTGGGCGAAGACCAGGTGACCACCGTTATCGCGCACGAACTGTCGCACCTTCGCCGGGGAGACCGATGGGTTTTCCTGTTCCAGTATTTCGTCCTCGCCGTGCATTGGTGGAACCCGGTGGCGTGGTGGGCCAGCCGACGGATTCGGCAGGCCACCGAGCAATGCTGCGATGCCATGGTGGTTCGCGCGTTTCCCGACAAAAGGCGAAGTTACGGACAAGCACTGCTGCGGACAGCCGATTTCCAAATCGAGCATGAGCACTTTCGCCCGGTTGCAGGCATCCCTTTCGGCAGCCACCCGATCACAACCCGAATTCGGGGCATCATGAAAAAGTCCGACCCCTACCGGATGAACCGATTCACCTGGCTGGCGGTCTGCCTCGTCGGTTTGGCGGCCTTGCCGGTCGCGGTGGTCGTCGGCGAGCGCCCGGTTTCGGACGAATCCCCAGGCGAGTCGCCGCCTTCGCCCCTTCCGGACACCGTTTCTGTTAAGGACCCCAGGACGACATTGGACGAGCTGATCCGGAAAAAGAACCAGGCCATCGCCCGCCACGACGCAGCACTCGACAAAATCGAGCAACTGCATCGGAGTTCGGACAAAGTCTCCCCGGCTCATGTCGCCGCTGCAGCGCGCGAGGCCGACCTTGCCAAAGCCGCCGTCGACAAGTCGTCCGCCGAACTCAGCGAGTTCAAAGCAAACTACCGGCCCCCGGTGAAGAATACCCTGTCGAAAATTCTTGCCGATGCCAGGTTCGTGGACGGCACATCTCCGCGATCGGTCATGGAAGGTGTCGAAGGCAAATTCGTCGGCTTGTATTTCACCGCCGATTGGTGCGGTCCCTGCAAACCGTTTACCCGCGAATTGATTCAGTTCCGAGACGCCAACGCCGGGAAGTTCGCTTTCATCATGATGAGCCTCGATCACAGTCGCAAAGATCAACTCGCTTACCTGAAGCAATCGGCCATGAATGCACCGGCAGTTATTTTCGATGATCCGGTGACAAAACGGCTCATGCAACAGCGCGGGTTGAGGCAAATCCCGGCGCTTCTCGTGTTTGGACCAGGCGGCCGCTTACTGACCCCAACCGGGATGGAACAACTGAACCCCCGGATCATGGAGGTGCCGCAACCGGTCACCGGCGTTTTGAGGAACGACAGAGAATTTTCCGGCTGGCAAGCCCTGGTCAAAGCCCATCGCGGCGGGGTGGACGACTGGAATGCGAGACGGACTGCGGCGGTGGCCGAAATTTTCGACCGCTACCGGAAAACGCTGCCGATTGCCGACGATCTCAGCAAACATTACCTCGAGCCCGATGCCAAAGAGCGGCTGCGCAAACCCATGAGTAAGTTTGGCGAATCGCTGGTCGCGGATTGGGCCGGAAAACGCGACCAACTCGAGCAATTGCGGCAACTGTCCACCGAAATCGGGCAGGTCTACACGAAGTTTGTTCACGAGCGTGATGAAAAAGCCAACGCGACCATCGGCCCGGTGTTTTACCTGGTTGATCCCTGCCTGGAAGTTCTGGGCAGAGGCGCGGCGGCCACACCGGAGCTATTGCCTTTCTTTGAAGCCTGGATGGACAAAACAAACTACGACACCCACAAATACTCGTGGGCCACCCATGTCGTGACCGCCGCCGCAATCGAGGATCACCCACCTGCCGTCGAGCGACTGGAAAGCGAATTCGCCAACCGCGGGATCGGCAGAATCAACATCATGGACGCCCTTCAGGCCCCCTGCCGGCGGGGCGACGACAAGGCCATCAAGTTGCTGGGGAAGTTGTATGAACACGAGCCGTATTTCAGCTACCTGGTCCTGGACGGAGTGGAGCCGGCAGCCCTGAAGGGTAATCCCCAGGCAGTGCGGATCGTGAAGCGGGTGATAGAAACCACGAAACGTGAGCGAGACCGTCGCCGGGCGGTGGAGATTCTTGAAAAAATCGGGGGCGCGGAGGATGACGAATAGAATAGTTTGCAAGAAGGCGCTAATTTGCGCCTGCCTTCAAATTTCCAGCTTCCTCAAACACCCATCCCACCTTTCCCACTTCCACACTATCTCTGGCACCAAGACTCCGAATTCCCAGCTGTATTTACTGTTGATGCCAAATAATTGGCTCGCCCCTTCCGCTGCTTCGTGATCGGGCAGGAGTTCCATCGGCGATTTGAGAAGTGATTTGGGCATGGTTTGGTCGTTAGGATGCCCTGAGTTGTTAGGAAAAAGTTTCCCCGATCCCCAATGAAAGTACTGCCCTTGGCCTGTGATCGAGAGCCGGTTAAGCCATGCTGCGTAGCGGTAGCGGCAAAATTACACTTCCTCAAAAAAATACTTTACACGTGTAATCAAAACAATAGCGAATATAATCAATAAGGAACCAACCACCCCAATTTCCGACGCCGAGTGGAAGGTGATGGATGTGGTGTGGCGCGATCACCTGCCCAAGAATCGTCCTAACCGTGCGTACGGGAGGCTCCGGCTGCTCCTTCCGTTTTTCTGACAGGGATGGCTTTTTGCTTTTCATGGTGCCTGGGTCTTGACTCATCATAAACGGATTACAATTGTAGATTGGGAACCAATGTTTTTCGTTTTTTGTTTTCTCATTGAGAGGGTTCGTTTTTTGATTCAATGGGTTGAATCGTGGACTCAACAGGGTTGATCGGAGTGTGTAATCCGTTTCGTCGCTCATCTGTGCTCTTTCTCCAGTGGGGGTATTTTGAAATGCATTTCATAGCTCATTGACTTTCCATTGATCGCCTTCCTTGATCACTAAGACGCCAGGGAGCATCTTTCCCTGGTAGAACACACTCACGGTCCCGGCGGTTTCGTCGCCCTGGAAAACAAAGGCGAAATCGGCGAGTTCGAAGTCTCCAAATTCTTTCTTCCACAGATCTGTGTAGGTTTTGAGCCTGTTTACCCAATACTCCTCTTCTTCCATCCCTTCCGGGACGGGGCCGCGATACCGCTCGCTGAAGACTGTCTTAAGCAGTTCTATGTCGGAGGATTTCACGGCCTGAAACCACGCTTTCACTGGAGCGGTCTTCCCGGGTAATGCTGTCGTTGGTTTCTTCCACTTGATCGCGCAATGAAACACGAACAGGTCACCGATCTTGGCCAGCATCCATTCGTCTCCGCGTTTGTAGAGAGAATGGCGTTCTTCTCTTTCGGTGTCCGGACCATCGAGGTTATGCCACGTCACCGCTGCGGAGTCGGGTTTGTCGAAACGAATCTCCACCGGTATCCACGGCATCTTGACGATTTTCTTCTTGGGTGTCGTGCGATCCGGTTCCCGGATTTGGAAAGTGAGGATGTCGGGATCGCGGTATACGATTTCCCTAACCTCGAAACGCTGGCCGTCCGTCCCGTACTCGATCTCGTCGATCTCCCGAGGCTTGCCGGTGTCATTCGATTTCATGCTTTGTTTTATTTCACCTTGGGCCACGCCTGGCCCGCCTGCGAAACTCTTGGCGGCTTCGACGGTGAAGTGGCCAGGATTGACGGGTTGATTGAAGACGGCGCTTTCCAGTGTCATCACTTCACGGAACTCCTCTTTGCCCGCTTTGTCGATTCGATACCAAGTCGTCTTCGCGGGGAACCAGAGGCCGTCGCCGAATGATTTCGGCTCGACTTCGAGGCAGGTGGTGAAGGATTCGCCGGGACGCTCTTTGCCGGTCCACCGGTCTTCGATGAAAACGGGATGCAATCCATAGCGCCGGTCGTAGCGGACGAGATGGGTGCCGGTGCCGCGTCGGTTGCCGTAGTCGCAGCGGGCTTCGATGGTGTGTTTGTCAGGCTCGGTGAAGGTCCAGTTTCTGGCGGTGAGCGGAGCCAGTTCCCGCATGGGGTCGTTGGTGTCGATGGATTCGAATGTCCAGTTTACCAGGCCGGCGTTGCGGAGGTCGATCACCGGATTGGTGCCGCGATTTTCGGCAGTGACGTAGTCGAAGTCGTTCTCGGTGTGGATGTGGCGGATTTGGTGTTGGTCGGAGTAGATCAGCGTTTCGAGGAAGGTTTGTCCGGGAACAAAGGGAAGATCGCTGCGGTCGGAGCGGAACTTGTCATGATCCAGCTTCCAGTGATAGCGCCGGTCGTGGTCGCCGCGGTTGCGGTCGGTGTAGTTCAGGGTGAACTTGAGTTCAGCGCGGTTAATCGCGCTGCGACGGGCGACGAGGCTTTGGATGTGTTGGTGAAGGTCGTCGAGGGTGGTGATGGTTTTCGCAGTGGCATCGGCAACAGGTTTGCCCTCGATGGCGGCGAGGGTCTGGTTGATCACTTTCGTCAAATGTTCATCGGTGCCGGAGCGTAGGGTTTTCAGGGCGGGCAGGGCGTTTGTCGCGGCGGGGCCGATGTGTCCCAGGGCGCGGATGGCACTTTCCCGCGCCACTTGGTCGGCCCGATGCAACAATTCGGTGAGCCTGGGCACGATAAAGTCGGCGTGCCCGGGGAAGCGGGCCAGGAGTTGTCCGGCGCGGGCGCGATTTCCGTCGCTGGCCTCATCGCTGAGAACTTTGATGACGACATCTAAGACGTTGTCGCCGGGGTTTTCGAGTCCTTCCAGAATGCGGAGGCTGCGATACCTGGCGGCGGGTTGGCCGTGCTCGACGAGGGCGAGCAGCATGGGGACAGCTTCGGGCGGGACGAGTTCGACGTTTCTGCCGTAGCCGAGGGCGGTGAAGGCTTCGCGGTTTTCGTTGTGAACGCGGCCGTCGGCGAGCAGATTGTCCCATTCTTCGAAGGAATGACCGTGGTAGGCGATTGGTTTCGGTTGGCTTCGGCCTATCCCGCCGCTGTCGGGCGGGTTGGAGTCGGGAGCGGCTGAGGCTTTGGCGCCCTGACCGTCGTGCGTTTTCTCCGGCGCGACTTCCTCATCCCGCTCTTCCGACACGCGCGCCTTTTCCGGACCAGGTTCGAACAGCCTGGCCCGGGAATCCTCGGTCTCCTCGGCTGCTGGCGTATGGTCGCCGGAGCGAATGGAATTGAGGGCTTTCTCGATTTCGCCGGACAGTTTTTCGTCGGCTCCGGAACGGCTCGCTTCGAGCGCGGGAACGCCGTCGCGGGCGGCGGGGCCGATGCGGCCGAGGGCACTGGCGGCGGCGCTGGCGGATTCCCCGCGCTTTTCCAGCATGTCGATCAGGCGGGGAACAGTGTAGTCCGCGCGGTCCGGAAAGTGGCCCAACACAAATCCGGCGCGGTAGGCATTGCCGCCCTTGTCTTCGCGAATGACCGCCAGCACGGTGTCGAGCACCTGGTCGCCGGGGTTTTTCAGTTTGCTCAACATTCCGAGGCAACGGCAGCGGGTCGCGAATTCGCCGGACTCGACGAGGGCGAGGATCATGGGCAGGGCTTCGTCGGGGACGGGAACTTCTTCGGTCCCGAAGCCGAGGGAGCGGAGCGCCTCGCGGTGTTTGTCGCGGGTGGTGCCGCCGGCGAGCATGGCGTTCCATTCTTCGAGGGAGCGGCCATGATAGACGGGTGCTCTGTCTCGCGCGCTGGTTTCGGAGAAATCATACCAGTCGTGCGGGTCTTTCATCTTGTCCGGGCCGGTATAGAAACGCTGGACGGAGTCGCCTTTCACCCGCAGGAAGGGTCCGGCTCGGAGGACCGATTTTTCGCGGTGAACGGCGACGTAGTAGTTCCAGCCTTCGGTGTCCGCCGGGGCGATGGTCGCGGGCCAGAGTTCCCAATGGCTCTTCTCCTCGAGAACGGGGTGTTTCGCCAGGGTCAATTTTTTCGCCAGCTCGTTGAGTTCGGCGTCTGGTCGGTCGGGCCGTTTTGCGGAGAAATGATTCCCGGCGGCTTTCCACGGAAAATCTTCCGGTGCCCAGCCGGCGGAAAACTTGCCGAGATATCTGTTCTTTTTCGCTTTGGTGGTATCGCGGGTTCCGTAAAACAAGAAGGCCGCGTCCCGGAAATGGTAGGAGTAAAACCGCACGCTGCGCGACGAGTTGGGCTCGATCTCGACTGGCTCGATGTCTCTGCGGCCAAAGCGTCCCCTCGGTCTCCATCTGGGTTTCGGCGATGGTGTAGGTATGGGGCTGGTCGTTGCGCAGATCGAGTTTCAGGTAGTTGCTTTCGGCGTCGGCGCCGAATTCGAAGCCGTCGATGTGGAGTTGGTATTTTTGCGCCATGTGCTTTTGATCTGTCTCAGCTGAGTCGGTGGAAGCCGAGTTGGCTCTGCGATGCTGGTCGATTTTCTCCCGCACGAAGTCCGGCGCGCCGCCGAAATCTTCGGGAGCCTCTTCCCAGTCCCACTTCGTTTCGGTGACCTTGTCAGGATCGGCGAAGTCGATTTTGCGCAGTTGCTTTGCACCGGCGATCCAGAAGGCGCCGCCGCCCCGCCACCAGGTGATGAGCCCGATGGGGTTTTCGCGGTCCCGGTGTTCAAGAGCAAGTTGGTGTCGGCGTCCGTCGTCCCGTTCGATGGTGGCGGTGGTTTTCGACGGGCTGCGGGAAAGCTGGAGTTTGATGCCCTCAGCGAGATGGTATTTGCCGAGACGGCGCGCGATGCCGAGATCGACGGGGAAATCGGCGGGACGAGCTTTGACTTGAAACGTGAAATCACCCGAGCGGAGAGTGGTTTCTTTGTCCGTGCCTTTCGGGGTGTAGGTCACGTCCCAGGCACAAGTGATAGCGTCGCCGGGTTTGGCTTCGGGAAGTTTTGAGGTCCAGTAGACGTCGCCCGGTTCGTCGTCGAAAGGGACCGTGCCGATGGCCGTTCCCTGGGCGGCGACTTCGCAGACCTCGCCCGGTTCGAGGCGGAAACGGTGCCAGCCCCGGACTCCCATTCGTTCGTAAACTTCAGGGCGGATTTCGGCGTCGTCCGCGTCACGGCAATGCCACTCATCGCGCTGGTGCCAGTCTTCGGTGGTGAACTCGACCGGCGCCTTGCCGGCGTTGTGAAAGACGATGCGACCTTTGACCTGGGCGCCCATTTCGTAGACTTCCTGCATCGGTTCAAAAAAGCGCGCCACGCGCAGCCCGTCGTCGTTGGCGGGGCCGAAGGGGAGCTTGGCGTGATTTTCGTCGGACCAATCAGCCGGTTGATAGCGGTCGGCGTGTGCGCGTGCTGAACTTTCATGAGCGGCAGAGTTTTCGGCAGCAGCCGGATCGTTGCCGAATGCCAAGTTCACTTTTTTCTGATCAGCCTTCAGCTCCAGGGTGACGCCGACTGCTCGTTTCTCGGCGGCCGCAGCGAGGGTAAATTCCCGTGACACCGGCTGCTTGTGATCGGGGATATTAGTGTCGGTCTCGAAATGCCACTCGAAACCGGCGGGCACGTTTTCAAACACGAATCGGCCGTCTTTGTCCGTAGTGGCGCTGTCCCAAATCGAAGAGCCGGGCGGCAGTCGGTCGCCGGTGATGCGGACGCGCCAGCCTGCCAGCGGAGTCTTGTCGTATGGCATGTAAGGACCGCGGGGCAGAATAGGATTCATCTTGCGGGCGGCGTCGGGTTTGAGGCCGCTGAAAGCGCCTGTTCCCACAAGCCGGCCCTCGATACGCACGGCGGGCACCATGACGAAGTCGACTTTTCTGGGTTTGTCAGGCAGAGCGAGACCGATCGCTTTTTTGATGCCCCAGCCCTGCAAATCTTCCTCCGGCACATCGCGCAGGGCCATGGCACCGTTGCCGTGTCGGCTGAGATTCACTTCCACATGGCCGGGCAGATGCGCCGTGATTTGGGCGACCTGGAGATTGGGCGAATCGACGGTGCCGAGCATGCCGCGCGAGAACTTCACTTCGTAGCGGCCGTCGGCTCCGCTTTTGGTGAAGCCGGTTCGGCGCAGGGTTCCGTGTCCGGCGTGCACGGAGATCTCGACATCGGCGAGCGGCTTGCCATCGGCATCGGTGACCCGGCCCTCGGCGCTCCAGGCGTTTTCGTAACCGCCGGCGATGCTAGTGGGTTTGTCAGGGTTCTTTTCTTTCGCTTTCGCCGTTTCCTTTTTCGCTTCGGTGGCGAATGAAACGTTGTGAAGGCCGGCCTTCTTGACCTGATCGAGCACCGCGCTGACGTGTCCATAAGGCGTGTCTTCCGCGGCGCGAACCATGATTGGCAGGTCGGGATACTGAACTCTCTCGGCAATTTTTTTCAAATGCGCCGCCAGCGCTTCGATGGCCATTTTTTCCTTCCCGCCGAGGGTGACCTGGCCGTCCCTGTCGAGCGCAATGACGATTTTTTCCGGCTCCGGCCCGGCCAGTTTTTCCGCTTCTTTTTCGGTGATCAAAGTGATGTTTTTCAGGTTCGCCGATGATTTCAAAACATCCAGCGCCTGCACGATGAACCCGGAAGGCGTGTCCTCCGGCGCACTGATGACCAGAGAGGCCGGTCCGGATCGGAATCGTCCACTCCGTGCGTGCGGAGAAATTCCGCCGGAGTCAATTCTTCGCCGTTGACTCGAATTTTGCCCTTGTTGTTGAGCCGAATCAAAATCGGCTCGGCGGGATCGGCATCAGGCTCTCCTTTCCGCTCCGCGGATGCGGCAAGGGTTGCCTGAACTTTCCGCAAACGCTTGCGCAGATCTTCGCCGAGGCCCGGCCTGGCGAGAAACGCTTCCATCCCTGCCCGCTGATCGGGACCGGCATATTGCTCGAGTCGCTTGCTCGCCTGCTCGAAGAGGTATCCGCCCGGCTTTCTCGCGCCCATGATCTTGAGCGCGGCATCCGCAACCCTGGACTGCTCGCTCTCGGCCATACCCTGACCAAGTCCCCAGGCGGCCCGGCCGGCGACGTTCAGAGTGTCCTGGTGGGCGAGAAATTCGATGAGCAGCTCGACACTGGCCTTGGATTTGTTGGCCTGGGTGCTTAGTGCGTAATAGAGCGCGTCGTAGGAAAGTTCGCGATCGGGGTGACGGCTTAGTTTGATGACGTGAGCCTCCAATTCGACCGAGAGCGTGGCGCCCCAGAGCGGATGAAGCACGGTTCGCTGAAATTCGGGATCCACTTCCCGAAGAAGCTTCAAAATCGCGTCGCCGGCTTTCCCAGTCAGATCGCGTTTTGCCGCCGCCACGATTTGCGGGGCCACTGCTTTTCGCACCGACTGTTCCGGATCGTCGGCCATGGCGAGGAGACGGTCGAAATCTCCCTCCCGCAGTCCGGACATGACCAGGCGCCCGCGGCAAGCGCACGAATTTCGGCGTTGCTGGATTTCATTAACGGCGACAAGAGATTGTGAAAGGCGGCTTTGTCGAACTGCACTTCGCCGAGGCGGGTAAAGGCCTGGAGGCCGCTCTTGATTTCGGCGTCATTGTTAGAGGCGATGGCATCGCGGATTTCTTCGAGTGTGTTTTGCTTCTTCGCAGCATCGTCGAGTTGGAAAACACTTTCGATCCAGGTTTCGAGCTGTTGGTTCGCATTTGCGGCCGGTTGCGAATCCTCGCCGCCAGTTGGTGTCATGGCGGCTTTGTCAGGAACGGTCGCGGCCTTCTTTTCGCCGGTCACCTTCGCCAAAATCCTCTCCAGCCGCTTGCGCACGTCGCCCTGAATGCCGGGTTTGGCGAGCAATTCCCGGATGCCGGCGGCTTGATCTTCACCGGCATATTGCTCCAGCCGATCCAGCATCTTGCGGAAGAGCGCGGTGTTGCGGTAACGGCTTGTCATCACCCGAATCGCGGCATCGGCGACCAATCCGCGCTGCCCTTCTGCAACGCCAAAGCCAAGCCCCCAGGCCGCCCGCGGAGAGAAGTTGGTCGTCTCCTGGTGGGCGAGAAATTCAATCAGCCGCTGCACCGTCGCCTCGGATTTGTTCGCCTGGGTGCTCAGCGCGAAGTAGAGCGTGTTGTATTCCTCCTCCGGCTCGGTGCTGCGGCTCAGCTCCAGGACGCGGGCCTCGATCTCCGGCGAATATTTGCTGCCCCACATGGAGCGCATCACTTCTTTGCGAAAGCGAAAATCCTGCTCCGCAAGCAAACGCAAAATCACATCACTGGCGGCCTTTCCGGTGAGATCGTACTTGGTGGCCTGGACGATCCACCAGGCCAGGCTTTGACGAATGTCAGGGTCCGGATCGCCGGCTAGTTCCAGGAGCAAATCCAGGTCGCCCGGTTTGATCCCCGCCATCACCAACGCGGTGGCGGCCAATTTGCGAATCGAAGCCGTGTCCGATTTCAGCAAGGGCGGAAACAGATCGTGGAACGAAGCCTTGTCGAACTCGATCTGCCCGAGACTGGTATAGGCCAGCAGACCTTTGTAGAGTTCCATCTCGTCATCGGAGGCCAGGGCGCCGCGGACGTTTCCGATCGCCGCGTTTCGCTTCGCCAGGTCATCGAGTTGGTAGGCATCGTCCAGCCAGGCCTGCACCTCGACGCCGGCGATGCCTTCTTTGACCCAACGGCGCTCGGCCAGTTGCAAAGCCGGGTCCTTGAGGAGAGGCGCTAACTGTTCCCATCCAAAGCCGCGCAGCGAGTGGTAGGCTCCATCGGCATCCTTGGCATTGATCCAATACGGCATGCGGTCATCCGCGAACGGGAACGCAATTTCCGCAAACCTGGACCCCTCCCCCAAAAGCTCGAAGGTCAGGTCCGCTTGCGCGAAATCCGTCCCAAAAACAACGTGGACGACGCGGCCTGTTTCCAGCGTTTCGTCCCATTTCGGCTTGGGTTCGCCGATTTTGACGAGATTGTAGCGCCAGGTTGAGGACTTGGCGCAGGTCAGGATCATGCGCGCGAAGGCCGCGGGATCATTCGGAGCGTTTTGCTCGGCGCCGTCCAAGAAAACGCGAACCGAAGTCGGCGTCCGCGCATCGTCCCGGGCGAATCCCGGGTTAATCGTTAGCAAAAGAAGGGCGAAGAGAAAAACTCCCAAACCGGAGGCACACAGAAGCGCCCAACCCGGCTCGCAGCGCGCTGCTTCCTCATCCTTGGCCAGACGGCGGATTCGCCCTACCAAACCCCTCTTTTTGCCGCCGTCGGCCGCGACTCCCAGAGCAACATCCGCGTTTCCCCGGGATTCCTCCAGAGCGGCGAGTGCGCCGGCATAGGCACTAACATTCTCACAATGCGAAGCCGCGAGATCATCGCAGCAATTCTCGCGTTCCTCCCGAATGTGGCGCGAAATCCACCAAACTGCCGGATGAAAAAAGAACAACGCCTCCGCGGCCGATTGCAGCAAATTCACCAAAAAATCGTGACGCCGAATGTGGGCTAGTTCGTGGAGGAGGATTGCATCAACCTGAGCCGGCGGCAGATTCGCCAGCATGGAAAGCGGCACGATCACCACCGGCCGCAGAACGCCCAAAGCGACGGGAATTTGAACCGCGGTTGAAGTGAGCAACCGCACCGACCGCGAAACCCGAATTCTCTCCGCAAGCACCGCCAGCCGCTCCGGCCAGGGCGATTCGGCGGCCAGTGGCGTGGACGTTTTTTTGAGGCGTAGCGTCGCCCGCCAATCCAGAAAAAACCGCAGCGCGAAGGCGCCCACGCCACAGAGCCAAAGGGCGACGACCCAGTGTTGCCAGGGGATGGAATTGGTGGAAATGTTGGCGTTTGCGGTAGTGTTAGTGGCGGCGGAGGTAGTGGCAATGGCTGTGTCGGTGTCGGTGTCGGAATAGGTCCCGTTGGGCGTATTGCTCCTGCTCCCCAAAGCACCGCCATCCACTGAGAAACCCTCAACCGTGGATACCGGCTCACTTATTGACGGTTCTACCGCCACCCCCGCCTCCGGCAGAGAAACCGCCCCACCCTGCAAACAAACCCCAAAAGTCCCCGCCGCCAGCCCTAACAAAGCCACCAACCCGCCAACCGCCGCCAGATACCGGGCCAAGGCCGGCTTCAAGACCCACAACAACACTGCCACTAACAATGCCACCACCGCGCCTTGCCACACAAAGTGCGCCAACGTCCAACCTGCTGCCTGCACGAGATCGGAGATGTTCATTTTCCTCCTTTCGATTTTTTCGATTTGGCGGTTCCTTTCGCCTCCAATTCGTCAAGCAGTTCCCGAATCTCATCCAACTCCTCCGGCGTCGCCCGTTCCTCCGCCAGCGCCTGCATCACCAGCCGGGCCGGCCTGCCCCCGAAGGCGCCCTGCAACAGATGCCGCACCAGTTGGCGCTGCGTTTTCTCCGCAGCGATCGCCGCCTCGTAGATGTGCGACTTTCGCGATTCATCCCGTGTCACGAGACCCTTGTCGGTCATTTTCTGCAGGATTTTCAGCGTCGTGGTGTAGCGGGTGGATTTTGATTTCGGCAAGGCTTCGTGGACTTGGCGAACGGTGGATGACCCTTGTTCCCATAGCACTCCCAGCAGTTCGAGTTCGGCGTCCGTGGGTTTGGGTGGTGGATGCGGTTTTTTGCTCATGGCACTGATTTACGATGCATGTCGTAGGATGTCAACGACAAATGTCGTAGGAAAATGGTGGAGGTTAGCGATGTTGACAGTAGCCGCTCGAATAACCTTTCCTGGCTATGCAGTTTAGATTTAGATTAGAGAAGTGGTTACAAATTGGGAGGGTTCCACCCGGGCTCGCCCCGGTGGAACCCTGTTCAACCACCAGAATTTACCCCAACCGATACCGCCCCGGCCGGGGCGAGCCCCATAAGCGCTAACTTAAGAGCAAAGCATGTAAAACGCGGGTTTCCACACCCGTGCCGAAGAATTGAGCCAGTGCATACGCCTCGTGTAAGCACCCCGCCATCGTCGCCGGGTTCAGGGGAGCCAGCCCACAGATTCAGATTTCCGGAAACTAACATTGCGGGAGAATTCGACCCGGCGCCCACTTGATGCCAGGGTAACCGATGAATTCCGATTGGCATCTCACTGCGGGCAAAGGTTTGGCCTGGGAACTCAGTCTCTCACCTTTCAAACTCATTCAGGAACTCGATTTGTCGCTGCGGCGCAGGCAGGCCGACTTTGCGATCATTCGCATGGACCCGGTTGCCGACCAGCCACTGCCGTTTCACTGGCCCGATCTGGCCGACGGGATCCAGGATCTGTCGCTGCACAATCTGCTGACCTACAAAGGCCCGCAACAGCCGCTTTTGAAATGGCATCTGTGGGAAGCGGCCGGGTTTCTGGTCGATTACGCCAAGCTGGAATTCCGCGGCGACTGGGACCCGCTCAAGCAATCCGCAGGCGCCGCGGCGGGGACGGGCGAAGAAACCGAAACCAAGGACGATGATGAAAAAGAAAAGGACGAGAAGTGGATAGCGGCGCGCGACAGCTTTATTCAGGACTTCATTGAAAGCGGCAAGGGCCGGGTTTTCGCGGTCAGCACCCGGCGACCACGGTGGCTGAACCCGACTGAGGAATCCTGGCAGGAAGAACTCAAACCCGGGGTTTATGAACTGGGAGGATTCGGTTTGAGGATTCGGCTCATCATACCGCGCGAGGTGGAGCTGATCCCGCGCAACGCCCTGTGGCATATGCTCAGCGGGGTCGAGGAACGCATCGAATACGGCTTGAAACATTGTCAGTTGAAAGACCGCGAACTGTTCGGTATGTTCGAGAATCAGTTGGAGAGAAGTTATACCAAAGAAGGGATCATCATGCCAATTACCGTAGACGATTTTCGCCGCGACTACAGACAGCAGCTTTTGTCCGAAGCGACGCCTGAGGAAGTCAGTGCAAATATAACTCCTGAGCAACTCGCCGGACTGAACCCGGAGCAACGTGTCGCCGGGTTGAAACCCGAAGAAAGGTTGGCCGGGCTTGGGCTTTCTGAAGAAGAAATCCGGGAGGCTGTGAAAATGCTCGGCCTGGACCAGGAGTCCGATTCCGCCGAATCCGATAAAGACTCCTGAGGCGAAATGTAGCTAATCCCCGGCCGCAAGGCAACATCTGAAGCCGAAGCCCACAGCAACGGCGAATGCAGCGGCTCAATTCTTCGGCACGGGTGTGGAAACCGGCGTTTTACATTGCTTTGCTCTTATGTTAGCGCCTATGGGGCTTGTCCCGGTCGAACGGTGTTCCAATCGCCGAAGGTCGCCCAAATAGCCAAATCTTGGGAAAGGGACATTGCTCCATCGGGATGAACCCGATGGTGGCATCAAATTCGCTCGGATCGAATCTGGTTTTTGAACTTGCTAACCACCGAGGCAAGCTCGGCGGCGTGCTTTTTGTAATCACTTCTCTCAACTGCATACCCAGGTAACTTTTTTCGGTTCACGGCTGCCGCGTTGATTCAGGCCGCGTAGGCTTCAAATTTTCTTCAAAAAAAATACTTTACACATGTAACCGGAACAATTACGAACGTAATCAATGAAAAAACAACCACCCCCTATTTCCGACGCTGAGTGGAAGGTAATGGAAGTGGTGTGGCGCGATCACCCGCTCACCGCTCAAGAAATCGTCCTTGCCCTGGCAGAGCACGAAAACTGGAAGCCACAGACCGTCAAAAGCCTGATTTCGCGCTTGGTCAAAAAAGGCGCTCTGGCGTTCGAAACGATCGCGAATCGCTATAGTTACCGGCCTGCCATGGAACGAAGAGAAGCTGTGGCGGCGGAAACCGAGTCGTTTTTCTCCAGGGTGGGCCGTTCTTCGCTAGCGCCGGTCCTGGCACAATTTGTCGAGTCGAAAGAACCCCTGGACGAGGACGAAATCGCCGCTTTGGAAAAACTTTTGCGTAAGAAAGGAGGGAAGAAATGATGCCTTCGCTCGAAACATTTTTCTCGGAAACCGTTCTGGCCGCCTCGCGCGATGCCGCTGTGCTTGCCCTCGCTGTCGGGGTGGTTCTTATCATTTCAGGTAGCCGAATTCCGCCCTTTTGGAGGCATGGTCTTTGGCTGCTGGTGGCAGTGCGCTTGGCGCTTCCGGTTTTGCCCGGCAGTTCGTTTTCCTGGAAAAACTGGATGTTACCTGCGCCGTCCGTGTCAGCTCCCGCCGCGCAGGTGGTAGCGGCTCCGAACGAACCAACCGGCCCTAACAAAGCTACGATTTCACCAGAAGGCACTCCAACCGCGGATTTGGCGCTCGTCGGCCAGTTAACGCCGAATTCCAAACCGAAGACCGGCGTAGGACCAACTCATCTCAGAACAGTTGACTGGAGAACGGTGGGCGCGGCGTTGTGGGGCTTGGGGTTTCTGGCGATCGTGGTTTTGGGACTAGTGCGAGCATACCGGTTTCGAAGGGTAGTCCAGAGGTTGACTGTCGAGGAAAGAGACTCCTCGCGTATTGTTGATTTGTTAGGCCAATTGGCGCGTGTGAGGAAGCTAAACCGCGCTCCCCGGGTTACCATCACCGCGGCGGTGGATTCGCCCGCCGTCAGCGGGTTGCTAAAACCGGAGATTCTGCTGCCGCCCGGATTGGCCTCAGAATTAACGGATGCCGAACTCCGCCTGGTGCTTCGCCACGAACTGGCACACCTGCGGCGGCGCGATATCTGGATAAACTGGGGATTGCTGGTCCTACAGGCCCTGCATTGGTTTAATCCCTTTGTGTGGTGGGCGTTCCGGCGCGCCCGCATCGAAGCTGAACGGGCTACCGACGATGTTGTTATGCAAGAGATCGGCGCAGCGGAATCAAGCTCTTACGGTCAGACGTTGCTCCGCTTGCTAAGACGCGCCTCACAGGAGACGGCGAGTGGTTCGCCTGTTCCCGGCGTGGTGGGCATCGCCGAAAACTGGCGCGATTTGCGCGCGAGGTTTGCGCTAATCGGCAAGTTTTCGGGCAAACGCCGCCACCTGGCCACCGCTGCTTCGGTTCTTTTGTTAGCGGCGCTGGCTATGGTCGGCCTAACCGAACCAAAAGCCGCGGAGAAGGCTGGCGAGGCCCGGGACGATTCCAAGACCGGGACAAATCTCCGAGTGATCGAAGTTCGCGACGCACAAGGCACACTGGTTGCGGTGGAGCAACTTATTGGTGTCAATGTTAGACCTAACGATGAGAAAACGAAGTCGTTTTTTGCCAAAGAATTGCAAAACGAAGCCGCCGATCCCAAGTCGCAATTCGCCATCCGTCACTCCATGAATCATGCGCCGCCCGGCAGCACGATCAGAGGTTTGGTGCTTCCGTCAGGCAACCGGCCGCCGCTGTTCGCCGCGGGGAAGCTACCCAATTTGCAAACGGAAACCATCCAACTGCAAAGCCAGGAAACCCTTCGCGAACCGGAAACGCGTTTGCTCGATACGCTCCCCGATTTCGAGCCCCAAGACCTGACCGGACGTGTGGTGGATCGCCAAGGGCGGCCCGTTGCGGGCGCAAAGGTCTCGGCACAACGCAGCGTCAAGTTACGCCAGCGAACCATCACAACCACCACTGATGATGACGGCTTGTTCCGAATCCCTGACTTTTACACCATTTCCGATGGACCAGGGACTGGTCTCAAGGTGGAAAGGGAGGGAATCGGTGTGGCGTGGATCGTCGATATTCCAGTGGGAAAACCCTTTGAATTGACGTTCGAAAGCAGCGCTCGGTTTCGTGGAAAACTGGACCAGCCAGGTCCGGGGACGATTCGTTTCAGCAAATCAAAACCATCGCGATTTAATGGGATCGGCTACAAGGCGAGAGACTTGAATCACAGCATCGAGATCGCTCCAGACGGCTCTTACGATGTCGCCATCGAACCTGGCCTATACGAGGTTCGTATCCACACCGCTAACACCAGCGCCGTTCACCAGGGCATCCGGGTGAAGGAAAACCAAACTGTGGCTCTTCCCGCGAAAACTGTTCCCATGGCGCAGTTGATCTTGAACGCGGTGGATCGGGAAACGGGGCTACCGGTGGCGGGGGTCAAGTTCCACTTTCAAGCATGGAACGCGCCCATGGCAGAGGGCACGCAGAGAGAGACGGATCAGAGTGGCCGGGCCGCCTGGGACAAACTCCAATCCGGCGCCACCGTCCTCGCGTTCAGGCGAGGGGAATGGATGCGGATTTTTGCGAATGATCCCATGGTGAAGTCCGATCGCGACGACCGAGGCTGGTTTGCGGGGTTCTATGGTTTGAACCTCGATCTGAAACCGGGAGAAAACCAGCTAACCGTGGAGCTGGAACGCGGCGTCGAGATCACCGGGAACGTGATGACGCCGGAGGGCAAAGGCTTGGCGGGAGCCTTGGTGCACCTAAGCGACGCCGTCACTGGCAGCACGATAACCGGCGACGACCGTTTTGGGGCATTGGCGATCGAATTAGGTTTTGGCGATGGTCCGGATCTGCCCGCCCGGTTCAAAGACGGCTACTTCACCACGTGGATCCCGGCGTCTGCAGCGGGGACGGAATATCGTTTCACCGCTAGGGATTACCGCGGAAAGTACGACGACCGGCGAACGGGTGAAGATCGAAACGAACGCTGGGCGGAGGCGGTGTCGGACCGCTTCAAGGCCAAACCCGGTGAGAGGTTAGACTTCCAGTTGAAACTCACAGCGGGGCGCCGGGCCAGTGGCCGGGTAGTCGATCCGCAAGGCCGCCCGGTGGCTGGGATTGAGGTTCAAGCGGAGAACCAGGATGTCAGGTCGAGTCCATACGCGCACGCCTACGTCCTGACCAACGAGCGAGGGGAGTTCAAGTTTTCCGCGCTTCGGGAGGGCACATACCGGTTTTATCCGGACACTGTTTACGGAACGAACCGGGACGGCAGCCATGCGGGTAAGGAAGCTGAGGTTGGAGGTGAAACGGAGGCGACGGTCGGGGATTTGATCTACGACGGCCCTGATCCAATTCCAGATCCGGATGATGTGAGGATGGAGGGGAAGAAGGCTCGATGATTCGGGCGGCTACATACTAGGATGAATTAATTGGTCCACTTACCCCTTTTTCACGAATCCACGACCTCATCGTGTGGTCGTTTGCGCCAATTTTACTGACCAAATCCAGAATCGTAGCATCGTCGCCAGGCTTTAACATGCGTCCCAAGGAGTAGACCAGCATTTTCTCCGCCAGATCGAGCTCGAACTCGCCGCCCTGACGATTTCGTGAAAGAACAGGCGAGTGAATGAGTTAGTCTTGGTGCGTAATGTGCGGGAACGATGGGAAACTTAGCGGTCTCGGAGCACATCGAAGTGGTCCGCAGCGCAGCAGGGATAGCACCCGTTCCCGGAAACTGTCTCGAATTTGATTTGACCACCTACACGCTGTAGGCTTAATCTCGGCATGGCCAAAAAAGACCTCACTCCTCTGACCGATGCCCAGCGCGAAATCATGGAAGTGATCTGGAAACAGGGCGAGGTCACCGTCAGCGAAGTGCGCGATTCTTTGAAGCGCAAGTTGGCTCGCAACACGGTGCAGACCATGATGGTTCGACTCGAGGAGAAAGGTTGGCTCAAGCACCGCGAACAAGGGCGTGCCTTCATTTACTCGGCCAATGTCCCGCGGACTGTGTCGCTCGGCGCCAAGGTCACTCAGTTGGTCGACCGGTTTTTTGGCGGTTCACCGGAGGAAATGGTAACCGCGCTGATCGAATATCGCGGCTTGAGCAAAGCCGAGGCGGAGCGCATCAGAGCGATGATCGAATCCGCCGAAAAATCGAAGAAAAAATCGTGACTCTGTTTGTTTTAAATCTGCTTTTACAAGTAACTCTGGTGGCAGGCGTGGCACTGATGGCCGGCCTGTTTCTTAAACGGCAAATCACCATCAGGCATGGCGTATTGCTTGCCGCGCTGTTTTTGATCGCACTGAGCCCGCTCAGCACTTTGGCGTTTCTCCGGCTCGGCTGGGGTGTCATTTCGTTGCCGGCAAAGGCGCGGACGGCTGCGACTGTGGAGCATCGAGTGGACCCCGATGAACAACGACCGCTGCCTGCCAATGCCGCCGGAGTGAAAGCAGTAGAGGGAATCGGCGTTGTTTCGGTTCCCCGCAAAGGGAGTTTTCTGTCGACAGTGGTTTCATACTTGAAGTTCTGGTTCTCGCCGATACGCCTTTTGGTTCTGATCTGGCTTGGAGGAACTTTACTTGGGCTTGTCCGGTTGGTTCTGGGGATTCGAAAAATGCACCGCATCCTGAAAGAGGCCACTCCCTTTGCAACGCCGGAATTGGATGATCTACTGCGGGAAGCGGGACATGCCGTCGGCCTTCGCACATCGCCGCGGATTTTCACGACTACCGCATTCGAGAGTCCGGCCGCATTCGGGATTTTTAGCCATCGCATCCTGATTCCCGAACCACTCGCGGGCCGGATTTCGCCCACCGATTTGCGACAAGTGCTGACCCACGAGTTGGCCCACCTCGCGCGCCGCGATCCGGCCGTGGCGCTCTTTCAGAAAGGGGTCGCGAGCCTGTTCTGGATGCATCCTCTGATTCATCTTCTCAATTCGCGGCTCACCCGGGCGCGCGAGGAAATTTGCGATAACTTTGTCCTTGCTCTTCCCGGCGTAAGCGGCCCGGGCTACTGCCGATTGTTGCTCGAGCTCGCGGAATGGATTGGTGCGGAGACTCCCCTGCCTGCGGGAACAGCGCTCGGTGCTTCGGCGTGGAAGCTGGAAACCCGGGCCGCCGGCATACTCGACCAACACCGCGATAAGCGAACCCGCCTCCCGAAAAGCGGCATCGCTGTCCTTGTCGGTTTTGTCATGTTCTTGCTCGCAGTCGGCGCGTTTGCGATTGTGTTGCCAGAACCGAATTCACTAAGCCGGGGTCAGAGCAAATCCAGCCTCCCAGTTTTGGCTCGCGGTGGAAACGGACTGGCTAGCGAGTATCCCGGCGATCGCGGAATAGCCGGCGATTCCCGGGTGCTCTTCGCTGAAGGATTTGACTCCACCCTTTCTGCCGGCCAGCTGGATACCCGATGGGACGTAGTTTACGGTGAGGGAATCTCGTTGTTCCCCGGTGGCCCCACCGGTATTCGCGGCGAAAAATCTCTTCTCTTCACCATCGCCCCGACCATCGGCAAAAGCGGCGACCCACCCGGTAGAGGACTCGCAAAAAATCTCGCCGTGGCTCAAGATGTTCTGTTTCTGCGCTGGTATGAAAAGCTCGACGCAAACTGGAACACTCCAAGACAATGGAACAGCCACGGACTGACCCTTTCCGCATCGTATTTTGAGGCGGGCGAGAGCACCTACGACATTCCCGCCGATGGCACCAACAAGTTTCTTATAGGTGTGGGAAACATCAACATGTTCGGTGCCGCACCTGGAAACCTGGGGCTTTTTCTCAATTGGCCCGGGCAAGTGAAAAGCTGGGGAGACTATGCGTTTCCAAGCGGAAAAGTCCTGCCGTTTCCCGATACTCGATCCGGCACCGCTACCTTTGGTGAAGCGTTCACCGCCCGCCCGGAAACCGTCCTTGAACTCGGGCGCTGGCATTGTTTGGAAACGATGGTCCAGGCCAATCAACCGGGACGACGCGACGGCCGCGTAGCGATATGGGTAGACGGTGCCCTGGTAGCCGATTTTCCCAATCTGCGGCTTCGCGACGTGCCGGAGCTAAAGATAGATCGAATTGACTTTATGGTATCCCTCAAACACTCCAGGCAAACCAACCGGAAGTGGATCGACAACATTGTAGCGGCGACGTCGTATATTGGTCCCATGGAGGTGAAGCGAGGGCACAGGAACTGAAACTGTCCCCAAAAAACTTGTTGACGCGCCTACAGGTTGTAGGTATAAAGTGCCTACAATTTGTAGTTTTCAACGAATTGACGCTAACCGAACAGCAAAAACCAATTGATCATGAAACGAATCGTTCTATTGCTCATCCTTACTTCTCCTTTTTCCACGAGCGCCCAACCGGATAAACTTCCTGAAGGCGACAACGGGATCGCCGCAAACTACCCCGGCGATCACAGCATCTCCAATGATCCATCGGTCATCCTCGCGGACGATTTCGAAAGCTACACCTCAAAGGACCAACTCGCGAAAATCTGGAACCATGTATTTGGTCGAACTAAACTGACTACCGATCCCGAAGGAGTCTGTCACGGAAAGCAAGCGATCGAATTCAGTGTGGCCGAGAAAAAAGTGATGGGCAGTTTCGTCGCGCGGTTTTTGCTCGATCCCGCGGAACAACAAGATGTCGTCTTTCTGCGATACTATTCGAAATTCGACGCCGCCTACAACGTGATGGGTTCCGCGCACAACGGTGGGGGCATTTCCTCCCGAATGTTCGACAAAAATACCGGACGTTCCCGCGCCGGCACGAGGGCCAATGGGAAGAACCTGTTTCATGTAACCCTCGACCACGGCCGGCTCAAAGAACTCAAAGTAGATAATCCGGGTTTCCTGGGAATCTACATCTATCATCCCGGTCAACGTCACCAATGGGGCGACGGATTTTTCCCAAATGGCGAAGTGATTCCGTTTTCCTATAAGAAAGGCGACTTTGGCCCGCATTTTGTTCCCCGCCCGAAAATCGTTACCCCGCTGGGCACCTGGCATTGCCACGAAGTGATGTTGAAAGCGAACACACCCGGGAAGAAAGACGGCCGCACAGCCGCCTGGGTCGACGGCAAGTTAGTGATGGATTTTCCCAACCTGAGACTTCGCGACATCCCGGAGCTAAAGATAGATCATCTGCAAATAGGCCTGTTCGTTGGTCCGGGCCAGCACCCCGCGACTCGGAAATGGTATGACAATGTAGTAGCAGCAAGAACCTACATCGGGCCGCTCAAGAAAAACGAATAGCGTGGGGAGCATGAAATACAAGCATCCATAACCGCCAGCGGCACGGAGACCTCGCCGGTGCTGCGCGGAGTGTGGGTGTTGGAGAACATCTTCGACACGCCGCCCTCGCCGCCGCGGGCCAGCGTTTCGGCGATCGAGCCCGACATCCGCGGCGCGACGACCATTCGCGAGCAACTGGCCAAACACCGCAACGATATTTCCTGCACGCGTAGTCATGCCAAAATCGACCCGCCGGGGTTCGCGCTGGAGAACTTCGACGTCATCGGCTACGGCCATGGCCCCGAGGTCGATGCAAGTGGTGGGGCTCCGCCGCCGGAGCGGACGAAATTTCGCGACATCGAGGACTAAACCGAAGTTGGAGGCAATAATCCGGGCAACTTGCTTATTATAAGCGACTTATGAATTTTCATGGCAAAATATGTGCCCATGTAAATGATATTTTGTATTAATTTTTGTTGATATTTAATACTATTCGCGCAATATAGCGCACCCATGTATATTGAATCGGTTCCCAACCGCAACTCCCCACCCTGCATCCTCCTGCGCGAATCCATCCGCGAAGGCAAAAAGACCCGCAAGCGCACCATCGCCAACCTCACCTCCTGGCCCAAAGAAGTCGTCGAAAACCTCCGCATCCTGCTCAAAGGCGGCCGCGCCACCGAGACCTCCCTCCAAGACAGCTTTGACGTCGTGCGATCCCGATCCCACGGCCACGCCCACGCCGTGGTTGCTCTCATCAAGAAACTCGGCCTGCCCGCCATTATCGAGCGCAGCGACTCTCCGCAACGCCGGCTCGTTCTGGCCACCATCGCCGGACGCATCCTCTTCCCCGGCTCCAAACTCGCCTTGGCGCGCGAGCTTTCCCCCGACACCGCCAGCTCCACTCTAGGCGAACTCTGCGGGCTCGATCCTAACACAGCCGTCAACGTCAAAGAGATCTATTCAGCCATGCACTGGTTGTTCGAAAAACAGCCTAACATTGAGACAAAATTGGCCAAAGCCCACCTCAAAAATGGCACGCTCGTCCTCTACGACCTGACCAGCACCTGGTATGAAGGCGAGACCTGTCCGCTGGCCGAGCGCGGCTACAATCGTGATGGCAAAGCCGGCAAAAAACAGATCAACATCGGCCTGCTCTGTGATGAACGCGGCTGCCCGATTGCCTGTGAAGCCTTCAAAGGCTCCACCGCCGATCCTAACACCGTCGCCACCCAGATCACCAAACTGCGCGAACGTTTCGGGCTAAGCAAAGTCATCCTCGTCGGTGACCGCGGCATGATCACCAGCGCTCGTATCGACGAAGAATTTCGCGGCGTAGAGGGCCTGGGCTGGATCAGTGCGCTGCGCAATGACGCGATTCAAAAGCTCGCCAAAAAGCAGGCGTTGCAGCCCGAACTCTTCGACGAATACGGCTTGGCCGAGATCAGTTGCGAAGAGCTTTATCCCGGCGAGCGCCTCGTCGTTTGCCGCAATCCGCGCCTGGCCAAAGAGCGTACCGAGAGGCGAGAAGCGCTGCTTGAAGCCACCGAACAAGCTCTGCAAAAAGTCAAAGCCGCCGTGGGCCGGGCGCGACATCCTTACCGTGGAAAGGACCGCATCGCGCGCCGCATCGAGCGCGATATCGCCAAATACAAGATGCTCAAGCACTTCGAGTTGAACATCGGCGAAGACAGTTTGGATTGGACGCGCAAGGAGGATTCGATTCAACGCGAATCGCGCCTCGACGGGCTCTACGTGGTGCGAGCCGGCCGGGTTGGCGCCGAGGAGATGGATAGCGAGGGGTTGGTGCGTAGTTATAAAAGCCTGGCTAATGTGGAAAAAGCTTTTCGCAATCTCAAGACGGTCGATTTGCAGGTACGCCCCATTTTTCACAACGACGAGGAAATGGTGCGCGCACACATTTTTATCTGCATGTTAGGCTATTATGTAGACTGGCATATGCGCGAGGCCTTGGCTCCGATGCTCTTTGCCGAGGAGGATCGCGAGGCGGCCGCGGCCAAGCGCAAGAACATCGTCGCACCAGCGGAGCGTTCCGATACAACGCTTTCGAAGGTGTCGAGCAAGGTTGATGAGGAGGGGCGGCCGGTGCATAGTTTGCGCACATTGCTGGGTAATCTTTCGAGCATCGTGTCATCGACATTTCGGCCGAAGCTTGAGGGTGCCCCAACGTTTGAGAAGCTCACTCAGCCCACGGCCGATCAGGCGCGGGCCTTTGAGCTGTTGGGAGTGCGCTCGCCGGGTTAGGCCGAAGTTGGGGAGGGGGTTTACTGGTTTGCTGCAGGTTGGGCAGATTGTGCCCAGTAGCGTGCAAAATGAATCATCTGTAACTCGCTTACGGTCAATGGGAAGTCGCGGATTGGGCGGGTTAACTTCGGACTAAAAAAGAATCCTCCTCGCCCACCGCGATCAATTTGCCCGTTGCCTGACCGAAAAGCTCGTCACCTATGCCCGCCACCGGCGGGGCGGTATCGCGCATCGACGAGCCGCAATTGGCCAACATCCTGCGTTATGCTCGGGAGCGTGACTACGGCTTGCGCACCTTGGTTCACGCCGTGGCGCGCAGTGATTTGTTTTTGCGGAAATGAGGAGGAGGGCGCTTTCCGCACAGGGCGGCATTCTCTTATCTTGGAATGGCGCTAACGCCCGGGCAAGCTAGTCAATAAGCCGACCAGGGGAATGGCGCTAACTTAAGCGCCCCGGCCAGCTCGCCTGGCCGGACGCTGAGACTAGCGGCTAGAACCAAACGAAAAAATTCCGCGCCCCGGTCGGCTTGCCCGACTGGACGCCCAGATCGAGCGGCCGGCGCATCCGGAACGCCCCACAGCCACAAATCTTGGCTTCCCGTGAGACGAACTCACGGGGGAGCAACGAAGGGGGAGGTGCACAAGCTAGCCGTTAATCTGGCGGTCCAACGAGCAAGCTCGTTGGGGCCGACAACTTCGCTTAAGTTAGCGCCATTCCCGACCAGGGCGCATTTTCTTATCGCCTCGGTCTAGCCGTTAATCTCCGCGTCCGGCAAGACAAGCTCGGTCCTTTGCACACAAGCGTGTCCAGGCAAATGAAGAATGCCGTGTACCATAGTCGTCGCGTTAGCGACCGCTCAAGCTGGGCAAGGCGTCATCAGTCGTAAAGGTACCGCGGATCATATTGCGCTCCGTGCTTTTCCAGCAGCGTCACATATGCGATACGTCTTCCTCATTCTCCTTTGCCCGTTGCTTGGCTTTGCCGAAAACTGGCCTCAGTTCCGCGGTCCGAACGCTCAGGGCGTTTCGCCCGAAACCGGCTTCCCCACAACCTGGAGCGAAACCGAGAACATCAAGTGGAAAGCCTCTAAAAACCTCATTCCCGCCATAAACTGGTTAAAATCCACGCATCCTTCGTTGAAAAAATGCCACATTATCTCGGGATAGCGGGAATTTTTTCGCCTCAGATGCGAGGATTTTTCCTGCGCTTCTGGCGGAAGGCAGGTTTTTAGAGGTGCCCTCAAGTTTTCCGCGCTTCGGGAGGGGACATACCGGTTTTATCCGGACACTCTTTACGAAAGAACCGGGACGCAGCCATGCGGGTAAGGAAATGGCGACGGTCGGGGATTTGATCTATGACGGCCCTGATCCGATTCCAGATCCGGATGACGTGAGGGTGGAGGGGAAGAAGGCCCGATGATTCGGGCGATGGACGGATTTGCTTTCCGAAGTCGGGACCCTGGCTGTTAGCCCCCTCCATAAAACCGAGCCACAACCTCGACGGGTCTCTCGTGGGTTTCATTGGGATTACGATTTCCTTCGCAGATAACCACTTTGCCGCTATCCGGGTCTTGCCACGCCAAGCCTTGGTCGATGCGTGCTCCTTCCCGAAAAACGACGTAGACCGCCACTTCGATTTCCAGCTTCCCCCGTTTTGGATGCGAAAACCCCGCAGTCACGCTGCCGACAAACATGCATTCCTTGCCGCCCAATTGCTGGCGAACGTCAAATTTGGTGTCTTCCCAGTTCACTCTTGCGGACAAAGTTCCCGTGCTGGTGCAATTGGAGGAAAAATCGCAGAGTTCTGTCTCAAAATCCGAATTCGGCAAAGGCTTTGTGAGACTTGTGGCGTTGACATATCATTTTCTTTGGTGCTTGGGGGTTCCAACCGGTAATTATACGCCCTGCTGTGCCGTTTTGTCAATTTCCCAAAACGGCACAATAGGGCGTGCCGTCGAAACGACAGATCCAGGCTCAGCTCAAGAAGTTTGGCGCGAATTTGCGCCGGGAACGAGTTCTGAAGGAGTTAACCCAACTGGAACTGGCGGAAATGGCCGAGCTTAACATTCGAACCATTCAAAAAATCGAGGCTGGGGAGACCAACATCCTCATCACGACGGCTGCGAGACTGCGAAAAGCAATTGGATGTCCGTGGGAGAACCTGATCGAGTAAAACCGAAAGGGACTGAGATTCTCGACATCGCTCACCCGTATTCTGTTGAAGGTTAGCCAGGTTACGTTCCTACGCGTAGGTGCGGGAATGTCGTTAGTCACATCCCCGCAGCAACCGCCGCAGCTTCATCAGAAGTCGAAACCGGGGCAGGGGCGATAGGCGCCGGCTCCGGAGCAGGTGCTGGAGAAGATGCTGGCGCTGGCTCTGGTGCAGGCGCGGGATTCGGCGGCGCCGTGGGCTCGGGTGCTGGAGCCGGAGCAACCGCTGGCGCGGGATCCGTAGTGGTCGAAGTCGTCGAAGTGGAATCGCCCGCCACCGGCGCCGCGGGTTCTTGCGGCGGAAGGGGAGAACCCGTTACCGGCGCCGGAGCGTCCAAATTCAACGTCTGACCGTTGGCGTCCACCACCTCAAGCGGCGCGTTGTTGCCCTGCGGCTCGACCAGCCCGACCAAATCCACCGGAGGCGGTTGGATCTGGTTTGCTTCCGGAATCGCGACCGTCTCCGGCAGTTCCGCGTAGGCGAAACTCGCGTCCGCGGCTACGCCGATCGTGCCGTCGGCGTATTGCACTTGGGATTGGCCGTGCACCTGCACATCGCCATTCGCCGCGCTGTATTCGATTCCGTCGCTCACCAGGCCGATGCTTTCGATTCCGGCTTCGCTTAGGCTTTGGAACTCGCCCTCACCGACCGCGCCGCATCCTGCCAGAGCGCGAATGTCTCGAACTCGGCGTCGTGGGCGGTCAGCATGAGGTCGCCGTCAGTGTCGAAGGCTTCGCGCAGGCCCTCCAGGTCGGTTGCGCCTTCGTTTTGGGCGTAATCGGCGAAGGCAAACTCGCTACGGCTTTCCACCTGGCCGTTTTGGTTGCCCGTCGTAGATCAACACCGCCTTCATTGGACAGGACCGGGCGATTTGTTCGCGAACCCTGTCCCCATCGACATCCATGGCGGTAACTTCTTCTACCAAATCAAACTCGACCCTGTCCCTGTTAACATCCACTGCGACGATGGTTGGCAGGTGGACAGGTTAGAGGACAAGAATGGAACATTGAAGCTGGAATCCATGGGGTTGGAGCTTCCTTTGGTTGGGCTTTATACCTGAGTGAGTTGATTCGAGGTATAAGCTGGCCCCTAACTGTTAGCCGCCTCCATAAAACCGAGCCGCAACCTCGACGGGTCTTTCGTGGGTTTCATTGGGATTACGATTTCCTTCGCAGTTAACCACTTTGCCGCTATCCGGTCTTGCCACGCCAAGCCTTGGCCGATGCGCGCTCCTTCCCGAAAAACAACGTAGACCACCACTTCGAATTCCAGCTTCCCCCGTTTTGGATGCGAAAACCCCGCAGTCACGCTGCCGACAAACATGCATTCCTTGCCACCCAATTGCTGGCGAACGTCAAATTTGGTGTCTTCCCAGTTCATTCATCGGTTCAAACTTAGGTTGAGCTGAAGCGCAAGATAGCGGATAGCGCTTGTGACACCAATCATACCATTGAATTCAATAGGGTCAATGTAGTTTTTGATTTGCTTTGAGGCTACCTCGACCTTCTCTGCGTGTCGAAAAAGACCCATCAAATGAGCGTGCGACTCACCGACGAAGACTGGGAAAATCTCGAAGCCATCGAGACACAAACCGGTTTGGAAAAAGTTGCGCTCACCCGTATCCTGCTTAAGGCCCTCTTTGATTGTTTCGAACGCAATGAGGTTTTGACTTTGCCGCTGGTGGTGTGCGGAAAGGGTGAAATCGAAGGACTGCCGGAGTCTTCGGCGAAACCACCGTCACCCGAAAAATGAAGTCCCCAAAAAACAAGTGATTTAGGAGATCAAGGTTGGTCCAGGTAACGTTCCTGCGTGCAGGCGCGGGATCCGGGACAACTGGCGCGGGCTGCGTTGCCGTCACCGGCGCCGCGGGTTCTTGCGGCGGAAGTGGAGAACCCGTTACCGGCGCCGGAGCGTCCAAATTCAGCGTCTGACCGTTGGCGTCCACCACCTCAAGCGGCGCGTCGTTGCCCTGCGGCTCGACGAGTCCGGCCAAATCCACCGGCGGCTGCGTTGGCTGCTGGATTTGGTTTGCATCCGGAATCGCGACCGTCTCCGGCAGCTCAGCGTAATCGAAACTCGCGTCCGCGGCTACGCCGATCGTGCCGTCGGCGTATTGTGCCCTAGCTCAGCTCTTTAACGCCTTTTCCGCTTCACGAATGACGTCCGACAGCTTCACGTCAAGCGCCTCGGCCATGGATGCGAAAACCGCGAAGGTACCGTTGATGCTATTGGATTCAATCCGGCTAACCGTTGTGCGATGAACGTTGGCCAATTCCGCCAGTTTTTCATGGGAGATCCCCGCATGTTCGCGGCGTTCCTTCAGGATCGCGCTTACATGGGTGGCGAGTTCTTCCGACAGCTTGGTTGGCACCCGCCAAGATTGTCCTTGCGGAATGTAGCCGACACGTGCATATATGCACTGGGGATTGTCCTGACGAATGAACTGGGAATACACCAAATTTGACGTGCGTAGCCGACTCGATGACAAGGAGTGCATGTTTATAGGCAGCGTTTCAGTCGAGCTTTCGCATCCATCCACGGAAAGGCTGGAAATCGAAATCGGAATCTACGCCGTTTTTCGGGAAGGATCCCGCATCGGCCAAGGCTTGGCTTGGAAAGATCCGGATAGCGGCAAAGCGGTCGTCTTCGAAGGGATTCGTAAATCCAACGGCACCCTCCAGAGGCCAGCTGAGGCTGCGGCTCGGTTTTACCGAAGCTTCTCATTCATCTCCAACCGCCGAAGAAAAACGGAAATGTCAACCTCACATGCCTCGCAAAAATCGAGAGTTTCCAGAAAATCAATCCGCCTTTCGCCAAGTTCGGACTTGGAGATGAAACTCTGCGGTTTGTCCAGCTTTTCCGCCAGTTGTGCCTGCGTGAGGCCGGCTTCTTCGCGTACGGAGCGAAGAAGGGCCCGGAAGCGGTCGTGTCGCGGCGAATATTCCATCGCCGCCAAACTTGACACCGAATTAAATTAACCCATTTTGGGATAACCTATATCGGGATATTTGAACCATGTTAGGAACCGGATTCAGATTCGATTTCGGCGTCTAGCGCAGCGAATTTTCTCAGGACTTTCGGTAGCTCTTTGATCGGATCCACGCCTAACACTTTGAAAAGTTCATAACACTCACCCAAATCCAAACGGCGTTCACTCAATTCAATTCTGGCAACCATTCCGTGCTCGCGCCCCAATGCTTTTGCCAGATCCCGTTGCGTCATGCCTGCCTTTTCGCGAAGCAATTTGATGTGATCGGCAAGACACCGGCGATAGGCCTGTTGGAGCGGTTTTCGCACCGCGCATTTTCTCGGATAAAACTCTTGCTTCCAAAATGAGAGCAGTCATGGTCGGCGCTTTTGCCCCAACAAGGTATGAATTGGGAATACACCAAATTTGACGTGCGTAGCCAACTCAATGGCAAGGAGTGCATGTTTGTGGGCTGCGTTTCCGTCGAGTTTACGCATCCATCCAAGGGAATGCTCGAAATCGAAGTCGGAGTCTACGCCGTTTTTCGAGAAGGAGCCCGCATCGGTCAAGGCTTGGCGTGGAAAGATATGGATAGCGGCAAAGCGGTCGTCTTCGAAGGGATTCGTATGCCCAACGGCACCCTCGAGAGGCCAGCCCAGGCTGTGGCTCGGTTTTACGGAGGCGCCCAATATTGAGGGCAGTAGAAATTCCCTGATCACATCCCCGCTGCAACCGCCACGGCTTCATCCGAAGTCGGAACCGGGGCAGGGGCTGCGATAGGTGCCAGTTCCGGAGCCAGTGTGGGCTCAGGCGCTGAATCCGGGGCAGGCGCTGACGGGGGGATCCGTAGGTTGCGTCAATGTGGAATCCGCAACCACCGGCGCCGCGGGTTCTGGCGACGATGGTTGGCAGGTGGAGATGTTAGAGGACAAGAACGGAACATTGAAACTGGAATCCACCGGCTTGAAGTTCCTTTGGCCGAGTTATACGCCGGAGTGAGTTTGGTTCGAGGCATAAGCTGGTCCCTAGGTGTTAGCCCCCTCCATAAAACCGAGCCACAACCTCGGCGGGTCTCTCGTGGGTTTCATTGGGCTTCCGATTTCCTTCGCAGATATTCCGAGCAACGGAAGTAATCATCGTAATCTTTGAATTCTTTGCCCGTCAACCTGGAATGTTTTCTTTGAATACATGCCCAAAAAAGACGTTGTTCTCACGATCCGAGTCGATGAGGAAATGAGCCGAGCCATTCAATCCCTTGCTGAAGAGGACGAGAGAACCACGGCTTGGATGGTTCGCAAGCTGATTGGCGAGGCACTAACGGCGCGTGGTGTTTTCAATGCGCCCAAGGACAAACGCACCACAGCAGGAAACAGCCAGCAACGTCCAGGCGGCGAACCCAAGAACTCATAACGGCTGCGAACGCGGGGAGTTGGGTGGAAGTAGCGATCGGTCAATGCGCAGCAGGCGTGGGTAACCCGTTGGCGAGGTTGGTGCGTAAGCCCAATTTTCCCACGGCTTGCCGGTCACGATACGGCTGGTAAACTCCACCTGGCTCAAATCCAAGCTGCGCCCCCGGAGGGTGGACGCAGTGGTTATCGCATGACGGTAACCCGGATGCCTTTAGGCAGTTTGAAGCAAGGAGCGTGGGCGGTTGAGGATTGACGGGGGGAATGGGGGCGCAATGAAATCTGGTGAGCGCAGGTAGTGGATTGCCGTGCCGATCCCATTCTTTCGCTTTCTTAAGAATAATCGTTAAGGTTTTGGCGCGTGGCCATGAATAGATGGTAGATGAACTCAAAGCGTGTCCCAAGCAAATCGTCACAAACTGAGTGAGCAGCGAGATTCCAGATCATGCCGAATTTCTCAGGTGCTATAACCGGCACTACCGCGACTTGTATCGCTATGCGCTCATGCTCGTTCCGCGGCAAGCGGATGCTGACGACGTGCTTCAGGAAGCCAGCGTGGCCTTGTGGAAGAAATTTGGCCAATATAACCCGAAACTGCCGTTTTTGCCGTGGGCGAAGCGCTTTGTCTTTCTGGAAGTGCTGAACTTCCGGCGCAGGCAGAAGAATGTCCCGGTTCTGCTCTCTGATTCCGTGATCGAGCAACTTGCAGCGGAGAACACCGCGCATGAAGAGGTGCTCGCGGCTCAATCCGAAGCGCTGGAACGCTGCGTTGCCAAACTTAGACCGAAGGACCGGGAGGTGTTGGAAGTTCGTTATGATAGCGAAACCAGTTTGGTTGATTTCGCGAATTCAGCGGGGCGTTCGGTAGGCTCGTTGTACGTCATTTTGAACCGGATTCGCAAGCAACTGCTGCAATGCGTCGGCCGCGCGCTTCGGGCGGAGGGAATGCTATGAACGAAAAGCGCGATAGATTGTTGACCATCATGGCGTCGCTCGTGGATGAGACGATTGACGAAGCCGCGTTGCGCGAGTTGGACACTTTGCTCGACGGCGATACCGAACTTCAGCTTCTCTACAAGCGCTACATGGGTCTACATTGCCAACTGCATTGGACTACTGGAACTCAACAACGCCGCCTATCGCCGGCGCGCTATATAGTATGGACGGCCGCTGTGGCGGGTGTGGTAGGAATTTCCTTGTTGTTGATCTTTCTGCTCGATTCCGGATCGCCGGAGCCGGGCGTCGCCGCGTCGCTGAGTGATATTGAGGGCGACGTCGTTGTAACAGGCGTGGGTGGGAAATCGCGGGCGGCTTCAGCCGGTATGGACCTGCATTCCGGAGATGTGATTGAATCTCGGGGAGACGTTAGTGCCGCAACGCTCACGTTTACGGATCAATCGCGATTGATGTTAGTGAGCGATTCCAGCGTGGCGCTTCAGGGGCAAAACGCGAAGAGTCTCGTGCTTCATCGCGGCCGCCTGATTGCTTCGATTCGGAAACAATCCCCGCCGGATCTGTTCGTGATCTCGGCCCCGCACGCGAAGGTGCACGTGTTAGGAACCAGGTTCGCGCTGGAATCCCTTCCCAATCAAACCAACCTCAAGGTGCTTGACGGGCGCGTTGGCGTGACGTCGCCGGTAGCGCAAACCCGGGTTGAAGTCTCCCGGGGCGAATATCTTGTCGCGCGCGAGAATCAGCCGCTTGTGGTCGATAAACCATCTCCCGAAGCGGGATGGAGTGAAGATTTCGAGAACGGATTGCCGGAAAACTGGCACAGCGGAACCGTCGAAACCGAGGGATTGCCAAGCGGGTCGAAGGGCGGCGTGCGAGCGGTCGAGAATGATTACAACGGCCAGCTATTCTATCAAGCCATCACCCAGCAAGAATGGGCCCGAGGTCTGTTTGCCTATCGCGACGGCATGCATCTGCAAGCAACCTTCAAAATTGAGCATTCCGGCTGGGCGAACGTCTTTTTTATCGCGCGAACCGCCGATATCGACAATCACAAGACGTTTCTCCACAAGTTCACGATTCCTTTCGGTCCGGGCTCCGATGGCGTTTGGTGGAAAATGACCGTTCCGTTATCACACTTCCAGCTTCAAACCGAAAACGGATTCGAAGATATCCCCCCCAGCACCGCGGAGCTGGTTTTTGGCTTCTCATTTTCCGCGCCACCACCCGATCGTGGCCTGGTTATCGACGAAATCACGATTCAGCCAAAAGGTCCCGGCAAGGTAATCTATGAACGCATGGGGCCTTCCGAATAATATCCAATGACGATGAAATTCCGAACCCACATTCCCGTCCTGCTTCTATTCTGCTTGATGGGCTACTCCACCGGTGACGACAACTGGCCGCAACTTCGCGGACCCAGATGGAACGGCGTATCGGATGCGACGGGACTGCCAACTCACTGGGACGATAATCGAAACATTCGCTGGAAAACAGAGATGCCGGGTCCGGGCACCTCCTCGCCCATTGTCTGGAAAGACAATATCTATGTAACCTGCTTCACCGGATATGATTGGCCTGCCGATGACGCCCAAAAGCGACACGTCGGCCCGCTGGAGCGTCATTTGCTCTGTATCAATAGGCACAGCGGCGAAATTCGCTGGAAACGCTCGCAAAAGTCCACGCACTACGATCCAAGCTGGAATCTCGCCGAATCCCACGTTCGCGTGCACGGCTTCACCACCAACACACCCGCTTGCGACGAGCGCGGCGTTTATGTATTTCACGGCGCGGACGGAATCCTGGCGTATTCCCACGATGGCGCTCTATTGTGGGAAACCTCGGTTGGTGAGAAATTCGATTCGACCGCAAGCGCCGCTTCGCTCATCCTTTACGATGGTGTTCTCTACGTCAGCGCACATGTCGAAAGCCAACGGTTCCTGGCCCTCGATGCGCGCACCGGAGAGGTGGTGTGGGAGATTCCTCGCTGGTATCCTGGATACGCCACCCAGATCATCAGCTTGGAAACTCCCAAACCGCAACTGATCCTTTCAAAAAACGATCGCATCTCCGCGCACGACCTGAATACGGGCGCGGAAATCTGGAAGATTGAAGGCGAGGATGGTTGGGTCCACAACACCATGTTAGTCACCGGCGGTGGGCTGATTGTTTCCTGTTCGACACCGAAGGTGAAAGTGCTGCGAGCCGACGGAAGCGAGAAGCTGTGGGAAACAGTTGGAGGATCGCCATTTAGCCCCATCTTGTATGATAACGGCCACGTGTGGTGGTTCTATCGTTCCATTCTCCATTGCCGCGATGCAAAGACGGGTGAGGAAGTATACCGGGAGAGAATCCCAGCACACGGCGATGCCTACGCGGCTCCAATCAAGGCCGACGGCAAAATCTACCTCCTTACCCGGCAGGAAGGGGCTGTGGTAATCGGAGACGGTCCCGAATATGAACTGCTGGCACACAATAAGTTCGCCGACGACGATTCGATGTTCGATTCCACGCCTGCGATCAGTGGGAAGAACTTGATCCTGCGGAGCTATCGGTATTTATATTGCATTGGGACGGATTGAACCGGGACGGCACATTGCGCGGACGTTAAGAATCCATCGCGGAAGACACGCGTAATGAAGTAGCGGGGCTCCGCCTCCTACCGCTAAAAGTGGGAAGGTGGGAAGGTGGGAAAGTGGGAAAGTAAAAAGTATCTTCGATTTTGAAACCTTTTACCTTTACTTTCACACCTTTTACGGTAGGAGGCTCCGCCTCGCTACTTTTACCTTTCACTTCCCCGGTCATTTGCACACAAGTGTGCCCAGGCAAATGAAGACTGCCATGTGCCCTACTCGTCGCGTAGCGACCGTTGGAGGGGAAGAAGGCCCAATGATTGGGGCGATGGACGGATTTCCTTCCCGAAGTCCTGAGAGGAACGAATTTGCCACCGCCGCATTTTCCAAAATCATCTCGATTCATTCGGCCTGGCGGGCAACTTCCACGACCGCGCGATGGAAAGCTTCCACCCAAGCCCGCGAGCCGAACTGCTGAATCGGGCCCGGTCATTGTTGCCATCCATCGCGAAATCCGAGCTATGAGCCTTGAGAAAAATTTGAGCTGGACGAGGACTTTGGGGCGCAGTCTCTTGGGGGTGATGGAACCTGAACAAAAGGGTAGTCAAAGGCTCCCAGTCAAATTTTGGATCTATGTGGGAGTCGTCTTCGTTTTTGGAACGGACTACGTCAGAAGCTACGGCAATCGAGAAGAAGTCCGAGTTTGGGGCCCAAACTTTACTGAAATCAGCCTGGGACATGAACAGGGACAGATTTGGATAGCGGTTTTGAATCCAGGCATTGATCGCAAACATGAGTTCGTTCCTCGAAACCTCCATTGCGAGTGGGAATCGTCTAAGATTGATCCGGAACTCGTTTGGTGGTTCAAAGGTGGCTACTCTCCGCCCTTTGGTTATGCGTTAGGAATCCCCATCTGGGTGTTTCAACTTCCCTTCCTTGGACTGGCGATGTGGACTTCGAAGAAGTGCAGCCGTCACCGGGATGGCGACACATAGCGTGCGCGAAGAAGCCGGCCTAACGCAGGCGAAGTTGGAGGAAAAGTTGGAAAAAACCGCAGAGTTTTGTCTTGAGGTCCGAACTTGGCGAACGGCGAATTGATTTTCTGGAAACTCTTGAGTTTTGCGAGGCTTGTGGCGCTGACATTTCCGATTTCCTTCGGCGCTTGGAGGATCTAGGATTCATCCTGGCGGACCTGCGCGGCGATTGCGAGAATTGCCGGGACGGCAGCGAAAAGCTGCTCTGCCACGTCGCGATAGGGTCCGGCGATTCCTCAGCGAAACTGAAACGAAAACAGATCGGCCTCCCTCATCACGAAGCGCAGCCGAACCGGGCGACCCGCCAATTTGGACAAATCAGGATCTCCCCGCCAACTCACCTTGCGTTCGATGGTGTCGCCGAAGATGCCGATACTGTCCCCGTAGCCGAAGCCTGCGATCTCCCGGTAGTCGATGTCCTGAAGCGCGACTTTGATCGTGCCGTGAGCCGAGGTGGCGAAGTTGAGGAACAGTTCTTTGCCCGCGAACACGATCGGTCTGGTGCGCAGTTCCCCACCGCGGTTGTCGGCGTGAACCGAGGCGAATCCGTCGATGCGCAACGTGTAACGGCGCAGCCGGGCATCCATCCACGCGCCTTCCACGGCGTAGATCGAATGCTCGATGGGCGAAGTTTGCACCAGCCCGCAGGCGGTATAGAGGTGGCCATAGTTCCAAGTGCCGCTGCGTTCGGGGCCAGGCCAGAGGAAGCCCTCGTTCCAGAGATGAAAATTCGTGCCGTCGCGGCTGCTCATCAGCATCAGGTCGGTCAACGAGGTCGCATAGCGCGGCGTGGTTTCGTTGCGGAGTTGTCGGTTTTCGGCGTCCGGCAGCTCGCTCATCGAGCCACTCCAACCGCGGTCCACGTAGCGCGTCGGCAAGCCCACGAACAGGTGCGGGGCGCGCGGACAGGGCTGGATCTGATTGGTATAGAGGTGCTCGCGCGGGGCGTCGCCATAGTCCAGCCAGTCGCCGCCCCGCCATTCGAGAAAGTCCTTCGAGGTCGAAGTGCGGATATCGCGAAAGCCGTCCCGGAAATCGCGATAGTAGGCGCGATATTCGCCGCGTTTGCCGTCCCAAAAAGCGACGTTCTGCGAATCGAAGACGCCCTCGGTGATGACCGGTTCTTCGGCGAGCAAGCGCCAGCGAATGCCGTCTGCGGAGGCATAGGCGGCGAGACCCTTTTTGTCCGGGTGACCGGCCATCGCCTTGTAAAGCTGATCGTCCGGGACGCCCGGCCGGGTGTCCTTGAAAGGCGCGAAGTTGTGGGTCGATCTGCCGCGGTCCATCAACACGATGTTGTTGTCCCTGGATCCCTGCCACTCGAACAAGCCCAGGTTCGGTTTTTCCCAGTAAATGCCGTCCTTGCTTTCGGCGTAGCAGGTCACCTGCGGATGCGATTGCTCGAGTTTGCCGTCGATCACTTTGAAACCCGCCCCTCGGTAGTAGAGGCGATAGCGTTCGCCATCCTGAAAAACGGTGTGGTAGTTGCTGCCGCCGCCCTCCCAATCGGCGTCGTGCTGAAGCACGATATCGCGCTTTGCGGGATGATGGAGTTTGCGGGCGGCGCTGCCCATCAATTTGTCGAGCAGATGATCGTCGAGCATCAGTTCGCGCCGCGAAGCAATGTCGATGGGAGCGTCAGTCTTTTCCTGGGCGAGCCCTGAAGAGAAAGCGAAGATCAACGCCAACAGAAACAACGACGGCGGCGGCGTAGACCGTTTCCGATACCGGATGCGGGATGACCTCATGACGGGTCAGGAAACCACGGTCGCACTCGAGCGTCGAGTGGAATCTCGACCCGAATCGGGTATCGCTGCCGGAGCTGCGCGCCACTCCGCTAGTCCCCGTTAGCCCGGATGGCACTGACTGAAGAGAGTTGGTAGAGAAGCCGAAGGCTTCCAAGCCATTAGCCCCGGGTGTCGCTTCGCTCAACCCGGGCTACGTCCCTATGGCTTCAAAAGACCGATCTGTTGCCTTAATTCAAATTTTGAAGGCCTCTTTTTCCTCCGTTTGATCGCCAAACGTCATCGTGCCCATACAGATATCGGTCACAACCAGCGCGCCGGAGGCTCTTCGCAGAATTTGCAGGTCGACTCAAACTCGGTGGAGGCCCTTCGCAGGATTTGTAGGGCGACTCAAAATCGGTGGAAGCCCCTTCACAGAGTTTGCGAGGCGACCCAAACTCGGTGGAAAAAGGCGCTGCTCTGTCGCAGGAATGCGTCCTTGTGCCATACCGAAATGAAGCACAATCGTCGTCACGGTTTACGCCTCCAGTTCACTCTGGCGCGCCAGGACAGCAATGACCTCTCCGTAGACACTCTCAAGGCCACGAAGAGTGTGTTCGATATCGACATCCTCCCCAAGTTTGCTCGTCCAGTTGCCGTTTGCCAGTTGACGGGCAGCATGGTTCACCCGATCTCCGTGCCCATAGAAAGCAATCTTCTCTAGATTGGGCTGGTATTCAGGATTCTCGGTGGCCTCATATCCAAGGGTAGCAAATCCCTCCCGAAACGTGCTCAGGTTGGCCAGATAAGCTCCTTCCACCGGCCAGTAAGGGCCGTGGAAGTAAATAATTGTCCCAAGTGGCGCCGGAATTTCAGACGTCACCAAGGCGGAATCGACCGGAGCCTAGCGAGCTAAGTGAGGTGGATTCCAACGCCGGTGCCGTTTGAAAGGCCAAGCCAATTGGGATAAGTATTTTCTTCCACGGCCCTAAGCACCAAATCCAGGCCACCACCAATGCGAGTCATCGCCGGCTGCCCACGCGATGCAGTTATAGTTCGGCGACTCCGGACTCGTTGGCCGATACGGTTCCTCGCGCAAATTGGGAAAACAATCCTCAAGCTGCATCCTCTTCCAGCAATCCCTGGTTCCTGGCCCAATTCAACCAATGCTCGCGCATTTTCCCGACGTCCCCACGGTCTTCGGCGGGCACGGGATCGGCGCCGGAAATGCTCTTCAAAGCCCAGAACCACCAACGGGGTTTCTTCTGCAACTCCTGGAGGATAAGAGGAAGCGCCCGTTTGCCCAAACCTATGATCCGATGATAAGCAGGATGCATGATGATCTGGTCCACCGCGGAAAAAAACCGGGTATCAGCCGTCCACTCGGCTGCCAACCGGGCAAACTCCGCTTCCACCCCCGCTTGATCGTCTTCGTCGATGACAAGGTGTTGGCCATCCCTCCAATCCACGGGAATCGGACCCGCTGGTTGGATTTTGCCATCGCTGTAGGTCGCAGTGATCATGTTTTCAAAGCTAGTTTAGCGGAACGCAGCCGTCAATCAGCGAGGACCGAATTCCGCCATGGTGGCGATCGGAAATCGCCCTACAAAGCGTTCTTCCTGGGAATCACCAAAGTTGATTCCGATTAATGATCGTGTCATAGTTTCTGACGTCATTTCATGAGAACCATTGAAATCATCAACCGTGGCCGAGGTCCGGAAATCGCCGGCACCCGGGTGACCGTCTACCTGATCTGGGAGTTCCATCGTGAGGGCACTTCACGCGATGACATCGCCTTGGCAACTGGCCTTTCTTCGCGGCAAGTGGAAGCTGCAATCGCCTACATCGAAGCTCATCGCGAGGAAGTGCAACGCGACTACGCGGATATTGAGACGCGCCTGCGCCAGGGCAACCCTGACTGGGTAGAAGAACGCCTGAAACAAAGCCGGGAAAAACTCCGCCGGTGGAAGGCCGATCGCAAAAAAAGGATCGAGCAGCCTGTATGACCGGCCTCATGTCCGACAATGATATCGTGGGCCTGGCAACGCCTTGTTCCAACGATGTCGCGAAGAGTGGGGTGAATTGCTCGACGACTTGGATGTCCAAATTGTCACCTTCGAGGATCTCGAATTGGAGCCCGACGCGCGAGATTCGGAGATCTGGCATGCTTGTCAACGCAATGGCATCGTCCTGCTGACGGCCAACCGAAATGCCGAAAGCGAGGATTCGCTGGAAGCTACGATTAGCGACCACAACCAGTCTGATAGTCTTCCCGTGCTAACCATTAACCATTGGCAGCGTCGATTCGCTGCGCACGGATACGGAATACTTCAATCGGACCGTGGAACGATTGATGGAAACGCTCATTGATATCGACGCGCTACGGGGTGCGGGACGCTTGTATATTCCGTGATACGGCACACGTGATTCTTTGCTATGGCGGAATGGTAACTGATTAGCGGGCCGAGCAGCCCCGCGCCCCCGCAATCAAGCCAGCCAGCGATTTGATTATTGGCTCCCCTCGCAATTGGAGCGTCGTCAACACGCTCTTGATCGCCGCATACGCATTCGCCCCGCGCTCGTTTTTCGAACAGTGAGAAACTTTGCGCGCTATCACCGCCGCTCGTAACAAACGTTCCGCGAAGTTGTTAGTCGGATCTATCGCGGGATCATCCAGAAAACGCGTCAAATTTCCCCGGTCTTGATGCCAACCCAACTCATTGAGCATGGAATCATTGTTAGGATCGGTCAAATTGCGTTTGCGCAATTGCACATCCAACTCTTTGTTCAATATCGCGCCCCGCTTACGATACTCTTCAAGCGAGATCTCCCCATTGCGATGCCGATCCCATAAATCGAGCATCTTTCGCAACAACTCGGCCAATTTAGAAGCAAAAACCTTGGCGCTTCCCTGCTTGGTCTTGATCAGTTCAGAGAGGTTTTTCAAAATATGAGCCAGGCACTTTTGCTGGGCAACCAGATCAAACAAACTCGAATCATAGGAAGAAAACCGATCCGTGATTAACACGCCTTGGAAAGCTTCAGTAATAACCTCGGCAACTTCCTTGGCACGGTGTTGATATCGAATCTGAAAGTAAGCTGCCACCGTGGTTCCAAACGCCATCAAATAGGCAATGACACCACCAATCTTCCAACCCGTATCATCGGTATGAACCCGCTCAGACCGGGCGATCTCTTCGCGAATTTGCTCAGCTTCTTTACCAATCGCACCGTCCTTTTGACCCAGCTTCAGCGCTTGTTGAGTGAGAGCGCTTTGCGTAATGTCAATATCACAAAGCGCTTTGAGGATGGCCGGAACCTTACGAATCGTCACCCCAAAATGGTAGGTCAAAGCCAGGCCGGTGGCGATGATGTTAGGGCCAAGGCGATGAGCGGTGGCGCCGTGTTGGTTGGTTTGAAGTTCCGGATGAGTTCCACGCTCACAATGGCCGCAACCACAGCGCGCGACGGCTACTTCAAAGATCTTGATCAAACGCGGCGGCGTGGTAACTATATCAAGAGTTGTCGCCTCCTCAGTTGAGATTTCGATAGTGTTCTTGCCGCATTTGGGGCAGGGGTTTTTGTCGATGTCAGGCTCAAGAGTTGCCTTCAAGCGCTGAACCTGATCGGTCGGTTTGATTTCCGGAGCTTGGCGATGCTTGAAGCTTCCTTTGTCGCCATTCTTGCGCCCTTTGCGACCCGGTTTTTTCTTTTCGGACTTGGGTATTGGCTCGCCCTTTGAAAAGGGCGTTGCGGGGCGAGCACGGTCACGTTCGAGTTCTTCAATGCGTTTGTGAAGCCGCTCAATTTCCGTAAAACAGTTCTTCACGAGTTCGATGAGTTCTTCTCGTGAGGCGGATTGGATGTCGCTGAGGTCGAAAGTGAGCAAATCCTGACAGAAATCTTAACTGTCAGGACAAATTAACGAAAATGTGGGCTTGTCAACCCGCTAATCAGTTACGCGGAATGGAGCCGATGTGGAGAACATGAAAGATTTCCCAATCCGCCAGTTTGCGGCGATTGGGATCCGGATGGGCGGTGTAAATGTCCGCGATAATCGTGCGGCGCGGTGGTGACCGGCCAAGAAAAGTGTGCAGGATTACATTTTTCCCTAATTGGAGGAATTATCACGAATTCCACTTCTAAAAAGAGCTTCCCCCGCCACCCGGCCATCGTGATTCTCGCGGGATACGAATTCTGCAAAGCGTTCAGCATAGCCAATCGTCACCCCTTATCACATTTCCGGGACAAATCGACGAAACGACTGGGCTGAAAGCCCAAAATCGCAAAGCCTGGGTCTTCAGGCCCAGGAACGACGATGCGTTTGGTAGTGCGGCCTGTAAGGTCGCGAGCGCGTGCCCAATGGAAGTTTGCTGGCGACCTTACAGGCCGCATTCCATACCCGATCACCGTTCCCGGGCCTGAACGCCCGGGCTGAGTGCTGTCGGGCCTTCAGCCCGCAAGACGAACGAAAGCCGAGCATAATTTTGCAAATTCGAGCGATTCGCAGCGAAGTGTCGCCAAACTCGGTGGAGGCCCTTCGCAGAATTTGCGAGGCGACTCAAACTCGGTGGAGGCCCTTCGCAGAATTTGCGAGGGGACTCAAGCTCGGTGGAAACGCATTGTGTATGCTTCGGTACGAACTCATCCGCCGCACCCGGACCAACGGTGTGACCCAGGCCCGGAAGGGCAAAAAGCAAATTCCTATCAGTCAGTCAGTAACTCAAGTTTGCAGGGCGGCCATTGAGGACTGCCGGTGTAGTCAGCGCCAAATGCACCCCTCTTTCTTACGCCGCTGAATTCAAAAACACTCCCGAATACCATTGAATGCGTTGCTTCCGAACAGTCTTGGTGAATTCCTCGACCTCGTTGTGCAACGGTTCATCTTTATCAACCTCATTCAAGGGCGCTTTGCAGATTGAAAGCGCGTGATGAAAATCCCCAGCACGTGCCCAACCGCTCGCCGCGCTGTAAAGATGAACATGCTTCTTGGCCTCCAACCCCAAATCACCACAACGTTTTGCCAAACTCTCCTCGATTGCGGCCGCTTCGGCGTAAAGTTCGGAACCTTTCTCCAAGTCGTCAGATTCCTGAAGCAATTGCGCTTCCAGCATCAGCTTTGACTTTCGCTCTTCGTCTGCGGAAAAGGCCTCGTCCAAGCCAGTTCGGTCGATGGAATTGGATGGTTTGCTCATGTTAGGTGGCTGGATTTTGTGGATGGAAGGACAGAATCGCCTCACGCTTCTCAAAACTCACCACACAAACATAGCCATCAAGGCCAAATGGATTGTCAAGAAGCTGCGCGGCTTTTTCCGCATGCCGGCGTTCGAGGTCTTGGGAAATCGTTCCGCTGACCTCCAAGCCGAACTCAGTGTCGCCCTCCCGCAGCCAATAATCAAATCGTTCACCCCGTCGGCTGACATGGGAGAGCCGCAATCCGGTGAATTTTGCTACCAATGCGCAGGCAACACCACACGCTGCAAACTCCGTCATCGTCGAGTCGGAGATGGCCGGCGGTGAATTGGGAACCTCCCAGGTTCCCATTGAATGCGGACATGGCGTCGCTCCTCGCCTGCATCATTGAGATTGATGAGGCGAACCAACAATTCCACATAGGTCTGATCGGAGTGTTTCTGAAGCCGAGTGATCGTTGCCGGTAGAAAAATTGTGGCATCGACTGGCTGGTCACGCAGAACGGCGGATAGTGAAATCAGGATGATGTCTGCGGATTCCTCGGCCACCTGGAATCCAACCGCGGAGCACGTCTGAAGTCGACCGTGGCCTCATGTGTGTGGAGCTTACTGTTCAACGATCCTTGTCTAGGGAATTCGTCGCTTTGTTAATGGCTGCAATTGCTTGGCTGTCAAGAAAAGTGCGCACGGGGCTATATTTTTCATAATTAAACGAATTATAACAAACTTTACTTCCAAAAAGGGACCTGTCCCCAAGCGAAGCCTGTCCCCAAGCGAAGCCCAAGGCCGCCAATACCGGTTGACCGACGTGCACGGCCACGTTCAGCACGACATCATCGCGTAGCAACACCACCAGCCCGTTCCGCAGAGAATCGCGCCGGTCGACCGCGAACGGGCTGGAAGCACCATTCTCCATTCAGCTTCGTGAATTTGCTGGCAGGTCGCAGCCGATTCTGTTATCTGACCCGGAAATGGCAGCCGCAGACGAAACCGTCAAAATCTTCCTCTCCGCCGTCAGCGCGGAATTCCGCGAATATCGCGAAGAACTCGCCCTCTTCCTCCGGCGCAAAGGCTACGAAGTCCGCGTCCAGGAAGAATTCGAGACCGGCGGCGGCACGTTGCTGGATAAGCTCGAAGCCTACATCCGGGATGAATGCCACGGCTGCATCTTCCTCGTCGGCCAGCGTTACGGCGCCGAGCCGCCCGCTCCCGAAGCCGCCGCCCATCTCCACGGCGAAACCGCCCGCTACAGCTACACCCAGTGGGAATACCGCTTCGCCACCCGCCACAACAAAGCCCGCTTCGTCTTCGTCCCCGCGGAAGAAACCAACGAAGAACCAAGCACCCAGAACCAGGAACCCGAAGAGCCCCCCGAGCTTCAGGCGCTGCAAAAAACCTTCATCCGCGAACAAATCATCGACCAAGGCAAGGATCGCACGCCTTTCCACAGCCTGGCCGACCTCAAGGACCACGTCTTCGCCCTCAAGCTGGAAGCGCTGGTTTACGCCCGCCACCACGATCTTCCCCTCGACGAATCCAACCCCTATGTCGGCCTGCGCCGCTTTGAGGAGCGCGATCAGCCCAAATTCTACGGCCGCACCGGCCTCGTCGCCGAACTGATGCGCGCCATCGAGGCCGAGCCGCTGCTTCTCGTCACCGGCCACAGTGGCAGCGGCAAATCCAGCGTCCTGCGCGCCGGCGTCATCCCCGCCTGGCGCAAGAAACACGGCAACAACGCCCAAGTCGTCCTCATGACCCCGAACGACGATCCCTTCGAAGGCCTCTACGAAGGTCTCCGCGCGGCGGGAATCGAAAAGGACGCCTGCGCCTGGGTCAAAGACGGCCACGCGGACGTCTTCGGCCAACTCCAAACCAAGAACAAAGAACCAGGAACCAAGAACACCCTGATCATCGTTGACCAGTTCGAGGAAATCTTCACCCGTGTCCCGGAGGCGGGCCAGGCGAAGGTGGCCCAGTTCGTCACCGCATTGGTAGCCGCCCACCGCGCCGCCCATCCTGATCCGACTGATCCGGCCGATGCCCACAACCTGCGCATCGCACTGGCCATGCGAGACGACTTCTACGGCAACCTGGAGCGCCACCGCACCCTCTGCGCCATTCTCGACGGCGAAGCCGGGCGCACCCAGCGCGTCATGCGCCCGACCGAGAGCGAATTGCGCGCCATCATCGAAGCGCCCGCCGCCAGCCACGGCGTCGGGTTCGAGGGCCAGCTCGTCGAGCGCATCGTCGGCGAAGTGCGCGGCAAGCAGGGCGACGAGCGCCGCGCGCTCTTGCCCCTGCTCCAGTTCACCCTGGAAGCGCTCTGGAACCACGAATGCGCCAACCGCTCCATCGCCGACCGCGTCCTCAACGTCGCCGGTTACGAGGCCATCGGCGCCTTTTCCGGCGCGCTCAAGCAACGCACCAACCGCTTCTACGATGCCCTCAGCGAAGAGCAGCAAACCAGCGTCCAGCGCATCTTCCTCCAGCTCGTCCAGTTCGGCGAGACCGACGTCCCCCGTCTCCCGCAGCGTCCCCAAAGCCGCGCTCCTCCAGAACGCCGACCCGGCCCTGCTCGACCGGCTCATCACCAAGGAAAAGCTCCTCATTTCTGGTGAAGCGGTGACCGGGGGACAAGGTGAAGGGGTGACCGGGCGAACCGGCGCCACCGTCGAACTCGCCCACGAAGCCCTGATCGACGGCTGGGATCAGTTCCGCGAATGGATTCGGGAGAATCAGGACGCCATCCGCCTGCACCGGCGTTTGGAAGAAGACGCCGCGCACTGGACATCAACCAACCAAGAACAAAGAACAAAGAACAAAGAACCAAGAACCGGAACGCAGTTCCGAAGACCTCTGGCGCGGCACCATCCTGGCCCGCGCCGAGGAAGCCCGCGATTCCGGCGAATTCGAGCGCGTCGGCGGGCTGACCGAAGCCGCCACCCGTTTCCTCGAAGCCAGCCGCCAGGCCGTGATCGACGAGGTGGAGCGGCTCAAAGCCCTCGTCGCCCGGGCCGAAGCCGGGGAAGCCGCCGCCGTAGCCCAACGGGCGGTGGCCGAAACGGCAAAAAAGCAGGCCGAAGAAAACGAGAAACGAGCCATTGAAGGTGAAGCAATCGCTGAGCGACGTCATCTGCAGAGTCAACGACGAGCAGTCCTGGGCTGGATGGCTGCATTGTTGGCAATGATCGCAACAGCTATTTCAGTGCATTTTTTTCGCGCCGCGAAATCTGCAGAACGCACTCAGGCAAACAATGCAATTGATCTCACTGTTTTGAACTTGCAGCAGGCATTTAAGGCGACTGTGGAGATAGAGACCGCGAATAAGCTTACAGAAGATTACGATTTTTCCATGCCCTTGGGCATAGGGTCGATTCGATACAAAAATCCTGCGGGGAAAAGAGCAGAGCCTCTTATCAACGAACTTACCAAATTGCTTAACGACCTCATAGCAGCCCACCTAAGCTCGGTACGTGACTTGGCCCGTTCCGACAAACGATTGGTTGAGCAATGTTTAGCTGAAAAACGTAGAGAAGTCACTGAACAGAATACCACGCAAGCTTCGGATTTGGTCGCGCTTCTGGATGAGCATATCAATGTAGTTCAACGCGGCGGTATCGTTACTGAGGCGGAAGTATTCGCGCGACTGAAGGAACTGGCTGAACGAAAATAGAGGTGCTTCAGTCGCAAATAGCGGTGTGCGGCCCTGGAGAGTTACTTATGCTGCCTTGAGGACGCGCCAGGAGTTGGTGGAGCTGGACCCGGGCAATGCGGGCTATCGGCGCGATGTGTTCATTTCCACCGCGAAACTCGGGTTGTTCGCGGAACGGATGGGCGATTTATCCAAGGCGATCGCCCACTTCGAAGCAATGGTGGAGATGATGACGAAGCTGGTTGCGATGGACCCAGCCAATGCCCAGTGGAAGCAGGACCTGCAGAACGCAACCCGCGATTTGGAACGCCTGAAGGCGAAGGCGGCGCAAGAGTGATATGGAGTGCGAAATCGCGCCCGTGGCGCGGTTTCGCTTTCAGATCGCCGGCTGCTCTGAACACGACCGAGCGACCAAACCGCTTGCCAATCCCAGTGCGCCTTCGGGGTGGCCGGCCGGGAATGCTGGCGCTGAATCGGGGCAGGAATGGCGGAAAGAACGGGCTGAGGGCCGCCGGCGATCCAAAAGCGAAACCGCGCTTGAGGCGCGATTTCGCACTCCATACTCGAAGCTGGGCAACTTCCATCGCGATTTGCTGGCCGATCCGAATCAACGCGCCAACGCCGCCACCCACCGCCAACAAGCGATCGCCCATTACCGCAAAACGGTGGAACTGCGCCGCGCCCTCGACGCCGAAGGCCGCTTGAGCCTGGATGGGAAGAAGTGGATGGGGATTTACGAAGAACGCATCGCGGAGCTGGAGGCAGAGGACTAGGAGGAAGCCAAAGGCTTTCCCAGCCCTTAGCCCCGGGTCGAGCGAAGCGAACATCCGGGGAATCGGAGAAACCCAAATCCATCCATTCCGGCAGGGATGGCAGCGGCGTCGATGACAACCTCTGCCGTGACTGGAATCCTTTCAGGATTCGGTGTTGGGGCGTGGGCGTTCCGGGGGTGTTCTCTCGTTCCTCGCTCGACCCCCGGCTAATGGCTCAAGAAGCCTTTCGGCTTGGAGGACCCGGGAGGCAATTCGCCAAGGTGATCGAGCATAACTCGGGATTCTGGCTCCGGTGGACGAAAAGTGGATCGGGAGGCGCAGAAGGGGATGGCGGCGTCGGGGTCGGGTATCCCCGAAAGGTCAACATCCTGGACCCGGATGATATCCAGATCCGGATGGATCAGGAGGAGTCCGCGCAAAATTCGCCCGTTAAAGTCCTCGTCGGTCAGAAACGGAACCATTTGCTTCAATCCTCCGTCGTTTTCCTCCGAGCGAGCAACCGTTCGCGGATTCCCGTGGGGTCACAGATGGATTCCAGTTCCCGGCGATTGGTGGCTGCCCGTTGCTCCCGTTCCGCCAAATACGCTTCCACTTGTTCGCGGTGATGGAGGTAGTGGTTGATGACGGCGTAGACGTCTTCGAATTTCAAAACATCGTAGTCCAAGACGATTTGCTCGGGAGTGGAGTGGCGCCGGATTGAAATGCCCGAATTTCGCGTTCCAGAGGAATGCGCGTGTTGGCGATGCGAATGGTGCCGTCAGCACTTTCGGTCAGTGGTGGCGGTTCGGTCTTCGCTTCGGTTAAGGAAACGGTATTGGACATGGCAACAAGATAGAAGGGATTTCTTCTGCTTGCGACGGGGAATTTTGGGGAATCTCACTCATAATTGAATGAAATACCCACCCATTAACTCACAGCCATGAATCCTCTAAATTAATTTCGCCATCAACCCCTACAAGCGCGCCAGCGACGACCGCATCGGCAAGTTCACCGCCGAGAGCACGAAGCGGCTCAGCAAAAAGCCGGAATTTTCCCAGCTTATCGCGCCGACCAACACGGCTTACACCGATTTCACCAACGCCACCGCGCAGGAAGCCATCGACTTGGCGCTGCAAAAAGCACATACCGCGGAAATGCTGGTTTCACTGGGCGAGTTCAAAGATCTGGCCGCTCTGCATGCCGGAGCCATCGCCAGCAAGTTTGGCGGACGCAAGGCTTTCGATTACACCCGCTTTTATCCCCGTGGCGTGACCGAATATCGCCAGGCCAACCTGGAAAACGTGGAAGAAAAGATGACGCGATTTGAAGAGGCTTTGAAAGAAGTCGGCAACCGGCTGGATCCAGACCTGGTGGCCGATTTCATCCATCCCGGCAGCGAAGAAAAGCCGGAAAAAGGCGTGATCCTGCGTTTTCGTGAAGCTCGCGCGGCCCAACTGGAAGCCAAGGCGGCTCATGCCGAAAGCAAGAGCGCGGCGCATGCGGCGCGGGAGGTGTTGGACGATCAGTTAATGGATAATTTGCTGACCGTGTCACTCAAGGCGCATCGTCTCGACGGGCGATTCGTCCGATGAATCGGCGGTGGAAGCTGAGACTGGAGATGATGAGAAGGTGACGCCGATTGAATCGGGACTCGAATCTCCGGTTGAGGTCGATGAGCAGGCGGCGTAAGTTTTAACACACATTCCGGCGATAGTTTTGACTGGTAAGTCACCACCGACCTTGCGTCGGTGGAACGGTGATTGAACTTCCAGAAATTCAAAGCAACGCTTCAGCCACCATCGGGCTCGCCCCGAATGGCGCTAACTTAAGCGGGGTTGTCGGCCCCAGCGAGCTTGCTCGTTGGACCGCTAGATTAATGGCTAGCCCGCCGCCACCTCCTTCTTTGCTCCCCCGTGAGCTCGTCTCACGGGAAGCCAAGATTTGTGGCTGGGGCGCGTCCTGGATGCATCGACCACCCAATCTAGGCGTCCAGTCGGACAAGCCGACCGGGGCGCAGATTGTTTTTCGTTTGGTTCTAGCCGCTAATCTACGCATCCAGCCAGGCAAGCTGGCCGGGGTGCCTAAGTTAGTTAGCGCCATTCGGGCTTGCCCCGGGCTCGCCCCGATGGAGCCCATGATTGCATTCTCACCGTGAGTTCCGCCCTCAATCATCGCCCCTCCCCGGCAAGCGGGGAGGTGGCGGCCAAAAAAGGGAAACGAATCTGGAAGTCCAATCGTGTCCCCACGGGCACGAGGCCCGGTGGAGGACTTCAGACTGGAACTTTTCTTCAGGGCGCCACAGTCAGTCCACACCTCATCAACGCCAGATCACGTTGCCGCTGGTCGAAGCTGCAAAGATCTGAAATCCTTTCTTCGATCACAATTGCGATGTGGAGGATATCCAAGGTTCCGCTCAAGGTCGGAATTGCAAATTGGGTACTCAATGACTCCGCCCGTGCGAACACTGCTGTCCAATTTATCGAGGGTGGCTGGCGATAGAATCCAGTTTGGATATCGGAATCAATCGCGATGAGGACTTGGTCCTTTTCCGATGTGGAAATCTCGCCCCGAGCTTCTTTGAGGCGAAGGGCTGTCCGCAGTTCGAGTTCCTGAATGGGACCAAGAAAGACAGGGGGCGGGACGGCTAAAATCAATCCCAGAGCAACCTGGGAATCTAGCTGTCGAAGTAACTCAAAACCGGTCCTCCCGCATTTCATCGAGAATGGACTGGGATGATGGAACAACCCGGTCGCCGTAGATTGCCTTCAGCCGGCCCTCGAAATCGGGTGGGGTAATGGTTGATTGGATGTTCGCCTCTGATTCTGTCTTGGCTGCGTTCTTCCTCTGAAGCTCCTGGAATTCGTAGGTTTCCTGGACAAGTTCTTCCGGTGCTCTTTCAATCTCGGAGATCAGGTTTTCTGCGACACTCATGCCTACAGAATAGGCCCAGACGCAGATTGGGCAACTCGCACAAAACCAATTTGGGAGGGAACTTCAGAAAACTTAAACTTAAATTCTAATCTTGCTCTTATTTATGGTTGATAGAACACCTCCTAAATTCACCTGCGTTTGGTGAATTTGTACTGGTTCAGCGTGAATCGGACAATCGAGAGTCCGAGTTAAGAGAATCTTCGGTGGTTAGTTTTGGTTGAACCATCTGACTCGCCGAGAGGCGTTGCCCCGTCAAGCACGCATTCTGTCCAGAGCAATTTCCGGGCTCCGTGCACGGGCTGCGCATGAGTTTTTTGAGGCATGGGAGGCTCCCTCTAGTTGTCCTCTCCTCGGTTTGATGCCATGTTCGCTTACCCGGTGAAACGGACGAGGGCGCTGCTGGAGAGCAACCTTCCGAGGGATAATCGGGCGAGGCGACCGACGGTTGCCCCTGGTCGGCGGGCACGTGCTCGCTGACCTTTTCCTTTTCTCAGGCCGCTTGAGCCAACTCACCCATTTTCGCAAACTCGGCCATCCGATTCTTGCGCGCGGTCGCCAACTTCACCTTGCGTTCGGCGAAAATCGCCTTGTGATGGCCCGCCAACCGGTCGTACGGCGTGATGTAGCCGATCGCTCCGTGCAGGCGCTCGCTGTTGTAAGCATGCACAAAATCGCCCACCACTCGATTGGCATCTTCCTGGCTCTGCGGCGAGGTTGGGCGAACACACTCCTCCTTCAGGTTGCGATGCCAGCGTTCGATCTTGCCGTTGGACTGTGGATAGTAGGGCGAGGTCCTCACATGCGTCATTTCGCATAGGCGCACGAATTCTTTGAACTCCTTGGCCACAAATTGAGGGCCGTTATCACTAATGATTCGCGGCTTGGCTTTTGGGTATTGTTCCCGCGCTTGTTGTAATACAATTTCGGCGTCGGCCTCGCTCATTGTTTCGCCGATGTTCCAGCTCAAAATCGCCCGGCTGCAGCCGTCCAACACACTGACCAGGAAGTAGAACGTGCCTGCCAGTTTAAGGTAAGCAAAGTCGGTGTGCCAGTGATCGTGCGGCTCCAGGGGCTGATCGAAACCACTACCTTTCTTGCTCGCCTTAAAGCCGCGGACGCGCATTATGCCTGCCGCTTTGAGCACGCGATAGACGCTGGATGGACTAACGGCGACGATGTCCGCATCCAGCATCATGTAGCTCAGGCGACGGTAGCCTTCGCCGGGATGTTGGCCGGCGTAATCGATAATGGCCTGCTTTTCCCAACTAAGCAGCCAATGTTTGCGGGGGATCGTTGAGTTATGATAGTTGGGCAGGCCACGGCGCTCTTTCCAATCATAATACCGGGAACGAGTGATGCCGCACCAGCGGACGAGCCGGCTCACGCTCAACTCGGCCCGCTGGTGCCAATGCCCGATGAAGTCGACAATTTCATCGCGCAGCTTCGGGGCGACCCAGCCGGTGTTCAGCGATCCCCAGAGAGCTTTTTTGCCTCGATGAGCGCTTCGACGGCTTCGCTCAAAACCTCGTTTTTCTTGGCGAGCTTGGCTTCGAGTTGCTCGATTCTGGCTTTTTGGGCATCAATGCCACGTTTGTTCCCGACCGGGGCGAAGGCGACGCTGCCTTTCTCAAAGAACTGGTTCTGCCAGGTGTAAAACTGGGAGGGCGCGATGCCGTGTTCGGCGCAGACTTCGGAGATCGGTTTCTTTTCGAGGAGGTGAAGGCGCAGGATTCGGACTTTGTCTTCGGGGCTGTATCGTTTACGCTTTTGTTTGGACATGTGGATGGTTTGGATGTCCGGAGCATTCCCTTAATTCAAAGCGGCTGTTGTCCGATTCCGACTGAAGCAGGACAAATTCACCTCACTCAAAATTGAAAATACCCACCAAGCTGCTCACAGCCATGAACCCTCTAAATTAACCAAGTTCTAATTCCCGTTAGCCCGGTGTTGTAGTTCCGCAGGATTTTGTCTGCCAGTGAATTGCGGCGACCGAAGCATTTCCGCTGCGATTTGGTGTTCGTTGCCGGAATCCGCCGCGCCGCGCGCGTTTTGCAAATCGTGTCATCCATGCTTTTGTTCCGCATGAAGAGGCTCAATTGCTCTCGTAAACCTTGTTCTTTTCGACGGTTGGCCGCCGCGGGCGTTTTTTTCCTGCTGGTCTTTTCCGGCCAGGCAAGCGAGGAATCCCTTCCCGAAGGAACGGGAATCGCCTCGAAATCGCGTCACGATGGCGGCATTATCGAATCTCCCGCGGTGATCTTTGCCGACGACTTCGAGGACGAAGGAACCCTTGAAAAACGGTGGAACCAGAAGTGGTCCAACGGCGGAATCATCGAGTTGACCGATTCTGCGGATCAGGCGCATCGCGGCAAGCGGTCGCTGCGCGCCACCCTGTCGCGGCCGGGCGATCAATCGTGTTCGGTGGGAATCCGCAAGTTCCTCGAAAAGGGGCATGACAGGCTGTTTTTTCGTTACTATGCCAAATACTCCCGCGAGACCGATCTCTATCACGGCAGCACCCACAATGCCGGAAGCATCGCCGCCCGCCTGCCAGGCGAGTTGGATCAGAGTTATGCCGGCGTTTTCCCCGACGGCAAAAATCTCTATTCCATCGTGCTCGACACCTGGCGATCCAAAGCGGAGACGCCTTCGCCAGGACCGATCGTGTTCTATTGTTATCACATGGATCAGGGTCACCAGTGGGGCGATCATTTTTTCCCCAGCGGCAAGGTGATGCCGGGCGGCCGCGATTTGTTCGGCGATTCCTTCGTGCCGCGCGAAGACTTCGTCCCCGAACAGGGGCGCTGGTATTGCTACGAAATGATGATTCGCGGCAATACCCCGGGCAAACGCAATGGCCGGGCCGCGTTTTGGGTCGATGGGAAATTGACCGGCGATTTTCCCAATCTACGCTTTCGCGAAGTCGCCCATCTCAAACCAAACCGCATCGGCTTCGGTCTCTACACCGCCAACAAAAAAGTCACCCGTGATGTGACGATGTGGTTCGATGACGTGGTAGTGGCCACCGAATACATCGGACCGAGTTGAAGGGGACCTCGAAAAACCTGGCAACGGATAATCGGAATGAATTTTGGCAAAAAAGTGCGGCTTCGCCGGAGAGGGAGAAAAAGCCGTCCCTTTGGGCTGCAAATCCAAGGCCACCGTCGCGTAGCGACCGTTCATTCTGATGCTTAGGAGTGTCCAGCTTGAACGGTCTACGCGACGAGGGGCTGATGACACATCCTTTCCGGGGGCTAAAATGCGGCTAAAGCGCCCCGGCTATCATCAGCGGTCCCTACGGGACGTTACCTGACAACCACTACACCGTTACACCGTGAAATTTGACTTCCCAGGTCAAATTTCACGGAACGGGTAAAAGGTGGGAAGGTGAAAGGTAAAAAGTAAGAAGCCTCCCCGGACCGGACTTTCCCACCTTTTACCTTCCCACTTTTAACGGTAGGAGGCGGAGCCTCGCCACCTGTTAGCCCCCTCCGTAAAACCGAGCCACAGCCTCGGCTGGCCTCTCGAGGGTGCCGTTGGGCATACGAATCCCTTCGAAGACGACCGCTTTGCCGCTATCCATATCTTTCCACGCCAAGCCTTGATGCGGGCTCCTTCTCGAAAAACGGCGTAGACTCCGACTTCGATTTCGAGCATTCCCTTGGATGGATGCGTAAACTCGACGGAAACGCAGCCCACAAACATGCACTCCTTGCCATTGAGTTGGCTACGCACGTCAAATTTGGTGTATTCCCAATTCATACCTTGTTGGGGCAAATGCGCCGACCATGACTGCTCTCATTTTGGAAGCAAGAGTTTTATCCGAGAAAATGCGCGGTGCGAAAACCGCTCCAACAGGCCTATCGCCGGTGTCTTGCCGATCACATCAAATTGCTTCGCGAAAAGGCAGGCATGACGCAACGGGATCTGGCAAAAGCATTGGGGCGCGAGCACGGAATGGTTGCCAGAATTGAATTGAGCGAACGCCGTTTGGATTTGGGTGAGTGTTATGAACTTTTCAAAGTGTTAGGCGTGGATCCGATCAAAGAGCTACCGAAAGTCCTGAGAAAATTCGCTGCGCTAGACGCTGAAATCGAATCTGAATCCGGTTCCTAACATGGTTTAAATATCCCGATATAGGTTATCCCAAAATGGGTTAATTTAATTCGGTGTCAAGTTTGGCGGCGATGGAATATTCGCCCCGACACGACCGCTTCCGGGCCCTTCTTCGCTCCGTACGCGAAGAAGCCGGCCTCACGCAGGCACAACTGGCGGAAAAGCTGGACAAACCGCAGAGTTTCATCTCGAAGTCCGAACTTGGCGAACGGCGAATTGATTTTTTGGAAACTCTTGATTTTTGCGAGGCTTGTGGCGTTGACATTTCCGAGTTTCTTCGGCGCTTGGAGATGGAGACGAATGTTCGGTAACCTGGGAGAAGGCAAAGGTGGTGGCGCTTCGTCATTTTCTGCACAGAACTTCACGGGTCATGTTGATATGTCAACATACCTTTCGGTTTATTTTGAGGTTTAGAATCGCTCGTGTCGGACGAGCAAGTAGACGAAATCAACCGCAGATTGAGCGAGCTTCTTTCGCGTGCACGAGAGGAGAAAGGGGTTTCAAAACGCACACTAGCCAAGGAATCGGGACTCAATCGGGCTACGATTTTGTTTATCGAAATGCCGGAGCAAAATCCCACCATCAAAACGCTGTTGCGCTATAGCTTGGCGCTTGGGGTGGATCTGGGAGCAATGATCCAGTCTTCCATGAAAAAAATTGAAGATGGCGACTCTGATTGATGCGGGTCCCAACGAATTACGGCACACTAGGCTGGATGTGCCGTCGAAACGACCCGAACAAGTGAGCGGTTGATTAGCAAGTCGGAAAAATTCTCTCGAAAGGTGGTCGCCAAGCTGAAAAAAGCGCGCACCGATCGAGGTTGGTCGCAGGAGCGTTTGGCCCAAAAGGCCGGCGTGAGTCGAACCGGCATAACCATGATAGAAGGGGAAAAGAGGCATCCAACTTTGATGTTTTGCCATGCATTGGCTACTGCGCTCGAACTGGATCTTTCGGATGTGATCCGCCAGACCGAGCAGGATGGTTGAAGGTTCGTTTGGGGGTTTCACATTCATCACTGAGATTGGCGGAGTATGGACTATAGTCCATACTGTGTAAAGTCAGATCCGCGCTCTTGTTGAATTCGTGTCCGATCCCAAGCGCGCAGAAACAGTCGTCTCCGGGGTGGTCGAAAGCCTTCAGGAGGCTCGGCTGGAAATCGGCATGTCAAAGAATCGGCTCGCCAAGCTGGCCGGAGTCGATCCCAAGACCGTGGCATTTGTTGAAAACGGGGAGCGGAGTCCAACGCTCTACACATTAGTCTTGCTCGCGGATGCACTCGACGCGGATTTGGGAAGTGTGATTGATGAAGCTCTAGATCGTGCGGAATCAACTTCAGATGATGGTGGAAGCTAAAGAGGGCTTCGTATGGTCGAGCGGTAGGCTGGCGTAGAAATTGGAATGGGAAATATGGGAAATCGCACCCCTCCGCGGTGCGCGCCGTATTGGCGCCGTTTTCGATTGGTGCCTTGAAACATGGCGGGAATCGCGATTCCTCGCTGAAGTTCGCCTCCGACTCGACTGCTCGCCAGTCCTGCATTTTCCGCGAAAGATTCCAGTCGCCCGGTAGGAAGGTGGGTATGCGATACGTTTCCGTCCTATTCCTACTTCCCTGTCTTGGCTTTGCCGAAAACTGGCCTCAGTTTCGCGGTCCGAACGCCCAAGGCGTCGCTTCCGAAACCAATTTCCCCACCGAGTGGAGCGACACGACGAATGTGAAGTGGAAAATCCAGCCGCCAGGCCAAGGTTTTTCCAGCCCGATCATTTGGGGTGACAAGTTGTTCATCACGTCGTTCTCCGGCTATGGCGAACGCATCGAAGATCCCGGCGATCCGGCGGATTTGGTGCGTCACCTCATCTGCATCGACAAGAACACCGGCGAGACGCTTTGGAAGAAGGACGTGCCGAATCGTGGTAATGTGCGGCCCTACGAAAAAGCGATGACGAATGTCGGTTACGCCGCGCACACGCCGGTGACGGATGGCGAGCGGGTCTACTGCTTTTTCGCGACGCACGGCGTGGTGGTTTTCGACATGAACGGGCGTCAGCTTTGGGATGCCGGTCCTTACGAATTCATCCCGAGCAGCTACGGTTCCGCGGCGTCGCCTGTGGTTTTTGAGAATTTGCTGATCGTGAACGCGAGCATGGAGGAGGAGATGGTGGTTGCGTTCGACAAGACGAGCGGGCGCGAGGTTTGGCGGATTCCCAACATCAAGGCCTCCTACACGACGCCGGTTTTGGCGGGCAAGGTGATGATCGTCAGCGGCCATCAGAGAGCGTGGGCATTCGATCCGAAAACGGGTGAGTTGAAGTGGGAATTTCACAACAAGCGTAACGGCTATATTGTGCCGGTGGCGCTCTACGATGGCGGTGATGAGGTTTACATTCACGGTTCTGGCGATCACGCCTTGGCCGCGGTTCTGGTGAACAGCAGCGGGACGGTGGAAGTACCGCGTTGGGCTGCGAAACCGCGCGCTTCGCCAATGGCCTCGGGCGTGTTGCATGATGGTCACATCTACTCCTTCGATTGGCTCTTCAATTCAATCCGCGCGAGCGATGGTGAGGTGCTCAACGAGCAAAAGTTTGCGCGGCCGCCGGGGACTCGCTTCGATGTCGGAGGGCGGATTCGATCGTCGATGTTGCTGGCGGGGGATGTGGTTTACATGACGGACGCAAGTGGCAGAACCGTGCTCTTTCGCGGGACGACGGACATTGAGGTGATCGCGATGAACCGTTTTGAAAGCGAGCAGACAAAGGTGCATTCGGCGTCAATCGCGCCGAGCGACGGGAAACTTTACTTTCGTACGCCGGATTCGCTCTATTGTATCGGGCAATGAATCGAATCGTCTACTTGGCAATGTCGTCGTTGCTCGCGGTAAGCGCCGCGGCGCAGGAATCGGCGACGAATTCGCTCGGCATGGAGCTTGTGCCGGTGCGCGAAGGCGTTTTTCGCATGGGACGGCCGGCGGGCGGCCGGTTCCAGGAGGTGATGGAGGTGGATCACCCGAGGCGTTATGGTTCGGACGAAGCGCCGTCGCATTTGGTGGCGATCACGAAGCCGTTTTGGATCGCGAAGCACGAGGTGACGGTGGGGCAGTTCGCGCAGTTTGTCGAGGCGACTGGTTATGTCACGACGGCGGAGAAATCCGGCCGCGGGGCGATTGGTTGGCTGCTGGAACCGGGTGAGCCGATCGCTACCGCGGCGCATCATCGGCCGTTCGAGCAGAAGGCGGAGTGTAGCTGGAAATCGCCTGGCTTCGCGCAGACGCCGCGGCATCCGGTCGTGTGTGTGAGTTGGGAGGACGCGCAGGCGTTTTGCCGGTGGCTTAGCGAAAAAGAGAACGCAACCTACCGGCTGCCGACCGAGGCGGAGTGGGAATACGCGGCGCAGGCTCAAAGCGACACGATCTACCATTTTGGCGACGAGTATCGCGGGCAGATTCATCGTTTTGCCAATATCGCGGATGCGGATGCTGAGGCGGCTCATCGCGGGTTGGCGATGCACAGTTGGTACGTCAACGGGCCGGGCGATGGCGCGGTTTGCACGGCTGAGGTCGGTCGGTATGCGGCGAATCCGTGGGGGTTGCACGACACGTTGGGCAACGTTTGGGAATGGTGTCAGGATCGCTATGACGAGAACGCCTACAGCCGCGCCAAGGAGACGCGCAATCGCCTGCGCGAGCCGGTTTTTGACCCCGTGGTGACGGAGCGCTGGAATCCGGCGGAGGGCTACGATTGGCGCAACATCCGCGGGGGTGCCTGGAACGTGTCGCCAGGCATTTGCCGGGCACAGACGCGCGCCTACCTGGAGGCGAAGGAGGCGGCGTGCTACGTAGGATTCCGCGTGATCCGCGAAGGCTCTGCTGAGCAGCTTGCGGCAGGCGAGGCGTGGGCCGAGAAGTGGAAATCGGCGCGCCAGGTGGTGTTTGCGGCGCCGAACAGCGAGTGTCGTGCGGAGGGCGGAAATTGGCTCTCGGTCAGTTTTTTCCGCGGGGCGCCGGACGGGATTTTCGCGCGTTTGCCGGATTTACCGCGTTTGCGCTTTTTGCGTTTCGATGGCCGGGATCGGCTAACGCCTGAGGTGATCGGTCACATCGCCAAAATCCCCGCGTTGCGTAGCCTGGAGATCTACAATTGCGATTCCGGCGCGCCGGCCGAGGCCTACGCGCAGCTTGCGGCGCTGGACGAGCTGACCGGTTTGGCGCTGAGCAGCGAGACGAACCTAACGCCGGAGTTGTTGCGCACGTTTCCCTGCCTACCGCGGCTCACCCGGCTGCGTTTCGGCAACCCGAATTTTGGCGATGCGGAGATTCTCGCGGCGCTGACCGAGGTTGAGTTTTCGCGGCTGGAAACGTTGAATTTGGAGGCTTGTCAGGCCAACGGAACGTCCCTCAGCGCGTTTCGCGGTGCGCCGTTGCGCGAATTGCGCCTGAATCGGCTCAACGACGAGGGCGCGGCGCTGGCGGCGCAGTTCTCGGGGCTCGAGATTCTGATCGCGCGCGAGCCGCAACTGACCGGCGCGGGGTTGGCCCAGCTCGCGCGTTTGCCGAAACTGCGCGAACTCGGCTTAGCTCGTCTCGACGGGCTGGGCGATGCGGATTTGGCAACGTTAGGGTCGATGAAGCAGCTCACCGAGTTGAACCTGGGCGGCTCGCAGGCCGGGGACGCTACCGCGGCGGCGTTGCGTGGCCTGGTCCTGCTGGAGTTGACGATCGGCAACCCGAATTTGACCGACGAAGGGATGAAGCACATCGGCTCGATCGCCTCCCTGCGCCAAAGGCTGGTGATCGGCGAAAGCGCGAAAGTGACCGAGGCCGGCATTCGTCACCTCTGGGCGCCAAAGTGGCTGGAGGATCTGAGTTTGCAGATGCCGAGCGGAATCACGGGGAAGAATTTCGACGTCGTAGCGGATTTACCGCGTTTGCGCAGGATCCACATCGCAAGTCGCGATTTTACGGACGAGGGGCTGCGTTACCTCGGCTACTTGCCGCAGCTTCAACAGGTGACGCTCGGCACCTACCGCGGCGGCGGACCGGCTGGAGTCACCGACGCCGGGCTACTCTTGCTCGCGGAGGCGCCGAAACTGCGGACGGTGGAGATTCATCGGGGTTCGGCGGTTACGGAGGCGGGTATTGCGAGGTTCAAAGAGGTCCGGCCGCAGGTGGAGGTGAAGGTTCAGCGTTAGTCCGAGGGGCTTCGCGGGCTACCGCGTTAGATTGGCGCGCCGATCTTCAGCTCACTCCCGGTGAAAAATCTGCTTTTCATGTGGCAAAAAATGGGTATTTTTTGCCACAAACCCTCGAACTATAAATTGACACAATCAACACATTATAAGCTACTTAGCCGAATTTACGGAAAAGGCAGGGGTTGGGTGCTTACTCCAAATGACTTCAAAGACTTGGGAAACCAGAAAGCAGTATCAATGGCACTCTCCCGACTCGTTGAAAAGGAGACAATTCGCCGCTTAGCCCGAGGCCTTTACGATTACCCGCGTGCCAGCCGACTCGTTGGGCTCGTTTCCCCAAGCCCAGACGAGATCGCGCAGGCTTTAGCACGGGAATCGGCCTCAAAAATTCAGCCATCCGGAGCCTACGCAGCAAATTTGCTCGGCCTTACCGAGCAGGTTCCAGCGAAAATTGTGTTCCTAACCGATGGGGCAACTCGCAAGGTGACGATTGGAAATCAACAAATTCAGCTCAAGCAAACGACGCCCAAAAACATGCAAACGGCAGGTCGCATTAGTGGCCTTGTTATCCAAGCCTTGCGCTTTCTTGGGAAGTCGCAAGTTGATGAAAACCATGTGGAAAACCTCCGCTCCCGCCTGACGGCCCCGGAAAAACAGCAATTGGTGAAGGATATTCGCTTTGCACCTGTCTGGATTGGGGAGATATTTAATGATCTTGTTAGGGAGCCTGACAACGAATCATGAACACACTGATCCAGGAAGAGAAGAAGGAGCGACTTTTAGTTTTTGAGGAAACCGCCGCCCGATGCGGGCTGGATGCGCATTTGGTGGAGAAGGATTTTTGGGTCTGCTGGACGCTTCGTTTCATCTTCCAAAACAAAGCGTTCGGTGAATATTTCACCTTTCGAGGGGGGACGTCCCTTTCCAAAGCATTTGGATGTATCCAGCGCTTTTCGGAGGATATTGATTTGGCGATTTCTCGGGAATGGCTTGGCGTCGTGCAGGGCGATCCAGGGTCTGATCCCACGGTTAAAGAACTCAGCAAGAGTCAACGCGACAACAGAATTAAGTCACTCAAAAGGAAGTGTCGTAAGCAGATTGGTGACGTGTTTTTGCTGGCGCTAGATCAGGCGGTTCGCGAAGCAACAGGAAGCTCCGAAGGCTGGAAACTGGAATGTCTTTCAGAAAAGAACAAGCCTGATACCGTTCTCTTTCACTTCCCAACTACGGTTGATTTTCCGGCTTCGAGTTACAACAAACCAACCGTAAAGATCGAAATCAGCCCGAAAGCCGAGCGCGAGCCGTCTGAATCCCGACCGATTTCATCATTTGTAGCAGAGCAGTTTCCCGACCTCATGTCTGACGGCAGTTTTCAAGTCGAGACCTTGCTTCCAACTCGTACCTTTTGGGAAAAAGCCGCGGCGGTTCACGAACAAAACACTCTTGATGGAAACGTTCGGGAACACTATTCGCGACACTACTACGATTTGATGTGCCTCGTTCGCTCAGGTTATGTCGATTTCGCAATTTTCGATAAAGTCATGACTGATCGTGCGGATTGGCATCCGTCCCGTCACGTAAATCACCTGGACCTGAAGCCAGAGAGCCTGATCTTGCGTCCTCCCCCTAATAAGCTGCAGAACTGGAAACGGGACTACGATGGCATGCAAATTATGTTCTTTGAGACTCCACCTCCATTCGATGAAGTCGTAGATGAGATTTGCAAATTCCAGGAGCAGTTCGTGCCCTCTCCCTCTGGAAAGACCAAAAGCCAGCGGTCTAAAAAACGGCGCATCCCTTCTAAGAAAAAGGCTGGGAAGCCAAAATCGCCTACAAAGAGATCGGTTGGGCCATCCTTGGCTTTTGGCTCCCTAAAGACGACAATCCAACCAACCGACAAGCTGGTTCGTAATGTCGCCAAAATCGAACGCAAGGGAAGAATGACTCCTCTCAAGATTGCCGAAGAGCTGGGGCTCGAAGTAACCCGAAACGGTCCGGCAACGGTAAAATACCGGAAAACTATCCTAACAAGTGCAGAATGGCGTAAAGTGGTCGAGAAATGTCGCTCGTTGCGACGGCAGTTGGGTTTAATTTGAATATCACTTTGACCCGAACGATTCAGACCCACCCACTCCAAGCTCCAATAGATTAGCGATTTTAATGTTGGCGAAATTGCGAAAGAAAACCCCGGTAGACGCGGATACGTGTAAGTGATGCCCCTCCGTTTTGTCTTCCTGTTGATCGCTCCGTTTGCGTGGGCCGCCGATTTTGACGCCGACATCCAGCCGTTCCTCGAAAAACACTGCGTCAAGTGCCACGGCCCCGACCGGCAACGCGGTAACTTGCGGCTCGACACCCTAACGAGCGATTTCAGCCAATCGCGCACGGCCGCGGCCTGGATCGAAGTGCGCGACAACCTCAACCTCGGCGAAATGCCGCCTGACGATGAACCTCAGCCGAAAGCGGACGAGGTGATCGCGGTATCGCGCTGGATCGCCGAAAACCTGCGCGCGATGCACGCCAGCGCCAACAGCACGGGCGGGCGGCGGTTGCTCCGCAGGCTTAGCCGGACGGAGTATGCCAACACGGTGCGCGATTTGCTCGCGGTTACGTTTGTCGAAGGCGCGCGGCCGGAGGATGTGTTGCCGCCGGATGGCAAGTTGGAAGGGTTCAACAAGGTGAGCAAGGCGCTGTTGCTCGATCCCTCGCTGCTGGAGGATTATTTCGAGACGGCCAAGCTCGTGGCCGGTCGCGCGGTACGGACGCGGCCCGATCCGGTGCCGCGGATGACAACTCGGTTTCACTACAAGGACCTCCGCCACCGGCCGGAGCGATATTACCAGCGTGCTGAGAACGGCTTTTTCCTCTACCGCAGCAGCCTCAAGGACGATGGCGGGCTGGTTCTGCCGTTTTCCCAGGTCGTTGGGAAGAATTTGCCGGTTGCGGGTCGTTACAACGTTAGGCTCAAGGCGGGCGCGAGCGGTGGGGAGGCTAACCAACCGGTTTACGTCGATGTGATGCGTGGGGCGAAGCGTAAGCGGCTGCATCTCACCGCGCCGGTGGATGCGCCCGAGGTTTATGAGTGGACCGAGAGCTTCGATCCGTTGGTGAGCGCGTCGTTTCAGGTGAGTTTTGTGCGTGGGGAAGAGCATTTTCGGGCACAGGAGGCGCGCAGGCTGATTGGCGACCGGGCCGCGGAGCATTTTCGCGCCGGGCGAACGGGCGAGGCGACGCGGCTGAGGGGAATTGGGATGGCGGAAGGGTCGCTGTTGGCGGCGGGCATCCCAGGCGCCGCCGCGAAGCCGCACATGGTGGATCGCAGCAAGTTACCGCGGGCGTTTTTGGAGTGGATCGAGATCGAGGGGCCAATCCAAGAGCCGTTTCCGCCCGCAAGCACGCAGTTGCTTTTTCACGAAGGCTGGGATGATCCTGACAAACACACCATCGGCTACGCTGAGGCGATTTTGGCGCGGTTGTTGCCCCGGGCGTTTCGGCGGCCGGTGACGCCGGACGAAGTAGCGGGCTATCGCGAGATCGTGGTGGCGGAGTTGGCGGTCGGGGAGCGTTTTGAAGCGGCGCTCAAGGCTGGGTTGGTGGCGATTCTGTGCTCGCCGGAGTTTTTGTTTCTGTTAGAGCCGGAGGAAATCCGAAACTCGAAATCCGAAATCCGAAAACTGAGCGAGTTTGAGCTGGCGACTCGGCTTTCCTACTTTTTGTGGAGTTCGATGCCGGACGACGAGTTGCTCGCGCTAGCGGGGCGCGGGGAATTGACGCGAAACCTGGACGCGCAGGTAACGCGCATGTTGGCCAATTCAAAATCGGAGGCGTTGGTGAGTGATTTCGCGCGTCAGTGGCTCAAAGTCGATGAGTTCAGCCGCTTTCGGCCCGACGAGGGGATTTATCGCCAAAGTTTCCACGCTCCTGCGTTCGGCGGAATCATCTCCGCGATCGAGGAAGAAGCTTACGCATTCTTCAGAGAGATCCTGTGTAGCGACGAATCGGTCCTGAATTTTCTCGATTCCGATTGGACGATGGCGAACGGCCAGTTGGCGAAATACTACGGAATTCCCGGCGTCCAGGGCGAGGCGTTTCGACGCGTGAGTTTGCCCGCGGATTCGCCGCGCGGCGGGCTGATGGGGATGGCCGGGGTGCATCTCTGGGGCGCTGACGGCGCGCGGACCAAGCCAGTGGAGCGCGGTAAGTACCTGCTCAGCGTGTTGTTCAACGATCCACCCGATCCGCCGCCGCCGAACGCGGGCGAAGTCGAGCCTAACGTGCGAGGAGAGCGGCTTACCGTGCGCGAGCGGCTGTTGCAGCATCAGCAGATCGAGGCGTGTGCCGGGTGTCACCGGACGATTGATCCCTACGGCTTAGCATTGGAAAATTTCAATGCGGTAGGCCTGTGGCGCGATTTTCAGGATGGCGAGGACAACCAACTCTGGCATCGCAACCCGCCGCCGATCGTGACCGAAGGGCGGTTGCCGAATGGGACCGAGTTTTCGACATTCGCCGAGTTCAAGGCGGCGATTACCGCGCAGGGGAAGCGGTTTGAGCGCGGCTTGGCGGAGAAGATGCTGACCTACGCCTTGGGACGCATGTTAGAGCCTGCCGACGATGCTACGATTCAGGAATTGGTCGGGCAGATGGGCGATAACGGGCGCACGCTCAGCTCGCTAATTCGCGGAATCGTTCGGAGTGAGGCCTTTCAAACCAAGTGACTCCCCTTTGGACTGCGGCAGCCCGCTGCCGCTTTCGAGGCCGGCGCAGCCTGCTGCGCAGGGCAGGGGTGAATGGGACGTCGAATGGCCGGGGGAGCCTTTTGACGATGGCCCGGCAGCAGGGCTGCCTCACCGACGACGCGGTAGGCGGCGGGAAGCTGCTCATTTGTATCGGGAAGTGAACCCTCCTCGCAGCAGATCCGGGCGCAAATCAACCCTCGAATCTTGCCAGAAAATGTGAAAGATTTCCGCTTCCGCAGGTGAACTTTAGCAAAACAAACCAACTTATCGCGATGAACATCACCCAAAACCAGCCTCTCTCCCGCCGCACGGTCCTCCGCACCGCCGGCGCCGCCCTTTCGCTCCCCATGCTGGAGGCGATGATGCCAACCTCCGCGCTCGCCCAAAGCGCCACTGCCAAGATTCCGCCGCGCATGGCGTTCATGGGCTACGGCATCGGCATGAACATGCGGCAGTTTTTCCCCGAGGGCGAGGGCCAAACCGCGCAGCTCAGCCGCATTCTGAAGCCGCTCGAGGCACACAAATCGCAGTTTACCGCGTTTTCCGGCACCTACCTGGAACACGGAGGCTCGCACCAGGGCGACTACACGATCCTCACGGGCGCCCAAGGCAAAACCCCGACCGGTATCACCAACTCCATCTCTGCCGATCAGGTCGCGGCACAGCATCTCGGGCAGGACACGCGCTTTCCTACGCTGCAATTCTCGATTCAGCGAGGTACCGGCTACGGCGGCGCGATGAGCACGTTGTCCTGGAGCGACAAGGGCATTCCGCTCGCCGCGGAGAATGATCCGCACGTCATTTTCAAACGCCTCTTTGCCGTCGAAAACGCTCGCGAGCGCCGTGATCGCGAAAAGGCGTTTCGCCAACGCGGTTCGATTTTGGACCTCGTGCAGAGCAAGGCCAAAGCGCTCGAATCCAAGGTCAGCAGCGCCGATGCCGAGAAGTTGGACGAGTATTTCACCAGCGTGCGCGAGGTCGAAAAGCAGCTCCAGCGCAACATCGACTGGTCCACCAAACCGAAGCCCGAGGTCACGCTCGGCGGATTGGGCGACTACACCCGGCCTTACCACCGTGGCACGTCCGGATTCGACTACCCGACCTATTCCAAGCTGATGTTCGATCTCATGGCGCTGGCGTTTCAAACCGACTCGACGCGCGTCATCACCTACATGGTGCGCACGGAGGGCGGCGAGATTTTCGACTGTCACGGCGTTTCCAAAGGCTACCACGCGCTGACGCACCATAACAATGACCCTAAGAATTTGGACGAACTGGCCAAGGTCGATGAGGTCAACATGGGCTTCTTCGCGCAGTTTCTGGAGCGGATGCAATCAATTCAGGAACCAGATGGCAAATCGCTGCTCGATCGCACCATGCTGGCGTTTACCAGCGGCATGGGCATCGACCACTCGCGCGACAGACTGCCGACGACGCTTTTCGGTGGTTCGGCGTTAGGCATTCGGCACCAAACTCACGCCAAGCTCAACGACGTGCCTTGTGCCAACGTATGGCGCACGATGCTTGACCGCGCCGAAGTGCCGGTCGGCGATGGATTCCAGGATTCCACCGGCGTGGTGCGCGAAGTTTTGGCCTAACGACCGATGTTGGCACGAATTCTGGTTTTCTTCCTCGCCGCCACCTCGGTAGGGGCCGCCGATGAGCCGTTGCGCATCTTGCCGATCGGCGATTCGATCACCCAGGGACGGAGAGGTGGTCAGCATCCGGCATGCTACAGCTGGCGCTATCCGTTGTGGAAAAAGCTGGTCGATCGCGGCATCGAGATTGACTACCTCGGGTCGGAGAAGGGTGGTTTCAACGGCGATCCGGATTGGGCTGACTACAAAGGGAAGGCCTTCGATCGCCAAAACGAGGCGCATTGGGGCTGGACCGCCCGGGGTGTGCGCGACCGCCTGGAAAGCTGGCTCAACGGCTACGCGCCTCCGGATATCGCGGTGATCATGTTAGGCTCGAATGGCGAGGACGACGACAAGATCGCCAAAAACGTCGCGGCGCATGTGGACATGATTCGCATGATCCGGGCGCGCAATCCGGAGGCGAAAATCGTCATCGGCCTGCCGTTTCACGCTTGGGACCCGTTTCCCGAGATGCGCGTGGCCTACCGCGAGATGGCGGCGGAGCAACACACCGAGGTATCGCCGGTCGTCGTGGTCGATCACTCAGTCGGCTGGATTTCGCGGCCCGATCAGGACGGCACACACACCGTCGATTGGGTCCACCCGAATGAAAAGGGCGACGCCAAGCTGGCCGACGAAGTCCTGGCCGCGATCGAACCATTTTTACCGCGATGAACCGACTTCCGCATCTTTTTATCGTTCTTGGAATCTTGGCGACGAGCACGCAAGGGCAGGAGCAGGCACTAACTGATTCGCTCGGCATCGAGCTGAAACTCGTCCCGGCCGGGAAATACCTGCGCGGCTACAACGGTTATCGCCGGGATATCGCGGCCGAATTCGGCAAGGATCACGTTGGCATGCTCCATCGCGGTGAAACACCGCCGCATGTCACGTTCATCTCACGGCCGTTTTACCTGGGCACCAAGGAAGTGACCGTGGCGCAGTTTCGCCGCTTCGTCGAGGATAGCGGTTATGTCACGACGGTCGAGAAACATGGCGAGGGCATCGTCGGTTGGCACAACGTGCTGGATCATCCTGACCAACGCCAAAAACGCCGCTTCCGGCAATTGCCCAAGTTCACCTGGAAAAATCCGGGTTTCGAGCAGGGCGACGATCATCCCGTCGTCGGCGTGAGTTGGAACGACGCGCAGGCGTTTTGCAAATGGCTGAGTGAAAAGGAGGGCGCCAACTACCGCCTGCCGACCGAGGCGGAGTGGGAACACGCCTGCCGTGCGGGCTCACCCACTTTTTTCTGCTTTGGCGACTCGCACCGCGGTAAGCTTAGCCAGTTCGCCAATCATGCAGATCATGATCTGGAGCAAGCCTACGAGAACACCGCGACGCAGCGCTGGTATCCGACGACGGACGGCGACGGGGCCGTTTTCACCAGCGCGGTAGGGAGTTATCAGCCGAACGACTGGGGATTTCACGACATGCACGGCAACGTCTGGGAATTGTGTCAGGATGTGTTTCTCGATACGTTTTACAACCATTGGAAACGGCCCAACAACAACGTGCCGAACGGGTTCGCGGTCGATCCGGTGAACCTGAGCGAAACCTGGAATGATGCCGGCAACTGGCGCGCGATACGCGGCGGCTCGTGGATCAACGCGCCGGTGAAATGCCGTGCCGGTTTCCGCGGATTTTACGAAGCGAACGACGGCGCCTGCTACCTGGGATTTCGGGTGGCACGCAATGCCGAAGGACCGGTGGTCGATGCCGCGTTGGCGAAACACGAGACCTACCTGGCGGCTTGGGACGCGACCCATGCGATGCCGATCAAATGGAGCACGGCTTACTACGCCGACATGACGCTCAAGATGGAGATCCAGCGCGATACGCCTGCCGAGATTGACAACCTCCTGCCGCTGATGACGCGCGTTACCGACATCCACCTCAGTCCCAGCGGAGGAATGCGACCCGAATTGATGGAGGCGCTCGGCAAAATGACCTGGTTGCGCCGCCTTAATATCTACTTTCCTGGCCGCCACATTGCGCCTGAAGGCTTCGCTCCGTTGGTCAATCTGGATCAATTGGAGCAGCTGTCTTTCGGTGGCGCCATTTCGATTACACCGGAGGTGCTGAGCCGGTTCACCTGCCTGGAAAACCTGACGCAACTCAGCTTGGGCAACGACCAAATCACCTCCGCCGACATGGCTGCGCTCGCCGGAAAATCCTGGCCAAACCTGACGCATCTGCACCTCAGTCAGATTCAATCCGACGGCTCCGAGTTGGAACATTTTGCCGGCGCTCCGCTGGTTCAGGTGACCCTCAAAACGTTGACTGACGATGGCGCAAAACAGCTCGGCCGCTTCACGACGCTGACCGACGTCCGCATCGGCGAACCAAGAATCACCGGCTCCGGGTTAGCCGAGTTGGTAGGGCTGAAAAACCTCAAGAGCCTCAGCCTGACCAACCTCAAAACCCTAACTGATGCCGATTTTGCGCCGATTGCCAATCTGACCGGCCTGGAAACCGTCGCGCTGCAAGGTTCTGGTGCTGGCGACCTTACCGCGGCGTTGCTCGCCAAGTTGCCGCGTCTGCGAAATCTGCACATCGGCAGTCCGGCGCTGACCGATGAGGGCATGCGCCACGTTGGCAACATCTCGACGCTCAGCTACCGCCTGGAAATCGGCGCCGATTCCGCGATCACCGATGCCGGATTGAAGCACCTCTGGGCCGCGGACCGGGTGACGTACTTCCAACTGCGCCCTCCGACGGGAATCACCGGAAGCGGGCTCGGTTCGCTCGCGGAGAACATGATCGGGTTGCACGATATTGAGATTTACAGCGGCGATTTCGAGGACATTGGGCTGAGGTATCTCGGTTACCTTCCGAAATTGCGCATGCTGAGGCTGTTTGGTTCCCAAGGCGCAGGATTGTCAAAAATCACGCGGCAAGGCTTGCTCGATTTGGCCGAAGCGCCGGGATTGCAGCAGCTGGAGATCAGGGGGCCGAACATACAGATCACCGACGCGGATATCGCGGCGGTGAAGGAGAAGCTTCCCAATTTGAACGTCACTATTACAAAATCATGATCTTGCGCGTTTCACAACATCTGTGGCCATCTGTGTGTCATCTGTGGAAATCTGTGATGAAATTTGGTTTGAACACAGATGGGCGCAGATATCCGCAGATGAGCACAGATAATCTTCCGATTTTGGTCGCCCATGTGGCTCTGTTAGGAATCATTCCAGCTTTCGCCGCCGATTTTGCCGCAGACATCAAGCCGTTCCTTGAGGCGAACTGCACCAAGTGCCACGGCCCGGAAAAACAGAAGGGCCGGCTGCGCCTCGACACACTAACCGACGACTTCAGCGATTCGCACACGGCGTCCATGTGGATCGAGGTTCGTGATAATCTCAACCTTGGCGAGATGCCGCCCGAGGACGAGCCGAGACCGGACGGCGACCAAGTCATCGCGGTATCGCAATGGATCGCCACCGAACTGCGCGCGATTCAGGCGCAGGCCAACAGCACGGGCGGAAACGTATTGCTCCGGCGGCTTAGCCGAACGGAGTACGCCAACACGGTTCGCGATCTGCTCAAGATCAACTTCGAACAAGGTGAGGGCCCCGAAAAAATCCTGCCACCGGACGGCACGCTGGAAGGTTTCAACAAGGTTAGCAAGGCGCTCTTGCTCGATCCCTCGTTAATGGAGAGCTACTTCGAGGCCGCGAAGTTTGTGGCCGACCGCGCCGTGGCGGTTCGTCCTCCGCGCGTGGCGACTTACAAAGACCGCTACGAATTCGAAACGATTCCCAAAACCGGTGGGATCAGTTACATCGCTACTCGCAGATCCAACGAAATGACCGATGACGGTATCATTCTCTACGCGGATTTGGCGCGCACGGGCGCTTGGCCTCGCCATCCCTACAATGACCGGACGTTCCCAATTTTGGGCAAGTACAAGATCCGCGTTAAAGCTGGCGCTCACCAGGGCGAGAACGACCAACCGGTGTTCATGGAGATTCGCTTCATCAACTACAAGAAGCGGATTCGGGTGGATGCGCCGATTGAAAATCCGGAGGTTTACGAATGGCACACGACGATCAATCCGAACCGGGCAGGCGAGCTTCAGGTGGCCATGGTTCCGAGCCTTCAATTTACGACGACGAATATTGATTCGACCGCGATGCGTTCAGTGGTCGAGGGCGCCGCCAAGGAGGAGAGATACCGCGATTCGCTGCGAGTCTGGCAGCAGGGCGCGGCGGAGGGATTCTATACAACCTTTCAACAAACCGAACCCGTTGCGCTATCGCAAGATCTAACCAAACTGCCAAAGCTATTCCTCGACTACATCGAGGTCGAAGGGCCCTTGCAGGAAGAATTCCCGCCTGCGAGCACCCAAAACCTTTACCCAAAAGGCTACGCCAATCCGCAATCGCAGACGCTCGAGAGCGCGCGCGAGGTTTTTGGCCGGCTCCTACCGCGAGCCTTCCGGCGACCAGTCGCTGATTCGGAAATTGAGGAGCAGGTTAGGATCGTCGCCAATGAACTAGAGCAGGGTGAATCGTTTCACAACGTGATGAAGATCGGCCTCGTTGCGATGCTCTGTGCGCCTGATTTTCTCTACCTTCTTGAACCTGAGCCAGGCGATCGTGGCCGAAAATTGAACGATCACGAATTGGCAACGCGCCTGAGCTACTTTCTGTGGAGTTCCATGCCGGACGACGAGCTTTTCGGGCTAGCGAAGGCTGGCAGGCTCTCGGATTCCGCGGTACTCGATGCCCAGGTAACCCGAATGCTCGCCGATTCGAGGGCCGAGGCCCTCGTCACTGATTTCGCCGACCAGTGGCTCAAGATTTCCGAGTTCGACCAGTTCCGCCCGGACGAAGGCATTTATCACGCGACCTACTACGGCGCGCAGTTCGCCGGCATCGCACGCGATATGGAAGAAGAGGCCCGCGCGTTCTTCCGCGAAATCCTGCGCAAGGACGAGAGCGTGCTCAATTTCCTCGACTCCGATTGGATCATGGCGAACGAAAAGCTCGCGAGCTACTACGGCATCAGCGGAATCGAGGGCGAGGAGTTCCGGCGCGTCGCGTTGCCCGCGGATTCGCCGCGCGGCGGGATAGTGGGCATGGCAGGGTTTCACAAGTGGGGCGCGGACGGCAACCGCACCAAGCCGGTGGAGCGCGGTAAGTACCTGCTCGGCGTGCTCTTTAACGATCCGCCCGATCCGCCGCCGCCAAACGCGGGTGAGGTCGAGCCTAACGTGCAAGGCGAGCGGCTGACCGTGCGCGAGCGGCTGCTGCGGCACCAGGAAGTGGAGGCGTGCGCCGGTTGTCACCGCACGATTGATCCGTATGGGCTGGCGCTGGAAAACTTCAACGTGGTCGGGCTCTGGCGCGATGTTCAGGACGGCGAGCAGCGTCATTTCTGGACCTACAACCCGCCGCCGATCATCACCGAAGGCACGCTGCCGAATGGCCAGGCGTACGCCAGTTTTGCCGAGTTCAAAGCGTTGCTCGCGGCGCAAAGCGAGCGCTTTGAGCGTGGTCTGGCTGAAAAGCTAATGGTTTACGCCTTGGGACGCATGTTAGAGCCGACGGACGATGGCACGATTCAGGACCTGGTGGCCGAAATGGGCAACCGGGGACACACCATGAGTTCGCTGATTCGCGGGATCGTGAAAACGGAGGCATTTCGGTCGAAGTGATGGGTTTTCCAGGTTTGGTTCGCCAAAGTTACCGCGAGACGCCTTTTGGGAATTCGTCGCCATCGGCTGTCTCAAGCGACGAGCCACGCCGCGGTAGGTGGTTTTTCCTCGAAAGATTGCGACGCCATGGTTAGAAGGTGGATATGCGATGCCTTCTCTACATTCTTCTCCTCTGTCCCGTGGCTTAGTTTTGCCAAAAACTGGCCTCAATTCCGCGGCCCGAACGCCCAGGGCGTCACTTCCGAGACCAACTTGCCCACCGAGTGGAGCGACACGACGAACGTGAAGTGGAAGATCCAGCCGCCTGGCCAGGGGTTCTCCAGCCCGATCATCTGGGGCGACAAATTGTTCGTCACGTCGTTCTCCGGCTATGGCGAGGCGCATCGAGAGATCCGGGCGATCCGGCTGATCTCGTGCGTCACCTGATTTGCATCGACAAAAACACCGGCGAGACGCTTTGGAAGAAGGACGTGCCGAATCGCGGTAACGTCCGGCCGTTCGAAAAGGCGATGGTGCATGCCGGTTACGCCGCGCACACGCCGGTGACCGATGGCGAGCGAGTCTACTGTTTTTTCGCGACGCATGGCGTGGTGGTCTTCGACATGGACGGGCGTCAGCTTTGGAACGCTGGGCCGTATGAGTTCATCCCGAGCAGCTACGGTTCCGCGCGCATCGCCCGTGGTTTTTGAGAATTTGCTGATCGTCAACGCGAGCATGGAAGAGGAGATGGTGGTTGCGTTCGACAAGGCGAGCGGGCGCGAGGTTTGGCGGCTTCCCAACATCAAGGCCTCCTACACGGCGCCGGTTTTGGCGGGCGAGGTGATGGTGGTGAGCGGCCATCAGCGGGCAATGGGCGTTCGATCCGAAAACGGGTGAGTTGAAGTGGGAATTTCACAACAAGCGCAACGGTTACATCGTACCGGTGGCGCTCTACGATGGGGGCGATGACGTTTACATTCACGGTTCTGGCGATCACGCCTTGGCTGCCGTTCCGGTGAAAAGCAGCGGGACGGTGGAGGTGCCGCGTTGGGCCGCGAAACCGAGGACTTCGCCGATGGCCTCGGGCGTGTTGCATGATGGTCAACATCTACTCCTTCGATTGGCTCTTCAATTCGATCCGCGCGAGCGATGGTGAGGTGCTCAACGAGCAAAAGTTTGCGCGGCCGCCGGGGACTCGCTTCGATGTCGGCGGTCGAATTCGGTCGTCGATGCTGCTGGCGGGGGATGTGGTTTACATGACCGATTCGGGTGGGAAAACAGTGCTCTTTCGCGGGACGACGGACATTGAGGTGATCGCGATGAACCGTTTTGAAAGCGAGCAGACAAAGGTGCATTCGGCGTCGATCGCGCCGAGCGAGGGAAAACTTTACTTTCGCACGCCGGACTCGCTTTATTGTATCGGCCAATGAATCGAATCGTGCTTTTCGCAATGCGATCGTTGCCCGCACCGAAAATCCAAAAGCGATGATTTGTTGCGGTGAACGGTTGCTCTCTCTCTCTCTCTCTCTCTCTTCTATATTGTGCCGTTAGGAATAGATCTCCGTCACCGCCCTGCCGCGGTTGGCGAAGGTGAAGGGACGGCCATTTGGCGAATAGATTTCCTTATCCAATGGCACACCGAGTCCGTGGCCGATGGTAGCGATCCAGTCCTTTGGCCTGACGGCTTTGGAGACGACTTTCTTGCCCATCTCGTCGGTCGCGCCATGCACTGTTCCGCCTTTGATCCCGCCGCCAGCCAGCATACAGCTGAATGCGGCCGGATAATGATCCCGGCCGGCGTTCTTATTGATGCCAGGAGAACGTCCGAATTCGGTGCCGACGGCGACGAGCGTGGATTCGAGCAAACCCCGTTGGTCCAGGTCGGTAATCAGCGCTGCCACCGCTTGGGCAAGTTCTCCCCCCAAGGTCGCGATACGGCCTTCGACCTCAGAGTGCATGTCCCAACCGTAGGTGGAGACTTCAATCACACGGGCGCCCTCTTCAACCAGCCGGCGCGCCAGCAAACAACCCTGTCCGATTTTCCCCATGCCGTAATCCTCGCGATTTTTCTCGCCGCTCAGGTCAAAGACGTCCAATTCCTCGCTCTTGAGAAACCGGGCGGCTTGATCGTAGAATTCCACGTAAGACTTGGGCCCCTGATAGTTGGCGGTTTCAAGGAATTGTGTCCCGAGTTCGCTGGCGATGTTCATGCGGCGCTGGAAACGCTCGTCGTCGGTCGTGAGCGACGTGTTCAGCATGCCAACGGCCGGGTCAGCGATCGGAAGCGGAGTAAGCGCGGGATCGAGGTAGCCGGAATTCGACGTTGGTTCGCCGATGACGAAACTGTCCGGCAAAACCTTGCCTCGCCGCCCGAGTAGGTGCTCGGCAAACGGACCCATGGTCGGATGAACAATGGTACCGCGCTTCTGGTAGCCACACTTCATAATGTAGGCCCCCTTATCGTGAGCGCCGGTGGTCGTGCTCATGCTGTTTATGACCGCAAATTTGTCAGCCACCTTCGCCAGCTCCGCAAAACTGCTGCCGAGTTTGATGGGATCGGCATTCGTGTTGATCTTTTTGCTCGACCCCATGAGCGCCGGGTCGTCTTTGGGATCAAAGGTGTCGAGGTGGGTCATTCCACCATGTTGGAAAATGTAGATAAGACTTTTGGCTTTGCCGTGGCTCGTACCTTCCTCCGCCAGAGTTTCATTGCTGAGAAAGGGGACGCCGATCCCGACTCCGAGTGCGGCGCGGGCGGTTCCCTCAATGAATCCGCGGCGGCTCAGGTCGTTGTCGCCGGCGAAGGTGGTGATTTGGTCGATCATGATATTGTTTGTTGGATTTTAATAGAACAGATGAAAACGAATATTAACGAATGAACAAAAACTCCGGGTTGTTGATCAGTGCCCAGGCCAGATCACTCAAGCCTTCATCGCCGTGTCTGTTTAGAAAGGCTTCCGCTTTGTTGAGTTCCATTGGGCTGGCATTTCGAGATAGAATGGCGTGATAAGCGGCGTTGGCTCGTTCGCGGGCGGTGGAGGGTTTCATCAAAGCGCGAATCAACTCCGAATCGCTGTCGGTCAGTTTTTCGGTAAATTTGCCGTTCATCATGGAGAGAACCTGAGGTACCGAGCCGTCGTAGGTGTGCTCGTCGGTCACCTGGCGGTCGGATTGACCGAATGTATCCAGCGTGTGTCCGGCCCGGGCCGGTTGCTGCATCAGCGAGGCGCGGAATTCAGGGTTCATCACGAGCGTCGGCGTTGTCGACCCCTCCGGCAGATAGCTCTGGGCCGGCCGCCTGACCTTGACCCACATATCTATCTTCGGCTTAATTTCGTCGAAGGTTTCCTCAAAGTCGAAATCGCTGCCGAAGCGATATACCGAGCCATCCAACCCTCTTTCCTCGTCGATTTCCGGCCCGCGCGCCAGCACCAGCAGGGAGTCCCATATCTGCTCGGCGCGCATCCGCCTCAGCAAAGGCCCTTGAAAGTAGTAGGGCTCGGCCGGGTCGGGTTGCTCGGCGGTATACCTCGATTGATAAGCTCGGGTGTAGTAGAGGATGCGCATGAACTCGCGCAAGTCGTAGTCGAGACGTTTCATCTCGCGCGTCACGAGTTTCAACACCTCTAGCTGCGAAGCTTCCTTAATGGCCTCGTCCGACACATCATGCACCGGCCCAACAAGCGGTACGCCGAAGGCGCGATCCCACATACGATTGGCGATTGCCAGGGCGAATCGAGGGTTTTCGTCCTCGGTGAGCCATTGCGCGAGGGCCTCGCGATAGCTCTGGCCGGCTTTCGGCGTGGCCGGTTTACCGATTAGCGTTGCGGGTTGGAAAACCTGACCTTTGAGGTCCTCAAATTCGTCTGAAATGTTACTGGGAACCTCTTTGGTCTGCCCCGGCGTATCGCTCACCGCGTTGCGTAACAGCTGCGATATATCATTGATAGCCTGGCGATTCTGACGGTCCTTCATCCAGTCCCCGGGCAGCTTGCTGACCACGTCATCGTACATCCAGCGTTCTGGCGCGCCCAGGAAAGTGTAGTATTTTTTTCCATCGACTGTATAAGCTTTGCCGGGGCCGCCGCCTCGTGTTCGGGTTTCCTGGAAATACGCGGCCATGCCGTAGAAATCCTCGATGGCCGTGTCCTGAAACGGGTGGTCGTGACATTGGGCGCAGGAAATGTCGATGCCCAGCATCACCTGGCTGAAATTGGAGAATGCGTCAAAAAACATTCCGGAATCGCGCAGGATGAAACCGCTCGCTGGATTCTGCCCAATGTTTCCCTTTGCGGTAACCATCTGCCGGACAATTTCATCATAGGGCGTATTGGCCGCCAGATGCTCGCGCCACCACTGATAGTAGGGATCGAGCCGCACTCCGAAGTTGAGGTCATAGCTGCCGAAGCGATACATATCAGCGAAATAATTGAAGGCGTGGTGGGCGTAGCCGGGATGGGTCAGCAACTCGTCGATCAAGGCCTCGCGCTTGTCGGGCTTGCGGCTTTTCATAAAGGCGTCGAATTCCTCGCGAGTGGGAATGCGGCCGATGATGTCAAGGTAAACGCGCCGGGCGAAAAGGTCGTCGGGGAGAGGATCGTTGAAGGAGGTGAAGCCCTGTTTCTTCAATTCCACCGCGAGCAACGCGTCGATCTGGCGGGCCGTGTTGCGAGCAGTGGAGCGGTCGCCGAGTCCTGACCGCAGGTCAGCAATTGCCGCGATGTCTGCCGGGATCAAAGTGCCTTTGGGAACCTTCGCGATGGAACCGTTGGGTAGTTTCAGAACCACCAGATCGCCTTCCATTTTGAGAAAGTCCGCTTCGATTTTCCTGCCGTCGCTGGCCCGTGTCCAGGTGCGGGCGTCTGCATCGGGCGGCAGGCTAAGGATGGCGGCAATTGTGTAGCCGGCGGTGAGAATCAGATAGCGAAAGCTGCTGATGAGTCGAAAACGCGGATTTGTTGAGCGATTGGTTACATTCATGGCCGAATTATTTGCGAACAGCCGAATTCGTATTCGGCATGCAAAAAAGAAACGTCCACTCGCGGGAAGATTTACCTCAGAAAAATAAAAAAAGATGAGGCAGGGGGCGGGCAATTCTAACCTGTCCTATTCATGAGCGATCTGCTGGGGCTCCGGAGGGCACCCGCCGCCGGCGTTCCAGCCCGATTTCCGACATCGCCGGATCTCGATACGCCTTCAGCCGGAAATCGGTGCTGCGCCTTGGTGGCAAACACCCTGCGAACCTTCGCGACGACCTGCATGAATAGGACAGGCTAATGCCCGCAGAGGGCGTTGGGAATCAAGGGGAGCCACCTGCCGACGCTACGGCGCAAAAAACTTCCATCCGGATTCGGGGGGAGTTGTCAATGTACGGCTCCCTGGTTTTGAAGCCGGTTACCCGTTTGCCTCCAGCCAGTATTTCAAATCGCCAATCTCTACAAAATCCAGAATCGCCACGCCCAGTTTGTCGAGCTGCGCCGAACTGAGCTGACGAATCCGCCTTTTTGTCGGCGCTGTGAGGGCTTTGCCAAACTTGGCCGATAGCAACGCCAGAACCAACGCGGCACGGCCCTCTTTTTTGCCCTCTTTTTTGCCTTCTTTTTTGCCCTCCGATTCACCTTCGATGTAGGCGTCTTTTTCGATGCAGGATAAAAATGTGGTTGCCATGGATTTTTCGGTGTCTTCCAAAAATTGATCAAATTGCTGTTCCAAATCATCGCGCAAATGCATCATCCAGTCAACCAGGCGAAAAATGCGGCGAAACTCGGTCACCGAATAGCCGTTGTCGTAGAGTTCACGGACCAGATCCCGCTTGGCGGCAAACCGGGCTTGCGGGTCGGATGTGGTACGCACCGCTTCGATCTGGGCGCGAGCCACGATCACCGGCAATGAGGTGTTGCCTACCCAGTCTTTCTCCAGCTTCTCGCTCAGCTTGCAGGTTGGGAATTTGACGCGGTGCTCAAAGTCTTCGCATTTGTAGACGTATTCGGACGGTTTCCACTTTTTGGCTAAATCACCGCGCACCACCAGTGTGATCACCGGGCCTTTGTGTAAATATACCAAACCGCAGTTGTGATAAAAAGTCCGGTCGTCGAATTCTTTTCGATAGTCAGTTTGAAACTCGATATGCAACCAGATCCAGCGATCGTTGCCATCGAGAAACCGCACTTTCACTAACAAATCCACAAACTTGTTTCGTTGGTCGGGCTTGCCGATGATCTGGGTCAATTCTTTATCTTCAAATATCGGCTCAACTCGCCAGTCGACCAGTTTATGGTGCCGGGGATAAAACGTTTCCAACACCAATGGGAAATCGTCTTCCGCCGTTGCTTTCCACGGGCCGTCGAAATCGCTGTCCTGCCCGGGTTGAGCCTTCTTCTTTTTCGTCTCTTTCATCATGCCTCCGGCAAGCTACTGCCGCCAGAAGGGCTTGCAACGCAAACGAGGGTCAGTTCCCGGTGACACTCTCCCAGGTTTCGCCGACGCGGATTTCGTCGATTTCGTAGACGGCTCCTCTGCAATTGCGAATGATGATGTGGTCGAGCAATTCATCGCCAATGCGGGGTTGCCTGTTGCCGAGCCAACGGATCGGCTCCGGTCCAACAGCGCCCGAGGCGGGATTGATCAAGGTTGCACTTACCTCATCGGGAAACCGGGAATGCGCATCAATGCGCACCACCACCAGTCGCGTCTCGCCAAGCGGCATCCTGGTTTGCGAAAGATTGTTGTCTCCGGCGTGCAACGTAAACAGCCAGTCGTCCTCATTGATTCCCGCGCCTGCGATGACCTGGAGGTTGCTCGAGTTGGTCAGGCCACAAACCACGTACGAAGGATCACCCTCCTGATCGAGGCGGGCTTTGCGCAAAAGAAAACTCAGATAACGACGTTCGTCACCCGACAGATCCAACGGATCGGCCAGCCTACGCCAGGCGCTTTTGAAACCCAGCAACTCCAGTAAGCCGCCAGTCGATTGCAGAGGAGGCGGTCCATCGAGACTTCGTTCGCCGCGCAACGAGAAACCGATCCCTTTGGTCGTCCCCCCCCTCAACCAGGTGTCGCCCCAGCCTAGGCCGCCGTTTCCCCGGCGCAGTCGCACGGTGTCATAGTCAAAACCTTCGTAGGCTAACAAACGTCCGGTTCGGCGGACGGGGGCGGGGCCAGAAAAATCACGATCAAATTCATTGTCACGCGCCGGGATTTCCGTCACCGATTCCGCACCCTTGACTGACACCAGTCCCGCCCCAGCCTCCAGCAATCCCGATTTCCGGTTCGCGGACTGCCACTGGACCTCCCCGTCAAAGACATGCAGTTCGGCATTGCCGCCGGCGGCCGACATGCCAAATTCCGTCCCGAGATCAACCGCCGACAACCCCGGCCCTTCGAGCACGAATCCGATCGCCGACGCCGGGCAACGCACCGTCACCTTGCCATCGTGAAGAATCGCCCGGCTCTGTGAGACAAGATCGAGCTTCGCCGGCCCCTCGATGTTCAGCAGAGCGCCGTTGTCCAACCGGATCAGCAGCCGGCCCGCATCGAATTGAATGACACCCGTCGCGATCCGGTCACCGGGTTTGGGCTCGGCATGCTCGGACGCGCGAAGGACCGAACCAACCAACTCCGCCGCCGGCTCAGCATTTACGATAGGAACAGCCGGTTGCGGTATGAGAAGCTTGGCAACGACGACCAAACCAGCCAGACAAGCCGCCGCCAACAAGATCGGCGCGGGCCAGCGCCTATCGCGACGAGCCCTGGCCGGAGCGCTTTGGTCCAGCGCCCGTCTCAACTCGGCGACCGGTTCGTGAACCGATTGTCCGGCATGCGTTTTGCGCATTTCCGCATCGAGATCGACGTAGCGGAAGTAGAGTCGGCGAGCCTCCTCGCTCGCGTTCATGAGCTGCTCCAAACGCTCGAACTCGGTCTCGCTCAGTTCGTCACTCAGCAATTGATTCAGTAACCGATGGATTTCTTCACTCATGATGTTGCCTCCTCAGTGCGATTCAGATTTCGTTCGATGCAGGCCAGCAATTGCTGACGAAGTTTGTAGAGCCGATTGTAAATAGTTTGCGCCGCACGACCCGTCTCCTCGGCAATCTCGCCTACCGCTTCGCGGCCGTCGTAAATCCGCCCGAGCAACTCCCGGTCATCGGCGTTCAGTTTGTCGAGACACCCTCGCAAAGCCACCACGCGTGGTTGCGCCTGGCGCACATCCTCAGCACGTTCGTGCGCCAGTTTTTCGAGCAACTCATCATTGAAACAAAGGCGGTCACGTCCGGCCATCCGCAGAAAATTCCTCGCCTCGTAAAAGGCGATTCGCGTCGCCCAGCTCATGAATGGCGTGTCGGGATCGAACCGATCGAACTTTCGCCACAGAACGAGGCTGGTTTTTTGCAGCACATCTTGCGCGTCCTGCCAATTTGGCACGAGTGAGTAGATATAGGCCAACAGCTGATCGTGATACCGCGTCAAGTGAGTGACGAGCAGTTGGTGATTGCCCGGCTGAGGGTGGCTGTTTGAATCCGAGAGCATTGGCGTCAAGAAGAAACGTCCGCTCGAGATCAGATTTACCACATCAATTTGAAGAAATTCATTCCCGGCTGCAGATTGCGGCCTTGGAGGGAGCCGAGTTAGAGGAGCAATTTGCACGAGAGAATTCCCAGTTTACAAAACCGGTCGTTTTCTTAGAATCGTGGTAAGCGAACTGCATTTTCCAACTCGTGTGGCCACCCAAGTGTAGGAAACTGGTCTACCAAATCAAAGTATACCTAAGTCGCAGTTCGCTGAGTTTCTTAAACTACTCACCATGATTATCGGTTATGCCCGAGTCAGCACCTCCGATCAAAATCTCGATTCTCAAATCGACGCGCTGAAAGAAGCGGGCTGTGAAAAACTCTTCCTCGAAAAAGCCAGCGGCGCGAAGGTTGATCGTGTCGAACTTCAGCGGCTCTTGGATCATGTTCGCCGGGGAGATGTGGTTGTCGTTTGGAAATTGGATCGTCTGGGGCGGTCTCTCAAGCACCTAGTGGAGGTAGTTGCGTGGCTCAACGAACATGGCGTTGGCCTCAGAAGCCTGAGCGATCCCATCGACACGACTTCGGCTCAAGGGAAGCTGGTCTTCAATATCTTTGCTTCACTGGCCGAATTTGAGCGCGAGCTGATTCGGGAACGAACCCAAGCCGGCTTGGCGGCAGCGCGAGCCCGAGGCCGGATGGGAGGGCGTCCGCGTGGACTGTCGGAGGAAGCGAAACGCAAAGCGGTCGCCGCGGCTTCCCTTTATCGTGAAGGCCGACTTTCAATCCGCGAGATCACCGAGAATCTGAGCATCAGCAAGCGAACACTCTACAAATACCTTCGGATTGAGGGCGTGGAGATTGGAAAATCGTCTCCGTCTCAACCATCGAAATTGTGATCATGCCAGTGTGACCAGGAATTCGTTGCAACGCGGCGTTTTGAAGGAAGAATTGGGCTCTCCGATGCCCTACTCACTCGATTACCAACGCATGGTGATTGCCTATCACGGCTGCGACCAGAAGACTGCGAAAGCGGTGCTGCTGGGAACCGATGAATTGAATCCCAGCATGGAAGTTTGGGATTGGCTCGGACATGGAATCTACTTCTGGGAGCACGGGCCAGAACGCGCCCTGGATTGGGCAAAAAACCATCTCAAGATCAAGAAGCCCGCAGTTGTCGGAGCCTACATCAATCTGGGAAGTTGTTTCGATCTACTCGATGTTCGGCACACTCGCCAATTGAAGAGTGCCTACAAGGGCCTCAAGGCAAATGCCGCTGCATTGGGACATGAGATGCCCAAGAATCTTCCGGGTTACGAGGGGGATAAGGACGCCGTGCGGAGGGAACTGGATTGTGCCGTTATCAATTTTTGGATGAGCCAAGGAGATGAAGCGATTGGGGATTTTGCCTTTCAAACCGTCCGCGGAGCCTTCACGGAGGGCAAAACAGCATACCCCGGCGCTCGGATCATGGAAAAGACGCACATTCAGATCGCCGTTCGTGATCCCAGTTGCATTTTGGGGTATTTCCGGCCAAAATTAAGCTGATGCCCGAACGAACAAATCGCCCTGAACCCGAAGAAATCGGTCGCCTCATCCTTGAGCGACTCGAGGCGATGACCGATTTGGAGAGGGCTCAGACATTAGTGCGCGCGGGAATCTTCAAGCCGAATGGCGAGGTGGAAGATCGCTTCAAGAACGCCTTCCGCCCAGTTCCCGGAAAGCGCAATATTTTGGCCGAAGCGGCCAAGGCAAATGGAACCAAGCCAAACGGCTCCAACTAATCCAGTTCGATGGCCATGGGATGGTCATCGGCTACCCGCAGATAAGCTCTCGCTTCGGCAATGGCCTTGTTGAGTTCGTCCACCGGATCGCAATCCGGATCATCCTGAAAGCCAACGTTGGTTTCCTTCCAGTCTTGGTAAACTACGTGGACCAGAACGCTGTCGGTTTCACCGGCTGAGATGGCTTCAATGGCCTGGGTGAAACCGGTCACGTTGTTTGGAACCCGTGGATTCGGATCTGCGGAAACTTTGGCTTGTTCCAAGCAGTGCCAAACATCCTTCACTTGAGAGCGAATTTGCAGCACCTCTTCCCAAGCTGGCCCGAGTCCCCGAATCGGGAAGATGGCTTCCGCCGCTTGCTCCAGCAATCCTTGGGCTTGCTCGATCATGTCGAGCGCCACATGCTTTGCTGCCTTTCCTTCTGCCTCGCTCATGACTGGGAGATTGGATTGTTGTTCATTTTGCCGAGGACAAATTCACGCCAGCATCCTTGGAACATGTAGCAATGCGGAGCTTCCTCACGCCGCTCCCAGGTTTTTCGGGAGATCGGATTGGATTTCATCTGAAGTTCAAATCGCTCATTCAACTCGCTTCGCTCGGAGTCGGTCAAAATAGCCAGGTAGGAGTCGACTTCTTGCTGCTGGGATTTGAGGATGGCCGCCTCTTCTGCTTCGGCTTCCCTTTCCCGTTCGGCCGCAAGTCGTTTTTGCTCGCGCCGTTTCGCATCAGCTTCCTTCTGCTGAACCGCTCTGATTTCTTTTCCGGAAACCATTTTCCAATCTATGAGGATCGCTTTGCGGAGATAGGCGTTCACAAAATCAATTTGTTTCCCGGCTTTCAGTTGAGCTTCGACGTAGGCAATTTTCTCCGTCAGATAATCGCTGTCGTAGAGCTTGATGAAGTCCTCGGCCTCGACAACTCCAATTCCGTATCGAATCAACTCGTCGCGAACTCGAACAGTCTCAGAGTCATCCGCTCCGAGCGCCAATGGCAATTGCGGATTATCGCGAACTTGAAACTGAATCGCCACGCAACGTCTGCCTTTCTTATGATAGATCGGCTTCAATTTGATGTCCGTGCGCTCATTAATTTTTTCAATGTTGGCCTTAATGATGCGCCGATTGAGATTCTTGAAGTCACCATACAGCGGAGCTTCGGCACCCATCACTGCGCGGAAAAAATCCACCGTCCAGGTATCGGAAAGGAACGCCGCAAGAATTAATTCAGCTAAGTTGCGCCGGATTTTCGGTTTTCGCCGAGGCGTGATCGAGCGGCGCGTAGCGAGCTACGTAAGCTGGGTCGCAACGAAGGCGAAGATCGAAAAGACAAGCAAATTGGCCGGAGTAATTCTTGCGGCGTTCCTTAGCCCCTGAAATCCTTTTGCTTTGTTAGGTCGATAACGCGCGGTGATTTCATAGAGTGCCAAAGCACGGCCTTTGGGGAGCTTGCTTTGTGATTCAAGGTGTATCCGGGCATAGATGCTGGGATCTTGAAGCTGGTCGCAGATGAACTTGGTATATTCGTAGTAGACCATCCCGTCCCGGACCATGACGAAAGAGAGGAAGCCGAACTCAGCCCAATCGGCATCCACTTCGACCGCTCCGGACTTCGACTGCCTGATCCAATGAATGCTCGTTTGACGCAGATTAATCAGCGCCGGCTTGAGAAAGCGCCGGTCGTTTCCCTGGATATTGGCAGCTCGTAGCAGAACCGAAACTGGAATCTCATGCCTTTCGTATGCTTTCAATCGTGGATAGGCATTTTTCGTTAGAAGATTCCAGAGTTTCCGCTCCAGGGAGGTGAGGTTTCCCTGAATGAAGACCGTCGCGATATGCTTCTTGAGATGCCCTTCCTGCAGTCTCGGAACTGTGACGAGAGCCGAGGACTCGGTTACCATGTTTGGTTTGATGGTAATGAAGACAAAGAGGATGTCATAGAGCCTGTAGCGGACAGAGCGTTGGCTACACTTGACCGGCAAGAGCTTTGAACCGTTGCCGTCGGCGAGTTTTGCGATGCCGGAGTTGAAACTGGGGCCGACGAAGGGAAATCAATCGTCTTTAGTGCCGGAAATCAGGGCTCCAATGGAAAATGATGCGACTGGGGAGCCAAGTTTTTCGACCCGAACCAAAAGTGTCGCGATGTTGGAGAGAAAAGATTCAGTTCAAGGAACAAAGATTTCGATAATTTTCGCAAAATTTCAGTATTGGGGTGAAAAGATTCGATGCTGGAGAAAGATGAAACGAATCTAGTTACGGAATTTTTGATAAATTTCGCAAAGATTTTGTATTAGAGTAATAATTTTCGTTATCGGAGGGAAAATTGGGAAATTGAGGCTTTAAGATCGACTCCATCATCAATCTCAATACACTTCAGTCAATTCACCAAGAGCCTGCCGCGCAAAACAGCTCTCTTTCTCCGAATCGACCTTCGAATTCTTCCCCGGCGGCTGCAACTTGGACAAATCGGGAAGGTCATCAGGGTAGCGGAGAAAGTCGATGATCGCCAAGCGATCGTCTTCGCTCAACTCACCATCCAGCAGGTCCATCAACCGAATCAACCGGCGCCGGAAATCTACCAAGACCGGGCGATTCAATTGGCACAATCCAATGAATTTTTCACCTTCCGGTCCTTCGGCGATGACCTCGCCCGTCTCGGATACCTTCAAATGTGCTCCAAGAGCGCCAGCGGTGGGATCAAGGGGCAAAGGCAAGTCTTGGCGGCAGGAATTGCAGCTGCAGCAGGCGTAAACCAGATTTTCGTAATCCAAAATCCGCTCCGGCGCAGCACTCTGCGGCTCCACATGATCGCAACTGAACGCGTTCTGCCCATCGGGAGTCCATCGTTCTCGCGACAAGCAGTAGACGCAACGAAACGCAAACTCATCCCGCAGCCAGGGCTTGTAGGACTGGTAGTTCTTGTAACCCGCCGGCCCGTGCTTGCGGCTCAACGATTCCACCGGATAGGCAAAAACCTCTTGCTGCGCAGATTCAATTCCCTCCATCAATCCCAACTTTCTTTTCGACCTCTGCCAATTTGTCCAGCATCCGCCGGTCGGCTGGCTCCAATAGAGCCGCGACGTGAGACTGAAGTTGATCCAACTCTTCGGCTTCCGTTCCATCGAGCCCGGATTGGCTGCGTTTGCGGATCAGCGCAAATCGTCTCGAATTGACCTGGCTCCACGATTTCCACTCGGCTGTCGGTTCCAGCGCCACTTCCAGAACCTCCTTCGCGCAGGATTCCACGGACACCTTTTTGGCGTTGGCTTGGGATTGAAGACGTTCGGCCAGGGGGTCTTCGAGTTGGAGGGTGATCGTCATTCTTTTAGTGAAGGTATCCGAAGAAGAACCGAAGGCAATCTCCCAATCTTCCGGTGCTTCAGGTGTCGCAACTGCGGTCCGTGAAGGTGCGCGAGATCGTGTTTGTGGCGTTGGAACGGATCTGCAATCCGATCAATCCGAACGAACATTTAACTTTTCCGAAGAAATCGCTCCATTTTCGGCTACTCTGGCATAACACTCCGCCATGGCGACAGCCGAGCAAATCAAGACCCTGATCCGATCCCATTTCGATACTGAACCGGAGCGATTTTTCACGGTCGCATTGCAGGTGGCGGCCCACGAAGCAAGCCGGGGACACGGTGACTTCGCCCGTGAAATCCGAAACATGGTCGATCGCGCGCGGAAGGAAAGAAAAACGCCGTCGTCATTCAGTTTCCTCCCGAACTTCAGGGATTGGTGCGAACTGAAGAACCTTCGGTGCCCCTCTCCTCGCTGGTTGTCTCGGAAGGGTTGACGGAGCGAATTGGGCGCATCCTCCACGAATACCGCCAGAAGGACAAGCTGCGACATCACGGCTTGAGTCATCGCCGAAAAATCCTCCTGGTCGGTCCGCCTGGCACGGGAAAAACCCTTACCGTGCGAGTGTTGGCACACGAACTCCGCCAACCGCTCCATACGGTGCAAGTCGATCGGCTCGTCACCAAGTTCATGGGCGAAACCAGCGCAAAGCTGCGACAGATCTTTGATCTCGTGGAACGCGAAAAAGGCGTCTACTTCTTTGATGAGTTTGACGCGATCGGCGGTGGGCGTGGGCTCGACAATGACGTGGGTGAAATGCGGCGCGTCTTGAACGCGCTCCTGCAATTCATCGAGCAGGACGAATCGGACAACATGATCGTAGCGGCGACGAACACTCCGGAATTGCTCGACCGCGCCCTATTCCGAAGATTTGATGATATTCTTCACTACGAGCTGCCGGACGAAGAAGCTCGCCGGCGTTTAATTGCAAATGTCTTGGGTTCATTTGTAAGGGGGCGCTTTGGTTGGAAAACCGCAATTCATGATAGTGCCGGTCTTAGCAGTGCGGAAATTGACGTAGCTTGCCGGGACCCGCTTAAGGAAGCCGTTTTGTCAGATAAGAAATCCGCTGCCGCCAAAGATCTGAAAGCTGCATTCGAGCACAGGCGATTAGCTCACAAGATTGGCTTGGGGCATGATACGAGGCGGGCTGAAGGCCCGATAGCGCATAGCCCGGGCGTTCACGCCCGGGAACGGATTGGAACACAAGGTGCGGCCTGAAAGGTCGCCAGCAAGCGCCCTCAATCCCAAACATATCGTTCATCAAATTCCACCCCGTATTTCTTTAGGAACTTCCTGTAACAGTTCCGCCCATGTATTCGTAAAGGCGATTCGATCTCGCCGGTGATCATCGGTTCCCGGTTCTTCGTGGAAGAAAATGGGCCGTAGGTGCAATGCAATGGAGGGATTGGACCATGGTTCTGAAGGTTCTTGGTGATCGGAATGTTTGCTCGCGACCTTTCAGGCCGCGATTGGTGGTTTCAACCGGATTCACAGGGTTGAAACCCTGAGCTTTGCGCTCATGGGCCTTAGCCCATCCTTCTGCCCATCCAATTGGACCCGAAAATGGGCTGAAAGCCCAAGAGCACAAAGCCCCGGCGTTCACGCCTGGGAACGGGATTACGTCACGAGGGGCGGCCTGAAAGGTCGCCAGCAAACGCCTCAATCCCAAACGTAGCGTTCATCAAACTCAACCCCGTACTTCTTCAGAAACTTCCGATATTCGTCCTGGAACGTCGTCTTCTTGTGATGCTCCTTCTGGTTTTGAATATAGGTCCGCGCCGCCTCAACATCCGTTGGACTCACGCTGAACCACCCGTAACCTGCCTGCCATTTAAAATGAGGCCGGTCTGAAAACGTCGCATTCATCCAACGCGACGATTCGCCCTTCAACTGTCCCATGAAATCCTGATCGGCGACCGATTTGGTTTCGCGAATCAATAGATGTACGTGGTCCGGCATTCCATTGATCTCGATCAGGCTGGCCTTCAGACCTCGGACGATTCCGCCCATGTATTCGTAAAGCCGAGGTTCGATATCGCCGGCGATCGTCGGTTCTCGGTTCTTGGTAGAGAAAATGATGTGGCCGTAGGTGCAATGGAGGGATTGTGCCATGGGTTCTTGGTGGTTAGGATGTTTGCTGGCGACCTTTCAGGCCGCCGTTGGGGTTTCTGTCATTTCACAGGGTTGAAACCCTGTGCTTTGTGCTCATGGGCTTTCAGCCCATTGCCGTTGGAATCAATTGGGCAGAATTGCAGACAATTGATTGCCCGCAAGTCAGGGGTGTAAGGAATTGTCGTGGGGTAGCGATTCCCCTCCCACAACCGTTACGCGCTGCTAACCACGAAAATCATCATCGAATCTCAAATCGGCGGGCTGAAGGCCCGAAAGCACAAAGCCCGGGCGTTCACGCCCGGGAAAGGATACCCCACGGAGTGCGGCCTGAAAGGTCGCCAGCACCCCCCCGAGCGCAGTTCCCCTTACAACTTCACCAAGGCCTTTTGGCGTCCTTGGGAATGTTAACGTTCAACCTCCGCAGTGCCCGGCTCGGTTCCCGCTTGATCATCTCCCTATTCGACCACTTCGCCGCTTTGGAACCATAGCCGATGGCCAATTAAGCCGGAAATCGTCGCCGAAGGCGGAAATGTAGCACGATCGCCAGATGGAGAAGTGCAGGACCCCGAAGATCTTCGGTTGCTATCTACTTCGCACGACATCACTCGTACCCATTTCTGGCCATTCGAAGCCACGAGTGGCGCCACCGCGCAAGTCGCCTGGATGGCCGCCCGAATTCAGGCAGCCTATCCGGATATTTGGCCGGAAACCGTCAGGGGACTTCTGGTGCATTCCGCTTCCTGGACTCCTGCGATGGAGGAGCAGTTCCGAAAAGCATGGGGTAAGGGCGGATACAAGGATTTGCTGCGAACTTGCGGCTATGGCGTTCCGGATTTGGAGAAGGCGCTCGCATGTGTGAGGAATTCGCTCACCCTCATCGCCCAGTATGAGATTCAACCGTTCATCATCCGAACCAAAATTGACGGTAAAAGCAGGAAGACCAAGTCGCGGGGTACAAACAAGATGCACCTCTACGATCTTCCCTGGCCGAAGCAGGAGCTACTCAATCTTGGAGAAACGAAGGTTAAAATGCGAGTCACCCTTTCCTACTTTATTGAGCCAGGACCGGGAGAAGTCGGATGGAGCGACCGCTATCGCTATGCCTCCCACGGTTTACGATTCGAGCTGAACGGACCTGGGGAGTCGCGCACCGAATTCGAAAAACGGATCAACAAGCAGGCACGGGATGAGGAAGAAGGAAAACCGGATACCGAAGGCCCTGGCGACCGGTGGACGATTGATCAGCAGCGAAATGTTGGCTCAATCCATTCCGATATCTGGACTGGCAGGGCAGCCGACCTCGCCAGCTCGAATTTGATTGCGGTGAGACCTGTCATCGGATGGTGGCGAGAACGGCATCATTTGAATAAGGTAGAGTCGCAGACTCGGTATGCGCTGATTGTGTCAATTGAGACTCCATCAGAGGAGACGGACATTTACACACCGGTGGCCTTGAAGGTTGGGGTTGCGGCACCGGTCGCGATTGAGATTTCGATTTAGGCGCCGAAACTTCGTTTACTGTCGCTTGGTCACTACATCGGACCGATTTACGATGGGACGATCTTTCCAGAACAAATTCTTCAATCGGCACCGCTTTTCAAAACAACACCTTCGGCCAGGCTTGTTGGTTAGGAGGAAACTGAATACTGCAAACCCAACCTGAAATCTTGCGTTTTATGAAAATTACAACCCCCACTGTGATTCTCCTGACAGCTCTTCTCACCGCAACTGTGATTTTTTTCGCTCCATCGCTAAGTGAGGTAAATGCTCAGACTCAGGGCGAACCAAATATCGGCGCAATTGGTGATGTGAAGTGGAGCCTTTTACCGCCGACAGATTTTCGAAACGTAAACGGGAATGGGTGGATGCTATTGGCCGGTGACGAGATTCCCAATGAAGATCTTGCCGACTTTGGCATTTCCAAACTTCCCGATGCGAGAGGATGTTTTCTGCGAGCTCTCAATGGAGTAATCATGCCCGATGGAAACATGAAACAGCTCCGATCAAATCGAGCAGAGCAGGGTGACCCAGAAGGAGATACGCGCACAGTTGGAAGTTTTCAGTTCGACTCCTTCGATGAGCATTCTCACGAAGTCTTGAGAACACCAAGCGGAGACGACGGGGAATGGCCCCAGCGCGCCTTCCAAAACTTGATGTCGGGCGATCGTGGAGGGGTCCACGTTTCAAAATCAGATCAAGCCAGACACAACGATAAATTGGGACCAAAATACATAAAGGATATTGGAGGTAGCGAAACCCGCCCACGGAACATCGCCCTATACTGTTATGTCAAGGTGAATCGCTGACTTATTCAAACTGTTTCTGAAAGTACCGATGAAAACTTTCTCTCTCAGTGTTTCTGGGATTACTGTATTCCTTGTTTCGGCAGTATGCGTAGTCGTTCTCTTTAACTCTTTTCATACTAGGACATTTGCGCAAGCCGCTGATAGTAGAACCACCGATGGAATAGGAGTCGGCACTGTGGTATGGAGTGTGTTGCCTCCGGAAGACTTTCGAAAGGAGAATGGAAAGGGTTGGATTCTCCTCGCCGGGGACGATGTGAGTGACACCAGATTGGGGCAAGATTATGGCTTTCAATATTTACCCGATGCAAGGGGTTGCTTTTTGCGAGCGCTCAACGGCATCGTAATGCCCGGCGGAGAAATGCGGAATTTGAGAGAGAATCGACTTGAAAAGGGAGATTCTGGTGGAGACAGACGAACAGTTGGAAGTTGGCAAGGCGATACGGTCGGAAAACATACACACCCTTATAGGGTTGGTGACGCAGTTCGTGGACACGACGCCAAAACCAAAGGAGGTGAGTTTTTCTATGGTGGTATCGAACTGACGACAGGCGAAAACCCCGGTGCAGAAACCCGACCTCGAAATATTGCACTGTACTGCTACATCAAGGTCGATAACATATAGCTATTTAGTTACAATGATGGACTCACGTTTCTTCCGAGATATGCCCCCAATTTGTTTCGTATCGAAACTTGCACTTTCTCTTGGCATTCTCGCTACAATTTCCAGTGCTTTAGGCCAGAATTTGGAGAAAACTGATTCTAGATTACAGCAAAATGGCTACGGCCTGTCGACTCGAACTACTGCTCTAATCTCTTCTGGAGAAAACGTATCTCCCAGTGCGGCTTCTATTGCAGCTATAAGAGAAAAATATCAAGCCGCTCGCGAAGCAGAGGATCAGCGAACGGGATTTGTAGGAAGAGCTGGGAGATTGGGGGTGGCAATGATTGGAGAAGCAAAGAAACTCCCCTTCACGTCGATTATTCAATGGCTTGTTGAGGAAACCGTTGGCGCAGGAATGGCGGATGGGGTCGTTAAGGCTCGGGAAAATCAAATTAGGCCGTTGGTAAGGGGCCTGCTGATAGATCGAATTCGCCAAGAACCTGATAGAGCAAGCCAACTTAAGGCTCTCGGCGACATCGTCACAGCCTCACACGAGATCTTCGAGCATGAGGATCGCCTACTTGTAGTTGAAGCCGCAATTCCTTCGCTAACAAAGATGGTCCGGGAGATGTCGGAGGAAGTGGGAGACATGATAGCCCAACAAGCCCTGCATGGTCATGATCGGGTTAAGATGGAGGACGTTAGGATAGAGCTTCGGAAGGTGAACGATGATTTCAAGATCAAGGCCCTGGAACTAGCTGCAAATTTTGATCGCATAACTGCACAACACGAGCGACGCCTGGACCGGCAAGAAGAGAGAATCACTTGGTTGACGGGAATGATTGGAGATCACGAAGACCGGCTTACCGGTGTTGAACGGTTAGCACAGCTTCACAGCGGCAACATTGCCATGCTTAGATCGGAGGTGGGTCAGCATGCGATTGCAATTCGGGAGAACGCACGATTGGTCGATATCCTTGCTTTGAGGCAGTTGCATGGAATGAGTTCGGATGACGCATTGAAGGCCATCGAACCTGGCGGATTAGCTGTTCGAGCATTTCACCGGCTGGATGAAAAGGCTCAAAAAAAGATCCGCGAACAGATAGAGGACAAGGCAGATCGAGAAGATGCGCAAGAAATCGTAGGAACGTTTGGCGAAATACATCAATACGCAAAAATTGGCTTCGATGTCCTGACATCCACAGGAATTCTTGAGGGTGACGACGCTGCAATAGCAGCCAAGGCCGTCGGCGTTCTAGGCAGTGTCGCCTCCGGTGCGGGAACTGGAGCTACGGTTGGTGGTGGACCGTGGGGAGCTGTAGTTGGTGCAGGTGTTGGGTTGGTGCGCGGTTTGGTTAATGCTTTTGGAGATGAACCGGAGTCCGAATTGGAGACGATTCTGAAGGCCCTTCGAAAAATGGAAGAGAGGATACATAAACGGTTTGATCGCATCGAGGAAGCTCTGGAGCAACTTGGAACGATGATTGCGAAAATGCATAAGGAAATGCGAATGAGCTTTGATTTTCTAGCGACTTTAATCAATGATAGCACAGAGGAAATTCGGCGGAAACTTGTCAGCATGCATGGACTGATTGCAACCGACACATATTTAGACGTTTTAGAATGTGGGGAAAATATTCGAATTCTCGAGGAAGCAGATAGCAAAATTGATTCCTGGCAGGCGTTGCAAAAGTTCCACCCTGAGTTTGTAGTTGGGCTTCAAGGATTGGCACGAATGACTATGGAAAACGGAGAAGCTTTATTTTACCTCGAGAATGTGCTGGGCGGTCATTCGCCTGATGCTCGTCCTGAAGTAGTGGTCGCATGCGAAAGCTCATACCGTCCTCTATGGCAGCTGTTGAAAAGTTCCAATGGAGGGGCGCGTAGCTCTGTTCCAAATCGCCAGACGGAAGCTTGTTTAACCTTAATGAATGTCAGCAATACTTTTGACGACGAATTAACTTTTCGGCGGGGCATCCGACAAAACGATCGAATCTCAGCCCAACTAAGCGCTGCATCTGAGGCTTTTGCCCACATGGATTCATTGTTCGACCCTTACTTTGTTACTTATGTCAGCGATTGGTTCCTCTATTTTATGCCGTATTTTGAGCTTGGTGGTGATAGTCGGACACTCTCACCATTGCCCTTGAACCAGATGCGGAAAATGGATGCTGATCGGCGTGAGTTCAGGGCGGCGAAATTGAGGGCTCGATTGGAACGTCTTGTTTCCTATTGTAATGTTGCTGTCGCCCAGCAACGTCTGCTTTCTGGTGCCACGTTATTTCAAGAAACCGCACGATTAATGCGTGAGGGATCCGAGGATGAAAAAGAGGCACTTCACGATGCAATTGCTGCTTCACCATATTTTTTTGTGAACTGGGAAATCAGAAAGGCCCATTCGGCCATTCAAAATTCCCCCTTCCCAGACCGCACGGTCAAGGAATTGCTGAGCTTGTCAGCCAAGTTTTCCAGCGAACCAATTGGAGCAATCAGAGCGAGGAATCATGCCGAACTACTGGAAATCTTGTTGAAACTTGGCTATTGTCCTCCCTTGCCAGAAGATTGGAATACTAGAGTTGACGAGATTGAAGAGAGCGCAAGTAAAGATCAACGGATTCGTTTGTTTTTGGAGGTGTTGAAGGCGGATGGGATTGAGCGCTTCGACCCCCTGGTGTACCTGGACCACATTTTGGAAGGGAGAGTAGTGTTCCCTACCGAAGTAGATATGCTTCTGGAGGTTCGGGCTAGATTGGTGGAAAAGCTTGCTGAATTACGCTTTAGTATAGCCTTGGATGAACAGGAAGCTGAGGCTTATCTTGCTCTATGTGGCGCGAAACGTGATTGATCGGATTGTTCGATCTGGGTAGACCTGGCTCAGCTTTGGGCTTTATCCAACAATTGCTGATGCAATTTCTCCAATTCTTCGATCGGACGAGGAGCGATCCGGTCGAGATACTGGTCAGCTTTGGCCTGTAATTGATCCAACTCCCTCTGTTCGGTCTTGGTCACCTTGCCGTAGACTTTTTTCTCGATCAGTTCGAAACGTCTTTTGTTAAGAGTTTCCCAGTCTTTCTCGTCAATCTCTTCCAATTCGGCCAAATCCTGGGCGATTCGTTTCATCAACTCGAGTTTTTGGCTGATGGCGAGAGGAAGGACGGTTTCAGAATAGATATTTTCAACGGTGGTGGTCATCTTGAGTCAGGATCGAACCGGTTCTTTGCGGAAAAGATGCTTCCAAATGAGCTTTTGGCAATGTTCGAGCCTCTTTTGATCCAGAGGAAATGTGGAATTGCCAGAAAAATCAGAAGAATTGCATTAAATGAATTGATATTTCGGATTTCTTAGATATTTTCCCGGCGGTTTACCTCATTCGTCACAAAATCTCACCAATCCAAGGCCATGCCCGACTCAAATCCCGTTTCTAACCCAGTCGAAGACACCACCCCAGACGTTTCCACCTCTGAAAACGGCAACGATTCCACCAACGGAAACGGCTCTTCCCCCACCCGCAAAAACAGCGACCTGAACAAAAAACACCTCGCCGACATCAGCCTGGGCGAGGACGTGGCTGCGGCAGGGTTAGATGAGGATCGACTCGTGATGCTGGCGTCTCAGGAGATCGAGGAAAGCACCCTGACCGGGATCATCACCATGGCCGAGGATACGCGGACGGTCGGGCAGAAAGTGGTGGCGGCGAAGGAGGATAAGAAGCGGAAGACGAAGACGGAACAGGAGGCGAAGGAGAAATTGATGACCGGATTGCGCGGGATCCAGACCGGGGTGAAGCGGAAGTTTCCCAAGGACAAAATCAAGTGGGCGGCTTATCGGATTGGGAAGTCGAGTTTCGGGAACAACCGCATCGAGTTGGAGCAGGATGCGAAGGTGATTCTGGATTTGGCGGCAGAGGATGAGTTGAAGGGAATCACGACGGAGAAACTTACCGAAATTCGCGCACTGCTGAAGGCTTGGGTGAAGGCGGATGAGGAGCAGGATGCCGCGGAGGCGAAGGTGACCGATTTGCTGAAGGAGTTTGAGGAAAACGTGGGCGAGATCAATGCGGCGCGGCGCGATGTGCAGTATGCGGCGGACACGGCTTGGCCGTATAAGGAGGAGAAGAACGCGGGGACGCGGCGCGCGTTGAAGCTTCCGGCGAATCGGCCGCTGAGCTGAGGTTTCCTGTTGTCGTTCGAACCCAAACCGAAGAAGCGCAGGTCTTCAGGATCAAACTCGGTGGCATACCAAGTCCAGTTGCTCCAAGGGGTGAAAAACTTGGCGACAATCTGAGGATCTTCGGCATGCTCCTAGCGCCCCACTTGAGCAAACGCATCGAGCAGCTCCGTGCTGATGAGTTGATGGCCGGGATGCTCGGCTTCGAGCCGGGTTAGAATTTCGTCGAGAGCCGGGGAGCGGGAATCATCTTCGAGTCCCATGGGAATTTGGGTTAAGAGCTAGAGTTGCGCGGAGGAGGACTGCGGCGCGTGAAATCCGCTCTCTAGGAGCGATGCTGCTGGCCTCGTTCTTCTGATCATTCATCATAGGATAGAAAGTCTACGGAAATCCATCCGTCCTCAATGCCGGGCGGAATGACGAGGGCCGTTGTTTCCCCGACTTCGTAGTTGGCCAAGTCCAGCAATTGGCGGCCTCCTCCAGCCTGTTCTTCCGCCCAGCATTCTTCGGGCGGAAACGGATGATCAATGGGCTCACCATTCACCGTGATGCCCGTGCAACCAACCTTGTGGGTCAGGGTAAAACGGAATCCAGGTGGAATTACGATCGTCTCGCCAGCAGGATCGAGAGCTCGCTCGAAATTGGAGAGGTGTTCCTGGGTTTGGGAGAGCATTCGCAGGGCGTTTCCGCGCAATTGGTGGATCTCCATGAAATAGTTAAATGGATCACGATTCGCCGATTCTAGGATCGTGTGAGCCGCGAATTCGTCGGCGAGATCGCGCTCTTCGAATTGTTCCCGGATCTGGCGATGGTTGGGCACTGCTGCTATTGCCGACTCGCGTCCGGTGTAGTAAGTAAGGTGAAGGTAAGTGCCGGAATCGACGACTCCGACGTCCTGTGCATGGTCGAGGACCGCGAAATAGGTTCGTCCGGCAATTTCGATTTCGGTGAATGGTTCTGTCAGGTAGCGAGTCGACTGCGGCTCAGTGACGTGATGTATGAATGAGAACGGTTCGGCACGATCGGACCAAATCTGAGCCATGGCATCCGCGTGCGCCTGGAAAGCCCGAACGTCCTCAAGCGAATAGGACGCATCCTCCAAGAGCTGCGGAGTCTGTTCGAATATTACAATGCAACGGCCAAGCTCGACCGAAAGGCCAGTCCAAAGATCCGCTTCCCATTCCTCAATCGAATCATACTCATGGCCCACTGATCCACGTGAGAGGTCGCCGGTAGACGAAACCGCGTAGAGCATGCTGGGTTGCCCGTCGTGGCAGCTATGCGCAATGGCAAGCCATTCCGGATGATTTGGGAGCTGCGAAGCTGGCTCCGCTTGAAGTTGGTGAGCGTCGCAGGCCTGAAGTTGGCCTGCGAGTTCGGCGAGAAAAGCATCCTTTCGTGCGTCAGCCGATTCTGGAACAGGCAGCTTGAATGGGGTTAGACAGATCCGTTCTACCCATACGGGCGAAGCTGTCAAGCGATGGGCATCCGCATTGGGCTCCAAGTTGATCCGCCGCTTTGGTGATAAGGTGAACCTTTTGAAATGCCCAGCCAGTGCCCAGCCGCTTTTGCAGCCCAAGAAAAAAGCGACCTACAATTTCTCGTAAATCGCTCATTTTAAGGAGAGTGGGCAGGGCTGGATTCGAACCAGCGAAGGCATAGCCAGCAGATTTACAGTCTTTATCTACCTATGTTTTCACCTGTTCTCAACTGAGTGGAATTGTGCCAATCAATATCACATAACTCGTTTATTTTCAGGGAAAATACTTGCATTCAGAGTGATCGAGGCTCAAAGCTAAGGGAACGCAAATAAACACTTATGAACGGAAAAAGTGAGCCGAAAGTGAGCCGACATCAATCCCGAACTAGCGCACGGTATTGGGAAGGAAAAGTGACCAGATGCAGCTACATTCATCGCGGCAAGAAAATCCAAGAGCCTAACTACTCAGTCCAGATACAATTCCAAAAGCGGCGATATCGCTTTCGTCTTGGAACCCCAAACGTTGCTGCGGCTGCAGCCAAAGCCCGTGACATTTATCTCAGCTTGCAGGGCAACGGCTGGGACGCAACGATGCGAACCTATGGTACCGAGCCAGAACCTGAATCAGCCCCAAATTCAGAATGCACGGTTGGCGATCTCATAAAAACATCTTGCAAGCTGTCTACCGCGAGGCCTCAATCTCTCAAAACCTACTGCCGCGCCTTTCGTCGTCTTGTGGCTGGAATTGCCAAGATCCCAGATGAGGGAAAATTCGATGGCCTAAAGGGAGGGCACGAAGCTTGGCAGCTAAAGGTCGATTCGACTCCGTTGTCCGCAATCACGCCGAAAAAAATTACGGCTTGGAAAAACGCCTACCTACTGCGAGCTGGCTCGGACCCCGAAAAATCGAAGAGTGCAAGAACCACGGTCAACAGCTTGATTCGAAACTCAAAGGCACTCTTCTCCAAAAAAGTTCTTCCGTTTCTCTCTGAGGAATTGGAACTGCCTAGCCCCCTTCCCTTTGAGAACGTGACGATGGAAAAGCCTGCTTCAATGCGTTACGTCAGCCGGATCGATGCCAAGGCGATCCTTCAATCAGCCAATGAAACGCTTGCCGTTGATGATCCCGAGGCTTTCAAAGCCCTTCTTCTTGCCTGTATGTGTGGTCTACGAATCAGCGAAATCGACCACCTACTGTGGTCGGCATTCGACTTTGAAACGGAAACCCTTTCCATAAAGGACACTAAGTATCACCAATTGAAGTCCGAGGATTCGGCAGGTGACATCGATCTGACTCCTGAAGTTGCATCAGCCTTCCAAGGCCTTCAGGATGTTGCCAATGGCGATTTCGTCATTGAATCTCCGAATCCACCCCGAATGCCAGGAAACGCACGGCACTACCGTTGCGACAACATTTTCAACAAGCTAAGAAAATGGCTCAGAGATAACGGCGTGGCTTCGAAGAAGCCGATCCATGAGCTTCGAAAAGAAATTGGTAGCATTATCGCGTCAGAGCACGGAATATTCGAGGCCTCCCGCTACCTGAGGCACAGCGACATTCGAATAACTGCGGCAATCTATGTGGACAAAAAACGGCGAATCACCCCACCTCTTGACTTGCACCGATCAACGAACAATGTGTAGTTCCTTCACTTCAATTGGCGCAACCACTTGATGACGGTGCTGAGAGCCTCACCGCGGGATGCGAAAGGCCGCCTAACACGGTCAAATCGTCGCGCAACGGCTCGAGCGGTTCCAGGCACTTGGTGAACTGAAAATTCTTGCCCTTGCCATGCGGAAACCAACTGAAATCTCCAGCGGTCGTCGGATCAGGAATTCGGTTTGCATTTAAGGCAGGCTACGGCTTTGAGCGAATGCGTGCTGAATTAGGCTGCTTCGATATTCGTCGGAAATTTGCTGAATTTGTCTTGCCCCGCAGCTTCTTTCTTGGAGGGCAGATTACCGCTCCCCCAAAAGCTGTTGGGCGGTGTTCCAGTCAATATAAAGCTGGCTAATCAACCCTTCCTTCACCGCAGCAATTATCGTCTCACTACGCTCAACACCAATTCCAAAACACATGGTTCCTAGAGCCTCGCCTTTTTCTGCCAGCATCGCACAGTGCCTGAGGTGTTCACGATTTGCCCCCATCCATCTGCGCTCAAGATTATCCAAAACCGGATGATCCCCATTTCTTTTGGTCACGAATACAAGGCCAACATCCCCCACAATCCCCTCTTTCTTCTGAAGAGATTTCTGTTCATCCCGGTCTAGGATTGTGTGTAGAAATTCATCGTACCAAAAACGCTTAGTCGATTTTTTTGGATTCCATCCAATAGACGCCAAAATACAATCGACCTCCCAACACAAAGCGCTTCCTGCCTTTTCATCGGGCGGAGACAGATCATCTCCAAAAATTTCTAAATAAGGAGGCAGCCTTCTTACAAACGCTTTTACATCTTCAATCTCATTCTCTTCGTAAACTCTGGGGACGGCCCCCATGATACCTCGTAGCGATTTGCTTCCGCTAACTGAACCTCGAGTCAAGTAGTTGAATTTTGCAGCCAAATAGGATGAGCTTAGTTTGAGCCGATGAACGTATCGGTCGGTTGATGTTCTATCTTCCGATTTGGATGCTTCACGAAAGGGCAAGTTAGATACAGGCTCTCCTACCAAAGGCACAAACTCAAAATCAGGCTGCTTTACGCGCTCAAGTTTTTCCATTCCTTCGGATAGCTCCCAAAGAGCCCGCCCCCAAGTTACCCCCGCGATCACCTTGGCTTGTTTGTTCGTTTTTTGCTTTTTCGCAAGCCAACTGGATAGTTGATTTCGCACTGTTCTAGCAACGGCGCGCCCAAACAGCTCAAGCGCTTCATCCCATTTTGTGTAACGAATGTCATCCAGGTGGCTTAGGGGTTTTGTGTGGAACACGAAAACCCTGGGCTTGACCCTCTGATTCGCCCGACTGGCAATCGCCGCCAGCTTTTTCTCGACTCTGGGGGCTGATAGAAGGAGATTTGCCTCACCGATCTGCTTTTCGCTTAAAGTGTGTCTGGACTCAACAACTATCAGGCCGCTGTCAATGCAATCTTGTTTCAGTCGCGAAACGGAAGCAGCGCTGATACCTAACTCATCAGCAAGGTCTTTTTGGGTGACCTCTGGGTCGGACAATCGATAGGCAATAGCATACAATTCAGGCGGGAAATCAATTTCATTAGAACTCATTCGACAGAAAGTAATCGATTTCAGAAACCTCTCAACATTTGGAATACATTTTACAGAGCTTAATTGAATGGAATTGCTTTCAGGATCTGAATTCGGTTTCATTTTCCGCTTGCCCTTCACGCCGTGTGGTGCTTCGCTAGAGGCAGTAGCACCCACCTTACGCCAGTACAAAACCGTCAGTCTTTTGTAGTTGGCAGAGTCCTTCCGCCCCTCCCATAGTCCCAAATACGAACCGTTCGGACATGAGCTTTCACGCCTTCGACCTCCCTAGTCTCTCGGACTTTCTCAGTGATCACACGTTGCTGGAGAAGGAGCCAGAGAATCGGATCAGCGAACACTGTCGTCGATGGTCGCAGGCTATCGGCGCTATGTGGCGTGCACCAGATGAGGGTGCCGGATACGCCATTCGGTTCAATTGGAACCCCTCTAAGTCGGGCTCAGGCGGCAATATGAGCACCTGTATATTGGTTCGGGGATCTGATGAATTGGCCAGTGTCGTTGCCAACACTCTGACCACAATCGGATTTGATCCGGTTGCCGCTGACCCAGGCGCTCGGAACCAGTTACCAACATCTGCAGCCGCATGCTGCGAAATCGCGCAGCGGGACTACTTAGTCCCTATTGAGCAACCGGGAGATCTTACGCCGCCTGATATCCAGCTTCCGGATCCATTTGTGAAGAAGTCCGAACAACATCCCGATTCCCTTTTGCTCTACGGCATTCATCCTTGGTGGGGACCCGGAGGAGCGTTTTTGGCTCCGTTTCATGCAATTGCTGCCCAACGTGCGCCCGTTACCCTTTTCGTGGTTTTTGTGCCGACCATTCTCACGCTGTTTGAGCTGGAATACGGTTCTGCGGTAGCCCGCAGCACGGAATCCCTCGCCTCGCTGCAAACCCGCGACGATACGAGCAGCAGCGGTAGAGTGCTTCATCCTTCGCAAAGTCGCACGGATCCTCAGATGCGTTGGCTCTCCCATGTTTATGCCGCTCATTTCCGCTCCGCTTCTTCGGAACCGTTCCTGGTTGCCGCCTATTGTGCTTCGACCCAGAAATCATCTGCGGAACAGGTGGCATACGCGACGGCCGGTTGCATACGCGAGAGTCCTCCGGTCGATCCCCCATTGGGCGAGTCAGAGTGTTTTCAATCCGGGGCTGACGTTCGTTCTATCCCTCCAGCGGAGGCGTCCAAAATTTTGAGCGACTTGCGTTTTCCAGAATATCCTTCTGGATCAAAAGCACCCCACAAGAATTTAGCCCGCCTCAGACACATAGCTAGCGCACGAGCTGTTGCCACCGCCGCACGCTTTCCGGTCAATGTTCGTGGCGGTATACCAGGTTTTCGCACCCACCAAATCCCCCCGGATGTGATTCCTGGACCGGAATCCCGCAAGATGGATCGTCCGGTGATTCTGGGCGAACTCCGAAGTGGCGGAGTGGCACGAATTCCCGCCAATGACTTTACCCGGCACACAGTGATCCCTGGATTTACAGGGACGGGAAAGACAGTATCAACGGTCAATATTCTTCACCAACTCCACAATTACCAAGTCCCCTTCCTTGTAATCGAGCCAGCCAAGAGGGAATATCGCTGCCTCCTAGGGCTCTGCGACTATCAGACGGGGCAAGGGAGCGCAGCGCCTGCGCTTCGGATTTATACTCCCGGTAACGAGTTGGTTGCTCCGCTGCGACTCAATCCGTTTCAATTAATGCCGGGAGTATCGCTGGAAGCGCACATCAACAATCTCCTTGCATGCTTCAAAGCTGCCCTTCCTCCCCTCCCATTCCTGCCCAGCATTCTGGCCGAGTCCATCGAGTTGATCTATGAAAAGTATGGTTGGGCGCTGAACAATGTGGGCCCGAAACTTGGCAGTGCCGACCCGCGCCTGTTTCCTAAAATGCAGGACCTTTATGATGCCATTCCTCAGGTGGTCGAAGCCCGTGGTTACGATGGTGAAGTCAAATGGAACGTCCTCGCTGCAACAAAAGGACGGCTCCAGACCCTTTTGATGGGATCTCTCGGACTGTTCTTCAGTGTACGCAATATCGACACCATCCACGAGCTTTTTGAGTTCTCCACGATTATTGAGCTAAATGATTTACATCACGATGACAAGTCGCTGGTCATGATGTTCATTTTGACGTTTCTCCGCGAATATCGCGAGCGCCACCCGTCCTCATCGCTGGCGCATGTAACAGTCATTGAGGAAGCTCACAATGTATTGGGACAGGTAGAATCTTCCGGACAGACAGAAGGAAGCGGTTCCGATGTTCGCGCCCAAGCTGTCGAGGCCTTTTGCAATCTCCTGGCCGAAATCCGCTCCTGTGGAGAAGGGCTTATCATCTGCGATCAGTCTCCCAACAAATTGACCCGTGACGCGCTTCGAAACACTAACCTGCAAATTACTCATCAATTGAGGGATTTTGATGATCGGGATGCCATGGCTCGCACCATGATCATGGACGACGAGCAGCGTGACTTTCTCGGCAAGCTGCATACCGGCCACGCTGCGGTGTTCTTCACGGGATTGCAAAAATCCACATTCATTCGAGTGAATCCCTGTTTTCCGTTGGATCAGTTCAAGCAAACCCAAGACCTTCCTGCTGACGAATTGACCAAGCGCATCCGCACTCACATGCGGCCTGTGGTGGCCGCCTACGCCAAGGCTCCAATCCCCTTCGCCAACTGCAAACACTGCACCCGGGTGTGCCAGTACGGTAAAGCGATCCATGCCGAATTGAAGGATCAGCAACTCGACGCAGAATTTGCTGATGCCTTAAGCCACCCCGAACGCGATGCCAGTTTCTGGCTAGCGTTGCTCAAGACTGCCGGCAAGGCCGCCGCAAAAATCGGAGCGCCCGATATGCTTGATGCTCACTGGTGTTTTCTCACTCAAGAACTCCTTCGCCACAGACCCAGCGACGCCACATGGCAACCTGAGGATCGCGAAAAATTCGAAACCACCTTCGAGGAATTAAACGCTGCTTCCTCGCAATCCTGAAACCATTTCATGAACGATTATTCAAAGCGGAAAGACGCTGATGAGTCTGACTGCATCAACGAAGCTAAAACCGGAGCTGCCTCGGAATCCCAAGATGCGTTTCGGCGGGAGATTCGGGCACAAATGATTCGCTTCAGGGAACTTGGCGAATCTGTTCCCACGAATCTGTTTGAAGCAGCGGGCAGCAAACCTGGAGAGTTTCATCGCCAGCATGACACGAAAGGGCGAATGACGGTCATCGAAGGATGGGTTGATCGCAAAAGTGGGCCTCGTGATAACTCGGAGATCAAAGCTCAAAAAGAATTTCGCGATCGGTTACCCGAGCATCGTCAGCACCAAGAAGCCTCCCACATTTTGGCCAACATGTTTGGAGGCAGCGAAAAAGACAACCTTGTCGGGATGAATCGCGAAATGAACCGCAGTTATTACGGAAGTTTGGAAAAGGCTCTGGACCGGGATATCGACAAAGCTGAGCAAAATGGTGAGAGTGTCTACGTCCGCTGTGAGGTGTCCTGGGGTGATGATGAATTTACGCCAGACTCTGTTCGGCTGCAGTCGTTTAGCGGCGAAACGAAAGATTCTGAACTCACAAAGATCCGAGACGACTGGCAGAAGGTGGATTGGTCGAATCCCGAGGGCAAAACTTTGGCTCAGACTCTGAACGACACTACAGGCGAGAAAGTCAAAGATTACACCGACACACACCAGCCCCGCCCGCAGGAGGAAAAGATCCAGTGAACACTCCAACCCAAAAAACAGCCACAAGGCCCAAATCCACGTTGAGCTATCATTTCGGACAAATCGCAAGTATTGTGACAGGGAGACTAACCGGGAACCAATTGATTCAGCTGAATTCTCAGGGGAAAGTGTCGATCTCCCCTTATCGCCGCTATCTGCCTGTCGCGATTGGAGCAATCCCTGTGATTCTTCTTGTCATTTATTTGCCGCAGATATTCGTTGGCTTGGGTGTTGTGGTGATTGCGGGGAGCATTGTGGCGCGTATCATTTTCTCAAACCAGGCAAAGTCCTGCCATCCTCATTTGCTGGCCTCCCATGTGGAATGCTCGTCAGATCCCACGGAGTATTTGGATCGGCTAAAGTGGATGCGCGATCAACTCGAACAAGCCTCTCGGAGTAGCGGTATCATCCATCTGGATTTCAACGGCATTTTGCGATATTGCAAAGCGCAAATCAACGAAGCGGGGCAATTGGTGTGCAAAACGGGAAAGGCTTGGCCGCATCTCCAAAAACACGAGCAGGCGCAAGAAATGGAAGCTTTGCGCGATCGGATGCGAAAGATCGTTGCCGAATGCGAGCGTCATGCTCAGACCGTCTCCTCGTCCAATGACTCTGGTAGCCGATCCTGGAAGGAGTATCCCTACATGAAGATCTACGGCGACCGGCTCTGGCGGCTCCGCGGCACGGCAATCAAGGCATTGTATGTCGGCATCGGTTTCGTGATTTTTGGAATGGTAACTGGCGCAATCTTCAACTGACGCATGCTCACGATGAACTCCACCTTTGATTTTGAGACTCTTCCCCTATTGGAAAAAGTCAGCACCTCCACTTTGCCAGTCGCATCCGCCGATCCCGTTCTTCCGATCTATTTGGTGGTCGATGTTTCGATGTCCATGGCCGAAAGTGGACGAATCGACGAAGCCAACGCGATATTGCCAAGCATTAAGACCGAGGTCGAGCAAAATCCGGCCTTAGGCTCTCGCATCCGAGTTGGACTAATCTCATTCGCAGACGACGCCGTTGTCGAAATGCCGCTATCAGATCCGGCAGCAATTGATCGGACGTCCCTTCCCGTCCTAACCGTCCGCGGAGCGACAAATTATTCGAACGCATTCCGCCTCCTGAGCAATCAAATCTACAAAAATTGCAGCCTCCTCCAATCTCAAGGATTCAGCGTCCTCAGGCCATTCACGTTTTTCCTGACAGATGGTTCGCCGGTCGAAGATGAAGCTGGCTGGAAGCTCGCCTACGAAAAACTTCATCACCCCCCCTGCGATCCGAATGTGTTCGCGATTGGGATTGGCAAGGATTGTGATCGTTCGATTCTAGGCTGGATTGCCGAGAATCAACGGGGAGGCGCCTTGCCGTTTCTCATCGCTCACGATGAACCATATGATCCGATCAAGGAATATATCCAAAGGTTGTTGTTAGAGATACTTCAGCGGAATATTGATCCTCGCAAATAATAGTAACAATGAACGAAAGCCTAGGAATCGAAATCATCCCCAACTACTTCCTCTTTACAGAGGCCTCCTTGAGCCAGGCAGACCATCGTTTCCAGGCGACGCAACTCCTCGTCTCTGTTCGCGAATTTGTACTGGAAACCCCCTATATCGTCGACCGCCTGCGCTTTTCTGTCATATATTGTGGGGCTGACGCCGATGTCAAGTTGCCATTGTGTGACCTACTGAGCGTTGGGCAAGACGAGCTGCAAACGATTTGTTTTTCACCAGAATTTCGTCTCTCACCCGCATTGCGATGCCTGAAGGAGCAAATTCAGCGGGATCACGCTCAGCTCAAAGCAGATGGACTTAAGATGAAGCGCCCCATCGCATTTTTGTTCATCGGATCCGACCCAGAGGATGCTGCGGACGAATGGAGGATTGCATTTCACAACCTGACTTCGATTGATGCGTCTCCAAATATCGTTCCAGTTGGAATCGGTGATTGCGACCTCCATACGATCCATTCCCCAATACATCGAAAGGACGGGCCTGCGCCATCGGTTGCGCTTTTCATTACAGATGATGGCGACCTTGGAGATCTGTTTTCCAGGCTTTTTCGCTCGATGTTCGACTTTCGCCCAGTTCCGCCAGACCCTCCTGCCGGCCACTTTGGAGCGTTCACGGAGGCAGTAAGTGAATCAGCATCTGAGGATTTTGATTTCACTTGGAATGAGATGGATGACCAACTCCTTTTCACAGATAGTCAAGATTCCCCATAACCTCAACCACTACAACACCAAATGGACAATCCTACCAATGAAACAGCCACCGGCAACAAGGGTATCGAAGTGATCCCGTTCTTTTTTGTTGCCGACGTGTCCTACTCTATGCAGGGCGACAGAATTGACGAAGTGAATAAGCTGCTTCCAACCGTCAAGGAGGCTTTGCAGGAGCATCCTGCAGTCTCTGATCGCATCAGATTCAGCCTCATTTCGTTTTCTGATGATGCGACGGTCGAGTTGCCGCTTTCCGATCTGCTTCTAATTGACAATAGCGCACTACCTGTGATGAACATTAGAGGTGGGACAAACTACACCGAGGCGTTGCGTTCGCTGAAAGGAGAGATTCAACGTGCGCATAGTCTGATTACGACCGACGGCTTCAAGTTCAAGCGACCCGTTGCTCTCTTTTTAAGTGATGGTGAGCCAAATGAGAGTGAGGCTGAATGGAAAGCCGCTTTTGACGAGTTGACAGCCATTGAAGCGTTTCCAAACCTGATGCCTGTTGGGATTGGCAATGAATGCGATCGGAATGTCATTGAAGCGCTCGCGCATCGGAAAACCGGCCCCGTTCCTGTTCCCGCACTGTTTACGAAAGACAATGCGAATATTGGCAATGTGTTGAAGGAACTAATCGTTGCCTTGACAAAAAGTGTCATTGCTTCGGCTGCGGCGCTGGATAGTGGAAGCTCAGTACCCGGGGGACATGCAGGAGCGTTTGTTAATACCGTTACTGAATCTGAGGAAGTAAAAGATGGGATGGATTTCACCTGGAACGACATGGACTAACGGTTGGCAGCAGGCTCTATGAAAACGAACACCACCGCTTCTCGAGAAGCTGTTGAAATAGGCTCTTCTGGTGATCCGGAATTATCGACCCTAGTGCTGGGTGATGGCGGAACCCACGAAATAGAACGGCTACCATCTTTCATTTGTGGTGGCGAACCAGACACAATTGTCGATTGGGGCATTGTTGGTGGCCTCACCGTCCGGGCGGCCAGCGTCCGAGGAAGATCTCACCGATTTGAAAACAACCTGCGACAAGATTCGTTTGGTCTGGGTAGAGCGGAAACGCAGGATGCAGGATGTCTGATTGTCACCGTAGCTGATGGAGTTGGAGACCCAAATCTGTCGCTTTCTCATCGCGCTGCGGAAGTAGCAGTCAGACTCGCTACGGAATACACGCGCGAATCCATCGAACAGGGTAATCCGCCGGAATCGGTTGAATGGGACGCGATCATTGATCGAATCAGAGAGGAGTTGTTGGATTTGTCCAAAGCGGAAACCGGGAATCCTGATCTCGACTACCGCTCAGTCGCCAAAGGTGTGTTAGCGACAACACTTTTGGTCGTGACTATCGGACTTAAGCAAGGCGATGGTGGAGAACGAGATTGCACAGTTGTACCTTTGGGTGACACTTCTGCTTGGATCCTCCGCAATGACTCTTGGATGTCAATTACCCCCATCAAGGGCGAAGGTAGTGCTGTAGCTGAGTCTTCAGTCCCGGCACTTCCCATGCGGTATGATAGGAGTATCCGTCCCTTGACTTGTCAGCTTTTGCCTGGGGATGCCTGCTTCTGCTTCTCAGATGGCGTCGGTGATCCCGTGGTGGACGGAACGGGGTTGGTCGGAAATCGCTTATCCGAGATTTGGCAGCGACCGCCAAACCCCTACCTGTTTGCGAATCAGACTGACTTTGCGCGGAGAGGGCATCTCGATGATCGCACTGCAATTGGCATCTGGGTTCCCACTGAAAACATAGTTTCAAACTATGAACACGACGGGTAATTCAGGAATCTCTGCGCGATTGTCTTGAGTCCACCTCTCTATGAACCAGGTTATTGACATTTCTACCTTAAGAATTGGCGCTGAACTTGGGGATGGAACTCAAGGTAAGGTTTTTGCCGTGGAGTCGGGCGCGCCTTTTTCGTTTCCCGTGGTTTACAAGGAATTCAAAAAGGGGCTTAGGGGAAGTGTTCAAGGATTGAACAGTCTATTTACGTTTCGAGAAGGGCTCGACCAAAGCAATCGGGATTATCTAGACTCCCATCTCACTTGGCCATTAGTACCAGTGCGCAAAGGGAGAGCCGATAGTGGGTATCTCATGCAGCTAATCGGCAATGAATTCTTTATTGAGTTGTTCGCACCAAGCGGAAAGAAGCGGAGGCCATGTACTCATCAGTTACTCATTAAACACGATGATGGTTTCCAAAGTGACCATGGATTCGTAGTTTCTGTTCAGGATCGCTTACGACTGGCTCTGAGTTTCTCGAGAATTTACGCCTTTCTCCACCGGCACAGGTTGATATATGGAGACATGAATTGGCTGAATGCACTTTGGACGCTCAAGCCAGAACCGCGCATTCTGTTCATCGACTGTGACAGCGTCAGAGTTGAGGGAATGTCTTCGGCATTCGAGCAACTTCATGCAGACTTCTGGAAACCTCCAGAAAACCTACTTGGTAATCAGGCTTCCCAGACTTTTCACACAGACCGGTGGAAACTAGCCGTTGCAGTTTTACGAATACTTAGCCCCGGGCAGGATGGCTTCAACATTGCGCAGCGCGATGGTACCAGAGAAGCTGACTATCAAGTGGTTGAATCTCTCTTTTCTCAGCGTTTGGTTGATTTACTCCGGTCCGCTCTTCGAAATGGTAAACCTTCGAAGAATAGACCCGAGCCAACAGAGTGGATTGAGGTTTTGTTGGATGAAATTGAAAAACTCACTCGAACGCGACCCGCCGCGAACCCTGTAACTGATTATTCCAACCCAATTGATGTTTTTGGTGATGCAGTTTTCTCCCCTTCTGCCACACCGCTAACATTGCTCAAACTGTTAGCAGAGATACCGGCTCAATCTGCTTTGGAAATCATAGCGGGGCTGTCAATACAGGACTGGCAGGGAAAACTCTCAGCTTTCCAGTCCGATTTTGCTGAGTTGATGAGGTTGGCTAGCCAAACACAGGCCCCTATTGATGAAGCAACCGAACGCCGTATCGCCCAACTTGCCTATCCGCATCGGGATTTGCTCCGCTTTCCGTGGGCTAACCGTTTTGGATTGGCCCTATCTCGAATTATCGAATGGGACGGACTTAAGAAACTGTTGAAGTCCAACGCTCCTGAGAATGAAATCCTAGAGGCAGCAGAGAATTGCAAGGCATTGAATGATGATTTTGCGCCGTTCCGGCAATTGCGCCAGCGGCTTGAGGACTGGAGAAGAGACATTCCCATTTTCGAGGAATTCTTGCAAGAGGCCACCAAACCGCAGCCAATCGAACGGCGGCTTGCAGCCATTTGGAATCGATCAACTACGGTCGCCAATCTGAGGTTGGCAACCCACCCACACCCGCAGCTCGGTGATCGGAGCCCGCTCAATCGCGCCCGGGCTGCAACGAAGCGAATTAAGGCGATCGATGAGTTAGCAAAGGTCATTGATAAAACCGACAAGCTGGGCCCATTGACCGCTGACGGGGAACAGAACGTTGTCAACAAATGGGAAGAAGTGCAGCCGAAGGTGCGCGGCGCAAACGACCCGGAGTTGGCGAAGTTGCTTCCCAGGGTCGAGCAAGCGAAGTACCGGATTGAAAAATTGCCCGGCCTGGAAGCAAGGATCGCAGGAAACCAGGATGACGACGACTTCGTTCTGAAGCTGTGGGGCGACGGAAAGACCTGGGAAAACTATCAACCCGCGCAAGCAATTCAACTCCTGGCGGGACGGGCACAACGGCGAAAAGCCGCCATTGAGGCTTTCGTTTCCGCCCACCAGAAAGACCCGGAGGACGATGTCGTTTTGGCCACATTTTGGCGCAACCTCCCGGCTCTCAAGGATTCACGGCTGAGTCAGACCACGACGGTAACTTATCAGGGTACCGTGATGACCGTTGCCGAGCGCAATGCCTTGGCGCAGCGCCGTGCTCCCGCATCACGCGACCTGCAAAATCTGATTGATAGGCAAGACAAATCGAATCAGCCGAAGATAGCCGTCGAAGCGGAAATCGTTGAGTATTGGGACGGGAATCGCATTCTCTTCGAGCAATGGCCCAAAGCCATGTCCGAGCTTCGACAGAGAGTGGATGATGCGCGATTGCGATGCGGTGAGGCAAAGCGCTTGGATCGAGCTTTGGCAATCGGCAATGAGCACGATTGGCTCAAGGTGGCCAGAGGATTGAAGATGCCCCCAAACATGGATATCCTCGCCAAAGCGGGGGGTCGAATTTCCACCGCGAGGAAGTGTGTTGCTGTTTTAGACGAGTTTTTGCAGGCTTATCGCGCCAATGCCTTCGCGGAACCCGATTTGGCCAGCATTTGGGCAAAGGAACCCGGGTTGAACACCAGCCGGATCGCGCGCAAAAAAGTCAAGATCGGAAGCGAAGAGATCATTCCGATCGAAAGGGCCCAACTTGCCCAGGATCGGGCATCGTTACTGAAATCTCTCGAGTCATTGTTGAAGACGGCCGGAATCGACAATGATCGAGAGGTCGTCAGGTTGAGCAAAAAGGCCCCTGACGCCCATCCGCTGTTCGACAACCTCCGCTCGAAAGTCGACGAAGCCGCGGGGCGGGTCGATGCGAGGGCCGAGCTGGAAGCAGCAATAACCCGGGCCGGTCCCATTGAGCGCCGGACTGAGGAACGGGAGCGCAAGTTGCAGGCAACCTGGACAGACTTGAAAAAGAGAGGCATCCAGGATGACGCTTTTCCGGTATCCCATTTGAAGCGGGTACAGACGGCCATCGAATGGCTGAAGGAGTGGGATGCTTTCGCCAACGCCTTCAAAGTTGCCAAGGATTTGTTCGACCAAAAGAAGTTCGAGGACGCCCGAAAGGCGTTGACCAAGCTCAAGAGCACCTTTTTGAATTACGGACATTTGGACCAGGTGAGCGAATTGGAGCGCGATTTGCGCAAGACGGAACTGACGGCGATAGAAGAGGAGAATAGCCGCGAACTGGAAGACGCCCTTAAACGTGGACGGTTTTGGACGGCGGGAAGGCTGGTGCTGCGCAACCATTCCGATTTTGAGAGCCGGGATGACCTGGACGACGACACGAAGGAGCAATACCGGTCCGCGCTGGATCTCCATGACAAGGCCAGCCAACATGCCGAAGAAGCCAAAGAACTGGAAAATGAAGCCGAAGCACTTCCAGACAAGCTTCTCCTACCCAAGCTTGCGCTGCTTGAAGACGCCATCAAGGAATGGCAAAGCGCCTCTGAAATCTGTCCGGATTATGATAACGCCACCTCCCAGGCAAAGCGGCTTTGGCTGAGAATTGAGAGGGACACCGCCGTGGCCACCCCTTACCGGCCAAGTTTGAAACACCGCGAAGTTGGCTGCATCGGTGCGCTCAGCCTTTTACTACCCATTTTCATAATGGTGATTTTGATTTGGGGCTTTGCCACGGCTCGAAACCAACCCGACGTTCGTTTCAAATCCATTATGGAACTGCTTGATAGTGGGCATTATTCACTCGCCCAGCAGACTATTGCTGGCTATCTTCAAAAAGACCCCTCTTTCGCTCAGCCAGCTGCAAACGAGTTTCATCAAAAGGGAATAGTATTTCACAAAGAGGCCGAGCAATCAAAAGTCCTCAGAGCGAGCCAGGAGAAAATTCAGGCCGCCTACGATAAGTCCAGCGCCGCCTTTGAAGTAGCGGGCCACTGTGGGCGAATCGATTCCATGCAAAACGCCGCCGAAAACCGCGAGATCGAGGCTGGTTGGCATCTCGATGAAGGCAGAGTGTCCGAGGCTGTTCAGGCGTATCGGAATGCAGCCGACTTATATGACCACACGGTTCAGATGCTCTCCAAAGACGAAAATGAAAAAGCAGCGCAGCTAAGAGAATCATCTAGAAATGCTCGGATAAAGGCGTCCGAGGCCGAAACGAAAACATCTATTGGGTTATGAAAGAATTCTGGGAGAACATTCAATCATCGAAATTCTTCGATCAGTTTCTTCAATTTTTTAATGATTTTCCGGAACTGGTTGTTGCCGTCGGTATTTTTCTCATCTTGTTGATCGTCCAATCCAGTGCCTATTTGAGAGCCCGGAGCGGTCTAAGAATCAATGCCAGGAACTGGCGCGCCCAAGCCAATGATTATAGCAACCGGAACAAAGGCCAAATGGTTCATCCCAATGTATTGGAGGAACATCTCCGGTCCTCCGGCGCGCAGGAAATCCTCCGGCGAATGGGCATCTCAGCGCCCCTGTTTGGGGTTGCCATTTCAGCGTGCGCGGTTTGGCTGGGCTTTAACAAACAACCACCCGAGGGAGATGATGCGATCGCCCAACTCTGGGCCTTGGCGCCGGGGCTCTACGCAGGTGTCTTCTGTGGGGTCATTGTCGCCTTGTTCAATCAAGGACTCAGCGGGAGCATCAACTTTTTGATTAATCGCACAGTTTCCTCTTACCGGACTGAGTGGCAATTCAACGCGGAGGCTACGGATGGACATCAGGATGTCATTTCCGACGTAACGACGAAATTCGTCGATCTTGCCAAGGTTATGAAAACTGCTATCACTGATATTAAGACTGAGGTGGAAGCAGTTAAGCAAAAAGCCGACGACGCTCATCTTCGCCTTGCTAAGGCGTTCGACGCTAATATTGACAAGATGAGCACAACTTTCAGTGATCAACTCAACAAAATTACCGCAAAGCTAGATTCCTTTACCAAAGGAATCGAGGAATCATCTAAAACAGTTACCTCTGCTGGCGATCAACTCAAAGCGCGAGTCGATCAATGTGACAAGGACATGAATGCGGCTGCTTCAACCATGACAACTTTTGACGATCATTTCAGAAAGGCTTTTGAAGCGTTCGACAAAAGTGTGGATACAATGAACGCAACAACCTCCAAGGTCGACCAGGCAGTTCAAACCTGGAAACCTGCCTACGATGAGGCGTTGGCGGACAACCGCAGGGCTATGGACGACGCCAATCAGACTCTCCGAGAATCGGTTGACAAGGCTGCTGGAAATCTCGCCTCCATGAACGAGCAGCTCTCAACCATCGAGTCCACACTTTCTGGCATTCAGAATTCGACCGTGGATGGCATTACTGATGCCACCCAACTGGGCAATGAGGCGATTCGCCAAATCCATGACTTTGCTGCACAGGCGATTGCTGAAATTAGGAAAGCAATTACTGAAATTAAGATTTTGATTCAAAAACCAAAAAGTCGCCCGCCAAATCCATCCGCCGGCGGCCAGCGCACAAAAAAGAAAAAGATATTGAACCCATTTACTTGGTTCTCGTAGCCCCGATCAAACACAAAATCGATGAATGGTGAAGACAAGCGATCCTCGCAAGAGGAACATACCGTGGGTTGGATCTGCATGGCCGACATGTTTTTGCTAACTAGCGTGGTGTTCCTCCTTTTCGCGGGTTTGGGTTTTTTGCAAAACCGTGACACCGGCTCTCTGCGGAAAGACTACAATGCGCTGCTTAAAATGCTTGATGAACTGACGGAGATCTATCGAGGAATAAGTGGCAACGCCAGCGGAATCAATCATCAAAACAACAGCCTGTTCGAACACGACGAAGAACTGAGGCTGCTCAGCTGGGAACTTGCGAAAATTATGAATGCCGATGAGGCGGTTCCCACAAAGAGGTTCCGTCGTCAATCGGGGACGCAATCAGCAACCCTTGCTCCGCCGAGGCAGGTCACGGATTCTATGGAGAGATTCCGCCTCCTTTTAGGGGTGCTCGGAAAGACTAACGTTCAACTCACCACGGAGGTTGCGTATTTTGACTCGCAAAACTCATTCTTTGGAGACGAAAACAATTTGCTGTCGGATCGAATCACTAGGCTCAAGCTTTATGTCGAGGAACTTCAGAAAAGAATCGCAGAACTGGAAGGAGAAGCCAACAAGCTGCAACAATGGCTGGAACGGGTAGAAGAGGAAAAGCGTAAATTGCTGGAAGGCCTAAAGGATAGCTTAAGACGGGAGGGCTTCACTGTCGAGATTGACCCGCAAAAGGGAGTTCTTCGGCTGCCTGAGAGTCTTCTTTTCGAAAGTGGATCTGCAACCTTGGAGAATGACGGTCGAAGGGCGCTTTCTTTATTAGGCCGAGGGTTGATTGATGTGTTTCAAAAATACTCTGTCCACGCCAGCGAAATCCGTCTGGAAGCGGTTTTTATTGAAGGGCACACTGACAATGTGCCCATTAGCAACGCTAACTTTGCTGACAATTGGGAACTCTCTACGGCTCGGGCAGTGAACTCTTATCGCGCTCTCACCTCGCAGGCGGCAGGAGTCGGAGCATATCGCAACCGAAAAAATGAGCAGATTTTCAGTGTTAGCGGTTATGGCGAAGAGAGACCTGTTGCATGGAACGGAACCGACATTGGCAGAGCCAAGAATCGGCGAATTGATATAAGGTTTGAAATGGAGCCTCCGCCTTTGGAATTTCTTGAACGACTCGGCCGGTAACCAATCGAGATTCTTGTAAGAGTTCTGAAGGAAGCCCAAAACGGACAAAAGGCAAAGCTTCGTCAGCCAAATCTCGAGCTTGGAGGCCTATTGGAATTGGGAGAACGTTAAAAATTGCCGCGTTTGGCTGGGGAAATCCCTCGTAGCATCTTGGTGAGGAGAATGAGTTTAGAGGGACGGAAATTATGGGAAATTACGGGCTGGTCAGTTTTCAGTTGCATCTCTTTGATCTTCTCATGTTGAGGACGACATGAATTCAAAGGATGGACTAGATCGAAACACTTTTCAGGAGCGAAATAGACATTCGTACGAATTATTGGAAATCTTTCGCCAAACTGTGCGAGCGACGCTCTTTCTGTTTTGATGAAACCAAGTCCTCAAAATAACTCCGGCTCCAATGCAACAATTTCACGAAAAGCTCTCGCCCAGCGATGGAGTTGCTCGCTGGAGACAATCAAGCGAAAGGAAAAAGCTGGCATCCTTAAACCGCTTCGCCTGGGAAAGCGCTTTCTTCGCTACCGTCTATCCGACATCGAAAGTATAGAGCGAGATGCGTTTTTATCTGATTAACATTCGAATGGGTCTGCATGGGGACGCCGACCGAAGTTACCTCGCGGTGCCGATTGCTCTGGAAAATGCCTCGCTTAGGGCAGTTACGAATGCGCCGGCAGTTGGCGATCCCCATCTTCCCCGTCTAGGAACATTCGACAAATCAATCCGGCTTTTGGCGTCATAGAGCGCGGTGATGATCGCGTCGAACATCTCGCTCGCTGCCGCATCTTTTTGCGGCCCTCGTTGTTGAATGAGTGCGAGCAATTCCTCAGCCTTTCTCAACGTCTCTGGTTTCATGTTGACCTGTTTGCGCGGAGGATCGGGCACCCTTTTCCTTTCGGGGATCGAAGGTTCGTCATCGTCCGATTGGCTCGGACTAAATCTCTGTGGCGCTGGCTGTGAATAATCCGTTGCTGGTGCATTCGCCCCGCCAGCTTGTTTGGGAAAGCTCAAATCTTCTTCCAGGTAGTCTCCCAGATCGACCGGCTTCTGCACTTGCAGTTGAAAACTGTCCGGAAGCCCTGCCCGCTTTTTAACCATGGTTAGTTAATCTCCCTAATGCTTCGTTGTCCGGCAGCGAATTTTGAGCGGCACTGGATCGTTGTCCGCGATGAATCAACTCGTTGACCAGCTCCAGGTATTGATCAGCCGGTGGCAGCCCCCTGGCATGTTCGAAGATGGTCTGGCAATAGACGGTTGCTTCGCGGTGTTTGACGCTGCGGGCAATCGTGGTTTCGCAAACAAGCTGCTTGCCGAAGCGTTGCCGCAGCAATTCATGAATATCGGAGTCGAGTTTGGCCTTGCGATCAAAATTCCCTAGCAAAATCCCTGCCAGTCGCAGCTTGGGATTGTAGCGTTTTTGAACCTTTTCTGCGGTTTGCGTCAGCAGCTCAAGCCCTTTCAGATCGTAGCCGGAGGGAAACACCGGGATGATGAACCAGTCGGCGGCAATCAAAGCAGTGGTCATCAAGAAGCCAAGGTCCGGTGGCGTATCAATCAACACCACATCGAACTTTCCACGGAGCGAATCGACCGAGTTGCGAAGTCTCATGCGATGTTCCTTTCTCAGATCATCCACATCGAGAATTGAACGTTCTTCGTTGGCGATCAGAGCTTGGATTTCAGCTTCCAATCTTGGTGAAATGGTGTTGAGGCCGCGATGCCCTGGCACGAGCGCCAGGCGTCCTTCAAATCGGTTCCCGAAATCCTGAATGCAATCGGTGGCTTTGCGTTTGGCGAGATAAATATCTGCCAACGTGTAGTTGCCGCGCTCGCGAAGTTCGTCTTGAGAGACTCCAAACGTTTCTGTCGCGTTGCACTGAGAATCGGTGTCTAGCACGCACGCAGTATACCCCATCTCGGCAAAGGCCGCTGCCAGCGACACCGTGCTGGAAGTTTTCCCGCACCCACCCTTTTGGTTTGCCAACGTGATCACTTGTGTTTCAGCAAAGCGCATCTTCTCCTCCATTCCCTTAGCTGCTCGTGGCCAGTATGCCACTATGCCCCCACTTCGCGCAAGAGGGTTTGTTGGCTCGGATTGGTGTGGGGGTATAGCGGCGCTTCGTTCCGTGCTTGTGGAGGTATGCCCCCACATCGACCACTTGGATCTAGTTACATCCATCGCTGAGGAGGCCGAAACGGGGCCGAGCAGAACCGCTGAGTCATCGTTAGAGGCCCAAATCGCAACGCAGCGGCTTGATTCTCGGCCAGCCCAAGCTGTGGTAAGGGTAGCGAAAATTGGAAGTGCCATCGGCAGTTTCAATTTTCGCTCCGCGCGGCGAAATTTCTCACGTCCTGGCAGAGTCTGGAGGCATACCCCTACAGCCAGAAGAGCACTTTTTGCCTCAGTGGGGGTACCCCTGGAATCACGCAATTTCCCGTGGTGACAACGCCTAGAAAATCTGTTAGTGATCCAGGTAAACTTTAACCAGGCTAAAGCTAGCGGAGCGAAGGGCGTAGATTGAAAAGATCGAAGGTTGCCCTTCTCAATGTTTGCTTCTCTGGTTGAAGCTATTGAAACAACAAAGGAGTGCGACTTGGACAAGAGAGTCTAGCCCAGTTTTTGGGCACAAAAAAACCCGTTACGAAGACGGGAGATTTTGTCTGATTATCAGATAGCAACGTTTCTGATAATAGATCATTTCTCAACCGGCGTCAAGAACAATCTGCTTAGGTGGATGGGGTATCTATTGTCTCGAGGTTGGCTCCCATTTTGAGGAGAAAGTGGAAATGCGTCGAACAGTTAATCGAGAATATCAGGGAGGATATGTTGCGATTCGGGAATCGATCCTATTGGAGCTGATTGCTCATTATCGAAAGCGCAAGGCAGGTTTCAAGGATTTGGTGAGAGTGTTCGCTGCGATCCACGAAAAGAAGGGGCTGCCCAAGGGATCGAAGGTCGATCTGTATCGAATCATCAATTGCAAGGCGAATCAACGCGGTTGCCGCAGGCTATCGCACAGCCGTATCATTACGATGGTTCAAGAGGTCCGAAGTATTGTGACCGCGGCAGAAGAAGCTAGCCCGAAGGGACGAAAGCGACCGGTATCGCGCAAGGCACTCCAGGCGGTGGCTCAGGGGCGCTTGTCAGCAAGCGAAGCCCTGATCTTGTTGTTCTACGCAAGCCGCCGAATTACTCAATCCAAAGAAATGCAACGGCTCAATGAGGAGGAGAGATATGGCCGGTTCAAGTATGCTGAGCTGCGCGAGCTTACCGGGCTTGAAAAAGCTCGAATCGGCGAGGCGGTCAGCAAGCTCTGTGACAAGGGCTTCTTGCACGTGGTCCATGTGCACCAGTCTAACGTGAACGCCTACGGACTTTGCTTTGTCGATGGTTGGCTTATTTCGCTTTATCGCACGATGCGCGAATGCATTCGAAAAGTGGCGCAGAAGGTGGCCAGCGCGGTCAAGAAAACAGCAACGGCTGTTCGAGAAAAGAGCACTACCCCTCTGCACAAAACAGCAGGCCTAAAAAACTCCAATCTAAAAACATCAATTCAAAAGAAGAAGGATTTTGAATTGAAAAAGGGGAAGCATGAATCCTGGCAGGATACCCTGGCAAGGCTGCGCAAGAAATGCGATCTGATGCAGGCTGGTTCAATCGATCAGCCTGCGTAGCCGCATCGGTGATCGATTGTTTTTCGTCTGTTCTTTGTTTGGATTGTGACCGCACTTCGTTTTGCGTGTGACTGTTGGAATCCAGGCCCTCAAGACGGCGTTTGATCTCCTGGAGTGCATTTCGATTTGGAACTGGGTGCCATCCGAATCGGTTCGGGTGAAATTGGTGCTGAACAAGGCCTGATGAGGGTAGTGGAAAAGAAATTCTGCACTTTTTCGCTCCGTTTGATTCGATCCGGACTCTTACCCAAGCGTCCTAAATGAAAATACTCACACCTGAGGCATCAAGATGTATACCAAACGTGATAACTTACTCAAAGCCAGTCGCTTCGATTGTAAACAGCTCCGCGCTAACGACTTGAGGTAACTTGCGAATCCTTGTATACCCTCGGTTTACGAAACTTGTGATTTAAGATTTATCATGGCGAAAGCTCCCATTGTCACTTTTCGACTCGACGAACAGACGTATGCCCTCGTCGAGAAGCTGGCAGCCGCCCGTGGCCAAAGTGCCGGGGCGATGGCGCGAGAGATGCTGCTGGAGTCGTTGAGGGGCGGCGTGCCTGACAATCAGACTTCTGAGGTCGAGGTGTTGCGGCATGAAGTCCGCGCGTTGCGCGGTCAGATTTCCAAAGGAGTGGAACTCTTGGCCCGGCTCATGTTTCGCAGCGATCCCAGCCAACGGAGTGAGGCCGAGGAAGGACCCGCTTCCTGGGTGCAACGTGAGTTACCGCGTTAATGCTATCCATTTCCGCTCCGCTTGGTGCCGGTCAGGGCGAGTATTATGCTAATCTTGCCAGCGAAGACTATTATCTTGGTGGCGGTGAACCTCCCGGACAATGGGTTGGTGAAGGTGCTGCGAAGTTGGGGTTGTCAGGAGAGATCGATTCCGATCAGTTCCGGCAACTCTTTGCGGGATATCTACGCCGCGAAAAGTTGGTGCAGAATGCGGGCCGTGAATCGCGCGTGTGTGGTTTTGATCTGACCTTCTCCGCTCCAAAATCGGTAAGTGTGGCCTGGAGCCAGGCAAGTCCCGAAGTAGCCTTAGAAATTCGCGCCGCGCAGCAGATGGCGGTTGAAAAAGCCTTGGCGTTTTTGGAACAAGAGGCGGGGTATTCACGCACCGGAAAGAACGGCACACAGATCGCGGACGCCAAGCTGATCTTTGCCACTTTTGAGCATGGAACGAGCCGAGCGCAGGAACCACAACTTCATACGCATTGTATCCTGATCAATGCCGCGGTGCGCCCGGATGAATCCACCGGTTCTCTCTACATCAATCCGGTCTACAAACACAAGATGGCGGCCGGAGCGTTGTATCGCGCGGAGCTGGCTTATCAACTCCAGCGTCGGCTGGGGTTTGAGTTAGAGCGCGACCCGGATGCCAAGTTTTCGTTTCGGCTGCAAGAGGTCAGCCGCGAACTTGAGAAAGCGTTTTCGACCCGGCGACGTGAGGTGGAAGAACATCTCGCTATGCGAGGGCTTTCCGGGGCGGTTGCAAGCGCACAAATGGCCGTATTCTCTCGCTCGAACAAGGCGCACGCTTCTAGAGAAGAGTTGGCGGAAACTTGGGCTGAGGTGGGGCGCAAGCATGGTTTTGGCCCTGCGGAGTTGGAACGGATCCTGGAACCCGATGGCAAACCGGAACGTGTTTTCGGTGAGGTCGCAGCGTTGTTGCAATCGCGCAATGCGATTGAAAATCTCACCATGCACCAGAGCACTTTTTCCAAAGCCGATTTGGTTCGCGCCACTGCCGAGGAGGCACAGTTCAAGGGAATCTCATCTGAGCGAGTTCTAGCAGCCATTGATGAAACGTTGGAGCGCCACGCGATTTCTCTTGGAGCACGCCCTCAAAGCGGGAACTTGCCGCAGTTTCAGCCGCGATTCAGTGAACCGCGATACACGACACAAGAGATCCTCGATCTGGAGACCCGGCTGCTCAGTCAGGTAAGCGCGGGAATCGGCCAGTGTCGGGCCAGAGTATCTGGCGAGGTTGCTGAGGCAGCGATTGCCTCCCGAGCGACGATCAAAGAAGAGCAGGCTAAGGCCGTGCGCTATCTCACGACTGGCGTTGACCAGGTGAAAACGGTCACCGGTCAGGCCGGCACCGGGAAGACGTTCATGCTGGAGGTAGCTCACGAGGCCTGGACTCAAGAAGGCTATGCGGTCTACGGCATGGCTCCATCTGCCAAGGCCGCGCGTGGACTTGAAGAATCTGGGATTCCTTCCAGCACGATTCATTCTTGGCTTTGGCAAGCTGACAATGGGCGGCTACGGATCGACTCAAGGTCCGTGCTCATCATGGACGAGGCTGGCATGACCGATACTCGGATCATGGCGCGTGTCGTTGATGAGGTTCAACGAACCGGAGCGACCTTGGTCTGTGTCGGTGACGCGGGGCAATTGCAGGCGGTTGAGCAGGGCGGTGCTTTCAAAGCGATGGATGAACGCTTGGGGCACGATGTGAAGCTGACCGAAATCATCCGCCAAGAACGTGAGGCGGATCGCGAAGCGGTTCGCCATGTGATTGCAGGGCAGGCGGACCAAGCATTGAGGCATTTTCTTGATCAGGGACAGCTCCAAGTTGCCGAGAGTCGCGAGCAGGCTCGCGAAGCACTCCTTGCAACCTGGAAAACCAACGGCTTGGCTCGCCCTGAAGAGCAACTCATTTTTACAGGCACGAACCAAGATGCCACGATCCTCAATCGCGAGATTCAGGCCGAGCGCGTTCGCACCGGGTGGGTTTCGTCCGCCCTGCAATCGGTTGAAGTTGGCAATGAACGGGTCCATCGCGGTGACCGAGTTCTTTTTACCAAGAACAACAAGGCGATGGGCGTGCAAAACGGCATGCTTGCCACAGTCCAAGAGGTCAATCCGCTCTTTGGCATCATCGCAGTCCTGGTTGATGGCGAGGAGCGCACCAGAACCATTGCGGTGCATCAATATGACGATCTCAAACTGGGCTATGCGGTGACAACTCACAAGGGACAGGGGATGACCATACCGCGTGCCTTCGTGCTGACGCACGAAACGATGCAGGACAAAGAACTATCTTACGTGCAGCTATCCAGAGCCAAGCTTGAGACGCAGGTCTTCACCACCAAAATTGAGGCCGGGCAAAACCTCTCCAATCTGGCGCGTGCCATGCAGCGCAGCCATCAGAAGGAACTCGCGATCAGTCAATCCACTGACTCGTTGCATTCGCGCCTCCGGCAACGGCGCGAGCAGGATCAAGACCGGGATCACGGCATAACTCATCAGTCCTAAACAGCCAGGGCAAATTTGTCACCTTCGATAAACCTCCTTACGGTGTCCGATTTTGAGAATCCAAATCGTGGCTTCATTGACTTGATAAACCACGCGGTAGTTTCCGATTCGAATGCGGTAAACATCTTTCATCCCAATCACGGCTTTGCAGCCACTTGGCCAAGGGTTCTCTGTCAGGGCATCAATCGCCAGTTCGATTCGCCCAACTTCTGAACGGGGTAGCTTTCTGAGAGTTTTGGATACTGATTTGGGCAGTTCAATCCGGTAGCGGCTCATTGCCTTCCTGCCGCAGCCTCTCTTTCGCTTCCTGCCACGAGATGGTGTCGCCACTCTTGATTTCTTCCAGAGCAGACTCGATTTCGGGCCGTTCCAGGATTTGTTCCATCAACTCTTCAAAGTCATCGACCGGCAAACTGATGCGTTCGCCATCGCCATCGATAAAGTGTTTGAGATTTTTGAGCGCGTCTTCCATACAACCAGCCTATCAAAATCTGACTATTTTGGGTAGCCATATTGTGATGGCTTTGCCAGGAAGCGCCCGTCATGGTAGGAATTCAGGTTGTGGAGGTCCTATTTGATTCACTTTGCCGTTTTCGCCATTGCTCTTGTCGCTACCGCATGCTTCTTTTTCCGGCACCTCCTGAGCTCGGATCGCAAGGTTCGCGGCGTAGGTGTCCAGACCAAAATCCTCGACTCTCCCAAAATGAAAACGGCCAGGCTATCCGAAGGTTTTTCGTTTGCCGGTTACCCGCTCGGTTTTGATGATGCCAGGCAGCATTTCTGCATTGTTGGCTCGACTGGCAGCGGCAAGACCTGTCTCATGCGTTTGTTAATGCAGTCGGTTTGTTATCGGATGGCCAAAGGGCCGGAACAGGTGCGCATGTTGGCTTATGACGCCAAGACCGATCTCATCAGCAAGCTTGCCGGAATGGATGAGGTGACCCCTGAGCAGATCATCGTCATGAATCCGCTCGATGCGCGTTCTTCGGCCTGGGATTTGGCAGCGGACATCACCAGCAGCTACTACGCTCAGGAGTTTGCCGACTCGCTCATTCCTTACGACCGAGAAAAGGGCGGTGAGAACGCTCACTTTTTCATCACCGCACAGATTTTCCTCAACGGCATCATCGACGCCTTCAACTATCATGCGAGCGGCAAGTGGACCTTGCGTGATATTCTCAATGTCAGCCGGGATACCGAACGCCTCAAAGCGCTGTTTGCCTCTTGTCCCAACACGATCGAGTTGATCGCGCAGCATTTTGCGGTGGAGAAGACGGCGTTGTCGGTCAAGGCCACGATGGATTCTTATCTGCGTCCGTTTCGCCCGATTGCCGCGGCTTGGCACAAAGCCGAACGCGAGCGGCCAGCCATTAGCGTTCGCTCCTGGCTCAATTCGTCCGGCAAAATCTTGCTGCTCGGTAATAACCCAAAAGCCAAGGCTGGGATTCAATCGCTGAACCGGATGTTTTTTGCCGAGGCCTCCAAAGCGATTCGCTCGATCCCTGGTGAAGCAACCGATCAACAGTCGTGGATTTTCCTTGATGAGCTTTCGGAGTTAGGCGAGTTGCCGACGCTCAAGGATCTTCTCATCACGGGGCGAAGCAAGGGCGCTGCGGTTTGTCTTGGGTTTCAGGACATCTTGGGGATCGACGCAGTCTATGGCAAGGAAGTGGCGCGAGAGTTGATCGGGCAAACTCAGAACGGCGCTTTTCTTCACATCAATCCGTTCGCCGTCGAAACGCAACGTTGGGCGAGCGATTGCATCGGCAAATGGGAGTTCAAACGCACCGAACGCGGGCACTCCACAACCGAAGGCGGGGGCGAGAGCCATTCTTACAATGAGCGGTATCACATCGAGGACCGTTGGCTTCCTTCTCAATTTGAGACTGATCTGCCGAGCACTGATGGCACCAACGGGCTGCATGGTCTTTTCAAGATTCGTCGTGGCCAAATTGCACCCGGTTATCCCGAGGTAGTGCACACCTGGTTCCGGCAACATATAAAGTCTTCAATGCTGTTTGGCACCGAGGGAGACTTGTCGCGGCTGCGGCCTAAGCACGCCGAAATTCCTGACTACATCGAGCGGCCGGATGAGCACATGGATCTGATCGACTGGAACTCCGATGACTACGCTCGTTTGGGCATTGCCTCGCTGTGGCAGGTGAGAAAACCTCCATCAGCTGGAGCGCCAGATTCTACCGATGCGCCCCCTGACGCTTACCCAACTCTTTAAGCTCTCATGAACGTTGATCCCGAATTTGAGAAACTCCTGGCTTTGCCGTCCAGAGACCGCGAACAGATTGTTGCGGCGATGCGCAAATGGCAATCGGCCTATCGCACCCGTCTCATGCTGACCTGGGGACTCACGATTGCCGCGACTGCGATCTACATCACATCGATTGGAGGTGTAAAAATCTCTTCGTCAGATGGTGGATTCCTCGTCATGCTGGTCATCATTCTATTCACACCGCAACCTGGCGGAACGGCCCACCAAGGACTGCTCTATCCGTTGGTGCACGGATTGTCTTACCTGATTCCAATTCTTCCCAAAATGGCCCCGCTGGATCATGACGACACGTTTAGATTTTACCGCTTTGAGGCGAAGAAAACCGCAGATGGTTATCGCTATGTGAATGTCTCGAAATCGCCGGGATTCCTCGTCGCGGCATTTCTCATGGTGTTCGCGCTTCCAACCGGGGTTTGGGCCGCCTTGAATCACTTTCTCTTCAAGTTTGGCACCTTTGAAGGCGTGGAAGTTCTGCATATCCCTCCGTTCAATTCTTACTTTTTAGGCTTCTACATTGGTCTGTATTTGTTTATCTACCTTGGAATCATTTGGCGATTCTGGGGATTTTGCTATTGGAATCATGTCGAGCCACTGATTCCCTTGTTGCAGGCCGGGGAGAAGCAAATCGAGCGTTCGGACGACTTTCCGTCCGGCCCACCGCTTTCTGGCTAGTCCGCAAATGCCCGAAATCGCGGCGCGTTCCAGAATTCGCGCAACGTTTGTTGCAGTTCAGCCCATAACTTTGGTAAGATCAATTCTGGACTGGAGAGAGAGCGAAAGAATGCAGCATTTTGAGGTGACGATCAAAGATGGCCGGGAAGTCGTTCAGGAGATTGCTCCACCAACGCAGCGCGGTGCTGCTTCGAGTTTGCCCGAGAATTTCAAAGGGTTACCGACCGCCGGGAAGGCTCAAGCCCTCATGTCAGCGGTTGAGGTTGGTTATGATTCCAAGGCCGTCTTAGATGCCATACCGGTCAGTCTCCAGCAATTGCGCTCGCTCTCCTACAACGAATCTCGTGACACGTTCTACGAAGCCTTCAACGCACGCCACGGATTGGACAATCCGGGAGTGTTGGGGCAGCGCCTTGCGCGTCTGGAACATGATCCTCCCATCGTGCATGATGTCATTCGATTTGAAGCGCTGTTGTCGGCATCAGTTCCAAACCGGGAGGAACGCGATACGATCCGTGACCAGTTCTATGGGGGCAGTCTCGATAGCATCAATGATTCGTTGCGGCATGCTTCCGGCTTTCAGCGCATGAACCACCGTGGTGTTGTTCAAACCCGGCAGGAACTGACGACCGCTCTCAGCAGTTGCGACAGCCTCCCTCAGGGCGAGCAGTTGGCTGGAGAAATGCTATCCGATCACGATCTTCCCGAGCAAATGCAATTTTTGCTGCAGCGTTCGGCCTTGCTCTACAGCGGGCTGCTTGAGAGTGACGCGACTCCAAACGCGCCGGTTGCCGGGCAATCACAGCGTTTTTCTCAGCGATCGCTCAGTGACCTGACTGTTCCATCCCGCCAAGCTTGGCACCGGTCCGATTGAGGGAATCGATCAGGACTTTGAGCGCTTGCAGGTAAGCTTCCCGGTGTTCGGTATGAGCGCGTTTTGGAATTGCGGCTCGCTTTTCATCGACGAGCCGGAATCGTTCTTCGGCTTGTTTGAGCCAAGCCGTGGCTTCGATCTCTTCCAGCTCCATGATCTTCATGCGCATGGCGTGGTTCGCTGTCATCTCAGCTTTCGATACTTTGCTGAGCAAGTCGTATTCGCCGGTCTCCATCGTCAGCTTGAGCAACACCGGCACCAGCTCCCAAAAGAGCAAGAGGAGGGAAAGAAAGAGATAGGCCAGGAGCGCGGTGTGGTCTTCTTCAATGATTTCGTGCAACAGCAGATATTGACTGAGGATACCGCGATGCTGCCGGTTCAAGGCGTCCTGGCTGAGAGCTTGGTATTGTTCTCTAAGCACATTCTGATCGCGTTCTTGCTCTTTCCAGGCTACGGCAAGTTCCGAGCGTGATTGCGCCAGCTCAGTCGCCAACCGCTTCTTTTCCGATTGCTGTCGTTCCAACTCGGTTTCCATCGGTTTGATGAGCAGCGCCATGATGCGTCTCGATTCCGGTCCTTCCCCGGCTTCGCCGGAAGAACCTCGCCCGGCCACTTCGTCGGCATAAGCTTGGCGGTTTCGGCTCAGTTCCGGCCCTATCTTCGATAGCGCCTCGTTAACCTGCTCAAGTTCAGTGGTTAACGGCTCGATTTGCCCGTTGATGGTGGTAATCCGGGACGAAGTCTGGCCGGAATCGGGACGAAATAGGGACGCAATCTGTACAAGCTCTTGTTGCCGCGATGCGCCCGCTTGTGCGTCAATACGATCGGCGAAAAGCCAAAGTAGAGCACTATGGGCGAAAACCGTGCTGGTAAGGATCGTAAGAACGAGCCTCAGCGTCACCGCCAACGAACTGCGGTTTCCGGACGCCATCAGAGAGCGATCCACCACCAGGGTAAACAGGGCGACGATGGCTCCGGTGATCACCGCCCCTATCACGTTCCCTTCACTCATTCGCCATGCGGTGGCAAAGCCGCCCAGGCCGCCGATGCTAACCGGCAAGATTAGTGACATTCCCAAAGCCACCAAACGCAATTGCTCCGCAGGCTGGGTCTGCGAAGCAATTGCCGGGGAATGACCCGAGAGCCAGACAAAGCATTGATTGAACACAGCTTAGCTCATTTCAGGTTCCAATGCTTGTGTCTGAACGGCGGCCTCTTGCGATTGAGACTGCGTCAATTCGCTCATGCGTTGGCCGGTATCGGTCGTGAGCTTACCGAGCAATTCCATATCGCGTTGGTTGAAGGACTGCGTTTGTTTCCATTCACCATCCACCTGAAAGCTTCGCGAAAACGTGGCGCTGTAAAACGGGCCGTTCTCTCCCTGGTTTTCCCAGATGGAGGCTTCGAGGTTTCCATAGCGAATGTGATCGACAGGGCGTTTGTTCATCGTTATTTCGGTTTATTGTTAGTTTAGTCCGCTGAGCGGATTCGATGAGTCAGCCGATCCAAACGCCAAGAGTAGCTGAGTAAGGGAGGGGCAGTAGCGCACAATATCTTCGGCCAACTCTCGGAGTTCTTCCTCTGAGACCATTGGCTCGCAGTTTGCGGCACTGTTTCCTGTTTGCTGACTTGGCGCTCCCGGAAGACCGTTCCGGTTGTGATCGGTTGGTTTCATCAACGAGGAGAGAGCGCCTCGTTGACGGTTTGGAAAAAGTTGTTGCTACTTTTTTCCCAGCACCGATGCCAACCCCCTCACTGTCTCGCGAATAGCTTTTTGGTGATGCTTGATTTCGTTGACTGTGATGTCGGGGAATGCCTTTTTGAGTTCTGCGGGCTTCAAGCCAGCTCCCATCGCCAGCAAAAAGAACCTCTGGGTGGATAACAGGAAAGGAAAGACTGCTTCGTCAGGGAGTCGCGACAGAATAAAAGCGATTTCGTCTCGCGCTTCCACCGGGTTTTCAATCGAGCGATCCTCTTCACGCACGCGGCGCGCATATTCGGCCAGTGGACCTTCTTCGCGCGAGGCTTCATAGATCGCCTTACGCCGTTTGTCTTCAGCAACCAACTTCCCCTCCAGATTGACCGAGATGGTGCGCAGGTAGGCTTCCGGATTGTCCGGCGGAGGTGGTTCCTTCGAGCATCCCCGCGCGATCATGAGCCTTACAATGTCGCCAATCTCATCGTTCTTCGCCGACCAGTATTTTTTGCGCAATCGACAGGCTTCTGCGAAAGCAAAGCACGGAAATCCAGCCGACGTCGGGCAGGCCCCATCCATCTGGCTGCCCGCAAACAAGCAGGCTCCTGCTTCGCAAGCTGGAATTTCTTCAGAAATCGATTCCAAATTCACGGTCTTTGGCTCTAAGCTTCATAAGAACCCTTAAAACTGACGTGGATACACACGAAGAGCAAGAACAAGCCCTGGATTTGGCGATTGAATCGTTTTTCCAGGATGAGACCGTTCGAACCGCCACGGCGATCTGGAAGAATCGCGACGCGTTGCCGCAAGCGCTGCGCGATGATCTTGAGATCGCTGCTCAAGGACTCGATCCCAACCAGAGCCACATTGTCGATGCTCACGGGCAAACGGTCCAGCAGCAGGAAGCGCAGCTTGAGGACGAGTTGCGTCAGCACAAGGCAGACATGGCGCAGCGAGAGTCGGAGTTGGCCGACCGCAAACAGATGCTAGAGCTTGGGCTTCATCCCCATCAAGACGAGGACACGCACACTCACGAGCGCGATTGAGTTCGGCGCTTTGCCGTGCGTAGCGAGGCATTGAGGTGATGTTCTGCCTCTGAGCTTCTTCGACTGTTCAAGGTTGCGCATTTCGCATCTCATCCGCCCTGATATCGCACCCCGAATTTCCGGGCCGGAGGAACCTGAGCCCCGGAAAATTCGGGGTGCTGATTGATGTTTTGGGAGATGAAAAGGATGGAAAAAGAGCAACAACCTCGAATTTATGTCGGAGATTACGCCAGCTACAACGCGGGATACCTCTACGGGCGCTGGCTGGAGTTAGCCGGAAAGAGTGCCGCTGAGATTCGCCGCGAAATTTCGGCGATCTTGAAGGAGAACAGCCGGAAGTTGGGCGCGCATTGTGAGGAGGCCATGTATCAGGAATTTGAGGGATTTCCTCGAGCTTTTTATCACGAATCCTGTCTGGATTTCGACCTTCTCGCTCAATTCCTCAACCTAGATTCGGGCGAACGTGAGCAAGTGGAAGCTTACCTGGAACACGATCCCTCACCCGAAGCCGCGATGGAGAATTACGAGTCCGTTTTGATCTGGGATTCGTTCGCGGACTTGATCGAGCAACGTCCGCTCTGGGATGAAATTCCGCCGCGGTACCATTACTTGATCAACACCCTGATCATCGAGAGGGAACTGCGCATGGAAGCCAATTTCATCGACCTGCCTGGAGGCCGAATCGCGGAGATTGATCTCTAAGCGACTCATCAGGTGCCTCTGAAAGCGAAGGTGCCAACAAGTCTTCGCCTTCCCTGGCTAGTCGAATCCAGGTGTTGTTGTATCTTTCGAGAGCACTGCTCAGGCGCGTTCTCTGATCGAACGCAGCATGCACCAACCGGACCTTGGGTATCCCTGCGCGCTTCACATATTCCACAAGCTCAGGTAGGTCTTGATGCACGCCCTTACCTCCAGGGCCGAGACCTGCCTCATCGGCAGCATAGCATTCATGGATCAACAGGGGAGTGCCCCTGAAAAGAGCCATGGTTGAGGGCGTCAATCTTCCGTCAGAGCTGTAAGAGAAAACAGCGGTGCCGTCAATCGACCAGTGCGTTGCAAGCGAGCGGATCTTGCCATGATTGGAGAACGCGGTATCAATCGTCATTCCCCAGCGCGAGAATTGCTGCCCTTCCCTCAAGCCGTGGAAGCGCAGTGTTGGTTCCATTTCCTTGAATTTTCCAGGAAAGTTCTCTTCCAGACAGGTCTCGACTTTTTCCCGAACACCCGCCGGTCCAATGATGTGCAACGGCTTTTTCCTCCGTTCCGGCGCGCCGTTCCGCATGGGTGAATGCTTCAACAGCAACACCGGTGCGATCCCCGCATAGTGATCACCATGATAGTGGGTGATCACTATTGCCGAGAGGAAGTCCGGGTGCATGGAAGACGGAACCACCCCAGGCATATCCGGATCTGCTTTCGAGGCCCAAAGTTGCCGCGGGACGCTATACCCACAATCGATCAGGATGTTGGCCCGGCCTTCGAGCAAAAAGGAGGTGTTGTTCTGGAAGGGATCAAATGCAGGCCCTGCGCCTAGCACTGTCAGCTTGAGTTTCGGAATTGATCTTCTCATCATCGGCATGCTATTTGCGTTTGTTCAACATGAAAACACCCGGCAGTAAACGGATTGTGTTAACCTCAACACCTTCCTACGGTAGAATGATTCACTCGTAGCGATTCCTATCGTGCCCAGTTTCCGTGGTATAGAATCTCCTTTCCGCCTTCATTCATTTTGAGTGGGCGATCGTTCCTCTCAAAGCCATGCTGACCAAAGTAATCGCGTTGCGCTTGAAGCAGGTTTGCTGGACACTGACTCGCGCGGTAACCGTCGTAGTATTGGAGCGAGGCCGAAAAGGCTGGAATGGAGATTCCATTTGCGACGGCCATCTCTATCAGTTTGCGCCACGGGGCTTGGGAGCGCCGCAAAACGTCTCCCAGTTGCTGATCGAGCATCAAATTTACCGTTCCAGGATTGCGCTCATAGGCTTCGTTGACACAATCTAGAAAACTTGCGCGGATGATGCATCCAGCACGCCAAAGCTTGGTTATCGAACCAAAGTCCAAATTCCACCGGTTCTCAAGCAACTCGCTGACGGTTCTCAGAAGTTCGAAGCCTTGGGCGTACGAGGCGATCTTCGAGGCGTAGAGCGCGCTGCCAATCATTTGAACCAATTCGCTTTTGCTCACACCAATTCTTGCATCCGGCCCACTGAGGTGTTCGGCGGCCCTTACACGCTGCTCTTTAATTGCCGACAGTCCACGCGCCTGCACCGCTGCCGCGACCGTGGGAACGGCTACTCCGTTTTCGGTCGCATTCATCAAGGTCCAAACCCCCGTCCCCTTCTGGCCAGCCTTGTCGAGGATCAGATCAACCAGCGGTCGCTCCGAACCTTCGTCACACGTAACTAAAATCTTGATTGTGATCTCAATCAGATAGCTTTCGAGGGAACCATCGTTCCAGTGATCAAAAATTTCAGCGCATTCCTCGTTGTTATAACCGGCGCATTTGAGGAGCTGGTAGGATTCGCAAATCAATTGCATGTCGCAATATTCAAGACTGTTGTGCAGCATTTTGAGGTAGTGGCCAGCACCTCGTGGACCGATATGCGCAACACAGGGGACGTCATTTTTCCTCGCAGCGATCGATTCCAGAATTGGCTTGATCATGTCCCATCCCTTGCTTGGTCCCCCAGGCATCAATGCCGGTCCCGTTCGCGCCCCCTCAGCCCCACCGGAAATGCCGGTCCCCGTGTAGATAATCCCGCGGTTACGCAGCTCGTCTCCTCGCCTCTCGGTGTGCCTGTAGTAAGTGTTGCCTCCGTCAATCAAGAGGTCACCGGTTTCGAGCAGGGGAGCAATTTCTCCCACAACCGCATCGACATTATCACGGTCCGCCAAATTCAACCCAGCTTTCGCTTCAACGAGCATGATCACTTTCCTGGGGCGCTCCAGGGCATTCACGAGTTGAGTAATCGTTTCCGCTGCCATGATCCTGCTCGAACCTTCAATTGCGGCGCTTCTGAGCTTTTCGATATCTCGATCGAAAATCACGACCTCGATTCCATGCCCGGCTAGATTTTCGGCCAGGGCCGCTCCCATGGTCCCAGCTCCCACAATTCCAACTTGATGATGATTGTTTCTCATGCAAAATTGTAGAGCCGTCATTCTAACATTCTATGCCATTGTATTAACGATTTTTGTTTACCGCCCATGCTTGCAAGCAGGAGCGTTTACAACCTTTTGACTTTCCCTCTCGGACCTGATATCTTTTGGTTGAGAAAAAGGGAGGGTGTGAGATGCATCAGGAACAAGATAAAACCCCTGACGAAAAATCGCGGCATTTGATGAGCCTGTTTGACAAAGCCATCAAAGGAACTGCAACGAGCGCCGAAACCGAGGCCCTTTGCAAGATTTTAGAAGAAAACGAGCACGCGAGTGCAGCGTTTGTAAAAGCCTACGAGGAGGATGCCACCGAAAGATTCGGTTCCGATCTGAAAATTCCCGATGTCAGCAAGTTCACTTCCGGCGATGGGGAAGAGGTTAACAATCGTGATAGCTTAAGGAGCCTAAATGAGAGATTGAATCAACTCATTGATAAATTTCAGGAGAGATCCCTAACCCAAAGCGAGGCAAAAGCTATTTGGGAAATCTTGGATGAAAGGAATGCAAGGATGAATAGTCTTTTGAACCCAAACAATGAAAGTCTCCATGACAGTCCAGGGCCCGATCTGAAATTTCCGGACGTAGGTCAACTTACAAAAGATGACTAAAAATCTGGACCGGCAAGATCACGCAAAATACGGAGCTCTTCTAGCGTTGCCGTGTGCAACTTCTTTCCTGTCTCGCGAAGTTTGTTCGACGTGTTTTGAATACTGCCTGCGTCCAAGTTTTTGTGAGGCTCCTTTGCGACGTATTTTTTCACAAGCATTATCCGCTCGTCTACTCGCAACCTCTCATTGAACGCGTTCTCAAATGCCTGAGGGAATAGCTCAGATTCGAGATTCTCACTGGTAAACCGCCTCTTTCCGACGGGATTCTTCGTAAATTCCCTGCAAACGATCGATACCAGTTTTTGTTTCACAAGACGCTGCTTTTCCGTCACGGGAAAGTTCATCTCGGATAGTCCTTTGGCGATCTCGTGAGCTGTATCGCGATCGGCACCCAGGCCGGTTGCGTAGGCTTCCAAATTCCGCGACATGGGGAAACAATAGAGAACTCTTTGGGCCGTTTCAACATTTTCGGTTGAAAATTACAATTTTAAACCGAATGTTTGCAATTGTTCGCATATTGAAACCCAAAGTTGCTATGTACGATAGAATATTTGAAGACAATCGAAGACCGTCGCTCAGTCTCTTCCGCAGGTTCGTCGAGGCACACAAATCAGGGGGAATCGCCGAGTTGGTGAAGGGGGGAGAAGTGACAACCTCAACCGTTTCAAGAGCGATTGCCGAACTCAAAAAGCTCGTTGGCGGCGCGGAACTCGTCCGTAACGATCGCCGAGGTTTTGAGCTTACAGATGAAGGTAAACGTCTCCTTCAGATCAGCGAACAATTCCTCAATGATTTGGAAGATTTTTCTCCCACGCTTGGTGGGGACGTGACCATAGCTGCCGGTCCCTGGTATACCAGTCATTTGATTGCTCCCGCCATGGGTAGGCTGGAGCAGATCTTTAAGGGCAGAACTCTGCGCCTCGAATGCAGGAGCTCACGCTCCGAGATCTTCGAAGAACTGGAGAAGGGCGACCGGATCGATTTCGCCATTGCTACGGAATTTGTAAGCGAAATTCCGGGACTGGTTTGCGAACGCCTCCAAGCTGAACCGCCGATTCCAATTGTACGGAAGGACTCGCCTGTCCCCGAGGGTGATGAGGAACGTCTTAAGTGGTTGAGCAATCAGGGAATTGTCACCATCGCCGAAGGGTTCGACGATAACTTTACACGGCGGCTTCGGGCGACTTTCGACGAGGTAGTCAAGACGATGCCCAAGATAGTTGTAGAGTGCGATACTTTTTCTGACGTTCCGGCGATAGTATCGGCATCGCGGAGTAGTTTGGTTGGTTTCGTGCCAGGGCTAGAGACCGAGTCATGCAGGGACTACTTCGAGCGTAAGGCGCTGAAGGCTCTACCTCCAATTTACGATGAAGGTCGCGCCCTTTGTGTCAGGTGGAACAAAAACAGGATAAAGCGTCGAAATATGGATCAATGCGCATCGAACCTCTCAGCGGAGCTAAAGAAGATGCTCGGGAAAAACTAACTCGAGTCTCTCTTTTTACTGATCTGCGGCCTTTCTCGCCGCCATGACCATTTCGGGAATATTTTCAGTTTTGTGGAACGGATATTGCTCTTCCGAATCGCCACGAAACAGTACAACTGTACCTTTTTCGGAGTTTTCCAAACGGACGATCTTTCTGAAACCAAGACCAAAACTGACAGAACCATCTACCGAAGTCCGCCAACGATGGACGCCAAAAAATGCCGTAATTTTCCCGTTTGCTCTTCGACAACCGTTTCCATCAGGCAGGAAGTAGTAGTGCTCTCGATTCCTCCCTTTGCCGTAGTCAATTTCCCAAGTGCTGCCGATTAGCCATTGTTCGGTCTGCCTGGCCGATTCTGAAACGGAATCCGCAGCCATGAAGTTGGTTGGAATCAGTGAAACTGACTCAATATGCCCTCCAGGTTCCTTGCCGGGCAGCGGATTCGCAGCCGCACGGTCTCCTCGAGTGAGACAGATCAATTGGCAAGCGGTTTCAGGCTCAACGACGGTCAGAGTTCCGACTGAAAAATCTTTGGTCACGGTGAAACCATTGCTGTTCGGCTTCAGATCAAACTCCAGTTCAGCATCTCCCGCTGAAAAACGAAATCCAAACTCCCAAGACCTCAGACCTCCTGCCGCTAATTCAACTTTATAATTACCCGGAGCGATTTTCACCGATTGCCATGTTGCGCTGCCATTAGGACCAATCTGCACGATGCGACCTCCTCCATAGCCGTGCGCCTCCATTGCCCCGCTTAACGTGGCGTCCTTCGCCAACAGATCGATTCGCTCAGTCGATGAATTTTGTGCAGTAATTCTTTCCCCTTGCAAAATGGCCGTCAGCCCGTCCTCCCGATACGCCCGGACCTTCAGTGCCTCGTCCAGGTTGCCAGCCTTGGTCAATTTCTCTTGAAGGGCAGTAACCGCTGCTTCGAACTTGGTCACGATCGGAGCAGCTGCCCGGTTACGGGCCGTCACGAGATCATCCAGTTCCTTCAAGTAAATCGTCCGTAGTACAACTAAAGCAGGGATGCCATCGGCATCCGTTTCTTGTAACGCCTCTTTGTTCTTTACTCGCTGAATTTCGTCACGCAAAGACAGCGCTTCCTCCAAGCGACCATTTTGGGTGGCCTCTTTTAGCGATCGTTCCAGCGCGGCTAGATATTTAACGTCCAACGCCGCGACAGCTGCGGTGTGTTTAGCTCCAACATTGAGTTCATACTCTGCGCGATAGTTCTTTTCGATTTCAGTGAGGTCAGCAGCCTGGAGGGAATCGACAAATCCAGCCAGTAGACAGAAGAGAACCGATAGAAATCTTGAGTGTGCGTTCACTGAGACAGGATTAAATCCGCTTCTACGGCCTGTCAAACATTTCGACAAAAATAGCCAAAACCATTGCAATGTTTGCACAATTGATTGCGAAACTTTAATGTCCGAAAGCGTATTTAAGAACCATCGAAGATGCGAGATGGGGGTGGGTGTGAGCTGATGCCAGAACAACTCCGAAGTGATGGATGCCATCAACTCTCTTCGGATCTAATTCGGGAGGCAACGGCCAACCTCAAAGAGACCGTCCGCTTGTTCAATACCTCACCTTAAACGTGGGCGAGTCTTCTGGTTTCATTTCCCGCCGGTCATAGAGCCGCGTGGTTGCAATATTCGAATGGCCCAACCATTCCTGAACCTTGGCGATGTCGGCTTCATGTTCAAGGGCGTTGGTGGCCGCGGTCGCCCGCATCGCATGGTTGCAGCGCGTTAAATCAACTCCCGCCGACATGGCGTATTTCTTGAGTAGGGTGTAAACCGATCTTTGATCCAGTCTCCCGGATTTTGGACGCTCTCGATCGTGCCGCTGTTTCGCACTTTTCCAAATTGAGCAGAAAAGTGCCTCCTCCTCATTTTCACCGTGCCCAGCTTCTTCGAGGTAGGCATCGATGGCACCAATCGCTCCTGGGTGAGCTGGCACGAAGCGAATTTTGCTCCTTTTCCCGTGAATCTCAAAGTGCTTCACCCCACGCCGCTCGCGTAGGCTCCCGACATTCAATGCCACCAACTCACTCACACGAAAGCCGTGAAACAGATAGCAACTCAAGATTGCGAAATCACGTTTGCCCTTTAACGTCCTGACGTCAGGAGCTTGAAGCAAGGCCCGAGCTTGAGCGTCGCTGATCGCATCCGTTTTTCCTTCGTTCGCTCCTTCGGACGGCCGCTGAACACCTTTGACTGGGTTAAAATTAACGGCGTTGGCGTTGCAGAGAAATTCAAACAATGATGAGAGCGCTGACATCTTGCGGCGAATTGTGGCGGCTGCAAGATTCTCCAGTGTGTTGCGCCACGCGATGACATGCGAACGGGTTACCAATCGCATGTCTGACGGAGTGCGAATGCCGACGAAGTTTGAGAATTCTCTTACATCGTTGCGGTAGGCGCGCCGCGTGTTTGCGTTTCGAATGTTGGCAAACCATTCAAGCTCTGGCGGGACCTCGGCCAGGCGACGAAATTCCTCACGGCTCAACAGAGTTTCTGGCCGTTTGGCCAGACTCGATTTCTCTTGCTCCTTACCTTTTTCCATCAACGCACCTCCTTACTGGTAATATATTTTATCAGTGAGATTCTGGCAAGAGGGAAGCCGACGATTGGGCGATGGAGCCTTCGCTCCGACCATTGGCTGAAGCAGCCATTCCTGTCGCACTGAGTAGGATAATGGCCTCACTGGCCCGCAGCTTTTTTCGCCACAGTGACCATTTCGGGAATATTTTCGATCTTGTGGAAGGGATATTTCTCTTCCGAATCGCTGCCGCGAAATAGAATCACTGTGCCTTTTTCGGAATTTTCCAAACGCACGATCTTTCTAAAACCGAGACAAAAACTGACTGAACCATCTTCAGAAATTCGCCAACTTTGGCGCATCAAGATGGATGTATCGAGGCAGTTTTTCGAAATGCTAGGCAACCACCAGTCGGCTCTTGAGACAGACCCGCTCTCAAGCGTGGCCACGATTTGCCGGAGCTGAATTTGGCGATTCTCTACGACTACATTCACAGATGCAACGAGGCAGTGAAGGACAACGGGCGTTGGCCCAACCTTAATGGAGAAAAGCCCCGCTCTTTCACTCTTCACAAGGGCAAGAAATCAGTGTGAATTCACACGCGCTAACTTTACCAAAAAATCAGTGGCCGACTCTCATCGTAGCCACCGGCCCGAAGGCTGAAACCCGCTTCCTGGAATTCTTCACCGCCCAGATTCGAAACCCCAACACCCGCAAAGCCTACTTCCGAGCTGTGACCAGATTTTTCGCTTGGTGCGAATCGCGTGGACTGACATTGAACGGAATTCATCCGATTCACTGCGCCGCCTATGTCGAGCATCTCGGCACACAGCTTTCTGCCCCGAGCGTCAAGCAACACCTGGCAGCAATCAAAATGCTCTGCGATTGGCTGGTGACCGGACAAATCATCGAATTCAACCCGGCAAGCTCGGTGCGCGGCCCCAGGCACGTGGTCAAGCGCGGCAAAGCCCGGTCCTCACCGCCGGGGAAGCCCGCCAGTTGCTGGACTCGATTCCCAGCTACTCCTCCCACCTTGGAGGACTGCGCGACCGCGCTTTCATCGCCACCATGCTCTTTTCGTTCGCCAGGGTTGGCGCGGTTACCGCGATGAAGGTTGCCGATTAATACTACTATGAAGGCCGGAGAGGTTTCTTGAGGCTCCATGAAAAAGGCGGAAAACTTCACAAGGTTCCGTGCCACCACACCGCGCAGGAATACCTGGATGCTTACCTCGATGCTGCTGGAATCAGAGACGAACCCAAGAGCCCGCTTTTTCGCTCGCTTGCCAGCCCCTACGCCATCACCGATAGAGCCTTTCTACCTACTAACGCTTGGCACATGCTCAAACGACGCGCCAAGGCCGCTGGCCTTGAGGGCCCCATTTGCAACCACTCTTTCCGGGCAACCGGCATCACCGTTTTCTTGGAGAATGGCGGCGATTTGGAAACAGCCGCGGAAATTGCGGCTCACGAGTCACCTAGAACTACGAAGCTCTATGACCGCCCTAGCGATGCCCTCAGCCTGGATGAGATCGAACGCATCCGCGTTTAACCCTTTCGACTTCCGGGATTGAGTTTGAATGCGTTTTCTCCACCATTAGATTCTGACCATGTCCAATCCATCTGGGTTCACTTGGGCGCAGCTGTTGACCTGGCCCGTTTCCCAGCTTCTTCGCGGGTGCTGCTTTCCGCTTGCCGATCTGTCTGCATTAAGCCTAAGACGGGCCTTTTTCAGCCGCTGCTGGTGCTCCCGGAACTTGAGCCCCTGCCAAGCTCGCTAGCTGCTCTACGTTCCCGCTTGTTTTCTCGGCTCTTTCCTGGGCTTTGTGGAGTTGAATTCGCGTGTGGGCATCTGTTAAGGCTTTGGCCGCCAATGGCAAATCGCGCTCCGAAATGAAGGATGTTTTCTGGTATTCCTTCTGTCCGGTCTGCGCATTCTCCACCGTGTAATTTTTCTGAAGTGTCACCGAAAAATTGGCGTTCCCACTATCATTCACACTACGCCAAATCGTCGCTTCAATTGGCCAGTAATTCACGTGTTCAACTGGTTGTGCTTTCGCTGGTTGATTGCTTTGTGCTTGAGTTTCAGGCATTCTTTTCCTCCCTAACAAATTATGGTAACGCTATTGCTAAGCTCTAACCTGGGATAAAGTCAATACTTCGGCCAACTTACAAACCGCGTTTTGCCTCGAACCTGACTGGCCTCATATAGAAATGTTTGCTTACTTTCCGCCAGGCTTCTTTCCGATGCTTGCTCAATCCAACGGCCTGAAATAGCCCTTGATGCTCTCACGGTTTCTCACGCAAATCTGAATGTGGTTACCCTTTCGAAAGCTCCCTTTCGGATACACTTCCTCGCCCTCTTGAAAGAGCCCCCGCACGGTGTCGAAGGCGGTTCCCCGGTGTTCGTTGTGTAACATCTGGATTACCGCGCAATCCAGGCGCCGAAGAAACTTGTCTTTGCCGCCACTGTTTTTCGGAAGCTTTTGCCCCGCTCCCTCGGTCACCTTCTTGAGTGCGTCGTAGGCTTTTTCGAGCATTTCCAAGTGGTCGGTTTGGAGCAAGCTAAAGCAGTGACCAAGGTCGATGATCGCTCCGATCGCGTAAGGTTCCTTGATCTTACTTTTAGCCATTTTGCTCCGTTCCTGCGCCCAGCGTTTGGCTCGCTCCTCGTTGCCTTCCCAAAAGTAAATCCCGTGGCCGAGCCAGTCGTAGTTATTCGTGCTCGTGATGAGGTCCTGCTTTCCCGCCAGCACCTTCTCCGCCGTCTTGCGGTCACATCCGTGGAACCCTAACACGTAACCGCCTGCGTGCCCGATGTAGCGTTTCACCTACTTCTCTTTCTCGTTGTTCTTGGCTTTGCCCAAGCTCTCCATGTAACGTTCGCTACGTTCCAGGGGCGTCAGTTCCGGTTGCGTGCTCAGTGGCCGGTCTTCAAGGCATTTGAGCACTTCGCGGGCATATTCCGGATCTCCCTTGGCCCGCTCTGCGGTTTGCCGCAGCGCCTCAATGGTTGCCTCGATTTCTTCTTTGCTTGGGAAAGTCATGCTTGTCTCTTCCTTCAAAATCTACCGTCCTTTGGACGATTTTACCATCCAAAAGTTTCGTCGGGTTAAGTCTACCACATTAGTTGGCTTGTGTCATCTGCTCGATTTGCTGCTTTGCTGCTGACTGCAGGACTGACAAGGGGAGTTTTTTGAAGGGTGAGGCTCTCTCTGGTCATTCCATTGCTTTCTTTTGGGCCCGAATCTACCAGGCTCCGCCCTGATGATTTTAGGGCACACCCCGCTCCCACCGCATCCCAAACCGCGCATCACACCCCCGCAGCTCCGCCCCACGCCAGCGTTACCACCTCCATTTTAAATCTTCGATTGGCTTACAGACGATTCCTTTTCAAGAAGAGGAGGTCGAAACGCCGGCCCCTCAAAGTGCGGCATACCGGCCGGTTCCTGGTTCCTTCGCGTGGTTCCTCCTCGATCGAGGCTCGTCAATAGGCCCGGAATGCCGGAGGTCAAAGAAGGCCAACCCATGCTCCGCACCGCCCGCCCTGCCACTGCAAGGCCCGCGCCAGGAGGGTGCAGTAGCGCCGAATCCCTGGCACGGCCCTTGCTGCCCCCTCCTAACCGCAGAAGCTTCTTAGGGGGCGCTCGGAGACTCCAGGTAATTAGGAGAGTCCTCCTCGCGCCCCTAACAGGTTTTTGTAGGAGAGAGTCGAGAAGAGGAGAGATCGATAAAAGAGATGGGGTCCATCATTCCAGTATTCTGAGTTTCCCCGGAGCCTTCCGTGCAAATTTACAACGGCGCGTCGAGTTGGTACGCAGTTACCGATGGCAACGAAAAAACGAAGCCAATGGGGCGAGATCGCAGCAAATTCATCGCAAACTTTGCCGCTGCCCTAAGCCAAACCCGCTTTCCACCAACTGAATGGAATTCTTGTGGTCAGTTGGGCTCAATTTTCTCCAATCCTGGATCGCCGCCTCTTCCCGGATTGTAATGAAAAAGCATTTACGGGTTCACGCTCGATGTTTGCAGCACTCACGAGAACGCCAAGTGCAAACGTTACTTCACCAAGGAAGAGAACGGTCTCGATCAATCATGGGGCTCTGAAGTCTGCTGGATGAATCCTCCCTATGGCGCACAAATCAAACAATGGATGGCTAAGGCCCATCAGGAATCGACGAATGAAGGATCAACCGTCGTCTGCTTGGTTCCTGCTCGAACCGATAACAGCGTGGTGGCACAGCTACGCCATGATACATGAAATCAGGTTGTTGCGCGGACGGTTGAAAGGTTGAAATTCGGAGACGCGACTCATTCTGCCCCATTTCCTTCTGCCATCGTTGTTATGCGCCCCGCCGGGTTTTTGCTTGGCGCATACACAGGTAATTCAGTCAATTAGCCACGAGCTAATTTGAACCGGTGCTGGTTTGAGCCGAGCCATACCACGACTTGAAAGCCTTCATTTTGCGATTAGGTGTGATGACAATTGGCCAAGAAACGGTCAAGTCCGGGCCCTGACCTTCCGAAAAATGGACCGATTAAGTGAATTGTCGGGTGAATAGATTAGATCCCCAATTTGTGAAAAAAGATCTGATTCCGCATTTTGGCATCTTTCAGAACTTTATCCCAACTCAGAACCTCAATGTAGAGATTGATATTTCCTTTTCGTTCAAACCAGCCAAGTCCGTCGGGCATAGGCGTGAAGTCCTTTTCGCGATCTAACCACCTTTCTATCTTTGCGGTTAGATCGCACACAACATAGCCGTAGAAAGCTGTGTTTTCGCCAACTCTAATAGGACGTCCTTCGGGTGTTTTGAATTTGCCGTCCTGTATGTCATTAACATACCTAATGATTTGTTGAACGGGATCTTCCTTGGATGATGCATTCACAAAATCATCGCGCCCCGGTCGCTTGAACTCAAAAATAGTGATTGGATTGCTTGGTTCATTGTCTCCACGGAAAAGAATTCGTTTGTCGAAAGCTAGCAAATCAGGCCTTTCCGATGTTCCTCCATCCACTGGGATATCGGACGCAATGTACTGCGTGAAATTTTGGCGTTCATCTATGATCCAAAGGTTATGCTGATCGAATGCCGTAGTATCCGTATCTCCTTTTCGTGGAAAAATGATATCATGCACGGCACCTTCTATTGGATATTTTCCATCTTTTCGAAGATCCAGACTCTTGGCAAAGAGGTCTAAAACGCAACGCCTTAACGCAATGTAGTGGGTTAGATCGTTTTGGCTGCTCTGAGATATTTTGCTGACAATCTTACCAACATCCCTTTCAAGTGTCTCCGCGCTTGCGTCGTTAAGCAGCTTAGTTACCTCACCTCTCAGTTTGGACTCTCGAGTGTATTTTGCTTTTTGAAGCCTATTCTCTAGCTCTTGAGGAGTAGCTCTATAAGGAAAATCCGACAGGTCGATTTCCTGTATGAGAGTCTTGTGCCATGGTGCTTGTTCATCGACGAAGGATTGTATCCTTTCCCTCTTTTTCTCCTGACGCTGGGGCACTTCGTCACCCATAGCATCCCCTGCAATCGATGCAGCCTTTGACTCAATTTCGTTTTGTCCGATCCCATAGTGAAGGTCGCTTTCCTTTTGAAACTCAAAGCCTCCACGTTCGAGCGATACATGACGATCAAGGTATTCACCAAAGACGTAAGCTCTCAAAATGAAGTTTCTTGATGGTTCTTCATCAGTGCCTTTTTCGTAAAATTCCTCTACAAACTCTGGTACATACTGGTCAATTGCTGACCCATCTACTTCTCGACGGTGCGCAACCAGGCTGATTTTGCTTTTTCTGCCTTTGGGAGCAAAGAACTTGAACAAGCGCACTCGAAAATCTTCAACTCCGTTGCGACTCTTGATTGAAAAGTCTCGATTCTCAATGTCTAGTTCTACTATTTCCCGAGACAAAGCATTGTGAAGAAAGTCATTTAAGCAGATTTCAAATTCACCATTTTCCTCACAGAGGGTAATTCTAGGGCATGGTTGTTCTTCGATGATAAAGAACGGAAGCAATTTCTCGATTAGATTTCGAGCAATGGTCTTTAGCTTCTTTTCAATGGTTACTTTATCTTTGAGTGTGTCAAGATGAACTACCGTTCTGGTGTGCTTTTGGTTGGTTTCCTCGACTTTCTCTGACTCAATTATTTCAGTGTCTTTTCCCATTGAGAAGGTTCTACGGCGAAGGTTTTGGCCCTCAGCTTGGTAAATGCTGTCATAGTGGACGTCGTTGAAGTAACGGAGGCTTGTGAATCGGCCAAACCCTTTACCACCGACACCTATTTTCTGATCGGAATAGAGAATATCAAAGGAACTCCGATTCTCTTCGGTAAATCCGATTCCCGCATCTTCGACTCTGAAGCTGCGAACTTCGGGCAGAGATCCATCAAGCTCGGATTGCTGTGAACGAATAGCGAACACCTTTATCTCAGCATTTTGGTCACCGCCTTCTTCTATTGCTTGAATTGCATTCACAATGACCTCTACCAACGGCGTGTAAACCGTAGTTGCTTTGGAGCGGATGTTCTCGACCGCACGCTTGATGTTAACGCTACTCATGTAGAAACAGAAGCTGATCCGGAGGTCTCATATCATCCTAAATCGGTAGATCTCCTCAGAGGGTCGAATTCCAGATGCCGATACCTGGCTTGATACTCTCATCTCAAATCCCTTGCAAGATTGAAATACGTTGGGCTCAGCCTTTACAAAAGGCAATCTAATCTAAACTGCCGCAACGGCTCCAGAATTACCAGATTGGCAAGAATCTCAGAAAACTGCCACACCGATGAGTTTGGTGAAGCGACTCTGAGGGCTGGAACAAGCCACAGGAAGCAAATCGCCCCTCGTGGTGGACAAAACCTGGAGCTAAGCAAGATCTGAGGAATAGGATCAATCCTGCACCAAATGGGGTCAAAACTGGTCAGCAAAAGTGAGCCGAAAGTGAGCCGACACGGTTTCGGAGCAAGAAAAAAGCGACTTACAATTTCTCGTAAGTCGCTGACTTTCAGGAGAGTGGGCAGGGCTGGATTCGAACCAGCGAAGGCATAGCCAGCAGATTTACAGTCTGCCCCGTTTGACCGCTTCGGTACCTACCCGGTAGGTTGGCTTCGCAACCAAGGGCTGGCTGCGATTGGCGCAAAAACTAGGGATTTATCCCAACTTTGCAACCCATTTTCAGGTTGAATTTCGCATCCATGCCAGCACCTTCCACATCCACACAAATGCCCCAAAAACTCGATAAACTACCCGGATTTCGCGACTTTTACCCGGATTCTTGCGCGGTTCGAAATTACCTGTTCGAGTCTTGGCGCAACGTCGCGGCTAGATACCGGTTCGCGGAATATGAGGGGCCAATTTTGGAGCCGACCGACCTCTATCGCAAGAAAAGCGGGGACGAAATTACCGAGCAGCTTTTCTGCTTCGTGGACAAGAGCAAAAAAGGACGCGAGGTCTCGATGCGGCCGGAGTTGACGCCGACTCTGGCCCGGATGGCCGCAGCGCGGCAGCGCGATTTCCGCAAACCCATGAAGTGGTTCAGCATCGGGCCGTTTTTTCGCTACGAAAAGCAGCAGCGCGGGCGCCTTCGCGAGTTTTACCAGCTCAATTGCGATGTGTTGGGCGAGGTTTCGGAGCAAATCGACGCCGAGTTGATCGCGGTGGCCATTGACCTCATGCGGGAGTTGGGATTTGGTGAGGATGATTTCGTGATCCGCGTTAGCGACCGCGAAGCCTGGATTCGCTGGATCGAATCGCAGGAAATCCAGGATTCAGCCGCGTTTTTGCAGATCATCGATAAGCTCGAGCGCGCGGACGAGGATGCCACTGACGCAACCCTGAAAAAACTGGGCACCAGCCTGCAAAAGGTGCGCGACTTCATGGCCAGTGGTGAGGAGGTCTCCGAGCGCATACCGAAAATCCGGGAAAACTTGGCGGCGCGCGGGTTGGACCGGTTTTTGCGCTGGGATTTGGGAATCGTGCGGGGATTGGCGTATTACACCAGCACGGTTTTCGAGGTGTTTGACATCGGCAAGGGGATGCGGGCGGTGGCTGGCGGCGGGCGCTATGATGAGTTGGTGAAGTTGATCGGCAGCGTGGATTTGCCGGCGGCCGGGTTTGCGATGGGCGATGTGGTGGTGGGCGATTTGATCGAAGAAACCCCGGCGGCGAAGAAGAAGCTGGAGGGTTGGCTTGCGAATCACAGCGAAGCGGATGCATTCGTCATCGTGGCGAAGGAAGAACGGCGTGGGGATGCGTTGGCGGGATTGCAGCAACTGCGTGATGCGGGTTTGCGCGCGGATTTGGCGCAGACGCCGGCCAAGGTGGGCAAGCAGTTTCAGGCGGCGGAGCAGGCGCTCGCCAAGTTTGCGGTGATCTACGGCGAGGAGTTTCCCACGTTAAAGGTTAAAAACATGGCGGAACGCACGGAGATGGAGTGTCAGGCAGGCGAGTTGGTGGCGAAATTGCGGGAGGCGGATGCGTCGGCCGCCGGTTGATTTCGGGCGACGATGAGCGATAAGGTGACGCGTGAAAAGTCGACGAATTTTACTTCTGATCCTGGCCGTCCTTCCTCTCGAGCCGATCGCAACTGCCGCGGATTGGCCCAATTGGCGGGGGCCGGAGAACAACGGAATTTCGCGCGAAACCGAGTGGCAGGCGGATTGGCCCGCCGACGATCCGCCGATCGTTTGGAAAGCGGAGGTGGGAACCGGTTTTTCGAGCTTTGCGGTGGCCGGTGGCCGCGTTTTTACGACTGGCAACGAGGACGATCGCGACACGCTCTGGTGTTTGGATGCCGAAAATGGCGAGGTCTTGTGGAAGCACAGCTACGATGAGCCGTTGGACCCCAAATACTTCGAGGGCGGGACGTTGGCGACGCCCACTGCCGATGGCGGCGTGGTTTTTCAGCTTAGCCGGCGTGGGAAGCTGTTTTGCCTGGATGCGGCCAGCGGCAAGGTCAAGTGGGAGAAAAATGTGCAGCAGGAAACCGGGGCGGCGTTGCCGGATTGGGGCTTTGCCGGTTCGGCGTTGGTGCATGGCGATCAGCTGGTGCTGAATGTGGGCGGTTCGGGCCTGGCGCTGAATAAGGCGACCGGCGAGCAGGTGTGGTTTTCGGACAAAAACCGCGCGGGTTATTCCACCCCGGTGCCTTACCGGGCGAAAGACGGCGAGTGGATCGGCTTTTTTAGCAGCGGGCGCGATTTTGTGGCTCGGAAGCTAAAATCCGGCGATGAGGTGGCGCGGCACAAGTGGCTGACCCGTTTCGGCGTCAATGCTTCCGATCCGATCGTGGAATTTCCGTTCGTGTTCGTTTCCTCCGGCTATGGAACGGGCTGTGCTCTGTTGGACCTGGCCGGCGGCGACGGTCCAACCGAGGTTTACCGCAACAAGGAGATGCGTACGCAGATGAACGGCGTGGTTCACGTGGGCGGGTATCTCTACGGTTGCAGCGGAGATGAGGGCGACAAGCGGGCTCCGCTAAAGTGCCTGGAGATGGCCACCGGCGAGACAAAATGGGCGCATCCCGGTGTTGGGACGGGATCCGTGTCGGTGGCGGGCGGGCGACTCATCGTGCTGAGTGCGCGCGGGGAGTTGATGTTTGCTCCGGTTTCTCCCAGCGAGTTTGAGCCGGTTTTCAGCATGCAGGTGCTGGGCGGCAAGTGTTGGACAGCACCGGTGTTAGCCAATGGCCGGATCTATTGCCGCAACGCGCGGGGAAACGTGGCTTGTGTCGATGTTAGGCCGGATACGGCCGGAAAGTGACGAATCGACGAATCGGCCTTTTGTGGCGCAAAAGGGGAGGGGGGGCTAAGGTGGGGGCATCATGACCGTAGATCGACAACGTTTCCTCCTCTGGGTGCAGCAAGAGCACGGGCCACGAGTTTGCGAACGGGTGGAGAGCATTTTGGCGCGCCGCCCACCAAGCGCGTTCCCGGATTTTGGCTCGATTTTGCGCGAGGCGCTGATTCAGGCGCATCCGCGGGATTTTGAGTTTCACCCGGCCACCGACACCCTGCCCTGCGGCTTTTGCTCGGACTAACACTAACCGAACCCCTGTTCCTTACCGGGACCGATGAACGAAGTTAGCGAAGCCGAGTTTTTCAGCCAGGTGGGTGACCGCGGCTATCGCGAGCTGACCCAACTGGCCGATTGGCTGCTCACCACCGACGACGACGAAACGCGCGAGGTGGACCTGGCTTGCCGCTACGCTCCATCCATCATCACGCGCAACGAAGCCCAGGTTTTTGGGCTATCGGAGCCGCGCTTCGCCATCCGGCTCTACCTGGAAAACGGCGCCGGCGCCAGCTTGGTGAATCTGCGGCGAATCGAACGCATGCGCGCGGCCAATCCGCGTTGGGGGCGGCGTATCCGCTGGCTCAAAACGCACGCGCGCGAGCCCATCCAGGCCTTGCCCACGCCGAAAGACCGGCCGCGCGAGTTGTTGCGCAAAGCCTCGCGAATCGCGGATTGCCTGCTTCAGCCGCCGCGCCGATTGGAGCGCGAAAAATGGGTCGTCCTGCAAGCCGACTTGGGCCGCGAATATGGCGAGACGAATCGCGAGGGTGAAATGTTAGGCACCCCCTACGTGAAGCACATCCCCCTGGCCGGCGGCGGGCTTTGCGCCCAGGCGGTGTGCTTCATGGCCACGGCGCTGCTCCATCAGCACTCCGGCGGATTGCACGGGCTGCTGGAGGTGACCGCCCTGGCTCAACGCGAAAAAATCCGCGAAAGCGAGGCCGCCGGCCACGACGTCTACGAAATGCAGCTCAGCGGCCTGGATTACGGCGGAATGACGCGCTATTTCCGCGAAGTAGGCCTGCGCGCCATCAAACAGGTGCCCAAGACCATGGGTTACGCGGATCCGGGGGCGGATTGGACCAGCCGGGACGACGCTTTTACCGCGGCGGCGCGTGCTTACCTGGGTTCCGGCATGCCCATCGTGCTAACCGTTGATATCGGCCGCTTGGGGGCTCCCGCCAAGCCGGAGGAGCAACTGAAGGGCGGCATGGCACTGCCGGTCGGCGAGCCCGTTTTTGCGGCTAACGGCTATGTTCACCCGGATTTCGCGCGCATCCGGCGGGGCGATTTCTCTCAGCGGCGCGATCACGCGGTGCTGCTGGCCGGTTTTCGTGATGAACCCGGCTCGTCCACCTTTTTGGTCAACGATCCCGCTTCGCTGCCGTTTTTGCGCGGCACCACCAGCCAACTGGCTGACGCCGGTTATTACCTGAGCCGCTGGGATGCCGATTTAGGCTCGCGAAAGCCGGATTACCGCGAATTGCGCAGTTTGCACAGCTTGCCGGTTACGCCCGAGGCGGTAAAAATGCCGCTCCTCTGGTGGCTGCCGGAAAGCGAGGTGGATGCGGAAGACGCCGACTACGAGACCGTGGAACACTGGCGCGATGGACTCTTCGCCATCGTCCCGCTCTTGCTGAGCGGCGCGGTTAGCCTGGATCGCAAGACCTTGCCCTACGTGGCCCCGGCGGAGCGTTATCGCGGGTTTCGGCTCGCGCGATTGGAGGACCTGGTCCCGCTTTGCGCCGGTTTTTTGCAGGGCGAGGCCGACCTGCCGGACATCGCCTGGATTCGCTCGGAGTTGATGACCCGCTTTGGTTGGAAGGAGAAGCACTGGGCGTGGATTCAGTTCGTCAATGAGCCGCGCTCCATCTGGATTTACGATGCGGAGGAGGCCCTGCCGGAAAACGATTCCGCGCGCACTCCCGACGCCCAACGCGGCTTTCTCAGGATCGGCGTTTGGCGGGAAATCGATGGCAGTTGGTCGGAAGTGGTGGCTCCGCAGCCGGCGGAACTTCCGGAGCGGCTCAGGATCGTTCGTCAGGCCAAGGTCGGCCGTCCGGATGCCCCCAGCTACCGTCTGGCGGGGCTAACGTCGTGCTCGCTGCTGGGCTTGGAATCTGCGTTAGGCGCGCTGCGCGGCCGAGTGGGGCACATCGACCTCTACGCCTTCAGCCAGGACGACATGGGCCAGTTGGCCGGCGACAAACGCGGACGCGCTCCGCTGGATTGGATGGCCGCCCATGCCGATAAACCCAAGGCCGTTCGCAACTTGGCCCGCAAAATCCGCGAACTTTGCGAACAAGCCGGCGTGCGCATCAGCACCTTGGCCACCTACTTTCCGGAGCTGGCCAACCACGATCCCGATCGCGCCACCAAGCCGCTGGCCGCCTTGCGTTTCCTCGCCCGGCTCAGCGACGTGCTGCGCGCCGGCGAGCCGGACCCTGACACGCTGCGAATTTCCGCCGGCAGCCGAATTCAAGGCGTGTGGCCCGGCCGCCCGCAAAAAGCCGGCGCGGGCGGGCAAGTCTTCGTGGCCAACGTCATGAGCCGGCGCACCTTGGGCGAGGCATTTCTCAACCGGCTCAGCCAACTGATCGGCCAAATCGGCGCTGCATCGCCCGTGCGCTTCGCCATCGACCTGGAACCCGGCCCGCTTCAGTTGCTGAACGATTGGGCCGCGCTGGAATGGTTTGCCAAGCAACTGAACCAGGAAAAATTTGCCGATACGCTCGGCAAGCGCGCCGGCTTCCACCTGGACGTGGCGCACTGGTCGTTTTTGGCGGGAATTCGTCCGGAAAAGATTCGCAGCCAGTCTGGCACGGCCATTCGCGAGCGCATCCTTCACGCCACGGTGTCGGACAGCGGCAAGGGCCGGCTAACTCCGCTGCCGCCCGGTGTTTTGCACGACATCGCGGAATTCGACCGCTGGCTGGACCTCATCGAGCACATGAATCTGGAGCCGCGGCCCGGCGGGCTGAGTTTTTCCGGTTATCTCGGCATCGACCTGACCGCAGGCAAGGAGGAGAGCGCCGTGGCCTCCGCCGTGGAAATTCTCGGCTGAGGCGGGTTTTCGCTTTCGGTCGACTTGTAGGCCGGCCTTATCCACATCTGGTTTTTCGGCTTACCTCAAACCAGATCCGCGATAACTTTGCCCTGGTCCAGCAGGTATTGCGGACGGCCGGCGTGATCGAGCAGCGTCGTTTTCAAATCGATGCCGAGCACATGATAGAGGGTAGCGAGCACATCCTGAGCGTGGTAAGCGCGTGCCGACGCCCGTTCGGCGAGACGATCGGTTTCGCCGATTGCTTGGCCCATCCTCAAACCCCCGCCGGCGAACAGCGCACAACCCGCCGCGGGCCAATGCGAGCGCCCATCCGGCGTGACGTTGCCGACTTTCGGGCGGCGGCCAAACTCGCTCCAGATGACCACCGCGACATCGTCAGCCAAGCCGCGATCGTGGAGATCGGTGATCAGCGCAGCCACGGCTTGATCGTAGATCGGTAGCTTGGCGCGGAGAATCTTGAAGTTATGCGCGTGCGTGTCCCAGCCGCCCGGATCATTGACGCCTGCACCCAGATTTTTCACGTGGAAACGCGCGGCGACCGACACTAACGGAACGCCGGCCTCAACCAAACGGCGCGCGCGCAGAAAGTCGAGCCCCTGTGCTTGGGGATCGGTTCCTTCGCCGTATTTTTGCCGAATCGACTCCGATTCCGTGCTCAAATCGAGCGCATCGCGGATTCGGCTCGACACCAGCATATCCAATGCGCGTTCCGTGTAGGTATCGACCTCGCCGAGCGACGCAGCTGAGCTTTCGCGTTGGAGCGCGGAGAGCAGTTCTTTGCGGCCTTGGAGACGCAGTTGGCTGATTTCCGGTAGCAAATCGAGGTCCTTCATCATCTGACCGCTGACACTGATCGGACGGTGTGACGCGCCAAGATAAGCCGGCTCTTCGGGATCGTCGTAGGACGGCAAAAGCTTGTGGCTCGACAGGCTTACGTAAGGAGGTATGGGGCCGTCATTGCCGCGCAACTTGCTGACAACGCAGCCGATCGCCGGCCGTCGCCGCGAACCGATTCTGCCGGAAGCCGCCGCGTGAATCCCGGTCAGCAACTCCGTCGGATCGTGGTTGCCGCGCGTTTTCAGCCCACGCAAAATCGTGAATTTGTCGGCGATCTTCGCCTGCTGCGGCATTAGCTCGCAAATCTGGATTCCATCGACATTCGTGCCGATCGGGCGGAACTCACCACGATACTCAGCCGGCGCATCCGGCTTCATGTCATACATGTCGATGTGGCTGGCCCCGCCGGGCAGGTAGACCATGATGACCGCTTTTTTCGATGCGCTTGATTGTTCGTTCGCTGCGCGAAGCCGCATCAAACTACCAAGCCCCAGGCTTCCCAGCCCCAGGGCTCCGATTTGAAGCGAAGTGCGTCGTGTGTAATGGTTCGGCATGACGAGTGGAGGTGAGTTGGATCTATCACGTGCCGCCAACTTGTCTCTTTTCAACGCGGAATTCCGGGATTGTTTGCAGGGATGACCAGCGCCGAGCCGCTTGAAGCTTTGAATTGGCTGAGGCCTGCTTCAAAGTGAGAACATGAAATGGATCTATTCGTCGATTCATCGGGTAGGGCAGGGGCCTTGCGGCCCCATTGCCCCCTCAGCACCGGACAAGTAAGTTTCCAAACTAACGGCGCAAGCTCTCCAAAGGCAAAGACCTGAAATAGTCTTACCCGGCACTCCTCCTGAGGCGGAGTACCTTCACGATACTTTCGAGGCGGTCCGGAGGCGAATTTGTTCGCATTGGCAACAAAATCGGCCCCAGCCCCAGCTAAGCGTTACGCGACGGAATCGACGAATAGATTCGACAAGCCCAAGGAATAAGAGAAAAAATTGATGACGCCCCCAGAATACTTTGGCGACGGGGCCCGTTGCGGCCGCGACAGCCGCGAATTCAGTGGTTGATTCCGGGTAACGCGCCGGGCGCGGATTCGATTTTGCCGCCGTCTGGCTCTCCGTCGGCGAGCATCGTGCGCATGCGCTCAAAGTAGGATGCGGCGACTTCTTCGGTGGCCGGCTCTTCCGCTAATTCGTCGTAGTTGATGATTTCCAACAATTCGCGATCCAGCTCTTTGATGAAGGAGCTGGGCATACAAGGCACGTCTTCGCCGTATTTCTTGCGCGTGCTGCAATACGATAAGGTGAGGCTCTCTTTTGCGCGGGTAATGCCCACGTAGAGCAAGCGGCGTTCTTCGTCGCGGGAACCTTCTTCCACCGACCGGCTGTGTGGTAAGACGCCTTCTTCCAGGCCCACCAGGTAAACTACGGGAAATTCCAGGCCTTTGGCGGCGTGGAGGGTAATGAGACAAACACCGCGCTTTTTCTCGATGTCATCGTCGTTGCGGTCGGACATGAGCGAGATTTCATCCAGAAAATGTTGCAGGCCCTTGGCTTTCTTCGAAGAACGGGCGCGGTGATCGTAAATTGTGTCGATGAACTCGCGGGCGTTGTTTTCGCGCAGGTTGGCTTCCTCCTCCGTTTTGCAATTGCGGCGCAGCGCGGCGAAATAGTCGATTTCTTGCAATAAGTCACCGGTCATCGTTGCATAATCAGCCGATGGCGTCCGCGCGATCTGGCCGTATTCGGTCATGAGCTGAATAAAGCGCTCGATGCCGTTGCGGCTGCGGCTGGTGCGGGTGCTAAGGTAACCAGGATGCTGTAGCGCCTGCCAGACGCTTAGATTGTGCTGCATACTATATTCGGTGGCGGATTTGATCGCCGTTTCGCCAATGCCGCGAGGCGGATTGTTGATGATGCGCAGCAGGCTTAAGTCGTCGTCCGGATTGGCGAGGGCCACAAGATAGGAGACAATGTCCTTGATTTCGCGCCGGTCGAAAAAGCTCATGCCGCCGACGACGCGGTAGGGAATCTCTTCGGCGCGCAAAGCGTGTTCCAGCATCCTGGACTGGGCGTTCATGCGGAAGAGAATGGCGAAATCATCCCAATCGCGGCCGTTGGTTTGCGCCTGGGTGTAGATTTCGTTGACGATGATCTCCGCTTCCTCCTCAGCGCTGGGCATACCGATCAGGCGAACGCGATCGGCGCTTTCCTTTTTGCTCCAAAGCGTTTTTTCGCGCCGATTTCTGTTGTGCCGGATGATGCTGTTGGCCAGGTTTAAGACGGGTTGGGTGCAGCGATAGTTTTCCTCTAGCTTGATAACCTTGGGATTGGGGAAAAAGCGCTCGAATTCCAGGATATTGGAGATATCCGCGCCCCGCCAGCCATAGATGCTCTGATCGTCGTCGCCCACCACGCAGACGTTGTGTTGTTTGCCGGTTAACGCGCGGAGGAGCTTCATCTGCAGGCCGTTGGTATCCTGAAACTCATCGACCATGATGTAAGGATAAAGCCGCTGCCAGAACTCCCGCACGTCCTGGTGTTGTTGCAATAAGTCTACGGCCAAGACCAGAAGATCGTCGAAATCCACCGAATTGAGCGTCTTAAGCTCCGATTGATAGGCTTTGGCGACTTCCACCATTAAATCGCGTGGATCGTTCGCGACCGGCGTACCGCTATTCTTCCAGCGCCCGATGAGCGATAGCGCGACATTAGGATCCAGGCCGGTTTCCTTGCCGCCTTTGCGAGCGATGATTTTTCGCATCAGGCCCAATTGATCCGCGCCTGAATAGATGCCGAAATTTTTCTTATATCCCAGCCGATCGATGTTGCGGCGCATAATTCGCACGCAGAGGGAGTGAAACGTGGAAACGGTCACCTGTTTGGCGTCATTTTTCGCGACCAACTCGCCGACGCGCTCGCGCATTTCCGTGGCGGCTTTGTTGGTGAAGGTGACGGCAAGGATATTACGCGCCGGGATGCCTTGAGACACCATGTAGGCGATGCGCGTGGTGATAACGCGGGTTTTGCCCGTGCCGGCGCCGGCGAGGATCAAGACCGGGCCGCTGGTTTGGCGCACCGCAGCGCGCTGAGGCTCATTAAGACCGTTGAGTCCCTTCATCCCAAATTTTGTAAGCGTGCTGAGGTTGCCTGGTTAGCGAAAAAACCGAAACGCGAACGGATAGGCCATGAATTTGCCTTCATTGGCCCTAACGGAGGCGATGATGGGCATAACGATGGAAAGGGCCGCGGCCAGCAAGGTAACCACCACGCTGACACCGCAGGTGAAGGGCATCGCCATACCGCCGATCCACGCGATGATAGACATGGTGAGCTGAAAATTCAGCGATTCCTTGCCGTGCGCATCCACCCAGGGGCTCTCTTGCCGCTTGATGAGCCACGGGACCAGTGGACCGACGATGTTGAGCAGGCTCGGGCCGAGAAGATTGGCCAGGGCGGCCAGGTGACACATCATGCCCCAGGTTTTCTCCTCTCCTTCCGCCAGTTTGCCTTGCCCCAGGCTCGGGATGCCGGGCGCGGAGGAAAAGCGGGTCGAGTTACGCTCGATCCAATCCCCGGCCCGGGGATCGAGTTCGGCTTCGTTTGGTTGCGTGGAGGCGGGTTCGGGATCGTTGGAACTGGGCTCCTGGTTTGGCTCGTCGTCCATCCCTAACCCAACCCGAAAATTGGTGGTTCTGCAAGGGTTTAGCCTTCAGCCGCAGCATTTCCCGCCTTGTTCACAAGTTTTTCGCCAAATTCGCCGATCGCTCGTGGAAAAAGCCGATGCTCGGCCTCCTGAATTCGGGCGTGGAGGTTTTCCGCCGTATCGCCGGGTTCGATCGGCACCTTTGCCTGAGCCAGGATCGGGCCCGTATCCACGCCGGCATCGACGATGTGAACGGTGCAACCGCTCTGCGCCTCGCCCGCGGCAAGCGCCTGGCCGGGAGCATCGCGGCCGGGAAATTTGGGCAACAACGACGGGTGGACGTTGAGAATGCGGCCCGCGTAGGCGTCGAGCAACGGCGGGGTGACGATGCGCATGAAACCGGCCAGCGCGATGAGATCGACGCCCTCGGCCTGGAGGCGGCCGATCAGCTCTTTTTGCGCGGCGGCGTCCAATTTGGCGCGTTTTTCGCCGGGTGGCAGATGCAGGGCGCTGATGCCGTGGGAGCGTGCGCGTTCCAGGATTTTCGCGCCGGAGACATCGCTGACGACCAGCCGAATTTCCGCGTCGAGGCGCCCTTCGGCCACAGCGCGGGCGATCGCCTCAAAATTCGAGCCGTTTCCGGAGCCGAGCACGGCGATTCGCAGTTTTCGCGGTTCGGGGCGCATTTTTCGCAACGCCGCGGTGGTGCTTTTGCCTGGGACGAGGGATAAAATCCGGATTTCCGCGCCCACGCGCTCCAGAGCGCTGCGTTCCTCGGGATTGAGCGAATCGACGGTGTAATCGCCGCCCTTGGCGTAGATGTGGGGTCGAATCGCCTCCATCAAGCGGGTAGCGCGAGGCTCATCAAAAACCACAACGCGATCGACCGGCTCCAAGGCGCACAAAATTTCCGCGCGATCCTCCGCCGGATGAACGGGCCGCCCGTCGCCTTTCAGCGCGCGAACCGAAGCGTCGCCGTTCAGGGCCACGATCAGCGCATCGCCCAGTTCGCGAGCCTCGCGCAGGTAACGCACGTGCCCCACGTGAAGCAGGTCGAAGCAGCCGTTGGTGAAAACGAGCCGTTTTCCGGCGGCATCCAGTTCGGTGCGCCAAACTGCGGCTTGCTCGGGAGTAGAAATGAAGGACATGCCGGGTCCACGCTAACCATGGCTCACGGGAGGTGCAACTTTGGCGGTTTGGAGTGCGTGCAGCCTGCTGCCGCCTTCCGACAGGCAGCTTGCTGCCGAACTGCAGATTGCACGGCGGAATTACCATTGTCCTTGCCCGGTGTTTCGGCCCCGTCCCCCCCCGCAGCAGGCTGCGGCCACCGCAAAAGCTGCAGCAGGCTGCAGCACTCCAAGCCAAGTTTTTGCGCAAAAACTTGAACGAGGCTAGGATTCTGGAGATTCTGCCAAGAAATGTCCATCATCGTCCAAAAATACGGCGGTTCGTCCGTCGCAACGCCTGAAAAACTGCGCCAAGTCGCCAAGCGCGTCGTTGAAACTCGGTCGCAGGGCCATTCTGTGGTCGTCGTCGTCTCCGCGATGGGGAAAACGACCGACGACCTGTTGGCTCTCTCCAAGCAGGTTTGCGCTTCGCCGGAACGGCGCGAACTGGATATGCTGCTCACGGCTGGGGAACGCATCAGCATGGCGCTGCTGAGCATGGCGATTCGCGAGGAAGGTGGCGAGGCGATCAGTTTCACGGGCAGCCAGGCGGGGATTTTGACCAATGACAGGCACGTGGACGCGCGAATCATCGAGGTGCGGCCGATTCGGGTTGAGGACGAGTTGGCGCGGGGAAAAATCGTCATCGTGGCTGGTTATCAGGGCATGTCCTACAAGCGCGAGATCACCACCCTGGGCCGGGGAGGCAGTGACACCACGGCGGTGGCTCTGGCCGCGGCGTTGGGCGCGGAGTGGTGCGAAATTTGCTCCGATGTGGACGGGGTTTATTCCGCGGATCCCCGGGTGGTTCCGGATGCCAAACGCATTCCGCAGTTGTCCTACGAGGAGACGCAGGAAATGGCCGAAGCGGGCGCCAGAGTGCTCAACGCGCAGGCCGTGGAATTCGCCAAGGAGGCGGGAATCGCGATTTACGCGCGCGCGGCGGCCGGCCCTTTGCCTGGCGACGATCCCACGGCTGACGGCACGGTGGTGCGCAAATTCCCGCCGGTCGGGCCGGGTTCGGTTACCGGCGTGGTTAGCGAGAAATCCGTGACTCTGCTGCGCGCGGAGCTGGATGAAGCCAGGCCGTTGCTGGAAATGCTCGATGAATTGGAGATCAGCGCCAAACAACTTCAGGTGCTGACCACCGATCTCCACGAAAAGCGCGTTTCCATGGTCCTCTCCAACGAAAATCTCCACCAACTGGATGCTTTTCAGGCGAAAATCAACGAGCGCTTCGGCGCCTTGGCGTGTCTGGCGGGTGGATTGGGCGCGGTGAGCGTCATTGGCGCGGGGATCAACGTGAATTACGCCAATTTGCGGCGCGGTCAGGCGATTTTGGCCGATTTTCCGGTTCGCGAGGTGTTCACCTCCTCCTTCCGCATCACCTGGATCGTGCCGAACGACGATGTGGACGAAGTGGTTCGCCGGCTGCACGCGGAATTTGTCTGACGAATCACGGAGAACTTTGCAGAATCCCAACTCTGCTACCCGAAAAACTTTTTGGGAAGCTTGAAGGTACGAATCAGGGAGTTCAATACTCCAGGGCTCACATCCTGGCCCTGATGCCAAGGGAGAGGCGCAGCCAGGCCGGCGACGAGGAAGCCGGCTGAGAAGAGGAGGAATGCTTCGTGCATTCTCCCACTTCTCAGTCGCCGTTGATTTTCCTTTTGCAGGGCAAACGTCCCATTGCTCCAGCACGATTGGTACGAGCAGCGGGGTGGTGGCGGCGCCGAAATTGCCCCACATGTTGCCCCAGCCAAACACCGCCGCGGTGCCCCAGCCAAACACCGCCGCTGTGTTTTTGCCGCCGACGTCCTGCATGTAGGCCCAGATGGCCGGGACGCTCATGTCTGTGACAAACGCGACGAGCGAGGCGGCGGCGATGAAGGCCCAGGCCGATTCCAGCCGCAAACAGGCCAGGTAGGCGGTTAGGGCGATGGTGTAGCAGATGACGAGCGGCAACGACCGCCCCCAGCGCACGCCGAGGCGCTTGGTGGCCAGGTCGGTGACGCGGCCGCCGCATAGCATGCCGATAATTCCCGCGAAAAGGACGGTCGTCGACATGAGGCCGCCAATTTTGGGATCGACGCCTTTCACGTCCTTCAGGTAGGTCGGCAGCCAGGTGACGAGAAACACCCAGCCAACGTTGATGCCGAATTGAAGCGCGCACATCAGCCACATGGTCCCGCTCTTGATCAGCGGGATGAGCGGCGGAAAAACCGGCGGTCCGGCGTCTGCGGCCTCGCGATCGCCGGCGGTGATGAGATCGCGCTCGGCGTCGTTGCTTCGCGGATGTTCTGCCGGCGTTTCGCGGAACATTTTCCAGAAGAGCAGCGCCACGAGCAGGCCGGAGGCGCCGTAGAGCACCAAAACCCAGCGCCAGCCCAGGTAATCCTTCAGCAGCCAGGCGGTGAGCATCGGGGCGATGGCTCCACCCAGCCTGCCGCCGAAGGAGACGATGCTGCTGGCGGTCCCGCGGACGGGAAGCGGGGTCCAGCGCTTGACGAGGCTGCCGGCGGTTGGGTAGCAGCCGGCCTGCGCCACGCCAAAAACCAGCCGCGCCGCGATGAGCATGGCAAATCCGCCGGCCAAGCCGGTTAGGGCCGTGCAACCGGACCAGAGCACGATGTAGGCCGGCAACATCCGCCGCGCGCCAAAGCGATCGGACAGCCAGCCGGCCGGAACCTGGGCTAACGCGTAGGCGAAGAAAAACGCGGAGAGGACGGCGCCGGTTTGTTTCGCGGTTAGGCCGAGTTCGCTCTGGAACGCATCGAGCTTGGCGATCTCCGCGATGCAAATGCGGTCGAGGTAGAGCATCACCGCGGCCAGCGTGGTTACGCCGATGACGCCGTAGCGGACGTTGGTGGGTTTGTCAGGCTCGGCGGCGCTCATGCTCCTGTTGCCGTGGCTTCGCTGCGGCGGAATTGGTTTTGGCCGGGTTGAAACCAATCGTCCAGCAACGCGGTTCCCAATCCCGGGTCGTTCGGCGGGAGCAGGCGGCCGTTTTCGATGTTTGGCTGCCGGTCGATGAGCCGCTCGTAAAACGTGCGGATGTGGGCGCGCACCGTTTCCTGAAACAGCACGTTTGTCGAGGCGACGGCGCAATGCAGCCCCGCAAACATGGTCAACGGGCCGGTGCAGTCGTGCATCGTCGCAGGGACGTTGAAGGTCTGCGCGAGATCGACGATTCGCCGCGTTTCGCTGATTCCGCCCGCCCAGGTTGGGTCGGCCATCACGTAATCGGCGGCGCCGGCCTGGAGCAACTGAAGAAACGCGTTTCGGCCCAGCAACATCTCGCTGGCAGCCACCGGCAACCCGGATTTTGCGCGAAAATCGGCCATGGTCGCGATGTTGTCCACGGGCAGAAAGTCCTCGAGCCAAAACGGCCGAATTTCCCGCAACGCTTCCGCCAGCCGCAAAGCAGCCGGCAATCGAAAAAACGCGTGCCCCTCGATCATGATTTCGATGCGGTTGCCGACGCGTTCGCGAATTTCGCGCAGCGGCTTCATCCCATCCTCCACGTCCGCGGGCGACAGATGAAGGCTGCCGTGCCGGTGCATGTAACGGTCGAAGGGCCAGACCTTCATCCCGGCAATGCCTTCGGCCGCCAGTTCCTCCGCCAAATCGCCCGCCGCGTGGATGGAGGCCCAGTTGTCTTGGAGCGTTCCCGGTTCGCCCTCGTCGCCGTAGCCCGGCCAACCCGGATGTTTGCCGGAATCCTCCGTTTTCGTCTTCACCCCGCCATAACCCGGCCCGCCGCAGGTGTTGTAAATCCGCACGCTTTCTTGCGCCGCACCGCCTAACAGTTTCCAAACCGGCTGGCCGGAAACTTGACCCAAAATGTCCCACAACGCCACGTCGATCGCGGAAATCGCGCGCATTTCCGCGCCCGGCGCCCCAAACGCCGAGCAGCGCTCGTAGAGGAAGCGCCAATGCGCCTCGATGTCGGTCGCCTCAGCCCCTAACAAACGCTCAGCCATCCAATCGTGGATCAGCGCCTGGATGGCGTGCGGGGTGTAGTAGGTCTCCCCGCAGCCAACGAGCCCCTCGCCGGTGTGAACCCGGACCAGGACGAGGTTCGGCATGACCTCGGCGGGAATGGCGGTTTCGATGGCGGTGATTTTGGGCATGAGCCAGGATGTCGCGCGTCTGGGGCAATCGCAAGACCTTGCCGAAAGGAATCCGACAAACGCGGCAACAAACAAACGCAGGCGATGCTGAGTGGCGCGTTTGTCGGCATATGCTAGCCTCACAACGGTGAACTCCGACCCTCCAGGAAGCGAGGAACGCATGCCGACGCGGCTCCAGGCGCTGAAATTTGGGGCCAAGGCCTGGTGTTTCCGCGTGCGCCGCGGTTGGCGAAATTTGGTAAGCCCAACGCGCCGCCACGGGGTTCGCGAAATCGAGCAGCGTTGGCCGGTCGTCGCCGAATCCCGCGCCATTCTGTATCCCAGCCGAATTGGCGCGGAATTCGCGCTTCAAGCCGGGAAAGTGCAGAATTTGCGCATCGCCGCCAAGTTTTTGAACGGAGTGTCGATCCCGGCGGGCGAGGTTTTCGGCTTTTGGGCGCAAGTCCCCCGGCCGACGAGTTTTCGCGGTTTCGTTGCGGGACGGGAGCTGCGGGAAGGCTGCGTCATCCCGAGCATCGGCGGCGGTTTGTGCCAACTCACCAACGCGCTCTACGATGCCGCGCTCAAGGCGGGGTTCGAGATCGTGGAGCGCCACGGCCATTCCCGGCAAGTCCCGGGCTCGATGGCGGAGGCCGGGCGAGATGCCACGATTTTCTGGAATTACGTGGATTTGCGCTTCAAACCGGCAACCGGCGCCCAATTGGAAATCGTCCTGGGCCGGGGCGAGTTGCTGGTCCGGATTCGTGGCGAGGCTCCGATTTCCCAGCCCAAAAATCACCGCCAATCGCCGAAATCTCCGCCAAAATCCGCCGCAGCCGGAGAATTGGTGGAAAGCTGCGAGACTTGCGGAGTGACGAGCTGTTTTCGCCATCCCAGCGTGCTCGGCCTGGGTGAAGAAGCGGTCACGGCTTGGCTGGTGGATGCGTTTTGGCCCGAACACAACGCGTATCTTCGCGATCAAAGCAGGCCGGCGGATTGGCTCTTCTTGCCGCTCGACGGCCAACGCTTTCGGCTCGGAAATTATCGCTGGGACTGCGCCCAATTCGCTCGCATCCGACAAGCGCCGGTGGCGGTTGCCCGGCGATCGGTGGTTTCGCGGCGTTTGGCGGCTCAGGGCGCCGCGCGGCAGCGTGCGTTGTTGCGGATGGACGAACATTTGGCCGCGAGCTACGCGAATCGCATTCCAGCGGAGGCGACTCACCTGGTGGTCGCGCAAAACCTGCTGCCGTTCCTGTGGCGCGACGGCGTTTTGGGGGGCCGGACCTTTGATGTGCTGATGACTCGGTTGCCGCTGGCGGAACTGGAGGCGACGCTCGATCGGGCTGCGCGACGTTGGCCGGAGAGCCCGACGCTGGGCGATTTTCGGGCAAATCCCGCGTTGCTGGAGTGGGAGCGCCAAGCATTGGATGAGGCGAGGTTTTGGGTCACGCCGCATTCGGAAATCGCGCGAATTGGCGGAGAATGCGCGCTCAAGCTGGATTGGCGGCTACCTGAAAGCGAGCGATTGACGCCAACCGGCGAGGGCGGGCGGTGGTTGTTCCCAGCTTCCACGTTAGGCCGGAAAGGAGCCTGGGAGGTGCGGGAATTGGCGCGAAAGCTGGATTTGCCGATCAAACTTTCCGGTCCCAACCTGGAATTCCCCGGATTTTGGGACGGAATCGACGTTGAGCCCGGCGAACCCGGAAAATTCTCGCTGGACGGTGTTCGTGGCGTCATTTTACCGGCGTGGGTGGAGCATCAACCCCGGCGTTTGCTGCAAGCCGCGGCGGCTGGTTTGCCGGTTTTCGCCAGTCCGGCTTGCGGGTTGGAGGGAGTGGACGGCGTTCGGGATTTTGCGGCGTTCGCGGACGAATTTCGCGCTGTGGCGTAAGGTTGCCTGGCCGCGGCCAACCAACCAACCACGGAAAAGGGCCGCCCGGCTTTGCCAGACGGCCCTTTGGTTTGGGTCGAAAATTTGAGCGAATTGCGGAAAATCAGGACGAGGTATCGGCCTTTTTTTCGCCTTCCACCGGGGGGCGTTTGGGTTTCTTGCCCGCGCCGGCGTCCTTGTTGCCTGCGCCAGGCCGGCCACCTGCTTTTTTGCGGGCGGCGCCCAATTCTTCCTTGGTTACAGCGCCATCACCGTTGGCGTCCGCCTTGGACAGGCGCGCCCAGGCTTCGGCGGGAACTTCGGCCTCGGTCAATTGGCCGTTGCCGTCTTTATCGGCTCTGGCAAACATGTCTCCGCCACCGCCGCCGGGACGAGGGGGACGGCCGGCGGCAAGCTCCTCCTTGCTGACCGCGCCATCGCCGTCTTTGTCCATTTTGCCGATGAACTTCCAGCGCTCGCCGGCTTCGGCTTGCGAAATTTTGCCATCGCCGTCCTTGTCCGCTTGTTCGAACATTTTTCCGCGGTCGGGCAATTCGTCCTGGCTCACGGCGCCATCGCCATTTTTGTCCAGCTTGCCAAGGCGTTCCCAGCGTTCGCCGGCCTCGGCTTTGGTCACCTTGCCGTCGCCATCTTTGTCCATTTGCTTGAGAAAACCGCCGGGTTGGGGCCCTCCGGGACCGCGTTGGGGTTTTTTGCCTTTTTCGCCTTCGCCTTCGGCCAGACTAAAGGTCAATCCGGCTGCCGAGACAGCCACAACGAGCAGAGATTTGATCATGGGTTTCATCGTGCTGTTGACGACGATACTCGGCTCGGCGGGTTACAAGCGTTTTTAAAAAATTGGGCGCGGTGTTAGGGATTTCGGTTCGTCCCCTGCCTCCATTCCGCCCTTTTTGGAAGGATTTGGCGAGGGCCGGCACTCCTGCCGGCCCTCTACCAATCCAGTCACTCACTCAGTTAGCTACTCACTCAAACTCAAACAAAATCAACCAACGAAAAACGACGAAGACACAGGAGTTAGAAATCGATCGTTGCGGTATTCGTTGATGGGAATGTTCCACTGATGAGAATATTATCAACTGTAATTCTCGTTTTTTATGAAAATTTCACCGCAGTCTCGAAATTTTCGAGCCTGCGGCGCAGTTTTGCGGGTATTTGCAGAAATTAAACGCCCGCGATTCGCCCCATTTTGATGCGCAAACCGAGTTTTTCGACCCTCAGCCGAGCATTTCGCGAAATTTCGGCAAAACCTTCCGCAGCAGCAAATTTCGGCCCCCGCGCATCAAAATCTCGTTGACCAGTTGGCCGTCTCCGCGGTCCGAAGCGGGAAAAAGTTCGGCGAAAACCTCCGCGTCGCCGAGATTCGCGGTTACCCGGAGAAATCCGGGATCCCGAGCGGGTTCGACGCAGATTTCCCCTGCCTCGCTGCGAATCCGCACCAACGGAATCGGCGGCGCATGATCCGCTGGCGATTCCGCAGCAGCCAACCGCAAGTTTACCTCGCGGCCATCCGCCTCGAACCGAAAATCTTCGCCCTCGCCGCGCGATTTCAGCCCCGCCTTGAGTTGGGTGCAAATCCACGCCGCCAGATAAAGGGCGGCGCTTCGGTGCGGCGGAGCGTAGGCGATCTCGACCTCCGAAAGGGACGCAAGTTGCTCCAACCAACGCGGGTCGTCGAAAACGCGGGCGATGGCCCGCCGGTGCTGATGCCCGCGCGTGTAGGCCAAATCGTGAAACAAAAACTGATCGCGGTCCGGTTCGTCGAAACGGCTGCCGCCGGCCGTCAGCGCCTCGGCCAATATGTGGAACTGACACGCGGCATCGGCCCAACGGCTGCTATCAACGACCAGGCGGTCGATCCGGCTAAAAAGCCGCTCGCGAAAATGCTCGCTCAATCCGCCCTTCCACCAAACCACCAGCGGCAAATCCGAGTGCAGGTGAGAGAACACTAGGCTGGAGGTTGACACCGCGCTTTCGCCCTCCAGCAAGAACGAAACCTGCTCCGAGCAAATCAGCTTTCCGCCCGCCTCGTTCATCTCGCACAAGGCCTCAACCCAGGCTCGCGCGCGATTTTCAGCCACGTGCGGCGCAACGCAGATGAGCAGCGCCCGGCAGGCGTGATTTCGGGTAATTTCGCGAATTTGGCGATGATTTTCCAACAGCGCGCCCGGTGACTCGCTAAAAACCGCGAAATTCATGAGCGAGGCCCGGGTCAGCATCTCATCATCGCCGAAAAACGCCTCCAACTCGCCATCCACGCGGTCGAGCGCCACTTCTTTGCCCAAGGCGCCGGCCACCAGTTTTTCGGCAATTTCGGGAGTCATGTCAGGGTTCGGGCTCATGGCGTTTTGGGGGCTCAAGACTACACGACCTTCGGCGTTTCCGCCTGGATCATTCGCTTGCCCCGCGTGCAGCCGTAGACCAAAAACGCGATTCCCAGGACGACGAAAAAGACCGAGTAAAACTGGCCCTTGGACAGCGGACCGATGTTGCCGGAATCCGGGAAACGATAAATCTCGCCAACGATCCGCAAAATGGCGTAAATGAGGAAAAACAAGCCGGTTAGGATGCCGTAGGGCAGCTTTTTGAAGCGCAACCGCACGACAAACAAAATCGCGAACAACAGCAATCCCTCCATGAGCCCCTGGTAAATTTGCGAGGGGTAGCGCGGCGTCAAAACCTCGCGCAAAACCTCCTCCACCCGCGGATCGGTGGCGATGGCGCCCTTAATGCGGCTGAGGCTGAGATATTCGCTAAAGCGGCCCGCGGCGTCGTAGGTCTCGTAGTCCGGTAGCTTCGCCAAAACCGCGTCGCCGACTGCGTGGTCGTCGAACATTTCGTTGGGAAACTGCCAGGCGCCGTCGAAATTTTGCGCTTCCTTGCCGTAGAGTTCGCCGTTGATGAAATTCGCCATCCGGCCGAAAAAAATGCCCAGCGGCGACACGCAAACCAGGTTGTCGCCCACGCCGGGCCAGTTGTATCGCTTCCAGCGCGCGTAAAAAAACGTGAAAATCGCCAAACCCAGGATTCCGCCGTGGCTGGCCATGCCGCCCTCCCAAATTTTAAAGATCATGAGCGGGTCCTTGGCCAATTCTCCCTCCGGCAGCGCGTAAAACAGCACGTAACCCAAGCGCCCGCCCAACATGACCCCTAACAAAGCCGCCAACGTGATGAAATCGCTGGTTTCCTCCGGTTTCAGTTGCCCGTAGCCGCGTTTGGCCAACCAGGTGATGAGCAGCCAGCCCACGACGAACCCCAGCACGTAGGCCAGCCCGTACCAGCGGATTGCCAACCCTCCCCAAAGCTGGAAGATTACGGGATCGAAGTCGTGCAAGTGATAGGCGGCGATCACCGCGCCATGAGACACGATGGAGCCGAATTCAGCAACCGAAGAATCGTGAACCGTCTGAGCGAGTGATGAAACGAAGCATCAAAAATTTCAGCGGTTACGCCAAGCTGGGTCTCGACTTTGGCAAGGTCATTTTGGGCGCTGTTCGCGACGGCAAGGCCGACACCTCGTTTTTGGGAACCACCTTCGAGCAAGCGACGCAAACCCCGGCCAGCGAAGGCGCGGCCGAGGCCGTGAAGGAGTTGGTCGGCGCGTTTTACGGCAACGTGTGGATCGTCTCAAAATGCGGCCCGTCTGTCGAGCGAAAGACGCGCGGTTGGCTCAAACACCACGATTTCTACGGCGCCACCGGCCTAAACCCGCAAAACGTCCGCTTTTGCCGCAAACGCCACGAAAAAGCGCCGATTTGCGAGGAAATCGGCATCACCCACTTCGTCGACGACCGGATCGACGTCCTAACGCCGATGCAAGGAATTGTCGCCCGCCTCTACCTCTTTGGCGAGCAGGAACACGGGTTCGTTTGCCCGGCCTACGCGACTCAGGTTTTGAACTGGAGCGAGGTTTTGGCGCAGATTTTGGGCGATCCCGTTCCTTGAGTTTCCCGGAATTCGCCCGCTACGGTGGAAAATTGGCTGCGCGCGATCGAGATCGACATCGACGATTCTGGGCGTCATCAATTTTTTCCTCCTCTTCCTTGGGCTTGTCGAATCTATCCGTCGATTCGGTCGCGTAGCGACAATGTATGGTAGCCGTGGGTTTTAACCCACGGATGGCAGGCGTAAAATGGCCCCGTCGCGTAGCGACCGGTTAGGCTGGGTTAACCGCGAATCCTAACTCACTAAGCAGTCGCTACGCGACGCATCCGAATTTTCCTCCGCGCATCCGTGGGTTAAAACCCACGGCTACCATACATTGTCGCTACGCGACGCAGCAAATAAGGGAAAAAATTGATGACGCCCAGAATACGGCACGTTTGCGAAGCTCCCAAAGGATTCGACGCGGTCCGAACCGGTGGATAAGGCCCTGGTCCACCAGGCCTGTTTTGGGGCGGAACGCGTGCACGGAAACGGAATTGCCAGCGCGTTTTTGATCACGCCTTATCCTGACAAACCCCTCAAATTCTGGAACCCGCGTTGTTGGAAAGAGCCGTTGCCCGACGATGCCGTGGCCCAAAAACTGGGTCGCCCGCACCTAACCTGGATCGTCGTCTCGCTTTGGAACATGGAACATGGGCCGCGGGTTGGGCTCGGTTCTTTTGGGAAAAGCCGCCGCGGAGCTTCTTTTCGACGCTGGGCGGGCTAAGTCCGGCTGCCTCCCAGCCTCACCCCTTTGAAATCGCCTCGTCCAGGTTCAAGAGCACGTTGGCAAGGTAAAACCAGGCGGCGAGTTCGCTGGTTTTTCCGCCGAACGCGGTTTTCACTACTTTGGCAGGTTCGGCGATGAGTTCGACGCCGGCGCCGTCTTGCAGGCTGGATTGGCGCGTCTCGAATAGCGTCCGCAGATGCCGGCGCTCGGCGGGTTTCGGGTCGCGCTGGAACACCAGGCGGTAGGCGAAATTCAGCCGCGCATCGAAATTGGCGGAGGGCGATTGGGTGAGGACGCGGTCGGCGAGGGCGAGCGACATTTCCAGGTAGGCGGGGTCGTTCAGCAGGTTCAGCGCTTGCAGCGGGGTGTTGGTGCGGCCGCGTTTTACGGTGCAGGCGCCGCGGTCGGTGGCGTCGAAGTTGACGAAGCTGGGGTAGGGCGCGGCGCGGCGGTAGACGATGTAAATGCCGCGCCGAAAGCGGTTTTCGTCCTTGGCATCGACCCATTTCGGTTCGTTGCGCCCCACTTGACGCCAGAGGCCGGGTGGCTGGTAGGGCATGACGGGCGGGCCGCCCATTTTGGTCGATAAAAGTCCGCTGACGGCTAACGCGTGATCCCGGATGGCCTCTGCGCCGAGCCGAAACCTGGGACCGCGGGCGTAGAGCACGTTTTTGGGGTCGTGTTCGCGCAGATCCGGACGCACGCGCGAATCCTGGCGATAGGTGGAACTGGTCACGATGGCGCGCAAAACGTGCTTCATGTCCCAGCCGCTTTCCGCGAATTCAAGGGCGAGCCAGTCGAGCAATTTCGGGTGAGTGGGCGGGTCGGATTGGGTGCCGAAGTCTTCCAGCGTGGCGACGATGCCCTGGCCGAAAATCTCGTTCCACCAGCGATTCACCGCGACGCGCGCCGTCAGCGGGTTTTCGCCATCGACTAACCAACGCGCGAAGCCGAGCCGGTTGCGCGGCAGGCTGGGATCCAGCGGGTGCAGGGCGGTTGGCGTGGCCATACTCACTTTTTCGGCGGGCTGCAGGTAGTTGCCGCGCTTCATGACGTGGGTCTCGCGCATTTGCTCTTGCTCCACCATCACCAGCGTGGTGTCCGGCTCCACATCGCGCAATTTTCGCTGCGCGGCGGCGATTTGGTCGTTCAGCGCCTTCAAAGCTGGGTTTTCCTCCAAAAAATACGCATCCAGCTCCTTTTTCTCCTTCGCGCTGCGTTTTTTGGGCTCTTTCATCACGATTTTGGTGATGTCCGCGGGCACGCTGATTGGCGCGGGCTCGCCCTTCAAAACTGCGAGCCGAATCCGGCCAACCACGCGGCCTCCGCCGTAAAATTGGTCGATCTCCACCTTCAATCCCTTGGTTGCGTCGAGCGCCCGATCCGTCTTGAACGCGATCCAGTGCGACTTGCCGAATTGCGGGTTGATCGCCCAACCACTGCGCGGCTGGTTGTCGCCATCGATCGCCAAATCCGGGGTAAAGTTGACCTGGTTGAAGTCGGCCACCGCGCCTGACAGGTTCACCTCTTTGCCCGCCGCATCGGTGAGGCGAAACTCGGTCACGATGCTGTTGGGCCGGCTGCCGTTGCCACGCGCCGGGCCTTTGGCAGGGAGCGAATCGTGAGCCAACGTTTCGAGCCGGATCGCGCCGAATTCGACCGATTTTCCGCGAGCCTGGATGGTGTAGCTGGTTTTGTCAGGAACCTTGCCCGTCACCAAAATGGAGCCATCGCCCAGGTGGTTGAAGCCTTCGCCCTCGCTGCCGGAAAACGCGGAAATCTCGAGCGGTTCCCAGGCTGGCTCGTTGGCCACGCGTTCGCGCAGCATGGCCTCCCAGGAATCGCGCCCGGTTTCGGCGGCTTTGGCCAGCGGCTTGCGTTTTGCCTCCAAAGCTGCGATTTCCGCCTCAAGTTTCGCCCGGCGCGTTTCTTTGTCGTCGCTCATCGGCAACTCCATTTTGGGCCCGTAAAAATCGAAACTCACCCCCTTGCCGCTGGGGTTGCGAACCTCGACCGGCGTCTGGTTAAAGTAGGCGAAGATGGAGTAATAATCGCGCATCGTGAAGGGGTCGTACTTATGGTCGTGGCACTGCGCGCACTCTAACGTTGTTCCTAACCAAACCGTGCCGGTCGTGTTCACGCGATCGACGACTTGATCGACCCGATTCGCCTCCGGATGCACGCCCGCCTCCACGTTGCACGTCACCGTGCGATGGAAGCCGGTGGCCACTTTTTGCTCCAGCGTCGCGTTCGGCAGCAGGTCGCCAGCCAGTTGCTCGATGGTGAAGCGGTCGTAGGGCATGTTCGCGTTCAGCGCGTTGATGACCCAGTCGCGGTAAGCCCAGGAATCGCGGAGCTGATCGGCCTGGAACCCATTGGAATCGGCGTAACGCGCGAGATCGAGCCACGGCCGGGCCCATTTTTCGCCAAAACGCGGCGAAGCCAGGAGACGGCCGATCAACGCGGCGTAGGCGGCTTCGGCGTCCTTTTGCCAATCGGCCAAAAACGCGGCCAATTCGTCCGGCGAAGGCGGCAAACCGATCAAATCCAGCGAAACGCGGCGCATCAACTGGTTCGGCGAAGCGGCGGGCGAAGGTTCCAGCCCTGCATCCAGAATTTTGCGCAAAACGTGGGCGTCGATCGCGTTGCGGACCGGAAATTGCGGATGTTTGACGGCCGGCGGCGGCGACTTCGCGGGTTTCACGTAAGCCCAGTGCTTCGCGTAATTTCCGCCCTGCTCGATCCAGCGCTTCAGGATCGCTTTTTGCGCCGCGGTCAGGTTTTTCTTCGATTTTGGCGGCGGCATGACGTCATCCGGATCGTCCGTGTCAACGCGCAGCCAGAGCTCGCTTTCATCTGGCCGTTGCGGCACGAAACTCTTGCGTCCCTCCGCCTCTAAATCCAGCCGCAAATCGCCCTTCCGCGCCTCCGCGTCCGGCCCGTGACAAGCGAAGCAATTTTCGCTCAAAATCGGGCGAACATCGCGGTTGAAATCCACGTTTTGGGCGAAAACGGCCCCGGTGCTCAAAAAAGCGGCACAAGCGGCCAGCGGCAGCAAAGTTCTCATCGGTCGTGACACGTTTTGGCCGCGTCCGGTCTTTCGCGCGCCGCCTCGAAGTTGACGTAGGATCGTTTGCGAGTTTCGATCGTTATTCCACGTGATCGGATAAGATTGCCGCCAACCATGAACCGCCTCGTTTTCAGCTTCGTTCTCCTCGTTAGCCCTGTTTTTGCCGCCGAATCCGGCGACGGCAAGTTCGCATTCTTCGACACCCGGGTTTTGCCCTTGTTAGAGTCCAAATGCTACGAATGCCACGGCGCCAAAGACAAGCTGAAAGGCGGGTTGCGCCTCACCAGCCGCGAGGGACTGCTGCACGGCGGCGAACTCGGCCCGGCGTTCGATGAATCCGCGCCGGCGAAGAGTTTTTTGCTCGAAATGATCAGCTACAAGGATGACGAGCATCGCATGCCGCCGAAGAACAAGCTCAGCGACGAGGAGATCGCCATCTTAACCAAATGGATTGGCGAAGGCGCCGCCTACAACCCGCAAAAGGAGATCCGCGGCGCGTTGGCGGAGAAATCCGGACACATCACGGAGGCGGATTTCAGCTACTGGGCCTACCAGCCGGTGCGACGCCCAAAACCGCCTAACACAGCCAAAAATCCCATCGACGCCTTCATCAACGCGCGTTTGCAGGCCGCCGGGCTGGAGCCGAATCCACGCGCCTCGCGCCAGACGCTGATTCGACGCGCGTTCTACGATTTAACCGGTTTGCCGCCGAAAATCGCGGAGGTGCGCCGCTTCGTGGATGACCCGCGGCCGCTGGAGGAAGCGTGGCGCGAGTTGCTGACCGATTTGCTAAACCGGCCGCAATATGGCGAAAAGTGGGCGCGTCATTGGCTTGACCTGGTGCGTTATGCCGAGACCAACGGCTTCGAGACCGACCGCGCCAAGCCGCATATCTGGCGCTACCGCGATTACGTCATCGACGCCTTCAACGCGGACAAGCCCTACGATTCGTTCGTCATCGAGCAACTGGCCGGCGACGAAATTGCCGAGCCGACGCTGGATTCGCTCGCCGCCACCGGCTACCACCGCATCATGCAGTGGGACTTCGATCCGGTGGACCGCAAGCAGCAGACTTACGACGTGCTGGCCGACATCGTGGCGGTAACCGGTGAGACGTTTTTGGGATCCACGTTAGGGTGCGCGCGTTGCCACGATCACAAGGCGGACCCGTTCACCCAGCGCGACTACTACTCGTTCATGGCCTTCTTCCACGGCGTGACCAACTATCAACTGGGCGGAACGTTAGTGCGTTGGGCTGAGCCGGATGAGTTAGCCGCGTTTGAGGCGAAAAAGCAGGCCGAGTTGGACCAATTGCGCGCCCAACTGACGGCGGTGGATTCCCAGCTCCATGGTTACTTGAAGGAGGGCGGCAAACTGGATGAAACCGCCGTCAAACCGGTCGTCTTCTTGCAGGATGGCCGTGGCGAATCGCCGATGTGGGAGGTTACCTACGATCGCCCGACCGAGGACTGGATTTCCGAATCGTTCGCTGATAAACGCTGGAAAAAACGCCGCGGCGGATTCGGCGCGAAGGGCGCGGCGGAGTGGAATTCCGGCGACATCTGGCTGCGGGCGAAATTCGGCTTGGAACGCGTGCCGGAGTCGCTCGCGCTGGAAATCGCGCACAGCGGCGAGGTGGCGATTTACCTGAACGGGTTCGAGATTTTGCGCGAAAAACGCAGCTCGCCGGACTATCGCGCGATCGTCCTGGATCGTGGGGCGTTGGACGCGCTGCACACGGGCAGCAATGTGCTGGCGATGCATTGCCGGCACGCTGGCGGCGAGCATTTCATCGACGCCGGGCTGCGCAGCGAACCTCGGGCCGCACTATTGGCTGAGGTGATTCGGGCAGGCGGCGACGCCTTGGCAAAGCAGGTCTCCAACGCGCTGGGCGAGGATTTGATCGCGAAACGCGGCACCCTCCAGGACGCGATTTTGAAGGCGCGCACCAAGCAGTTCGGCATCGCCATCAACGCGGTGCAAGAGCACCCTAACATTGCTCCCATGCACGTGCACGTCCGCGGCAGTTCCCACGCTCCCGGCGAACCGGTGGAACCCGCGTTCCCAGCGGTTTTGCACGCCAGCTTCGATCCGGTGAGGGCGCAAGTTAGGGCGCCGGCGCCGAAAAAACGCGGAAAACCCACCTCTGGCCGGCGTTTGACCCTGGCGCGCTGGATCGCCTCCGCGGAGAACCCGCTGACCACGCGGGTGGTGATGAACCGGCTCTGGCAGCATCATTTTGGCCGCGGTATCGTGCCGAGCACGAGCGATTTCGGCAAGCTGGGCGAGGAAGCGACGCATCGTGATTTGCTCGACTGGCTGGCGAGCGAATTGCCGGCCCGCGGCTGGAGCCTGAAGGCGATGCACGAGCTGATCATGACCAGCGGCGCCTACCTTCGATCCTCGCACCCAAGTACCGCCGCACTGAAACGCGACCCGACCAACCGGCTGTTCTGGCGCCACGACATGCGCCGCCTAACCGCGGAAGAAATCCGCGATTCCATCCTGGCCGTGTCCGGCAAAATCAACCTGAAGGTGGGTGGCCCCTGGGTTTGTCCGCCCTTGCCCGCGGAGGTGCTGGCGACGGCCTCGCAACCCGGGAAATACTGGTATGTGGCCAAGGGAGACGCCGCGTTTCGGCGCAGCGTCTACGTTCACTCCAAACGCAGCCTGCGCGTGCCGATTTTGGTCGATCACGACCAGGCGGACACCGATGGCCCCTGCGCGGTGCGGTTTTCGACCACGGTCCCAACTCAGGCGTTAGCCATGCTCAACAGCGAATTCGTCAACCAACGCGCCAGCGACCTGGCAACGCGCCTGTGCAGCGAGATTCCGGATTCCGGCGATGCCGAAGCGACGTTGCGCGCGAGAGTTGTGCGCGTGTTAGAGTTGGCGACGCAGGATGGCGCGAGTCGTCCGGATCACGTGGCGCATTTGTTAGGGATGGCGGCGAAATTGCGCGAGGCCGGCCTGGATGAAGCGGCGATTTTGGAGCGAATCGCGCTGCTGGCGCTGAATTTGAACGAATTCGTCTACCTCGACTAAAAGTTGCCAAGGGCGCAAATCCTGGTTCATTGTCCGAAAACTCCGCTTCACCATGAAAAACCTCGCACCGTTGATTTTGTTCTTCTGCCTGCCGGGCTTTGCCGGCGCCATTCCGGACACGTTCGGAAATTTTTTCATCAACCCCGCCGGCATGCGCCTGGAGGATTTTGCCAACCAGGCCTCAACGTGGGGGCCTAACGCGCAAATCAAGGGAAAATGGGGGATTTGGAACGAATCCAGCAACCCGGATACCAGCGTGGAGTTTCAGCGCCTGGAAATGCGCGCGATCGTCTTTGGCGTGGAGGCAAAGCAGGTGACGGTGCAGAAACGCAACAACCGTCCGGTGCGTTTTGAGGTGCATTTCGCCGAAGATCCGCGCAAACCGGGTCGAACCACGCGCCAGGTTTTGGCAAACATCCGCGCTTGGAGTGGGAAGGAGATTTCCGAGCAAAAAACGGCGATGGCGTTCGAAAACGTGCGGATCCAGATCGGGAGACTGGCTGATGGCGGGTTGCAGGTTTATTTGGAGCCGAACGCGCCGTGAAAGCGGTTGCAGCCGCGTTTGCGCTCAGTTTTGCGGCGAATTTCGCGAACGCCGCGGAATTTCCCGTTCGCCAAGCGCTGACCGAGCGCAATTTCTGGGCGGATCCAGAATTTTTGGCAACCTGGGAGCCGCGGACGTCGCCAACGCGCATCGCCCACAAAAACTGGCCGAAACCCGGTCCGATTTTCGGCCGGCAGCCTCACGCGATCACCGCGCGGTTCGACGGCAGCGAGATTCGCTCGATCACCCTGCTTTTCCTCGATTCCGGCACGCATTTTGGCTACGTGCCGCGGGAAAAAGCCGAGCAGACCGAGGCGGAACATCGCGAACGCTTCGCCCACCTGTTAGAGGAAACGGCTCGCGATGTGGAAGCGGGGCTGATTTTGCTGGCCACCAGCGCAAACGGCGATGTGGGCGTGCTAGGGCAGCAAGCGTTGCTTAGGCAGCGCGTTACCCTGTTCAAAACCGGCGAGCTAACTTCGCGGTTCCACCGAATTGACGAGCAAATGGTGAAAATCACCGTGTTTCCGGAGGCGCGGCTCGCGCAAACCTGGCGAAACGCCGAGCGGCTGGAATGCGACGCGGAAGCCTGGCAGGCGCGCATCGCGGCCCGGGTTAACATCGCGGAAAACGGCGACCGGCTCCTTTCCGAGGTTCCGCTCTTTCCCCAGGGCGACCGCGCTTACTGCGGCGTCTCCGCCCTGGCCATGGCGGTGCAATATCTCGGTTTGGCCGCTGAAACCGAGGATCTCGCCGCTGCGGCTGGAATCCGCTACGGCAGCACCAAGGGCTCGAAAATTCTCGAAACCTACCAGGCGGCGACCTACGAGCTGGGGATGCGCCTGCCGCGCCGCACGGTCTTCGATTTTTCCAAGGCCAAGGCCGCGATTGACGGCGGATTGCCGGTGATCGTCTGGCGGCGCTGGCGGGCCGAACGCGATTACCTCCACACCCAGTTTGCGCGCCGGTTTTCGCGGGATGCCACCCTAACCTTGCCCCCGGCTGACGAGGCGGATCGCGAATTATGGCCCGGCGAGAGCGACTACACCCACGCTTCCGTCCTCACCGGCTACAACGACGGGCGTGGTGAGGTGATTTTTACCGAAAGCTGGGGCGAACGCGTGCGAAACCGGCGCATGCGGGTGGAAGAAATGGAGGGCACCAGCTATTTTTCGTTCTACCCGGCGTTTTAGCTCCTGGCGCCTCGCCCAGTTCGAGCAGTTCCACAATCGCCTCGGCCACCTCGGTCGCGTCGGCCCGCTCCAGCGCAAAAACTCGCATGCCGATGTTCAGATCCTTGGCCGCGAAACCGTTGAGCAGCAGACTTTTCTCGATAAATCGCGCCGCCTCGTCCTTGGGCATCTTTTTGGTGGGCGCTGACTAAGCGGAAATTGGTGCTCTGCGTCCTGTTCGTGAACTGTGGTAATTGCAGCATGGAGCCCTTGTCAACCTCCGGCACTTCGAGCGGGTTGCCGCTGATGAAAAACCAACAACTTGGCGAAGTCACTTCCAAAGGCTTACCACCCGAGATGTCCATGGGCACGCATGGCGCCTGCGAATGATAGGCAATTAACTTGACAACTACGGAAGAGAGGAAGAATTCTCTTCGCAGAGGACACTAGGAGATGAACCATAACAGCACAACCCACCGACTTGCTCTTGCCGAGGGCACCCAAGTGCATCACTACCGTCTCGAACGAATCCTGGGCTTTGGCGGGTTTGGGATTACCTACGCGGCGCGGGATCTTGAGCTTTGCCGCCAAGTGGCCATCAAGGAGTTGTTGCCCTCGGACTTCGCCACGCGGGAGGGCACGAGTGTAACACCGAAAACGGAAAACGACCTGGCGACTTTTCGCTGGGCGCTGGAACGCTTTATTTCGGAGGCTCAAATTCTAGCGGCCTGCCATCACGAGACGATCGTTGCTGTTCACGAGATATTTCAGGCCAATGGCACCGGTTACATGGTTACCGAATACCTAGATGGGGAGCATTTGGCGGATTGGCTGAATCATAGGAATGGGCCGCCCTCCGAGGAGCTTTTGCACGTTATTTTGGGCAAACTGCTTTCCGGATTGGAGATCGTCCACGCCAAGGGGTTTCTCCATCGCGACATCAAGCCGGAGAATATCATCATGATCCAGCAAAGCGATCCGGTGTTGATCGATTTTGGGAGTGCGAGGCTGGCCGTGGGAGGCAAGACGCGGGCCATGACCGCGGTGCTCACGCCCTCTTACGCCCCGTTCGAGCAGTATCATGAGAGTGGGGATCAGGGAGCGTGGACAGACATTTACTCGCTGGGAGCGGTAATGTTCCGTGCCATGACTGGCCAGGCTCCCCCTGAGGCGCCGTTGCGCGCGAAACGCGGGGAAGAGTTGAATCTGACAACAGCAACCGGGGGGCACTTTTCAGCGGAGTTTGTTGACGCAATCGAAGCCGCCCTGGAGGTGGATGAGGAAGACCGACCCCAAAACGTGACTGCATGGCGCCAACTCCTGGACGGCGCCTCTTCGCGCAAAGCCCGGACGGTGCGCAAAACCCGGATGACCACCCGCAAGGGCCGTCCCAAACAGCCTAGCCGCGGCATCATGCCAATGGTGGCCATGCTGGTGACGTTGGTTGCGGTAATCGGTGGAGCGCTGGCCTGGTGGCTGCTGCCAGACCATTATCCCTTTGGACGGCGCGATAATGGCATGGAGTCGCACCGGGACACCTACAAGCCTGGGCAAATCGTCACTCCTCCCCCAATTTCACCTGTGGCAGGTTCCAGTTTGGCATCCTCGCTACGAAATATTCGCCAGTCCGCGGTCGATTTGGTGACTACGATTCGCAACGAACGCGACAGAGCCGACGACTACATGGTCGATATCAAGCGGGGAACCGGCAAACCGCGTTCCTCCTCCCAGCAGTTGACCTCGCTGCAGCGGCAAGCCAAGGCCACTTCCGACGAGGTGGATGACATCGTGTCGGATGCCACCGCGAGCCTGAAAGCCATCGATGCACTGCTAGAACAATCCCGGCAACGGCCAACTACGCCAAGTGACCTCCAGGATGCCCGCGATTTGCTGCAGGAAGTCCGGGATGATTCCACAGACATCGCCGGAGTGGTGGATTCTCTGCGGAGGTTGCGCCAAAGTATCCTGGACGAAATCAACAACTTGTTGGCTTCACAGAATCAACCGGCCGGTTCTACGCCTCCCACGACGACACCTCCGGCAACACCCCAGGCAACGACCCAAACCGATCCGGCAGACGCGGTTCGGGCCTATGCCTTGGCTTACCTTGCCGCCGGTGACAGCGGCTCGGGGGACAACCAGCTTAGATTTTTTGCAAACCGGGCCAGCTACTTCGATTACGGTTACCTTTACCGTTCCGAGATCTCCGGCAAGCTTAATGCCTACAACAGCCAATGGACTACGCGCCAGCACCAGGTTTTGAGCCAACCTGTGGTGCAGAGCATCGGTGGGGACAAATTCTCCGTCACGCTCCGGGCCCGGTTCTACGTTTCGGACGGCGCAACCAGCAAGCATGTGACAGGGACTAACCGGTTTGAGATCAAAACTACCCGAAACGACGATTACGGTTTCATGACGTTGGCTCGCATCGATGATGCCGCCACCTCTTATGGCAGATCTCCACCTGCATCATCATCGCCGGGCACCAACAGCTATGAAGTCGTTTACACTGGTTCCGAGGGCGTGAGCGTGCGCAGCCAGCCGAATTCTGCCGCCGCCCAGTTGGGAGCCGCGTTCCGCCAATCCAGTGTGCCCCTTCCGGCAACCGGTGAAGTTGACGGACGCTGGGTGAAACTGCGACTCCGAGGTTGGATGGTGGCAAAAGGCCGGTCCACGAGTTACATGACCTTTCGCGGTGGAAACAGGTGGCAAGTCAACCAGAACAGCGACGGCGTGCTGTCGATGCGGGCGGAGCCACACACCAACGCAACGAAGGTGGCCAACCTTAGCAGCCACGTCTCCGTGACCGGGTTGGAAGAACGCTACGTTGACGGGAAAAAATGGGTGCGGGCCGAGTTGACCGGTTGGATGGCTACTCGATTGTCTAGCAGCGGGAAAACTCTCTTGAAGGCGCGTTAACAATTGAAGCCGACGAAGATGAGCGATACTTGCAAATCCCACCTCCTCGCCCTAAAACCAGGCACGCAACTGGGGCACTACAAGATCGGACACGTCCTTGGCTTTGGCGGGTTTGGGATCACCTACCATGCTCAGGATCTTAGTTTGAATCGGGAGGTGGCGATTAAGGAACTGTTGCCATCGGACTTTGCCACTCGGGATCACGACGGCAACACGGTGGCTCCCAAAACGCAGCTTGAAGAGGAAACCTTTCGTTGGGCGCTGTCCCGATTTATGGAGGAAGGGCGGATTCTGGCGGCGTGCCACCATGAGTCGATTGTGACGGTACACGAAATTTTTGAGGCCAACGGAAGTGGCTACATGGTCACCGAATTTCTCGATGGACTGAGTTTCGGTGAGTGGCTCAAACGACAAGCCAAACCGCCATCTCAGGAAGAGTTGCTCGCCATCGTGGACCGGCTTTCCAGCGGGTTGGAACTGGTTCACGACAATGGATTTCTCCATCGGGACATCAAACCGGAGAACATCATCATAAACGAGCGAGGCGAACCCATTCTCATCGACTTTGGTAGCGCGCGGATGGCCGTCGGCAGCAAAACCCGGGCGATGACTGCGGTCCTCACCCCTGCGTTCGCGCCGTTCGAGCAATATCATGAGGAAGGCAACCAAGGGCCGTGGACGGACCTTTATTCGCTCGGTGCGGTCCTCTTCACGGCGATGACCGGCCAAGCGCCTCCGGAAGCTCCGGCGCGCGCCCGGCACCCAAATCCCATTGAACTGAAAAAGAAGGCCAAGGGCCGATACAACACCAAATTTATTGATGCCATCGTGTGGGCCTTGGAGTTTGACGAAGAAGACCGTCCGCAAAGCGTGGCCGATTGGCGGACGGCCTTGGAACTGGCTGATCCAAACTCGGGATTGCAGATGTCAACCCAACGGCGCACCGAGCGGCGATCGCCCTCGGCCAGGCAGCGCAAGAGGGTGCTTGCCCTGGTGGCGTTGTGGATGATTGTTCTAGGCGCGGCCGGCGCAACCGCAGTATGGGGATTGAAATCGGGCCGTTTAGATATCGAAAGTGTGACGGGTATGTTCAGCAACGAGGAACTCAGGGAAGCGGAGTTGACCCAGTTAAAACTGCAAAAGTCCGTGGCCGATGGGTTTGCAGCACTCGACGCCAGCCACACGAGTGCCCGGGACTTGTCTGTTCGGGTGAGAAATGAGCGCGACCGCGTCGATAGACTGTGGGTCGAAATAACGAAAGACTTCGCCCAACCTGCAGACGCATCGGCAAGGCTGACGTCGCTGCGGCAAGAGGCAAAGGCAACACTTCAGCAGGTTGAGACTGCCGTGATGCAAACCGCCGCAGACTTGAAGAGACTGGAGTCCATTCGTGCTGAAGCAAGGGAATCCGGAGATTCCCGTTCCAGCGCCCGCGAAGCTGCAGCCTTGGTCGGAAAACTTCGTATTCGGCAAGACAAGGTAGCGCTGGCGAGCGATCAAATTCGCAAAGCGCGCATGGGCATAGCAGATGAAGTCGCCAGACTGCTGGCAGCCGAACGTGAAACCGGAAAGGCGGAGGCAGAGCAATTGGCCAGGGTGGAAGCCCAGAAGCGCCTGGCTGCGGAACGGGAAGCGGCCCGTTTGACCGAGGAACGGCGTCAGGCCGAGGCCAATGCGCTTGCTGCCGAACAGGAACGCCTGCGAAATGTCAGGGAACGCGCCGAAATGGAACGCAGGGTGCGGGAGGCGGAAAACAACGACCGGAAATCAGTCCACGACTTCATCATGCAGCACCTCACTTTCCTGGTGCACGAAGACATGAACGGAATGCTTAGTGGTTATGCAGCAACGGTCGATTTCCATAACGTTTCCTCACGCGCCACTCACTCGATGATCCGCAACGATCGGTATAAGATGTTCGAAAACTATATTCGGATGTCGATCACCGTCCTTGGAGAAACGGAAATCCACTTCAACGCCGATCGCACCAACGTGTCTGTTGCCTTTGATTGGAAGTACGATTACACAAAAAACTCCGGCAAACGCCTCACGGGCACGGCCCGGGACCATTGGACGCTCCAGCGATACGGATCGAGCTGGAAGATTACCGCCGAAAAACAAGCTATCAGCCGAAACTGATCGCTGAACAAGGTTGCACTCTACCGACTATTTCATTCCTTCAAGGACGGTTTATGGCTGCTTGATCACTAAGTGCAAACGCTGTCAGCCCGGAAACCACGGCATTGACTATCTTGGCTTGAACCTCACCCTTCATTAGCTCCTCTTCCTCTGCGCGGTGAACAATGACCCCACATTCCAGCAACACTGCGGGCATGGTAGCTGTCTTCAAGACAATCAAGTCGGTAAACTCATAAAGCCCGATTTCCTTGTTAATGAGAGGTCGGTTCTCACCCTGGATCTTCTCGGCATGGTGTAGGGTGGCGGTAAAACCAGCGCTCTGCATTGCCGAACCGATTCGAGTTGCCATGGCCTTGCTTGCACTGGGCAAGGGATTCTTGTTCGAGAAGAACACCGAGAAGCCTTTGAACTTGTCGGAGTATTCTTGATTTTTGCCTGCAACTGTCCAACTCTTCTTGTATTTTTTGTTTACTGAGTCGTGGTGTATGGAAAGAAACAAGTCGGCCTCCTCTTCCTTGGCGATTCGTGTGCGATCCTGGAGCCCAATGGGAAATCCCTTCGGATTGATGACGTGCACCTCAGCACCGGCTTTTTCCAGGGCCGGAGCCAACTGTCTGACAATGTCATGGTTGAAAAAGAATTCCCCGCGCCCGCGGGCGCTTATGGCTCCGGGAGCGGTTTTGGTGTGGCCGATGTCCAAGGCGATATTAAGTCCCTTCAATGGTTGAGGGGGTACAGCCGCCGTGCTAGACAGATCCGCAGGAGGCGTGCCATTCTGAGCGCAAGCGGATAGCAGGACGCAAAGGGAAGGGGCCGAGGCAACTAGGAGGGTGGCGGCGAGCTTTTTCATGGGATGTGAAGGTTGGCGGGGATTCTTCGGCAGAAATAGGTGACTTTGACCTAAAGGGTCAACTAAGGTTGGATGAAATTGCCTCAATAATTGGTTGGACCTGGGCGATTGCCCCATCTAGCGTGGACAATGAATAACGGGAGGAGATTTTGCAATCACTTTTTCTTATCGCTTGTATTTGTGAAAAATTTGTTCGTCGCGCTTGGGATTTTGGGTCTGCTGTTAGCCGATTCGTCTGCTGAAGACTTGGTCTGCATCAACGACTTCATTCCCGGGATCATTGTCGAATTGCCCTACGCAACCACAGACAATTTCTGCAAAAAACAGTTCTATCCGGAACATCGCGCATACCTCCTCAAGCCCGTTGCCATTAAGCTCGCTAAAGTGCAGGCTGACCTGGAAAAACAGGGGCTGGGCCTGAAGCTGTGGGATGGCTACCGTCCCCTCGCAGTCCAGCGCGAACTGTGGAAGGTCATGCCCAATCCCCGATTCGTTGCCAACCCGACCAAGGGTTCCCGCCACAACCGGGGAGCCGCCGTTGACCTGACCTTGGTCAATGCTGATGGCAATGAACTGGCGATGCCGACCGCATACGACGTCTTTACCCCCAAAGCCCACGCTCGCTATTTGAGCCTGAAGCCCGATATCCTGGTTAATCGCAAGATTCTGCAGACCGTGATGGTGCGGCACGGATTTAAGATCATGAACAGTGAATGGTGGCACTTCGATGCGATCGGCTGGGAGAAGTATCCCGTGCTGGATATCCCCATGGAAAAGCTCTACCGGAAGACCATCCCGCAAGCTCCCATCCGCGCCCGGCGCATTACCGAAGTACAACTCAAGCCATGACGGGAGTTGCAGCGGGGGAAATCCCCAGCGACGATCGAGGAGACTATGAGCCAATCCCCTTACCAAGGAGCTGCGCTAGCGCCGGGAACTTCGCTGGAAGGATGTAGAATTCGCGAGACGCTGGGTAGCGGTGTTCTCGGCTACACCTATCTGGCCTGGGACACCGTCAGGATGCGCGAAGTGGTGGTAAAGGAACACCTGCCAGCGGACCTTGCGCAGCGCCTGGCATCCAGCGGTCAAGTTGAGCCTACCCCGGGCAACTCAGATCATTCCAGGGTTTTTCAATCGTCCCTCAAGAGCTTTGTGCGCGAAGCCCGGCAATTGGCAGCCCTCGTACATCCAACCTGATTCGAGTTGTGAAGGTTGTTGAGGCGAATGGAACAGCTTACTCTGTCATGTCGCATCTGGTAGGCCGTTCGTTGGCTGATGAGATCAAGCTGCGGCAAGAGAACGGAGAACGGTTTTCGACCACGGAACTTCGTTTGTTTCTGGAGCAGATTCTGGGCGGATTGGAGCAACTACACCGCACGGGCAATCTTCATCTGGACATTAAGCCGGGAAATATCCTGCTGACAAAGAACCTGCAGAACGCCGTTTTGGTCGAATTTGGCAATGCCCGGTTTCAATACATCGCGCAACAGGCCGTTGGCACAGGGATCGTTTCTCCGTATCTGCCCTTCGAGCAATTTCAGGCTGAAGGAAACCTGGGGCCGCCAAGCGATCTGTATTCCCTGGCTGCTTCGTTCTACAGGGCGATCACCTTTGAGGAGCCGGTTTCCGCGGCAGTTCGGATTCGGAGTGAAAATACCAGCCTGCTGGCGCACCGGCAGGAATTGGTGGGCGAATACGGCTTGCCGATGCTGGCGGCGATCGACCAAGCCTTGTCGGTCGATGTGAACGGGCGGCCAGAATCTGCCCAAGAGTTTCTGCAGCTGGTTAAGTCACCTGCGCCAGCCATGAAAGAGTCGAAGAAAACCCCCGCCAATCAGGGATTCGGCGACCCATTGGGTGCTGGCAACTCGCCTGAAGACGAAACGGGACGTACATCCACGGTCGTCGGAAGTGCCACAGAATCCAACGGCCGGGGAACGCAGTTTGTGGTGAATCTGGAAGGAAATCTGGGTGCCGATGGGCGGTCGTTCACTGTGAACGACCGCGATGCATTAACCGGCGAATTCTCCACGGCCATGACGGGCACACTTCGCCAAGCCGAGGCGGCGGCTCCCTTGGGTAACGCCCGAATTGTGATCGGAAGCTGGATTGTGAGGGAGATGGTGGCTCCAGGCAAAGGTGGGTGGGACATCGAGTGGCGTTACCAATTTGGACGCGGGACCGAGCCGAACGCGATCAAGGCGGAGGGGGAGAAAGATCCAGGTGAACAGCAAGGAACCAACTTCAGGCGAAAAAGCGGCCCTGTCCGTGATGCATCTGCAAGGTGTTGGAAGCAACCCACGCCTTCAAGGTCAGTCTCAAGAACGGAACTATCGCGGCGAGATCCTGCTCGCCGATCTCAGCGGCGCCCTTGCCCCAGATGGCCGCAGCTTCGTCCTTGAGAGCCGGGAACCGGGCGGAAGCGCGCTCGAGGCTGTGCTCGTTGGCTGGAAGGAGTAGGGCGGTGATGCCGGAGAATGCGGGGTGCATCGCATTTTCGAGGCCAATGGCGCGGCCTACATGGTCATGGAGTATCTCAAAGGCCAGAGCCTTTCCGCTTACCTGGATGAGGCAGGCCGGGTTTCCACCGACGCCGTCCACGCCTGGATTGGAAGCCCTCTTGGGTGCGCTGAAATTCGTGCACGAAGCCGGCTTGATTCACGGCGACGTCAAACCGGCCAACATCATCCTGGCCGAGCCGAATTTGCGCCCGGTCTTGCTCGACTTCGGCACCTCGCGCCAGGCCATGCAGGAAACCGCGACGATTACTACGGATGTTAGCGCTGGGTTTGCCCCATTCGAGCAATACCAGTCGCGCACCAAACTGACCCCGGCCACGGATCTCTACTCGCTGGGCGCGACCCTGTATCGCGTCGTCACCGGGGAACGCCCGCCCGATGCGACCGACCGCGTTGGAGACGCCGACCCGCTGGTTCCCCTGGAAGGCTCCCGCTTCGAAAAACCCTTCGGCGCCCATCTTTGCCGGCTCATCGACCTGGCGCTTCTGGTCTGGCCGAACGAGCGTCCTCAGTCGGTGGTGGACTGGCGAGCGTTCCTGGCGAGCGGAGTTCTACCAGCTTCATCCGTTGCTTCGGCGTCCCCATCCGCGAATCGATCCGGGCACGTGGCCAAACCTGCCAAACCCGCGAAACGCCCCGTCCTCGCTTTCGGATCTGTGGCCGTTGCCCTGCTTCTGGCTCTGAGCGGTGGCGGATGGTGGTGGTTTGGCATCGAGCAACCGCGAAGAGCAGACTTGGCGGTGGTAGAAAGCGAAGCCGACCACCATTTTTCGCAGGGCGTGGTAGCTTACGAACGGGGGGACTTGGCTGAAGCCCGCCGGGCCCTGGTGCTGACGACGGAGGAAACCTCCGGACTCATCGACGTGCTCTTGTCGGCCCCCGGCGATCCGGACGCGATGAAGTACAATCCGCGGCGCGTCACCTTCATTGGCGGCGAACATGCCAAAACCCCGCAAAGCCGCGGGATTGTCCCTGTGGGCAACGATTTCCGGCTCAACGATTCCTGGGGCGAACCGTTCCTCGTTTATCTCGACACGAACCAGGACGACCGAATCGAGGTCCCGAATCCGCGTGGTTCCGAATCCGCGTGGTTCCGGGACGATCACGTTGTTTCAGCCCGTTGCCGTGATTTCGACCGGCCCTGACAAGGTGCTTGGGTCCAAAGGCGGCGGGAAAAGCGACGACGTAACGACATATTGAGCGCTACCAATCGCCGCTCGCGCCTCCGCCGCTGGAACTTCCGCCGCCGAAATCGCTACCACCACCACCACCGCTGCTGCTCCAAGAAGAGCTGGAACTGAAGTCGTCGTCGGATGAGCTTTGCAAAATCGGTAACTCCACCGCGAACTGACAATGGTGGCCGCAGTGAGCGCAATTTTCCGTCACTTGCTCGATTCCCGCCGCATACTCCGTGGCGCGCTTTTGAACCCGGGTTTTCCGGCTCAGGGTCTGAAATTGGCAGTGGCTGCAAGGCTTCAACCCGCTGAACCAACGGCCTCGGCGCACGATTTTCGTCTCACGGCACGATTCGCAGCCAAAGAGCTGAAAATTCGCCGATCCCAGTTTTTGCTCGGTTTGTTGCCCCTCGCTCAGGTGCTCGGCGGGGTCGAACGACGCCTTTCGCTTCATCCTCATGTCGCAGCGCGGACATTTGGGGCTGCGCAGGACCAAACCTAGAAATCCCAGGCCAATCGCGCCCGTGCCGCTCAAAATCCAGAGCAAAAGCGAGGTTTGCCCACGCTTAGGCACGGGTTCGGCGACCATTTCCGCGATGGCCTCGGTTCCCGCCAAAATTCCGGCGCTGAAGCGTTTCGCCTTGAAATTCGGCACGATAACGGTGTCGATAATCTCCTTGGCGCGCGCGTCGTAGCTGGATGGGTAGCCCTTGCCCAGCTCGATCCTCACTTTGCGGTCCTTTTTTGCCACGAGCAGCAAAATGCCGTCGTTGCGGTCGGCGTCGCCGATGCCCCATTGGTTGAAAAGCCGCGTGGCGAATTTTTCGAAGCTGATGTCGTCTGCCGTGTAGGCGCGAAAGGAATCGATCGTCAACACGATGACGCTAACGCCGGTGTTGGAGGCCAATCGACCCAGTTGAGCCCGAATTTTCGCGGCGTCGGCCGGTTCGATCGAGTGAGCGTAGTCGTTCACGAATCGATCGGCCCGGTTTGGATACGCGCCGTTCGCGGAAATTGCCGAAAAACCGAGAAAAATCGCCGCAAACGCAAAAATCGCGGTTGGAGCGGTGGAGGTTCGCAGGTTGGCTGTCATTGTGCGGCAATTGTCCCCAAAAAACCACCGCCGCGGCTATTACATTGCCCCATCCACTTTGTAGCCCGGTTCCGCGATGGCGTTTGTTTTTTGGGGCCGGCGGAGGGTTTTGTTTTCGGTGAATTTTGGGTGTTACCCCATGTCACTGACAGGCGTAGAAAAAAATGTAGATAAACGCTTGTGAAATTTTTCACAAGCCCTATACCTTCCGCGATCTCATTCCGAAAATGGGGAATTTTTTTCCACGCTGGACCAATTTTTTGCCGCTCAAGCTTGTTGTTGCCGCGCTCGCCTTAGGAGCGGCGGCAACCGCGGCTGTGACCGTCTATTGGACGCCCAAATACAGCCGGCTAGGCCATCAGCCGCAACAACCAATCCCGTTCGATCACAGCCTGCACGCGGGCCAATTGGGGATGGATTGCCGCTACTGCCACAGCCAGGTGGAGAACTCGCTGCACTCTAACATCCCCACCGCGCAGACTTGCTGGAATTGCCACCAATTTGTGAAAAATGACAGCCCCAAGCTGGCTAGGTTGCGCGAGGCCATGGCCGTGGGGACGGAGGAGTACACCGGCAAGCCGATCGAGTGGGTGCAGGTTCACAAAACGCCGGATTACGCGTATTTCAGCCACCAGGCGCACGTAAATCGCGGGGTGAGTTGCGTGGAGTGTCACGGCAAGGTCAACGAGATGGAGGTGGTCTATCACGCCAAGTCGCTGAGCATGAGTTTTTGCCTGGATTGTCACCGCAACCCGGAAAACGCGCTGCGGCCGCTGGATGAAATCACCAACCTGGATTGGAGCGCGGCGGACGTGGATCGCGACGAGTTTTACGCGTATTTGGCGGAAAAAACGGGGAAATCGGCCGAGGACTTGCTGCAAGTCGCGAAAGACCACGGGCTCGTGGCCGAAGGTGAGCTGACGCAGCAGGAAATTGGCGCGCAACTCAAGGAAGCCTGGGGAATTCGCCCTCCGGAAAGCTGCACGGCTTGTCATCGCTGAAAAACTCGAAATCCGAAACTCGAAACTCGAAACTCGAAAATCCGAACCTCGAAACTGGAGATCCCCAACCCGATCCTGAAGATGCCCAACCCGCAACCAGCGCCCCACGAGAATTCGCGACCTGACGGCCGTCGTTCGGATTCGCCGCGCGAGTATTGGCGCAGCTACGACGAGCTTGAGGACACGCCGGAGTTTCGCCAGTGGGCCGAGCGCGAGTTTCCCGAGGGCGCCTCGGAGACCGATGAATCCACGCGGCGAGGATTTTTGAAGTTCATGGGCGCCTCGGCGTCGTTGGCGGGCGTGGGGCTTTCGAGCTGCCGCCGGGCCGATCAGTTGCTGGTGCCTTACAACGAGCACGTGGAGCACGTCATCCCGGGCAAGGCGCTGCTGTATTCCTCCGTCCGGCAAACTCCGGATGGTTGCGTGCCGCTGGTGGTGACGACGCATGAGGGCCGGCCGACGAAAGTCGATGGAAACCGGCTGCATCCGGAAAAATCCGGCGGGACCGATCATTTCACCCAGGCGTCGATTTTGGACCTCTACGACCCCGACCGTTCGCGGAATTTTCGCCACAACGGAGAAAAGACGAGCGGTGAAGAGTTTGAAGCCGAGTTTTTGGCCAAATTTCGCGTCTCGCAGGGCGAAAAATCGGCGATTTTGCTGGGCGCGAGCACTTCACCGACCCGGGCTCGCGTTTTGGAGGAAGTGACGGAGAAATTCCCGGGTTTGAAGGTTTACGAGTACGAGCCGCTGGTTTCCCAAGCCAAACAAGAGGCCGAAACCCAGCTTTGGGGCGATGGCGTGTCTGCCGTGCCGCGACTCGACCTGGCGGACAAAATTTTGGCGCTCGACTGCGATTTTCTCGGGCTCGATTGCCAAGGCGAGGACGCCGGGGCGCAGTGGGCCAAGCGACGCGATCCGGACGGCGAAATGTCGCGGCTTTACGCGGTGGAACCGGCGTTTTCGCTCACCGGCGGGGTAGCCGATCATCGCTTGCGGATTCCGGCGAACCAAATCGTGAAAATCGCGGCGTTGTTCGCGCAAAAACTCGGCGAAGCGGCGGGCGATGGAGCGCTGAAGGCGGCGGCGGAGCCGTTGACCTCGAAATTCACCGCCGAGGTGTTCGATTTGGCGTGGATCGAGGAAGCAGCCAAGGATCTGGCGGCGTCGAAGGGTAAAGCGCTGGTGCTGGCCGGTTCCCGCCAACCGGTAGCGGTGCAAATCCTGGCCGGCATGATGAACGTGGCCCTGGGCGCGGTCGGCGGCGGACGCACGCCGCTGCAATTGTTCGAAAACCAGCGCAGACCGGCGGACGGAATCGCGGATTTGGCCGCGGCGATCGAAAGTGGCGAGGTGGAGACGCTGATGACCCTGACGCCGTGCGATCCGGTTTACGACGCGCCGGCGGACCTGGGATTTGCCGATTTAGTGGCCAAACTGCAAACCAGCGTGCATTGCGGGCTGCACTACAACGCCACGGCCCGGATTTCAAGCTGGCACGTGCCCGGCGCGCATTACCTGGAAAGCTGGGGAGACGCCCGCAGCGCCACGGGCATCCTTTCCGTGGCTCAACCGATGATTTTGCCGCTGTTCGGCGGCTTGTCAGACCTGGATTTTCTCCTGGCGCTGTTGCAGGAAACGCCCGAGCCCACCGAAGGGGAGGGGGAAGGCGAATCCGACGCTGCCGGTGCTGACGCGGCCGCTGCTCCCGCTGCTCCCGCTGCTCCCGCAGTTCCCGCCGCCGAACCGGCGAAACCCGCGGATCCTACCACGCTGGCCTACGAAGCGGTGAAGAAGACGTTCGAAACGCTGGCCAAAGGCGATGTGGCCAAGGCGTGGAATTTGGCCCTGCGCGACGGATTTTTGGACGGAGTGCGCTACCAGCGCGTCACCTCGGCAGCCGCGCCATCGGGCTCGATCGACGCCGGCGAAATCCCGGATCATCCCCACAAAGGCGCGATCGAGGTGGTTTTGACGCCAAGTTCCCACGTTTGGGACGGGCGCTACATCAACAACAGTTGGCTCCAGGAAGTTCCGGACCCTATCACCAAGCTGACCTGGGACAACGCCGCGGTGATGAGCAAAAAAACCGCCGACCGGCTGGGAGTGACGCACGACGGCCAAATGGTCTCCATCACCGTTGGAGAAGGCTCCCCGATTGAAGCCCCGGCGTTCCGAATTCCCGGTCAGGCGGATTTTTCGATTCAGCTCGCGTTGGGTTACGGCCAAACCAGTCCCGGAAGCGTGGGCGAAGACACCGGCTTCAACGCCTATCCTCTCTTTGCCTCGCAAACCGGCTACATCGTCAGCGGCGCCACGGTGAAAAAAACCGGGGGTAAGTACGAACTGGCGCCAACCGCGATTCACTGGAGCATGCAAGGCCGCGCCATCGTGCGGGAGGGGACCAAGGAGATGTACGAGGAGAAAAAAGAGGCGGCGGAGCAGGCTCACGAGGACCACTGGACATTTGCCGGCAAGCATGGCATGGATTCGCACATCCCGCCGGGCATTTCGCTCTACAAGGGGCCGGACTACTTCAAAAAGAACGACGAGAAGCCGGCCCACGGCAAAACACCGCCACTCCAACGCACCAACGGCGGTTTTCGGGTGGATGAGGAGCATCAGTGGGCGATGACCATCGACCTCAACACCTGCACCGGCTGCAATTCGTGCACCATCGCCTGCCAGGCGGAGAACAACATCCCGGTTGTTGGCAAACGCGAGGTTATTCGCGGCCGCGAGATGCATTGGATTCGCATGGACCGCTATTTTTCCAGCCCCGCGGAGAAAACGCCGACCGACGAGGGGATGAGTTCGCAAAAGACGATGACGCCCGACCGCCGCGGCCGTCCCGCCCACGATGACGACGCCGTGGAGATGCTGATCCAGCCCGTGGCCTGCGTGCAATGCGAAAGCGCGCCCTGCGAGACGGTTTGCCCGGTCAACGCCACCGTCCACAGCGGCGATGGGCTCAACGCCATGACCTACAACCGCTGCATCGGCACCCGGTATTGCGCCAACAACTGCCCCTACAAAGCGCGCCGATTCAATTATTTCGACTACAACAAGCGCAGCTCCTTCCACGAAACGCGCAAGGCCGGCATTGCGGCCAACGACCTGGATTGGGGCCCGCTAGCGCCCGCGCGCGGCTTGGGAACCACCAGCCTGAAGCTGCAAAAAAATCCCAACGTCACCGTTCGCATGCGTGGCGTGATCGAGAAGTGCACCTACTGCGTGCAGCGCATTCAGGCGGCCAAGATCGAGCAACGGGCTGCAGCGCGCGACGACGCCCAAAAAACCCAGGTTCCGACCAATTCCGTGCGAACGGCGTGTCAGGACGCTTGCCCGACGGAGGCGATCCAATTCGGCAATCTGTTGGCCAAGGGCGACGACATTCGCAAAACCAAGGGATCGCCGGAAAACGACTTCAAGGACGCTCATCCGCGTTCCTACGACCTGTTGAAGTATCTCGAAACCCGCGCGCGCACCAGTTACCTGGCCAAAGTGCGCAACCCGAACCCGAACATGCCCGGCGCAGAGCACATCGGCCACGCCACCGCCCACATGCACTAAGATGAGCCCGGATTTTGCCAGCGACCTGCAATTTGTAGCGCAAGCATCCGAATTTGCGGCGCAAGCGTCCGCCTGCGTTGCGGAGCCTTTGCCCGCGCGGCCAGAGCTAGAGCCCGAGCCCATGGCATCGGAATTCGTCCCATCGGGACGGCGTATGTTAGCCGTGGGTTTCAACCCACGGAACGGCGCCAAACGAATCGATCCGTCGCGTAGCGACCGGTTAAGCGGTTTGATGTCCGTGCATTCTAAGCGGTCGCTACGCGACGCATCGTTCCTTCCGCTAGCCGACCGTGGGTTGAAACCCACGGCTATCATGAGCGGTCGCTACGCGACGCTTCACGGCCTTCACGGCCCGACGAATTTTTCGCGGCGGCGACTGAAAGTCACCGCTACCGCTACGGCTTCCGCAGCCGCGCCCCAATTTCTGCCCATCTGCTCACCGTTCTAATGGCCAACGGATCCACCATCTCCACCCCGGAACAGGACATGCGCGGTGTCGCGCGCGAGCCTCTCGTGCTCAACAAGCGCGATTACAAGTGGATCACCAACCGGATCTGCGGGATCATCGAAGGCCGCCAGAAGCCGATCTGGTGGGCCATCATCATCCCGACCGGTACCCTCGTCGGCGTGCTGCTTTTCACCCTGGTTTACCTCGTCGCAACCGGCGTTGGCATCTGGGGCAACAACCAACCCGTCGCCTGGGGTTGGGCCATCACCAATTTCGTGTTCTGGATCGGTATCGGCCACGCCGGGACGCTGATTTCGGCGATTTTGTTCCTGACACGGCAAAAATGGCGAACCAGCGTCAACCGCGCCGCCGAGGCCATGACGCTTTTCGCGGTTATTTGCGCCGGGATCTACCCGGGCTTCCACGTGGGCCGGTTTTGGATGGTTTGGTTCCTCGCGCCGGTGCCGAATTCCAACGCAATCTGGCAAAATTTCAAATCGCCGCTGCTTTGGGACGTTTTCGCCGTGGGGACGTATTTTACCGTGTCCGTCATCTTCTGGTACCTGGGTTTGGTGCCGGATTTGGCCACGATTCGCGACCGCTGCAAAAACGGGGTAAAAAAGGCGCTCTACGGCATTTTTGCGCTGGGTTGGCGCGGCGGAAACCGGCAATGGCGGCACTACGAGATGGGTTACCTGCTGCTGGCCGCGCTTTCCACGCCGCTGGTGCTTTCCGTGCACTCGGTGGTGTCGTTCGACTTTGCCACGTCCGTCGTTCCCGGCTGGCACACCACCATTTTCCCGCCGTATTTCGTCGCCGGCGCGATTTTTGGCGGCTTCGCCATGGTCCTGACGCTGATGATCCCCTGCCGGGCGATTTACGGCTTGCACGATCTGCTCACGCCCAAGCACATCGACAACATGGCCAAAATCATCCTGCTCACCGGCTCCATTGTCGGTTACGCCTACCTCATGGAGCTTTGGACCGCGTTTTACGGCGGCAACAAGTTCGAGGAAGCCGCGTTCCACCTGCGCGCCATGAGCGGCCCTTACGTTTGGGCCTATTACACCATGATGTTCTGCAACGTCATCGCCCCGCAGCTTTTCTGGATTCCGTGGTGCCGCAAAAACCTGCTCGTCGTCATGGCCGTGTGCATGTGCGTGAACGCCGGCATGTGGTACGAGCGATTCGTCATCATCGTCACCACCCTGGCCCGCGATTTCCTCCCGGCGCAATGGGGCCACTACGAGCCAACCTGGGTGGAGATCGCCATGTTCGCCGGCACCCACGGCTTGTTCCTCTTCCTCTTTTTCATGTTCGTCCGTTACTTGCCGATGATCGCCATGAGCGAGGTCAAAGGCGTCCTCCCGCAATCCCAGGTTCACTGAAAATGGAAATTGGAAACAGGAAATTAGAAACTGGAAATTGGAAATTCGAAATTCGAAGCCGATTTGCTGTGATCGATTTTCCAATTTCCAATATCCAATTTCCAATCCCCCACCCATGACCGATCCCGAGAAAATCACCCGAGTTTGGGGCTACGTGGCCGAGTTTGGCAGCGCCAAGGCTGTCTACGAGGCGGCGAAGAAATGTCGCGACGAGGGGTTCAAGCGCTGGGACGTCCACTCGCCCTTTCCCATCCACGGGATGGACGCCGCGATGGGGCTGGGACCCTCGTATTTGTCGAAATTCGTCTTTTGCGGCGGCCTGGCCGGCGCATTGACCGCGTTGGCGCTGCAATTCGGCACCCAGGTTGGGTTGTATCCCACCATCGTGCAAAACAAGCCCGCCAACCTGTTCACGATTCCCGCGTTTTTCCCCATCACCTTTGAGCTGACCATCCTTTTCTCCGCGTTCACGATTTTGTTCGGGTTGCTGGTAATTTTGAAACTGCCCCGGCTCCATCACCCGCTGTTCGCCAGCAAGACCTTCAACCGCTTTTCCGACGACGGTTTCGTCATCACCATCGAGGCCCGCGATCCCAAATTTTCGCGGGAGAAAACCAAGGACTTCCTGCTCCAAGCCGGAGCCCAGGAGGTGGAACTGGTGGAAGAAGAGCTGTGAGCCAAAATTGACCCAAAATGCGCTGGTTTTTCCTCATCCTCATCTTGTTCGCGATCCTCTGGGTCGGCCTGTGGGGCTGGCAGGGGCAGGCCTCGACCAACAACCCGGTCCAGGTCTTTCCGGACATGGACGACCAGTACAAGCTGCGCCCGCAGAAACAGAGCGACTTTTTCGCCGATGGCATGGCCGCGCGCAAACCGGTGACCGGCACCATCCCGATGGGCTACCAACTTCCGGAAAAAGCCATCTCCCAAGGCGGGAAAGCCGATCTGCGCCTCGCGTTGGCCGACGACTATTTCAGCACGGGACGATTTGGCGAATTTTTCGGCCAGGGTCTGCCGACCGACGAGTTGACGGTGGACGAAGCGTTCCTGCAACGCGGCCAGGAGCGCTACGAGATTTACTGCAGCATCTGCCACGGCGCCACCGGCGATGGGAATGGCGTGGTCGGCAAATTTTGGATGGGCGGCATGCTTCCGCCGACCGCTAACCTCATCGATGGCCGGGTCGCGCAATTGCCGGAAGGTCAGGTTTTTCACACCATCACCCACGGGAAAGGGTTGATGGGCGCCTACGGCGGCAACATTGCCCCGGATGACCGCTGGGCCATCGTGGCCTACGTCCGCGCCCTGCAAATCAGCCAAAAAGCCGATGCCAATCATCCCGGAGTCAAGGCCGCCCTTGACGCCGCCGCCCAAGACACCGCAGCACCCAACCCATGAGCGCCCACAAATCCGTGAAAGACCTGCCGCAAGGCGGGGAGATGATCGCAGGCGGCAAAATTGCCGGGTTGAAGCTGCTTTTCGGCCTGATGGCGGTGGTGGGCCTGGGAATCGTGCTGTTCACCATGTTTTTCCGGGATGGCGATGCGCGCGACGACATTGGCGACATCGCCTCGTATTCCTACCTCTTCGCCGTCACTTTTGGGCTCACGCTCGGGATGGGCGGGCTTTTCTGGACCATCCTCCACCACGCCACCAATTCCGGCTGGGGCATCGCCGTGCGCCGGCAGATGGAGAACATCATGGGCCTGTTGCCTTGGGTTTTTGTGCTCACCATCCCGTTTTGGTGCCCGCAAGTGCGCCAGGATTTGTGGGAATGGGAGGCCGACGCCCTCGCGCTCAAAGCCGAAGCCGGCGATCACGTGGAAGAGCATCTCACCGCCGCCAAGGCCGAACTCGACGAACGGCGTCAGGAAATCCAGGAGCAAATCGACCGACGCAAAGCCTTGCTGGAAAAAGCCGAAACCGGCGGAGGAATGTCTGCCGGCGACGTCGCCGCGCTGGAAGAGCAACGCTTTGACCTCGAAGCCAAGCTGGCAGTGGTTGAAGCGGACAAACCCGACGCCAAATCCGTCCTCAAACACCTCATGAAGGAGGAAAATCCGCTTTTGGCGAACAAGTGGTTCTTTTTCTTCAAGGACGCCAAATTGCGGCTGGCGCTCTACACCGCGGTTTTCATCCTCATGGTGCTGGCGCTGCGCAGTTGGTCGATCAAAAACGACCAACTGGCGGGGGATGAGCTGTTCAAGCGCTGCCGCTACTGGAGCTGCTTTTTCATCATCCCGTTTGCGGTCGGCTACACCTTTTTGGCCATCGATTTTTTGATGACGCTCGACTACAAGTGGTTCTCCACCATGTGGGGCGTCTACCTCTTTGCCGGCGCCGCGCTCAACGGCATGGGGTTGCTAGTCATCGTGGTCACGTGGCTGCGCAGCAAGGGCTACCTCAAGGACGTGGTGACCATGGAGCACTACCACCTGATGGGCAAGCTCATGCTCGCCTTCTGCGTCTTTTGGGCCTACATCTCCTTCAGCCAATATTTCCTGATTTGGTACGCCAATATTCCAGAGGAAACGGTGTTTTTCCTCCTGCGCAACAGCGGTCACTGGCGGGAAATCAGCTTGTGCCTGGTCGTCGGCCATTTCTTCATCCCCTTCGTCATTTTGCTGTGGCGCGATATCAAGAAAGTGCCCCAACTGCTCTGCACCGTGGCCGTTTGGAACCTGCTGATGCACGTTGTCGATGTTTACTGGATGATCGTTCCCGAGCGCGGCCCCAGTTTGAGCGTGATGGCCGGGCACAGCCCCAAACTCATGGTTTCCGGCGCGCTTTGGCTGGACGTTGCGGCTCTAGTCGGCGTCATCGGCTTTTTGGGGTTCGCTTTCCTGCGCCTGGCCGCAAAATCCAGTTTGTACCCTTGCGGAGACCCGCGTCTGGAGGAATCCATCAACGTCGTGAACTAACCAAACCGAAACTTTTGCCATGAGCGACCAAGTCCATCCCGGAGACAAACCGATCCTGCGCCTCGGCGCCTACGTGGGCGGATTCGTGGTCTTTTTCCTGTTCGCGGTTCTCGGGTTGTTGATCGCCAAGAGCCCGTTTGGCCGCGGTGGCGAGAGTTTTGCGGAAAAACAGGCCGAAAATCGCGTCAAGATCGCCGAAGAAATCCGCACGGCACAGCAAGCCGGGATTCCAGAGGCGGCGGTCGCCGATGAAGCGGCTGGGAGCGCCAAAGTCCCGATGAAAGAGGCCATGAGCATCGTGCTGAGCGAATTAGAGCAGCTAAAACCGCGGAAATCGGCCGTGCCGGTCCCCGGAACCGAAGCCGCTAACAAGCTGATGCAGCAGCAATCCGCCGCCCCGGCGGCTCCCGCAAAGACCGAGCCAGCCAAGCCCGAAGAACCGGCCAAGCCGGCTGATTCCGCACCTAAACCGGCAACCCAGCCAAAGCCTGCCAAACCCGCTGATTCCGCGCCAAAACCGGCAACCACGCAGCCAAAACCAGCCAAACCCGCCGAATCCGCGCCGAAACCGGCAACCACGCAGCCAAAACCAGCCAAACCCGCCAATTCCGCGCCGAAACCGGCAACGACGCCGCCAAAACCAGCCAAACCCGCCGAATCCGCGCCGAAACCGGCAACCACGCAGCCAAAACCTGCCAAACCCGCTAATTCCGCGCCCAAACCGGCAACGACGCCGCCAAAACCTGCCAAACCCGCCGAATCCGCGCCGAAACCGGCAACCACGCAGCCAAAACCTGCCAAACCCGCCGAATCCGCGCCGAAACCGGCAACCACGCAGCCAAAACCAGCCAAACCCGCCGAATCCGCGCCGAAACCGGCAACGCCGCCAAAACCTGCCAAACCCGCGGATTCCGCGCCAAAACCGGCAACGCAGCCAAAACCAGCCAAACCCGCGGATTCCGCGCCAAAACCGGCAACGCAGCCAAAATCTGCCAAACCCGCCAATTCCGCGCCGAAACCGGCAACGACGCAGCCAAAACCAGCCAAACCCGCCGAATCCGCGCCAAAACCGGCAACGCAGCCCAAACCTGCCAAACCCGCCGAATCCGCGCCAAAACCGGCAACGCAGCCCAAACCTGCCAAGCCCGCCAATTCCGCGCCAAAACCGGCGACGCCGGCCAAGCCAACTCAACCTCCCGCCGCACCAGAGCCTCCCGCGAACAAAAAGCCGCAGCCGCAGGGCTAGAATTTCATGAGTTCCCAAGACACCAACGCCAACGACGACGTCCAGCTTCGCGCGCACATCGACCGCTCGCTGCGATTTCCGCTGCTGTTTTTCTTCACCAGCGCCGCGGTGTGGCTGGTTTTTGGCACGGCGTTAGGATTCATCAGCTCGCTAACGTTGAATTTCCCCCGCGTCTTTGACGGGTGCGCGTTTCTCTCCTACGGCCGGGTTTTTCCGGCGCAAATGAACGCGCTGGTCTACGGCTGGGGGATGCAGGCCGGGTTTGGCGTGGCGCTGTGGATCATGGCCAGGCTCAGCCGCAACGTCCTGCGAAATCCCGCCACCGTCATCGTTTCCGGCAGCATTTGGAACGCGATGATCCTGCTGGGGCTCTTTTCGATTTTGCTGGGTTGGGGAACCTCCGTCCAGTGGCTGGATTTTCCCAAAGCATTCGCACCGGCGGTGATGGGTTCCTACGTTTTCATCATGCTGTGGGTCCTGGGGATGTTCGCGGCTCGCCGCAATCGGGAGGCCTACATCTCGCAGTGGTACATCGTGGCCTCGGTGCTGTGGTTTCCCTGGGTTTACCTCACGGCCAACTGGTTCATCCACAGCGATGACGGGGCCGCGGTGATCAAGGCGGGAATCGGCGCCTGGTACGTCAGCAACATGACTTACATGGTGCTGGGCCCAATTGCTCTGGCCGCCGCCTACTACATCGTGCCCAAGGTGATCGGCCGGCCGGTCTACAGCTACACCATCGCGGTGTTCGGGTTTTGGACGCTGGTCATTTTTGCCGGCTGGACGGGCATGAACCGTTACATGGGCGGCCCGTTGCCGGCCTGGATGCCCACTTTTGGCAGCACGGCGGCCATTTTCCTGCTCATCCCGGCACTGGCGGTGTTGCTGAATCTGGTCAAGACCATGGGCGTGCATGCGGAATGGATCAACTACAGCCCGGCGCTGCGTTTCACGATGTTCGGCACGTTTGCCTTTGTGGTTACCGTGGCGATGGGGGCGTTGATTTCGATTTTTCCCACCGGCCGCATGTTTCAGTTCACCCACGCGCAGGCCGGCTACGATTTGCTGGCGGTTTACGGGTTTTACTCGATGACCGTGCTCGGGGCGATCTACTTCATCGTGCCGCGAATTTGCGGTTGTGAGTGGATCAACGGCGGCTGGATTCGCTTTCACTTCTGGTTTTCGGCTTACGGCGTCATCGCCATCGTCGCCTTCATGATTTTTGCCGGCATGGCCCAGGGACACGTCATCGGCAACTGGTCGGAGGAGTTTTTGACCTCCGTGGAGCGCGGCAAACCCTACCTTTCGGCCCTGGCGCTGGGTTGGGGATTGATCGTGGTGTCGAATGTGGCGTTTTTGATTCATCTGGGCCTGATGGCCTGCCAGCGGGGCCGAAAGACTGAGGGTCCCACCCTCATCCACAAGCAGCCGGAGGACTACTTCACCCGAGATCAGCTCGCTGAGAAAGGAGCCAACGCATGAACAGTTTTCGCGCATTTGTCCTTTGCCTGGCGGTAGCCTTCGCGCTGCCGTGGTTCTTCCTCATCGTCGTCCCGTTTCAAGCCACGGCTGACCTGGACGCCGTGGAATTTGAGGTGGACGGCGAAAAACGCGTCTATCCGCCGGGACGGGTTGGCGCAGAGCACGGAGCGGAGGTTTACGCCCGCAACGGTTGCGCCTACTGCCACACTCAAATGGTCCGGCCCACCTACGCCGGGGCGGACATGCATCGCACCGGCTGGGCGGGGCGCGGCGGAGAGGATTCGGAGCTGCGCTCGACCCGGCCGCAGGACTATCTGGGCGAAAAATTCGCCTACCTGGGCGTGCAGCGTCATGGACCGGATTTGAGCAACGTGGGCTGGCGACTGCCCGACCGCAGGTGGCACTACCAGCATCTCTACGATCCCGGAGCGCTCAATCCCACCTCAATCATGCCCAGTTTCCGCAATTTGTTCGAAAAACGGCGCGTCATCGGCCAGGTTTCCGACGAGGCGGTGGAGGTTTGGGAAAAAGACGGCGAAACCTGGGAAGCGGTCCCCACGAACAACGCTAAGGCCTTGGTGGACTATCTGCTGGCGCTGAAAAAGGACTTTGAAGTACCCGAAAACCTGGCAACCGCGAATTAAACATGGCGATGGACGAAAAACACGATCGAAATCTCGACTACGCGCATCACGCCAGCGTGATGGACGTGCATTCCTCCGTGCGGCGCGAGAAATCCGAGCCATCGACCGGCATGGAGCCGGTTTCGCTCTGGTCGTTCATCGGCGCCGGGCTGGTAATGGCCGCCGGGGGAGCCTACCTGGGCGCGTATTCCGGCGGCGGCCTGGATATGGACAACGTCTACGCCGTGGCCAACTACGTGCCGGAAGAACGTCCGATCTTGGAAGGCGTGGAAGAGGTCATCGACAACCGTCCCTGGATCGAAAAATGGATGTCCGGCGGCAAGCAGGTTTACGCCACCTGTCAGGCCTGCCATCAGCCGAACGGCAACGGGATGCCGGGCCAATTTCCGCCGCTTGCGGGTTCGGACTGGGTCACGGGCGGCACCGAGCGGTTGGCTGCGATTGTTTTCCCGGGTATATCCGGGCCCATCACCGTGAACGGCGCCACTTACAACGGGATCATGCCTCCGCAAGGGGCCATGCTGAGCGACAAGCAGATCGCGCAGGTGATGACCTACATCCGCCGCAGTTTTGGCAACAACGCCTCCGTGGTGACCGAGGAAATGGTGCGCCACGCCCGCGAACTCCACGGCAGCCGCACTACGCCGTGGACGGAGAGCGAATTGAACGCGATCGGCCCCGACAAAATGTTGCCCGGAGCCGAAGTGGACCTGCAAACCGGCGAACCGATTGGCGGCGGAGGCGGAAATGACGCGCCAACCGACGCCCCGCCAGCCGAAGCCTAGCAAAGCCAAAAACACCAAGCAAAAAGCACAAACCCGACATGAGTTCGACCGCAGAATCCGCCGACGCGCACGCCCACGATGCTCACGACGACCACCATGAGTTGGGCTTCTGGCGCAAGTACATTTTTTCGACCGACCACAAGATCATCGGCATCCAGTACGGCATCACCGCGCTGGTTTTCATGGCGTTCGGCTTCTTTTTGATGATGGTGATGCGCTGGAGCATCGCCTACCCGGATCAGCCGCTGCCGCTGGTGGGCGACTGGCCGTTTTTCCGCAAATGGATCGGTGAGGACGGGCTCGTGACCGGGGAGCTTTACAACATGTTCGGCGCCATGCACGGCACCATCATGGTGTTCCTGGCCGTGGTCCCGCTGGCGTTCGGGGCGTTTGGCAACTACGTGACACCGCTTCAGATTGGCGCGCCGGACATGGCCTTCCCCCGGCTCAACATGGTCAGCTACTGGTGCTACTTCGTGGGCGGCGTGCTCATGTTGGCCAGCTTTTTCCTCACCTCCGGCGCTGCCAAGGTGGGCTGGACCAACTACTCACCGCTGGCGACGACGACCGACCTGCATTTTCGCGACCGCTACTGGACCGGGCAGACGCAGTGGCTGGTGGCGATGGTGTTCCTCATCAGCTCGTCGCTGCTGGGCGCGATCAACTTCATCACCACCATCATCAACATCCGCGCCCGGGGCATGACGTGGTTTCGCATGCCGTTTTTCTGCTGGGCGCAGCTCGTGACCGGTTTTTTGCTGCTGTTGGCGTTCCCGCCGCTGGAAGTGGCCGCCGTTATGCAGCTCATGGACCGGCTGGCCGGCACAAGCTTCTTTGTTCCCAGCGGTTTGCACGTGGGCGGCGCGCTGTTCGATGTTTCCGGCGGGGGAAGTCCTTTGCTCTACCAGCACCTGTTCTGGTTTTTGGGCCATCCGGAGGTTTACGTGCTCATTTTGCCGGCGATCGGCATCGTGGCGGAAATCGTGGCCAACAACACCCGCAAACCGCTTTGGGGGTACCCCGTCATGGTCGGCGCGGTCATGGTTTTGGGATTTTTGAGCTTCATCGTCTGGGCCCACCACATGTATCTCACTGGCATGGGCACGGCGGTCACCACGTTTTTTCAAACCACCACCGTACTCATCTCCATCCCCTCGGTCATTCTCATCACCTCGCTGCTTATTTCGATGTGGGGCGGGTCGATTCGCTTTACCATGCCGATGTTGTGGGCCACGGCTTTCATCCCAATGTTTGGAATCGGCGGATTAACGGGACTGCCTCTGGCGTTCGCGCTGCCGGACCTGCACTTGCACGACACCTACTACGTCATCGGCCACTTCCACTACGTGGTCGCCCCGGGCACGATTTTCGCGCTCTTCGCCGGGATTTACCACTGGTTCCCCAAGCAAACCGGCCGGCAGATGAACAAACTGCTGGGGCACCTGCATTTTTGGCCCTCGCTCATCTGCATGAACCTGGTCTTCGCGCCGATGTTCGTCCAGGGCATGGCCGGGATGCACCGGCGCGCTTTTGACGGCGGAGCCGCCTACGAGCAAGTGGCCAGCCAGGTCTATCTGGCGACGGATCACCCGTTGGCGCGCCTGTTCAACGCGTTTTTCAAAAGTGGCGCTGAAGTGCCGGTCCAGGTCATCGATCTGAACCTGCTCACCTCGTTCGGCGCATTTGTCCTGGCGATTTTTCAGTTGCCCTTCATCATTAATTTTTTCTGGAGCATGTTCCGCGGCGCGAAGACGCACGAACTCAATCCGTGGGGCGGAACGACGCTGGAGTGGTCCTGTCCCGTCCCGCCTCCGCACGGCAACTTTGCCGAGGAACCGGTCGCCTACCGCGGGCCTTACGAATACAGCGTGCCGGGGGCGGACACCGATTTTACCCCGCAGTTTGAGCCGGATCCGAGCGACTCGCCGGCAACCGAACCCGACACCGAAAAAGTGGCCCAAAACTGACAAAAACCCCGAAATTCGCCTCAAAAACCCGGAAATTTCGACCCCGTAAACGATGGAAATTCCCTACACCGTCAACGCCCGCCGCGATACTGGCCTGTTCAACGCCAAAATCGGGATTTGGCTGTTTTTGGCCTCTGAGGTCATGCTTTTTGGCGGTCTTTTCTCCGCCTACGTTTTCCTGCGCACCGGCGTGCGTGAGGGGATCGATCCGCCGTGGCCAAACGGAACCGACGTGCATGGAAACATGGTCTACATCGGTTTCGTCAACACGTTGGTGTTGATCGCCTCCAGCGTCTTCGTGGTGATGGCGTGGGCACAGTTGAAACTGCGCAACTACGGCAAATACCAGCTCTACATGCTGCTGGTCTTGCTTTGCGCGGCCATTTTCATGGTCAACAAGGGCATCGAGTACAACGCCAAGCTCAACCACCACTTTGGCGTGTTTCTCACTGATGGAGCGCTGATCGATGGCGGTTTGGCTGAGAAAAAGCACCAAATTGAAGGCATGTCCGAGGAATTGATCCTCGCCGGAGACGAATTGCTTTTCCGCGCCGACGAGGTGGATTTTGCGCTCGTCCCAACCGGGATTGCCGGCAAAGCCGACCCGCATTTTTTGGACTTTGCCGTCGATGGAAGCGTGAAATTCGACGTGCAACTGCTCAAGCCGTCGGTGGAGAACGACAAATTGGTGTTCAAACCGGAAGGGGAGCTGAAAAAGGGGCTGTTCAACTCGCAAATCCCGCCCGTGCTCGACGCGCACATCGCCGAAATTAAGGCCGCCGTTCGCGAAGACGTGATCCGCCGGCGAAAGATGGCGAAAGAGACCATTTCCGACAAACGCGAAGAATTGGCGAACATTCGCAAAAACGGCTCAAAAGACGAAATCAAGAAGGTTGAGCGCGAATTGGCGCTGGCGAAGAGGAACCTCATGGTCATCAAGGAAACGCCGGTCGGAAACCTCGCGCTCAAGGTGGTCGGCACGCCTACGAACACCAGCTATTTCCGCTTCAAACGCAAGGACGTCCTGGGCGGCAAACCCGGCAAGGACGCCATCGCGTTCTTTCGCGGCAACGGCCTGCGGGGTGAGCTGATCGATGACAGCATCGCGCTTGAGGTCCACACCATCGACATGCAAATGGTCCGCGATGACGAGAACTCCTTGGCTTGGAACGACGAAATTTGGGAGAACGGTGTAGGCCATTCCATGAGAGCCGGCTACCTGCAGCACAAAGCCGAGCAGAAGGAAAAATACCGCGAATACTCCGATCGCGGCTTCTTTCCCACGGACAAAATCTTCCGTTGGCCGCACGCTCACCCGAAACACGAGACCGGTGGCGAGGATGCGGGTGGCGATTATGCCAAAGTCACCGTTCCCGGCGATCTCATCCGGCGTTCTGCCTCTCACGCGCCCAGGTTTGCGCCCTACTACGCCATTTACTTCACCATGACGGCGCTTCACGGCCTGCACGTGGTGGGTGGGGCCATCGTGCTGGGTTTCTTCGCCTTTTTTGGCCGCAGCCTCTACAAAAAGAACCCCGAACACCTGGCCAACCGCGTGGAAGTGGGCGGGCTGTTCTGGCACTTCGTCGATCTCATCTGGATCTTCCTGTTCCCGCTGTATTACCTCATGTGACCCGACCATGGCTAGTTCTCCCCAAGAAATCCGCAAACACATCGGAACCTACTGGTTGGTGGGCGTGGCCCTCTGCGTGTTTACCTGCATCACCCTGGCCTTGGGACTGTGGCCGCCGTTCGACTTCGGATTGCCCGGTGTTTCGCCCAAAGACATCGTTGTCGGCCTGTTGGTGGCCACCATCAAAACCAGTCTGGTCATGCTCATCTTCATGCACCTCAGCAACGAGCGCGGCTTGATCTACAAGGTGCTTTTGTTTACCCTGGCCTTTGCCGTCGGGCTCATGGGCCTGATTCTGTTCGCCAAGGCCGATCCCATCCACGAGCATACCGACGTCACCTCTCCGGTGAGCCACGAAGACGAAATGAGCGAACTGACTGGCGGCGCCGCTTCACCCACCCCCCACTAATTTTGCCCAATTTCCAATTTCTAGTTTCCAATTTCTAACCCATGGGACTCAAGCAATTCCACGTTTTTTTCATCGCCCTGGCCATTCTTTGCATGCTCGGCTTTGGATTTTGGGCGCTGGGGACTTCCAACGACGTCGTTGGCTTCTGGGGCAAGGTTAGCGGCGTGGTTAGCACGCTGATCGGTTTCGCGCTCATCCCCTACGGCGTCTGGTTCGTGCGCAAGTCCAAGAGCATCATCACCTGACCGATCGAGATTTATGGATTCCGTCACCCTCAACGCCATACTCGCCTGCCCGGCCTGCCGTTTCGACGATTCCACCGTCGCCCAAGCCGCCAGTTTTGCCATCGGCTTCATGGTCCTGGTCGTTTTCGGCGTTTTGGCCGGATTCGTCGCTTTGATCGTGAAATTGGCTCGCGGCGAGCGGCTGGCCCTGATGGAGGAACAACAGGCGAACGCAAAAAGCCGGTAGCAGCCGAAAAACCACGCACCAACCCCACATTTTTCGCATTTTTTCCCATGGACCCCACCCTAGCATTCAGCATCAACGAATTTTTGGGCCAACCCGAGCTTGCCTCCAAACACGGCGGTCAGGTCGATCACATGCTGGAGGTCATCCACTGGGTCATGGCCATCCTCGGCGTGGGTTGGACGATCTTTTTCTTCGTCGTGCTCTTCAAATTCAACCGGCGCGCCAATCCCAAGGCCAGCTACAAGGGCGTTACCTCGCATTTCACGACGCACCTCGAAGTTTTGGTCGTGTTAGTGGAAATCGTGCTTTTGCTGGGGTTCGCGTTCCCGCTCTGGGCCAAGCGCGTCCAGGACGGGCCCAGCGAGGATGATCCGGACGCTTTGCGCGTTCGCGCTGTTGGCGAGCAATTTCGCTGGAATTTCCACTACGCCGGAGCCGATGGCCGATTCGGCCTGGTGCGTCCCGACCGCATCGACGGCACCAACCCGGTGGGCCTTGTGAGGGAGGATCCCAACGCTGAGGACGACTTTCTCTCCGCCGAGTTGATCCTGCCCAAGGATGGCAAATGCGTCGTTCAGGTGACGTCCAAGGACGTGATCCACAACCTGCACCTCATCCCCATGCGCATCCAACAGGACGCCGTGCCCGGGATGGAGATCCCGATGTTCTTCATTCCCACCAAAACCGGGCGCTGGGACATCGTTTGCGGCCAGTTGTGCGGCGCGGGCCACGCCCAGATGAGGGGATTTCTTGAGGTGCAAAAACCGGAGGATTTCGAACCCTGGTTCGCGCAAAAGAGCGAAGCCGCCGCCAAAGCCTCAGCCGCCGCCACCACGGAATAAAAATCGCGCGGTCGGGCAGTTGATCATCCGCGATTTGTGTGTGTGCCCAGGGATGGGCGTTGTTTTAACTTTATCCTAGACGGCCAATTCCACCTCGTCCGGCGCCGCTTCGAGATCCAAACGCCGTCCAACCGGCTCCTTGGATCCGGCAAAATCCTCGTAGCTCACCACCGAAAACTCCCCCGGCTCGCGCTCCACAATCGCGGTCATCGACTCCACCCAATCGCCGCTGTTAAGGTAGTGCACCTCGCCGATCATTTTGTCCGCCGGCGTGTGGATGTGGCCGCAAATGATCCCGCGGCATTGTCGGCCTTTGGCGAAGTGGTGCAACTGCTCTTCGTAACGGCCGATGAAGCTCAGGGCGGACTTCACCCGCGCTTTAACGTGCTTGCTAAGCGAAAAATAACCCTTTCCCCGCCAGGCGCGCCAGCGGTTGTAGTGCCGGTTGAGGCGCAGCAGCAAATCATACCCAACCGCCCCCAGCATGGCGATGGCGCGGCAACTGGTGGTGACGGAGTCGAACCCATCGCCGTGGATGACCAGGTAACGGCCGTGCGGGGTTTCGCGCAGATACTCTTGCTCCAGGCTCAATTTGCCGAACGCGGCCGGCAAAAAGCGCTCCAAAATATCGTCGTGGTTGCCGCGCAGGTAGATGACCTCCATGTCCTCTTTCTCCATCTTTTTGAGCACGGTGCGCACGAATTTGGTGTGCGAATCCAGCCACCTGCCGCCGTTTTTCAGCGCCCAGCCATCCACGATGTCGCCGTTGAGGATAAGGCGCCGGCAACGGTGCGCCTTGAGGAATTCCGTGGCCTGCTCGGCCTTGGAATCGCGCGTGCCGAGGTGGATGTCGGACAGGATGAGGCTCTCGCAGTCGATTTTGGGTTTCATGGGGCTATGCTGAGGCGGTTTGGGTAGGTTGCGGCTGGCGGCGTTGGTTTTTCGGGGATTTTGGAGATTGGTTGTCGATCAGTAGCTGAAGATTTTGTTCGAAGCGTTTGGCGACTTTTTTCCAGCGCACTTTGCGGGCGCTTTGGCGCGCTTGCTGGCGAATTTCGGCTAACCGGCTGTCCTGAGCCGCACCGACGGCGGCGGCCACAAACGCGTCTTCATCGCCAAACGGCACGGAGAAGCCGTTTTCCCCGTCGGCGATGTGTTGGCGCGCCGCGGCGTAGTCAAACGCGACCACCGCCAGCCCACTGGCCATCGCTTCCAGAGTTACGTTGCCGAAGGTTTCCGTCATGCTGGGAAACACGAACAAATCGGCGGAGGCGTAGTGCCGGGAAAGATCCTCGCCGTGACGTTTGCCGACGTAGATGAAGTCCGGGCGCCGCGCCTTCAATTCCGCCAACTTGGGGCCGTCGCCGACAAAAACTCCGCGAAAATCCGGAAACCGGCGTTGTAGCTCGGTAAACGTCCGCACCACCAGCGGCAGGTTCTTTTCCGGCGCGATGCGGCCGACAAACAGACCAACCGGCGCCCTGCTGCCGGCTCCCCACTCATGCCGCAAAAACGGGTCCCGGTGTTTCGGCGAAAACTGGCGGGTATCGACGCCTTTTTGCAGCAATTCCAGGTTGGCGAACCCCTGCCGCCGCAGTTCGGCGATGACATCGTGCGAGGGGACGAACGTGCGGTCCGTCCGGTTGTGAACGTGGCGCAGATAACGCATGGTGGCCCGCTCCAGCAGTGGTAGCTGGTAGTGCGTCATGTACTGCTGAAAATTCGTGTGGAATCCGCTGGCCACGGGAATTTGCAAAGCGCGCGCGGCATTGATGGCGGAGGCGCCCAGCGGCGTTTCCGTGGCCACGTAAATCACGTCCGGGCGCTTGCGATGCCAGCGGCTCTGCAAGATGAGCCCCATCGGCAAACCCACCCGAACCTCCGGATAACCGGGCAGAGCAAAGGACGGCACCTGCATGCCCGGTTCCTCGCAGGCGAGGACCGACGGCCGGACGATCTCTACCTCGTGCCCGCGTTTTCTCAGTTCCTCGACCAGTCGGCTTAGCGTGGTGGCCACGCCATTGAGTTGGGGGGCGAAGGTGTCGGTGACGAAGGTGATTTTCATGGTGCGTGTGGGAGTTTGGCCAACTCTGAATCCAGTTAACTCCTTCAAACAATCAGCAATTCGTAGCTTTTCCGTCACATGAAGGACTCTAGCTAGCCTGCATTTCGCGAATTTTCGCCCGACCGGCGTCAGAAGCCTTCAGTAAATTCCGCCGCGCGAGCCAATATCCGCAATGAAAATCATGACCCCTTCAATTTCACCATCGTCCCGTTGAAGGAGGCGAAAGATCACCCGGTATACTCCGACCCTCGACCCTCATGCGGTAGTGACCTTTCCAATTGCAGCGCATGGCCTTGACGCTGTGATGTGCCGCTGGATCGTCGGTGTCCGCCAGTTCGTCGATGGCGGCCACGATTTGCTTCTGACGGTCAGGAGGGATGCGCTTCAAGGAGCGCAAGGCTCTTTTGTGGAACTTAACTTGGTGCATCCAGCCCGAGTTCCTTTTTGACTTCATCGAAGCTAACAAAAGCGTCCTCGTTCCCAGCTACCAAATCGGAATTTGCTTCCTGAAGCCCGGCGCGTTCCTCCTCGGTCAGATCCAGGCCGTATGTCTCGACAAAATCGACAAACTGCTCGTATGGAATAATGACTTTTTGGGGATTCCCCTGGTCATCAAGCACGATTTCTTTGTCCAAAGCAGCTACGGTCATATTGGCAAGGTAGACTTGAATCGGGTTAAGTCATGCGCGCAAATTACCTCCAGGGCTACTGTGGTGTCAAATCAGCAGCAAAGGACGAAGCTTGACCACCTTCAAGCTTGCCTACGTTTTCCAAACAATCAGCAATTCCGTAGCTTTTTCGTCACATGAAGGACTCTAGCATTGCGCGAATTTTCGGTCGAGTTTGCACCCTCGATTTCCGCAATTCTTCGCCCCTGAACCTTGCGTATTTGCGGGATGAAAAGAAAACCAAAACCCTGATCGCCAAAACGAGAGCTTCACCTCGAAACTCTCGAACCACGCATTCTTTTTTCCGGTTCGCCGGTTCCGGCTCCGGACCGGTGGTCAGGCTGGGGTTGACGAATTGACCGCGTTAACCCAGCAACGCGCGAACCACCTTTCCATGCACGTCGGTTAGGCGAAAATCGCGGCCTTGGGTGCGAAACGTGAGCCGCTCGTGGTCGAGACCCAGGCAATGGAGCAACGTCGCGTTGAGGTCGTGAACGTGTACGCCGCCGCGCACCACGTTGTAGGAAAAATCGTCCGTCTCGCCATGAGTGTAGCCCGCGCGGATGCCGCCGCCGGCCAGCCACATGGTGAAACAGCGGCCGTGATGATCGCGGCCGTAGTTGTTGGCCTCCAGCGTTCCCTGACTGTAGATCGTGCGGCCAAATTCGCCGCCCCAGACGATCAGGGTGTCGTCCAGCAGGCCGCGTTGCTTCAAATCGCGAATCAGCGCGGCGCAGGGCTGGTCGATGTCGCGGCATTGGAGTCTTAGGTCGCTGGGTAGGTTGTAGTGCTGGTCCCAGCCGCGGTGATAGAGCTGGATGAAGCGCACGTCGCGCTCGGCCAGGCGGCGAGCCAGCAGGCAGTTGGCTGCGAAACTTCCCGGCCGGCGCGAATCCGGGCCGTAGGCCTCAAACGTGGCTTCCGGCTCGTTTGAGAGGTCTGTTAGGGCCGGGACGGACATTTGCATGCGGTAGGCCATCGCAAATTGCGCGATGCGCGTCTCAATTTCCGGGTCGCCGCTTTGCGCGAGCTGTTTTCGGTTCAATTTCGCCAGCGTGTCGATCGTGCGCCGGCGCGCCGCGGAGTCGATGCCGGGCGGGTTGGAGAGGTAAAGCACGGGATCGCCGCTGGAGCGAAAATTCACACCTTGGTGGTTAGACGGCAGGAATCCGCTGCCCCAGAGCCGGGCGTGGAGCGGGTCCGCGGGACGAGCCGCGCTGCCGTTGGATAGCAGCACGATGAAGGCGGGCAGGTTGTCGTTTTCGCTGCCGAGGCCGTAGCTGAGCCATGCGCCAAAACTGGGCCGGCCCGGCAGTTGATGACCCGTTTGCAGGTAGGTCACCGCCGGGTCGTGATTGATCGCTTCCGTGTGCATGGAGCGGATGAAACACATCTCGTCAGCGATACCCGCCAGGTGTGGCAGCAGCTCGCTGAGGTGCGCGCCGGATTGGCCGTGCCGCGCGAACTGAAAGACCGTGGGCGCGATGGGCAGGGTCTTTTGCCCGGAGGTCATGCCAGTTAGCCGTTGCTCGCCGCGGACGGATTTCGGCAGCTCAGCGCCGCGCCGTTTCGCCAGGCCGGGCTTAGGGTCGAAGAGGTCCATCTGCGAGGGGCCGCCGTGCATGAACAGGTAAATCACGCGTTTGGCCCGTGGCACAATGTGGGTCGCGCCTGCGCCTGCGTCCATGGCGGGTGCGAGGGTAGCCAGGGCGGCTTGAGCGAGGAAATTGCGGCGCGCAGTGTGGGGAGACATCGCAGTTTTATCGCTTGGTTAGGGTTTCGTCCAGGCTCAGGATCACGTTGGCCACGGCAACTAAGCCGTCGCTCTGCGCCAAGGCCTCCAGCGCGGCGATTTCCTCCGAATCCGGCTCGCGCGCCGTGGCCAGCCGAAACATGGCCCTAACCGACCCACCACGCTCGGCGAGGGCTTGCGCGGCTTCGATGAAAACCGGGTCGTTCATCAAAACCAGCGCCTGCAGCGGCGTGTTCGTCCGCGAGCGCTGGACGACGCAGGTTTCCCGCGTGGGCGCGTCAAAAGCCAGCAAATTCGGCGGCGGCGCCTGGCGCTTCCAGTAGGTGTAGAGGCTGCGCCGGTGCAAGCCGGGTCCGCTGTCCGGCTGGTAGGCCAATTCGCCGTCGTAGGTCACCGCCTGCCACAAACCCGGCGGTTGGTAGGGCTTGACGCTGGGACCGCCGATTTTTTCGACGAGCAAACCGCTCACCGCCAACGCTTGGTCGCGAATTTGCTCCGCGTGAAGGCGAAACCGGGGGCCACGCGCGAGGAGCCGGTTTTGCGGGTCGCGCACGTAGTCCGCCGGCGAAGCGTCCGAGGATTGCCGGTAGGTTTGCGATAGCGCGATGAGCCGGTAGAGATGCTTCAGATCCCAACCGCTTTCCATGAATTCGACCGCCAACCAGTCCAGCAGCCGCTGGTCGGTCGGCCACTCGCCTTGCACGCCGAAATCATCGCTCGTCGCCACTAACCCGACCCCAAAAAACTGCTGCCAGACGCGATTGGCGGTTACCCGCGCGGTTAGCGGATTTTCTGGCGAAACCAGCCACTGCGCAAGCTCCAGCCGGTTTTTCGCGGCTCCCGGCAAAATGGCCGGAACGCCGGCAAAAACCGGATCACCGCGCTTGTCGTACTCGCCGCGGGTTAGCACGTTGGTTTGGCGCGGTTCGGCCATTTCCGCCATAACCATGGTGCTGGGCAAGTTCGCGCCGAACGCCGCCACGCGTTGCCGCAGCGCGCGAATTTCCGCATCGGCGGCGCGCAATTCCGGCGCGGCGTGGTCTTGCACGAAATGCGCCCGCAACCGCGCCGCATCGGACTTTCCGCGTTTTCCCGGCAAAATCGCCGCCACCGCCCTAACAAACCGCCCAATCGCCAGCTCCGCAATCTCCTCCTCGCTCAAAACGCGGTCAAACACGCGCACCTCGTCAATTTTTCCGGAAAACGAGGAACTGGCCTGCCGGCGGCCAATTCGCAGAGGCTCGGCGGTCGCGAAGGAACCGGTCAAACCGTCGTCCAGCACGACTGTTTCCTGCGGCTTACCATTGACGTAAATTTTCACGTCCGCTCCGTCGTAAGTTACGAAAAAATGCCGCCATTCCCGCGCCGCCACCGCGTTCTTCGTCGCCACCCGCAACGAGTCGCTCTTCCAGCGATGCACCAAGCTGACGATCGCCTTGTTTTTGCGCAACGTTAGGTCGATCCCGCGCATGTCGTTGGCGTCGTCGATTTTGGAAACGATGCAACCGTTGCTGCCGTAAACCCACGCGCCGAAGGAGAATTTCGGGCCAAATTCGACGCCGGAAACCGCAACGTGGGCGCCATCACGAACGCTGGCCGCCGTTCCGAAAAGCGACGGCGTCATCTTCGCGCCCGCGACGCGTTTTCCAGCGTGTTCCAGCCCTTCCTCACCCGGTTTCGCCGCCAGCGTCTTCTCCCACGCGGCCTGCGCTTTCGCCAATTTTTCCTCCACCGGCCGAAACGCGCGCTCGGCCTCCGCAAGCTGCGTTTTCAGCGCGTCGCCGCCGGGTTTTGGCAATGTCAGGATCGGTTTCGCATTGCCGCGGGAGCCGTCCAGCCCGCGTTCCGGCACATTGTTGAAAAACGCGAAAAACCGGTAGTAGTCGCGCTGAGAAATGGGGTCGAATTTGTGGTCGTGACAGCGCGCGCACTCCATCGTCAGGCCTAACCAAACGGTTGAGGTCGTCTTCACCCGGTCGGCAACGTATTCCACGCGAAACTCCTCCTCGATGATCCCGGTCTCGTTGTTGATGCAGTGGTTGCGATTGAAGCCCGTGGCGATTTTTTGGCTTTGTGAGGGCGCCGGGAGGAGATCGCCGGCCAGTTGCTCGATCGTGAATTGGTCGAAGGGCATGTTGGCGTTAAACGCGGCGATGACCCAGTCGCGCCAGGGCCAAAGGCTGCGCTCGCGGTCGCCAAAATAGCCGTGCGTATCCGCGTAGCGCGCCGCATCCAGCCAGTAAAGCGCCAGGTGCTCGCCAAATCGCGGGGAAGCCAGCAAGCGGCCGACGACCTGCTCGTACGTCTCTCGCGGCGTCCATTTCCTCCGGGCTCGGCGGCAGGCCGGTTAGGTCCAGCGTTACCCGCCGCAGCAGCGTGGCGCGATCCGCCTCCGGACCGGGTTGCAACCCTGACAGAGCCAGATTTTCCCGCACAAAGTGGTCGATCTCGCCGCGCGGCGCCTCCGGCCGGACGGGCGCGACAAACGCCCAATGCGGCTGAAATTCGGCCCCGGCGTCGATCCACGTTTTCAGCGCCGAAACCTCGTTTTCGCTGAGTTTTTGCCCGGATTTCGGCGGCGGCATGCGCTCGTCCGGGTCGGTGCTCGTGATTCGCCGCAAAACCTCGCCGTTGGTGATGTTTTCGATCGCCGCCTCGCGAACATCGAGCCGAAAATCCGCCTTGCGCGTGGCTGCATCCGGCCCGTGGCAACGAAAACACCGGTCGCCCAAAATTGGCCGAACATGCCGGTTAAACTCGATGGGTTCGGCCTGAGCCATCCAGGCACAGGTCAAGGTCGCGAGCAGCGCTGCGGGCAGAAACCTCATCGCCGCCAGTTTGGGCATCGTGCCCCGGTCTGGCAAGCGGTTTGGACGACCCGGAATTTTGAGACTCCTATCCCGGCGAATTTCCGCCCAGGGCTTCCGCCGCCGCGTCGATGCCCGGGACGTCTTCAACGGCGAGAATTTTCGTGGATCGGTCGATTCGGCGCATTAAGCCGGCGAGCACGCCGCTGGGGCCCAATTCGAGAAACGTCGGCTGGCCCTGATCCACCAGCCGGCGCATGCTTTCGGCCCAACGAACGCTGCCGGTCACCTGACGCGCCAGGGTTTGGCGGATGTCGTCTTTTCCTTCCACCGGCCGGGCATCGACGTTGCAAATGACCGGAATTTTGGGGTTGTTGAGCGTTGCTTGCGCCAATTCGGGCTCCAATCGATCCTGCGCGCTTTGCATCATCCGCGAATGGTAGGCGCCGGCAACTTCCAGCTTTTTCGCGGCTCGAATGCCCTTGGCCTTGGCACCGCCGATCGCGCGGTTCACGCCCGATTCGCTGCCGGAAACGACGATTTGGCCGGGAGCGTTGAAATTGGCCACGTCGATGTCGCATTCCGCGGCCAAATCGCGAACGGCGTCATCGGTTCCCCCCATCATCGCGGCCATGGCGCCGGGAGTCGCGTTGGCGGCCTCTTCCATGAATCGGCCGCGTTTTCCCACCAAGCGAAGCCCGGTCTCGAAGTCGAACGTTCCAGCGGCGGCGTGAGCGGTGAATTCGCCCAGGGAAAGCCCTGCCGCGGCCACGGGATTGAGGTCGGGCAACCGTTGGCGGAGGAGTTGCAGGCAGGCCAGCCCGTGGACGTAAAGCGCCGGTTGGCAACGGGATGTGCGGGTCAATTCTTCGTCCGGCCCTTCGAACATCGCCCGGGTGAGCGGAAATCCCAGGATTTCGTCGGTTTGGGCGAACAAATCGCGAATTTCCGGGTGATTTTCGGCCAAATCCCGGCCCATGCCCACTTTTTGGGCGCCTTGACCGGCAAAAAGGATGACCACGTCTTTCGGCATAGCGCCCACTAACGGAGGAAATTGCAGATTCCAAGCAGCAAATCCCGACAAACCCAAAAAATTGCCGGGCGGCTTCAAACCGGCTCCCGGTTCGGCAGCCTCCCCGATCGGCGATCGGCGAGGCCACCGGCGGCCAACGAAAATTTGGCGCAAAAACCGGAAATTTCAGAGAATCCGGCGTCGAGATTGTTTGTAAATTGTGATAGTTTTGCTCGGTTTAGAAATTCTCATGGATTGTCCACGTTGCGCCAAACTGGTGCTGCCCGGCAGCACCGTGTGTAGCCATTGCGGCTACTGCTTGGGCGTGGCCGGAGAGATTTTTGGGCGGGAGGAGATTTTTTTGGGCCTGGTTTGCGATCACGCGGAAGTTTTGCCGGCCCGGGAAAGCCGGCGATTGACCCGGTTGATTGCAAATTTCGAGGCGCGCTTTCCCAATTTTTGGTTCGCGGTGTGCCTGGCGGATTTACCGGAGGAGGCTACCCTGGCCGAGTTCGGTTTTTGGCTCATCAACCACGTTTGCCCGGCGGAACGCGACGAACCGCGAGAGCCGGCCACGGGCGTCATTCTCATCGTCGATCCGGCAGCGAAAGAGGCCGGTTGGAGCCTGGGTTACGGCGCGGAAGCGGCGATTGGCGAAGAAGCCTTGCGCGACGCTCTTTCGGCGGCGCAAGGAGCGTTTGCAAAAGGGCGGATTGGCCGCGCTTGCCGGGTTGCGCTGGCCGAATTGGCGCGATTTTTGGCGAAAATCGCGAAAAACCGCTCCCAACCCGAAATTCCCGCGCCGCAGCCGATTTTGGCCCTGCCGGCGGCCGGCCGCCAACCCGAAACCCAACCAAATCCGGAGCCGGCGCAATGAAATCGCGGTTTCCAGCTTGGTTGAGGGCAGTGGCAGCCGGCTGGATGGCGGCAGGCACCCTTTTGGCCGCGCCGGAACTGGGGGAAGAGGAGGAGGGAGGCGACCGGCGTTGGTTGTCGTGGCCGTTCCGCAAACGCGAGGAGGAACAAATCGGCGAACCGGCGGAGGGGAGTATTCGCCCGAAAAACGGCGGATCGCCTTCCGCGGGCCGCAGCCGTAAATCCGCGGCGCCGTCCCCGAATATCCTGGGCGGGTTGCCGGCGTGGAATGCGGAACGCCGCGCCAGCGACGCGATCATGCCGTTGGGGGGAGATTTGTGGCCGAAAGACGCCGGTTTGGCCGTGCCGTTGGGCGGATCGGGAGGCGCCTCGGTCGTGGTGGTGGCGGAACTGGAGCAGCCCGCTCAATCTCTGCCCGAGCCCCTGGAACTTCGGCTGAAGCTGCAAGGCTTCCCCACCCATTTTTTGATCGATCCCCATCACCTGGTCACCGAAAACGCCGCGGGCGATCTGCGGCGCCTGCTGCAACTTCATGCCGCTAACAACCGGCATGCGGTGTTTTTGGTGGTTTTGGGCCCGGGACAGCGGTTGCCAGCCGGGATTTCCGCCGAATCGCTGCGCCGACGATGGTTTGGCGAGCTGGGGGACGAAATCGTGGTGGTTTACCCGCTGGGCCAACCGGCGGCAGCGGAGGCAGCCTGGAGCCCGATTCACGGTGGCGAGCTGGAATCGCCATTGGCCGGGGCGCTCCTGGTTTCCAGCGTTCGCGCGACCTTGAGCACGCCGGATGCGGAGCAACAACTGACACGATTCGCCGTCGAGCTTTCGCTTCAACTTAATCGCCTGGTTCAACCAAAAAACCTGGCGATTCAACTGCGGGGGGCGCCAGCGCCAGGTGGCCTGCAACCGGTCTCGCCGTCCGGGGCGGCGCCGGGCAAGTTTTTGCGGCCAAACCTGTTTCGCTCGCCAAATTCCGGCGGGTTTCGCCGCTTGATTTGGCCGTTGCCGGCGATTTGCGCTGGATTCGCCGTGCTCCTACTTTTGGCGCTGCGAAAACGTCGCTTTGAGGGATTTGCCCACGTTTCCCAGCCGAACGCTGAGCCTCGGCTCGGAGCGCCCCACGGGGGTGGCGGTCACCCGGCCATTTCGTTTGCGGGCACTGTTGTTGCCGCCGGCGCCCCGAAAGAGTCCGGCCAGGCTGTTCGCGGCCCCATTTCGCCCGGCATCGGCTTTTTCGGACGAGGCCGGCGCTGGTTTCGAGCCCGTTTGCGCCACTGATCGGCCAAACAGCCAGCCGTTGCGTTGCGGGGCCGGTGGAGGCGTTGGCGCCGGTTTTGGAGCGGAAGATTTCTTCATCACCTCCACCGTAACCGGCACCACTCCGCGATTCACGAAATCCAGGTCGTGCGCCACACCTAAACTAACGTCGATGATGCGCCCGGTGATGTAAGGACCCCGGTCGTTGATCCGCACCACCTTGTCGCGCCCGTTCACGAGATTTGTCACCTTCACCCGCGTGCCCATGGGCAGCGATTTATGCGCGGCGGTGTCCGCCCAGTGATTGAAGCGCTCCCCGCTGGCAGTGGCGTAACCGCCGTTGGTTTTGATGGAATACCACGACGCTTTGCCGCGGTAAACCACGCCGGTTTCCCGATACGCAGGGGCAGGTGGTTTTGGCGGCGTAACTTCCGGTTCGGTCTCGGTTTGTTGCAACGTTTCGCAACTGACGCCGAACAATGCGGTTAGCGTCAGGAGGGCAAGGGGGAGGGCTTTCATGCGTTCCAGGGCTGTGAGGATGCCGATTTTCAACAAAAACGGTAACCTCGATATTTTTCAGGCGCGGACAAATAGCCAGATGCCCGGCTTTGTCAACCGCGATCGTGAAAACGCGATCGCGCGATTTTCGGACCGATTCCGCATTTTTGGCCCCTTTGGCGCGGTTAAGCCGCGGATTCGTCCACATTGACCCGGCGACCGTTCTGATCGAAGCGGACCACACCATCGGTTAGGGCGAAAATCGTGTAATCGCGGCCTAAACCCACGTTTTTGCCCGGGCGCCACTTGGTGCCGCACTGGCGAATGATGATGTTGCCGGCCACAACCTGTTGACCGCCAAATTTCTTCACGCCGCGGCGTTTGCTGTTGCTATCGCGCCCGTTTTTGACGCTGCCTTGACCTTTTTTGTGTGCCATGAGTCGATTTTTGCGGTTGGAAGGGTGAAAACTAGATGCTCTTGATGGTGAGGCGGGTCATTTGCCGGCGATGCCCCTTGGTCTTGTGGTAGCCCTTGCGGCGCTTGAATTTGAAGGCGATGACTTTTTTGGCTCGAAACTGGTCGGTCACCTCCGCGGTGACTTTGGCTCCATCGACGAACGGTGCGCCGACGGTGGCATTATCGCCATCGCTGACCATCAACACCTCATCCAGCGTGATCGTTTCGCCCACGTTGGCGTCCAATTTTTCCACGTCAATCCGGTCGCCTTCGGCCACTCGGTATTGCTTGCCGCCAGTTTTGATGATCGCGTAAGACATGATGGTGATTCGTCTAGGTTTGGTGAGAAGGGCGGGGAAAGTGTCACAGTGTGGGGAGAATTCAAACTCGAAATCGGAAATCCGAAATCCGAAGATCTCGCACGAAGGCACGAAGACACGAAGCTCAGGCTTTGGGGCATTCTTTCGGGCGTTGACGGGTAGACAGAGCCCGCGACGAGGGTTTTGCTCCGCCAGCATGAGAATCGTCATCGCCGCCACCTTCATCCTCCTCATAGCCGCTGTCGCCTTGCCGACGCCGGACCTGCTGGCGCAAGCGCCCACTAAGGAATATCCGCCCGGTGTTGCCACGGTGCACTATCGCTCCTCCGGCGATGGCAGCCGGCAACCCATGCTTTTCTGGAAACCGGAGGCGGCCGGGGGCAAGGCGCCGCTGCTCGTCGCCCTGCACTCCTGGTCGGGCAACTACGCGCAGTCCAGCGGCGAGGCTTACGCCCGGTGGTGCCAGCAGGAAGGGTGGGTCTTCGCGCACCCGCATTTTCGCGGCCCCAACTGGACGCCGCAGGCCATGGGCTCGGACCTGGTGGCGGCGGATATCCTCAGCGCGGTGGAATTCGCCAAAACGCAGGCTGCCGTCGATGAATCGCGAATTTACTGCGTGGGCGTCTCCGGCGGCGGCCATGCGGCGCTGCTCATGGCGGGACGCGCGCCGGAAATTTGGGCCGGCGTCTCGGCGTGGTGCGGCATCGCGGACATCGCCGCGTGGCATCGCGAATGCATCCAAAACAAGGAGCGTTTCGGGAAGTACGCCCAGCACATCGAGAAGGCTCTGGGCGGAGCGCCGCAAAGCAGCGCGAAACTCCGGGAATCAGCCGCGTATCGCTCGCCACTCACCTGGCTGGCCGGAGCCGGCAACGTGCCCTTGGACATCAACCACGGCATTCACGACGGCCGCTCCGGCAGCGTCCCCTTCACCCACGCTTTGCACGCCTGGAACGCGGTCGCGCCGGTGGAAGCGTGGATTTCACCCTCAACGATCGCGGAATTTTACCGCACGCAAACGCCGCCCCAGCCATTCGCCGGCAAGGACCCGCTCTACGGCCCGCACCAGCCGCTTTATCGCAAAACCAGCGGAAAAACCCGGCTCACCATCTTCGACGGCGGGCACCAGATCGTGCACGAGGCGGCATTGAGTTGGCTGGCGGTGCAAACTCGAAATCCGAAATCTGAGACCTGAATAGCCTGAGTTTCCAATTTCCAATTTCGAGTTCCAATTTCGAATTCCAATTCGAGTTTCGAGTTTTCCCTCATGTTGAAACAAGTCACCTCCCCACAATCCATCGGCAACACCGCCGCGCTGGCTGGTTCCGGCTGCATGGTGTTGTTCGCGCTGCCTTTTGCCATTCCTGGCGTCTGCTGCCTGGGGCTGGGTTGGTGGCTTTGCTGGCAAATGCAGGAAACGCGATCGTGGACGCAGGTTGACGCGATCGTGGAACGTGTGCCCGAAAAGCTGGAGGATCTCGACGAAATGGAGTACCGCTACCGTTGGGAAGGGCGCTGGATTTCGGGCCGCGGCGGGGTTGACGGCATCTTTTCGGACGCGGACGCCCGGCGCCGCATCTTGAAGAAGGCTCGTGCCGCGAAGCAGAGCGGTGGGCAAATTCCGGTTTGGGTCAATCCGCGCGATCCGGGCCAAAGCCGCGTTTTGGCGGCCAAAACCTCGCTTGCGCCGCTTTTCATGGGTATTTTCGCGCTTTCCCACGGAGGCGTGGGATTGGGAATGCTGACCGGGAGCATCCTCGCGATAAGAGAACAGCGGCGTTACGCGAAATTCCGCAAAAAATGGCCGAATCAGCCCTGGAAATGGCGCGCGGACTGGGAGCGGGGCGTGGTCACCATTTCCAACGGGCCTTGGCGTTGGCTGGCCGCTTATTTCGCGCTGGTCGTCGTTTCGTTGGGCGGGTGGGTCGGTTACCTGATTTTCACCGACGCGGAAACCAGCGCCTGGGAGCGCATTTGCGCGGGTTCGGTCATGGCGGCCGGCGTGGGCGTGCTGTGGCTTTGCCGCCGCCTTTTCCGCAAACACCGCATTTCGCGCGATTTTACCCTGCACTTGCCGCCGCGCGGCCTAAGCCAGGGACACAGTTACCAACTGGACCTGGAAAACGACGCCGGGAGCGCTTTTCGCCTCCAAAATCCGCTGCGAACCTGGAGTTTGAGCTGCAAGGAACGCATCGGCCGGGGCAAAGCCTCGCAAACCAACGAGGTGTGGTCCGGAGACGTCCAGGTAAGCGCCGATACCGGCCGGCGCCGGACGTTGTCGCTCGAGATTCCCGCCGGCAAACCGTCTTCCACCGGGGGAAACCTGTTTGGCGTCGGAGTTCGTTGGGAGCTGAACGGAACCGGTGTCAGAGGCGACAAGTTGGGCCCGTTTGTGCTCCCGGTTTTCGACGAATCAGCTGGCGAAGGCGGGTAGGCGGGAACCACGCCAAAACCGCCCATCGCGTGACGAAATTTCGCGTTTTTTCTTGTGGACGGCGCTGCGATAGGGGTCAAAGTGGCCAAGAAACCTAACCAAGCGGGCAAAGAAAACGCTGCTTCAACACCAAGTGGAAGTGTGGCCCGCCTACCTCCCTCCTCCCCCTAAATTTGCGCTCCAATGTTTGGCGCACCCCCTCATCCTGCCGTAGAACCTGGCTACGAAATCGAGATTGTTCGTGAAGGAAACGATCCGGCGTGGGATGCTTTTGTGGCGGAGACTCCCGGTGGCCATCACACGCAATCCAGCCTGTGGGCAGAGTTCAAGTCTTCCGCGGGTTGGGATAGCGCGCGCATCGTCGCCAAAAATGGGGAGCAAATTGTGGGTGGCGCCCAGTTGTTGGCGCGGCCGCTCCGCCTAACCGGCAAGGTGGGCTACGTCCGCAACGGACCCGTGTTTGCCGCCGGCAGCGAGCCAAAGCTGATGCGGGCGGTCTTGGGCGAGATGCTCCAAGTGGTCGATAATCTCAACCTCAATTACCTCTACGTGCTGCCGCCAGTCGAGGAAGAGCAACTTGCCGGTCATCTAACCGAATCCGGGCTCAAACCAAGCATGATTCCCGCCAATCCGGCCGCGACCGTCCTGCTGGATCTGAATAAAAGCCGCGATGAGTTGTTGGCTGGGATGAGAAAGAAAACCCGCCAGTACGTCCGGCGCAGCGAACGGCAGGGAATCGAGGTGCGCGAGGGCGCCGAAGAAGACCTGCCGATCCTTGCGCGGTTGTTGGAGAACGTTGGCGCCCGGCGCGGGTTTTCCCCGCTTTCCGAAGCCTATTTTCGCCGGCTCTGGAGCCTGTACGCTCCACTCGGCTGGCTCAAGCTGTTCGTTGCCGAATACGAAGGCGAACCGGTCTCTGCGCTCCTGATCGTGACATTTGGAGACACGGTTAGGACGAAAACCGTCGGGTGGTCCGGCCAACACGGCGATCGCAGGCCGAACGAGGCCGTTTACTGGGCGGCGATCCAATGGGCGCAGGAAAACGGGTTCCGTTTTTGCGATTTGGAAGGCATCGACACCCGCGCCGCCGAAGCCTTGGCCCAAGGCCAGCCCATTCCGGATGACCTCAAAAGATCGCCCTCCTTTTTCAAGCTCGGTTTGGGCGGCAAGGTTTTCTTCTACCCGCCCGCCTACGATGCGACCTACAATCCCGTGTACGCGCTGGGCTACAAGATGGTGTTCCCGGCTTTCGCGGATTTTCCACCGGTTCGGCGGATCTTGGGGCGGATTGGCTGAGGCGATTTTTTTTTTTTTCCCGTCGGTGGCTTTAATTCAGCGCCCATTCGGCGGAATCGCCTCGAATCCTGACTGCCGGAGCGCGAAAGGCGGGCGTTTGCGGCTCCGTGTTGTGGGGCAACGTATGCACCCTTCGTTCATCAGTCTAATTTGGCTCGGATTCGCCGGTTTCCTCTCCGCGGAGACCATCAGCTTTCGCAATGACGTGTTGCCGGTGCTCAGCAGCGCGGGTTGCAACGGCGGAAGCTGCCACGCCAAGCAGGGAGGCCAAAACGGCTTCCAGCTCACCATTTTCGCCTACGATCCGGAGGCCGATTACCGCGAAATCGTCCACAACGCGCGCGGACGCCGGATTTTCCCCTCCGCGCCGGATCAGAGCCTGCTGCTGCGCAAGGCCATCCAGGCCGTGGAGCACGAAGGCGGCGAGCGATTCGCGGCTGATTCCGAGCACTACCGCGTTTTGCGCGATTGGATCGAGCAAGGCACGCCGTTTCACGCACCCGGCGAGCCGGTTTTGGAACGCATCGCCGTCGAACCCGCGGCGGGAAGCTACGCCCGGGGCTCCACCCAGGCGTTGGAGGTAACGGCGAGTTATTCCGATGGATCGACCCGCAATGTCACCGAATTGAGCGAGTATCGGTCGCCCGACCTGGGCATGGCTGAGGTGGAGGAAGGAGGCCTCGTTCGCGTCGGCAACCAGTCCGGCGAGGGCGCAATCATCGTGCGTTACCTGGACAAGGTGGAGGTGGCCAGGATCGCGGTGCCGCCGGAGGCCACGCTGCCGGAATCGGCCTACGCCAAGCTGCCGGTCAACAACGAGATCGACCGGCTGGTTTACGCCCGCCACCGCGAAATGGGCTTGCGCGTCTCCGAGCCGTGCCGCGACGCGGAATTTTTGCGCCGCGCGTCGTTGGACGCCATCGGCAAGCTGCCGGGCCGCGAGCGGGCGCGCTCGTTCCTGGCCAATTCCTCGCCGGACAAGCGCAAACAGGCCATCGACGAAATTTTGGCCGATCCCAATTGGGCGGACTTTTGGGCGACGAAGCTCGGCGACCTCCTGCGGCCCAACACCCAGCGAGTCGGGGTCAAGCCGGTTTACCTGCTGGATCGCTGGATTCGGCGCAAATTGCACGAAAACACGCCCTGGGACCAGTTTTCGCGCGAATTACTCACCGCCGTGGGCAGCAGCCACCAACACGGCCCGGTGGCGATTTTTCGCGACAAACGCACCCCGCCGGATTTGGCCGCTTACGTCAGCCGGCTCTTCCTCGGCGTGCGGTTGGATTGCGCCAAGTGTCACCATCATCCCAGCGAAAAATGGGGACAGGACGACTACTTCCAGATGGCCGCGTTTTTCGCCGGAATGAAGCGCAAGGGCCAGGGAATCTCCGCCCCCATCTCCGGCGAGCCGGAATCTTGGTGGTTCGAGCCCGGCGGCGAGGTGAAACATCCCGTGACCGACGCGGTGATGACGCCAAAACCGCCGGACGGGCCCGTTTTTGCCGAAATTCCCGCCGATCGCGATCCGCGCAGCGTTTTGGTCGACTGGATGACCCAGCCGGACAACCCGTTTTTCGCCAAAGCGATCGCCAACCGCGTTTGGGGCGAATTTTTCGGCCGCGGCATCGTTCACCCGGTCGACGATTTCCGCGCCTCCAATCCCCCGGTCAACGAGGCGCTGCTGGACTGGCTCGCCGCGGATTTCGTCGCTCACGGCTTTGATTTGAAGCACCTCATGCGGCGCATCCTCTCCTCCCACGTCTACCAAATCAGCTCGCTGCCCAACGAGACGAACCTGACCGATTTGCAGCACTTCTCACGCTCCTACCGCCGCCGTTTGCCGGCTGAAGTCATGCTCGACGCCGTCCATGACCTAACCGGCGTGCGAAGCCAATTGCAGGGGCTGCCGCAAAATTCACGCGCCGTCTTGACCTGGAACAACAAGCTCTCCTCCACCTTTCTCGACACCTTTGGCCGGCCGGATTCCAGCGCGGATTGCCCCTGCGAGCGCGATCCCGCGCCCACGATGACGCAGACGCTCCACCTCATGAATTCGACCGGCGTTCAGGCCAAGCTGGACGACGCCAAAGGTTGGATCGCCGACGTCACCGCCAGCGACGCGACCCCGAAAAAAATCGTGGAAGAGCTGTATTTGGCGGCGTTTGCCAGATTTCCGGACGAAACGGAGGCAAAACTGGCCACCGCACCGTTCGCCGCTCCGGAAGCCGACCGAAAACAGGCCGCCAGCGACGTTTTGTGGGCGCTGATCAACTCCGCGGAGTTCGTGCTCAATCACTGAGCCCAACGCGGTCGATTGCCGCCAGCGACGTTTGGCCTTTTCTCCTAACCCTACGACAACGTTGACCGATTCGCGCGCATCGTCTATAAGTGGCCGCTGTGAGCCAATTACCCGCGGACAAACTGCGCGCCGCCGTGCGCGACGTGCCGGATTTTCCCCAACCCGGCGTGCTTTTCAGGGACATCACCCCCATCCTGGGCGATCCGGAGTTGTTTGAGCTGTCCATCCAATCGTTGATCGAGCCGGTGGCGGGCCAGAGGATCGACAAAATCGTGGGAATCGACGCCCGTGGCTTCATTTTCGGCGCGGCGGCGGCTCACAAGCTCAACGCCGGCTTGGTTCCCATCCGCAAAAAAGGGAAACTGCCGTGGGACACCCATTCGCTGGCCTACGAGCTGGAATACGGCAGCGCCGAGGTCGAAATCCACACCGACGCGATTGGTCAGGGCGAAAACGTGCTGATTTTGGACGATTTGCTGGCCACGGGCGGAACGGCGGCGGCAGCGCAGGAATTGGTCGAAAAAGTGGGCGGAAACCTCGTCGCCACGGGATTTTTGATCGAGCTGGAATTTCTTCGCGGCCGGGAAAAACTGGCGCGCAACTCCCAAACCTACGCCATCCTCAACTACTAGCCGGGCCGCCTGAATCCTGGCCCGTTTTGCCCATTTTCATCAGCCATGGCCTCCCATCTTCATCGCGTCGCAGTTCCCTCGGGAATGCGCTCGCAGTTGCGGATGCTGGACCAGTACCTGGAAACCAACGGCTTGGGCGGCTACTCGTGCGGGACGCTTAGCGGCGTGCGTCAATGGCCGTCGCAGGGCATGGTGGTGGTGGCGAAAAAACCACCGATCGACCGCTACGTGTTGATTAACGGGTTCGACGTCAGCGTGGAATTCGGCGAGGAAAAGGTGCCGATCACCACCCACCGTTTCAAGGGCGACCGTTTTGAGCCAGATGCGCGCAAACGGCTCATCCAGTTCGAGACCAGGCCCTGGCCGTGCTGGGTCTATGATTTGGGCGAGGGCCGGGCGATCGAGTTTGAGCTGCTCTCGCGCCACGGCACCAACCAATTCGTCTTCTCCTGGCGCCTGGAAATCGCCGACGAACCGGCGTTGCTGCGGGTTCGCCCGCTTTTGTCCGGCCGGCCCATGAATTCGACCCGAAACGAGTCGAAAAAGATGGATTTGCGCCCGGAACGGCCCACGCCCCGTCAATTTGTGTGGAAATTGCGCGCCGGGGCCCCCGCGCTGTCATTGCTGGCCGATGGCGATTTTTTCGAGCGCGGACGCTGGATTCGCGACCTGGTCTACGACAACCACAGCGCGGAGGACCTGGCTTGCCCGGGCGAATTTCGCTGGAATCTGGACGTCCGCCAGCGCGCGCAAATCATCGCCTGCACCGCGGCAGAAATGCAGGAAAATCCGCGCACGGCCAATGAAGTGGCGCACCTGGCCAACAAGCTGCGCAATGCCGAGCGCACGCGGCGCAAACTCTTCCGCAGCGAGCTGGACCGCGCCGCGGACCAATACATCGTGGAGGGCGCCGACGGCAAGACGCTGCTTTCCGGCTTTCCCCGCGGCACGGAGATGGGCGCGCGCGCCATGATCGCGATTCGCGGCATTTGCCTCAGCCCCGGGCGGCTGGATGTGGCCAGCGCCACGCTGCGCACCTGGCGGGGCCGAATTGCCGGCGGAATGCTGCCGACGGAGCTGTCCGAACACCGGATGAACCCGACCTACACCTCGCCCGAGCCCTCGCTCTGGTTCATCATCGCCGCCTACGAATATTTTCGCGCGTCCTACCGCCAGGGACGCCATTTGCGGGCCGAAGAACGCGCGGAAATCGAGGACAGCATCCACCACATTCTGAATTGCTTCATCGAGCGCCGGCACAAGGAGGCCTACGCCGATGAAGACGGGTTGTTGGCCGAAGCGAGCCTCGATCTGCCGGGCGAAGTCATCAAGCGCGTCCAGGTTCAGGCGCTTTGGATCACCGCGCTGTGGATCGGCACGCGGCTGGACCGGGAGCGCTGGAACGATTCCTACCAGCGGGCTCGCGACGAGTTCGACCGCGCCTTCTGGTTTGAGGAAAAGGGCTACCTCTACAAATCGCTGATTCGCTCGCCCAACCGGACCATCCAGCGCGTCCAGAGCATCAGCATGGAGCAGATTTTGGCCGTCGGCGGGCTGCCGCTGGTCAGCGTGGATGAAGGCAAGGCCAGCCTCATCGTCCACGCCCTGGAAGAGCGCTACGCAACGCGCGACGACATCAAAACCGCCACCTCGTTTCCCTGGCTGTTCGGCCCGTTTGTCGAAGCCTGGTACCGCGTGCGCCACCGCGAATCCGATGCGCTGGAGGAAGCCAAGCGCCGTTTCATCGACCCCTGGGAAGCGCACCTGAAATTCGGCGGGCTCAACCATTTGCCGGAAAACCAGCCGTTCGTCGCCCGGGGCACGGTTCCCACCAACGTCAAGCAAGCCACGTTCAGCGCGATCGAGACTTCCGAGTTGCTGCGCATCCTCCACATGCCCGATTTGCAACGCAACCAAGCGCCCTTCGACGATCAGCGCGAGGCGCCGCTCCACCACTAGCAACCGTTTGACTTGAACGACCTGGCCCTGATCATTCGCGAGGTGCTGGAGGATTCGCAGTTGGTGACCGGCGGGATTTGGCTTTGCGCTTCGGTGTTGCGGATTGAAAATTCAGCGTTAGGATCAGCTTCGTGAGCAAACAAGGCGAAGCTTTGCCTTTGATTTGGCCGGATCTAGACAATCTGGTCACCGAAGACGACGAACCGGTGGACAACTGGGTTTCAGAACGACACATGAGATTGTGGGTGGACACCCTCTACATCTCCTACAATCCTGGCAAACCGTTCATCGCCGCGGCGAACGTGGGCATTTTCTACGATCCCAAAGAACAACCCATCGTGCCGGACATGTTTCTGAGTCTGGGCGTCCAGCCGCACAAGAACTGGTGGAAAAAACAGCATCGCTGCTACTTTTTGAGCGAATTTGGCGGCAAAGTGCCGGAATTAGCCTTGGAACTGGTATCAAATCGCGAGGGAGGCGAGAATGACACCAAAAAAAGCACCTATGAGAAAATTGGGGTCAAATACTACGTCATCTTCGATCCCGATCACGCCCTGGACCGGGTGAAGAAGGAAACGCTGATCTGCTACGAACTGCGCAAGAAAAAGTACGTGCGGATCAAGAAGCCGGTTTTTCGGGATTTGGGGCTGCAACTGGTGTTGTGGGAGGGTGAGAACGAAGGTCGCTACGACACGTGGCTGCGTTGGGCGGATTTGGAGGAAAACCTGCTTCCAACCGGCTCCGAAGAAAAAGAGCGGGCTGACGCGGCCGCCAAGCGTGCTGAGGAGGAAAACCAAAGGGCAGAAGAAGAGGCAAAGCGTGCCGAAGAAGAAGCCAAGCGCGCTGAAACAGCGAGCCAGGAAGCCGAGCGGTTGCGCGAACTGCTGAAGCAAGCTGGAATCGATCCGGAAAGCGGCGAATCCCAAAAGTGAGCGCCGATTTCCGCGGCCCCGCGATTTTGTTCATGAGGCCAAAAACGGCTCGCGGCCCAACGCCATTCGCTGCAAGCCGTTTGACCTGAACGACCTGGCCCTGGTCATTCGCGAGGTGCTGGAGGATTCGCAGTTGGCCATGGCCGCGTGACCGGCGGGATTTGGCTTCGCGCTTCGGTGTTGCGGATTGAAAATTCAGCGTTAGGATCAGCTTCGTGAGCAAACAAGGCGAAGCTTTGCCTTTGATTTGGCCGGATCTAGACAATCTGGTCACCGAAGACGACGAACCGGTGGACAACTGGGTTTCAGAACGACACATGAGATTGTGGGTGGACACCCTCTACATCTCCTACAATCCTGGCAAACCGTTCATCGCCGCGGCGAACGTGGGCATTTTCTACGATCCCAAAGAACAACCCATCGTGCCGGACATGTTTTTGAGTCTGGGCGTCCAGCCGCACAAGAATTGGTGGAAAAAACAGCATCGCTGCTATTTTTTGAGCGAATTTGGCGGCAAAGTTCCCGAATTGGCCTTGGAACTGGTCTCAAATCGCGAGGGAGGCGAGAATGACACCAAAAAAGGCACCTACGAGAAAATCGGGGTCAAATACTACGTCATTTTCGATCCTGATCACGCCCTGGACCGGGTGAAGAAGGAAACGCTGATCTGCTACGAACTGCGCAAGAAAAAGTACGTGAGGGTCAAGAAGCCGGTTTTCCCGGATTTAGGGCTGCAACTGGTGCTGTGGGAGGGTGAGAACGAAGGTCGCTACGACACGTGGTTGCGTTGGGCGGATTTGGAGGAGAACCTGCTTCCAACCGGCTCCGAAGAGAAGGAGCGGGCTGATGCGGCAGCCAAGCGCGCTGAAGAAGAAAACCAAAGGGCTGAAGAAGAGGCAAAACGCGCTGCGAAGGAGGCCCAGCGTGCCGAAGAGGAAAACCAAAGGGCCGAAGAAGAGGCAAAACGCGCTGCGAAAGAGGCAAAGCGCGCTGAAACAGCGAGCCAGGAAGCCGAGCGGTTGCGCGAATTGCTGAAGCAAGCTGGAATCGATCCGGAAAGCGGCGAATCCCAAAAGTGAACGCCGATTCCGCTCCCGCGATTGTTCGTGAGGCCGAAAACGGCTCACGGCCCAACGCGATTCTCTGCAAGCCGTTGGAACCGATTCGCCCCGTGCCCCTGACATCATCACCAATTCTAGCGCTTTTCGCATTCGTTGGGGTTGGGGTCGGGATCGCAACTGCCGAGCCGCTGGTCGTGGGATACGAGCGCTTCCACGCCGGCAAGCCTGACGCTGAAGCCGGGCGCCTGTTGTTCAATGAGCTGGGTTGCGCCAATTGCCACGCGATCGAGACCGGACTTCCCCCGCGGCGGGGGCCTAACCTGAATGCTTTGCTCACCCGCGTCGATTCCGGCTGGACGCGCGAGTTTTTGCGCGATCCCGCCTTGGCGCGGCGCGGGGCGACCATGCCAAATTTGCGATTGAGCGCGGATGAGGCCGATGCCGTGGTCCATTTTCTCGGCTCGCTGACGCCGAAAAACCATAAACCCGGCCGGGCTTCGCGCCACGTCAACGCGGAGCGCGGGAGCGAGCTTTTTCACCGTTTTGGCTGTGTTAGTTGCCACGCGCCGAGCCCGGATTTTCATCCCGCGGACGGGAAACCGCAGGCAGAGGCCTTCACCTATCCCAGCGTCGCGTTTCCGGATTTGGCGACGAAGTACGACCTGGTGACGTTGGCGGCGTTTTTGCGCGATCCGCTGAAATTTCGGCCTCACGGACGCATGCCGCGGATTGCGATGGAGGACGTGGATTCGGTCGATTTGGCCGCGCATTTGCTGGACTATCAAAGCAGCGACGGAACCAAGGCAAAACGGCTGAAACGGGCGAAAACGCAGGCGGCAAAGGCGAAACTGGGCCGTGAAATCGTGACGGCGAAGCGTTGCGCGGCTTGTCATGATTTTCCCAAGGCTCCCAAGCCGGAAAACGTGGAAATTTCGGGCCGTGAGGGGTGTCTTTCGGGCAAGAGCGGTGAATTTCCCGGTTATGCGCTTAGCGATGCCCAAAAAGCCGCCTTGGCCGCGTTTTTGGCGGATTTTTCGCGAAAACCCGCAACCGCCGCCATGCAGGCTGAGCGTCACCTGGAAGCCTTGAATTGTTACGCCTGTCACGCGCGAAATGGCAAGGGCGGCCCGGATTTGGCGCGCAAAGCGTATTTGACCGGCGATCCCAGCATCGGCGACACGGGCCGCTATCCTTCCCCGCTCACCGATGTGGGCCGCAAGCTGCAAACGCCTTGGCTGGAAGGCGTGCTGGCCGGCAAAAACCGCGTCCGGCCCTACGTTCACGCGCGCATGCCGGAGTATGGCGAGCTAACCAACGGCCTGGCCCAGCTTTTCGCCCGTGCTGACGAAAAATCCTCCCCGCCTCTCCCAAAAGGCGACGTGAAGGCGGGGCAAAAGCTCGTCGGGACGCAAGGCGGGCTCAACTGCATCATCTGCCACCGTTGGGGCGAGCGGGCATCGCTGGGCATCCCGGCGTTGGACATCAGCAACGTGGCCGAGCGGCTGCAACCCGGCTGGTGGGAGGAATATTTGCTCGATCCCGCCGGTTACCGCCCGGGCACGCTCATGCCGCCGCTTTGGCCCGGCGGCACGGCCTCGAACCGCGAGATTTTGGGCGGCGACACACGGGCGCAAATCGCGGCGATCTACGCATTCGCGGCTGAGGGCAAAGAGTTACCCGAGGGATACCCGGAAATCGCAACCGGCGCGTTCGAACTCGTGCCCGTGGACCGGCCAATCGTCCAGCGCACCTTCATGCATGAGGTCGGCTCCCGCGCCATTGTCGTCGGATTCCCGGAAGGGGTGCACCTGGCTTACGATGCTGGGAAGTGCCGGCCGGCGCTCATGTGGAAAGGCCGATTTTTCGACGCTTACGGCACCTGGTTCGTCCGTCAGGCGCCGTTTGCCGATCCCCTGGGCGATGCGGCCGTGAAGTGGCCGGATGAATCCAGGTTTGCGGCTCAGTTTCGCGGTTACCGCCTGGATGAGGCCGGGATTCCCACGTTTCTCTTCGAGGCCGCCGGCGGGCTGGTGGAAGAGACCTTCGTGCCGGTTGAAGGCGGGTTCCAACGCAGCCTGAGTTGGGATGAATCCGACATTTCCGCGGAGTTGATCGTCCATCCGCAAGGCGTCAAGCGCGCCGTCGTCAATTCCGAGCCCGGCCACCTAACCCTCCGCTACACCTGGTGATGACCGCACTGTTTCGCATCCTCGCGCTTGCCGGCTTTGGGGCCGGTGTTGCCGCCGCGCAAAGCGCCTACGAGCGCCTCGACATTCTCACCGCCAGCGCCGCAACGCACTCCCGCAACGCCAACTGGCAGCCGGGCAAGGGTTTGGCGCTGGAAGTTGGCGGCATGGACTGGACCGCCGACGGCCGCCTGGCGGTGGTCATTCGCAAGGGCGAGGTGTGGTTTCTCAGCAACGTGGATGCCGATTCCGCTGACGCCATCACCTATCACCGCTTCGCCTCCGGCCTGCACGAGCCGCTCGGCATTTTGCGAGACGGCGACGGCTTTTTGGTTGCCCAGCGTGCTGAGATTACCCGCTTGCGCGATAGCGACGGCGACGACGTGGCCGACCAATACCTGACCGCCGCCAGTGGCTGGAACGTGAGCGGCAACTACCACGCCTACATCTACGGCCCGGAACGCGACGCCGGGGGCCGCTTGTGGGTAACCACGAACCTGGACATGGGCGATCGCGCGGATAACGACGCGCCCTGGCGTGGCTGGGCCCTAACCTTGAACCCGGACGGCAACTTGACCCCGCAAGCAGGCGGCATGCGATCTCCCTGCGGCCTGGGCTCAAATCGCGCCGGCGATCTGTTTTTCAGCGACCAGCAGGGCTCCTGGATTCCCACCACGCCCATCTATCACCTGCGCCGCGGCAAATTTTACGGCAACCCGGAGGGAATCGCTCCGCAGAAGCTTCCGGGCTCGCCGTTGCGCCTTTCCACGCCCCTCCCGACCGGCCAGTTGTATCCGGAAGCGGTGCGTGCGTTGCCGGAACTGGCCGCGCCCGCGGTTTGGCTGCCCTACAACAAAATGGGGCGCAGCGCGACGGACATCCAGCTCATCGACGAAGACGGAAAATTCGGGCCCTTTGACGGTCAACTGCTGGTTGGCGAGTTTACGAACGCCAGCGTCAACCGGCTCTTCCTGGAACGCGTTGGCGGCGAATACCAGGGCGCGTGTTTCCCGTTTTTGAGCGGATTTCCAGCTGCGGTTTTTCGGCTCACCTTTGGCGGCGACGGCAGCCTTTACGTGGGGATGACGAATCGTGGCTGGTCCTCGCTGGGGAGCCGTTCCTACGGTCTGCAGCGCGTTCGTTGGACTGGCAAAGCGCCGTTTGAAATTTTGGAAATGCGGGCCAAGCCGGACGGCTTCGAGCTGGTGTTCACCCACCCGATCGACCCTGACACGGCCACCAATCCCGCCTCCTACCGCTTAACCAGCTACACCTACCGCTACCAGGGCGCCTACGGCGGGCCGGAGGAAAATACCCGCCCTCACACCATCTCCAGGGCCGTGCTGGGCGGCGATGGAAGGAGCGTGCGGCTTAGCGTGGATGGTTTGCGCGCCATGTACGTCCACGAACTGCGCGCCGAGGGCGTTCGCAACGTTTCCGGGCAACCGTTGCTTCATCCCGACGCCTACTACACGCTCAACCGGATTCCGCCGAAAGACTGACGGCTGACCGGCTATTCGGCCAGCGCCTTGGTGCGGGCGACGATGGTTTCCTCGATCGCTTCATCCCACAAACCCGGCAGCCCGTAGTAAACGTTGGAGCCGCCGCCCTCGTAGCCGCCCTCGCGCAAAACGCGCAGGGAAGGGATGTAGGCCATGATGTCGTTGGCGTAGCCGGCCACCCAGGTTTGCTCTCCGCGCAGTTCGCGCTTCAGCCGGAGCGCGTAGTCCACCACCACCTCACCGCCCAGGTGGATGAAATCAACCGCGTCGCCCAGTTTCCAGACGCCGATGGGATAGGGGTAACTGCCATCGATCGCGCCTTTTTCCTCCAGTTGGCGCTGGAGCAGCTTGGCGCGGGCGACTTCAAAGCGGTTGGTGGATTTCTTAGCCTGAGTCAGCGCCGCGGCATCCGGGAGCTGCTGAAGGGCCAGCTTGGTTTCCTCGTAGCGCAGGCTCAGTTTTGGCGCCAAATCCGGCGCCGGCGCGGAAAGGACGTCGTTCACCGCCCGAGCCAGCTCTGCGCCGTAATTTTCCGCCAATTCCACCGTCCGGCGCGGCAACGGATTTTGATCGCCGCCGCATCCGGCCCAAAACAGGGCCGTGCAGCCCGGGTGAGCTTTTTCCAGCTCCATTTGGGCGTAACCGGGATAATCGCCGCTCCACTGCATGAAACTGACGGTCGTGGCGTGACAGGCGTAGCCGAACAACACCGCCCGCAGCTTGCCGTCTTTCACCGCGCGGACGCTCAACACCGGTACGTCGTGATCGGCCGGCCCTACCAGCGTTCCCGAGGCACGGCGCTCCGCCACCTCTTTGGACGGGTTGTTGCGGCGATTCACGGCGAAGGTCGACAAACCGCTGCCCCACTGAACGCGGCTCGGAGCCAAATCCGCGATGGCTTGCCCGGTAATTTGCGCGATTTGGCCGATCAACCGCTCCGAATACGCCTGAATCCGGCCTTGCTGCTCGGGAGCCAGGACCAGGAAGTGCAGCGCGTTCAAATTGCGGCCAACCACCGGCCCGCTGTGGGTGTGGCTGGTGAAAATGGCGATTTGGCGGCGTTCGAGGTCAAAATCCGCCTGCAAGCGTTCGCAGATGGTCCGTGAAATCTCGCGGCCGATTCCCACCAGATCCAGCGTAATGATGACCCCGCGATTTCCCTTCCCGTCGTCCAGAACCAGCGCTTTGGCCCACAGATCGGTCGTTTTTCCGTCGGCTGGAGCCTTGCGCCCCGCGTAACCGGCCATCCAGAGCGCTTCCTCGGGGGTGATGTTCGCACGGCCCGTTCCCGCCAGCCAACCGGCATCCTGAGCGTGGGCGGCCGCGACAACGGAGAAAAACAGGGCGAGCAGCGTTTTCATGGCAGGGACCACACTTCCGGCCAGTTCAAGAATCAAGCGGTTTTTCGGCCGGCGCCGGCAAACGCAGCCCCTTCGGGCCCTACTTCATGAGATCCTCGAAAAAACTCAGGTCGATCTCCCCTTCCCCGGGCAGGGGCAACTTGCCGGCGCGAAAATTCGAACGCCGAGCCTTGTTGGCCGCGTAGCTTTTCACCACCCGATCCGCCACCGTGTAAGCATCGATCGCCGCCTTGTTGTTGCGAACCAAAAACACGATCTGCGTCCGCGGATTGGCGTCGATGTAGTCCAAAAATTGCAGGAACTTGGGGTCGGAATTCAGCGTTTGCGTCGGCAAAACCACGGGATCCTCGTCTTTGCGCAAAATCGAGATGGTTTGGGCGGAGGTTTCGATGAAAAACGGGATCATGTTTCGCCCCGAACCCGCGGGACGCACCTGGATGGGCGGCAATTCCTGCTCGGGCCGTTTTTCTTCCTGCAACCGCTTCTTCAGCTCCTCAATTTCCTTGAGCAGCGCCTCGTAAGCGGCCAAAAGGTTCGCGTTTTCCTGGATGAGCTGTTTGTGGAGCCGGTCTTTTTCCGCCAGCGTCCCTTCGGTCTCATCCACGTTTTCCTTGATCTCGCGCAACCGGTTGCGCTCGGTCATGCTGAAAGTCAGCTCGTTCACCGCCTTGGAGATGGTTTCCAGCAATTGGCGCAATTCGTCGTTCTCCTTCTTCAGTTCCTCGCTTTCCGCCAGCACCTCCTTGTTTTGCTCCGTACGGCTCACCTCCTCCGGCTCGACCGCGTCCGCCTTTTGCAACTGGATGATGGCCATGCCGGTGATGATGACCACCAGCGCGCCAATTAGCGCGGCCAGGATGCTCAGAAACGGGAACAGGGAAACCTTGGTTCCGCTTTCGGTACGTCGTCCCATGGAGCGCAAGTAAAGGGTAAAAACCGGCAGGGGAAAAGGCAAAAATGGGCGGGAAACCCGGGAAATGTCCGCGGCGAGTAATTTTTCAAACGCACCCTGGACTTGAGACGATGTTTCGCTAGGATTTGGCCTATGCGCTCAACAATAGCTACCAAAATGCGGGTGGCTGCCATCGTGATTTTGAGCACAATCGCGATCGTAGCCTGCACCACCACGGTCGAGGAAACCGGCCGAAGACAGTTCAACGTTCTCTCTCCGTCCAAGGAGGCCAGCATGGGTCTCAGCGAGTTTGAGCGCTACAAACGCTCCAAGCCGGTCGTGCGCGGAGGCTCCTACAACGCCATGACCCAACGCGTCGGCGCCCGCTTGTCGCGCGTCATCAGTGTGCCCAACGCCCAGTGGGAATTCGTCGTTTTTCAGGACTCCACCCCCAACGCCTTTGCCTTGCCCGGCGGTAAGGTTGGCGTCCACTCCGGCCTGTTCCGCATCGTGAAGAATGACGCCCAACTGGCCGCGGTTTTGGGTCATGAGATCGGCCACGTAAAGGCGCGCCACAGCGGCGAGCGCCTCACCAACGCAGCCGCGGGCGCGGTTGTAGGAGCGGTGGCCGGCGAAATTTTGGCTCGCAAAACCGGGATGAGCCGGGGTCAGGCCCAAGCCGCGACCCAAGGCGCGGTCGTCCTGCGCTCCCTCCGCTTTTCTCGCCGCCAGGAGCTGGAAGCCGACCGTTTGGGCGCGCAATACATGGCCCGGGCCGGCTACGACCCGCGCGAAGCCATCACCCTGTGGACCAACTTTGCCAAGGCCAAGGGTGGCAACTCCACACCCGAATTTTTGCGCACGCATCCGCTGGATTCCACCCGCATCGCCCAGTTGGAAAAATACATGCCCGAAGCGATGGCTCTCTACCGGCGCTAATTTGCGGCCTTGATTGGATTTTTTACCTGGCCGGCGCTGAGATTTTGCCCCTCGGCGCCGGCTTTTTCGTTTTTTTTGGCACCGTCTAACCCTGGAAGAATTGGACAGGCGCGCCGGTGAATTATAGCGTCCGCCAACCGTTTTTCCGAGCCATGCCAAAAATCTCGTTTTCCCTCAGTTTTCTCGCGGCAATCGCCGTTTTGCCGCTTCACGCCGCGCCCATCCAGGAATCCATCGCCAAGTCGCAACCGGCGCTGTATTGGTCGTTTGACTCCAAAACCCCGCTCGAAGCCAACACCGTCCAAGGCCACGCCGAAGTCACCTCGCAAAACGCGGCCACGGCCCCGGAATTCCCCGATTTCGGCGCGAAAAACCGGGCCCTTCGCCTTCAAAAACCCGCGTTCGTGCGAATCGCCGACGAAGGCGCAAACAGCCGCTTTGATTTCGACAACGGCGACGAATTCACCGCCGAAGCCTGGGTCAATCCCGCGTCGATCGCCGGCTACGCCTGCATTTTGACCAAGGGCCGCACCTCGAACCCCGGCATGCCCGCGAACAACCAAAACTGGGCCTTTCGCCTCGCTGGCACGGGCGGGTCCGCCAACGTCAACTTCCTCTTCCGCAGCCGGCCGAACGGCGACTGGAAGGGCGATTGGCACCGCTGGACGAGCACGACCGGTTTCGCGGCCGGCAGCGGCTGGCATCACGTTGCCGTCAGCTACAAATTCGGTGATCCCAAGAGCATCCGCGCGTTCGTCGACGGCCGCGAGGTAAAGGGAAAATGGGACATGGCCGGCGAGACAACTCAACCGCCGGTGATCGATGACGACGAGGTTTGGCTGGGCTCGACGATGGGCGGGATCGCCAGCAACTCGTTTCACGGCCTCATCGACGAAATCGCCCTCCATCGCCGCGTTTTGCCCGCCGAGGAGCTGAAATCGCGCTGGAATTACGCCCCGCAGCCGCTTCAGGCGCCCAAATTGGTCGATGGCAAGATCACCGTGCAGCTTTTCGGCCCCATCGCCGCAACCGACCAAATTCCCCGCGGCGGCGCGAAATTGCTGGCAGAGTGGGCCCAGGATCAGTTCGCCTTCACCCGCCTGCCGCATCGCTACGACGACTGGGGCATCCGCGCGGATTGGGGCAGCACTTGCCTGGTTCGCGCCTGGGGCGAAATCGAGCTGCCGCCCGGCAAACACGAGCTTTTGCTGCGTAGCCGCGGCTTGTCTCGGCTCTGGATCGACGACGAAATTTTGACCACCACGCCCAAACAATCGACCTACGGCGGGGCTCACGGCACGGTCAAGCCGTTGCCGGAGGTTCCTCGCCCGGGGATGCGTCCCGCGGCGATGAGCGACCACGAGAAGCTGGTTGAATTTGAGTCGAAAGGCGGCAAACACCGCGTCATGTGGGAAATCGTCGTGGGTGGGCCGCGTTACCGGCTTGAGTTTGGCGAGACGTGTCTGGCCGTGGCCGAAGAGAAGTCAAAATCCGCGCCGTTCGCGATTTTGGGCGCAAAACCCGGGTTTCCGGTCACCGACGCGGGTTGGAACGCGTTTCGCCAGGCGCAGGAAACCCACCTGGACGCGCTGGATTCGGCCAACCGCCGCGCCAAAGCCGAAAATCAGGCCGATTACTGGGCCAGGCGCCACCAATGGGCTCGCGCGCGGTTGAAACCCGCCTCCGGCGCTTCCATCGACGGCATCATCAACCGGCGATTCGCCGCCGCGAACCAAAAAACCGCCCAAACCGCCCAAACCGCGAATTCCAGCGGCTATCACCAAAATATCGAGCCGCTGCTGTCCGAACACTGCCACCGCTGCCACGGCGACAAGCAAAAGGGCGGGTTGAACCTGCGCAGCCGCGAAAACGCGCTGAAAGGCGGCGATTCCGAGCTTCCCGCCATCGTTCCCGGCGCGCCGGAAAAGAGCTACCTGCTGGAGCTGGTGGGCGCCGATGCCGGTGACGACCGCATGCCGCCAAAGGGCGAGGGCCTGAGTGCCGAGCAAATCGCCACGCTAAAAACCTGGATCGCCGGTGGCGCGCCCATGCCGGAAACCCGCAAAATCGCCGCCGAATTGACGCCGAAAGCCGATGACGCCACGTTTTTGCGCCGCGCTTACCTGGACACGATCGGCGTAGCACCCTCGTTAGCCGAAGCGAAGGCGTTTCTGGCCGATGGCGACCCTGACAAACGCACCAAACTCGTCCGCGGCCTCCTGGCGGATCCGCGTTGGGCAGACAACTGGGTCGGCTACTGGCAGGACGCCCTGGCGGAGAATCCCAACCTCCTCAAGCCCAACCTCAACAACACCGGCCCCTTCCGCTTCTGGATCCACGAGGCGCTGCTCGACAACAAGCCCATGGACCGCTTTGCCACGGAGCTGATCATGATGCGCGGCAGCACTTGGGGCGGCGGTGCGGCCGGTTTTGCCATCGCCTCGCAAAACGACGTGCCCATGGCCGCCAAGGCGCACGTCATCGGCTCGGCGTTCCTGGGCGTGGAGATGAAATGCGCCCGTTGCCACGACGCGCCTTACCACGAACTGAAGCAGGGCGATTTGTTCCAACTGGCGGCCATGTTAGACCGCAAAACCCTAACCTTGCCCGAAACCAGCACCGTTCCGGCCGCATTTTTTGAGGCCAACAAACAGCGCAAAGCGTTGATCGAGGTAACCCTGACCGCCGGCGCCAAAGTCGCCCCGGAATTCCCGTTTTCCGAGCTGCAGCAGCCGTTTCCGGACGAATTTTTGGAAAAATCCGGCGACGCGCGGGGAAAAACTCGCCGCTCAAGTCACCACCTCGCGCCGCTTTGCGGAAGTGCTCGTCAACCGCGTGTGGGCGCGCTACATGGGCGCGGGAATCGTGGAGCCCGTCAACGACTGGGAGGGCAACGCGCCCAGCAATCCGGAGCTTCTCGCCCACCTGACCGACCAATTCATCCGCGACGGCTACGACCTGAAAAAACTCGCCCACCGCATCATGACCAGCGACGCTTACCAGCGCGAAGCGATCGATCGGCCGGTCAATTCACCCGCCGAGCAGCGCCTCTTCCACGCGCCCTACCGCCGCCGGATGAGCGCCGAGCAAATCGTCGACGCCGCCTTCCACGCCGCCGGCCAAAGCATGCGCACGGAAATGCTGACCCTGGACGTGGAAGGCACGCTCGACGCCACCAAATTCCTCAATTTCGGCTACCCGCAGCGCGCCTGGGAGTTTTCCACCCTCGCCAACGAGCGCGACCGCCCCAGCCTGGCCCTGCCCCGCGCCCAAGCCGTTGCCGACGTGCTCAAAGCCTTCGGTTGGCGCAACGCCCGGGCCGAGCCCACCAGCCACCGCGAAGAAGCGCCCAACTTGATCCAACCCGGCGTCCTCGCCAACGGCGTGCTGGGAACCTGGCTCACCCGGCTTAGCGACGAAAGCGGCTTGACCGAGATCGCGCGCAACGCGAAAACCGCGGAATCGCTCGTGGACGACCTCTTCCTCCAAATTTTGACCCGCAAACCGTCTGCGGGCGAGCGCGAACGTTTTCTCGCCATGTTAGAGCCCGGATTTGGCGATCGCCTCGTCCCGGAAGCCGAAATCGGCCCGAAACCCGAGCCGCGCCGCTTCCGCTACGTTTCCTGGTCCAACCACCTCAACAGCGAGGCCAACACCATCAAGGTGCAGATGGAAGCCGCCGCCCGGGCCGGCGATCCGCCAACGCGCTACCTGCGCCCCGCCTGGCGCGAGCGCATGGAAGACGCGGTCTGGGCGCTGCTGAACTCGCCGGAGATGGTGATGATGCCGTGACGATTCGAGCCGGCGGCCCGGGTGGGTGCTGCTCACTCAATCGGCAGCCCGGACGCATGCAAATCCGCCCTAACGAAAACCAAAATCTTGCGGGTCATGTCCGGCAACCTGGTTTCCGGATCCGGCGGAGTTTTCAGCCCGGCCAAATGTGGCTCGCCGTTTTGGATGGTGACTGCCGTGACCAGACTCATGCTGAAAACGACCGGCGTCTCCACCTCGGTCCCGGCGTTGGGCCCTTGCCGCGATTTCCACGATTCCTTGCCGATGGGCTGGGAAATTTCCGTAGAAAAACGCAGATCAATCGTCGTCCCATCCGCGCTGATAACCTGGGGAAAATCCGGCTATTTGCTGAGGCGCTTCGTGCTATCGGCGGTGAACTTGCCGACATCGCTGGAAAAATTTATGTTTTCTGAATAATTCCGCAAAAAAAGCTCCTTGATTGAGTCCACCTTGATCAGGTTAGGCGATCTGCTAAACTGAGGCCGCGAATTGGGCAGAATTTCCCTCGCCAACCCGTTGCTGTCCGCTAAAATTCGCCGAAGCACTATGCCAGAACGCATACCGGAACGCATTTTCATCAGCTACAGCCGAAAGGATGCCGACTGGCTCGCCAGGGTCGAATCCCAGCTCAGCCCGCTGGTCCACGCCGGCCACATTGCTCCCTGGATCGACCGCGGCGAAATCGAATACGGCGACCAATTCACCCGGGAGATCATCGAAGGAATCGACACCTGCAGCGCGGCCATCATCCTGGTCAGCCCCAACTTCCAGCACTCCGGCTTCATTCGCGAAAACGAGCTGCCCCGCCTGTTGCGCCACGCCGACAACGGCGAGATTCGCCTCTACTGGATTCTGGTGTCCGATTGCCTCCTGGCCGACGAACTCGGCGCGTATCACGCGGTGAACGATTCGCAAACCCCGCTGGTCGAGATGACGCCGGGGCAGGTGGACCGCGTTTTGGCCCAGATGGCCCGGGACTTGCGCCAACATGTCGCCAATATGACAGCGTGCATCGCCCAAGGAGAGGCGACAATCCCGTCGCCCCCGTCGCCCCCGTCGCCCCCGGTTCCCGAGCCGCTAGAAACCCCCGCGGAAAACTCTCTCGGCATGCGCTTCGTCCCCGTGCCGGGGCTGGATGGCGTGCGGTTCAGCGTTTGGCAGACACGGGTGCAGGACTACGCCGCCTTTGCCGCGGAAAATCCGGGGATCGGCATGAGCTGGAAGGACGTGGAATTCGAGGGCCACCAGCAGGGGCCGGATCATCCCGTGGTCAACGTGAGCTGGGAGGACGCGACCGCGTTCTGCGAGTGGCTCAGCCGCAAGGAAGGGCAGACTTACCGCCTGCCGACCGATCACGAATGGAGCGTGGCGGTGGGACTCGGCGACCGGGAGGATCCGAACGCTCTACCTGCGAAAAAGACCGGCCAATTCGGCGAAATCTACCCGTGGGGCACCGAATGGCCGCCGCCGGAGAACACCTGCAATTGGCGTAAGGAAAAGCGCTTTCCCTTCACCGCTCCGGTGGGCAGTTTTGCGCTCGAACACCACGGGATCAAGGATCTGAGCGGGAACGTCTGGGAGTGGTGCCAGGATTGGTATGATAACGACCATAAATACCGTGTTTTGCGCGGCGGTTCGTGGGACCTTGACTATGAGCTCGATCTCAGGTCATCGTATCGCGACCGCTTCACGCCTTCCTATCGCTACTACCTCATTGGGTTTCGTTGTGTGTTGGAGGTTGGCGGCGGGGGCTAGGTATTCTTACCCTTGCGCCGCAGGCGCCAAATACCCTCCTTACCCCCTCCGGGGGTCGAATTTTTTTTTCGCAAAATGCCGATTGATTGAAAGAGACTATGCCAAGCCGCCGCCAACTTCGCCAGACTTGCCGGATTGAAAACATCTCCGCAGCCGAAAACCTGTGGCGCGCCGCGTTGAAGGCGCGCAAACACAAGACCCGGCGACCAGATGTGGAAGCTTGGTGGCTACGGCGCGAAAGCGCCCTCAATCGGCTGAGCCAGGAACTGTCGGCGGGCGATTGGCGCCCCGCGGGTTACCGTTTCTTCGAAATCCACGAGCCGAAACGCCGCACCATCGCCGCGGCGCGCCGGGGAACGGGTGGAAAGGTTGTTGGGGGTTTTTGGGCACAATTGGTGATGCGCATGGGATGGAAAGGCAGCCTACAGCTTTTTCAGCCCGGCGCCATCTCACGGACGACGGTGGGGGCGGAAACGAGTTTGGCGGCCGCTACCAACCGTGTTTTGCGCGGCGGTTCGTGGAACAATGACAATGAGATCAATCTCAGGTCATCGAATCGCAACAACAACACGCCAACCAATCGCAACAACAACATTGGGTTACGTTGTGTGTTGGAGTTTGGCGGCGGGGGCAAGGCGTCCGACGTGCTGAAATGCATTCGCCGAAAGGTTTTGCCTGTTGCCGGGCGGCAAGGTGCTTCCCGGTCCGTGCGGCCTCGTCCAGGCATTGAATGGACACCTAACCCGTCCAGACTCGCCCCGGGAGCAAACGGACGGCATTTGCCTCCGCCCGGGAAAAGACGCGGCGGCCGGGGTGGCTGTGTAACCGCCGATCGCCTTCAGGCACTCGGTGAGCGAAGGTCACCCCGGCTATGGCGGGATGCGCGAAAAGGTGATTTTGCGAAAAAAAATTCGACCCCCGAAGGGGGTAAGGAGGGTATTTTGCGCCTGCGGCGCTAAATACCTAGCCCCCGCCGCCAAACTCCAACACACAACGAAACCCAATGCGGTTGTAGCGATCGGTCGGCGTGCGGAAGTTGCGAGCCGATGACTTGAGAAAGAACTCATGGTCAGGGTACCACGAACCGCCGCGCAAAACACGGGCATCATGGTCGCTGTCGAACCAATCCTGGCACCACTCATAAACGTTGCCGCTCAGATCTTTAATCCCGTGGTGTTCGAGCGAAAAGCTACCAACCGGCGCGGTGAACGGATAGTCGTCAGTGTAGTCGTCCATATTGAGGGGCGAGGCCGATTCGATTCCGAAAAAGTTTCCGGAATCCTTGGGCGGCGGCCATTGCGAGCCCCAGGGATAGACGGAACCGCCCGATTCTTTCGCTGACGGCGATGTGCTGGGGTCCTCCCGGTCGCCGATTCCCACCGCCACGCTCCATTCGTGATCGGCCGGCAGGCGGTAGGTGCGGCCCTCCTTTTCGCTGAGCCACTTGCAGAAAGCGACCGCGTCCTCCCAACTGACGTTGACCACGGGATGATTCGGCTCCTGCTTGTGGCCGCGGTATTCGTAATTCTTCCATTCGTCGTCCACGCCGGAATTGCCGGGCGCGGAAGCATACGCGGCGTAATCCTGGACGCGGGTTTCCCAGACGCTGAAGAGCACACCGTCCAGGCCAGGGACGGGAACGAACTTCATGCCGAGACTGTTGGTAAATGGAGTTTCAGTTTCAAGGGGCGAAGGCGGCGCTTCGTCAGCTTGGGCCGGCTCAGACGAACCTGGAGACTTCGTGCTTGGAGGACGCCCGGGAGAAATCCTGACGGATTCCTCTACGCTTTCGTTTTCTCCCTCATGTCGGTGATCCGTCCGCCACGGTTTGGCGATGAAAAGCGCCACCGCGGCTAGAGTGGCGGCGCCGCCGAGAAGCAGCGGGACGGAGGGTTTTCCGGGCTTCGCCGGCTTCCGTCTCGGCGCGGGTTTCTTGGGCAGCGCCGGGCTTTTTGCGGAATCCGTTCGCGGAGGAACGAGGGGCGCGGGTTTGGCGGGCTCCGGCTCCGGCATTGGGTTCGCGGCAACGCGGACGTCACCCCTACCGCCGTAGTGCTTTTCCAAGTCGGCGATGAGCCGCTCCACGTCGGCCTGGAAATGGCGGCGCGGGTCGATCCGCACCGCGTTGCACCAGGCCAGCTTCTTGATGCTGACGGGGAGGTGCTTTTCCCCCGGCATCCTGGTATCGCCAATGAGCACGGGTATCACGGGGATCTTGCGCTGGAGGGCGGATTCGATCTCGATGCGGACAAAGTCCTTGGGATCGCGGGCGCGTTTCTTGATGAATTTGGTCCATTCCCGGCCCATGACGGCGAGGAGGACGTCGGCCTTGGCCACGGCTTCGTCGAGCACCTGGCGAAAATCCTGGCCGGGCGGGATGGTGTCGATGTCCATAAAGACGTTTTCGCCGCCAAAGTAGCCGCTAAGTTGCTCGTAGATGCGGTCCACGTTGCCCACGACAATGGTGTCGTCGCGCCGGTAGCTGATGAAGCTCTTGAGGTCTCCCACGATCGGACGATCCTAACTCACGGGGGGCGCGCGGTAAAGAGCGGCCAACCGGAAAAATCGGAAGGGTGTGACGATTGTGATGCTAATGCTTGGGGACGGCCCCTTATCCACCAAGTTTGAGTCAATTCGCAAATCGTGCGAAAGGCTTCAACGTCATTTGAGCGACGCTTCGCTGCGAGGTTAGGCGATGTTGAGAGCGCGAACGCAGGCAGAAAAAGCGTCTGAGTTTGTTTGGCAGAATGATTGTGGCAGAATGATTTTTCGCGAAGCCAGCAGGCGATGGTGGAAGATGGCATGCAGCGCCAGCCGGCGGATTGCCGCTCGGCGGCGCGCTTTGGTTCGTCGGAGGCTAGTTTTGGATGGAGCGAAAGACGGAGTCGCCGGTGAGTTGCAGGTTAAGAGCCTCGCTGGCCTTGTGGCACTCTTCGGGTGGCATTTCGCTCAACAACCCATAGACCCAGTCCGGATGCTCGTTGAAAACCAGGAAGAGGTGTTCGTCAGTTCGCATGAGCCTCGATTTGGCCCCAGTTTAACGCGATGAGCAACGAAGTTCACCGCCACGCAGCCAAGCACCCTCGTCAATTCGACGGCCCGGCTTCCTTCCGAATTTTCTCCAGCTTTTCCCAGCGCGAAAACAGCGATTCCAGCTTGCTCTGGAGGCTGTCGCGTTCGGCGGTGAGCGCTTCGGCGTCGCTACCGTGTTTTTGGTAAAAATCCGCGTCGGCGAACATCGCCTCGATCTCCGCAATCCGCGTTTCCGCCTCCAAAATCGCGGGCTCGATGCCTTCCAGCTCGCGTTGCTCCTTCCAACTCAGTTTTCGCGGCCGATTGGGCTTTTTCTTCGCGGTTTTGGGCGTTTTGGCCGGTTTTTCGGCGGATTTCGGGATTCTGCGTTCGGTGCGTTTTTCGGCGTAGTAGCTGTAGTTGCCTTCCTGGATGAAAACGCGCCCGCCACCTTCGAATGCCACAATCCGGTCAGCGATGCGGTCGAGAAAATAGCGGTCGTGGCTGACGACGAGGGCGACGCCGGTGAATCCCAGGATCGCTTCTTCCAAAACGCGCAACGTGGCCAAATCCAGGTCGTTGGTAGGCTCGTCGAGGATGAGGAAGTTGCCGCCGGCGTGAAGAATTTTCGCAAGGACGACGCGATTTTGCTCGCCGCCGGAAAGCGTATCGATTCGCGCGTGAACGGTCTCGCCGGCGAACAAGAAGCGCGAGAGATAGCTGCGCACGTGCAGTTTTTGCCCGCCAAACTGGATGAATTCCGATCCGCCGCCGATTTCCTCGACCATGCTCTTGGAGCCGTCGATGGTCAGCCGGCTCTGGTCGGCGTAGTTGAACAGCGTCTTCTGACCGATGGTGACCTCGCCCTCATCCGGCTCCATTTGGCCCATGAGGATGCGGATGAGCGTGGTTTTCCCCAGCCCGTTGCGGCCGATGACGCCGGTGCAGGTTCCGGGTTCAAAATCCAGGTTCAATCCGGAAAAAAGCAGACCGCCGCCTAGCGATTTGGCGACGTTTTCCAGGCTAACGACAATGTTGCCCAACTTTGGCGCGGGCGGGATGAGAATCTGCGCATCCACCTCTTCTTCCGGCGCATCGCGGGATTCGGTTTCGTGGAAGCGGTCGAGCCGTTTTTGCTCCTTGGTGCGGCGCGCTTGGACTCCGGCCCGCACCCACTTCAGCTCGCGGCGCAGATAGCTCTGGCGGCGCACCTCCGTGTTCGCGTCGATGGCCTGGCGCTCGGCTTTGGCGGCGAGGTAGCCGGCATAACCGCCTTCGTGAGCAAAAAATCGTCCGCCGCTCAGTTCGGCCATGCGATTGGCCACGCGATCGAGAAAATAGCGGTCGTGGGTGACGAAAACGCAAGCGCCGCGGTAGGCCGCCATGAACTGCTCCAGCCACTCGATGGATTCCGCATCCAGGTGGTTGGTCGGCTCGTCCAGGATGAGCAATTCCGGCTCGCCGACGATGGCCCGGCACAACGCCACGCGACGCCGTTCGCCGCCGGAAAGCTCCGCCACGGTGCGATTGGCTTCGGCGACGCTCAGCGCCTTCATCGCGGAGTCGATGCGCGGTTCCACGTTCCAGCCGTCGAGCGCCTCGATGCGATTTTGCAGCTCCGCGAGGCGATTTTCGGAAACCTCGCCGGCCTCGAATTCGGCCACCAAATCCAGGATGTGCCGCGCGCCATCGCGGACGTTTTCCAGCACGCTTCGCGAGTCATCCAGCTCGAAATCCTGCGGCAGATAGCCGACGCCGAGCCCGCTGCGCCAAGCCACCTCGCCGTCATCAGGAGCATCGACTTTGGCCAGGATTTTCAGGAAGCTGGACTTGCCACAGCCATTGCGCCCCACGATTCCCAGCTTATCGCCGGCGTGGACGGTCAAAGCCGCGTCATCCAGCACGATTTGCGCGCTGAAACGCAGCTTGAGCCCCTGACAGGTGGCAAGAACGGGCGCGGGTTCGGCCATGGCATTGCTTACCGCGCGATGGACGGCGGCTCAACTTTAAGGAGGCAGTATTCCCAGGTCCAAAAAATGGTCCTTCAGGTCGTTTTCCAGGCCAAAATCATGCGGTGAGAAGCTTAGGCCGATGAAATCGAAGAGGATGATGTGGGAGCCGCAAATCTGGCGAGATTCCCAGTGTTCGGCGATGATCGGAAGAATTTCCGGCTCGTTGTCCTCAACTCCGGCAAGTTCGAAAATGAGATCGGGCGGGTTTCGGCGGTCGAATTCGTCACCGGGATGGGTTTGGGCCCAAACAGCCCAGGTCTCGGTTTCTTCTTTCCACCCGATCCAGTAGGTTTCCAGGATCGGGATGGCGATGTTTCCATCGTCCAACCAAGCTTGGCTGGCGGCGCCGATGGAACGGGTATTTTCAGGCAGGCCGGGCGGGTTGAAGCGGCTCATGGCATGAGGGCAACCCGGGCCCGGACGAAAGGGAGTTTTTCGTAACGGTACATAGGTCGGGACAGGTCGGGGGTAGACGATGTCCGGGCGCAAAACATGCCGGGAGAAAAAGAAGCGCGCGAGGGCTTGCGCGGCGGGAAGACCACGCAATGATACCAGCGAGATAACTGTCTGTCTCCATGGGGGGATCCCCTGACGAGCAGGCCGGCTTGGATAGGTGCAACTAAAAAAACCGGCTTAGTTCGGGTGGGGGTCCCCTTTCACGCTCCGGAAGGAAATGTTGGGGTAGTCAGGTGTGTGCTGTTAGTCGGTGATTTTAGGCAGAACGCGCTGCCTGCTTGGGCTGGGGTGTTTTTCTCCACTTCTTGACCTTTTCGGGAGGGGGTGTGGCCATTAAAACGCTGACATTTTCGGCTAGGGCGGCGTTTACCAGTTCATCCACTTTTTCTTCGCTTTCCGTGGCTTTTCCATCGTCAACGACCAGCAAATCCGGCACTTTGCCGGCCAACGAGGCGAACACGCTGGAGACGTGAGGGTTGGCGGCCTTGGACGAGTCCATAACGACGATGCTAAGCAAACGGCCGCCTTCAGAGAGCAGTCGCGCCTTCAGAGAGGCTTCATTCATGCTGTCAGACCCGAATGACAAACAGCCGCTGTGATCGCGTCTAATTCCCGTCGTGCCAATTATGGACAGATCTCCGGTTAGGTCCCACGCATCCAGGCATCGGTGGGTGGATTCGCCCACAATTGAGCCAAAATTCATGCGGATATAGCCGCCGATCAAGGCCACGTGCTCATCTAAGCTATGCTTATATTCCGACCTTTTGAGAATATCGCAAATGGTTAAGCTGTTGGTCAAAATAAAAGGTGTGACCCGATGGTTTTCGACTGGAAACGGGATTTCCGGTACGGCGCCAATCAACGCCTCGATGACGGCTTCGTTTGTTGAGCCAGCGTCAATGTTGAGATACATCACACTCTTAGAGCGCAGGCCTTCGATTCTTCGATCCAACCTGGTTTTGTTGGTCTTGTTGCGTGTCTTCAGGCTATACACGCCTTTGTCCATTCCACCCTCACCCAGTCCCAGAAGAAAATGCCAGATGACTTCGCCGAGGTAGCGCTTCAAATCTGGATTGGCCTTGGCGCGCCTTTCCACGAGCGTCTCGGCTCGGCCACGATAGGTTACATCGCCCTCTTTGCCGCGAGATTTTTCGGGCCGGCCCAGCTTCAGGTGACTCATGACGCCGTTTGTCTTCCGGATCCTGGCAAGCCGGTCGTGAATGGCCCTGGCAGTCAGGCGATGTTTGAATTGCTCTTCGAGAAGCTCCGCTAATTCGCTGTAGCCGACCGGCTCGTTGACTCGATTGACCAAAATTTCCACCAACCGTTGGTTAATGCTTTCGCTGATTTCGCGAGGCAGCGTTTGATCCGTCCGTGGAAGCTTCGTGACCATGAAAACAACGCTAGCACTACCCCGAAACAAAGCGCAAGCGGAAAGTGTCGCGTTTGCGCGGTACGCACAGTTGATACGTATCGTTGCGTTTGTGTTAGCGCTGTTTAGGAGCCTTGCGGCTGGATGTCTTCGTACGGCCTATGTGGGCGGGCGCAAACCGCGAATCACGGACTAGCTTGATCCCGTAGCGGTAGGTGTGGGTACGAGGGTGAAGTGTGACGCGAATGCCAAAAAAAGTCCAGAAAATCCCACCAAAGCCACCAAAAACAGGTTGAAACACGCGTTCACGGCCGTTGAAACGCCGGACTGGCAACCACCTCATGAACGAGCGTGCGAAAGCCGTAGCCGTCTTCACGTACGCGGGTCACGATTTCTTCCACCGCCGCCCGGTCCGAGAAACCGATCTTGCGGCCCAGGGCGTAGGTCATCAGCTTGCGGGCTAGGTTGCGCGTTAGCAGGTCAGGATCGCGCGCCGCCAACCGTTTGAATTCCTCGACCGTCGAAAACGCTTCCCCGTCCGGCATTTGACCGGATGCATCCACCGGCAACCCGATGCGATAGCGCACCCACGCAAAGGTGAACGGAGCCTGACGGATGTCCGGCCGCGGCGCGTCTTCGGCTATGGTGCGGTAGTTGGCGCGATACCCGCCAATCGGGTCGAATCGCTCCAGCGCAAAGCCTGGTGGGTCGATTTTATTGTGGCAGGCGGCGCAAGATTGAATGTCGCGGTGCTTGGCCAGTTGCTCGCGAATGGTGGTGGCGCCGCGGATGTCCGGCTCGACCGATCCGGCGTTGTCCGGGGGAGGAGAAGTCGGCGTACCCAGGATGTTGTCCAAAATCCACACCCCACGCAAAACGGGCGAGGTGTAGGTGCCGTTGGCGGTAACTTTCAGGATGCTGGCCTGGGTCAACAAACCGCCGCGCACGCTGTTTTCCGGCAAATTGACGCGCCGGAACGTCTGGCCGGTCACGCCATCGATGCCGTAGTGCTTGGCCAGGCGCTCGTTCAGGAACGTGAAGTCGGAGTCGATGAAGTTGGTTAGGCTCAGATCGCGCTCCAGAATGTCGCGGAAGAACATCTCCGTCTCACGCACCATGGAAAGACGCAACAACTCGTCGAACTCAGGGTAGAGGTTCGGGTCGGGCTCGGTGAAATTGATGTCGCGCAAATCCAGCCACTGGCCGGTGAAATTTTTCGTGAATTCGGCGGATTTCGGCGATTCGAGCAATCGTTCGACCTGGGTGCGCAAAATTCGCGGTTCGCGCAGTTTTCCGGCATCGGCCAGCTTCGTCAATTCGTCATCCGGCAGGCTACTCCACAAAAAATAGGACAATCGCGCCGCCACGGCGTGCTGGCTGATTTGTTCCTCGCCCGGCTCGTCGAGAAAGAGGAATTCCGGCGAGCAAAGCAGCCCTTTCAGGCTCACGCGCAAGGCTTCGGTGAAGCTGCGTCCCTCGTCTCGCGCGGCCTGGAACAAATCGCGGTAAATCTGCGTTTCGTCAGGCTCGGCCGGGCGGCGGAAAGCGCGTGGGAGAAATCCGCCAAGGATTCGCGCCGCGTCGTCCGCCGTCCCCGATTCCACGTCCACGCCGCCTAACAAATGCGCGCGGCTCGGCGGCGGCCACTCCTCCAGCGGCCCCTCGATGACGATATCCCCCAGCTCGATTCCCGGCTCCGGATAGCTGTCCGCGTCCTTGCGCGTATCGCGGGTGTTGTAGCTCTTGGGCAGGAACGTTCCCCCGGGCTCGACCAGGCGGTCGGTGAACTCGATGGTAGTCCACTCCTCAGGCGGCACGTCAAAATAGCCCACCAAGTGTCGCTCGCGCCGGTTCACGATCGTGTCTCCGCCGTAAATTCGCAGCGTCACCGGTTTCTCGCTCTGGATCGCCCGCGCCCGGATCGTGCCGCGATAGGTCCCCACCGGCGCCCGCAGCCTCGCGAAATTGACCAGGTTGGTGGGGCAATAATTCGACTGAAAAATGACCAGACCGTCCTTGGTGCGCCGGAACATTTTGCCGATTTGGCTCTCCAACTGCGGCCGGCCCTTCCAATCCACTTGATCCAGCAAATTTGTCTCGTGCCGGATGAATTTCGGCTTCTCCGCGGGGCCGAAAACGGCGTCCAGCACCTGGTCCGCCGCGTCCAGGTAGGCCTGCATGGCCTCGGCGGAAACCGCGAGCCCTTCGCCCACGTTGTCGAACCCGTCGGTGGAGGAATCTTCCGGCAAACCGTGGATATCGACCTCGATGCGGAAGAGATCGCGCACCGTGTTTTGGTACTCGTGCCGATTCAGCCGCCGCAACACGACCTTGGCCCGCGCGTTTCCGGCTGAATTCAGCGCGTTAGCCAGTTTTTGCACGAAATCCGCCGATTTTGCGGGATCGGGCCGCTTTTTCTTCTTAGGCGGCGGCATTTCGCCGCTCGCAACCCGGTCGTGCGCCAAAATCCAGCGCCGCGCCGTCTCTTCATCGCTCAGGTCGAACCCCAGCTCAAAAAAATCCAGCCCGCCGTCGGCATCCGGGCCATCGTGGCAATCGGCGCAATGCGACTCGACAAATGCCTGGAGCGGCGCGGGAATCTCGGCCCTCGCGCCGGGCAAGATCGACGCCAGAAAAACCAGCATCGCGAAAAACGGCAACTTCATCGCCGCATTGTTGGCGGCTCCGCGCGGATTGCAAGATTTGGCCGAAAAATCCGCGCTTGCCGGCTCACGCGCTCCAGTCTCATTTTGACCCGGCGCCATTTGCACATTTGCAGGGAAATTGATCGCGCCAACACCCCGGAGATGACTATAGTGCCGTGATGATCGAGGTTCTCAACATCCCGGATTTTCGCAAGCGAGTGGCGCCGATTTCGGTGGCGCTCTACCATCGGATGATTGAAAGCGGCGAATTCGGAGATCGGTCGTTTGAACTGATTGAGGGATCCCTCGTTGAAAAAATGTCCAAGTCAGAATTGCACGTATTTCTCGTCCGGCTGCTGTTCCACCAGCTTCAAGATTGCTGTCCGGAAACCTGCTTCGTTCAAAAGGAGGACCCCGTTACGCTCGATGAATCGGAACCGGAACCCGATGTTTCGGTAATCGAGGGTGACTGGCGTGTCGTTAAGAAGCCCACCACCGCGCGCTTCGTGGCCGAGGTCGCTATCACCTCAATCGCCGTCGATCGAGCCAAGGCTCCGGGATACGCCAGGGCGGAAATCCCGGAATTTTGGATCGTTTGCCCGGAATTGGAGCAGACCGAAGTCTACCGAAAGCCGGTGAACGGGCAGTACACCGAAAAACTGACGATCGACGCGAAAACGCCGATTCAATCCACCGCGCTGCCGGGATTTTCCTTCAACCTGGCCGAAGCGATCGCGGATTTCGAAGGTTGAGAAGGTTGAGCGATTGGTTGGAAAATTTCCGGGCGATTTGTTAGAATCGGCGCCCGTGCAATTCCTTGCTCCCATCCTTCGGCTCGCAAACGGCCCCGAGCCGCTTCCTTCGCGTTTCGGCATCGCCCAGTCCGTCTTCACGCGAGCTTTGGGGGCGATCTACCTCATCGCCATCCTCAGTTGGTGGGTGCAGATCGACGGATTGGTCGGATCGAAGGGCATCGTGCCGATGGCGCCGTATCTCGACGCCGTGGAAAAAAACGTGGGCGCCGGGGTGTTTTGGCAAGCGCCGACGATATTTCTCTGGAACGCGAGCGACGTCTTTTTGCACTGGAGCTGCCTCATCGGCGTGGTTTTGGCCGTGCTCGTCGCCGCCGGCGTTTTGCAGGGACCGTGCCTGGCACTGCTGTGGATCGTCTACCTGTCCCTGGTCACCACCGGCAACGTTTTCATGAGCTTTCAGTGGGATATTTTGCTGCTGGAGGCCGGTTTTCTCGCGCTGCTGTTCGCCCCGTGGCGGCTTTGGACCGGACCGCGCCGAATTTCCCCAAACGCCTCGCGCTGGGCGGTGTTTTTGCTCCATTTTTTGCTCTGGAAGCTCATGTTTTTCTCCGGTTTGGTGAAAATCGTCAGCGACCCAGCCTGGCGCGACGGCACGGCCCTGACCTATCACTACGAAACGCAGCCAATTGCCCACGCCGTGGCCTGGTACGCGCATCATCTCCCCGGCTGGTTTCAGGTGACCTCGTCGTGGATCATGCTGGTTATCGAACTCGTGCTCCCGTTCGGCGTTTTTCTAGGGCGCAGGCCGCGAATTGCCGTGTTTTGCGGATTCGTGGGCCTCATGCTGCTGATCATGGCCACGGGCAATTTCACCTACTTCAACCTGCTAACCATCGTGCTGTGCGTGCCGCTGCTGGACGATGCCTGGTTTCAGCGCTGGCGCAAATCGGAGCAAACGGACGAATCAACCGAATCCGACTCATCCGACCGATTTCGGCTGGGATTTGCCCTGCGTCTGGCCGTTGGCGTTCCGATTTTCCTGCTCTCGCTCCACGTTTGCCAAAATCAGCTGATTTACGAGGCAAAATGGCTGCGATCGCCGGTTTTTCCGCGTTTTCTCGATGATTTCAGCGCCGCGGCTCAACCTTTTCGGCTCACCAGCGGCTACGGCCTGTTCCGCGTCATGACCCGCGAACGGCCCGAAATCATCATCGAAGGCAGCAACGACGGCCAAACCTGGATTCCCTACGATTTTCGCTGGAAACCCGACCGCCTCGACGAAACGCCCAAGCTCGTTGCACCCCACCAACCGCGCATGGACTGGCAAATGTGGTTCGCCGCGTTGGGCTACCAATATCGGCCCTCCAAACGCACCATTTGGTTCCAAAACCTCATGACCCGGCTCCTGCAAGGCAGCCCGGAAGTGACCCGCCTTTTCGCCGAAAACCCGTTTCCCGACGCCCCGCCGCGATTCGTGCGAGCCCGGCTCTACCGCTACCACTTCACCACCCGCGCCGAGCGCGAAGAAACCGGAAATTGGTGGAAACGCGAGGATTTGGGGCTCTTTTTCCCAGCCATCAGCCTGCGCTGATCCTGATTGAGGCCGAATGACGCCAAGCTGCGTTTGAAAAATGGGGCGAGGTGCGCTGCGAGCGATTTTTTCCGTTGGGATTGGATGGCTCGGGGTGCCGATGAGCCTCCTCACAGAGCCCGAGCAGCAATTCCAGCCGGAAAAGGCGCTGCATCTCAAAAAGATGCGAAACGACTTTTCGAAAAACCAGGTAAAATTGCGTGCCCGTCCCATTTTTCAACATGGCTGGCTGATTCGCTCAAGTGACCATAACATCTTGCCGTTCGTTAGGCTAGGCTAAGATGTTCCGGGTTCAGGAAGAACGGCAACGCCGTTCCGTAGCGAAGCCCGGGGTTGGTGGCGCGAAGCGACGCCTACCCCGGGAATCAACGGGCACCTGAAATTGATCGCTGAAGGCGATCCGAAACGTTCCGCATGCACGCCACGCAAATGAATTTTCGCCTTCACCACCTTTTTTTCCGACAAACTTGCCGTGATATTCAGGCACTACCCGTACTAAACTAATGAGAGCCTTGCAACGCCCTTAAAATTGTCCCCGCCAAATCTTGACAGCGAGCCTCTCGCCGCAATAAAATTCCCACCAAGGCGGCAGCACACCTTCCGGCCATGACTCAAAATCCCTTCGCCAAGCCTCCCAATTTAACCCGTCTCAATATCGAATTAGCCCTGCAGGAATGCAGGATACAAAAATTCGGCTAAGAAATAGAAGGCGTGATGCATCGACTAACGTCGGAGTCCTCTCACACCTGCCCGGGGGCGAGGGTTCGACTGCGGGTTGAGAGTTGAGTGGTCATAGCGGGTTGAACTCGCGGCGGGGCAGGTGTTGAGAGCGACGTCTTGTTAGTCTTTCCGCTTGTAGTGCCACTGTGCGTCGGACTCCGCAAAGGCGGTACAAAACCTCAAACGCTTCGCAAGTCTAGCAGACGGAAAGGCGGACGGGCGGCACGGCGTATGTTCATTTGTGGATTCAGAGTCACGGAATGTCCGATCTGCTTCAATTTGAACCAAATAGGCGAAGAATCTGATCCAAGTGTGAAAGTCTTTTGCCCTAAATGTAAAACTTCTTACTACCCCAAATAGTATGTTCAGCCTAATACCACACTCAACCTGTTACGAACCGTGGAACCCCGTCGAGATCACTTCTGGCATCGTGCCACGAACTGGAGAAACGATTCATATTCCTGGAAAGGGTACCGAATGTTTCATCGTTTTCGACGTTACGCATACGATCGAAGGAAATACACTTCGAACGATTGTAAAGGCCCGGGAATCTACAAGAGAGGATCGGTGGCACGTTCTTTCTGAGAACGGTTACCAGGGGTCTCCTCCACAATCGGGTCAGGGATGCGGAAATGAGATGCCATAATCTTCTCTTCCAACGCACAACAATCGTCAATTAGGTTATTAAGACCCAATTTTCGCAAGCCCATTTTACCGGCCCGAAGCCCTTCATGTAGTGCCCTAATATTGTTTATGGCTCCAGAAAACGTTACAGATTGCTCGAAGTTCACCCCTCACACTACAACATGGAGAAAAACCGGCAAGGAACAATTCCAAGCCCGAACAAAAGGCTGGTGACAGACGGACCAGGGCTGGGAAATCGTGCGAACCCTTCCCCACGGCCACGTCGCCCTGGTGCTCGGCACCCTCAAGCGCCTCGGCCTCGACCAAGACGCTGCGCGTAGCGTTCTATAATTTCGCCGAGCGCAACTTGCCGGGCAGCATGCGCGTCTGGCGACTCGAACACGGAAACTATCGCGTTCGTGTCGGCGTCGATCGCGATGACAACGGCTTCATCGACGAAACAACGAGCCAGCAGCTGCTGGAACTCCAACGTCACTCCGCAATCCCCCTCAATCTGCCGCCGGGCGTCGTCACGATCATCGAACTCGAACAACAAGAACGACTTGATCCGATTCGAACGCGAGCCGATCTCGCGCTTTCAAATCAAGAAGGCGCGATTCGTGTGCACAATATCGGCAGTCAAGCAGCTGATGGATTTCGAGTCGTGATTCACCGTGACCAGCGAATCGTGGATTCGGTGGAGATCCGGGCAATCGAAGCTCCGCTCGATCTCCGCCAACGATCACAAGCCGTTCCATTTGAAGTGCAGGTAAAAGCGGGTGACGAGATTGAAGTGGATCCCGAAAACCGGATTCCGGAAATCACCGAAAACAACAATCGAATTCAAATCGACTGATGCCAGAGCCAAAAATCAACCGGCGGAACTTTGCCAAACTTACTGCTGCCTCGCTGGTTGCGCCATCAGCTGCAAACGCGGCGGGGCGACATGCCGACCTTTGCGTCTACGGCGCCACCGCCAGCGGAATCATGACCGCGGTCGCTGCGTCGAGAGACGGCTGGAAGGTCACGATCGTCGAGCCGAGCCGTTGGTTAGGTGGGATGACGGGCGGTGGGCTCGATCACGTAGACTGGGGGCGCGAGGAAGCCGTCGGCGGTTCGACGCGTCCAATTCTGGAGCGCGAGCTCGGAGACGCGGGCTATCGCGATTTTTTCCAGCATCTGCTGAGCGACCACGGAGTCGATGTGATCTTCGAGCACCGGCTCGGAAGCGTGCGCAAATCGGGCACGACGATTGCGGCAATCGAACTCGATCACGCGCCGCCGGACCAAACAGGTTGTCCGGTTGCTAAGCCAAAAACGCCGCGCGCGCTCACGATCGAGGCGAAAATGTTCGTCGATTGCAGTTATGAAGCCGATTTAATGGCGGCTTCGGGCGTGAGTTATACTTGGGGCCGCGAATCGCGCGATGAATACGGCGAAACCCTCGCAGGCGTGCGCCCGAACCTTTGGGAATACGACATCGATCCCTATCGAACGCCCGGCGATCCTGACAGCGGGCTCTTGCCCTTGTTGCAGAATGTCGAAATCGGGCCGCTCGGCTCTGCCGACAAACTCGTGATGGGTTATTGCTTTCGTTATAAGTTTACAACGGAAGAAAACGGTTGGCCGCTCGATCCTCCGGACAATTACGATCCATTCGACTACGAGATCTTCCGCCGCGCGTTCAAAGGCGGCGTCAACTTGATGCTCCAGCGCAAAATGCGAAGCGAGTTCGGCGAAATCATCGAGCAGCGATCCAAGCCGTATTTGATGAAGACCGGCAATCTCGTTCGTTCGCTGCTGACCACGACGGAGTTCGGTTGCAACACGGAATATCCCGATGGCGATTGGGCGACGCGATCTGCAATCTGGAAATTTCACCAGACGCATCTGCGTGGTCTGACGCATTTTCTGCGAACGGATCCGTCCGTCCCTGACGAACTGGGAAACATCGCCACCCAGATTCGATTGAGGCGCGAGCCGTTTGACGAGTCACAAGGCTGGCCGCATCAGCTTTACGTCCGCGAGGCGAGGCGAATGGTTTCTGACTATGTTGTGACCGAGCACGATATGGCGGGCAAGAGATTGCCGAAGGATTCCGTCGGGCTTGCATCGTACGGAGTGGACGATTTTCCTTACGCGACGTATGCGCATAACGGAGGTGTTGCGCTCAGCGGCGGCGAATTTTCCATTCTCTATTTTCCGGGGCCGCATAACGGAATTTATCGGATTCCGTTTTCCGCGATCCGCCCGCGGGCGTCGGAATGTACGAATCTTCTCGTCCCGGTTTGTGTGTCGGCGAGTCACATCGCGATGACCTCGATTCGCATGGAGCCGGTCTGGATGATTCTCGGCGAATCGGCGGGCGTCGCGGCGTCAATGGCGATGAAGGAAGGAATCGCAATTCAGGACGTGGACTATCCAAAATTGGCGGAACGATTGCGCGGATTGAATCAGCGACTTGAGGTATGAAGACGCTCATCGCTCTTCTAAGTCTTTGTGCGTTTAGTTTCGCATTCGGAGCGGAGTTCGGCGAAACGCGCATCCGTTCGACACAGCACTCCGTCGGCATCGAATGGGACCTGACAGGCGACGAAAATCACAACGCGACATGTCAGGTTCGATATCGAAAATCCGGTGCCACCGAATGGCTGAAGGCGAGCCCGTTACTGAGAATTGATTACCGGGGCCGGTATTATCATAAGAAAATTCAAGCCTTTCGGCATTTTAACATGCTCGCGGGCAGCGTGATGTTTCTGGAGCCGGGAACGGAGTATGAATTTGAATTGGACGGCGGCGTGGCGAAAAAGACAGTTTCTATCGCAACGTTGCCAATCCCGACGCCGGGCGAGCGACTCCGGACGTTCCATGTTGTCCCGGGCGATGGTGGAGGCGACGGAAGCGAGGCAAATCCGTTTCAAGGAATCGACGCGGCGCAAAACGAGGCGAAATCCGGCGACACGTTTCTGCTCCACGCTGGAGAATACGACGGAGCGCAGCTGACGGCGGGCGGCGATGAAAGTCGCTATATTGTTTGGAAAGCAGTTGATGATGCAGAGGTGAGAATTACGAAACACATCGAAATCCAGAATTCCTACGTTTGGATCGAGGGCCTGACATTCGTCTCAAACGACGCGGAAGATTTTGGCGGCGTTCACGTTTCCGGAGATCCTGTGAAAGGGATTGTCGTGACTCGAAACACGTTTCGAAACTGTCGCTACGGACTGTCAAATCCCACCAGCACATGGAGCGGCGATCCTTCCGAACTCAACACAGGATGGAATTTTGCGGACAACATCGTGGAAGGCGGACCGACAGCGCTTTACGGGGCGCGCGTCTACAAAGTCGCCGATTCGGACTTCTGTTATAACCGAATCACCACGACGCTGACCGACAAGGGCGGCGATGCGATCTCGCTGCGTTTTTGCACGAATGTGGATGTTTACAACAATGACATGCGCGATCTGAACGATGACGGCGTTGAGCCAGACTATGCGTATGGCAATATCCGGATTTTTCGCAATCGTATCGTCAACCCACGTTGGGCACGGCGTAAGCATGCAGCCGATGCTCGGTTCGCCGTGGTATGTTTTGCGGAACGAATTTGTGCTGATGGGCGACTCGCGAAAAGCCCGGCCATTTAAGACCAACGTCTTCGATCGCACGGTTTTGTTGAACAACACCTTCGTCGTTCGAGGTCGTTATGCGCAAACTCGCGCTGATATTCTGCTACGATCGTTCGCGCGCAACAATCTCTGGATTTTCGAATACGATAATCCTGACGAAGCCACCAATCCAACCGGAGCGCTGCTGGTCGGTTCGAGCGATGAATTGAAGCCGGGCGAATTTACATCGGGAGGACAAACGGCCGCGGAATGGAATACGGATGTCGATTTCAACGGCTATAGCTGGAAGGGCGAGAAATTGGGCCAGTTTCCGTTCTGGTGGAATGGAGCCAAGCCGGAACGTTTCCGTTCGCTGACCGGTCTTGCGGAAACGATCGGGATCGAACGCAACGGAATCCAATTCGATTATTCGAAGGGTTTGGAAATCGATGACTTGGCTGGTTATGCGGCCAGCGCGTGGAGTATGGAACGTCTGCAGCTGCGAAATGACTCGACAGCGATTGACGCCGGGGTCGTCGTTCCGAATTTATGTGAAATCTTCGAAGGCGAGTCGCCAGATTTTGGCGCTCACGAATTTGGCGCAGCGCCCGTTCATTATGGTCCTCGTCCGAAACACGGCCGAGAATAACTGAGATACCAAGATATGCGTTTCTCTATACCTACTTTAATTTTGATTGCGGTATCATCAGCAGCTGCTGACAACGACCGGATCTGGAAATCCGAACGCAGCGACTACCGCGATGAAGTAACCGGCGTCGAAGTCTGGCGGCTGACGACCGATCCGGAAGTGGAGATCATCCCCGATCGCATCAAAGATCCGTGGTCACCGGATGGCTCGCAGATTCTCTTTCGCTCGAAGCGCAGCGGCGCGTGGCATCTGTATGCGATGGAGGCGGACGGCTCGATGATCACACGCATCACGGACACGCCAGCGGTTTACGGCGTCTGGTCGCGCTCGGGACGCAGCATCGTCTGCACGCCGACGGTCGACAATCGAAACGAAGTTCACGAGATCGACGCGACTACCTTTGAATCTCGCCGGATCGCCGGGCCGTTCGATGCGAAGATGGGCAAGTTAGGCGTTAGTCCGGACGGGACGGGCGTGCTTTTCACGCGCACGATCACGCAGCCGTTCGGCGACAAGCAGGACGTGGTCATGTCTTCGTTCGTCAACATGGACGGAACCGGCTTTTTCGACTTCGAAGGCGAAACGAAGCATGGCCGGATCGGTTGGGTTCCGGGGCGCATGGACATCCGCAGGATGAAGTCGTCGCGGCGGCAATTCATCGTGCAGCCGAACGGCTCTGAGCCGCGTTTGATCGGCGAAGGCGGGCATGAGTTTTTCACACCGGACGGCAAGCACATGATCATCTGCGATCCGAAAGGCGGCGATCCGTCGAGGTGGCTCGGCAGCTGCTCGGCCGGGTTTTACGATCTCGAAACCGGCGAGCGTCGCGACGTCACGAAGGAACTGACGTGGGTCGGCTCGCATCCCGCGATCAGTCCCGACGGCCGTTTCGTTGCGACCGACAACACCGGCCACAGTTATCCGGGCGCGATCCTGATTCTGTCGTTAGACGGCTCCGTTCCGCTGCGGGTTTTGTGCTATCACCACGCTTCGTGGGAATCTGGCCACATCACACATCCGACGGTTCACTGGAGTCCTGACGGAACCAAAACGCTCTTCATCTCCGACAAAGATTCGGAGAATAAAAAGATGGGCGACATGTATCTCGCTGTCGTCGATCAGCCGCAGGCACCCGTCGATCCACACGTCGCCAACAACCGCGCGGAGGGACCGTTCCTGACGTGGAAACCCGCCCAGGGGCACACGGAGACAAAGGAATTCGTGATCATGCCAAGCGTCCCCTCGCCCCGGCTGAACCTGCAGGGTGTGAAACTCGACCGAACCGGCGTTTTCGAGGAAATCGGCGTCGTGCCGGTCGTCGATACGATTCTGACAGCCGGGCATCTTGGTCCTGACACAACCACCATCATGGTTGAGTCGACGGAGGGCTTTCCCGACCACGGGCAGCTGCTGGTTGCCGGAAACCACTCGATGGCACCGCCCGAGGTCGTGAGTTATGAAGGCCGAACGGAGGGCGAGTTTCTCAATTGCAAACGCGGCGTGGAGGAAACCGATGCCGCGCTGCATTGGAGCGGCGGACGCGTCATCAGCCTGAGCGCGATGCATTTCACCGATACGAAAATCGCTGATCCCGAACGCAATTATTATTACTGTGTCAGGGCGCGCGAGCATTCCGGCTTGATCAGCCGGTATTCGCGAATCAGCAATGCCGCTGTCGTGACTGACGCCGAGCCGAAATGAACTTCATCCGCTGTTTCATCCTCGTCGCCGCGCTGATGCCGGTGGCCGCGTCCGCTGTAGAGTTTGTTGTCGTCGACAGCGCGGCGAAGGTCCCTCCGGCTCCTATCATTTTTCAAAACGATGCGCCGCCGTTCACGCGCCAAGCCGCTGTGGAACTCGTAGGCTACATCGAGAAAATCAGCGGGTCGCGGCCGGAGTTGATTGAATCCGCGCCCCAGCAGCTGCCGGAGCGAGCGATCTGGATTGGCGCATCTCCGGATGCCGAATTGGATTTCAAACATCCGGAAGAAATCCTCATCACGGCGAATGAAAACCATCTCGTAATCGCGGGTCGCGATGTCTGGGATCCGGATCATCTCGTCGTCGAAGGCAAACGCGAAACGGTCAACGGTGTGCAGAGCGAATACGGAACGGCGAACGCGATCTACGCCTTTATTCACGACTACCTCGACGTGCGTTGGCTCTGGCCGGGCGAATCGGGCGAGGAGTTCGACAAACGGGATCGCATCGCCTTCGAGCCGTTTGAGTATCGATATCATCCGCAGCTGCGGGCGCGATCGAAGGTGCTGAGTTTTTCGGTTGTACTCAAACACAGCGCCTACGGTCAATCCGGAAATTGGGCGCGCCGACAGAGGATTCAGTATGTGTGGCCATTCGGCTTGGCGCCCCTTTTAAATTTAAATGGGTGCAAATCCCCATTTTCCCCCGATAAAACGGGAATTTTTTGGTTCAATCGAGCAAATATTTCGGTTTTGTTAGGATTTTTCCATCAAAGCTGGGATAACGAGGTAGGATTGATGCTTGCTACCAACAAACTCAACCCCACCTACGTTACCGCAGCAATCGGATCATAAGCCGGCAAAATTCACCCCTCAAGATGAATATGACGTTGATGAAGTTGAAGCCAAACTTCAGTCCCAATTCGAGGAGATGCCGTCGGTGGCCTGGATCGGGTAGCCTTCCCATTCGTTTAAGCTGCGTAACATTTTTCCCGGGGGATGGTTAGGGTTAGAACTCAGTCTGACACATTGCTTTGCTGAGTCCTTGCTCGGTTTGGCCAATCGACCGCAGATCTTGTGCCAGCCCTTTCCCAGAGTAGAATTCGATTTCCTTACACCAATATCGTGCAAGTATTCGGCAAAACCAGCAGTCACCTTGCAAAACGTGTATTCCCGTTTTCTCATCATTGGCCAATTCGTGCTCAGTTTTGCTCTCGTCATCAAGGGCTGGCGAGGAGTTTCGCTCAGCCCATCACTGTGGCCTGGACTGATATTCTCCGTATGGCTCATGATCTACGCGACGCATTCGCTGGGTGAGGCCGGAGTTAAATGTAGTGTAACTTAGTTGATGAGTTAACAGGTCAACGATCTTCACATGAGAGTTGATTTAGGCTTTGGAGGAAGATGTGAGTCCAAATTTGGTGAGTTTCTCCCAGAATTCCGCCCAACGTGATGGTGTCAATGCCAGGGCACGCAAAGTCAGGACGGTATCCGAACCTGATTGGCCCCACTTCATACCTGAACCGCACATTCTGGTTTTGACCAAAGTCTTACAAGCCGCCTCAGTCACACCCGAACCGATTGGTAAGTGGCTCTTGCGATAACTTGCGTAGTTCATTCGCTCGAGATTGTTCGAAAAGTAGGAAATGGCGGAATCAAGATCACTCTGGATCTTTTTTGAATGATTCTTGGTATAGGCCAGCTCCAACTCTGCCAAGATTTCTCTTGCGGCACCATGATTGTGCTTGAGGGCGTGACAAGCATCTTCAATCCAAGCCTCACGCTCCGACTTCTTGCGATGAATTGCTCCGGCCGCCGCGTTGATATATTCACTCACGTGCCAAAAGTCGAGAACCTGCGTTGTCGTGTGCTTTTTTAGCCACGGCAGGTAGTCAGTTGCCCCATCGCTAATGCCCACATAACGCACATCTGTGAATTTGGATTTGATTCGTGCAATTTCTTCGTCCATGCGATCTAAAAACGTGGCTTTCCCGTGTTCGGGCGCTGAGCCGACGTAGTTGGTATGCAGGCGTTCACCGGCTGCATCGTAGAATGCAATCGTTCCCACCATGGCTTGGCGGTGCCCTTCGTCGCAAAACAACAGGCAAGTGCCATCGATACCAAGAGAGATGAAGGCTACTTCTCCAGCGAGGGGCTCGCTGGCTTCGTAGTTCCAGTAACGACTTTTTTGATCGACTTGATTGGCAACCAGTTGCGAAAGATCCTGAATGTAGCATCTCGATACGTCCCGATGGAGAATCTGCAGGAGGTTGGATCGCACCACACCAGCATTGTTGTGAGCATAATTGAAGCCTACGATCTTGGCAAACCGTGGTGTCGTTCCACCAATGATTCTCGCATCCAGCTCCATTGGGATATGCACACTGCCTCCACTTGAATCTTGATAGATGTATCGTTCAACACTCGCCACCCCGAAAGGAGTTTCATAATTTTTGGCGATTTTTGTCTTTTTGGCCGTCAACTTTTTGCCCGCTACGATAATGGGCGAGCCATCGGAGTCGAAATCTTCAAGGCATTTGCTCGTAGCCAATTTTCCGACCTGATTTAAGGCGTCTTGGATGTCCTCTTCGCATTGCAGAAATTCCCTGGATTTGGAAACGGTCACTTGGATCACTAATTCATTGTCCGTTTCGCTGATTAATGTGGCAGACATATAGGCACCTAACCACACAATAAAATTTGTACAAATTATAAAATACCGCCCGATTTGCCCACTTTATGCTGAAAAATTTTACATTTAACTCAGGTCTCACCCCATTCGCTTAGATTGTCCAATCTGAAGGTTGCGCCAGAACCAAGCCCACAAGCGGAGCTATGCACAAAGCGCGCCTACCTCTGGATTCGGCATCCAATGTATACTGCCCTTCTCCTTGGCGCAGCGATGTTTGCCCTTGGCGCAGCAACCGCGGTTGGGTGGGTGCTATGGGCGGGATTGCTAGTGATCTTGGTGCTGAAACTGCGTTATGAAGAGGCTCTGTGGATTCGCAAGTTTCCTGCTTACGCCGACTACATGAAACAGACAAAACGACTCATTCCGTTTGTGGTATAGACCAGATATAGGACAATCGCACCAACTAGAGTCCGTTGGCTAAGCCCGCGGCAGTGAAAGAATCGCCACGGGAAAATCCGCGGCGGCGACGATCGCTTTCAGCGCCTCCTCTTCTTCATCGCTGCAATCCGGACCGGGAACGGCGATGAACGCGGTAGCGCCGATTTGGTGAATGTGTTCGACAATTTGATCCGGCCGCCAAATACGTGCCCGCATGCGAACTACCGCATCGTCAGGCGACAAAATGGGACTGGAAGATTCGCCGGCAACGAATACCGCTAGTCCGCCCGGCGCCTCCATTCGCCGCGCGAGTTGACGGGCTGCTTCCACAGTTTCGCCGTTCAACGCGCCAAAGGCCAAAACCGCTGTGAAACCTTCCCCCGCGTAGCGAACGGGCGGACCGCATAAGACGAATATCTCGCGCGTTAGCATGCCGGGGGAACGGAGGAGCATGCGCGGTAGACGCCTTCTGCCGCGCATGCTCGAGGCTGTAATCGCCAGCCAATCCGCGCTCTCCGCAGCATCGAGGAGCTGCCGAACCAACTTTCCGCCGCGAACGGCCAGCGTCCAATGCACTGGATTGCGCAGCGCGGCGATTTCCAGGTGACGTTCTAAATACCGGCGCGCGGCCTCAATTTGAGCCTCCAACTCGCGAAGGCCGAATCGCTCGGTCTCCGCCGACGCCAAGCCGATCTCGCGAGAGAAGGGAAGGCTCGCGGCGCGCTGCAATTGGTCGTCAGTCAAGAGACGCGCTTCCAAATGCGCCTCGAGTTGGCTCGCCAATTCCATGGCGCGGTCTAATTCCTGAGGTAGCCGTTCGCCGTCTCCGGGTTCGATGATGAGCACCAGCCGCTTTTTCATGGTTGAGGGGTTTCTGGGTCCGGGCTCCATTCTTCAACGCCGTCCTCCTCCTTGCGATTGTCTTCTTTTTCCGGCTCCGCGGCCTTGGCGAAGCGTTCCAGCGTGGTTTCGATTTTGGCGAAAATTTCTTCGGCGGACACTCCGGTTAGCAGCTCGATTCCTTCCTCAATTGTCCGGACCGGATAGACGTGAAAACGCCCCGCGGCACAGGCTTCGGCCACTTCACGGCGCAGCATTAGGTGCTTCACGTTGGACTCCGGGATTAGCACGCCTTGTTGTCCTGTTAGTTCACGTTTCTCGCAAACTTCAAAGAAACCCTCGATCTTTTCATTCGCGCCGCCAATGGCCTGGACCCGCCCATGCTGGTTGACGGAACCGGTGACCGCGAAGCACTGTTTGATGGGCACGCCGGAGAGCGAGGAGAGCAGCGCGTAGAGTTCCGCGGAGGAGGCGCTGTCGCCATCCACGCCGCCGTAGCTTTGTTCCAGCACAAGGGAGGCCGACACCGAAAGCTTACCGTCTTGCCGGAATTTTCCGGCGAGGTATCCGGTCAGGATCAGCACACCCTTGGAGTGTAGCTTACCGCCCAGCTTGGCTTCGCGCTCGATGTCGATAACCCCACCGCTTCCAGGCCGCGTCCGCGCGGTAATTCGCGAAGGTTGGCCGAACGTGGCGTCGCCCAAGCTGAGGACGGAGAGCCCGTTCACTTGTCCCACCGCCTCTCCGCCAGTGTCGATGAGAACTGTTCCTTCGGTGATGTGTTCGAGGGCCTTTTCCCGCAAGCGACCGCTACGATGCCGGCGTCTTTCGATCGCGGTTTCCACGTCCGCGGCGGAAATCGACTCTGCTCCGGCGGTTTGCGCCCAGTGGTCGGCCTCTTCCAGCAATTGCTGGAGCGAATCGAACTCTAACGTGAGTTTGCCGGAATTCTGGGCTTGGCGCGAAGCTTCCTCAATCACACGCGCGACGCCGTTCGCGGTAAAGGGTAGCAACTGCTCGCGCGCCGCCACGCTGGCGATGAGCCGGGCGTAGAGCTGATCGTTCGCCTCATCACGCGGCATTTCGTCGTCAAAATCCGCCGCCACGCGGAAGAGCTTGCTGAAATCCGGGTCGAACATGGAGAGCAGGTAATAGAGCATCCGCTCGCCGATGAGGACGATCTTGATGTCGAGCGGAATCGGTTCCGGTTCCAGAGTCACGGAGCTAACCAAACTGTAAGCCTGCCCAAGCGATTCGATTCGGACGCGCCCGGCTTTCAATGCCCGTTTCAGTCCCTCCCAAGCGAAAGGCTCCATGAGCACGGAACGGGCGTCTAGCATGAGGAAACCTCCGTTCGCGCGATGCAATGCGCCCGCTTGGATCAACGTGAAATCCGTGGAAAGGGTGCCCATTTCGCTAAGATGCTCGATCCGGCCCACCAGGTTGGCGAACGTGGGATTTTCTTCGTGAACCACCGGCGCGCACTCGGTTTCGCTGTGATCCACCAACACGTTTACGCGGTAGGGAACGAAAGGGTCGCCATCGTCATCGCCCGTCTGCATAATGGGAATCGGCATGGGAAAAGGCGACTCGCCCTGTTGTGCGTGAAGTTGGAAAACATGCGCGTTATCCAGCACATCCTCGCGCACTTCATCCAGAAAAGCGGCAATCTCCGGCTCGCCGGCGTAACGCACGCGGACTTCATCAATCAGCACACGAACCGCGTTTTGGGTAACTTGACGGTTAAGCTCCTTGAGCCGCCGCTGGAACATGCGCCGCCACTTGGGAATCTGCTGGACGAAGTCTTCCACCTCAGTTTGCAATTCCTCGATCGTGTCGTGGATCTCCTGTTTTTTCTCCTCCGGCAGGTTTTCGAACGCTTCCGGGTCCATCACTTCTCCTCCGTCCGTGGTTGGCGCTAACGAGATGCCCCGCGGTGTTTTCAGTACGGCGATGTTCTTCTCCTCCGCATGCTTTCGCAAGGCCTCAAACGGCTCCTGTTCCTCGTCAGAAAAGGAGTTCTGAAGTTCTTGCACCCGCGAGCGGTATTCGTCACTTTCAAATGCGGCGGGAATGGCCGAGGCCAAGTCTTCGATCAGTTGATCCATGGAGTCGCGAAACTCCTTTCCCAGCCCACGCGGTAGGGAGATGGCGTTAGGCCGGCGTTCGTCCTGGAAGTTGTTCACGTAAACCCAGTCCTGGATTTGTTCGCTGGTTTTTTGGCAACTGGCTCGATCCAAGAATTGTGCTACAACGGATTCCGGGCTCATTTCCGGGCTGCCGACGGCAAAGAGGTTGAAGCCGTCTCGATCGACTGCGAGGCCAAATTCCAACGCTTCGAAAGCCCGCTGTTGCCCTGGCACGGCTGCGAGCGGTTCCAGGGATTCGGTGGTTTCAAACGCGAACGTGGATGGGGGACAGGGACGGCGCAGCAACTCGGGAGCTACGGGCTTTGGCAGGCTCATGCGAGTGAACCTGCCGCATTGGGAAGTGCGGCGCGAAGCGTGACTTGTCAGGAACGCGGCGGATATTGGCTGGCACATTTGCTTGGCGAATCGAACCTGTTGTCAAAGCTCCCTCGTGTCTCATAGTGGAGTTATGATCGTTGCAGATGAAAAAGTGATGGCCGCCCTCAATCAAAAGGATCCACCTCTTCCGGAAAAGCCCGAGGTGGAAGAGATCGAGGCCGAACCTCATGTGGACCATATGGGGGAAGATGCGTTGATGCTTTGGGTGATCTTGAGCGATTCGACTGAAGAAGAAGATTTGGGTGGTGAAAACGTCGCGCAATTAAAGCGAGCGATCTATGACCGGCTCTTAAACGCGGGCATCAATCTGTTTCCTTATGCCCGGCTCGTAAAACGATCGGAATATCCATTTGCGAGATATAACCAATGAGTTTCCACCAGGATCTCTTTCAGCAAGCTCGCCGGTTGGCCAGGCTGGATCCAACGCGCCCCAAGCAGGCAAATTTACACCGCGCGGTATCCTCGGCATATTATGGGCTGTTTCACTATCTTATCGACCAAGCTTCTCGAAACGCAGTTGGAGCGCAGCATGACCAACAGACTTATCGAACGGCTATCGGGCGAGGATTCGAACACGGGTCCATGTGGAGAGCCTGCCGGTCCTTCGCAGGCGGTCAGTTGCCGGCTGCCGTCATGCGCGGATTTCCTCCCGGGTTCTCGATCCCCTCAGGTTTGATGATTGTAGCTCAGGCCTTCGTCGATCTGCAGGAGCAGCGGCACTTGGCCCAAATCGCCAAATCGCCTGTGCGTTCGTGGTTTTGACTTTTCGGTTTTCAGTCAGCGACAACTTGGGCACAGTCAGGCCATGCTCACCGAAAAATCTCGTCTCGCCGACTTTCCCACCCTCGGCTCCATGACCTACCTGAACACGGCCGCGGAAGGCATCCCGCCGATCGCCGTCAGTGAAGCCATGGAGCGCTACGGGCGGGATAAATCGCAGGGAATGCGCGGCCGCGAGGCTCACTTTGAGGAGTTAGAATGCTGCCGCAACGTCGCCGCCGAATTGCTCGGCAAAACCCGCGATGAGGTTGCCTTTTGCTCCAGCAGCTCGGAGGCCTACAACTTGCTCCATTCTGCGCTGAATTTGGATTCCGGTGACGAAGTGGTCATCACCAACCTGGATTTTCCTTCCGGCGCAACGCCGTGGATTCGCTCCGCCCGCGAGCCAAAAGTGCGGCTTTGGGAAAACCAAGCCGGCGTTCTGCAATTTGGGGATTTGGAGCCACTTTTGAGCGCGAAAACCCGCCTCGTCCAGGTTTCGCTGGTGAGCTTCCTAACCGGCTACCGCATCCCATGGGCGGAGTTTCGCGATTGCGTGCGAAACCTGGCGCCGAACGCGATTTTGGCCGTGGATGTGACCCAGGCGTTCGGGCGTGTGGAACTCGACTGCCTGGACGCGGACATCCTCATCGCCAGCAGCTACAAATGGCTGCTCGGCATCCACGGCGGCTGCGTCGTCGCCGTTTCCGAGCCGGCGCAAGAGCGTCTCACGACGTTTGCCGGCGGTTGGTTCCACATTCGCAACGCCTTTGACGCCGATCGCTTCGAAACGGTCGATCCTCAACCCGGAGCGGCCAGTTTTGCGGTGGGAATGCCGGGATTTTCGGCAATTTACGCGCTAACCGCCGGGATGAGATACGTTCGCGACATCGGCGTGCAAAATATCGCGAACCACGCCGATCCCATCGTCGCCCGGGTTCGCGAAGGCCTGGCGGAATTGGGCATCGCGCCGATGTCGCCCGCCCAGCCCGATTGTCCCTCCGGCATCGTCGCATTTCAGCATCCGCGGGACGTGGAAATTGAGGAAGCGTTGCTAGCAAAGGAAATCCACGTCATGCGCCAAGCCGGGCGCATCCGCGTGGCGGTGCATGGCTACAACCAGGCGGAAGACGCCCGGCGACTGTTGGAGGTTTTGACCTCCGTGGTGAGATAGCAAGGTGGCAGCGCTCGACCGCGGCAAGCACGGCCGGGGCGATAAATGAACCCACAAGCCAACCAATAGCAAGGCATGCCAACCCCCTAATTGCATAGATTTTAGCCAATTTAGCTTCTCGGTGGTCGAACTCCTCTTTTTTTCGTACGGCCTCGACAACTTTCAGATCCCAATCGAACTTCGCTGATCCGCAGGTTCTTTGTTTGAAATTGAGAATGTCTATCCGACTTTCTATATAACAAGGAAAAGCTCACCTACATCTTACTGAACATGCAAACAGCTTGCCCACCGCCGTGCTGCTGTCCCGGTCAACCAATCGCGAGCCATCAGCTATCTCTTTCAATCTCGGCCCGGTTCGAAGAGTTCGGTAATGCATGCGACCAAATTGGCGATGTCACATGTCACCAACAAATTGACCCAGAACTTTTCGCTTGCCAACCCCTGCAATGACGCTATGAGCGTGCTGGTGGCCGCCCAAAACCCGAATTTCCGCCCGAAACTGGCAAACGCGCTGGTTGCGCCATTGCTCTTGTGCTTGGGGTTCTGCGTAGTGGGTATGCCGCTCGGATTTGCGCAGGAAAGGGAGGAGGATTCGAGAGAGGGAAACGATACGATTCCCAAGATGCCGCCCAAAGAACGTTACCTGGCGGTTTGGGAAAACTCGCCGTTCGAGTTGGAGGCGCCGGCACCGCCTCCGCCCGAGCAGCCGGAGGTGAAGTCTTTTGCCGAGGAGATGGCGCTGGCGGGGATTTTTGAGATGGGCGATACGGCTTTGGTCACGGTGCTGGATCGGGCAACGGGCGAGTATTTTGAAGTCGGGATGCAGGCTGGTGAAAATGGGATTCGGCTGGTGGAGGTGGCGAATAATCCCGATCCAACCTCGGCCAGTGCGAAAATCGCGAAGGGGGAGGAGGAGGCGACGATTCGTTACGACCAAAAATTGTTGGCTGCGGCTCCTCAACCGGCCCGGCCTCCTGCATCGGCGGCGGTGAATCGAAATTCGCGCCTTCGAACGCCGATTCGACCGGCAACACCGCTGCCGCGGACCGTTCCGCCTCGACTTGGATCGACGCCCGCGATCCCCAACAACTCGGCTCCCTCAGCTCGGGCGGCTCAACCTGCCAACGGCAATTTTCCGCGCAACAACCGGGAAGCGCAGGGGCTCCGCCGGCGACCAAACCCCAGGAGTTGCGATCCCGCCAACAGCGACCCAGCGGCGGCGCGTAGTGGTGCCGGTGGCTCGACCGCGTTCGTGAGGCAGCAGCAGCCCGGATTTTGTGCGAATTTGGGTAGTTTGTCAGCGCATATTCTGTTAAAAACCTGAGAACAAGCTCCCAAAAGGTATGTTGCTCTCCCGATTTCGCCCAATCCCCCTCTTTCTTGGCCTCGCTTTGGCGCTGGTTTCGCTAAAACCCGCTACGTGCCAAGAGGCGCCCCCGTTGCCGGAAGGCGAGGACGAGTTGGTGGGCATCCAGTGGCCGAATTTTCCGCTCTCGCGAATCCTGGTCTACTACGAGACGATGACGGGCACCAACGTCATTCAGGATGCGGCGATCCAGACGGCGACGCTCACCATCCAAACCACCAAAAAAATGCCCAAGGACGAGGCGGCGCGGTTTATTGAGAAAAGTCTGCTCCTCAACGGGTTCGCGCTGATCCCGGCCGGGGAGGACACGCTCAAAATCGTGGCCGTGCCCAAGGATCAAGGTCAGGCGCGAAGCGAGGGGTTGCCCATCTACCACGAGGTGGGGGCGCTGCCGCAGAGCGACCAGTTGGTGGCCTACGTGATGACCTTCGATCACCTGGGTTCCGAACGCGCGGCGGAGACGCTCAACGCGGTGTTTCCCTCGCATGGTTACGGGACCATCGGGCCGTTTCCGCGCACATCGTCGGTGCTCATTACCGACAACACATCGGTCATTCGCCGTTACGCGGAGTTGTAGCCCGGCATGCGAGTTTTTGCGCTGGAGCGGGCCGACGCGACCGAGGTGGCCGAGGCAATCGTCGAGCTGCTCGAGCTGGGCGAGGTGCCGGGAAGCCGGGGCGCGGCTCAGACTGGCGGTCAGGCTCTGCGGCGAGCGGTTCCGGCTAACGCAGGTGCTGTGTCGCCGGGCGTGGTCACCGCGCAATTGCAGGGGCAATCGCTGGATGAGGAGCAGGTTGAGCCCAAGGTTCGCCCTGACGTGCGCACCAACAGCGTGTTGGCTGTGGCCTCGCCGCAGGACCTCGAATACATCGGGACGCTGGTGGAGTTTTTGGATGCGCCGGCCGCCCCGCGCCGGTTTTTGAAGCGCGACCTGCACTTTTTGCCCGTGTCCACGTTTTTGCCGATCGTGCGCGATGCGCTCATGCCCGGGATTCCGGCCGAAGGCAGCAGCGGGAGCATCTCCGGCGGTGAAGCCTCGGCCAACGCGAACCAAAACCAGGGCGGTTCGGGAGCCTGGGACGCAGTGGTGGTGGACTAGGATCGGGGTTAGGCTCCGGCTCGCGCTTTGGCTCGGGAATCGGCGGCGGAGGTAGCGGGCTTGGCGGCGCTCAGTTCTCAACCGACGTTGGTCCGCAATCGCTGGTTGTCGGCAAAACACTCTTGATCGGCGACAACGTCCACAACCGGCTCATCGCCTCCGGCCCGCAGGAACTGTCATCGCGCAACTCACCCTCGGCGACGACCTGGAATTCGGCGTCGACGTCTTTCGCGCCATCGAACGAAACGACCCCAACAACCAATTCGCCGGCGTCGTTCGCAATCGCGACGGCAGCGTGCTGGACATCGACACCCTCAGCGCCATCGACGCCTTCTTGCCCGCCGCCCAAGGCCTCACGCTCTACGGCCAGATCGACGGCCTGCTCAACACCTACGTCTCCGCCCTGCAAAGCACCAACCGCTTCAAAGTGCTGGCCCGGCCACCGTCTACACGCTCTGGCGCATACTCGACAGTATGAGAGGGCTTCTCCTCTTCTTCTTCCACACTGCCAAAACTGTTGCCTGGCAGAGTGAAAGAGAAAAAGGTCATCACCAGTCGGACGAAACCACGATGAGGTCTATAGGTGGCCTGACCAACCTACAAGAACTGTCCATTTTCCACGCGGGAAAATTTCAGTGGGCGACGTTGGAGGCGCTCGAAGGTCATCCGAATCTGCGATCGTTTCGCATCGGAGACAGTCGGGGCCGCAAGGGCGATTTGCGCGCGATCACAAACGCCGATCTGAAGATTCTGAAGACGATCCCAAATCTGGAACGTTTCGGCACGGGCGGTGATCCGAACGGCGGCCTAACCGATGCCTGCGGCCTAACATTGGCCGAATTGCCGAAGTTGAAATCTTTGACCTTGAGCCGCCCCGAGTTCACCGGACACTATTGAGGAATCTAACCGGGGCAGCAGGGCTTGAGGAGTTGGTCTGCGAGTTCGGTACCACACGCCTGAGGACCTCACGATTTTCCGCGACTATCTCGCGCTGAAATCGTTACGGCTTGGCGGTTTTCGTCAAGGAACTCCGGTAGACGACGCGAAGCTCGATACGCTCGTTGGAATTTCGAACCTTGAGGAACTCGACATTCGGCTACTGTCGCACACCTGCTTCAATCAGCTCATCGACAGATATATCTACAACTCCAATCCCTTCAGATAGGACCCCTTTGATTGAAAAGTCCGCAGTATTGGCTATGGGAAATCCTTCATAGAGCGGGGGCTCTTTGTCGCCCCAGTCCGCCTGAAGAAATCCCACCTCCGATGTGATCTTGGTGAAGTCGGTTTTCAGTTGACTTTCCCCCGTCGAATCGATGGTGAACCCGATTACGGCGCAGCGTTCGGTTGAATCAAACGGTTCCTGGGAGATCGTCGCGTAATCCACTCGAGACTCCGCCAGTTCAACAATGACGAGAAACATTCCGTCTTTGTCACCAGACACCCATTTTACCTTGCCCGGCACCGCTTCCCCCAACTGCCCAAAGTCTTCCTGGAAGCGAATCGTGACCGCGTCACCAAGCTTGGCATTGTAGTTCACCGCGGTCCGAGTGGTCAGAAAATGCCTTTCGTCCACCATGAAGCCGCTGCTCCCGTAATTCGGGGAATCGATGTGCCCCACGGAGCGAAGCAGGGCCGTTGGAGGTTGGGGACTGCTCCACGGCATTAGCGGGATCAGTTCCAAGGCGTGAGCCAGCCATGCCCCAGCCGCAAGCGTAAGAACAATCCAAAGAGATCCAGTCAATTTTCGGGTCGAACTGGTAACGATTTCGGCCCGATCTTCATGCCCTTGCTTGGTAACGCCGAGAAGAATCTTTTTCATAATGGTTCAGGTGTGAATGTAGCAATCAACAGAAGGATCATCGATTCTCCGTGCGTTGAACACCGGCTCCCACATGTCAAGCCGGGCCAGATCATCCAATTCGGCAACCGGGCGCTCGTCAAAAAAGACAACCATATCACCAAGCAGTTCGTCACACGCGCTGGCCTGGGGAACAAAGCTAGTCACACCGGCCTGTTTGATAAAAGCATCGATTGTCGGAAGGCTCTTTGCATCTCCGGTAACCACAATCTTCGGTAGATTGGGTGCATTGTGCAGCATCCCCTCGTCCACTCCCAACTTGATGGACATATGGGTCATAGCATGCTGAGCCAAGGTCGGGAGCTTCGAGTGGTGGGTGATTGAACTAGCATCTCCAGAATGTGGAACTCCCGCGATCTTAAGCGCCCCGGAAAGACTACCGATTAATTCCGCCCCAAGGTCCGGAGCCGATTTCTTGGCCGCACCCGAAAGAAAGCCCCAAAGGTTCTTTGTCCCATAGCCGAGTAGCACGGACGAATGAGAACGCGCAGCATCATCGCTGACGAGATCCTGTTCGTGTTTGTTCCGGAACTCTTCAGTGGCCTCATCGACATCCCCAGGCTGCGTCAGGTCTTCGTCTTCATCTGGTTTTCGCTGAAATTTTCCAGTACGAAGGTGGTAGTGGATGACATCATTGGGATTAACCCCAGATCCCACTTCTTCCTCAAATGCTAGAAGAGAAGCCCGTACATCCTCCAGGAATGTTTCCACCTTGCGAATAGATTCGACGCTAGGGATGAGGTCGGCATTAGGCTTGGCTTCCTTGGGTGTGAAAGCTTCCACGCTGCCTTCCCGTAAATAGGTGCCAAATTTTAGCATTGGTTCGCGCAAGATTGATATGCACATTCTTCGAAAGAGATCCTCAAATCGGTCGATGCGAATGGCGTTTCCCTGCCCCAACGTCCTTCCGGACTTAACGAGCAGTTGATCGACAAGCGGTGGATGTCCAGCCTTGGGATTGCCCCTCGCAAGAGCATTGCTCCAATTATCCACTGCCAAGGGCTTCCAGAAGTAGAGTATTTGATCAATGACGTCAGCAGATGCCGCGACGATCTTCCGACCAAGGGGGAGGTTCTCATAATCTTCCAGAAGCTCAACAATCCTTTCTCCAACTTGTTGATGAAGCTCCTCCATAGTCAGCTTAATCCTGTTCTTCCACCGAGTGTAGAATTCGCCCGACTCACCTAAAAGGTTAATGAGGTCCGTCCGAGAAAAATTGGCCTTCTTATGTTTAACGCGATCCAAATAAGTATGAATGGACTCAATCGCATGCTGGTTGTTTGGACCATCTGAGAGCATGTTCTTTACCGTATCCTCTAAGACTTCATTGAGATCCCGGCGAATCCTAGGCTTTATAACGTCCATAGCAACGTCATGAGGCACTGTATTGCCCTTTTTCAACGAACGCACTGCGGCAAGCCCCTGTGATTCGTGCTTGAGCAGCCATCGCTTGATCAGAAAATCTCGGGAGAACTTGGAGGCGGCGCACTGCCGGATCTCCCCGCGTGGATAAAAAAGAGACGTCATGCCAACCGCGGAAAACTTCCATACCTTTTGCCCGCCTTGAGCAACGTCCACGATCTTCGACTTCCTGAAGTCGCCAAAGCTCGTTCCCAACAAGAATAGGTAGAGGCCGGCAACACGGTAAAGAGTTTCGATCTTGCCGTCCGGCATCCAGGACAAAGAAAGAAGGGTGGTCAACTCGAAAGGCGTTCGGCCCTGGGGAAAAACGGGAACACCAACATCTGTGGGCCATTTGGCGAGGAATTGGGATTCAGCCATTGAGAAATGTCCGAGATCGCGAAGGCACGCATAGGCATTGGAAACACGGGTCTGGTGGTCCGCGGAATCCGGTGGCAATAGGAACATACCAAGGACATCTGCATTCAAGGAGTGAGACGGATCGATGATATCTCTGCAAAGGTACGCTACATCGATGAACATTCCGCTATTGGTTCCGCCTGTAAATGTTCCAGTAACGTAGATGAGCGGTTTCACCGCCTGATTTGGATTCGTTAACAGCAATTCCTTGTATAGGCGGTCGATTTCCTCACGCAGCAACCGCATATAACGCCCCTGTCCTTGATCCGATTCTCCCCAAAGAGCGATTCGCCCAAAGCTGCGCATGCCGCCGGCGCCTGCGCCAGCGAAGGCCAGTTTGTCAGCTGGAGGCAACCAACTAACCACGCCGTCGAGATGAACCAATTCGACATTATTGAATAGCACCTCAATACGACGCAAGTAGTCCGAAGGCATCTCGGGGACGTAAACCTCGAGCACTCCCCGGTCATTGCCTCGTTTGCCAAGATCCTCTCGAAGTCGAATCGAAATTGAGCCGTGCTCAAGACCTAATTTATGAATCCAGGCATCCATCGGACGCAAAGATGCATCCGCAACCTGGTTTTTGGCCTTGCTGAAAATATGGGCGTAATGCCGATAGACCTCATCGGAAAGATTAAGCGTACCGAGGGGAACCGTGATCAATTTGCGCTCCTGAATCTTTAGGACCACCTGCGAATCCGCTGGCGGCGATGAACTGGGAACCACCCGAACTGTTGCCAGTTTTTCCAATTGATTCACCGAGATTTCGGCAGCTGGGATTGGCGTTCGGACCACCTCGATTGCGTTCTCGTCGGCTGGCCCCCCAAGAATGTGCGCCGGTTCTTGTGTAGCATCGGTTTCAACAAAGAGAAACCTCGTATGGGAAGGCCGGCATTCCGAGTTTGGACTACAGCTATAAAAAAAGCGCTGCGATTCTTCGAGCATCCGAAGTCCAGAAGTGCCGAGACCGATGTAAAGGATTGGAGTAGCCATATTACAAATGAGGAAAGGAATTAGGTTACGCTTCGAGTTTTACGCCTTGAAGAATTTGGCGCTTTTTGCTGGCAAACAGGCCCATCAGAGCAATCGACAGGGCAAATTCAGGGATAAATCTCAAGTAGAAGCGTTGGTCAGAGAGTGCTTCCAAGCCAAAGATGCCCAGGTTCCAATTCAGCAAAGCCAGGATATAGATGTGCAGCAAAACAAACGTCCAGATTGTTGCGTGCAACTGAGCACGCCAAACATCCAATTCCCGGGGGAATTCGCTGTTGGAAAAAGCGGTATTGACGATGATCAAGGTAAGCAACCAGTGAACCGCGACCAAAGAGCCAATCAAAGCAATCAGCTTGAACAGAACTCCGAGTTCGGTTGGTTGAGGAAAATAGAAAAGCAGGTCCATGTTTAGCTGGGTTAAGCATTCTCAGTGTTAATCGTTACAGTCCATTGATCGAGACCAACCTTGAACTCAGTCCGCCTGGCTTCCGTCCCTGTAGGCAGGTGGGCGACCAGTGACGACGGCAACAATTTTCTGGCAGAAACCGATGCCCATCTTCGCACCCAGAAAAACCAGGGCAATTGCTCCGACGACGCCTCCTAAGATAAGGGCTATCGTTTTCCCCGCTGAAGGTGGACTGATCCTTAAGAGCAATTTGGCCGGCTTGACTCCATTTTGCAGGTCGGGCGGAGCGTCCACGGCAACAGTCAGGCGATACTCCCCTGTCTTGTCAATCTTCTGGACATGGAATGGTCTCGACGTAGTTTTAGGCTTGAACGCAACGGGGCCGCTAAGCGTGACTTTGTAACGAGTTACCGGCGTGTTTGGTGGGTTAACGCGCCATTTCACCGTGAGCTTATCAGTATTCAGGACCATCCCGTCCCTCAAGCCAAGGATGCGAATCTCAGGACCTTCGGTGAGATCGACATAGACGGGAATCACAACCGGGTCGATATTATCGCTTCCACTTCCTTCGTCTCCGGTTGTGCTGATGCGAATTCGATAGGATCCAGAATCGGAGACGTTGAGCGTCGTCTCGTACCCGCTAATCTCGCTGGAGGTAATGACCTCATCCTCCTCCGGGGCCATTAGTTCCACCCGGAATCGATTTGCTTCCGGTAGGGTCTGTTCACCCTTGGATTCAATGGCCCAACCGAGAAAGAGCGATCCTGCGGCCGCTGTGACTCTTGCAGCGGCATCGCCATCCTGGAGTTCCGGATCCGTCAGCACAATTCGTGCTTTTCCGTATCCCGGTGGAACTAGCCGGACCTGTGCCGGGACGATTCCGCTCCTTCCCGGCACGGCTTCCGCCGCGATACGAATGATGTGGGGAACCTTGCCGGTGGGATACTGGATGGTCTTTGAATAACCGGATACGACATCATCTTGGATCACCCGTCCGGTTTCTTCGTTCGTCATGGTTACGCGATAACTTCCATCGGGTTTCTCGCGAACTCCCCCGGTTTCCAGTTCCCACGAGAACACGGCCTGCCCGTCGGTGAATAAGACTGGGTCTTCTTGTGGAGCGGTGATAGCAATCCGCGAATCGCCCACCGGGATGGGCCTCCTAACCGTCAAGACTCGACTCAAGCCACCAACGCGGGAGGGCACGCTAGAGGAAGCTGTTGCGCTGCGACCGGCCGAAATGGAAAGGGTGTAGTCGCCTGGCTCGTTCAGTGTGACCACCGTCTGGTAGGCACTGGCCACCGTTTCCGAATGAATCACGGTGTCGGTCTCGCTTTTCACGGTCAATGCAAAATTCAGGCCTCCAGGTTTGGAGCGAACGCCACCGGTTTCCAAGGCCCATTCTAGGGAGACATTACCAGGAGGCACGCTCGCGGTTGTGGGTTGAGAGAGGACAATGCTGGAATCGGGATCAGGCAGATCCAGATCCACTTTCCAGATATCGATCTGAAAATTTCGATTCTCTGCCCCCTGTCCGCGGTATTCGAAAAGGCCGACTCGCGTTTTGGCTTCAACGAAATTTGTGGAGTCCCAGCGTTTGATCATTTCGCGGTCTACAGGCAAAAAATCAGAGTCTGGTTGTGGACTGTCCAGACCGTCCGTGATCATCAAGAAATAGTATTGATTGATCTCGTTGGCCTCGGCTACCTTCGCAGTTTCGGCTCTGGCCCGACCGACGTAGGTATTCTGGTCTCGATAAGTGGTGGGATATTGACTTTCAAAAAACTTGTCGAAGTCGGCGGGAAACTTCTCAATGGGATCCGACACGACGGGATCGTGCGGAACGGGAGTCCCGGGTCTACCTTTTTCCGCGAAAGGAAGAATGATCACCCGGCGAGTGGGTCCAGTTAAGGGTTCAGCGTTCGGGCTTCCTTCGACAATCTCCCTCAGCGGATCGATTAACAGTTCGGGGTTCCACCGCCAATTGGGGTGCTTACCCGCGTCGAATTCCCCTCGAACCAGATCCCCAACCAGCTTTTTGGCGTCAGTGATCATCGTGTTGATCGCCTCCCTGGTAGAAGGAGGATTTTTCGTTGAAGTGATCGACCCGGAAACATCCGGCACGATAAACATGTCTCTTGGCTCGGCAAAAATGGACGCGGTCAGCCCAATGAACAGACTGACAGTCAGCCACTTGATGGTGCCTCGATTTGGACTCATTAGTTTGATTTGGTAAGAAAAATCAGGCGCAGATGCAAGACCTGAACCTTAAAAATATTTCAGGTTAACAGTAAACAGAACTAAGAATTATTGATCTTAAAAATGACCATATTGGAATGTCGAATTTGGTTTAGAACCGTACACCCATTCACCAGAAGCCAGCGGGGCCGATCTCCTAGGATTTCAAATTCGGCGACGCCAAACTCGTTGGTTAGTCTGCAGAATGAAACGTCTGTCTCGCAAATTTCAACGATTTCGTGTTCACTTGGAACACCCAAATCATCGCATACCTGGATACAGTAGTTAAAAGGTTCAAACATATTTTTTGGGGGTAGTGGGATGCTGCTGAATCATTAGGGTCGATCTTGAACAGATGTTACCTTGTCCGGGGGCATTGATGATCGGGCGGTCGATTGGCTAGTCGTGCCGTCGTTGATTGGCGCTTGGCGGCGTCCGTCATCTTCACGAGGCGAAAAGCCGGCACAATCTTTGGCTCAACTCAGCCATGTTGTCCTGTGTCCAGTGTCTCTCTTCTTGGACATTCTGGAACGATTCGAAACGCCGGCATCGTGGCCGCCCGTGGCATAGGCACAACTCTTACCCCATTCTCACGGATGCGCTCCCTCAAGACAGGGGCCGCCTCGCCGCGGGCGCGGCGGCCAGGTGGCAGCGGCCCTCACCATGCGGTAGCCCCGGCCGGGCGCATGGCGGGAACGCTACGAATTGATCGTGCGCGACATCCCCCAACTCGATCCGCCCGGTTCCGGCCGAAGTCGATCCGGGTCCACCGGTGCGGATCGCATTTTGAGGGGCGAAATCATCGACAACTGGCTTGGCGTCGGCAACCCGAGCGGTGAAGTGCTGAAAGCCCGGGCCTTCAAAATGGGACTGGTCCAACCGGGCGACCTGGAACTGAAGGCGATCAAGCGGCTCTTCTACCTCTACGGCGCACGGCATCTTTGGGGTCCTTGGTAATACTACCGGTTCACGTGAAGTGAACCGGGGGCGTTCGTTACAATGCGTGCGGATTTGTGCAATGGACCAAACTGGAGATTCTTTCTAGCATCAAGACTCGACGACCGCTTCACCACCAAAAAGTAAGCGCGAAATCCCATTGACAAACCGGGCAACATGAAAACACTACTCCCCATCGTTCTCTGCGCCTTCTGCCAAAATCGTTCCTATGCCTTCCCCCCTGGTCGGCGTAGGTTTCCACGAAGCCGGTGTAGAATCCAAACACACCGTCGCCCCAAAGTTCGACGGTGAGAATCATTTTCTCGTCAAGAAGCCTGTGATCTCCGAACCCTTGGCAAAGGCGATTTCGGTTCGTGACGACAACGGTCAGGCCGCGCTTCGTCTCACGTTGGCCGCCCCCTGGGGACGTTGCACGTCTTGATCAAAAGGCTGATTGGAAAACGGCTGGCCATCGTCATCGACGGCGAAGTCGTGGCCGACGCGAGGCGATTTCCGACGAGCAGGTTTCCGGAGAGCACCTTGTCATCACCGGATCCTTCAGCCTGACCTGGGCGGAAGAATTCGCCACCCGTTTGTCGGAAGGATAGGGGCCACCGGCAAGTTGAAAGCTACACATCATGAATCGCCTGAACTTCGTCTTCATCATCCTTCTCCTGGCGGAGTGCTTCATCGGTCGGGCTGAACCGCAAAAGGGCGAATCGATCCTCATCATGCGCGACACCGGCGGCATTGCGGGGCCGGACCTGGATTTCCTGGTTGGCCGGAGTTTTCGTGGACCTGCACGGGTCAAGCCATGCCGACGCGGTGGCTCAGCGCCTGAAGGAGAGCCTGGGCATCGAGCAGACGCCGAAGCTGACCTGGAGCGGATGTTGCAGGACCTTTTCCAGCACCTGGGTGGCACCCTGAATCCCGATGGCACCTCCTGGACCCGCCATGGGGAGGTCAAGTTAAGCTTAATAGGGGCAAATAGGAGGAAAATATTGATGACGCCAAGATTATTGATGACGCCAAGATAGATGGGAGTTGTCTTGGCAGGTTTTGTTGAACTGGCGAGTTGAGGTGAAATGGGCTGTGACTTACCCAATCGAACTTGCCCTCATCTCCAAACTTGCCGTTGGCTTCTTCGCCGCTTCCATCATCATCCTGATCGACGACTCGATTTCTTCAGACTGAGGCGTTCCCGGTTCCACATGCTTGGCGGCTTCTTCCATCACTTCGTTGATGTATTGATTGACGTTGCGCTTGGGCCCGCCTTTGGAGGAAACCGCATCTGCCGCGTCCATGATCCGCTTGGCCGCGCCGGAGTGGAGAAACCGGTCGGCGTTGATCACGGATTGCGCGCCTGCGTCCTTCAGTTCCTTGGCCAGATTTGCCGGACCGGCTATGCCGGCGGGCTTGCATCCTACGCAGACCACCGTTTTGCCCCGAAACAGATCCGTCTTGGAAAGGAGCAGTTGATTGATGTTTGGGGTGGCGTGGTAGAGCAGAAAAACGACTCCGGCTTGGCTTGAGGGCGACGCAGCGGTCACGTCCAGTTCGCGGTTTCCGTAATAGTCACGGAGGACAATGGGCGCTGCGCTCTGTTCGCCGATGGTCTCGGAGAAGACGATACGCTGCACATCTCCGCGGCTCCAATCCCTGAGGTCCGCCTGTTGACTCCTGATTTTTCGCCCGGCTTCCGTGTAATTCTCAGCGGCGACTACCTCTTTGGTTCGAGTCCCCTTCCCAATCTGGGAAGCCAGCACGCGTGAAAAATCGGTTGTAAGGGCGAATTGATCGCCGGTTACGATGGCCGGGGCTTCTCCTATGGAGTTGAGCAAAGATTCCACGGCCGATTTCCATCTGGATCCTAACCGGTCCGGTTTTCTAGCAGCTTTCTTTACCGCCGTCACGCGATCCTCGACGATGGCAAGTTTGTTTCCCTCGAACACCATGGTGTGACTGCCATCGCCGGTGATGTGAATGTTTCGAATGTCTCCTTCCAGTGAGGAATAATACTTCGTCAGCTTGTGCTCGTTGGCCTGCAAAAGCTTGGCCACCTCTCCGTGACTGGGGGCCTCGTTTAGAAACTGCCACTTGTTTTGGCTATGTGGCCGGAAGACCACAGAATGTTCGTTGCCGTAGAGCGAAACGGTGAGAGGGATTTCCTCGGGAAGACTGCGGATCTCCGAGCGCTGAACTCCCCGCAGATCGACGGCCTGGCCATCGCCAGTCCGCATCCCGGCAATCCTTGTCCCACCATGGGAGTGCTCGAAGGCATAGAGCAATTCACCGTCCACCGTTTCGATTCGCTCGATAGTGTTGGAGCGATTGTAACGATAGCGAAGCAGGGTTTGGCCTCGCCATTCCGCCACGACTTCCCCTCCGGGGATGGAGAAGGCCCAGCGGCGCTGCCCATCCTTGATGGCCCAGATCACATTGTTGTTGGCCGAATCGGGCGCCAGGAGCCAACCGTGTTCCACGGCGGACCTTGGTTTGACGAACATGGCTGCCGTCGCCTGATTGACTTCATGTTCGGAAAACCAGCCCATTCGTTTGCCTTCAGGAGAGGTCAGTTCGTATTCCCGCACCTCCAGCTTGGTTCCGGGTTTTCCTTCCACCGAAGTGAACTCGGAGAAGCCGGTCTTGCCTTGAGCCGTCCGGCGCCCGTTCGGACGATAGGAGAGCAGGGTTGGGACGGCCAGTTCCCGGCCCGAGCCATCTGCCAGTAGGTTTCGGTTAGTTTCGGCAGGGCGGAGCGTTAAATCCTTGATCTCTCCGCTCGAAAGCCGTGCCCCGAGCAAGCGATCCGACTTTGGGCGTGAAGGAAGCGCGGATTTTCCAGGCAGCGCCGCTGCTACCATTGTTTCCCCTCCAGCCATCAGGGTTGCGCTTTTGCCCATATCTTTGGGAAGAGACGGCTTGAGCGCCTCTTTCCACCGGCGGAAGCTGTCAGTCGGCTGAAGGCGGCGGGGGCGGACTGCCAGATCCACTCCACCGAAAAGTTGGGCGGTTTCAGTGATGATGCTAGAGGCGGTTTGTGTCTTTCTCGTCCGCGAAACGCGAAGCGATGGCGTGTAAGCCGGCATCCGGAATTCCGGGGCGGATCTACCGGTGATCCAGGCCAGGTTCACCGGCAGACTGCGCTCCCGCAATTCGCGGATCCAGTCACTCACGATCATGAGCCGAGTTTGCTGCTCCAATTCCAAGAACACCGGCTCTTCCGCCGCATAAGTGCGGTAGTTCTCCGTGAAGTGCTCGGCGAAGGCATCGGCGGCCGGGTCCTGCTTGCCCCCGGAACTCTCCAGTTTGCCGTTTCGCAGAAACATGATTTCGGTTTCCACGCCAACTCGACACTCGACAATGCGCAGGGCTGTTTCATCCCACTGGGCGTCGGCGCTGCTGGGCCGAAACCAGAATCTGGACCATACCGGTGTGCCCGATTGCCTACCTGGAAAACGGTCACTCCAGCCAAAAATGCTCTGGTAACCCGGCACCTGTAGATCGACCGGAATATGGGAAATGCTGTCCTTGCCAAGGCTGTAGCCCTTAAGAAGGCGATCCGCTTCAAACAGGATCCACCCGAAGTAAGTGTCCCGAGAAAGTTCATCAATGCGGATCTGCATGTAGGGCCCCTCGGGATCTTCCGGAATGGGATCAATAGAGACATAAGGATCCCCCGGCTCCTCCGCGAATGCCCAACGAAAAGCCACTGCCACCTGTTCCGGGGATGGAGACGCTTCCAGATTATTTCCATCGCCAACAAGGATGATGGTTTCGTTCGGCGCGTCGTAAAAAGCCCCGGCAATGATGCCCAGGCCCGAGAGCGCGTCGCGCATCTGCCTGTCCCAACCCGTTTCCGCCACCGCGATCTGCGCCGCGCCAACCAACGTGGCTAAGCTGAAAGCAAAACGAATTGCGAAGCTCATGGCGGCAGTGGTTAAGCCGCCTGCTGCAAGACGGATTCGTCCAATTCGTGCTCCACCGCGGCGATCAGTTCGAGGATCCTATCGCTATCCTGAGGAAAACCTGATTTGGACAAGAATTGGCGGAGCTTGCGATAAGATCGCTGCGACATCATGAGGACCTGGTGCCTTTCCACTCCCGCTTGGGATAACTCGTAAAGGTCTCGCAGCTTGTTCAGAAGCGCATCGTAAACATCGTGATGGTAAAGGACGACGCACTCGAGCAAGCCTTGTGCCAAGGGATTCGCTTTTACCGATGCAGCTCCGATTAACTTGTTTAGAGTTGTTTGTTTCACTGGCGCTGACCGGATAATCATGCCGGACTGCGTGTGGTCATCAGCCTCCGGAGTAGTGAAGGTTAGAGACCATTCATATTGATTCCCTTGACTCATTCCCAACTCCTCAAAGGTGAACTCATGACTCCGGCCCGAATTCAAATCGGTGCGAGATGCGAGCGTTTCGCCTTCCGCATTCAGCACCTCAAATTCCGCATTGGCCGCGCCGTCCGGAATGTGGACCGTAAAGCCAGTCCGGGTCCAAGTATGGCCGGCCAAAGGGGTGACGAGTTCTTCCTCGAAAAGCGCTCCCTTTCCGCCACCACCCAGCATGGCACCAGCCAGTTCGAAATCAGCCAGTTGAAAATCTTCCAGGTCCATTCCCTCACCGATCTGCCGTGCCAGTCCCTGCAGTCTTTCCCATGCCTGGCCGAAAGCCCGCTCCCGGCGCTGGCGTTTGGCAATCGAGATCAAACGCTCCACCAGCGTCTCAAGATTCGCATCTCCAGATTCCGCTTCTCCCTGAATCCGTTTCACGATTGAACCCAGTTTTGGGTAGCTCTCCACGAGCGCTTCGGCTGCCTGCCGTTCTTCAACGCTGGCTGCTCCACTCAAATAGTTGACCAGCAGAGCTTCTTCGTCAGTTGAGAGAGCCGGAAATCCTTCCCTCATCAGAGCGGTCGCCAGATCTTGATCTTCTTGGGGGGTATTCATGATTAATGTATTTTTGTATCTCTCCTTTCCTGAAGCGGGGTTCGATCAGGGGAAGAACAGATTGTCAATGATTTAGTGCGTCCATAGCTGTCATGTTACGAAAATACTTGCCGAACTCGGAAATGGTTATTCTTAGGTCTCGATTTCCTTGAGAATCGTCCTTGCCCGGGTTCTGGCACGAAAGATCTTAATCCGGGCGTTTCCGGGGGAGATTCCGTAGCGCTCCGCGATCTCCTCGCGGCTAAAACCACTGGCAACCAACCCCAACAGCAGATGGTCCTCTTCGCTAAGGCGGGCGATCAGTTCGCGGAGAAGATCGATCCGTTCCAGATTTTCCCTTGCATCATCTCCCGCTGTCATTCCAAAGATGCTCTCGGTTTCCCCGGTTTCCTCGTTATCCAGTGACTCCGGCTGTTCCCGGTTCCACTGTCTGCGCAGCTTGCGGGCAAACGTACCGGTGACGTATTTTGCCAGGTCGCTGGCAGCAAAAGCTGGAAACTTTCCATGGACCGGATCGTAATTGCGCACCATCCGGTCGAAACGGTCCTGATACCACTCCAGCACCGCTTGCTCGGCAAAGGTGGCTTTCGCCAAGCGTGGTTCCCCCCCCAACCGCAGAAGCGCCACGGAAAAGGCCCGTTGCCCAAACGTCTCCGCGTACCAGGTCTTGACCGCAAAGGTTTCCTGTCCCCCCCACTCTGCACCAGGCTTGTTCAAAGCTGGGGGCTCAGCCTTGTTGGCAGTGGTGAGGTCAGAACTCATTGGCTTGTTTCAGGAGTTTGGCCGGAAGCGTCCGCTTCAGTCTGCTTCCAGCATCTTCAGCCAACTATCAAAGAATCGTCTCAGTTGGGCGTTGTTCTTTGAACTGGCGATTAAGTGGGCAACCGCTTCTCCATTGACGAGAACGGGCGAAAAACGAAGTGGGACACCCTTCCCAATGACCAGACGTTGAGTCAGATGCTCTCCTGCCGACGCCTCCACAATCAAAGGGGTGGCCGCTCCACCCCTTTGAGCCAAGATCCAATAGCGCTGCGGCTCGTTCGCCGCCATCGCCGTTTCGGCGGTCAATTGCAGGATCCCGTTGTGATCGAGATAACCGACATAGGAAAAGGCACCCTGAGACAAGGACGCGACCATGCTCGAAACGGTCCGGTATTGTTCTTCGTAAACGATCTCTTTCAGCGATTGGTAATAGTCACTAAGTGGCTTTGACCACCGTTCCACCTCCTCGGGCACCATCCAGGAATCGGCTTCCAGATGCAGGCGTCTCCCCGAGCGATCTCTCAGCTCTGCCAAACGCCTTAAATCGTCCTCAAAACTCGTGCGCTGCAACCCCCACTCTTCGGGCCGCACCATCAGAATCTCGCCGAGCTTCATATGCACATAGGCCTTGAACAATACGTTGATGCTGTCTGGCCAACTCAAAACGCGATCAACCATCGCAAGGTAGGAGGTTGCGTAAGTTAGTGGGGTGCCCGCTCGAACCATGGCCCGAAGCCCTAAGGCTTCGAACTCCCTGCTCTCGTTCGATTTCTTACCATGGATGGGCACCATCCCAGTGCGAGCTCGCGAACTGGCAGGAAGGTTGCCGCTCCCGCGTTCTTTCATCAACTCCACCCCGGTTTCGAAATCGGCGTTGTGTGGAGATTTGGAGGTCAGGTAGTAAGTTCCGGAAGATTCATAGATGACTTCTTCGTTGCCAGGGCGCCTGATCTGTTCCAATTCTCCCTTGGCAAAAACGGGTGCGTCCCGGTCGTCGCTTTGTACGTAACGATGGATCTCCGTCAACTTCCAGTCGCCGACCAATTCAAGTCTCAGAGCGTTTTCGTTCATGTCCACCTCTGCGGGCAGGAGCCTGCCAGCTGCCAGATCAGCGTCAGCCTCCCCTAACAAGATCGACGAGAATGTCCTGGCGTCTTCCAGGGTAGCGCTTACCGACTGGTAATCGAGATAAAGATTCGGCGGCAGAAACGACCACAGTTTTTCGGGCAGGGATGACATCTGACCCAGCACGGTCTTGTGCGCTGCGAAGCTGTGAGATGATTTCAAAGCTGCCAAACGCGGGATCAGCACTTTCGCATCATCCCTCAATTCAGCCAGTTGGGCGAGCCGGTTCTCGTAGGCCGTTCGGAGGTCTTCATGCGGTTCCAACCGGTCGAACTCTGGGTTGAGCAAATGGGCCGACTTCGTCAACTCCTCGCCAAGCGTCTGCAGAACGTCCGCGAAATCAGTGGGATCAAAGTCCCCCTCCCGCTCCCTGAGCCCGTTGAGGGATTGTGCCGAGGCATCGAGCACGCCCTGAATCTGCCTGGCCAGGGCCTCGGCAGTGTCCCTTACAAAGCGCTCCCAGGCTTGGCGCAAATCCGCGGTCCGAGGGGTCATCTGCTCCCGAAGGTCGGTGGCCAGCAATTCGGCGTCCGTCTCAGCTTTCTTCAACCGGTCTTCGGTTTTCTGGTAAGGTTTTTGGTCAAAAGCCGCCCTCTGGAGATCTTCTAGTTGAACCAGCGCCACTTTCAGTTGTCGCTCCATTTCCCTCTGTTCCTCCGTCCAGAGTTCGGCTTCCGTTACAGCTTCTTTCCATGGCCCGATCCGCTGGTAGAGCGATTGCCAGGGTGCCCCTCCTCGCTCGACCGCAGCTTCGTCGATGGCGATCTCCATTGGCAAGACCTCATTCGCCTCCACCAGGCCCCGGAGTTCCGTCGCTTTGGCACTGGATTTCACCCAGCTGTGGATCGCAATTCCCACCGCAGCCACAAAAGCCATGACCGTCAAAACCTTCAGGGCCGGAACGACGATGCACTTTCGAAATGCCAGGGCGCCGACCCTGCTTTCCAGCGCGCCGACAGATCGACGGTCGCGGACGAAATCGGCATTGAACCCGTCGCTCAACCGGTATTTTTCGTCCAGGTTCTCCGGTGGATTCGACACGGCGGTTTTCAACTCTGCGACGCGCGCCTTCTTACCCTGTAACTCGGTGCAGGTAAGCCTGTGAAGCGCTTGATTATTGAGTTCATCGAGCTCGTCAAGAAGGTCCCGGTGGGCCGTGAGCGCCAGAAATGCAATGCGTTGCTTGGTGAGTTCCTGGCCCATTGCATCCAGCCGGCCGTGTTGATAGCTGTGTTCCCGGGAAATATCCTCGAGTTCCGCCGCCAGAAGTGCGGCCTTCTGGAAATCCTCTTCCCGTCCCTCGAAATCCTCCACCATGTTGGTCAGCTCATCTTCCAGCTCGCGCTCGAACCGGGCCCGGATCTTTCCTTCCACCCAGCCGTCAAAGTCGCGCTGTAGCCCCTCGTCATGGATCATGAGGCGGACGCGGGACGGCTCACAGCGGTAGCCAGGCGGCGGCGCCGCCGCTTCGTTGCCAACCTGCCCCGCAGCCAAAACGGTTTCTCTCGGGGGACGCAACTCCCAGGGGAACACCTCGGCTTCCACGGACTCGTTCAGCCATTGGTGCGCCTCTTCCTGCTTGTTTTCCCCCATCAGCTGCATGTAGCGCTCCGCTGCCGCCTTGGGCAGCTTCTCTTCCCGGCTGCTGACATAGGCGGTCCACATCTTTTGCCGACGCCCCTTGTCGGAATCAGCCACGCAAAGGACGCCCTGGCTGGGAATGACGTCCTCCACCAGGATTCGAAAGACTTCTTTGGCCTGCCCCTGTTCGTAGAGCCCGGCCAGACGCCCCAATCCCTTGGCCATCCGCTGGCGCAACTCCTGAAGCGCCCTCGGGTTCTGGTTCGCTTGTTTGGCGCACCTTACCTCCGCAGCCTCCAGCTCTTCCTTCAATCCGAACTTCGCCATGGTGCTGCCGGCATCGAATGGGATCAGGTTCGCCGCGTACCAGTCCTCCCATTCCCGTGCCTTCTCGGGCGTCAGCTCGTCAACCTGGTCGAATCCCTCCTGAAACACGCGCAGTGGCGGGTCCTGCATCAGTTCCTCCGCCATGCGGTCCCATTGCCAATGCCGCTCGGCAAGCAGGTTGGCGATCTTCGCCCGGCGAGAAGCCGCTTCGCCCCCCAACTTCATGAAACGGCGCGCCGCTCCGTATCCCTGAAGCCATGCTTTCTCCGGCAGCATGCGGGACTTGGACGAGTTGAGCAACTCGCGCGTCACTTCTGAAACCTTGGACGGAAACAACATTAGTGTAAGTTCTCGTTTGAAGTCAATCGCTTGCTCGGAACACGATCCTGGCTTTGAGCCCCTGGTTCAATTCTTCCCGGTGCGCTTCAGGATTCTCGAGCGCTTTCAAGAGGGTTATTCCTTTGTCGGGTGTTTCCGAACCTTGCGGCGGATGGGCGGCCGACTCTTGGGTCAGCCGCCGTTGAAGGAGGTCGAGCCATTGCTCCATGGTCACGCCAGTGGGCACTTGGCTTTGTGCTTTCTCCCATTTCGCCAGAGCCTCAAGCTTAGGAAAATGCTCGGCCAACTGGTTGATGTGGCCGCTCAACTGCGTCCGATTCTTTTGCAACTTTTGATTTGCCTGTTTAAGGGCGGCATTTCGGACGTTCTCGTATTGCTGGTATATTTTCTTAGCCCCTTGCCCATACGTTGTCGCTATCTTTAATTCGGCGTCGTCATTGCCCTCATCCGAGATCAACTTCGGCTGCCCTGTCTCTCCAAGCGCTGCCACCAATTCCTTTAAACTCGTTGATATCGTTGTGAACTTCGTGGTATTGGTCACATCGCTGCTCTGGGTCACATTTTCCAGCGCTTCTTTGGCCTTCGAATTTGCGAAGATCGGCTTGGGAGGATTGGGAGCCTTTGGTTTCCCTTCGGTCCGTTTCGCAATCGCCACCTCCACGTCTACCGTTTCAAGGCGTTTGTCTTTCAGTTTGCTGAAGAAAGTTTGCTGGTATTGCACATAACAGTCGATCAAGCGCGTCCTCTTCGGCGGGTAATCCTTGAAAGCGGGCGGGAATGGCTCACGCTTTTGCGGCACTCCCAGTTCCCAATGATGCAGATAAGATTGATTTTGTTGTCCGCCCTTGGATGTCCAGGCCAAGGGATCGTAACTGCTCTCCAGATTGGCGGGAAGAAAGATGGTCCGAAAGGTGGTCAACGCCGTTTGGATCTCCTCGGGCGAAGGCTGGCCCTCTTTTTCCCGTTTTGCTTCGAGAGCATTTGCGTCGTCCTCCTTCTTCGCGGCGATGGCTTTGTCGATTGCGCCTTTCAGACGCCCTTTGGCGGCGAGGAGTTCGGACTCGTTCAAAGGAATCGCGATGCGAACGTCGAAGGGCTCTTCGATGCGAAATTCGATCTCGAGCTTGGTCCCGGGCATTGGTTCGAACCAGGACAAATCGGGTTTCGGCTTGCCGGCAAGCAACCCCGCAGGGTCGGCGACCTCGATCAGTGCGTGATCACCGGGAAAGACCAGGATTTGCTCGCCGGATTGCAGCTCGAACACGGTCTGCTCCCCTGGTTTGCCCGGTGCCTCTAACTGCATCCGCCCTTGGTTGCCGGTTCCCCATTCGATGGAGGCGATGCGGGTGCCGTCAATCGGGTTTTGCAGCGCGGTTTGGTCGGCGTTGAGAGTCAACGTACTCCAATATTGATCGGCGATCTCTCCCAGGCCGCTACCTTGGCCAAACAACGCCTCCACGCCCACGGAAACGTTCGCATAACGCACTCCGGCCAGGCTCCACCCCTCTACCAAGGGGAACGGCTCCGCGGCAATGAAGATGGCAGAAGATTTTGGGGACTGGATCCGGCTGTTGATGGTATTCAGCAGATTTTTCACCTCATCCCGGAATTCGGCGAGCCCCCAATCCGTGGCGACTTGCTGGAGCTTGACGAAGTTGGCGTGTTGCGGTGAATCCCGTTGGAGCGGCGGACCCTGGCTCAGCCCCTTCAGCGGTCCGACGAGCTGATGGGCAACCAGGTCCTCCAGCTTCCATGGTTTCTGGACTTCGATCTTGGCCTCCGCCAAAAGGTCTTCGATTTCGGCATTCAACGCCTCGGGATCGTGATCCTCCTTTTTGAGCTGTTCGGTGACGATTTTTTGGGCAAGATCCGTTCGCTCGGCAATGAGGGCGCGGATCTTGTCCTCCGTGGTTTCCTGGTGGGAAGGCGGCGGGTTCTGGGAACCCTGCGGAGTCGTCAGGCTCTGCGAAGAGGGACCTGGAATTGCAGCCTGACCGCTCACATCGGTGGGACCTGCGTCACCGCGGTCCCTCAACCCGGCAAGGAAAAAACTGGCTACCAGGAGCGCGGAAACGATGCCGACGGTCCCCAGAGCAATCAAGATTGGGTTCTGGAAGAGGGACTTTTCTTCGGCAACGGGTTCTGGCGGATACGAATCCGGTTGATAACCACCCCTGGAAACTTCACCAGCATTGGCCACGTTGCCGGACAACACTGGAGTCGGGGCGGCGGCGGCCCCAGCCGTCTCCTGGGCAGTTGCCGATTCCTTCTTCCAGCGGGCCTCGACCAGTTCCGCATCCTGAGATGGCGTAAGCTGGTCCGGAGCCCCCAAATCGAGATGGTGGCCCGGGGCATCCTGCGCCAGGGCGTCGTGATACGGGGTCCCGCGCCAGAAAACGTTCCAGGTGAAAGGCTCCGCGTTGGAGCCGAAATCCCGCTTCAGGGCAAAGTTGGAAAATGAAACCTTTTTCCACGCGTCGACCCCTTGGGGAAATTGCGCGCGAAGCGATTGATCCATCAGGGCGAGCATCTCCTCCGGCCCAAACTGCTGGCTGCGCTGCTGGAGCCAGTGGCAGCGCTCAAAACGATAGGGGCTCAGTGGTGAGGCTTCTGGGCCAAGGTGCTGCCAGCTCACGGCGCGGTCCAGGCGCGCGATGGTCTCCAAGTGGATGCGGTGCTCTTCAGGATGGAGGAAAGTGACCGGCTTCAGCCATTGCTCCTGCTGATCCCAGAGATCGTATTCCCCTTCCTTGACGTCGCCGTAGAGCAGATCCGGGGGCGTCAGGCCGCGATCTGCGGCGGTCTGGATGTCTTCCTCGTCGCAGAGGATGAACTCGGTTAGGAAATAGGCCCGGCCCGCCTGCTCCCGGATGGGGCGGGTGCGCGAAAGGATTGCCCAGCGGCAATCATTGGTTGGCGGCCGGTAGTTGGCGATGGCCGGCGGCTCGGGCCAGAGGGGAGCCGGGGCGCCCTCGGGATTGAGCTTTCCGCGCAGTTCCTCGGCGTAGACGTTGCTGCACAGGCGCCGCAATTTGCGCTGGGCCAGTTCCTTGATCTCCGGCACGTCGTGCATTTGGAGAAAACCGTACCCGGTTCCTCCAAAGAGAACCTTGGAGGCGCTGCTGTAGATGACTCGATAGGCCATGGGATGTCTGGGTTAAGAGATGCCGGCAATGATCAGGATGCTTCCTCGTCGTCGCCAATGAGGCCGATTTTCCAAAGGCCCCACAGAATGGGAACTTCGACTCCTTGTGGTTTCGCGGGAACGCGCGGGGCGTTGACCTTGACCCCTAATTCAGGGTGGTGACAGGGAACTGGGGGGGAACCCAATGCGCTGACGGGAAAGTAGCAGACGTTTTTGGAAATGGCGCGGGCTGCGGCGGGGATGCCGATGTTCAGTTTCCGTTCGAGCAGTTCGTTCAGAATGGCCGAATTCTGCTGCACCGTGGCCATATTCAGGTGCCCGTTTGCATTGTAACAGTTGAAATTTAACTCGGGGGCCAGTTTCTGTGCCCAGGCGTCACTCTTGCCCACCATCACCGCCAAGGGAACCTCGGAAGGGCCGCTCAATCTGTGTCCTGAGCGGTAGGCGTGCATTTGATCGGCCATGGTGGTCAGCATGGTCCGCTGAATGTCGTCCAGTTCGGGTTTGGTGGCCAGTGCGGCGCAGAATTCCGGGTCAATCGTCGGGTCGTAGAGAACCATGACAAACTTGGCATGAGCCAGGTGACCCGAGGCGATTCTCCCCTTGCGGGTGCTCATTTGGCCGTGTTCCACCTGAGTGAAATCCTCGCCGGCATTGTCGTAAAGCACCAGGCGTGCCATGCCGCCGGTTGACTGGTCCACCAGGCGGAGGATGAAAGGCTTGGGCACCTTCATCTTACCGTCTTCGCCTTCCCGATGGTAGATTTCGGACTGGGTGGCCTGCGTTTCATCGGTCTTGTTGATGTAGCGTCTCCAGGCTTCCAGGCGGTTCCAGCCGTCTTGCGTCCATTTTCCCTCCAACTCTTCGGGCAGTAACGCCTTGCGCTCATCTCGATACCATCGCCAATCTTCCTTGGTCCATTCTTCCCCCTCCTTCTTGTCATCGTCCAGGGGAGTGGGCGTGAAGGGGATGTTGCAGAGTTTCACGAACGGCAAATTCAACTCGGCGTCGTCGTCAATCATGTCGATCCCGTTGCGAGTGAGGGCCGGACTGATCCCGCGGCCCATGGTGCCGATGTAGTAGGATTTTCCCGTGTGAGTTTGGCCGACCAGGGAAATGATGGTGTATTCCGTCTCGGGGCCGAAACTTTTGGGCAGGCGGCCGCCACAATGCGGACAAGCCCGGTGGACGCAGGCTATCCCTTTCGCGTCGAGAGGATGCCCGTCGATATCCCAATCTGCAGGGGCGGCCGGCGGTTCGTTCATCAGATCCGGGTGTTCGGGAAAATAGTAGTATTCTCCTTCGTCGAAGCGCTCGCGGCAGTAAAGGCACACCAGTTTTCCATCGGGATTTTTCGGAGCAGAGATGAATTCCTTGGAGACTTCCGGTGGCGGAGGTTCAACCGGCGGCGGCGGCGGTTCAGTCGGCTGAGGGGGCGGAGGCGGAGCTGCGCCAAATTGTCCACGAAGGTGTTCGAGCTTGAACCAGGCCTCGTTGCCTTCAATGGTTACCATGGCATCGGCCGGGAAGTTGCCGTCGTTGATGTAGGGGGTGAGGTTGTCCCAGTCTTGAAACGGCCCACCCGGTCGATGCTCGTCGGGATTACGGAAAATGCGATAGGTGGGCGGCAACTTTATGGTTGGGCGTGGTCGAAAAAGAAACCAGGCCTCGGCAATTCCGTAGACTTCATCCTTCACCACGATGGTGAAGTCGAAATCGTCAATGCTGTAGCGGTCTTCTTCTCCGTAGGCGTTTGAATTCACCACCAGCGGCGCGTAGTGGCTCACCGTCCGTTCCAGATACAATTCTTGCTGCTGAAAACAGAGGTGCCAGGAAACGTTGGATCCAAGGACGAACGGTTCCCGGTTGCTGGGATCCAGGGTAAAGGTGTTTCCGGTGCGACACTCCAGCAGTTTCCACGGCTTTGGCCCGCTACGAGCCATCGAGAAACTCAGCTTTGGCTTGTGAGGTTTGGGCTTGTAAGGTTGTGGCTTGCGGGGCTTAGGCATATCCGACCTCTAGGAGTTCCGTGACAGGTAGTGTTACGGCGACGTCTTAAAACCACGCAGATCCCAATACGCCACCGGGTCCGAAACAGAGCAACATACGCAGAGCGTTCAATCAATCTTTTTTTCAGGGGACCATCAAGGGACCAGCGGAAATTGAGTGGTGAGCACCGAAGGGAAAACCTGCGCCACAGTAGCCGTCCCCCACAACACGTTCAGTTGGGTGCAAAATCTGGGCCATCGGGAGGCGATCTGTTTGTCGCGAGGCTTCGTTCCCAGATACAAACAGGGGCAAGTCATTTCGCCTCTAGCCAATATCGAACTTATAGCTTTCAATGCTTGATTGACTTGTAATGCGCTGAAACCCGCCGGTAAACCGCTGCCAAACGATTTTGCGAACCTCATTCCCTCAGATGCGTATTACGCGGATGCCGCGAAGCGCCCGCAGCCTTGGTCGTACGTTTACAATTTCAGAGTCGGTCGCAGGCGCTCCCGGCTCTTGCACTCCGAGCGCTTCGGGGCATCGCGGCAATCTGTTGCATCCGCTCCAATCCTAACTTAACCACTAACTCATCAACTCCGACGACCAGGTGACCCTGCAAATCGAGCAGAACAACGACGACATCGTCGGCAGCCAAAACATCAGCGGCAACGACATTCCGACCATCGGCACCCAACAGCTCTACACCACGGTTATTGTTCCCGATGGCGGCACGGTGTTGCTCGGCGGGTTGATCTCCGAGGATGACCGCAAGACGGACACGGGCCTGCCGGTTTTTGTCGGATTGCCGTTGGTTGGCCCGCTCTTTGGCAATGCCGACCGTGAAAAGAGCCGCCAGGAGTTGCTCATCTTCATCCAGCCGAAAATCGTGGAGACCGAGGTGGATTTGGCCAACGCGCAGGCCGATGTAGCCGCGCGATCGGAACTGGCGGATGAGGCGCTGGGGTTTGCTGCGCCCAAGGTGACGGCGGAGGTGAAGCCGAGGGGAGGGTTGTTGCGGCGGTTGTTGGGGAGGAAGGTGCGAGAGGAGGAGAGGCCGGTCGTTCAGCCGGGGACGGTGGAGTTGCGGCCGGTGGTGGAGGAGTGAGTTTGCATTGGGATGGCTAGCTGAATTCCACGGCCATCCGGCAAACTCTCCACGTCACGATGCATTTCGGTTTTGTATACTCCTTTGTATACCGGAGGTGGCAAAATGGGCACACTTGGGGGTATTTGAGCGCGTTTCGAGTTGCTGGAATCGCTCTCAGCAACCCAGATCAGCCGACGCGCCGCCTCTTTGCAAGCCGCTAATATCCAAAGCGTTGCGACGACGGTCACCGTTGGCAACAGAGGTGCACGGGGAGGGATTTGAACCCCCGACCGCCTGGGTGTAAACCAGATGCTCTACCACTGAGCTACCCGTGCTTGTCGGTTGAAATTTTGGCTGGCTAGGCCGGTTTTTCGGTGACGGCGGAGTCTAGCTCCATTTTTATTTGCGGCAAGCAGGAAGGAGACGCGGCTAAAGAATTGGTGGCTCTCTGATTCTTTATCGGTTAGGTCGATTTTCCCATGCCGGCCCCGTCCAGCGCCAAAAAAATCACCAAGAACGCGAAATCAAACCTCGCTTTCGCTTTGGCGTGTCTTCCGCCGCAAATCCGCTCGGATATGAGCGTTTTTTACGCGTTTTGCCGGGTGGTGGATGATGTCGTCGACGAGTCAGACCGCAGTTTGGAGGAAAAGCGGCGCGAGTTGAGTCGTTGGAGCCAGGTGGTGGGCGGGGAGGTTGCTCCCGATGCTGAAAATGGTTTGGAAGGCGCGTTGGCCGAGGTTTTGGAGCGCAATTCGGTGGATCGCGACATGATGCGAGAAATCGTGAACGGCATGGCCATGGACCTAACCGTTCGGCGGTATGAGTCGCTGTCCGATCTGGAGGGCTATTGTTATCGGGCGGCAGGGGCGGTGGGATTGGTGAGCGTCCGCATTTTTGGCTGCGAGACGCCTGAAAGCGAGGTTTACGCGGTGGAGTTGGGGCATGCGCTTCAGTTGACCAACATCATTCGCGATGTGGGCGAGGACTTGCTGGAGCACGACCGGATTTATCTGCCGCAAGTGGAAATGGAGCGGTTTGGGGTGGACGAGGAGGTTTTGCGCGAGGGCCGCCATACGCCAGAATTTCGCAGTTTGATGGGTCACATGGCCAATCTTGCCGAGCAGCGCTACTTTAACGCGAGCGAGGCCTTGCCGAGCGAGGAGCGGCACAAGTTGCGGGCCAGCGAGTTGATGCGGGCCATTTACCATGCGCTGCTCCAAAAAATGGCGCGGGGCGATTTTCGGGTGCTGGAGCGGCGGTTTCGCCTTTCGCGTTTGCAGAAGCTGATGCTGCTTTCGCGCTCGGTGATGTTGGGGACGCGCTGATGCCGGTTGCTCCTATCGCCGTTTTCTGCGTTTGCGGCCTTTGCCGGTGTTCTTGCTGCTCGATCCTCGGTTTTTGCCGCTGGAGCCGCGGTTTTTGCTCTGGTTGGGGCGCGATTTCGGTTTTTGGTTGCGCGGTCCTTTTTCGCCAAAGTTGTTGTTGGAGCCGCTGGGCGACGATGCCGCGCCTGTAGCCGGTTTTTGGCCGCGTTGTTTGGCGTTTTGGGCGCGTTGAGCGGCTTCGGCTTGTTCCTGAAGCCGTTGCATCCAGCCTTTTTTGACCTTTTTCACCTTTTTCAGCTCCGGGGCTGGGCGTTTGTTGAGCAGCCAGGTTTGGCCGATGGAAATGATGTTTTGGCAGGTCCAGTAGAGCGCCAGGGCCGAGGGATAACGGTAGCAAAACACCAGAAACATCAGCGGAAACAGCATGAACATCATCCGCTGGGTCTTGTCGCCGGTTTTGGGCATCAAGGCGAATTGCAGGTAACTGGTGCCGGTCATGAGGAAGGGCAGCAGGTTGATGGGCGCTCCGCCAATGAGCGGCACCCAGTCCCAAACGTGGCCAAGGGTGTCCGGCATGGACAAATCATTGAGCCAGAAGACGAACGGCTTGTGGCGCACCTCCACGGCGCTGAGCAACATGCGAAAGTAGCCGAGAAAGATGGGAATTTGCAGCAACGCGGGCAAACAGCCGCCGAGCGGGTTGATGCCGTATTGCCCCCAGAGCTTCATTTGCTCTTGCTGCATTTTTTGGGGATCGTCAGGGTATTTTTCCTTCAGCTCGGTGAGCTTTGGCGTTAGGGCGGCCATCTTTTTGGAGGTGGAGTGCGCCTTGGAATGCAGCGGCCACATGCAAATCCTGACGATGATGGTCAGCAAAATGATGGCGACGCCGTAGTTGCCGGTTTTTTCGCCGAAAAATGTCAAAATCCGGTTCAAAATCTGCGCGAACGGCTTGATGACCCAGCCAAACATGGGCCCCATGATTGGGATCTTGTCGTAGGCCATAATCGCCTTTTGCTGTCCTGGCAGTTTGGCCAATCGCGCGTATTCCTTGGGCCCGACGTAGATTTCGTAGTTGAAAACGCGGGTTTCTCCGGCCGCCAACTGCTGGGCCGGTAAGCCTAACGCGCATTCCACGCCTTTTAGCCGCATCCGCTTGGAAATGTCCTCCTCGCCCAGGACTTGGAAGGGGAAACGGCCCGCGTAGTAGACGCCGTCGGCAGCTTCAACGGGCCGGACGACGCTGGCGAAAAACTGGTTGCTCACTCCGCCCCAGGTCAGCTCCGGCGTGGGATGCTCGATGAATTCGCGCTCCGGGTTGAACATGAGAAATTTGTTGAACCAGGTGACGGGCTTGTAGCGCGGTTTTTCGCCGTTTTGCCAAAAAAAGCCGCTCCACATGCCGCGCCGGGCGTTGAGGGCCGCCGCCGCGCCGCCGTAGACGGAGTAATCCTGCAAGGCGATGGGTTCGGCGCCGGCGTTGGTCAATCGCAGCTCCAAATCGACGACGTGCCCGTTTTCGCCTTCCTTTTCGTCGGGTTCGTGGTGAACGCGGTAGGATTTTTGCACGGCCAGACCGTCGGGACGCTTGGCGGCGTAGGTGATGGATTCCGGCCCATTTTCTCGAACGGCGTAGGTTAAATTCTCAAATTCGCGGCCGTAGCCCACTTGCCCGAACCCCTTGCCCAGCGCCCCAATCGCGCCGCGGGAATCGGCGCCATCGTAGCGGTTGAAGGCGATTTTTTCGCTCTCGTCGCCCAACACTTTGTTGTGCTTCAAAAAGGTGGCCGAAGCAATGCCGCCGCCATGGTTGGTGAAGGTGAAAGCTACGCGATCGCTGTGAATCGTGGCCAGTTCCTCCTTTTCCGCGGGTACGGCCTCAGGCGTCTCGGCCACCGGCGAATCCGGCTCATTTTCGGGGGTTCCCACCACGTTTTCCGCCGCTTCCTTACGGGCTCGCTCCGCGGCGGCCTCCTGCGCCTTGCGCGCCTGCTTCATGGCATTGGAATACCACAGCACCAGCCCGATGGAGCAGATGATGACGGCAATCCAGCCGGTTCGATCGAGATTCATGGGGTGAAACGTGAGTTGAGCGTCAGATTGGGGGAGGGACAGTTATTTTTGGCCGGGGGAATTGTAACGCGGGTGGAAAGGAGCGCCGGTGGGATTCAAGTTTCGGATTTTCGGGGTTTAGATTTTCGAGTTTCGAGTTTCGGATTTCGAATTTCGGATTTCGAGTTTTGAGAGTCCTCATTCGCGTATCGGTGCTCCGTCCCGGGCACGGGATCGAAGCCCGAGCCGCCCCAGGGGTTGCAACGCAGGATGCGCCGCAAACCTAACCAACCACCCTTCCAAAACCCGTGAAGTTGGATGGATTCCAGGGTGTATTGCGAACACGTGGGATAGTATCGACACCCACCCAAGGGCCCGGCAAGAAAATGTAACGGCGGCGAGATGACGATTTGGTAGAAGCGAATCAAGAGGCAGGCGATGGTTCGCATGAGTCGTTGGGAACAAACAGCTTCGCGCGGTGTCCGAGCCATTTCCACTCTTTTCGCAACGCCTGGAAACTGGCCCGCGCGGCGTGCGGACGGGCGATTGTGACCAGGTAGTGGCCGGGTTTGAGCGAATCGCCCAGTTCGGTGACGATGGCTCGCAACCGGCGCCGCATCAACGCCCGGGTAACCGCGTTTCCCAGCCGCTTGGTGGTGATGAAGCCGACCCGGATGGAATCGAGACGTTCTTCAGGAAGCACGCCCAGGATCAAAAAACGGCCCCGAAAGCTCTCGCCTTCCTCGCGCACCCGCCGGAATTCTCCGCTACGCTTCATGCGTCTGGACTTTGTGAGCTTCAAGTCTTCAGGGTTACGTTAAGTCTCCTGCAGCCGAAAACTTAAAACTCAAAAACGCGGCCTCACTTATCTTGGTGACAATGGCGGCGATAGTGCTTTTCCGCACCCTTGGCCATGAGGCGCTTGCGGCCCTTTTTGCGGCGGCGCTTGATCAAATCTCGCCCTTGTTTGGTGCTCATGCGGGCACGAAAACCGTGCTGGCGCTTGCGGCTGCGCTTGGAGGGTTGGTAGGTCCGTTTGCTCATCGGTCGGGTCTCGGAAATTGAGTTGGTGCTAGAAGGGCGGGCACTCTAGCGGGGGATTTGCGGATTCCAAGCGGGAATTTAGGTCAGTTTTGGACGTCGAAAACTTGCTGCCTCACCTCGGCAGGCAAAATCTCCGGGCCGAGTTTGGGATCGGTTAGGTTCTTGTTGCGGCGTCCCAGCTTGATGTAGAGGTCCATGGGGATGCAAAGCGGATAACTCGCGGCATCCTCCAGGTTGTCCGCGATTTCCGGGGTCACCAGCAACTCGCCGTTCGTCACCCAGCGCTTGCGGATGTCCTTGAGTTCGGCGCCGGTCACCGACGCGGAAATCGTGCGCACGGTGCGCCGCCGGCAGTGAAAATCCGCCTTCGTGGAAAAATCCGGGTTGTAGGCCTGCAGGAAGTTAGAATCCGTGTTCCACATGCCCGGGTCCGCCGGGCCCCACCACATGGCGTAACCGCCGCCGGCCTTGCGCCGCATGATTTCCAAAACCGTCCGAGCCAGGTTCGCGCGATCCGCAAAAGGCGCTGGAATCGCGGCCTCAGCGTCGGGAAATTCCCGCCAATCCCAGGTTTTGCCGAATTGCATGGCCCGCGCGATTTGGCCATCCAGGTTGCGCACCACTAAATCCGGCTGGCTGATTCGGTCGAACCCATCCGAACCGGCGAGGAAGGTTTGCGGCTCCCTGACAAAGCCATCCATTTCCGCTTCGTCGAGAAACGGCGCCAAAACGTAGACCAACCTGGCGGGATGATGCGGGTGCGGATGCAACAGGCCCAAAACCTGGCTTTTCAGCGGCAAATCCGGCCGATTTCCCGCCTGCAGCACGCCATTCGCGATTTTCAGCGGCAGCTCGGGAAAAATCGCCTTCGTTACCAAATTCTCCTCCGGCGTCCCGAGCAAAACCAGGTTGCGCGTGCTTGCCAGCTCCGTGGTTAGGTCGCGGTCGGCAATCACCGGGAAACGGCCGCCGAATTGCGCGATGGTCGATCCGCCGAAGTTCGCCAGCTTGTTCGCCGCGGTCTTGAGCCGGCCCCCACATCCGCCCGCGGTGCCGAAGACGATGGTGAGCGGCTCGCCCTGGAAGAGGTTCGCCGCCGCGCCGGCCTCATAGGGGCGCCTGGCTGGAGATTCGCCGGATTTCGGCGCCCAGCGGCCATTTTCGCTCCGCAACTCCACCCATCCTTCGCCCGCTGCGGGCAGCTTTTGGTCTGCGATGGCGATTTCCCGGACATTCGGCAAAATTTCGAGATTCAGCGCCAAATTGGCGATATTGTTAGGGCGAATCGTCACCGTTTCCCCGGAAATCCTGGCCTCAACGTAGGCTCTTTGATGCGGATCCTGGAATTCGCGGATGTGAACCCAAAAATTGCGGCCCAGCGATGGCGCCTCGCATTCGTGGCTGATGAAATCCGGCACGGGGTCGCGTTTTTGCGCTAACAACCACTCCATCATCGGCTCGTGCGGCAGCGGCACGGAATGGCCGGAGCGGTATTCGTGCAACGTGACCGGGCAGCCGATTTCGCGCATGCGCTGGGTTTGCACGCGGGCGTTGCAAATGGCGGAGGTCCAATCGCGATCGCCGTGATGGAAGGCGACGGGGAGGTTGCCAAAATTCGCCAGCGGATAGTTGTTTCCCGCCGCGACGAGGCTGATTAACGCGGCGAATTCATCCGGAAAGCAAGAAGCCAGGTGCATCGCCCCGCTTCCGCCCGCCGATGAGCCGACGAGGTAGATACGGTCCGGATCGACCGGGTAACGCTGCTTCATCGTGGCGATCACCTGCATGACATCGTAGGTGGAAAGCGAGCGATAACCCCAACTGCGGGTGCGCGTCGGCCGAACCTGGATGAAGGGGAATTTCGCGCTCGGCTCCACCCGCGGCCCGCCGTTGAGCACGACCATCAACGGGTAGGCGTCCAGGTTTTCCACGCGCGGCGGCATTCTAACGCTGAAGCTAACCTGCGCTCCGTCAGGTTCGCTGGGGTAGCTGTCCTTAAAGCTGGCGCCCCAGCGCAAGGGTTCTTGAGCTGGGGCGATGCGTACTACGGTGAAGAGAACGAAGACAGTGACGAGGGCGGATTTCGCGTTGGATCTGAGAATATCGATCGATCATGATCTGCCGCTCGCCGGCGATGGCAACCAGTTGTTTCGCACCAGCCCGTGAAAAAGCGAGAGAACCGGAATTACGCCAGAAGCAGCCCTAACGCCGAATTGACTTTCCGTCGCCGCACGCGGTAGGTTCGCGATTTCCGCTTTGATGAACCCGGACGTTTCCCAAGCTCTCAGCCAAACCAATTTTGCCGCGGTGGACATCGCCATCGTGGTGATCTACGCGTCGATTTCCCTGCTCATTGGGGTGCATGTCAGGAAAACCATCCGCGACATGACCACCTACATCGGTGCGGGACGAAAAGTCGGCGCCTGGCTGGGAATCGCCACCATGTTAGGCACGGAAATGGGGCTCATCACGGTGATGTACAGCGCGCAAAAAGGCTTCACCGGCGGTTTTGCCGCGTTTCACATCGCCGTCATCGCCGGCATCTCCACGCTGCTGATCGGCCTAACCGGGTTCATCGTCGTACCGCTGCGAAAAATGGCCGTGCTCACCGTGCCGGAGTTTTACGGCAAGCGCTTCAACAAAACCACCCGCGTGCTCGGCGGCATCATGATGGCCTTCGCCGGCATCCTCAACATGGGCCTGTTTTTGAAGGTCGGTTCCATGTTCATCGTCGGCGTCACCGGCCTTTCCAGCACGGGTTGGGCGTTGCCGGTGGTGATGACCACGCTGCTGGCCCTGGTGCTGGTTTACACCACGCTGGGCGGCATGGTTTCGGTGATTTTGACCGATTACATCCAGTTCGTGGTGCTCTCGGTTGGCATCTTGTTAGTCACCTGGCTGGCGATCGCCAATCTCGGCTGGCAACCCATTTTCGACACCGTGCGCGAGATGAAGGGCGAGGCCGGGTTCAACCCGTTGGCGGAGGATTCCGGGTTCGGGTGGAGCTACGTTTTCTGGATGTTCGTCACAGCCGGTTTGGTTAGCTGCGCCATCTGGCCGACCGCCGTTTCCCGCGCGCTGACCATGGAGAGCACGCAGGCTGTGCGCCGCCAGTATCTTTGGTCGTCCATCTCCTTCACCATCCGCATGATGATCCCATATTTCTGGGGAATTTGCGCCTTTGTCTTCATCGTCTCCTCACCGGCCGGCGCGGATTTGAAGACGCTGTTTTTTCCGGCTGAAGGGGGCGAAACCGAGCCGCTGAACAACCTCTACGCCCTACCCATCTTCCTGGGCAGAATCGTGCCGACGGTGTTGCTGGGAATCATCGTCGCCGGCATGATCGCCGCGTTCATGTCCTCGCACGATAGCTACCTGTTGTGCTGGAGTTCGGTCATCACCCAGGACGTGGTGGCGCCCTTGCGCAAAAACGGGCTGAGCGTGGCCGCGCGCGTCCGCCTAACGCGAATCATCGTCCTGGCCATCGGCGCTTACGTGCTTTACTGGGGGCTTTTTTACGAAGGTCAGGACGATATCTGGGATTACATGGCGGTGAGCGGCGCCATCTACTTCAATGGCGCGATAGCCGTGCTGATTTGCGGGATTTACTGGAAACGCGCCAGTTCCGCCGGGGCCATCGGGGCGCTGATCGCGGGATTTTTCGCGATTTTGGGGCTTGGTCCGGTGCAGCGGTTGTGCGGGCTGCAATTCCAGGATCCGCAGACCGGCGAGTGGGTGCAGCGGCTCACATCGGCGCAGGTGGGGCTGCTTTCCGTAGCGCTGTGCTTCGTGCTGATGATTGGCCTTTCGCTGGCATTTCCTGACTCCAAATCTAAGCCGGAAACTGACGAATGACCTGGGAATTGCTCTGGAAACTGTGCTTCATCGGGGTCATTGCCGCGTTCGTGGTGATGGTCGTCCTAACCAGCGTCCTGGGCGCCCGAGACGTGAAGCGGCTCATGGAGGAATTGCGCGATGACGAGGAGGAAACGTGAGCAAGGCATTCACCACGGGATGTTTGGACTTATCTCAACGGAAACGCTGCATCCACTCAATAGCACGCGGAATTCCAGGGTCGATCATCGATTCGTAGTGGCCACCGGTTGAAACGGTAGAAAACACGACGTCGGAACTTTCGGTTCCGGAATCCTGGTCTGCCTTTTTCAGTGCAAGATAGAAGGCTTTCGTGTCCTCAAAAGAGACGATCCCATCATCTTCGGCCTGGAAAAGGAACACGGGCAAATCGAGTTGCTCCGCATGGTTGATTGGCGAGCTGGAATGCAAGAATTTCCCAAACCCGGTCAGAACCAGGGAGACTCCCGGTTCCGACGCGATTTCGCCATGAAGGGCCTTCACGTCGCTGCACGGTGCGTAAGCGACGCAGCCGCGAAGGCGCGGTTCGTGCGCGGCAAGAAGCAGGGCGAGCGTCCCCGCGGAACTGTGTCCCGCGACGAAAATCCGCTGGGGATCGACCATGGGCAATTTGGCCAAAACGAATTCGAGGGCGTTGCGGCCATTGATCACACCCGCTCTGGCATCCCTGAATTCGTGATACGCTCTGATGAATTGCGCGTTGGCGTCGTCGTTGCTTGCACTGCTTTCTGCGGCGCGATTTCCGTCGATCGAAAATTGCACCACAGCCATCCCGGCTTTGGCATAGGGGAGCGTTTCATCGTGGTAAGCATCGGAATTGAGTTCTCCTAAGTCCGATCCGTGAAGCAGGTTGGTTCCTGCGGGTGCGTTGAGAACGCAAGCCAGGCTCCCGGGCGGGTGCTCGCCGGGCGGAAGGTAGACGCGAAACTGCATATTCCAGCCGGGGATTTTTTCCGCCTCTGGGGAACCTTCCAATCGAATTTGGCCAACCTGAATTCCTCCAGGAACGGGTTGGTGAAGCTCAATGTTCGGGAACTCAGGAACCGGAATCGATCGGATTGAAGTTGCACCGGCTTCGGCAGTTTTTGAAAGGAAATCGAACTCATCGGTCACCCTGGCAAAGCCCAAAATGAGGGCGAGGGCACCGATGATGGAAGCAAAACTCACGAAAATTCCGGAGGAGGTGCGTGGATCGTCTCCGTAGGCGTTGCTTTGGCTCCGGCCCGGAATTGGGCCCCCTAACAGATTCTCCACCAACGCCCAAATCCCACCAATGAGCGGAACGAAGTTGATCAAAACCCACAAGCCGGATTTTTCTCGATCGTGCCATCGTTTTATCTGCGCAACCAAGGAAATCCACACGACGAGAAGAAAGGAACCAACAAAGGCCGGGAGAGGAAAATCGTTTGGATCGAGATAGTCCCATCCTCCGGCAATGGCGTAGGAAACGGCCGTGGCAACGAGCAACCAAAGAACGGGCGTAACAATGGAGATCGCCAGAAACGTGGATCGACGCATCCTTCCATTCGGGCTCAACAAAACCGCAAACAGCGACGCTCGAGGAGCCTGAATTTTGCGGTTGGACCGGTTGGCTTGCGGTGTTTTTAAGACCCGAGGGTTCGTGACCGGCCCCGATGGGAGCGATGGAGCCCCCGATCTCGGCGCGGTGATTTGAGGAACTGTTGCAGGCGCCGGGGAAGCCCGGGGAGCTTCGATGCCGAATTGACCGGAACAGGTCGGGCAAACCGCGAAATCGGAGTCATAGTCCGGCGGAATGGAAATGTGTTGTCCGCAGTGTGGGCAGGCGACTTTGTTCTCCGGGCTCATGGTTCACAATGATTCCAGCCAAGTTGTTTGGGATTTTTCGCAGCGCCTGTCAATCTTCAAATCTTCAAATTGCGGCAGGTCGAGGCCACCTACCGAAACTCCAAAATCTTCGGCAGAAAGATGATCGCTCCGATCGCCGCTGAGGCTATCGCCAGGGCCAAAACCGCGCCGGCGGCGGCATCTTTGCTCAAACCAATGAGCCGGTCCTCACCCGGTTCAACACGATCCGCCAACCGCTCGATGGCTGAGTTGAACGCTTCCGCCGCTATGACCGCGCCGATGCAAAACACCACCGCCAGCCACTCCGAGGCGGATATCCGGAAAAACCACCCGGCCGCGATGACGAACGCGGCCATGCCCACGTGAATGCGCATGTTTTGCTCGGTGCGGAATACGTAGGCGAGGCCCGCGAGGCCAAAGCGAAAACTGCGTAGGAGCCTGGGAACGTCGATCATTTTCGGGGATTCTACGCCCAACGGCCGTGGAAACGCCACCTCTCGCGGTCGAAAACGGCGATTTTTGCCTTACGCCGCTTTTGCGCGCAAAATCCCGTCCACGTGCCCCAAAAAACCGTCCGCTTGGAAGGGTTTTTGCACGAATGCGGCGGGCGGGGCGCCGGATTCCGGGCTCATTTCGAAGGCGTTGAAGTCCATGAGGTAGCCGCTTACCACGATGACGGGCACGTTGCCAATCTCCCGCCGCAACGCCTCGAAAAATTCGCGCCCCGTCATCTCCGGCATGTTCAAATCCAGGACGATCAGCGAGATTCGCGCGTGATGCTGGTGGCAAATCTCCAGCGCCTCAAGCCCGTTGCGCGCGCCGACCGATTCGTAGCCGCCGCGCTTGAGGATGGCTTGGGTGAGCCGGCGCACCATGTCTTCATCGTCGATGACGAGGACGAAATTTCCGGTTTTGGGCGCTTCCGGGGCCCCGTTGGGAACGGCGGAGACGGTTTTGGCCACCACTTCTTGCTCGCCGCCCTCCACCACCATGGGGACGGGCAAATCCGAGGACGGGAGGTAGACGCGCATGCTCGTCCCTTGCCCCTGCTCGCTTTCGCAATCGATCCAGCCGCCGTGCTGCCAGACGATGCCGGAGGTGGCGGACAGGCCCAGGCCGTTGCAGCCGGTGTGGGTGGAAAAAAACGGCTCAAAAATGTTCTCCCGAATGGTCTCGGGGATTCCCTGGCCGGTGTCGCGCACCACCAGACAAACGTAGCGGCCGGCTTCCAAATCGTCCGGCGCCAATTCATCGCCACCCACCTCGAAGGATTCCGCCGCAATCGTCAAAACGCCGCCTCCAGGCATCGCGGTCACGGCATTGGTGCACAATTCCAGCAAAACGGTGCGCAATTTTTCGCGGTCGCCGGTGACGTGGCAATCCTTCGGCGGCAAAGCCACGTTTAGCTCGATTTCCGGCGGCAAATCCGGCGCCATTCGTTCGCCGGCCCAGCGCAACAAATTGTGGACGCTGTTGATTTTTACCTCCAGCAGGTTTTCCTGCGCAAAGCCCAAAAGTCCGCGCGAAATCGTGGCCGCCTGGTTTGCCGAGGATTTCGCTTTGGCGACGATTTGGCTCCACTGCTCCGGCGAGATGGTTCCGTCAACCTGCGCCAAATCAGCAGCCACGCCGGTGACGATTCGGTTGAATTCGTGGCCGATGCCGCTCGCCAAATTCCCGATCAACTCGGCTTTTTCCACGCCCTCGGCTTTTCGCGCGATTCGGGCCTGTTCCGTGCGGTCGTCAAAGCGCCAGAGCAAGGCCAGCACCTTGCCTTCGTGCTCGACCGGCGTGGCTCGCACCTCCATCACGCCGTCTTCGGGCTGGCGCAATTTCCAGGTTCGGGGCGAGAGGTGATCCGGCGCCTCAAAACCGGCTTTCCACCAGGCCAGGAACTCCTCGGTCTCCAGAAACATCCAGGCGATCCGCTGGGGAATCTGTTCCGGCTCCAGCGCCTCGAATTCCGGCTTGGACATGCGGTTGATCTCGAAGAATCTGGCGTTGTGACCCACCACGTTTGAGCCGTCCGGCGCGACGAAGAGCATCCCCTCGCGGCTGGACTCGTTGGCGGCCAAAACCTGGGCGTTCAGCCCCTTGGTCCAGCGCTCCAATTCATCCAGTTTTTCGCCGTTCGCCTTCAAATGGGCGTCGGTTTCGGCCTTGAAGCTCTCCAAACGCCGGGCCATGCCGTTGAACCGTCTCGTGGCCAATTGAACCTCGGCAATGCCCTGGTTCGGCAAGCGAGCCTCAAAGTCGCCTTCCTCCATTTTTTCGGCAAAATCGACCATCGCGCCAAGTTGACGCCGATGCCGATGCCCCACGCCGCCTGCGATTGCCGAAGCCAGACCCACCGCCAACAGCCCGATCCAGAGTTGCGCCCCGGACCAGCTCCCGGCCAACTGCTCCACGTGCGCTTTCGGGGTCAAGGCGACCAAACGCCAGGTGTCGCCGACGATCGGCCGGGCAAACGCCAGCCGGCGCTCCACGCCCAGATACTCCTCGCCGGCCGGCCCGATGAATTCCGCCCCCTCCTTGGAAAGACGCCCTCCCATCGCGCCCGACCCGGCCTGAGCCAGCACCTGGCCCCGCCCATCCAGCAACGCCAGGTTTTCGCCCGCACTCGACCGCAACGCCGCCGCCATGACGCTTGGCGGGATCGTTGCTTCGAGCCACTCCTTCGGCGCTGCCTCACTTTTTGCGGGAATCGCCGCCAAAATCGACCAAGCCTCGCCGGCAACCGCACGAACGTGAAATCGCGTGCCGCTTGCCTGGAGCAACGTGGCCGATTTTAGCGGCTCACCGAACTTCCCGCTGGTCGATGCGATCATCTCCCCCTCGCGGTGGATGGCCAGGCTTTCGATCGCGCTTTGCTTGCCCAACATCGAGCGCAGCACCGCGCTTCGCGACTCACCGGGAATGGAGAAATCGCCAACCAGCGGATGGCCGGCGGCGTCGCGAACCACTTTCTCCATCTCCTCAAGCGTGGTACGAACGTGGGATTCCAAGTTTTCCAAAACCGGCTGCATTTGGGCCTGGCGAGTCGTCGCAAAAAGCTGCCTGGCATTCGATTTTGCCGAAAAAACGACCCACAAGACGGCCGAAACGCCGAGAACGAAGACGAGGGCCGCGATACGGACGTCGAGGCGACGAGAAAAGTGCAAAAACCGCGCGAACATATAAATTTCAATAAAATTTATAATCAGCAGAAATCAACCGCCGAATTGCGCATTGGTTCGCGCCTCCCTTGCCCGATTAGCGCTCCTTCAACCTGCCGGCCGCGCCGCTTGATATCGGGATCGGGCTCGTAGAATGATTCGGTGACGCCGTGGGGACTGTGGGAATAGAATCGATTCGGTGCTGGTTTCGTAGCTGGTGTGACGGCTGTTGGCCGTGGTGGCTTGAGTCGGATCGGCGGGACCATCGAGCCAGGGTCGAAGCGAGCCGGTCGAGTCTCCATCGCCGTCTTAGGCTAACGCTAACGAGTTTACTAGCCAGCAGCGATTGGTTGCCACGAAGGCACCGCACGCGCCGAATTTCAGCGCGTTTCGGCGTGAAACTGCCGTTTCTTCGAGGATGCCGGGAACCCAACCATGTCTTTCTCTTACATCGCGCCGTTGCGGGACTCCTTCCGTCGATTTGCTGGTGGCGCTACCGCTACTTCTACTTCGCCTTCAGCATTCGCTTCACCCTCGCCTGCTCTTTCTCAAGCGCCGCGCCCGTCACCGGCAGGGGCTCAAAATCCGGATCGGGCGCGACCACTTCGTCCGCCGGAATCTCGCGCCAGCGCAGGTTCCGAAACCAAACGTCCTGACCGTGATCTTGCAGCTTGATCCGTCCGCCCCGTCCGGTGAGGTCGCCGCCGCGAATGCCTAACAACTCCACATATTTGGCCCACTTCGGGGCCGCATAGTCGAAGGAAATCACCGCTTCGCCATTGAGCCAATGCTCGATCACGCTGCCCTTGCAAATCACCCGGCCCGTATTCCACTCGCCCACCGGCTGCGTGTTGTCCTTCTTCGGCGCCATGCAGAAAAAGAGAGACGCGGCGGCCTGACGCGCGTTCTCGCCGTACGGACTGTCGATGTTGTCGAGAATCTGGTATTCGACTTGCCCGGGGCGATAGTAGACGCCGGAATTGCAGCCTTTCGATACCTTCCACTCAAAACGCAGCTCGAAATCGTCCGGCACGGCAGCGGCGGTGTAAACCAGGTCGCCGCCGCGCTTTTGCCGGTAAAACGCGCCTTCTTCGTCGATAACCCAGTTTCCGGCGTGTTCCCAGCCGTCGAAAGTTTTGCCATCGGACAGCGCGACGAAGACGGGCTCGTCTTTCGCCACGAGCGCATCCGTTTCCGCGAGGGTGAAGCGGGTGTTCATCACGGAGTGCTTCTCCGGCCCTTCGGCATATTTGATGTAGGTCGTCGCCACGATCACGCCTCCGGGCAGCCGCTCCAAATCGGAATAGCCGCAATCGGTATCGCCTTCGCCCGGGCGGTCGGAACCGGATCGCAGCGCGTTGTGAAACAGTTTGACGCGGTAATCGCCGGGCCTGCCCTCGATGATGTCCTCAAAGCGGCCTACCCAAGCCACATAGTGCCCGTAAGTCGCGCTGGTCTTGGCCATGTCGCGAAAAGCGACCACGAGCCGTCCGTCCGGCGCGAACATGGCGACATGACGGTCTCCGGTTAGCGCGGCGGGCAACTCCCGGGCGGGGCTCCAGCTCTTCGCCTCGTCGCGGCTGATCGAGTAGAGCGACTGAGATTTGCGCCGGTTCTCACGAAGCAACATGAGCAGGGTTTGTCCGTCGGGAGAACGCACGACGCAGGGCTGAGACCAGCGTCCGGGAACGCGGACGACGCGGCGTTCGTGGCTCCATGTTAGGCCTCCGTCTAGCGATTCGCTCTGCACGACGAAGCCGGGAAGATCGCTCCACATCACGAGCCGTTTGCCTTCGTCGAAACTGAGAATTGTCTTTGGCGGCACTTCACCCCGGACGCCGTTGGCGGCCATCGGCGTCCAGGTCTGACCGTCGTCCTCGGAAAACGATTGGTGCATCGGATAGGGCGGCTTCCCCTCGCGGCTCCAGTCGAGACCGTCGGCGAAACAGAACAGCCTCGCAGTACCATCCGGCGCGACGAGCCGATGCAGCGCGGGCGTGTTGGACGTTTGGCCCCAATTTTCGGGGACGTCGAGCAAACCGCTCCAAGTCAGGCCAGCGTCCGTGCTACGGGCGAGCGGCCCAATCCAGCGCGCATGACCGAGACACCAAGCCGCGAACATGGTTTTGCCATCCGGCAGCAGCACGGTATCACAGTGTCCTTGGTAGACTGACTCCGTGCCAGCCGCGACGACGGAATGCTGCTCCTTGTCGCCTGACAAATCCACCAACGGCAGGTCGATCGCAATTCTGGCGTTGCGCTCGGGAAGGTTGAATGCGGGCAACGCAGCGATTTCCCGCGCCAGCGGGCGGCTGACGAGCATTTTTAACCTCGATTTCGAACCAACGAGCTTCTTCGCCATCACATCCTCCTCGGTAAACCGCGCCATGAGAATTTCCCCATCGGTGGAGCGATTGCGGTCGTAGGAAATGACGATCGTCCCGTCCGGCACTTGGAATCCGTCCGGATAGGAGATCCCCTTGCGCTCGTCCAGTACCAGCCCGCCCTGCCAAATTTTCCCATCATCCTCGGAAAGCCACGCACTCAGTTGCACGCGTCCTTCGTGCGCGTCGATTCGGTCGCCGTGTTTGACGAGGAGCAGTCGCCCTGAGCTAAGCCGCCGAATGAAGAAACGCGCCACAGGATGCACGATCGCTGACTCGGCCGGTTCGCTCCACGTTTTGCCGCGGTCGGCCGAGGTGGCTTCCATGATGCCGCGGCGTGTGCGGGCCAGCATCCAAAGCAGGCCATCCAATTTCTCCACGATCATATGCTCGTGCCAGTCGGGATCCGGGAACTGAACCACGCCGCGCCGCTCCCACGTTTCGCCATCGTCGGTCGAAACCAAAACGTTCGCGCCGCGGAGCGGATCGAGTTCGCGGAAGCAGCCTTTGAACTGCCGGAAACCCTCGCGCTGGTCGAGCGAGATTGGCAGCATCCATTCGCCGTTGCTGAGGACGGTTGGTTTGTTGAGCATCACGCCGTGCCAGATGCGACGCGGCTCGGACCAGGCCGGCTTAGCTGCATCGGGATTCCCGCAAACCGTCGCCCAAACTCCCGCGCGGCCGTCGAACATGTCCATCGACTGATCGAAAAACAGCCAGAGCCGGCCCAACGGATCGGTCCAGAGATTGCCGACAAGGATGCTGCGCTCAGCGCCGAGCCCCTCCGCGTGCGAGTCGAGAACCATGCGCGGATCGGACCACGATTCGCCCTCGTCGTCGCTGCTTGCGAGGACGAAATACGCCTTGGGACTGTCGCCGCCCGCGACCCAACACGCCCAGAGCCGCCCTCCCGGCGTGCGCTCGATCCCGATGGTCATGCCGTAGCCGAGCCGGTCGTAGCCGTATTCTGGCAGCGGCGAGGTGTTGATTTTTGGCGGTGTTAGGGCGTGATCGGCGATCTGCTCCATCTTCGCGATACGCGCGGCGGCTTCTTCCGGCGTTTCCACGATTTTGGCTTTGTCAGGGCGGCCGGCGGCGAGCAGCTTGATCCCGATCCCCTCTCCCAGCACGGCCAGCGCCGTTTTGCGCAGCGTAATTTGCTCGCCGCTTTCCAAGCGCTTGCGGAAGGCGAAAACGCGGTTGATCTCGCCGCGGAAAAGCTGGGATTCCGGCGTATCGACCTTCTCGAAACCGCGGCCGAGCAAAAACGCAGCTTGATTGGCGGAATGTTTTAGGCTCAGTGTCAGGATGTAGAGATCGCCCGGCGTCGTGCATTCGATCGTGTATCCCTCGATGCTCGTCTTGAGAAATTTCCGGCCCAGGAGGAACTCCGGCGCCTCGATCAAGGTGTAGTCGCGATCAGTGAATAGCAGCGCATCCTTCACGAGCGGCTCCAGCGACCGCCGGACGACAGGGGCGCGTTTTTTGCCCTTCTGCGACTCGAACGCGCCGCTGTCTTCGAGCTTCCCGAACACGATTCGTTCCTTGCGGCTCGACGAACGGTCGCCCTGCGTCGCGCAAAGCCAAATCACGCCGTTGTGTTCGTGAAAGGTGGGATACTGAAACGACTTCGCGGTCTCGAAACGATACTTGCGCTCCCAGCGGTTGCCGTCGCGGGAAACGTCGATGTTGAACACGCTGCGGTTCACGCCATGAATCCTCGTCGCCTCCTGCCAGCCGAGGTAGTAGACGCCGCCGAACTTGTTGAAAGTCGGCTTCGAATTCGCGCCGTTGGGAACGAAATCGCGCTCCTCGCCCACGGTCCAGGAGACCCCGTCGCGGCTCGTGGTAAAATGGTAATTGCCCGCATCGTTGCGGCAAATCGCCATCCACGTTCCGTCCGGCAACCGGTTGACCGCCGCCTCGCTGAGTTTCTGGGATTGCGGCTCGTTGAAATGCCCTAACACTTCGAACGTCGCGAAGTCATCGTGCATTCGGGCCAGCGCGTTCTGCTTTCCGGGAAAGTTATTTAGCGCCACATAAATCCGGTCGTCGAAGGTCTTGAAGGAATCGAAGAGATACATCCCGAAGTCCTTGGCCGGCTTGGCAAATCCTTGCGCCGCGGCGTCGGCGTGGAAATGCCGTGGTTGCATGTCGAAAACGCCCGCCGCCGTCTTCAGCTTCACGCGGTGAATCGTTGGAGCGAATTTTCGAGTGGTTAGGCTGAAGTCGCGATACCACATCTGCGACTGGCGTTTGCCGGGCTGTTCGCTGGCGAAGTAGCAACGCAGCGTCACGTCGTCTTTTTGGATAATTCGCGGCACAAAACACGCACCAACCGGAAGCGTTTCGTTCTCGAAGACCTTCTCGCTGCGTGCAAATGGAATCACCGCCTCGACCTCCAGCGTCTCGAGCTTCACGATCGACAACGCGCTGCAAATCTCGGGCCGCGCCGCGCTTTCGCCGGAACCGAGATCGTTCACTTCGGCCACGATGTAAGCGTGATCGCTCACCAACGCCATCTCCGCATCGTGGGCGCCTTTGACATGCGGAGCCGTCACCGTGACGAGCCGCTCCAGGACGACATCGCCGGCCAGAGCCGGATCCCAGCCTTCCGGGACCAAACGCGCGTCCTCTGCCGCCAAATGCGTCAGCGCGAGCGCGAGTATCACAAGTGAACCGAGAGGCAAAGATTGCATGGAAGATTTCATGCGGGCACTCAGAACTCGCCCGCCGTTGTCCTCAAGAAATTCCTCGGCCATTTCCCAAAATCCGCCCCGTAATTCCCGGTTTCGCCGGGCAAATCGCTGAGGACCGGCTTGATTTCTCGCCTCGCGGCCAATTTCATAGGTTGACGAATTTTGCCTGACATGATACGCACCTTCCGCAGGTTTGCCATGTCAGTGACCCATAAACCCGAACGGCCCTTTCGCTTCAATGTCCCTAGCGTGGAAGCGAGCGGTTTTTCGTTGCCGTGCGCGCTATCCTTGGCCCACGCGTCTTCGCTGGCTTACGTGGAGGAGGAAGAGAAGCTGCGTGAAGTTCTGGAATCGCAGCGCTTGAAGTTGCTCGGCGTTTTTCGCCAGGAAAACATTCAGGCGATCCTTTTCGAGGCGGGTCGGCGCTGGATTCTCGCTTTTCGCGGCTCGCAGGAGACGCGCGACTGGATCATCAACCTCAAGATCACCCAAAGTTCGCTCCAGGCATCCGCCGAAGGCGCCACGCCGAGCGCCGTGGAGGTGCACACCGGTTTTCAGGAGGGTTTGGACCTGGTTTGGAGCGCGGTTCGCGAAAAACTGCAAACCATGCCCGCGGAGACGCAGCTTGTCTTCACCGGTCACAGCCTTGGCGGTGCGCTGGCGACGATCGCGGCTCACCGGTTTCCGGATTCCGGCCGCGTCGGCTGCATCTACACCTTTGGCCAGCCGCTGGTTGGCAACGGAAGCTTCGCCCGGGAGATGTTCGAGCGCTACGGGGAGAAGTTTTTCCGCTTTGTCAACAATCGCGACATCGTCACGCGAATTCCGCCGCCTCCGGGAATTTACCGGCACTGCGGGATGCGCTGTTTCATCGATGAAGAGGGCTCTTTCGACGAACCGGAGGCGCAGCCGGCGTTTGAGGCGCTGGGCGCGGAAGATCCGGCGGACCAGCCCATTACCGAGGCTGAGTGGGAGCGATTGCGCGAAAGCTTGAGCGATGACCAGAGCGCAGGCGACGGGCGATTGGAATTTTTGGGCTTGGAGTCGCTGATCCAGGATCATTACCTGAAGGGCGGCTACATCCCGCGTTTGGCGGAGTTAGCCGGGCACGGGCAGACGCCGGAGATCGAGCATCGCCCGCCTCCGCCCAAAGCGGAGGAAAATCTGGCGAATTTCGCGAACGAACTTGAAGCCATTCTCAAAGAAGACCCCACGCCGGAGGAGATGACCGAGCGCAAGGGGAGGATTGAACTGTGGGCCGGCAAATTGCTGGATTGGCTTGGCAAAGGAGAGGCGGCCGATGCGGAGACGGCGGCAAGCATCCTGCAAAAGCTGAAATCGCACCGGTTTTACACGATTTTGCTGAGCGTTGGGAAGGGGTTTTTGGTTCGCAACTCGCTGGTTGCCGATGCTTCGGTCCGGCTTCCTTACGCCCAGGCGCTGATTGAGGAAAAACACTTCGACGTGGCTGCCGGTTTTCTCGCCACGACGGAGTTTGAGGCGAAAAAAGCGCTGGAAGAGGCCGGTAAGGATGACAAACACGCCAAGAAAATGTGGACGGAGGCCGCGGGTTTGTTGGGGCGCGTTTCCAAGCAATGGTACATCGACGATCCCAGCCTGCCGGAGGCCAAGGCCGGCATGTTGGCGGCGTCCGTTGCCTGGTACGGCCACGTTTTTGACAAATATCCCGAAGATTACTGGCACGGCATCAATTTGGCCGCGTTGCTGGTCCGGGCCTCGAAAGACGGCGTCGATTCCGGCCGGGCGGATGATCCCAAAACCATTGCCAAGCGAGTTTTCGACACCTGCGAGGCCTACGAGAAAAAGGGGCCGTGGGAACACGCAAGCATGGGAGAGGCTCTTCTGGCGCGGGGCGATATTGACGGCGCGGCCAAGCACATTCGGGCCTACGTCGAGCACCAAGATGTCGATGCGTTTCAAATCGCCGGCACTCTGCGGCAGTTTGAGGAAGTTTGGCAGCTTGGCGGCGACAATGCGGATGCCGTGGCGTTGATCGACCTGATGCGCGCTGCCCTGATTTTGAAGCAGGAGGGCGAATTTCAGCAAAGCGTGGATGAATTGCGCTTCGATACCGGTCACGTTGAGGAACGCGGCGCCAGGTTGCAGAAAATTTTCGGCGCCAGCTATCAATCGGCCCGCTGGATGTTCAAGTTCCAGAATCGCGCCCGCATGGTGGGCCGGGTGTGGAAACGCGACGACCGCGGCATCGGCACCGGTTTTCTCATCAAAGACGCCTCCGTGCTCCATCCCGGCTGGCAGGGGCCGATTTTCGTCACCTGCTTTCACGTGGTCAATACCGCTGGCAAATTTGGCGCGTTGCGGCCTGAAAACGCGCAAATTACCTTCGACGTCGGCGATCCTCACTTGCCGCCGCATCGTTTTGACATCGCGGAAATCCTTTGGGAGAGCCCGCCGGATCCGGAGTGGTCGGCCAGTGGCGAATTGATCGACACCGCCTGTTTGCGGCTGAAAAACGCCGAGTTGGCGCTGCAAATGATCGACGATCTTGAAGTGGCGGCGGTTGTCGATTCTGATAGGCTGCCTTCCGAGCCGAAAGATGACCGGATTTACATCATCGGCCACCCTTACGGCGGCGATCTTTCGTTCACCTTTCAGGACAACCACCTGGTTGCCTGCCACGACAAAGCGACGCGCATCCGCTACTATTCCTCAGCGTCGCCCGGCAGTTCCGGCAGCCCGCTCTTCGACGAGAATCTCAACCTCATCGGCATGCATCACGCGGGAGGCGAATTGCCGAATTTCAACGAGCGGAACGTGAAAAAAGCCTGCAATCAGGGCATCCCCCTACCCGCCATGTTAAGCGCCATTGCCGAAGCCAAGCCGGGGGACCTCAGCACCTTCAAGATTTGAGGTTTGAGGTTTGACTCGCGCGCCTGACTGGCCCAAAAAGCGGGATGGACTGGTACTACGCAGCCAACGGCCAACAATCCGGACCGGTGCCGCCCGAGCGGCTTGCCGAGCTCTGGTGGGAAGGGCAAATTGACGAGGCGACCCTGGTTTGGCGCGATGGATTGGCGGAATGGCAACCGTTTGAGACGATGCGCGCGGAATTGCCGCTTTCACCCGCGGCGCCGGCTTCCACGGCCCCGCTGAGAGCGGAAGAAAGCGCCATCAACCCCTACGCCGCACCAGCAACCACGGCGCAGATTGACGAGACGCCGGATTGGAGCGGCCGAGGCATAGGGGCGGCGTTCAAGCAAGCTTTTCGAATCCTGACGCTTTACCCGGGATGCCTTCTCGCCGCCTACTTTGTGGTCTGGATTCCCCTCAATTTTGCGGTGGAATATTATTGCTACGAGGTGCTGGCGGGCGATGTCGACGACCCGGCGGTGCTGTTCAAGCAAATGCGCGTCAACAACGTTGCCGACGGCTTCTTCGGCATCATTGCCGTGGGCGCCGTGCTGACCATTTGCGGCGCCGCGTGGGAAGGCGCGCCGATCGGATTTTGGGCGGCGTTTGGCGCGGGATTCACCAACTGGGGCCGGTTGTGGCTGGCCCGCTTCGTTTTGGGTATCTGCCTTATTTTCAGCCTCCTGGCGCTGATTTTGCCGGGCATCTGGGTCCTCGTACGGCTTAGTTTTGTCGATCAGGTCGCCATCGGTGAGCGCCTGACCGGCACCGGGGCCATCAAGCGCTCGTGGGAACTGACGCGGGGCCGATTTTGGCCCTTGTTAGGCTACCTCCTGGTTGGTATTTTGCCCGTCGTGGCGCTCGGCATTTTGTCCGGCATTCCCATGGAAATCGACTTTCGGCTGGATAGCTGGTGGTTCTCGGCCATCACCAGCTGCGTGATCGATTTCGGCGTGCTTTTTTTCCTCATCTTCATGTTCGTCGTCTACCGCCACTATCTCGACGGCGAAAACCCGGATTTTTAGCCTGTTTTCATGCTCCAGACCTTCAACGACGCCAATCGCGGCCTCATCGTCAACATCAACGGAGAATTGGCCCACCGGGACAAGGCCGGGGTGAGTCCATTCGACTCATCGGTGCAAAATGGGGATGCAGTCTGGGAAGGGCTGCGCCTTTACGAGGGGCGCATCTTTAAGCTGGACGAACACCTGGCCCGCCTGCGCAAAAGCGCGGAGTTGCTGCAATACAGCGGCTATCCCGGCGAAGAGCGCCTAACCCATGAGCTGAGACGAACCCTGGAAGCCAACGCCATGCGCGATGGCGTCCACATTCGGCTCACCGTCTCGCGCGGGCTCAAATACACCTCCGGGCTCGACCCGCGCATCAATACGTGTGGCTGCGCCTTTTTCATCCTGGCAGAGCACAAACCGCCGGTCTACGACAAAACCGGCATAACCCTGGCCACGGCCACGGTGCGGCGCCCGTTTGCCAACGTGCTGAACCAGCACATCCACTCCTGCAACCAGCTAACCTCCATCCTCGCCAAACTCGAAGCGAACGCTGCCGGCGCCGACGATGCCTTGATGCTCGATACCGCCGGAAACCTGGCCGAAACCAACGCCACCCACGTTTTTCTGGTCAAAAACGGCGTGGTGCTCACTTCCACCACCGACGCCTGTCCGGAGGGCATCACTCGCTCCACAGTCCTGGTGCTTTGCCGGGAAAACGGCATTCCTCACGAGGTGCGCGCCATTCCCGAGGCCGAAATTCACGCGGCTGACGAAGTGTTTTGCACGGGGACGATGGGGGAGCTGGCGCCGGTCGTGCGGATCGACGAAACGACGTTCAACCGCGGCCAAACCGGCGACGTGACCCTGCGGCTCACTGAGTTGTTTGCTCAATTGACGCGGGAGGAAGGGACGCTGGTTGTGGGTTGAGGCTGCGCTGGGTGCAAACGGTGGTTCGGGCTTGAAAATCGCGCTGGAAGCTGTTTATTTGAACAGTGAAGTCTTCCTTCGTCGAACTCCACGCAAACTCCGCCTTCAGCTTCCTGCGCGGCGCTTCGCAACCGGAGGCGCTGGTCGAGCGCGCGGCGGAACTTGGCATGGCGCGGCTGGCGATTTGCGACCGCGATGGAGTTTATGGCTCGGCGCGGGCGAGTTTTCGGGCGAAGGAAACGGGGATTCACGCGATCGTCGGCGCGGAGGTGACGGTTTGTGAAACTCGAAATTCGAAACTCGAAATCCGAAATTGCGCGATTCCGCTGCTCGTCGAATCGCGCCAGGGCTACCAAAACCTCTGCCAGATGCTCACCCGGGCGAAACTGCGCGCTCCCAAAGGCGAGGGCGCCGTAACCTGGGAGGAGCTGGAGGAATTCGCGGATGGGCTGGTTTGTTTGACCGGCGATGAGGAGGGCCCGGTGCGTGGTCCGTTGGAATGCGGCGACCGCCTGAGCGCGCGGAAAAACCTGGAGCGCCTCGTGCGAATTTTCGGCAAATCCCGCGTTTGCGTGGAAATCCAGCGCCACCGCGTCCGCGGCGAAAATCGGGTCGTCAGCGGCCTCATCGATCTGGCCGAAAACCTGGGTTTGCCGCTCATTGCCTCGAACGGCGCCAGGTTTGCGCGAAAATCCGAGCGTCCCCTCCAGGATGCTTTCACCTGCCTGCGCCACCACACCACGCTGGACGAAGCCGGTGCTCTGCTTAGCCGAAATGGGGAGCGTTACCTGAAAAATCCGCGCCAAATGGCCGCGCTCTTCGCCGACCACCCGGAAGCGATCGCAAACACCGCGCGGCTTGCCGATCGCCTCGAGTTTTCCCTCCAAAATCTCGGCTACGAGTTCCCGAAATACCCCACCACCGCGGGCGAGACGATGAGCGACGTGTTGCGCCGCGAAACCTATCTCGGCGCAAAAGCGCGTTACGGCAAACTAACCAGCGCAGTGAGAAAACAGCTCGAGCACGAACTCGCCCTCATCCAAAAACTCGGCTTTTGCGGCTACTTCCTCATCGTCTGGGACATCGTCAATTTCACCAAGCGCGAGGGCATCCTGGCCCAGGGCCGGGGCAGCGCGGCGAACAGCGCGGTGTGCTACAGCCTTGGCATCACGAATGTCGATCCCGTCGGCGGGAAGCTGCTTTTCGAGCGCTTTTTGAGCGAGGGCCGCGAATCCTGGCCGGACATCGACATCGACCTGCCGAGCGGCCTGGGCGACAACCAGCGCGAGGCCGTCATCCAGCACGTTTTTCGCAAATATTCGCCCCGCGGCGCCGCCATGACCGCCAACGTCATCACCTACCGCGGACGCAGCGCCATGCGCGAAATGGGCAAGGTGTTAGGGATTCCTGAGGACGTGTTAGGGCGATTTTCCGATCTTTTCGGCCGGGGTGATTTTCCCAACACCATGGAGCTGAAGGAGCACGTCGCCCGGGCCGGGTTGCCGGCCGAGCATCCGCGTTTGCCCGCGCTGGCGCACCTCTACACCAGCGTTTACGGCCTGCCGCGTCACCTGGGACAACATTCCGGCGGCATGATCGTTTCCGATCGGCCGCTCGATACCGTCGTGCCGCTGGAAAACGCGTCGATGCCGGATCGCGTTGTGGTGCAGTGGGACAAGGACGATTGCGAGGACCTGGGCATCATCAAGGTGGACTTGTTAGGGCTCGGGATGCTTTCGGCCATCCAGGATTCGGTGGCGATTTGCGAACAACGCGGGCGGCCGGTTGAGATCCACAAGCTGCCCTACGACGATCCCGCGGTTTACGACATGCTTTGCGCGGCGGACACCATTGGCCTGTTTCAGGTGGAAAGCCGCGCGCAAATGGCCACGCTGCCGAGGCTGCAACCGCGCGAATTTTACGACATCGTCATCGAAACCGCGCTCATCCGGCCCGGCCCGATCGTCGGCAAAATGGTCCACCCTTACATTAACCGAAAACGCGGACGCGAGAAGGTCGACTACATCCACCCGGACTTTAAACCCGCCCTGGAGCGGACCCTGGGCGTGCCGCTGTTTCAGGAGCAGGTGCTCAAGATGGCCATGATCATCGCCGACTTCACCGGCTCTGAGGCCGAGGAATTGCGCCGCGCCATGAGCTTTAACCGCAGCCAGGAAAAGATGGACCGCGTCATGGCCAAGCTGCGCCACGCCATGGCCGCGCGGCAGGTGGCGCCGGAGCTGCAAGAGCGCGTCATCCACTCCATTCGCGCCTTCGCGCAATACGGCTTCCCGGAATCGCACGCCATCAGTTTTGCGCTCATCGCCTATGCCAGCGCGTGGTTGAAGGTGCATCGCGCGGCGGAATTTTACGTCGGGCTGCTCAACAACCAGCCGATGGGTTTCTACGCGCCGGCGACGCTCATCAAGGACGCGAAGGATCACGGAATCCGGGTCAAACCGGTCAACGTGCTAACGTCCGAGCTGGGCGCAATCGTCCTAACCGACGACCAGATTCGCCTGGGGTTGAACCAGCTCAAAGGGCTGAGCCGCGCCGCTGCCGAACGCATCCTAACCGAGCGCGAAAAAGCGCCCTTCCGCGACTTGGGCGACTTTTTGCGGCGAACCGGGATTCACCGCGACGAACGCCGCGTTCTCGCCAAATCCGGCGCGCTCAACGGCCTGGCCGAGCATCGGCGGGAGGCGCTTTGGGAGGTGGAGCGGCACGTGGAGTTGGATCCTCTTACGCGCTGTCGGACAGCCTCCGGAAATAAGTCAGCACAGGACCCATACGACCCATAATTAGCCGCCCCTAACGCCCATGCTCCCCGCCGAGCGTCTGGCCGCCGACTACGAAACCCAGCACCTAACCACCGGACCTCACCCCATGGCCTACATCCGCGAAACTCTCCCCGAAATCTGGCGCGCCTGCCGACCTCTCGCCAGGGCCAAAGACGGCGAGCGCGTTTGGATCGCCGGGTTAGTCATCTGCCGCCAACGCCCCGGCACCGCCAAAGGCCACGTTTTCATCAGCCTGGAAGACGAAACCGGCATTTCCAACGCCTTCGTCCCCGGCCCCAAATTCGAAGAATTTCGCCTCGTCATCACCCAGGAAACCTTCCTCAAAATCGGCGGCCACGTCCAAAACAACGACGGCGTCACCTCGATTTACACCGATGTCGTCGAAAGCCTGCGATTCGGCGCGGTGAAGGAGGGGCTTTCGCACGATTTTCATTGAGCGGAAAAAATTGATGAAGCCGAGAATGGCTGGGTAAACATGTAGGCACGCAAAACCCCTAACCCACACCTCATGAACCGCCGAAATTTCCTGCAAACCACCGCCGCCGGTTGCCTGGCCGCATCCACGTTTCCTCGTCAAGCCGCCGCGGAGCCCGCCAAGCCGCGATTGGGCCTCGTCACCTACAACTGGGGCAAGTCCTGGGATCTACCGGCTCTCCTCAAACACTGCGAAGCCACCGGATTTTTGGGGGTCGAGCTTCGCTCCACGCACGCCCACAAGGTGGAGCCCGATTTGAGCCGAAACCAGCGCCAGGCCGTCGCTGCGCTGTTCAAGGAGTTCCCGGTCGAATGCGTTGGGCTCGGCACGGCCTGCGAATATCACTCGGCGGATCCGGCGGAGTTGAAGAAGAATATCGAGGAAACCAAGGCCTTCGTTCAGTTGTGTCACGACGTCGGCGGTTCCGGGATCAAAGTGCGGCCTAACGGCTTGCCCAAAGACGTCCCGGTCGAGAAAACGCTCGAACAAATCGGCAAATCGCTCGACGAAGTGGCGGCATTCGGCTCCGATTTCGGCGTTGAGATTCGCACCGAAGTCCACGGACGCGGCACCAGCGAGATTCCTAACATGATCACCATCATGAACCATTCCGAGCACCCGAATTCGACGGTTTGTTGGAATTGCAACCCCGCTGACCTGAAAGGCGACGGTCTCCGCGCAAACTACCTCGCGCTCAAAGACCGCATTTCCACGATCCACATCCACGATCTCCGCAACGAAAAACCCTATCCGTGGCCCGAATTTTTCGCGTTGTTGAAGGAGACCGGGTTTTCCGGTTGGACGCTGGTGGAAGAGGGGAGGGTGCCCGAAGACATTCCCGAGGCGATGAAGCAAGTTGAGGCGCGCTGGCGAGAGCTTGTGGGCTAAAGCCAGGCTAAGCCAGCCTTCTTACGCGGCCGCGTGGCGTTCTCCGTCAGGGTTGAACCACGACGGGCGTTTTTAGGTTGACGTTGCGAAAATAAATTTCCGCCATGCGCTTGGGCATGCGCACGCAACCGTGGCTGGCGGCATAACCGGGCAGGTAACCCGCGTGCATGCCCACTCCGCCTTGAAAACGCATGAAATACGGCATGGGCGCGCCTTCAAATCGCGCGCCAGCGGGCTTAGGATCCTTGGTTACATCAACGTCGCGTTGAGCGATCCTTCCATCCGGATAAACGTAGTTTCCGTAGAGGTTGGAACGATGATGCTCGTTCTTTTGCGTGATCTTGAACGTGCCGTGCGGCGTGGTGAAACCATCCATCCCGCTGGAAATCTTGGAGATCCCCACCAGGCGGGCCCCGCGATAAAAATAGGCCCGTTGATCGGAGATATCGATGACGATTTTTGCCGGCCCACGCACCCCATCGCCCTCCCAATGGGATATGGTGTCCACAATCGGGCTATCGTCCGTGCGCTGGCTGCCCAACGCAGCGGGGTTGCTGATTTCGTAGGGCAAATAGCGCTCCGCTCCGGGCTTGTTGAGCGGATTACCGCACCCGGTCAAAAGAACGGCGGCGGCGAGGGTGGATATTGGCGCAAGGGGGAAGAATGGTGTGAACTCAAGGCGGTCTAACATGAGCTTGAAAAGGTTTGACGCAGTAAAGCGCGAAAGATTGCGAGAAAAGCACGGATTGACAACCAATATCGGCAAGAAACCGGGATATTTTCGTGCCCCGAAATGTTCCCGCTTCTTCCTCGCAAAAATCAAAAATCCAAGGGGCTGCGAACCGCGACCTGCTCGTTGCGAAGGGCGTGCAGGTAGGAAAGGGTCGTTTCCAAGGTGCGATGGCCCATGAGTTTCTGCACGGTTTTAGGATCGGTGCCCGCCTGCAAAAGATGGGTGGCGAAGGTGTGCCGAAAGACGTGGGGCGTCACTTTTTTGGTCAAACCGGCTTTTTCCGCGGCGCGCTTGACGCTGCGCTGAAAGGTGAAGGCGTTCCAGTGGTGACGCCGGCGCTGGTTGTCGGAATCGCGCGTCCAATTGCGCGAGGGGAAGACCCATTGCCAGTCCCAGGCCGTGGCCGCGTTCGGGTGGCGCTGCACGATTGCCTCGCTCACTTCCGCTCCCGGCGCTCCACCGTGGCGGTCGGCTTCGTAGCGGCCCAAAACGCCCTCCAAATGCTCGCGAAGCTCGGCCACCACCACGTTGGGCAAGGGGGTGCTGCGCTTGGGCTCGCCGCGGCTGTCCGGGACGACGATGCGTTGTTCGTCCAGATCGATGTCGCGCACCCGCAGCTCCAGCAACTCGCTCAGACGCAGGCCGGAGCCGTACATCACGCGGCACATGAGGTGCAGGTCGGGCTCCATGGACTCGAACAACGTCTCCAGCTCGTTGCGGGTCAAAACCACCGGCGTGCGCTCGCTTTTTCGGGCTGGTTTCACCTTGGCTTCAAAGGGTTTGTCGAAAACGTGGCGGTAGAGGAATTTTAGCGCGTTGAGGGCCTGAGTTCGGCTCATGGGGGCCAATTTTTCCTCATCGCGCAGGTGATCCAGAAACGCTTCCACGCTGCCTGGTTCGTCGATTTCAGCCTGGGTCTTGCGGCAAAACAAATCGTAGCGGCGCAGCCAGTTCCAGTACGACTTGCGGGTGCGTTCCCGCAGCTTTTGACCGGTTGCGGCGCGTTCGAAAGCCACGCGATTCAGCAGCGGCGGCGTTTTGGGGCCGATGGCGCCCTTCGGGGTGGGCAATGCGCGCTGTTGCAGCGCTTTGCCAAACATTTTCAGCCCTTTCACGTTGGTGCTTGGCTTGGTTTCACTGCCGTCGAAAAACCAGTCCATCGCTTCGCGCCAAATCCGGATTTGTTCGGCGTCGTTTTGGTTCTCGCGGAGTTTTCGCAGGCTCTCGGCGGCGTGAACTCGGGTTGGCGAGGGAGAATCGCCGGCCAAGTCCCATTCTTTCAAAAACTGGGTGATTGCGCCTCGGTAGGCCGTTCGAACGTCCGCGTCCAAATTCGAAGAATTGAGGCGGGATTGCCAGGTTTTCGCAAAATCTTCCATGACAGCAACGGGGGAGTTTTTTGGTCGCGCGGCGGGGATTTCCACGGCGCAAAATTCAACAACAACACCCGGAAATTGTTGGATTTTTCGACGAAATCAACAATTTGCTGCACAAAATTCGACCACCCCGAAAAATCCGGCGCCTCCTAACAAAGCCAAAATTTCGCTGGACTTTTGTCCAAAAAAATCGTTTCGGCAGGGGCCCCATGCACGAACTCCTCTTCAACGAGCAGATTTACGAGCGCGTCATCCAGCAACTCCTCCCTTCGGCCCAACGATTCGTTTGGATCGCCACCGCCGACATCAAGGACATGCACGTGGAACATCAGCGCAAACGCTACGACTCCGTTTTGACCGTTTTTGCCGATTTGGTCCGCAACGGCATCGACGTGCGCCTCATCCACGCCAAAGAGCCCGGGGTGCGTTTTCGCGAGGATTTCGACCGATTTCCGGAGCTGATTGAAAGCGACCGCTTCGAGCGGGTTTTGTGCCCCCGCAACCACTCGAAAATCGTCCTGGTCGACGGAAAAATCGCCTTTGTCGGCTCCGCGAACCTGACCGGGGCCGGAATGGGCGCCAAAAGTCCCAAACGGCGCAATTTCGAGAGCGGATTTCTGACCGACGACGCCAAATCCATCGTGCAAATCATGACTTGGCTCGACGATCTTTACCTCGGCGAATTTTGCCAAAATTGTGGCCGCCGGGACGTTTGCCCCGATCCAATCGTGTGAGCCCCAACCGCCTATTTCCCACTTTTTGCCTTCCCACCACCCATTTTCTCCCCCATAACTGACTGCCAATGAGAAGCATGACCGGCTATGGAAGCGGCGAAGCGTCGAATGAGACGGTCAAGGTGGCCGTGGAGATGTCGGCGGTTAACCGCAAGCAGGCGGACATCGTGGTGAACCTGCCGCGCTCCATCGCGGAGCTGGAACCCATGGTGAAACGCGCCATTACCGAGCATGTCTCCCGCGGCCGGGTGGCCGTCTACATCCAACTGGAGCCAATGGGCGGCGCCGCCAACGCCAGCTTGCAGGTGGACGACAATTTGGCCACGGAATATTTCCAGGCCATCAAGCTGCTGAGCCAGATTTGGGGCGCCACTTCGGACAACCCGGCTCCATCCGACCTGTTGCGCGCGCCCGGGGTTTTTACGGTGAAAGAGACGGAGTTTGCCGTGAGCGACGTCGAGCCGCTGCTGGAGGACGCGTTGACCGGCGCCTTCCAACAGTTGCTCGACATGCAAAACGCCGAGGGCGAGGTGCTGATGGCGGATTTGGTGTCGCGGCTGGAGACCCTGCAGGGCCTGACCCGCGCAATTGCCGAGCAGGCCCCCAAAGTCAAGCAGCACTACCGCAGCCAATTGCTGAAGCGCCTGAACGAAGCCGACCTCGAGCTATCGTTGGAGGACGACCGGCTGCTCAAAGAGGTGGCCGTGTTTGCCGAACGCTGCGACATCTCCGAGGAGTTGATCCGCTTGGAGAGCCACTTCGAGCAATTTCGCAAATACCTCGAAGGCGAGGGGCCGACGGGGCGCTCGATGGATTTTTTGTGCCAAGAAGTGAATCGGGAGCTGAACACCATCGGCTCCAAGGCTAACGACGCCGCCATCGCCCAAAACGTGGTGGAAGCGAAGACGGAGCTGGAAAAAATCCGCGAGCAGGTCCAAAACGTGCAGTAACCGGCCCGGGAGACCGATGGACCCAAGGGACGAAAAGGACCCAAGGGACCGAAAGGACGTCGCTTTGGTCCCTTGGGCCCTTTTCGTCCCTGCACTCACTCCGGCTCCCGAATAAACGCGATGAGGTCCGCGAATTGCTGCGGGCTGAGTCCGGCCTCCAACCCCGCCGGCATCAGCGACATGCCTGCCGACTTCAGCTCAGCCAAATCGCCGCGCAGCAGGTCCGCCTTGGTGCCGTCCGCGCCTAACAAACTCACCTGCGCGCCGGTTTCGCTCGCCACCATGCCGGCAAACGTTTCGCCGTCGCGCGTGGTGGCGGTGTAGAGGGCGTAGCGGGCTTCCACCATCGCGTTGGGATCGACGATCGACTCCAGCAGCGCTTCGCCCGTTTTGTTCGTGATCGCGGCCAGGTCGGGGCCGATGTGCTTGCCCAGACCGGCCAACTGATGGCACGCCGCGCAGCGTTGCTCGAAAAACACGCGGCCTTGCTTGGCGTCCCCGGTCAACTTCAGCGCGGGGCGCAGTTGCGCCATCGCTTGGGCGCGGTCCGGCGAGGCTGCGAGCAGTTTGCGGACCCGAGTCTTGAGCTTGGCGTCGAGCGTTTCGAGCCGTTGGCGCGTGGACGGATCCAGGTCGCCTTTCGGGATTTTTCCGGCGTCTACGGCATCGAGAAAGGCGCTCGCCCACGGTTTTCGGGTGAGGATGCGGTTGAGAATTGCGGTTCGCAGCGCCGGGCTGTAATTCGCCCAATTCTCGAGCAAGGCGGCGACGTCGGAAATCCGCGCGATTGCCGCTTTTTGGATCTCCACCGGCTCGGAGGCGGCAAGGAGCTTGGCTGCGGGTTGGTGGTTGCGCCCGGGAATCCGGCCCAGCAGTTGGATGGCGGAAATGCGGGAGTTCACGGCTGCGGAAGCGTCGAACGCGAGTTTTTCGGCGGTTTCCACGATGCTAAGAATCGGTTGGGGAACGGTGGCGGGCTTTGTCGCGTCGATCCAGGCCGCCACCACGTCCATCCGGTCGCTGGCGGCCATGTCAGGCAGTTCGCGCGCTAAAATCGCCGTCGCCGCCTCTCCCTGCTTCCACGCGGCGGCTTGGTTGATGAATTTAGCGAACAAACCGGGGTTTCCCGCCGCGCTCTCCAATGCCGCGATGACGTTGTCCGCATCGATCGACGTCATCGCTGCCGCAGCGATCCACGAGTCGTCGTCCGCGGCTAATTTCGCCAGTTCCGGGCCCGAATCCAGCGCCAGCGCCAATTGCAGCCGCACCGGCGGAGAATCCTCGGAAAATCCGGCCAAATCCGCGGATGAGCTGAGGCGAACCGCGTGCCGGCGCACACCGGGATGAGCATCGCCTCGCGCGGTTTGCAACGTCGCGGAATCCGACGCGCCCAACCCGTCCAACGTGCAAAGCGCGTGCAATCTGCCGAGCGGCGTCGCGCTTTCTCGGACCATCGCGCGCAAGGAATCGGCAACGCCGGAGGCCTTCCGTTGCACCAAAAGTTGCTGGGCCGTATCGCGCACCCAGCCGTTGGGATGGGCCAGGTTGCTGGTTAGCTCCGCATCGCTCGCTTTTGCCAACCGCGGCCACTTCCGAGGCTGCGCGTTAGCCGGCAACACGCGGTAAATCCGCCCGAATTCCTCCCCGCTGCGATAAAACGGCCGCAGCTCATCCTGGCCGGCTTTTGGCAGCCAGCGCGGGTGCTCGATCATGTAGCGATACATGTCCACGACCCACAACGCGCCGTCCGGTCCGGTCCGAACCATGACGGGCCGGAACCAGCGATCGCGCGACGCCACGAAGTCGATCTCGCCATCCGCGGTATCGCGCCGCGCGGCAAAAGTCACGCCTTTTGCCTGGAGCAAGTTGTGCTGCACCAGGTTGTGAAACGGCTCGCAGGTAAAGGCGTGCCCCTCCTCGCCGCGGGCCAGCAGCAACTCGTCGCGATAGATGATGGTGCCGCAGGCTGAGGTGAATTTGCCGCTTTGCTCGAACCCGTGGAAGCGCTTTTGCGGCGCTTTGGCCGGAAAGACCGGCGAGTAGCGCGGTGCGACGAGATTCTTGGGGCTGGGTGCGAGAAAATGCGGGTTGCGCCGCAGATGATGGTCGCGCAGCACGTAGTGCCACAGCGGCATGCTGTTCTGCACGCCGAACCAGTTGCCCCAGTCGTCGCGGTTGCGGCCAAACTGCGAGGGGCCGGACTGGGGATCCAGCAGGCCCTCGTCCGGCCGAATGCGAAAATCGCGGCTGCCGAGGACGACTTTTTGGCCGGTTAGCTTTGAGGTTACCGCGTTGCCCTCGCCATAACCACCGTGGTGAGCACCGCTCGCGCAGTGGATCCAGTTGTCCAGCCCCCAACGCAGCCCGTTCACGCGCAATTGCTGGTTCCCTTCGGAAAATCCCTCGTAGAGCGGCCGAATGTCGTCAGCACGTCCGTCGCCATCCGTATCGCGGGCAAAGAGGATCCGCGGCGCGGCGGTGATGAGCGCGCCATCGCGCCAGACCTTGATGCCGTTGGGAAAATTGAGGCCGTCCAGGAAAACCGTCCCGCGGTCGTAACGCCCATCCTCGTCCGTGTCCTCCAGCACCCTGACACGGCCCCCGGGTTTGCCCTCGCCGTCCATTCCGCTGGGGTAGTCGGCCATTTCCACCACCCACAGCCTGCCGTCTGCGCCCCAGTCGATCGCGACCGGATCCTTCACCAGCGGCTCGGCGGCGACCAGCTCCATTCGGTAGCCCGCGCGGACGTGCGTTTTGCGCAGACTGGCCTCTGGGCTTAACGGAGGCGTCTCCTGCGGAATTCGCGGTTGGGCGGCTTGAAAGTGGGCCGCGATCTCTTCGGCGCTGAGCACGCGATCGTAGACCGCGATGTCGTCTAGCTTGCCTTCCAAACCCAACTCCCCATCCGCCTTGCCGCCGAACCATAAGGCGCCGGTTGCGAATTTTGCCGTAAGATCCGGCTGCCCATCCAGGTAAGCCTGATTTCCCGCGATGACGAGGTGATGCCAGGTGCGATGCCCAATTTCGCCGGAACCGACTTCTTCGCCAACGCGCAGTTTGTCGCCGGAAATCGCGATCGCGTCCTTTTCGCCGATTCCCGCGACGTGGCCCTCGATTTCGCGGCCATCCTTGGGATACCCGTTCCAAAACCACAGCTCCAGCGAGAATTCGTCGCCCAGGCCTAACTCCGGAGCTACGATTCTGCCGCCCCTCGCGCAATGAACGCCGCGATTGACGCTGGCCTCCACGTTTTCCAGCCGTTCCAGGTTGCGGCCGGGCAGGTAGAAGGCGATTCCGGGCTCGTAGGCCGCATCGTGGCCGTTTTTCGTCGCGTCGCGCGCCACTTCGCCGCTTCTCTCGTCCAACCGCCAAAACGCGCGAGGTTTGGCGTCTAGCACGGCCCTAACGTAGGCGTCGGGCGCAATCTCGCGAACGGCGCGGGGTTTTGCCGCCAACTTCTCGAACGCCGTCAGGAGCGTCTCCACGATCCTCGGTTCCGCCTCCTCGTCCAGTCCCGCCGTCCGCGCCTCCCAGGTTGTGTAGCCGCCCAGATGATGCTGCTCCGGCGGAGGGATGTAGCCTTCAGCGCCGTTCGCCAGCTCGATGTTCATGGTGTGCGCCAGCGGACTTTCGGCACGAATCTTCAGGCCGGTGATGCCGTAGACCTCGTTGGGAATGGCGCTGATTCCAAGCTCGCCGATGCGGATGGCTTGCAGCTTCAACTCCGCCTCCGGATTCTCGGCCAGGTAAATCTGCTCGCGCGCGTAAATCTCCGGGCGCGTTTTCGGGACCCGGCCGCCCACGGCGTCCATGACCTGCCTTGCCCAGGCCAACCGCTCCGCATCCGGCGCACGGCGGCGAACCTTCAGCCGAACCTCAGTCATGGCCAAGGGCAGCGCATCGTGAAACGCGATCTCCTTCCAAGCTGCGGCCGCGCGTTCCGCAACCGCCGCGGTGTATTCCTCCACGGTCGGATTGACGCGCGGTTTGGCGTAGTTCATCCACATGCTGTCGCCGCTGGTGCCCTGCGACATCAGCCCCACAAAGTCCTCCCCCCGCGCCGATCGCGCCAGCCAGCGCACCGCCGAATTTCCCCGCGAACCCGGCCGAAACATAGGCGCCGCCAAAGTAGTGGTTGGCGTAGTTTGCCAGCAATGCCAGCGGTTCGCCGTCCTGCGCCGAGCGCACCGCCAGCATGGTGAACGCCGCATCCGCCGGGCCGGACGGACCGATGTGCTTAGGGCTCTGGTAACCCGGATGCATGTTCGCCACCACCGTGTCGCGCCCAAACGGATCGCGCCCGCCCGTCCAGCCCTTGCTATCGCTGCGGTGAATCCAGCGCCGGCAGTGGTTGTGATCGTAGTCCTGGAAAACCGTCCAGCCCACCTGCGCGGGTTTCAGCTTTTCGTGGGCCAGGCGGATGCTCTCCACGATGCGCGGAATCAGAAACGCGCGATAGCCGGCATCGACGTCCGTTCCCAGGCAACCCATGGCCGATGGCGCGCTGTGGCAGTGCGTTGCGGATACCAACACATTCTCCACGGCAAGCCCGGTCGCCGCCGCGGCACGGGCTTTCACCTCATCCAGCAAATCGCGCGGCAGCATCAGGTTATCGACCACTGCGATGGCGATGGTGGCCGTTCCATCGCTCAAAACCAGGGCGCGGGAATGCAATGGATCGTGCACCTTGTCGCCGGTGCGGGCCGTAAACATGCCGTTGACGATGACGGGCAGCTTTTCGGGCGTGATGTCCACTCGCGCAGCGCCGGCGCGGAAGGAATCAGCGGCAGCCAGTTGGCCGGTCAGGACGGCGATGGCCAATAACGCGGCGCTTGGGCGGGAAAGGAGGCTCATGCTGGAAATTTGGGCCGGGCGGGCGATAACTCAACCCGTATGCAACTCGAACTCGCCGCCCAGCGGCTCAACGGCGGCTTCAAGAGTGAGCAAGAAGATGCAGAAGCTCCGCCGCGGGAACGGGCAGGCATCCCCGTTTTACGCTTGCCAACCCCAGCCACACCCGCTCTAAATTGGAGCCATGGTGAGGCCTCGCATTTTCATCTCCACCGTCAGCGCGGAATTCGCCAGCACCCGCCAACTCATCGCCAACATCCTCACCCGCCTGGGCTACGATGCCGTCTGGCAGGACATCTTCGGCACGGAGCCGGGCGACCTGCGCGATATTCTGCGGGAGAAGATCGACTCCTGCCAGGGGCTCATTCACCTGGCCGGCCACGCCTACGGGTTCGAGCCGCTGAGTCCCGATCCCGACTTCGGCCGCTGTTCCTACACCCAGTTCGAGTTCCTCTACGCCAAGGAAAAGGGCCTCAAAACCTGGCTCTTCTTACCCGGCGACGACTGCCCGCGCGATACGCTCATCGACCAGCTCGACCTGCCGGAACAGCCTCAAGGAGAGGCGACACTCCTGTCGCCCGCGGAGCCCGGAGCCGACGATGTCGCCGACAAGAGTGTCGCCGCTCCTTGGGCCGAAATTCAGCAAGAGCGCCGCCAACTCCAGGCCGCCTACCGCGCCAAGCTCCAGGCCGACGCCGCTCACGCCGGCCACCTCCGCCACGAGCCCGGCAACCAAGAACAGCTCGAACTCGCCGTCGAGCGGCTCAACGATGACTTCAAGAAGCTCCGCAGCGGGGAAAAGAAATGGCGCGGCACGGTCCTCGCCATCCTCGTCACCCTCCTCATCCTCGGCGCAGGCGCCTTCCTCTACCTCAAGCACCGCACCGACCTGCTTCCCGACGAGATCGCCGTAATCACCGCCGAATCCCGCGAGCTGACCCGCCAGAAGATCCGCGTCCACCTGGAAGAAGCCAGCCAACGCGCCCTCTCCCGCGATTTGGCCGAGGCCGAGGCTCAGGACACCTGGCAAGCGCGCGAGCGCCTCAAACAAGCCGCCGATGCCGCCCACGCCGAGCGCCTCAGCCGCATCGACGCCCTGGCTGAAGACTTCGCCCGGCTCGAAGGCAGCGACCAGGCCGGGGCCGACTTCGACGAGCTAACCCGCATCATCGCCGGCCAAGGCGTGGAAGAAGCCCTCGCCTGGCTGGAGAGCCGCCGCGGCGGCATTTTGGAAGCCGTCCAGCGCGACCTTGCCGCCGCCGAGGCCCAATTCCAGGCCAACCAGGCCGCCGCGCGCCAAAAGCTGCAAACCCTGCTCAAAGGCGCCCAACTCGCCCAATCCGAAGGCGAGGAAGCCCGCGCCGAAAGCCTCTACCGCGACGTCATCGCCGCCGACCCCGCGGTGGGGCCAGGCGCGGTATCGACTTCGTGCGTGTTCCTCCTCTACACCAAGGGCCCCCGCCGCGAAACCCACGCCACCCTGGCCGAAGCCGAGGCCGTTTTCCGCGAGGCGGAGGCATTGGCGCGGGCGTTGGTGGAGCAGGCCAGCCAGGAGCCAACCGTAGCGCGGACATCCTTGTCCGCGCCACCGGATTCGCC
>CBDCZR010000028.1:0-104700 GCA_965224535.1 Verrucomicrobiales bacterium
CGGGATAGGGCAATTATTCGTTCAGGAAATCCGAGACTGCCTTCAACTTCAAATTTTTGAAACTGCGACAGCAGTCCTGCGATCAAGCAACATGCTCCCGAAATGAAAACTTCTAAACCTCTCTTATTACTTGGAGCAATAGTCCTCATCGGTGTTCTTTTTTGGGCACTCACCCCAAAAAAGGACTCAAACTCACTTTCTGTAGGAATTCAAGTCTCACCTGCGATGACTCTGGTGATGGTCGTGTCCTGCTTCAGTCGGAATCGGACAACAGCCGCTTTGAATTAAGGGAATGCTCCGGACATCCAAACCATCCACATGTCCAAACAAAAGCGTAAACGATACAGCCCCGAAGACAAAGTCCGAATCCTGCGCCTTCACCTCCTCGAAAAGAAACCGATCTCCGAAGTCTGCACTGAACACGGCATCGCGCCCTCCCAGTTTTACACCTGGCAGAACCAGTTCTTTGAGAAAGGCAGCGCCGCCTTCGCCCCGGCCGGGAACAAACGCGGCATCAACGCCCAAAAAGCCAGAATCGAGCAACTCGAAGCCAAGCTCGCCAAGAAAAACGAGGTTTTGAGCGAAGCCGTCGAAGCGCTCATCGAGGCAAAAAAAGCTCTCTGGGGATCGCTGAACACCGGCTGGGTCGCCCCGAAACTGCGCGACGAAATCGTCGACTTCATCGGGCATTGGCACCAGCGGGCCGAGTTGAGCGTGAGCCGGCTCGTCCGCTGGTGCGGCATCACTCGTTCCCGGTATTATGATTGGAAAGAGCGCCGCGGCCTGCCTAACTATCATAACTCAACGATCCCCCGCGAACACTGGCTGCTTAGTTGGGAAAAGCAGGCCATTATCGATTACGCCGGCCAACATCCCGGCGAAGGCTACCGCCGCCTGACCTACATGATGCTGGATGCGGACATCGTCGCCGTTAGTCCATCCAGCGTCTATCGCGTGCTCAAAGCGGCAAGTATAATGCGCGTTCGCGGCTTTAAGGCGAGCAAGAAAGGTAGTGGTTTCGATCAGCCCCTGGAGCCGCACGATCACTGGCACACCGACTTTGCCTACCTCAAGCTGGCAGGCACGTTCTACTTCCTGGTCAGTGTGTTGGATGGCTGCAGCCGGGCGATTTTGAGCTGGAACATCGGCGAAACAATGAGCGAGGCCGACGCCGAAATCGTATTACAACAAGCGCGGGAACAATACCCAAAAGCCAAGCCGCGAATCATTAGTGATAACGGCCCTCAATTCGTGGCCAAGGAATTCAAGGAATTCGTGCGCCTATGCGAGATGACGCATGTGAGAACCTCGCCCTACTATCCACAATCCAACGGCAAGATCGAACGCTGGCATCGCAACCTGAAGGAGGAGTGTGTTCGCCCAACCTCGCCGCAGAGCCAGGAAGATGCCAATCGAGTGGTGGGCGAATTTGTGCATGCTTACAACAGCGAGCGCCTGCACGGAGCGATCGGCTACATCACGCCGTACGACCGGTTGGCGGGCCGTCACAAGGCGATTTTCGCCGAACGCAAGGTGAAGTTGGAGACCGCGCGCAAGAATCGGATGGCCGAGTTTGCGAAAATGGGTGAGTTGGCTCAAGCGGCCTAAGAAAAGAAAAAGGTCAGCGAGCACGTGCCCGCCGACCAGGGGCAACCGTCGGTCGCCTCGCCCGATTATCCCTCGGAAGGTTGCTCTCCAGCAGCGCCCTCGTCCGTTTCACCGGGTAAGCGAACATGACATCAAACCGAGGAGAGGACAACTAGAGGGAGCCTCCCATGCCTCAAAAAACTCATGCGCAGCCCGTGCGCGGAGCCCGGAAATCGTTCCGAAACTGAATGCGTGCTTGACGGGGCGACGCCTCTCGGCGACTCAGATGCTTCAACCAAAACTAACCACCGAAGATTCTCTTAACTCGGACCCTCGATTGTCCGATTCACGCTGAACCAGTACAGTCGCAGAAGACGAGGGCTTCTTTGACCGAGCTGGCGTCGATGTTCAAATTAAGGAGTTTACAGCAGGCAAATTTGCTCTGCAGGCATTCCTTGGAGGATCACTTGACATCGCAATCTCCGGTGAGGTTCCCGTCACGCTTTCAACCCTTCAGGGAAATCAGTTCAGAGTCTTGGGGCAGGTAGTAGAACGCACAATTAATGAATGTAGGGTTGTTGTTAAAGCTGAGGAAGGGCTCGATTCTCCAGAAGCCTATTTTGGAGCCACAAGGAGAAAACTCGCTACCTCTTTTGGTGGCGGGCCTGAGTTCTTTACCCATGAATTCCTGAAAAAGCACCAGATATCATCCGAGAATGTTGAACTAATTAGCCAAAAGCCGGAGGATATGCCCGCTGCCCTGACCAGTGGGAGTGTGGATGGAATCTCCATCTTCGATCCTTTTGCCCGAATCGCCGAAGTTCAAATGGGAACACAAGGTCAAACCTTCAAGGACGCGGACATCTATTCTGAGCTCTATGTTATCGATGTAATGCAGTCCACTATTGATGAAAAATCCGAGTTATTGAAAGGATTCATGCAGGGCCTCTACGATGCACAGTTTTTCATTGAGGAAAATCCAGATCGAGCCAAGGAAATTCTCATCAAATACACTAAGCTAGATCGCGATATTGTAGATGGCATTTGGGCCAATTTCGTCTTCAAGCCCGCGATCAACAACCTCTTCATCGACTACACCACTGCTCAAGCTAGATGGGCTATTGAAAAAGGGACCTTTCCCCCTGACACTAAAATTCCAGATTTCAAAAAGGTTCTCTATCCTGATATACTAAGAGAAATCGACCCGGAATCGGTTCGAATCCCTTAGAGATTTGCTTGGGTGATTGTAACTCACCGAATGTTGGACGATACTCCATGGGCACGAATAAACAACTTCAAAGGACCTTTCAGTTTCTTGTGCCCATTGTTGCGCTGCTAGCAGTGTGGGAGTTAGTGTCCCGTTCCGGGGCTGTCAATTCAAAACTTTTTCCGCCACCATCCCTGGTAGCTCAGGGCTTTAGGGAATGGGCCGTGAGCGGAGAAATGGTACGTGATCTCATTACAAGTCTTTGGAGGGCTGTTTTGGGATTCGCCGTCGGGGGAGCGCTTGGCGCCATGGCAGGGTTGGCCACCGGACGAAGCCAGATGCTCGATCGCATATTGAGCCCAATCTTTCATTTACTGAGACCTCTTCCTCCTGTAGCCATCATACCACTGGTTATAGTTTGGTTTGGGGTTGGAAATACTGGCAAACTCTTTTCCATTAGTTTTGCGGTCTTTTTTCCTGTCTGGATCAACGCCCATCTTGGCTCCAGACAGGTTCCGCAGGAGTATCTTTGGAGTGCACAGTTGCTGAGAAAGTCATCGTTGCAAATTCTTCGAAGTGTTATCCTACCGGGTAGCTTACCCTCTATTTTTGCTGGTCTTCGAACGGCCCTCGCGATTGCTCTCATAATGGTTTATGTTTCGGAAATCGCGGGCGCATCGGCCGGGCTAGGTTATCAAATATCTGTTTCTCATTTGGCCTACCGAATTGACAAAATGATGGCAGCTCTGGCAGTGCTTGGGCTGTGCGGAGCTGGATTCGACTATTTGTTTACGAAGGTCGTTCAAAAGAGTTGCCCTTGGTTTAGATTCGAATCGGAAAGATGAGCGAGGCACCTGCCATAGTCGTAAAAGATCTTCACGTTTCGTACGGAAAGACCGAGGTGATTTCCGGTGTAGATTTCCAACTTGGCGCAAATGAATTTACGGCGATTGTGGGACAATCAGGAACAGGAAAGTCCACATTTTTAGGGGCTCTGGCGGGGCTCATTGACTACAAAGGAGAGGTAAATTCTCCTTCGGAACTTGGCTACGTTTTCCAAAACTTTGCCGTATTCCCGTGGATGAACGTTAGAGAAAATATTAAATTTGGCCTAGATGGTGAAACTGACGGTAATGATGACCGGGTCGATGAACTCCTCCAACGAATTGGCATGGTTGAGTTGGCGCATAGATACCCGGCTCAACTGTCTGGGGGGCAGATACAACGTATTGCTTTGGCCAGAGCTCTGGCAGGAAAGCCACGCGTGATCTTGATGGATGAGCCCTACGGCGCACTCGATCATCATACCCGGGAAAGGATGCAAGATTGGTTGCTCAATCAGTGGGAAATCACTCGTTGTGCTGTCGTATTTGTTACCCACTACATCGAAGAGGCCATTTTTCTGGCCGACCGCGTACTGGTACTTCGGAATGGGAAATTTGTTAAAGAGTTCTCTCCACCTTTTGGCAGGCCACGCTCACCCGAAGATCGGCTCTCCCCAGAACTAGTTAAATTCAAATCTTTGATTCTTCGCGAATTAAAATAAAACAAACTACCCTTAAGTCATACTATCCATGAATGTAAAAAATGAAACTGCTTGTGTACCTACTCGAAGCGTAACCGTTGAAATGGCGGAAATACCTTCCGGAGTATTTACGATGGGAGGCTCAGACATTAGCGCTAGCGAGTATGAGCAGCCTCTCCATAGTGTATTCGTCAGCATGTTTTGGCTTGCAACGACGCCTGTAACTAATAAACAATTTCAGCGTTTCGTGGATGACTCTGGCTATGAATCAACGGCAGAAAAGGACAGATTATCAGTTTGCTGGCGAAGTTATTACTCCGATGAAAGAGAGAATCATCCGGTAGTGTGTGTTTCCTGGTATGATGCTTCAAAGTATTGCGACTGGCTTTCTAGTTCATCTCACGAAGCTTTCCGCCTTCCAACTGAAGCCGAGTGGGAAAAAGCATCTCGCGGAGGATTAGCTCAACAACTCTTCCCTTGGGGATCTGATTGTTCAAAGGCCAATGCATGTTGGGGGCATTCAGCGGATGAGCTAGGTACCAAGCCTGTAAAATCATACCCACCTAACGGATTCGGGCTCTATGATATGGCTGGAAACGTTTGGGAGTGGTGCCAAGACTGGTATTCTGATGATGCCTACTCTGATCGGCAAGATTCGCCCCCTCACGATCCAACAGGCCCTGTCGATGGCATCCTAAAGGTGCGAAGGGGAGCGTCGTGGAATATCGAGGAATCGTTTAGGATGCGCAATTCAAACCGTGGGGCCTTACCGCCCGACGCAACTTGGAAAAATGTCGGATTTAGAGTCGCGAAGACATAAGAACATCACGTGAATTCGTTTAGAAACAGAGTTGAGGAAGCGCTTAGCGGGATACTGCCGAGAATGGTTGCAGACGGCGGAGGGGCGAAAATCGTTCATCTGGATTCGGCGAACTTTGAATTGGTAGTTTCCCTCGAAGGAACATGTGAGTTTTGTCCCAGCCGAAAGACTAGCGCTGGAGCATTGTGCCGGTCCCTTGGCCAAAGAGTGCCCGAATTGAAGAGAATTACGATTGCAGTTCGTAATGTAAAGTCCGGTGAACTTGAGAATCTATTCGTCACTGATAATTGAAAAGCAAAACACGGCGTTTCGTTAGCGAAGCTATGCTTCCTGCTTGGTTCTATATAGATCCGAACGGGCGCATCTTGGACTGTCATCCGCTATTCTGTCAGCTTTATCGCAAAGCCGGTCGGACGCCCATTGAAGATTGCCCGAGTGTGATTCCAAATCAAACAATTGACAGCAATAACGAATTGCCTCGATTTTGGAAGGATATTTTCAAGGGAAGAAACGAACTGACGTTGGTGCGCCTGTTTCTAAACAAGGCAATTCAGTGCAAAGAAATAATCGAGACAATCAAGGCATCCGGCCCTGTTTCCCTCAATCAGATAGTGCAACGGTTGAGGGATAAATCAGTTGCCGGTGAATCCGATAAAGGCCTCCAGTTTTATGTCTTCGATAGAATTGACAGTCCTGGAGAAACTAATAACTGCGCTCAGAGTGACTATCTAATCTGTGGAGTGAGGCTGAACCCTATAGATGGTTTAAAAACCAAACTCAACCACCAGCGGGCTGTATTGAGAGGATTTGCTCGTGTTTCACTTGCATGCGCGTTTGTCATTCGCCTCAAATTCAAAGGCACCGTTAAAAAACTAGCGACTCCAATTTGGGAGGGAATTCAGCCTGCAATTCACGAGCACGAATCAGCGATTGAGCAAGCGAAGGAGCGAACATTGGTCGATATGACCCGGGTAGAGTTGGCAAGTCATCACTCTTGGTTTCGGAGCCTCGGCTTGCAGAGAATTGCAATTACTGTGGCAAACGGAATCATTTCGAATCTGTTGGAAGATCAAGAGAGTAGGAATGAGCTTCTCAAGCTAGCTAGCGATTTTGAATCGGAGTTGGGAATCGATGAAATTGACAATAAGGGCCAAAAGAGCGTCGATGATTTGCTGCCATTGCTATTTCGAGTTGCTCTGGCTCACAACCGAGACCAGTTTACACTGTGCGAGTTTTTGAAGAGCCTGCGCGACGAAGAGTCCGGTATCGACCATGAAATAGCACGAATCGATAGGGATCACATGCAGTTGCAGATCGATGGGCTTCAAATGGGTTGGAGAGCCTGTGAAGAATTTAAGGGAAGGAGTGATCCACTATTGGATAGGAGTATCGATTTGGATTTTCCTAGCGGACTTGAATTCGATTTGAAGTCACCGGGAATGGCGACCTGGGTTATTGAAGAGTTGATACGCAATGCTCTCAAACATGGTTCAAACGGTCCAATCAAGGTGGTTGTAGAGCAAGTAAAGATAAGGGGGCGCAGGGAAGCAGTTCAGTTTCAAGTGATGAACAGCAAAGAATTTGAAAGAGTTCCCGAAGGGGTTGAAGAACGGTGCTCGAGTTGTCCAAGGACGGCCATATACCTTCTTGAGGAGACGGAAGAAAGGCAAGTTCTTGGGTGCGCAAAGCATTCTCGGGACTATTTGAAATCCAAGCTGTCTATAGTCAGTAGAGAGAGCCCGATAGATCGAACCAGACTGACTTCAAGGGGATTGCCTTACATAAGCTACATCGTTAGGTCCGTTTGGAATGGGAAGTTTTTTCCAATATCAGAAATGATGAAAAGTTGGAAGGACGACCGGATGGTAAGGATCGGTTTCACATTACCAACAGAGTAACCAGTCGAATGAGATGAAAATTGTCGATGACACAACCCCGCTTACAGCAGTGTTTGTTGATGACCTTGCTGAACGGGTGAAACACTTCGCTAAAAGCGTAGCCCCATGCTTCCAGGGGCGATTGAATTTTGTTTATAGCAATGGCCAGCCCATGCTTACCTCGAAGGGTATTAAGCATGGTGGTCAAATGTGCTATGGTATTAAAACTATATGTGACAAGAATATCGTCAGCCTATTGATTTCGGACATCAGAATTGAGGAGTTAGAGAAGCCTCCAACAAATCCGTTCAATGCTGGATACACTATTTACAATAACATTTCGGACCACATGGAGGGGCATGGGTTTCCGAAGCCCGGGTTCATCGCTATGAGTTGGGAAAAGAGTCGTGGTAACAGGTTGAAGGATTACGAAATACCAAGCAAATTCTTCGAGATAACTCGGGGTTTGGAAACACCGCACACGCAAGGTCGTTTGAAGGAAGTTATCGAAGAATTGACGAAAGAATGGACTTCTTGGGTTAATTCTAAGAATCTGCCATCGATTAAAGTATATCCCAAATCGACGAATATGAGTCCGGATGGGAGGTTCTATGTGGATGGAGTAAAGGCAGTATGGGCAGACGGAAAAAAGTCGTCTCCTCTTCAGGGGCGACGAATCAAACAGATTGTGTTTCAGTTCCTTTTGGAATCAGCGGGTCGTTCGTTTGCTCACAAGAGAACGGGCGCTGTTTCTGAGGTCGATGTGGTTATTTTTGAGGAATTGCTCGATTGGGTGCACGAGCATTCATTGGAGAACTGGGCGAAACAACATATAAACTTTGACAGCTCTTCGGAAACAGCAGTACATCTTGCTTTGAAGGAACTCGTAGAAGTAAATCAAATTCCGGGAGTTCGAGGGGGAATCGGCACAGGCAACTGGGGCTTTTTTGGTGAGCATGAATATGTGTTGGATTAGTACATTCGGCGATTCACCACTACCCCGCGGTCATTGGATACAAACTATTTTGACAGCGCCTCTTCATTCTTCATTCGACAAAAGTTCTTTTCGATGGCGCTTTGAGGAAAGGCCAATAAAGTCAAATTTTTGACGACGGTTTTCAAATTCTTGGAGGGTTAGGTCAAACCTTTTGGCAAGAGGACAGGAAATATGGTTTCTCGCACTCCTTCTCTTCTTCGCGAGGTTTTTCCGTCTCGAATATTTCGATGACGGAAAACTAAGAAAAAGGGAAAACGCATGAATATCAGATTAGTGATCGTAGCAATCAGCATTGGAACTCTAACATTATTTCAGTTTACATCACTTGGCGGGGAGCCGAAGCCTCCTACCGAAATTGTCTTCGATGATTGGGCCGCGCACCACCACGTCATCAATGATCGCTGCTTCGAACCCAAAAAGAACGGAAGTCACTGGAAGGCAGCGCTGCAAAAGCAGTCATTTGAAACAGGCACAAAGGTTGTAGTCCCAATCATCTGTCTCGCCATATTCAGCCTGATTCCACTAATCTGGAAAGGTCGTTGGCGCACGGCCATTTCGATTTGTACCGTTGTCGGACTTGTCTATTTTCTCGTGTTCGATCGCGTCGCTGACCAGTGGACCAACGGACAGCCACTTCTGATGGTGGGAAAAATTCTAAAGGTAGATTCGAACGGATCTTGGTCTATCGCGCGATTTCATGGTTTCACCGGCAGCACGCTTGTGCTGTTCCGTGCACAGATTCCCGCGGATGACGTGATCATCGTGATCTATGGAACTGCAACGCGCAGCGAGCGAGGGGCAAAGATTGTTTTTGTCGAGTGGCACCTATCTTCATGGCCTGGCTCTGAATTCCCTGGGCAATTGCTTGAAGACCACTAATCCAGGCTTGGCAAGCTTCCAGCCTTTTTCCTTGATCAGGCCATCCGAACACCTTTATTGCCTGCGAAAAGTGGCTGGAAAATGGCTGGAAAGCCTGCCGGCCTCCTACATCAACTTTTGTAAGTCCCTCAAAAAGAAGTGGCTCGAGACGGGATCGAACCGCCGACACAAGGATTTTCAGTCCTCTGCTCTACCAACTGAGCTATCGAGCCTTTTTGGCCTAAATTCAGGCATTTTGATCGCTACGGTCTCATCGTTAGCCTGACGCTGAGAGATGACAAACGGATTTTTTTGAGATCTCGAAATTCTCTCGCGATCCAACGGAAGATTCTCAATGAGCAGGAAAGCGGTCTTGGGTTGCCTGGATGTAGGATCTGTGTTTTTCCAGATTTTTCTCCAATCGTTGGCCAAGTTGGGATGAGGCGGGTGATGCGCCGTCTTTTACGAGGCCAACCAACGAGACAAGCAGCTTCACCAAGGCTTTTGCGTCGCCAAGGGAGACAAATTCTGCGGCAATTTGGTCGTTGGTGCCACAATTGTGGTAATTCCCCAGCAACACTGAGATGCCGGCTGAGGCGATGCCGTGGTGTTGCAGGGCGGTGGCTTCGCAACTGCCACGGTCCAACAGGGCTCGCTGATGGGGAATTTGGGCCTGGTTGGCGGCCAAAACGAGGTCGTTGCTGACCGTGGGGTCGAACACGGACATGCGGTCTCCAACTCGGATGACGGGCCCCTCGCCAAGGGTTGTGCCGGGGACGGGGGCGCTGGTTTCCAGCGATACAAAGCGGGTGTTTGCGGAAAACGGCCAGTTTTTGGCTAGGTGGGTGGCTCCCAGGAATCCGACTTCTTCGGCTCGGGTGAAGGCAGCGTGACAAGTTGTGGGAATTTGCTGGGTTTCAAGCTCGTGGAACAGGCAGACGATTGCGGCACAGCCGATGAGGTCGTCGCAGACGCGGGAGGTGATTTGCTCGTTGCTCAGTTCCCATTCGGGCAGGTCCCACATGGCGAAATCTCCAAATTTTTGGCGAGGCGGGTTTTTCGCGCGGTAGGTTTCCGGGACGCTCCCCAAAAATGTGAATTCTCCGCTTTTGGGGTCCCGAACGTAGCCCGGATGGTCCATGTGGGCGCCGAAGGCAAGTTGGGAATCGGTTTCGGCGTTTTTGTAGGTTGCCAGCAGGTTGCCAAAGGAGTCGGTGAAGGTGGCGACGTGTGGCAAATCTCGCAGAAACTCGGTGATTTTGCTACGGACGTGGTATTCGTGAAAGGGAGCGGTGGGGCAGCTTTGGATGGATCGGAAAATGTGAAGCAGTTTCTGGTGGTTCATGGAAAAATTCGGGCTAAGCATTTTCGCCGCTATGCCAGGATTGGCCAAAAGGATTCGTTATTTCTTTGAATGGTTGGCTCTTGCCGGGACTTACCGGTTGGTGCCAATGGCTCCCCGTTGGCTTTTGGTGTTCCTGGCCAGATTTTTGGGGGTTTTGGGGTTTTACGCTCATTCTGAGGGGCGAAGGACGGCGTTTGCGAACCTGAAAGCGGCGTTTCCGAACCGATGGACGGAGGACGAGGTGGAGCTTTTGGTTCGCAAGTGCTACGGAAGTTGGGCGCAAACGTATTTGGATCAGTTTTGGACGAGCCGGCTAAACCTGGAAAATATCGGAAGCTTCGTCAATTACGTCGGTCTGGAGGAAATGGAGAAATTGGCGGGAAATGGGGGCATTTTGATGACTCCTCACTACGGAAACTTTGAGTGGATGGCGGCTAGCCTGGGTTTGCATGGCTACCACTACACGGCCATCGCTCAAGACTTCAAAAATCCGCGTTTGACCCCGATTTTTCGCAAAAATCGGGAGCATTTGGGCCATCAGCTGATTTCGCAGGATACCTCCATGCTCAAATTGTTGCGCGTTCTCAAAAAAGGGGGAATTGCGGCGTTTTTGCCGGATTTGACCGTGCCTCCCGGCGATGTGGCGACCGTGATTCGGATGTTCGGGCTAAAAGTCAGCGTTACGCTGTTGGGCGCATTTCTGGGCAAACGAACGGGGCGGCCGGTGCTGACTGGCGTGTGTTTGCCGCAGCGCGACGGGACCTACCTGGCGATGGCCACCGGATTCATGCAGTTTGGGCCCGAAGATGGAGAGCAAGCCATCGCTCAGGCCTGTTGGGACTCGGTCGAAGGGATTATTGCCCGATTTCCGGAGCATTACCTTTGGATGTACAAACATTTTCGGTTTCGGCCCCGTGAGGAGGGCTGGAAATACCCGGTTTACGCGAACCGATCGAAAAAATTCGATCGGCTTGATGCGCGATTTTCCTGACGATTCCGTTAGAAAAAGGGGAAAAATTGCGCTTGAAGAAAAAATGAGCTTGTATTGTCTTTGTAAATGCAACAGCATACAAAGTAGATTCATTCGGAATCAGAAGTCCTTTTCCTGAAATTTCCATCGACACCGCCATGTATTGCCGCAAATCTCCCGTTGGTTCGGCTCTTCGAACACGAGCTTTTACCCTGATTGAAGTCACTTTGGCGGTTGGAATCGCGTCCATCGCCCTGGTTGCTCTCATGGGAATGCTGCCGCAGGGAATTCGGACCTTGAAGAGGGCGGGAGATCAGGCAATCGAGGCGCGAATTCACCAGCAAATTGTTTCGGAAATTTCGCTCACCAACTGGGACAAGCGTTTTGAATACAACTCAGAGAAGCATCGCATTCGGTTCTACGACGATCAGGGAATCGATATTACGAGCGCCACTTTAAGTGATCCGGTTCGATTTCCAAGGACCTACGTCGCGCGCATTATTGTTCCAAGGAGCAAGACATCGGAGAGACCCGGCGACGACAGCGGCGGTTATGGTCAGGCGCCAACGGCGTTGCCCGTGCGACTGGGTAGCTCCGAATATTCCTCCTTCGATTCCACCAAAAAAGACCACGATGAGGTGCAATTGATCATTGTCGAGATTCTCTCGTCTTACATTGATGAAGATTCGACATCTGCGAGCAGCTGGGACCAGCATTTTGATAACAAACAAAACTGGACGAACATCCACACCTACCAAGCCCGAATTACCAGGCTAATCGATCGGGAAATGGCTGAAGGGGGTTCATAACCCCGACGACACTCTAAGACCCCTCGCTACAAATGCTACATACACATCAAAATTTGCGAAATCGCGCCTTTTCACTCATTGAGCTTTTGGTCTCAATGACGGTTTTGTCGGCCATCATGCTGATGTTTGTTGGCATATTGGATCAGACTCAGCGAAGTTGGGATTTGGCGCAGGGGAGGGTCTCTCAGTTTCGAGAGGCACGGGTTGCGTTTGACATCATCACCAAGAACCTGAGTCAAGCTACGTTAAACACGTATGTTGAGCAGGTAGACAGCAGTCCCGGCGACGGTAAGGACATACCCGACGCTTATGAGGTGAAGTCGGAGCTTAATTTCCGCATTATGTATGGAGAGGACATTAAGTCGGTTCAGGGGGATAAACCTGGTCATGCTATCTTTTTTCAAGCGCCGCTGGGGGTGACTCATCGAGCCTCGCTCGATCGCCTCTCAAACCTCATGAACGCCAGGGGGTACTATATCGTGCACAACAGCGATAGACCCTACCGTCCTGGATTCGTTAACACGCCTGAACGATTTCGCTACCGTTTGATGGAATACTTGCCCCCATCCGAGCAAAACCGCATCTACATTGACTACGCTGAAAGCCTTGACAACCCAAGAGGGGAATATTTCGACAATTGGTGGGAACACAACCTTCAGAAATACTCGCGGCCCTTGGCTGAAAACATTGTGGCCATCACGTTCGTTCCCCGGAGGGCGATTGCGGAGATTGACGATGGGCAGGGACGCGATGAAGCGATACTTTCGCGTAACTACAAATACGATTCGCAGTATCCGGAGGGAGATGAAACTCAAGACGCCAAAACATCTCTCCTCAAGCATCAACTTCCACCCTTGATCAAGGTCTCCTTGATTGCTATTGACGAAACTTCGGCGATGCGCCTGGAAGATCGTTTTGGCAAGAAGCCATTCTTGAAAAACGTCGGGCTTTCATCCAATTGGATGAAATCTGCCGAAAATGAAGAAGAGGATATCAAAGAAGTGATCGACAAACTGGATAAAACGACAGTAACCAAGTCTAAAGATGGGGCGCTCATCCGATACAAGATCTTTAGCACAACGGTTGGTATCCAAGGAGCGAAGTGGATGACTGCCATTGACGAAAAACCTTAACTTGCGTTGTCCCGACAAAATGAAGCTACAATCCCCACTGCCGCGTAAGATTCAACATCGAGGGTTCTCCCTTGCCGAACTGCTGATCGTTATTACCGTGATCGCTTTTCTGCTGGCAATGGCTGCCCCCAACATTTTTTCGCTAATGCGCTCGAACGAGCTATCGACACAGGGGGACATCTTCCACAATCGGCTTACTTTGGCGCAGCAGCAGGCTCTCTCGACCAACGCAGATGTAGAAGTACGTTTCTACAAGTACAAGGATGACAACAATGCGCAGCCCACGGAAGAGTTTCGCGCCATGCAGTTCTTTCAGTATGACAAGGAAGGGAAATTGGCGCCAATTTCGGAGTTGTTCATACTCAACGACCCGATTGTTTTTGGCACGGGACAGTTTAATGGCTACAGCTTGTCTTCGGTTCTTACCGAGCGAGGAACGGACCTACAAGCCGATGTCAAGAGGTTTGGTTCGGGGGTGAGTCGTGCGGTTTACCGCTCCTTTCGTTTCCATCCGGATGGCTCGACTAACTTGAATAGTTCGAGCAACAACAGCAGTTCTGTGCAGCCCATTTGGCATATTACGATGGTTGAGGAACGTCCCTCGACTCAACAAACCCAGATCTACAACTATTTTTCGGTTCAAATTGATCCGTTCAACGGTTCTCTTCGCGAGTATCGGCCGTAGGGCTCCAAAACCAGGCGGGAAAGATTCCTGGCGGTGTGTTTGGGATGGTCTGAAGCAGGTCTAACCCCAACCCCCATCACGTTGGGCCGACGGCTACCCAATGGCCGCACTCTGAGGGCACTCCTGCCATAACAGTTAGGTCATGTGGGGAAGGAAGAACCACCAACAAATTCCGTGCTCGACTACTTTATCAATTCGCTTCGAATTGGCGGGCCGGAAGGCATCGCCGTGGTGACACATTGGTGACCATGAGGATGACCAGTTTTCTTTTGCAGCGCCTTGTTAGTATCCCAATTTTTAAAATTATAATTATAACACTCCCAGAAAATAAACCCCTCACGTTTGAGGGGTTTGGCCGCATTCTGGATGCTGTTTGGGAGTCGGGCTGGCGGGATTCGAACCCAGGACCTCTGCAACCCCATAGCAGCGGTTTCGAAACTGTTGTGCAATTTTTGTGTGTCTGTAGCCGGCATAAAATTGGGCGAAATTCGCGCAGATTTTCCTTGTCTTGAGTCCGGACCTTCATCTAAATGGAGTTGTAAGCTTTTGGGGAGGTGATGGGGCAATGTTGCCGGGAACTTCCTCCAAAAAAACGAAAAAAGGAGCTAACTCGCTCGGTTAGCCGTCTGGCTTTGTTCGTGTCCTCATCTCAGTCCTTCAACTTGGCGCCCTCTTCTAAGAAGTGTACGGCGTGAAAATCGACCAAAGCCCTGCGTTGCTTCTCCGTGCAAGTTTCCAGCAAGGATTGCGCCAGCTCGGCGGCTTCCTGAATCAAGATGCGTTGATGCTCGGGACGGATGACGCATTCTGCCAGCGATTGCTCGGCACAGACCTCCGCTACGGCTTGCTCGTCATCGATGGTTTCGCCCAAATCCAGCAACTGCGCGGAAACATCGTGAAGATCGCCAAAGCCAACGGGAGCCGCGGCCTCCGCCAGGAGAATTTGAACTAATTGACGAGCCTTCGGCGCCGCCAGCAGGACCGGCTCTCTCGCCAACTCCCCTTCGCCCGGAGATGGGCTGCCAGTTGATTTCTTGATCTCAGACATTGCGGAAGAACAGGATGAAGTGCCTGTGAAAAGCGGCTCGCAGCGTTGACCGAATTCAAGAGCTGACAATTCCTTCTCCCCGGCGAATTCGACCAAAGCCCAAAGTGTAAAACGATTGACCGCCGCCGTTGGCCCGCCGGTTAGCCTGCTAACGTTTCCTTGGCGGCTTAATTCACGAGTGGCCCGGCACAAATCGCGCCAAAGTCGTTTTCTTGCCGGAGTGAACCGTTCCGCGAGAAACTTGCGGTACTTCCGCGCCAAGGCGGCCTCAGGACATGTCCTTCTTGCGGAGCGCCGGATGGAAATCTGGCGACGACATTGGCCGACCACACCGATAAGACGACATCAGCCCCTTCGTGCGCCTCGTCGATTTCATCCTGATAGGGACGCCCCGCATGGATTCGCAGAAATCCAGCCTCGTCTGGCGAATAGCCAAGATTGACCGGATTGTCGATCCAAACCGTGATGCCCGATTGGGTGAGCGCATCGACAATCGCACGGAGGTGCTCTCGGTTTTCCGTTTTGTCCAGATTGGCATGACTGATAAATACGTACTGCATCGTTCTTTCTGCCCAGAGCCACTAACGGGTTCCAAGGTGCCTGTTCGCGATTTGAATGCTAGGGATGATTTGGCGGTTGGCAACGAAAGATCTCCTCCGGATTCAAGTCTTCCCGCCTCACCAAACTCAACGAAAGTCCGGAGCAAATCGGCTTGGCAACTTCAGCACCGAGTCCTATGCTCGCTCATGTCTAGGATCATCGCCATCCTGTGGGACTTCGACAAGACCTTGATCACCGACTACATGCAGACGCCGCTTTTCGAGCACTATGGCGTCGACGGCCTGCGATTCTGGGACGAGGTGAACGCGCTCCCGGATTTCCATGCTCGCGAAGGAACCGATCTGCTCGCCTCGGATTTTCTCTATCTCAATCACATTCTCGCCTACGTGCGCCGCGGTCGTTTTCCCGGACTCAACAACGAGGTGTTGCGTTCGTTCGGCGCCAAGCAGAACTTGGCACAGGGCGTGCCTGAGATCTTCGAGCACATCGCGGCGTTCGTCGCAAACGACGAGCTTTTTCGAAGCGCGGGCATTCAGGTCGAGCACTACGTCATCAGCACGGGGCTACGGCAGATCGTCTTGGGTAGCCCGGTCGCACCACATGTGCGTCACGTCTGGGGCTGCGAGTTTCTTGAACGGGAGGCGCCCCCGGGCTTTCTCGACGGTGCCGCCGAGGAAATCCGCGAACGCGTGATCTGCGAAATCGGCTACGTGATCGATCACACGACCAAGACACGCGCGGTGTTCGAGATCAACAAGGGCGTACGGGAGAACCTGGGGATCGATGTGAATTCACGCATTCCGAAGTCGCAACGGCGGATCCCATTCGAAAACATGATCTACATCGCCGATGGCCCCAGTGACATCCCATCGCTGTCGGTAGTTAAACAGAATGGGGGCAAGACCTTCGGCGCTTTCCAGCCGGATTCCCCGCGCGACTTCGAACAGGCAAAGCTGCTCCTCGACCAGGAGCGCGTCGACGACGTCTGGCCGGCTGACTATCGTCCCGGCTCCAAGGCCTGCACCTCGCTGCTGGACCAGATATCCGAGATCGGGCGTCGCGCGGCGAGCAATCCAGTCGCCGAGCAAAGCCCTCCGCCGGTGGAGCCAACTCCAGGGCACATCTACCGATGAGAAGCGCAACACCTACTTCCCCGAAGAGCCCCGCCGCTTTCGTGGAGAAAGCTTTCCGCAATCTCAAGACGGTGGACTTGCAGGTGCGCCCGTTTTCCCAGCCACGACGAGATGGTGCGTGCGCAAATTTTTATCTGCATGTTAGGTGCCTAGGTGGACTGGCATACGCGAGGCTCTGGCGTCGATGCTCTTTGCCGAGGTCGGCCGAAGCCAAACGTGATACAGTGGTCGCGGCGGCGCCTAATTCGCGGTCAAAAATCCACCCAACGGTTCTCACGCCAGCCCCCATAGGATCGTTTCTCGAACTCCAACCAACTTCAAGCCCTCCTTCAACCTTCAACTTCAAAGTGAACTGAGAAAAGGATTTCACCGTTGGTATTGGTTGAGAGGAAGCATGCGTCTTGCCTTGGGGCTTGCTCATGGCAATATCCTTGCCTAAAGCCACTGGATTTCTCAATCCAGCTGCATCCAAAGTCCTCCGCTTGCGTGCGCCTGCGGCTCCTTCTAACTAGCCATCCGAAATGGCTGCGGCTAACCGAGGGGGACGATTGCAGGGCGAAAACCTATGTCGTTGTAATTGAGGTGCGGCGCGCACCAGGCGACGGTAGCCGACCAACAGTTCCTGGCGTTATGGTTCCAGCCGCCACCCCGGATGCCCAGGTTATCTTTTCTATTATAGTTCTCATGCCAGTCTTGGCACCATTCCCAAACATTTCCATGCATGTCATACAAACCCCACGGGTTCGGCAGCTTCAGGCCCACTTCGTGGGTTTGGTTCTGGCTGTTCTTGGAAAACCAACCGTGCGCTGTCATGTCTTCCGCCTCGTTTCCAAAACTGAATTTGGTGGTAGTTCCCGCCCGGCAGGCATACTCCCATTGAGCCTCAGTGAGCAACTCAAAACGCAAGCCGGTTTTTTGGTTCATCTTGCGAAGAAAATCCGAAATCCCGTACTGGCTTACGCTTTCCACGGGGAGCAGGTCCGAAGTCTGAAATTCGGAGGGATTCCCGCCCATGACCGCGGTCCATTCCCGCTGAGTGCAGGGATACAGCGCCAGCCAGAAGCCTTGGGTAATAGTCTCCCAGTGTGGTGGGGAAAATCGAGCTTCGGGATCTCCCATTTCGAATTTCCCCGGCGGCAACCAAGTGAAAACCATGCGCGTCTGCGGCTCCACCCAAAGATTTCCCGGTTCCGGGTCGACAGGAATGGGCTCCGGGCGGGCGAGGAGCAAAACTTCGTGCGCTTTGCGAACCAGCGCCGAATCCTCCCGGCTGACCGCGGTTCGCGAGCCGAGAACACTCGCGGCAAGATCCAGCAGCCCAGATTCTTCCCCGCCCCGCAGGAAGTGCAGGAGCATTGTCTGGCGTTCTTCCGGCAAATCCCTGGTTTGCAGGGCGCTGATGAGTTGCTCCCTGGCGATTCTCGGGAAGTGGCAACGATTGACGAAATCGCGCGCCCATTCCACCCGGTTGTGAGCGCGCTCCGCCTCGAAAAACGGAAGTTGGACCAGGGTTCTGAAGAAATCGCGCACGAATTCCTGTTTTTTGGCGGAACTACCGCCATGCACTGCCATTTGGGCCACGGGAAGCCAAGTGGATGCTTTTTTGTGATCCAGGAGCCCGTTGCAGAGGGTTTGCATCTCTTCAGACGGATTTTCGCGCCGCAAAAGGTAGGCTGCGGCGAGAGCTTCGCGGAATTGCTGGTGGACGAAACCGCGCAGGGGTTCGCCATCGCCTTCGTTGTGCCCGCCGGTGACAGTGATGACCCCTCCACTCTGGGTGAGGGTTTCGAGAAGGGTGAGGGGTTCCTGATTCGAGCCGTGGCGTTTGAGGATGACGCCCAGTTGGCGGGCCATCGCCAATTTGGCGCAGGAAGCGGGGGAATCCTGCTGCTGAAGCCACCAAGCCAGATCTTCCAGCACCCACTGGATGAGGTCTAGGCTAGCTCCGGCGGGCAACTCTGCGGCGCGGCGCTCCAGAGATTGGCGGGCGCAGCGGCAAAACAGGGTGAGGCGGTCCTCAGGGAACCGCTCAGGGCAGGCGGCGTGAAGCTGGCAGGTGAGGCTGAGCATGAGCGGGTTACTCATAAATTCGGCCCAATTATGCTTTGCGCGGATACGATCGCCCAGGCTTTGGGCCAATCCCGGCCTGCCGTGGAGTTCGAACCAGACCGCGATGAACTGCTCCACTTGCTCGGGAGTGAAATCCTGCACTGCGGCACGCACCACCACCGAAGTACCGCCGTGCTGGAAAACGAGGAATTTCTCTGCGGCCTTCAACTCGGTGCGGGCGGTGACCAGAATGCGGCGTTCGACTCCTTTGCGCCGTTCGGCGGTGCGGCAAAGGCGGGCGACGGCTTCCATGGCCTTGAAGGAGCGCACTTCGTCCAGGCCATCCAGAATGAGAATCAACGCCGGGTAGGTGTGAAGTAACCGGCGGGCTGCTTCGGTTTCATCCGGCCGGCCGGCCACCGAGGCGATTTCGCGGCAGATGGCCTCTTCCACAGCGGCCTCGGTGACATCGTTCGGCCCCAAGTTGCGCAGTTTGAAGAAAACCGGGCGCATGCCTTCCGGGAGGCCCATTTGCGGCGCGAGTTCCGGTTTTCCCGCCAAGAGCCAGGCCATCTGGCGGCAGCCGGTGGTTTTACCCGAACCGGGGTCGCCCTGCACCAGCAGGCCGTTCCAGGGCGTTTCGGCTTCTTTGCTCAGCGTAAAAACTTCGTGAAAAGGAATCGGTTCCACGTCCCTGGCTTTCTCGCGCATTTTCTCGCGGGTTTCGTCATCGTGTTCATTGAGGCCTTTTTCGTGCTCGCTGGCGTCTGTGGGGACCACTTTGAGGTCGATGAAAGCGTCTTCAATCCGCAAGCCGTGTTCGCGGTCAAGGAAATGGAGCTCGATCGGAAGATGGGCCCAGTAAGACGCGCCGAGTTCGGTAGGACGGGTTTCCCAACCCGTCGTCTCTTCGTTTTGGTCCTTGGCCTCCGCACCGTCGGGTTGGGAAACCCGTCCTACGTTGGCATTCTGAACGTGAAGGCGGAGTTTGCGGGCCAGTTCGGTGAAAATGGCGTTGACCTGGCCGCGGTCGTGCTTTTCCCAATGCTCCAGAGACTCGTTGCCAGTGACCGAATGGTATTCGCCGGCCAAGTCCTCAGCCAACAGGCAATCGCGCACCCGGAGCCAAAAGAGGCGGACTTCATCGTTGGCGGCGAATTGTTTGAGGAGTGGAAACTCGTGGGTCTGGATGTAGTCGGAGCTTGAAAAGTGATCGCTCACCAGCATGATGGCCGCCCCGCAGGTTTCCAGGCCCTCAAGGATTTCGTCATTGAAGCGGTCGCCAGGGTCGATGTCTTTTTCGTCAATCCACAGTTCCACCTCTCCTTTACGTACTAGGTAATCAAGCTGGCCCTTCAGCCACAGCATCCACTGCTTGTCCTGGCGGCTGTAGCTGATGAAGATGCGCTCCGGTTTCCGTTCTGACATGTTCGCGGGAAAATCCAAATCACAAAGACGGATTCCAAACATATTACAAATCAAAATTCCAATGGCAGAGATTCTGAGAACTTAACCCACGCCAAGGGCAATCCACCCGAGTAACATTGGGAGGGTAACGCATTCACCCAATACGTTTGAGATGGGTTTCGATCCATTGGACTTGGGCATGGGCATGGTATTCGTGAGAACAGGATATGAAGACATCGTACATGGAGAAGCCTGGCTCGGACATTGGTGTTGACTTGACAAGCTACTTCCCCGAGGAGCCCAGCCGCTTAGCGCCGCGCTCCGATTGCGCGATTTGCGACAACTTGACCTGACGCAGTTCCGTCTCGTGATAGGGCATCACGACCATCTGGGCGATCCGCTCGTTGGACTTGATGAGAATAGGTTCAGCGGGGTTGGCGTTGTAGAGGATGAGGATGAGTTCGCCGGTGTAGCCGCAGTCGACCACGTGCCCCATGGGCAGGATGCCCTGATGCCCGCGTGAGGTGCGATTACAGATGAGCCCATAGTGGCTTTTGGGAAGCTCAAAGCCGACTCCCGTGGGCACTTGCGTGATGGCCTGCGGAGGCAATTCAACGTCATGGAGGGCGCGCAGATCGATGCCCGCGTCGTCATCATGAGCGCGGTAGGGCGGGTCGATACCGACTTTGATGGCTTCGTCAGTGAAATAGAACTTCAGAGTGGGGCGCCCTTTGCGCGGCGGCGTAGCCTTCTTCGCTTTTGATGAGGCAGTTCTATTCGCCGCCTTTTTGGTCTTCTTGGTTGGCATATTCGTTCAAGGACCGCGCGAGGCGGAACCCGTAGTTGGTTTGGATGTGACTGGGGACTTGCTGGTTGCGATAGCTCGAGCGCAGTTCGTTGCGTCGTGCGTGGAGGTCATCTTCGCCGTTCGGGCCTTCTCCCGGACCCGGCCAGTTGAAGGAACCGCCGCGGACTACCCTCCTGTTTGGATCGCAATTTTCCAGCCAAATTTTGCCGGTTGAAGGGCGCCCCTTGAGGTTCTTGTGCCAGGGATCGGCGCACCATTCGTAAACGTGGCCGTAGAGGCTCCACAGCCCCCATGGGTTGGGGCCCGCGCCTTTTCGGTTGACTGGTGAGATGTTGCGAATGTCGCCCTCTTCCCCTACGGGAAATTTATCATTCCCCCACCAGTATGCCTCCGACGTCCCTGCCCGGCAGGCGAATTCCCACTCCGCTTCGGTGGGCAGCCGATAGCGGTCGCCGGTGATCCGCTCCAGCCATCCGGCGTAGGCGTTGCCGTCGTACCAGGAAACTTGCACCACCGGGTAGTCTCTCTGCTTGGGACTTTTCGCGCCATCCGGCCGCTTGCTCTGGCCGCGATCCAGGGCCCCGACTTCTTCGCCGATTCCCTTTAGGCCCATGGCCTCGCAGTAGCCAAGATACTCTCGGTTGGTGACCGGAAAGCGCCCAATGGCAAAATCGCGCTCGATCGACACTCTGGTCAGAGGATCCTGGTCGATGCGCCATCCCGCTCGCTTCAAATCGTCTTCACTTTGCCCTTCTTCTTTTACCTTCGCCCAGAAGTCGAACCCCATGTCGAATCGATCGGCCTTGATGCGCACCAACTGGTTGAGGTTCTCACCGATTTCGTTAAGCCCAACCGCCTCTTGGGGCGTTAGCGGGTCGATTTGGATGGAGGCGGCGTGCACCACATGCAAGCGAAGATCCTCGGGAAACAGCTTGGCGATCCCCTCTGCACCCAGGGCGCGGCTCGAACGAGCCAGCGCATGGGCCGTTGTCATGAAGGGCAGCAGCGGCTCGCCGGTCAGCTTCATGTTGTCGATCGTTTTGCCCTCTTGGGCCGCCGCTTGGGCCAGCAGTTCGGGGTAGGCTTGCGTCAGTTCAGCCGCCAACTTTCGGGTCTGCTGCTCGACCTCCGCTCGCCGTTCCTCCGTGCGCACAAGTTTCGACGCCGCAACCGCGGAATCGGCCCGCACGCCGAAATTTTCCTTTGGATCGCGCAGCCGGTCGAGCAGCAGGGCGACGTTGGATTCGTCACCAATTCGCCCGAGACGCCGTGCCGCGGCTGCCCGCACGGGCGCGGGTTCAATGCGGCTCTGGAGGAGTTCGGCCAGTTTCTTGCGATCCTCCATGCGCTCCTCCAGGGTGCGCTCGGGCGCCAATCCGCTCGCCACATCGAGGATCCACTCGCACAAATCGGGATCATCCTTCTTTTGTGCGCGATCGAACAGAAACGCGTCCGTGTCCCCGCCGGGATGTTTGGCGGCTAGCAGAACCACCGCGGCCCGGCGCACCATCCAGCGGGTCGCCCTCAGCTCTGTCGGGGTGATATCGACTCCTGAGATGAGTTCGCGCAACCGTTTGGCGTCGTAATTTGGGAAGATGGCAATGGCGTGCTGTTGGGCCAGGGGAATGTTGAGTTCCTCCTTGATGCCTTGGTAGGCACGCTCCAACTCGCGTGCTTCGGAGAAGGGTTCCAGGATTGGGAGCTGATTGTTGGCGAAGGCGGTGTTCTGCTCGCGCAACCGGCTTACCAAGCCGACGGCCTGCACTACGGTGGCAAGCAGCAACAGATCGAGACCGGCGCGCATCACGAAGACGGTTTGTGCGCCTAGCGGAGAATCGGCGCCTTCGGCGGGGCGCACCGCGGCGTCGTTGACCGCCCGAAACACCTCGGACCAGTCCACGAATGGGACCGCCTTGGCCAGCTCGGCGCCAAAATAACCAAACCACATGACCAAGCGCGCCCAGGTATCGTCGTGGGGGATGATTTTGTCTCCGTTAGGCACAAACGCGGTGCGATCGCTCAGTTGGTAGACGAGGTCGAGCGCAAGGGGCGCTAGCGCCAAGAGGAACACGATGGAGAACAACGCCTCGTCACGCAGGTCTTCCTTGAAGCCAATGCGCAATGCGCTGCGCCGCGCCACGGGCGCCTTGCCGCGTTTGCTGGGGACGATCGCGGAAACCAGGGTAACGAGAAACACGAACGCGGTGCTTGCCGCCAACCCGAGGGTGATCCAGAACAACCAGACCGGCAGCCGTTGCAGGGAAGGCCAGCCGAGAACCATTCCCACCGCCAACCACCCCAGGGCGAAGAACGCTAGCACCGCATTACTCACCGTCTTCTCCCTCTGTTGCTGTTCGCTGGGGCGAATCGCGTCTTCCCGCGTGCCGCCTCGCTCGATGAGATAGGTGTCGCGGTCCGCCTCAAACCACGTCCACCGGCGCACCACGGCCAGGATCAAAATCAGCGCCGTCCCCACCGCGGTCATTCCCATTTTGGCCGGCAATCGCCCATCCGTAGCCATCCAGGCGACCAGGATCAATCCCGCCATCAGCAGGAGAAGCCACGTGTAGCGCCACTTCCATCCGACGGCTTTCGCGCCTGCCAGCATGGCGATGGGACGAGCCAGCAGATAGTCCACGAAGCTCCACGCCACCGAGAGCACCTTGAACGGCGCCCAAATCAGGCTCCGCACTCCAACCCACAAAAACTGGAGCCAGCGGGGCAAGGTCAGGAAGGTTTGCCGGCCGCCGGACCAAATCCAGTTGCCGACCAAGCGGCTGACGTGAGGCTCGTAGGCGGCGACAATGGTGGCCAGCCCCACACCCAGGATGACGAGATTACCGGTGCTCGGATCGATGGTGCCACCTCCATCTTCCGAGGTGGCCGGCGAGTAACGCCTGGTTAGCTCGACGATCACTCCGATCAGGACGGTGAGTAGCGTGGCGCCTACCGAGCGGATGGTCGGCTGATCCCACACATCGTCTTTGAACTGACGCCAATGCCCAGCCAATTGGCTGGCGCTGACGGATTTTGGGTTTTGGGGCTTGGGAGAAGAGGTGTTGTTTTCTGTCATGCAACCTGCGAGTTGTTGATTTCGCCCAGTTCATCGCCGCGGGCGCCCCATTTGGTTTAGTCGATTGGGTTTTTTGACGAACAGCGTAACCTACCTGCTAAGCTGCAAAAGAAAATCCGTGAGAAGTCCGGCGCTAGCCGCGCTCCCAATGATCCTGCCACGCCTCCGGCAGGGGCGCCAATTCCACGCTGCTGTGCAGGCGACCTTCGAATTCTGGATTGTAGATCGTGCTGGTGCCGTAGACCATGATCAGGTCCTCCGAACTGGCGCAGCGAAGCCCATGGGAAACCCCGGCCGGGATCACTATTCCCACGTTGTTGGGGCCTGGCATTTGGTCGCCTTCGATGAAGAAGCGCATCTTGCGACGCGGCAGGCCCTCTCGCTCGTCGATGAGGAAGAATTCGCAGATGCCGCGAATGAAAAACATGGTGTCCCACTGCTCCTTGTCGTAGGGGCGGAGGTCGTAGTTTTCCGGTTCGTCGATGAAGAGCTTCCGAAACCAGTCTTCCGGCGTCTCGCCTTCCGGGATGAAGGGTGGATGGATGTGGAAGCCTTTGGCGGTGCCGGCGTGCATGAGGGCGGTGGCCCATTGGCGGGGCCAGAGGCCGATTTCGTGGAGTTTTCCCTCGGTCATGCGGGCGAATTCGGCGAAGTAGCCGCGGTGGGGTTGCTGATAGACTGTGCGGCGGAAGAATTCGACGCCGGGAATCCAGACGTCCTCCAGCCCCTCCTTCTTGGAGAGCAACTGGCCGGCCTCGACACCGCAGGTCCCAACGGCCTCCGCCAGATCGGGCTTGGCGAGGCTGCGGGTTTCCATGGCCTCGCGCGTTTCCTTGCGAAGCGCCTTCCACAGTTCTTGATCGGCTGGTTTGGTTTCCGCCATAGCGTTAGCTTATAGGAGACGGATCGGGGACACGCAAGGGGGAAAGTCGAACGCGGCTTCCGGAGGTTTGAGCGCGGATGGCGAGGGGTCACTGGGGACACTTTGCGGCTCCTATGGCACGGATCTCGCGTTGGTAGCGCCTTTTTCTTTCCCCACGCGTTTCCGGCGTTACCCGATACCAGGGAAGGGCTTCGTGGTAGTGGGCAACGAATTGCGAACTGGCGGCAGCCCTGACGGCATCTTCAAAACCCGCGATCAGTTCCTCGGCCAGGTGCGGTTCCAGCGGTTTGGACCGGGAGCGGAATCGGCTGGCGAATTTCCCGTCCAGCGTCGGGCGCTGGATGAGGCGAACGAACTCATGAAGCTTGGGAAACCGCCCTTCCCGCCCAGGTGCCGGTGTGGCGAACAGAGATGGAGCCTCGCGGTACTTGAAGGGCTGGGCTGCGCGGTCCCAACGGAGTTCGACCGTGCCGTTGGGGCCTCCCCCCGGATGATCGATTCGCGTAACCGGAGGCGTCACCAGAAGCAGGCGAGCCCCACGGTTGCCACCTTGCACGAAGGCTAACCGGTCTCCGTCCCCGATCTTGCAGTTCTTGGGATGCAGAAGGTTGGTGCCGTGACATCCCGTGCAACCGAAGCTGCCAAATTCCCAAAAAGGATCCGATCGCAAGTCGTTCTTGCCGGGCCGCCGCAGAGTGATGACAAACGCTCGTGCCGGGTTCATGACCGCGGGTTGTTTTCCGGAATCAGTTGCGGATTCCGTGCCTGGAACCACCGGTAAAATCGCTCGGCATCCTTGAACCCCGGCAGGTAAGCGCTGCGATGGATGAAGCCATCCTTGATATCCAGGTCGCCCCACTTTTCGAGAAGGTGAAGTTCTACCCGATAGCTGCCGTTGCGCAGTTTGCCGATGGGAATGCAGGTCCTCAGCCGTCCCGAGACGTTGGGTTTGGCTCTTACCAAAATTTCGTTGGCCTTTGGCTTCCTGCGGGTATGTGCGTTCTCACCCCAGCGCTCTTGCGGGACGGAACCGGTGGGGACCAATTCCGCGATGATGTAGAAGCCGATCAACGCGTAGACGAAGGGGCGCGGAGGGGCATCCACGGGGCACAGGCTGGCGTAGAAGGCTAGGAAATCGCCCGGTTGCAGGGTCCGGATGCGTTTTGCGCGTTGTCCCTGATCACCGTAGGTAAGATGATCAAAATCCGGATCGAGATGGGTGGCGGAGCCGAGAAGAGGCGGCGGGAGGGCAACACCGAAGGGTTCCACCACCTCTTTGAAGGGATCGAACCGAGTTTCCAAGCCTTCCCGTTGCTTCGCCACCTCGGTGATGGGCACGTAAGCAAACTCACCGGTCTCGCACCGCACCGGCGCGTTCCATCGGCCATCGGTAGAGTCAATCCCAACTCGAACCAGGAGTCCGTTCATACTTCATGGATCCTATTCCGGATTGATGAAAACGCGAGTTCCTGTTTTCTTTTGACATCGGCGGAATTGTCGTGCCTTTGCCAGGCCTCGCAGGCCAATCCCATGCCCGCTTCAGAAATCCAAGACCCGGGAGACCGAATCCTGGCCGCAACCGATGTTCTTTGCAAGAAGCTGGAGAAGCTCCGTTTTGGCGTGCCGGTAACCCACGTTTACAACCCGCTGATTTACGCACGGGCGCCGCACCGGGCTTACGTGCGGCGATTTGGCAGTTCGCGCAAGAAAGCCCTGTTTCTGGGGATGAACCCCGGGCCGTGGGGGATGACGCAGACCGGGCTGCCCTTCGGCGAAATCCCGGCGGTACGCGATTGGATCGGGATCGACGAACCGGTGGAGAAACCGGCCAACGAGCACCCCAAGCGCCCGATCGAGGGATTCGGCTGCGCAAAATCCGAAGTGAGCGGGCGTCGGCTTTGGGGGCTGTTTGCTGAGAAGTTCGAAACCGCGGAGGCGTTTTTCGACGATCACTTTGTGCTGAACTACTGTCCGCTGGTTTTCATGGCGGAAAGCGGGCGAAACATCACGCCGGACAAGCTTCCCACGGCGGAGACCGCCCCGGTCCTGGAAGCATGCGACGCCTATCTGGCCGCGTATCTGCTGGGCCAGGAACCCCGTTGGCTCATCGGCGTAGGCGCCTACGCGGAGACGGCGTTGCGGCGGGTGAGCGAGCAAATTGGCTACGAGGCGCAGATCGGCCGAATCCTCCATCCCAGCCCGGCCAGCCCCGCGGCGAATCGAGACTGGGGCGGCACGGCGACGAGGCAGTTGGAGGCTCTGGGGGTTTGGTAGAATCCTTTCGCCGCTTTATAACAGGCGGTTGCGGCGAATTATGCTGGAATTAGGTTCTCGGCTTGTGTTCCTGCCCGGCGCCTGCTACCAAGTAACCCCACAACCCCAACTTCCGGCTTTCATTCATGACCCACCCCACCGAAGAGGATCTGGCGATTTACTCCGCTGAGATCAACAAGCTGACCAACGCGCTCAACCAAATTCTCTTCGGCCAGGAGGAACTGATCCAGACGGTGGTGACCGGGTTGCTGGCCAGGGGGCACATTTTGCTGGAGGGCCTGCCGGGGCTGGGAAAAACCGAGCTGGTCAAGGGATTGAGCAAGGCGCTGAAGCTGGACACCAAGAGGATTCAGTTCACGCCGGACTTGCTGCCGGGGGACATCACCGGCAACCCGATTTTGCAGGAAACCGACCGCGGGGGGCGCGAATTTGTGTTTCAGCCAGGGCCGCTGTTCACCAACCTGTGTCTGGCGGACGAAATCAACCGCGCCTCGCCGAAAACGCAGTCCGCGTTGTTGGAAGCCATGCAGGAACGCCGCGTCACCGTCCTGGGGCAGACCCACCAGCTCCCCGACCCGTTTTTCGTGCTGGCGACGCAAAACCCGATCGAGTTGGAGGGGACCTATCCCCTACCCGAGGCGCAATTGGACCGTTTTTTGTTCAAAGTGGAGGTTTATCGCAATAACACCGAGACGTTGGAAAAAATCGTCAACAATCGGGAACTCGGCGTGGAGCCGATGATCGATCCCGTGCTGGAGGCGGACCGTTTGGCCAAGATCATGGAGGCGGTGCGGACGATTTATCTGCCGGACGTGGTGGCCAACTACATTGCCAGAATCGTAAACGCGACTCATCCCGGAGAGAGCGAGGCGGCCAAGGGAATCAAATTTGGCGCCAGCCCGCGCGCGGCGTTGAGCCTGGCGTCCGCGGCCAAGGCCCGGGCGCTGATGAACGGCCGGATCAACGCCAGTTTTGAGGACGTGAAGGTGGTGGCAGCGCCGGTTTTGCAGCATCGCATCATTTTGGACTACAATGCCCGAATCGACGGCAAAACCAACCGTCAAATTGTTGCCGAATTGTTGGCGGAAGTGCCGGCGCAGGCCATGAATGTGCCCAAAACGCTGAAAGAAGAGGCGGAAACCGCTGCGTAGGAGCCAGTTGACCCCAAACTAACCCGTGACCAGAAATTTGTGAGAGACGTGGAGGTAAAAGCGGCGCAAAAGACGAGAACGCTCCCGTTTTGGGCGAGGCTGGCGATTGCCGGTTGCCTGCTGATGGCCGAAAGCCACGCCCGCGGCAATTTTGGGCCCGGAAACTGGACGCTGGACGGATTGACTAAAACGCAGGTCCAGGTCTACACCGCGTTTGAAGGACTGCCGAATCGCGGATTTTTGCCGGTGAAGGTGAAAATTCGCAACGGCTTCAAAAACGAGCGGGATTGGACCTTCAGCTTCGACGCCCACCCGCTTTACAGCTATGGGCAAGGGGTGCGTTCGACCTCCACGTTCTCAATTCGAACGCCCGGGCAGTCTGAGACCGAGCACGAACTCATGGTGCCGCTTCCATTGGCGATGGACAGCTCTCCCAACACGGAGGTGACGATGAAACTGACCAGCCGGTTAGGCTCGCGAAGTGGCGATTTGCAGGGTTCTCATCATCCCAATTGGCCCAGCGTCGCTTTCAGCAAGGGGCTGGACGGACGCGACAACCTGGATCAGTTGAGCGATCATCTGCGCTCGCGGAGCAAAGCCTTTTCCGGTCACCAACCGGCGGCGGTGTTGTTCGAGCCCGGGGAGTTGACCTCCGATTGGCGCGGCTACAGCGGGTTCGACGTCATCATGATCACCGACACGGAGTGGCATGCGCTGGAACCGGGGGTGCGAAGCGCGATTTTGGCCTGGAACCGGCTCGGAGGCCGCTTGCACCTCTTCACCTCGGCTACCGGTGCCACGGTGCGCTCCTTCGGCATCGACGATGTTCCCGACGGCGAGTCCAAAGCGGCCAGATCGCTGGGATTGGTCCAGGTAACGCAGTGGGACCTGGATCGCATCCCCATCGCCGGGGTAGCCTCCGCGCTGCGCACCAGCCCGAGCCTCAACACCCACCTGAGCCGGGGGTTTGCCTCGCGTTGGGGCCTGCAACGGCTGTTTGGCTCGCGCAGTTTCAACCCCGTGGCGGTGTTTTTCATCCTCATCGCCTTCGCCATCGCCGTTGGGCCAGTCAATCTCTTCGTTTGGGCCAAACCGGGCGTTCGGCACCGGCTTTTCTTCACCACACCGCTCATTTCGCTGGCTGCCAGCCTGCTTTTGTTGCTCATCATCGTGTTTCAGGACGGTTTTGGCGGGTCCGGCGTGCGGGCGGGGCTCATGCTCCTGCAAAGCGGCCCCGGCGAACGGCGCGCCTACCTGGTTCAGGAACAAATTTCGCGAACCGGCGTCCTGTTGAGCCGCTCCTTCGATCGCGAGGAAGGGGAAGCCACGTTCCTGAGCCCCGCGGTCATGCGCAGCTCGCGCTGGACGCATTTTGACAATTCGCACGGCGTTGGCGCCACCTTTCGCTACGCCGGAAAGACCCTTGCCGGCGATTGGTTCCAAAGCCGCAGCGAGCAGGCGCACTTCGCCCAATCCATTCGCCCCACGCGGGCCAGAATCGAGCGGCTGGAGCCGGCGGAAAACGGTTTTCCGCGGTTTTTCTCCAGCATCGAGTTTGGGCTGAGCGACTTTTTCTACGTCGATGACGAGGGCGGGGTCTGGAAGGCCAAGGGTCCCGTTCGCGCCGGGCAGGAAATCGAATTCGACCGCAGCGACAAAACCGCGCTGACCGCATTTTGGAACCAAGCGCGAGAAAATTTCACCGATTCCTTGAGCAAGCGCATCGGAGACTTGGCCGACCACCCAAAAGACACCTTTTTCGCGCTGGCGGCAGCCCCCCGCAAGGATCTGATCCCCACGCTGCGCTCCATTCGCTGGCGCCGGGGTGAGGATGGCGACAAACTGCTGCTGGTCGGCTCGCCGGTCGACCGTCAACCCCAGGAGGAGCAGGAGCAATGAGCGGCGAAAACGGCGATACCCCGGCAATTCGCGTGACCGACCTGCATCGCAGCTTTGGCACGCTTAAGGCGGTCGATGGCGTCACGTTCGAGATTCCCACCGGCCAGGTCGTCGGCTTTGTGGGAGCCAACGGAGCCGGAAAAACCACCACCATGCGCATTCTGGCCACCCTGGACTATCCCAGCAATGGCAGCGTGGAAGTGCTCGGCACCGATGTGGTCGATTACCCTGGTAAGGTGCGCGAGGTGCTCGGCTGGATGCCGGACGACTTCGGCACCTACGAGTACATGACCGTGGTGGAGTATCTGGATTTTTTCGCGCGAGCCCTGGGTTTCAGGGGTCAGGAGCGCATCCAGCGCGTGACCGACGTGATGGAATTCACGGAGCTGGACAAACTGGCCGACCGGCTCATCAACAACCTGTCCAAGGGCATGGGGCAGCGTCTTTGCCTGGGCCGGGCGCTGATTCACGACCCCCAGGTGCTGATTCTCGACGAGCCGGCCGCCGGTTTGGACCCCAAAGCCCGGGTGGAGCTAAAACACCTGATCCGCATCCTGGCGGAGGAAGGGAAGACGATTTTCATCAGCTCGCACATCCTCAGTGAGCTGGGTGAAATGTGCGATGCCCTGCTTTTCATCAACAACGGCCGCATCGTCCACCATGGCAGCGCTGACGACCTCAGGCAGCACGGAAAAACGGTGGTGATGGTGGACGTGCAAATCAACGACACCGCCGAAAAACTGGAGCAATGGGCCGCGCTCTCGCCCAACGTGCGATTTCTGGATTCCAAGAAAAACGGCGGCCGGATTGAGATCGATTCCAACGAGCCGGACATCGTTGCCAACGTGCTGAAGAAAATGGTGCACGACGGGCTGCCGGTGATTGAATTTCGCCGTCAGGAGCGGAATTTGGAGGACGCGTTCATCGAAATTGTGGGGAATTTAGAGCGCGAGGCCGAAGCCGCGGCCCAGTCGCCACCACCTGTGCCATCCAGATAGGTCGTATGCGACCCATAAGTCCTATTTGCCCTTAGCCATGACCGCCACCGAAAAAATCTCTGATTTCAAGGACTGGATCAGCCCCATCATGGTGAAGGAGCTGCGCCAGGGGATGCGCACCAAGCTGTTCACCACCGCGTTCATCGTGCTGCAGGGGTTCATGGTGCTCTTCGTCATGGTCGGTTTTGCCGAAAGCGGGGGCGGTGGCGGCGCTTCTTCGGGATTTTTCTGGTTTTTGGTCAACGTCACCTTGCTGGTGGTCATGCCGCTACGCGGATTCGGGGCGCTTAGCTCGGAAATTCGCCAAAACACCATGGATCTCATCGCGCTCACGCGAATGAGCGCCTGGCGCATCACCGTGGGTAAATGGGCCGCGCTGGTCAGCCAATCGGTCTTGTTGACCGTCGGCGTCTTGCCCTACGTAGTCTTGCGCTACTTTTTTGGCGGGATCGATCCCATCAACGAGCTGTTTTTGCTCACCGTGGCACTGACGTTGAGCTGCCTGCTCAGCGCCGGGATGGTGGGTTTGTCCGCGTTTCCCAGTTTTCTGGTGCGGGCGCTCATCGCGATCGGGGCCAGCATCAGCGCGATTTTCGCCACCACGGGCATTAGCGGGAGCGTTGCCTTTTCCGCCGTGCCGCTCTCAGATCCGGATTTCCTGTGGGGCGTGTTCGGGTTCTTTTGCCTGGCGGCATTCCTCATCTACTACTTTTTGTCCATGGGAGCGACGCGAATTGCGCCGGAAGCGCTGAACTACACTACGCTGAGGCGGGTGCTTTCCATTGTATGCCTAACCGCCGTGATGGCTTTGCCAATCGTCTTCCCAAATGTCGAAGGTGAGCCTCTTTTCTTCATCGGCAGCTCGCTCATGGGGCTTTTTGCCATGGATGCGCTCACGGAGTCGCCTTCCGGTGTGCGCAGCCTCTATCTTCCCTTCATCCGGCGGGGGCCGTTGGGCCAAATTTTCGGTTTTTTTCTCACCCCGGGCTGGTTTTCCGGGGTTTTCTACGTGCTGCTGCTCGGCGGCATTTACATCCTGGCGGGGCTCGCCTACGTCGGGAGCGATTTTGGCTGGAGCACGGCGCAAACCGTCACCGTGGGCGTTGCCGCTACCGGCTCACTGCTCTTTCCGCTACTGGTCATCCACCTGTTCTACTCCCAGCAGAAAAATCTCTTCGCCTCCTATTTTTTCATCCACGTGGCGACTGCCGCGATCGCCATTTGCCTGATGCTCATGCAGCACGAGTTGCCCGCCGTCATGTGGGCCGGCAGCCCCATCCCGATGGTCAACTACCTGATGGCGGTGGAGAGTTCGCCCGGCACCTACGACGATTTTTTGCTCGTTTTGGGCCTAACCACGCTCGCCTGTACCGTGCTGGTTTGCATTTGGCGCGCCGCCCCGCTCATCCGCCAGCAGCATGGCTTTCGCACCGAATATTATCGCCAAAAACGGCCCCATACCGCCAATTCCGGCGTTTCCGCTGAATCCGCCAACTCATGAGCAGCAGCCTGGACACCGATCGTGACGAACTCGGCAAAATCAGCAGCCGTGCCGAAGCTTGGGCCGATCTTTTCAAGCTCCCGCTCGGAAATCGCACCTGGCGCGGGATGACCGGCGATTTTCAGGGCAGCGGCGTCGGTTCCTCGCTCGATTTCCAGGATCATCGCGCTTATTCCCCCGGCGACGACCCGCGTCACATCAACTGGCAGGCCTACGCGCGCAGCGGCAACTACACCATGAAGCTCTACCGCGAGGAAGTGCGCCCGCTCATCGACGTGATCTTCGATGTTTCCGAATCGATGTTCTTTGAGCCGGGAAAGAGGCGGCGCAGCCTGGAATTGTTCTACTTTGCCGTCCACGCCGTGCTCAAAAGCGGCGCCAGCGGCAAATTCTTCCTCGTAAAAGGCGCCGAACACCAGTTTTTGCGCGACGAGGCCATCCACACCCACGCCTGGGCGGAAATTGCCGCCGATTTGCCCGAAACACCCAGTTCCGAAGCCCCGCGCCTGGCGCCAATCCCGGTTCGCGCCCAATCGATGCGAATTTTCGTCAGCGACCTGCTTTTCCACGGCGAGGCCGAGCCGCTGCTTCAGACGCTGGTCGGCCGAAAAGGCTTCGGCACGATTTTCGCCCCGTTTTGCGCCGGTGAAGCCCGTCCGGAGTGGAGCGGCAACTACGAGTTTGTCGACTCCGAAGACGGCTCGCATCATCCCCATCGCGTTCAGCTCGGCCTGCTGGAGCGCTATCGCCAAGCCTACGACCGTCATTTCGCGCATTGGAAGCATTTGGGCCGAAAATACGACGTCGGCGTGGTGCGCCTGCCCGCAGAACCGGAATTTGCCGAAGCCATGCGTTGGGAAGGGCTGACGGAAGGCGCGATCGAGCTTTGGACGTGAAAAAGCGGCACCCTTGCTTTCGAGCAAAAATCCGTTGCGCCGCGAATCCAAGAGCCTAAACTGCGCGCCCCATGTCCAGAAGATCAGGCAAAGCCAAGACCCGCAAAAGTGTTGCCAAGCGCTTTAAAATTACCGGCTCCGGCAAGGTGATTCGCCGCAAGCAAGGCAAGCGCCACTTGGCCGAATGCAAGAACCGAAAGCGGATCCGCAAACTCGGCAAAGCGACGCTTGCTTCGGATGCGGACACGCCAAGGATCAAGGAAAACATGCCCTTTAGCCATCGCGGCTAAGCCGTGATTCGCGTCAGCGCAGCGGCGCATTTATTGAGGCCGACCCCGCCGTCTTGGCCGTTAAAACCCAGGTTTTGCGGCTCAACCGAACGAGTGAGATGGTGGGGCCGAAAAATTGAAACCCAAACGGCTCGTTCACCCGGAGAAACCAACCTACCATGCCAAGAGCAACCAACGCACCCGCCAGCCGCAAACGCCGCAAGCGGATGCTCAAGAAAGCCAGCGGCTATCGCGGAGCCCGTTCCAAACTCTACCGCGTGGCCAAAGACGCCGTCTACAAGGCGCAAACCTGGGCCTATCGCGACCGCAAAAACCGCAAGCGCACCTTCCGCAACCTGTGGGTGCAACGCATTAACGCCGGCGTGCGCGAGCTGGGTTTGACCGTCGGCAAAGACAACAAACCCTTCACCTACAATCGGCTCATCGAAGGGCTGAAAGCCGCCGAAATCGAGCTGGACCGCAAGGTTTTGAGCGACATGGCGATTCGGGATCCCGACGGATTCAAGGCGGTCGTCGAAGCGGCTCACGACGCTTTGAGGAAGAAGCTGGCTTAGGTTTCGCGGAACTTGGCAGAATGATTTGGGCAGAATCATTAGTTTGTGAAAAAAATCATTCTGCCCCAATTATTCTGCCAAAATCATGCTCGCTGAACTCGACAAAATCCGCGAGACCGCCCTGGCGGAGATCAACCCGATTGCCGACGAATTCGCCCTCGACGAGTTTCGGGTGCGATTCCTCGGCAAAAAGGGCGAGCTGACCAAGGCGAGCGCCGGGATGCGAGACGTCCCCAAGGAGGACAAGCCAAAAATCGGCCAAAAACTCAACGAAGTCCGCAACGCCATCTCCGAGGCGATTGAAGCGCGCAAAACCCAGCTCATCGCCGAAAAAGACGCCCAAGCCGCCCAAGGCATCGACGTAACCCTGCCCGGCCGCCCCTTGCCGCAAGGCGCGCTCCATCCCCTAACGCAGACCCTCGGCCGCGCCGTCCGCGCTTTGCGCCAAATGGGCTTCGCGCTGGCCGAAGGGCCCGAAATCGAGACCGAGTGGCACTGCTTCGACGCGCTCAACACCCCCGAGGATCACCCCGCTCGCAACGAGACCGACACCTATTATTTCGACAACGGAAAGCTCCTCCGCACCCACACCTCCACCGTCCAAATCCGGACCATGGAATCGGTCGATGCCTTGCCCGTGAGAATCATCGCCCCCGGAACCGCCTTCCGCCGCGACGAAATCGACGAAACCCACTCCATCTCCTTCACCCAAATCGAGGGCCTCTACGTGGCCGAGCAAGTGAGTTTGGCCGACCTCAAAGGCACGCTGGAATTCTTCTTCCACGTCATTTTCGGCCCGGAAACCGACGTCCGCTTTCGCCCCCACTTCTTCCCCTTCACCGAGCCCAGCTTCGAGATCGACGTGAAGCTCAAAGCCAAGGGCCGCGCCGATAAATGGGTCGAAATCGCCGGCTGCGGCATGGTCGATCCCGCCGTTTTTGAAGCGGTTTGCAAAACACGGAAAGACAGCCTCTTCGACCCTGACAAAGTCACCGGATTCGCCTTCGGCATGGGCGTGGACCGCCTCGCGATGATCCAGTACGGCATCCCGGATTTGCGGATGTTCGACCAGAATGACCTGCGTTTCCTGCGCCAGTTCGCCTGAAGCTGAAACTGGACGAACCAGGCAATTCAAGCTAGCCTGATCCTATGATCGCGACCCTCGATGAAATCAAAACCAGCGCGATGGAACTGCCGCCCTCAGAAAGATCGGAGTTGATTGCGTTTTTGCAGCAGCGGGAGGACGACAATTGGGCGCCGACACCGGCGTTTTTGGAGGTGCTGAAACGGCGCCACCGTGAGATGGTCAACGGTGAAGTGGAGTGCCTTTCCCACGAGGAAGTCTTGCAAAGACTTGGCAAAAAGCCGTGAAAGTCATCTATCACCCCGAGGCAACTCTGGATGTTGAGGAAGCCTACGGATTCTTCGAACGGAGGGAACCCGGCCTGGGAGCCGATTTCCGTGATGACATCGACGATGCTGTCGGCAGAATTCGAGAGAACCCTGACGGATACGCTGAGGCCGAACTTGGCTTCAGGCGATGTGTGAGCAGGAGCTTTCGATTCTGGGTGATTTTCGGCGTGGACGATGAGACGATCTTCATCCAGGCCGTCGTCGATTCCCGGCGCGATCCCGATCACTGGCTCAAGCGCTGAAATTTTCCAACTGGCGATGGAAAGCGGAGAACAAGTTTAGCGGCAATGCACGGTTTCCAGACCTTCTTCAAGCAGGCTTGCGAATACATGGCGACGGGCGGGTTGATCTTGCTCTACCTGACGAATCATTGAAACCGATTGCCCGCCGGACAAATGTCACGCTCTGTCCCCGCGATGTCGAGTTCATCCAGTTTCAGCCGTGGCATAGAAGTTCTGAAACCAAAGCACCCAAATCAGGCCAAGGTTCGCGGCCAATGGTGCGGCCGGGTGCAGCGTGATTTTCACCGTGCGAGTCGCTTCCTCATCGGACTCATCATGATACTGCTATCGCTCGCGCCTCATCGCGCGTTCGCTCAGTTGCCCCTCATGCCGCGGCCGGAGGATCGCACCTCCATGTGGTGGCGCGATGGCTTCCCCGGCGTGGTGGAGGATGCCGATTGGCGGCGCGTGGTGAGGACCGGGCGCTACTGGTTCATGCTCGATACCGACACGCTCGAGGTGGCGCGAATCGGACCCGTGACGAAGCCGGCGGGCGATTTGCCGGGGGCGAAGTTGAGCTTGGCGCTGACCGTCGATGGCAAAACCTACCGAAATCGCGGCGGGGCGGATTGGACGCGATTTGGGGGGCCGCGTTTGATTGAATCCGGACGTTTTCTGCAACGTGCGGATGTCACGAGCCTAACGTTCGCGGCAGAGGATGGAAGCCGCCTCAATGCGGAGGCGCGTCTGGAATCCGCGGCCTGGCCAGACCGGCTAAGCCTGATTTTCGCGGCTCGGCCGGGTTTGCGGCCGATTCCCGCGGGCGAGGCTTGTTTTGGCCGTGTTGGGGGCGGATTTGGGCTGGATGGAGGCAATCGGCTGGACGTCGCGGCTGAGGATGCGCAGGTTCCGGCGGAGTTTACGCTGGAATTCTGGGTTTTCGTCCCAAACGACTTCCGCGCGGGAAAACACGCGCCGTGGCTGGTCTGCAAAAACGCGCACGAACAGGCGGATGGCAACTTTGGCCTGATTTTGCACGCAGACGCGGTTCCAGACGTGCGGCTGAACGTCGGCGGCGGGCGCGAAAACGCGGTTTCCGTGGTTGCCGGGCGGCGGCACGCGTTGCGGATCGGGCGGTGGAATCACGTGGCGATCGGTTACGCCGGCGAGGTGCTTCGGCTCGTCGTAAACGGGCAGCTTGCGGTGGAAAAACGCGTTGGCAAGGTTCGCGTCCCCAAACCGGGCGGCTTAGCATTCGGCGCCAGGCAAGACGGCTTGGCCGGGTTCGAATTTAGGGGCGCGGTCGACCAAATTCGGCTCTATGGCCAGGCGTTGGAGTTGGGGCAGCTTCGGCATTCGTTCCATCATCCGGAGGCGCCGTTGCCGAACATCAAACCGCTGCGGGAATGGACGTTTCGCGAGGATTTAGCGATGTCGTCCGAGCAACCGCGAGACGTCTGGAAGGATGCCAGGCTCGAAATTAGCCTAACCAACGAGCTGGGTGAGTTGCGCTCGAGTTCGCAACCCGGCCAAGGCGCGGATTGGCACGAAACGGCGCTGGTGCTGGATCCGGCTACCTTCAAAGCTGTGCCCAAGCCGAGCCCCGCGACGGTCGAGACCAGCCGTCCGGTCCACTTCGAGCCCGCGGTTGGTTGGCATCGCATCAATCTCGACGGGATCGAGCCGGTTCCTCCGCCAGGGGGCAAAAGTCCGAGCAACGACGCGATGGAGCGCGTCCGGTTCAAGCTGACGAATCCCACGAACACCGAGCAAATCGCGCGCCTCATGTTTGAAAAGACCGCCCGCGGCATCCGACAGCGCATCGGCACGCCGATCACCGGCGTCACCGCCGTTTTGCGCGACAGGGACGGAAACCCGACCGGCATACCCATCCAGCTAAGCAAAAACTGGCATTCCCACAGCGAGGGCGGCGTTTACAACGGCCAATGGTTCCACGGCATCACCCAGGTTCGTCTGCCGGCCGCGGCGGAGGTGGTTCTGGAGCTGGCGATCGCCTACGGCCATTGGGGCGGCCTCCCCGCGGCGACGCATTCGCAGCTTAGTTTGATTGGTTGGGGCGGCAATCAGCGCTGGGATCAATCCGCGTTGGGCGCCTGGGGCGAGAGCATCTGCTTCGATCCCGCCCAAACGCAGGCGCAGTGCACCATCACCGACGTCAGGCCGATGATGGTCGCCTCCATGAGCGAAAATTCGCCCCGGTTCAACTGGACCAACAATGTGGGCGGCGGCGACTTTTTCCGTTTTTTCGACAAATCCGGGGAGCGCATCCCGCACGGCCCGGTGCGCGCGACGTACCATTGTCAGGGTCCCTGTCTCACGGAAGTCACCTACGCGGGCGCGATTGGCGGCGGCTTGAGGCACAGCCAAACGGTTAGTCTCGCGCGAACCGACGACATCGTCCGCGGCATCTACCGGATTCGGCTCGATGCGACCGAACCCGCGAAATTTTCGCGCTTCGTTATCTTTCAGATCGGCGCCGACACCTACAGCTCCACCGGCGAGCGAAAAATGGCGATTGGCGACGAATCCGGCCTGCTGCGCGAGTGGAAAACGCAGTGGGGCGGCGATGTTTATCGCACCAAGCCCATGGTGTGCACCGGCCGAATCCCGTGGGCTTCGCTGCACGAGGCCGAACGCCGGTCCGGCCACGAACGCGGCGCCTGGGCTAACCGGGGACTGGTGATTCGCGAATGGAACGCGCGGCTCGGCGGCAAGGACGCGCAACCCTGGCTGGCGGAACGCGGGCTGAACCTGCGCGGCGGGCGGACGTCGTCTACCCTCGATGTTGTGCCTCCGCCTGGCGTCACGCGGCTGGAGCCCGGCGACTTTGTCGAGGCCACGATCGAGCACCTCATCATGCCGCAATTCGCCGGCGACTACCATGGCCCCAACGCGGCGCTGCGGGCGGTCTTGCAGCAGCACGAAAACACCTGGCGGCCGATCGAACGCGAGGCGGTGCGCGGCGAACGCCGGGTTGAGGTGAAAGTCGGGCAACTGCTGCGCCTGCACCCTGACATTCGCCTAAAAATCGCGGACGGAGCGGCTGAGTTTCGTTTGTCCGGCGGGATTGGCTACGTTCCGGTCACCTTCACGGGGCTGGATTCGCACGCCGGTTGGCAGTTGCGCGTCAATGGCGAGATTTTCGATCGAAGCGTGCACGGCGCGGATTTTTGGCAGACGGATTTCGATCCGGAAGCCGGGACTTGGAGCCAAACCTACAATCTTCCCGCCGCGAATGAGGCGAGGGAGCTTCGTTTTTCGCAACGCTAGGAAAATCCTCCCCTTAGCCCCAGAAACTGAAAACTCCCCATCGACTTTGGCCGTTTTTTGGGTTTGTTAGGCGAATTTCATGAGATTTCCTGCATTTCTCTTCGCCGTCGCTTTTGCCGGCTCGCTGGCTTCCTGTCAGGTGAATTATTACGGTCAGGCTGCGATTGGCCAGTTGGAGGTTGTCCGCAAACAGAGGCCGTCAAAAAAGGTCCTGGCCGATTCCGAAACCAGCGAAGACCTGGCCGAGCAACTGAGGCTGGTGGAGCGGCTCATCGCGTTTGCGGAAGAGGAATTGCTGCTCCCAAACGGCGGCAATTACACGAAGTATGCCGACCTGGGGCGCGAATACGTCTTGTGGAGCGTGTTTGCGACGCCCGAGCTAAGCGTGGAACCCGTGCAATGGACCTACCCGATTTTTGGCGGCTTGGACTACCGCGGCTACTTTCGCCAAGAAGCCGCCACGAAATTTGGCGAGAAATTGCGCGCCAAAGGCCACGATGTCGCCGTGGCCGAAGTTCCGGCCTACTCCACGCTGGGTTGGTTCAAGGATCCGGTGCTCAACACTTTTGTGGATTGGGATGAAGAGGACCTGGCGGCCCTGATTTTTCACGAATTGGCGCACCGCAAATATTATCGGCACGGCGACACCGAATTTAGCGAAAGCTTTGCCGTGGCCGTGGAGCAAGAGGGCGTGCGCCGCTGGTTTCGCGCTCAAGGAGACCAAGAGGCCCTAACAAGCTTCGAAACCGGCTTGGGGAAGACGAACCGGTTCGTTAGCCGCATTCTTCGCGAGCGTTCGGCCTTGGAACAACTCTACGCCAGCGACCTAACGGAACACGAAAAACGTCAGGCAAAACGCGCCCGGCTGGACGAGCTGCAGGTCTACATTCGCGGGTTGTTGCGCGATGCCGGCCGTGACGATGAGGACACCATTTGGCTGCGGGACAACCTCGGCAACGCCCACCTCAACATCGTGGCCACCTACCACGAAGGCATCCCGCGGTTTGAGGCCCTGCTGAAGGAGTGCGGGGGTGATTTGGCGATGTTTTACGAGCGCGTGAAAGACCTGAGCGGAACCTGAAAAATGAGCCCGCCTGATTTGGGGATGATTCCGGACTCAGTCGCCGTAGAGGGTGTAGGTTCGCAATTTTTCAGCGACCTCCAAGGCGCGTTTGAGCCGGGTTTCGCTGCGTTTTGCGCCATCCACGTAAACGGCCAGCGAGCGTTGTTTCCCAGGCGTCATCTCCTCGTTCCAACGCTTGGCCGCGGCTTCGTCCTGCTCCAGAACAGCGGCGAATTCCTCGGAAATTTCGACCACGTCCGGGTTGGGATCCGGCCAAATCTCGACAGCCACCGCATCGCCGAGTTTCAGCCCCATTTCGCGCAGATAAACCTGGCCAAACATGAGGTAGCGCTCCGAATCCGCCGCGCCCTGAATGGCCCGGGCAAAGCTGTGGCCCTTGATTTCGCCCAAAACCCGCCGCGTTCCGCCAGCGGCCAGATCGTCGGCGATTTTCGCGGGAATGGGCACGACGTGCATCCGCATCCCGTCCTCAAGCCGCTCGACTCGGGAGGAAAATTGGCGGGCGGCTTTTTTGCCAGAGATCACAAGCCAGCTTCTCCCGCAATTTCCCGGATTTGTCCAACTTGTTCTCTTGCCAGGGCTCACCCAGGCCGAAAATTCGGCGCAAAAGCGGGGGTCGACAGGCCGCGATCCGCGATGAAGCTTGCAACTTGGCGAGAGGCCGAAAAATTCTCGCCGATCGCCGACCGACCATGACGCCACGCATCATCCGCATCGTTTTGCTGTTCGCGCCCGCCTTCGCCGCTGGCGGTGAGGTGAGCGATCTCTGGTCGCTGCGGCCGTTGCGCCAAATCCAGGTGAAATCCGCCGGCCACCCCGTCGATGCCTTGATCGGCGAAAAACTCGCCGAACGCGGGCTGACGATGAATCCGCCGGCAAATCCTCGCACGTTGGTTAGGCGGCTCCACCTCGTTCTCACCGGTCTGCCGCCTTCACCGGAAAGGGTTGAGGCGTTCGTGCGCGATCCCGATTTGCCGCGGCTCGTCGACGAACTCCTGGCCTCTCCGCGCTACGGCGAGCGCTGGGCCCAACACTGGCTGGACGTCATTCGTTGGGCGGAAACGGTCGGATTCGAAGCGAACGCGGAGCGGACCAACGCCTGGCATTACCGGGACTGGGTCATCGCCGCGTTCAACGACGACAAGCCTTACGACCGCTTCATCCTGGAGCAACTGGCCGGCGATACCGTGGGTGCGGACGCGGCTTTGGGATTTTTGGTGGCTGGACCCGCGAATTTGCCGGGCCAAATTGGGCGCGATGAGGCGGCGATGCGTGGGGCGCGGCAGGACGAGTTGGACGAGGTCATCCGCACCGTGGGCCAGGCGTTTTTCGGCATCACCGTGGGTTGCGCGCGTTGCCACGACCACAAATTCGATCCCGTGCCGATGCGCGATTACTACGCGATGCAGGCCATTTTTTCCGGGTTGACGTATGGCCACAGGCGCTGGCGCGGGCCGGAAAACGACGCCTGGACGGCCAAATTGCCCGCCGCGCGCGAAAACGTGGCCAAATTGCGCGCAGAGCTGGATTCGCTGCGAAAATCCCACGATTTGCGTCCTCCGCTCGCCGACGTGCACGCCGAAAATTTCCCGCGGGTCAAAGCCGCCGCCATTCGCATGCGCATCGCGGCCACGGGCAACGGAGCCGCGGCGTCGCTCTACGAATTCGAGGCATGGGCCGGCGAGACGAACGTGGCCCTGGCTTCCAACGGCGCGCGGCCATCGGCTTCCAGCTTCGCTCTGGCGAACCAAACGCGCCATTTCGACAACCTGACCGATGGCGACGTGGATAAGCGTCAGGCCTATCCGTGGGTCGCGAAAAAAGCGGGGCCGGCGTGGATTCGGGTCGATTTCGCCAAACCAACCGAAATAAGCCGCGTAACCTGGCATCGTGGCGCAAGCGTTCCCGCGGATTACGCGATCGAGGTGCTGGCGCCGGGTTCGGATCGCTGGGTGGAGGTGGCTCACGCGCGCGATCGCCTGCCGCGAACCGACGACACGCGAAAAGTCGCGAACGTGGCCTTGGCGGACCTGGATTCCGCCCTAACCAAGGTGCTCGTCGACAAAATCGCGGCTCTTCGCGCGGCGCAGGCTACGTTGGCTCGGCTTTCCGCCGGTCCGCAGGTTTATGCGGCCCGATTCAGCGCGAAACCCGACCCCACCTACGTGCTCCACCGCGGCGACGCCATGCAACGCCGTGATCAGGTGGCCCCTGCTGTGCCCGCTGCGTTTGGCCGCATCGAAATCGCGCCCGGCGCTCCGGAACCCGAGCGTCGCCTGGCGCTGGCGCGGCACCTCGCCCGGGCCGATCATCCGCTCACCGCTCGGGTCATGGTCAACCGCGTGTGGCAGCATCATTTCGGCGCCGGATTGGTCGCCACACCGTCGGATTTTGGGAAAATGGGCGCCGAGCCGTCGCACCCGGAGCTTCTCGATTGGCTCGCGGCGAAATTCGTCGCCGGCGGTTGGTCGCTCAAAAAATTGCACCGGCTCATCCTCACCTCGCGCGCGTTTTGCCAGTCCAGCGCACCCCGGGCGGAGGCGCTGGCCGTGGATGCGGATTGCCGGTTGCTCTGGCGCTTCCCGCCGCGCCGGATCGAGGCCGAGGCGATGCGCGATTCCATCCTGAGCGTGAGCGGCAAGCTCAACCTGAAAATGGGTGGGCGGGGGTTCGATTTTTTCAACCTGCGCGGCGGTTTGTCGGATTACCGGCCCAAAGAGACGTTCGACGAAAACGGCTGGCGGCGCATGATTTACGCCCACAAAGTGCGCATGATCCCGGTGGACGTCTTCGGCGCGTTCGATTGCCCCGACGCCGGCCAAATGAAGCCACAGCGGACGCGATCCATCACCCCCGTGCAGTCGCTGGGCCTGCTGAACAGCCCGTTTGCCAACCGGCAGGCCGCGTTTTTCGCCGAGCGCCTCCGCAACGAATCCGGGGACGACGTTGGCGCGCAAATCGATCGCGCGTTTGCCCTAGCTTTTGCCCGACCACCCACGCCGGAGGAACGCGAGCGACTCACCGCTTTGATTCGCGAACACGGCCTGGAACAAGCCTGCCGGGCGATCTTCAACGCCAGCGAATTCGCCTTCCTCCAATGATAAGCCGCAATCCGAACCGTCGCCATTTTTTGGCCGAAATCGCGCTCGCAGCCTTGTTGGCCAGCGATTCCGCCCGTGCCGATTCGCCACGGATCGACCCCGCCCGTCCCTACGCCCCCAGGCGGCCGCATTTTGAGGCTAAAGCCAGGAACGTCATCGTCGTCTTCTGCTCCGGCGCGCTCAGCCAGGTGGACACCTTCGACTACAAGCCGGAGCTGATTCGCCACCACGGAAAACCGCTGCCCGGCAACGAACGGCTCGTCTCGTTTCAGGGCCCTAACGGAAACCTCACCCAGCCGCTCTGGAAATTTCGCCCTCGCGGCCAATGCGGCAAAATGATCTCCGATCTCGTCCCGCGGATTGGCGATTTGGCCGACGAAATCTGCTTCCTCCACTCCCTAACCAACGAGTCGAACACCCACGGCCCGGCGGAGAACATGATGAACACCGGCTTCACCTTCGACGGGTTCCCCAGCATGGGCGCGTGGGTCAATTTCGCGCTGGGCAGCGAAAATCAGGACCTGCCCGCGTTCGTCGCCATCGAGGACCCGCGCGGCAATCCGCAGGCCGGCCAAAACAACTGGGCGAGCGGCTTTTTGCCCGCCGCGTTCCAAGGTACGCCCTTCAGCAGCACCAAGCCGATTCGTTATCTGAGCCGTCCCACTGAGCTAAGCCGCGAAACCGATCGTGCCGCGCGTCAGGCGCTGCGTTTCCTCGACGACCAAAACGCGAACCGCTTTCCCGGCGACGAAGAATTGGCCGCGCGCATCGCCAGCTACGAGTTGGCCGCGCGCATGCAGCTTTCCGTGCCGGAAGCGGTGAACCTGGACGCCGAACCCGCCCACATCCGCAAACTCTACGGCGCCGACGGCCCTAACACGCACAAAACCGCGTTCGCCCGCAACTGCATCCTGGCCCGCCGGCTGGTGGAGCGCGGCGTGCGTTTCGTGCAGCTTTTCAACGGCGCTTATGCCTCCGGCGGCCGGCTCAACTGGGACGGTCACAGCCAGTTGAAGGAGCAATACGACGTGCATGGCGAAATTCTCGACCAACCGGTCGCCGGCTTGCTCACCGACCTGAAGCAGCGCGGTTTGCTCGATCGCACCCTCGTGGTTTTCGCCACGGAATTCGGCCGCATGCCCATGTTTCAGGCCGGCACCTACGGCCGCGACCACAATCCGCTGGGTTTCACCTGCTGGCTGGCCGGCGCCGGCGTAAAAGGCGGAATTTCCTACGGTGCCACCGATGAATTTGGCTTCAAAGCCGCGGAAAACGTCCTCACGCCGCACGATTTCAACGCGACCATCCTGCACCTGCTAGGTTTGGACCACGAGGAGCTGACGTTTTATCACAACGGCATCGAACGCCGCCTAACCAACGTGCACGGGCACGTGATTCGGGAGATTTTGGCGTGATGATCGCGGCGCGCGAGACCGACCAACCGTTCGTGGGAACGGAAATTCCAGCGGCGAAGAAAAATCAAGACAATCGGCTGATCTGAATGGTATGGATCGAAAAATTATCATGAGAGCTTAAATGGCGGCTGGGATCAGATTTCGGCGGTTTTCGGGGTGATTTGGCAAGGGGCCAAAAGCAGGCTGTGCACAAGATGTGGACAAAAAAGCCGATTTGAGGCTTGCCAGGACACTAGATATTGGGGTAGAGTCTCTACGCAGCACCCGCTGTGGATGTTCCACGGAATCTCCCCCTACAACCCCTCTGGCTCGGAGCGAGAGGGGCTTTTTCACCCCTCAAACAAAATTCTTGTCCTCCTGATTACTTAGAAATCTCAATTGATACTCACTATGGAAAAAATTTTCGAAATTGGCGGCAAAACCTTTGTTTTGGACCAGGAAAAGGCGGAAGAAGCCTTTGCGGCAAAGCGAATCATCAACGGTCGGGAAACCATGGCCTTCAACTTGCTGCCCCTGAAGTACAACTGGGCTTACGACCTCTACCGGACGATGAAAAACAACCACTGGGAGCCGGAAGACATCCCCATGCAGAAAGACCTGGAACAGTGGAAATCTCCCGCGGCGGTCAGCGAAAACGAGCGGTGGATCATCCGCATGGGAATCGGCTATTTTTCCGCGGCGGAAGGAATCGTGGGTGACAACATCATTCACGTGGTGCGCGAAATGGTGACCGCACCGGAGTTGAAACTGGTTCTCGGCCGCCACGCCCATGAGGAGAACATCCACGCGGATAGTCTGCTCTACATGATCTCCAGTCTGGGCATCAATCCGCATGAGTGCGAGGCAATGTTCGAGCAAATCGAGACGGTTCGCCGCAAAAACGAGTTCGTGACGAGAATTTCGAAAGAGCTTCGGCGCGAATTGGACCTTACGGACCCGGAAAACAAGAAGCTCCTTGCTAAGAACATGTTTGTCTTTGGCCAGTGCATGGAAGGGACGCAATTTTACGGCTTGTTTGGCATGATTTTGAGCCTCTACCGGCAAAACAAGTTCCCCGGGATTGGCCAAATGTTCCGCTACACGTTGCGAGACGAATCGAACCACATCGAAGTGTTTCGCAATCTTCTCATGGACCTCATCGAGGAAAATCCGGAGATTTGGACGGCGGATTTTCAACGCGAACTGACCGAACTCATGATTGAAGCGGTGAGCCTGGAAAAAGAGTTTATCCACGATTGTCTTCCGGTGAATTCCGTCGGGCTCGGCGCGGAAGAATTCACACAATATATCGACTACATCGCCGACCGCCGTTTGACCGGGGTTGGCTTGGCTCCGCTCAATCCCGGAATTGGCAATCCGTTCCCCTGGTTGGCCGAAATGATGGATATTACCAAGGAGCAGAACTTTTTCGAAGGGCGCGTCACCGAATATCAAAAGGCGTCTGCGCTAGGCGTCTATGATGACGACGACCTGTAAGAAATCCCGAAACCGAAAACCGTCCCCTCAGCACAAACACCACCCACGCCACGCAAACCGCACAAAACCACAGAAAAACCGTACTATGATTGGAAGAACCTTTTTTGAGGAAGATCAGGCGCTCAAGCGATATGCTTCTGAGCCTGCCGAACGCAAGCCAAGCTTTAATTGGCGCGAAACCACGATCGAAGGCCGCGAACTAGCTGAATCGCGCCTCGTGGTCAAGAGTAATAGCGAAAGCCGCAGCCTGGAACCGGAGGAAATCGCGGAAACGGTCGGTTCGGCGCTGACGGACCTGCTTCTTTCGCAAAATGAAACGGACATTTTTAACGAACAAAACCGGACCCTGGTGGCACAGGTTTCGGGATCCGTGGTAACCCAGCTTTTGGAAAAGCATTCCGTTGATGGCGAAGGCAAGATTGTGCTGACCGAAGAGGAATTAACTCGGACGATCGAACATGCTCTGGAACGGCACCACGCCTATGATATTGCGCGGAGCATGATGGTAAAGCATAATCTAAGTTTGGGGAAAAATGGCTCAAGCAACCACCATCACGCCGGAGGGCGCGAAGCTCTGGTTCCTGCGGGAGTTGTGAAGGTGATCCGGCGCAATGGCGACCTGGTGGCATGGAATCCCGAAAAAATCGAGCTAGCAGTTCGAAAAGCGTTTCTTTCCGTGCACATGGACTCAGATCCGGCGCCGGATGTCGCCAGAGCGCTAACGGCTGAAGTGATTGAACGCGGCGTTGAATACGTCCATATCGAAGATTTGCAAGATATGGTCGAAGATGAGCTTATGCGTCAGGGGCACCGCCGTGCTGCCCGGGCATACATCATTTACCGCGAGCACCGGAAAATTGTGCGCGATACACAGGAAGCATTGGCGTCTCAGGGCGCAGAAGACGCCTGCCAGGAGGCTATGGTGCTAGTTACCAAGGAGAATGGAGAGACCTATCTCTGGGATGGCACGGATCTGCGCAAGCGTATTGAGTTTGCGATGATCAATTTGAAGTTGGATATGAGCGCCGATCAAATCGAGCAGGAATTGCGGCGTTCTATCTTTTCAGAGATGGGCGAGGAGGGGTTGCGCACCACCATCACTCTCAACGCGAAGATGTTGATTGAAAAAGACGCGGATTTTTCGCGGTTTTCCGGCCGTATCCTGTTAACCTACATCTACGAAGAGGTGCTCGGCTGGGATATCGTGAAGGATGGGATCAAACAGTTGCCTCAGTTTCATCGGCAGGCCTTCAAGGCGAATCTTCGCCGGGGAATTGAGATCGAGCGTCTCAATCCGGCGCTTGCCGAACTCGATCTAGACCGGTTGGCTGAGGCGATCGATCCGGTAGCCGATCTGGACTTTGAATATCTCGGTATCCAGACTCTTTACGACCGCTACCTGGTTGTGGATAAAACGACGGACAATTTTCGCCGCCTGGAGACGCCCCAACTGTTCTGGATGCGGGTTGCCATGGGCATCTTTTTCAAGGAGGAAGAGGATGCGACCGGTAAAATTATCGACCTTTACCGGCTGTATAAGAGCCGGCGCTTCTGCTCCTCAACCCCTACCCTCTTCAACTCGGGAACGCTTCATTCGCAGCTCTCGTCCTGCTATCTTTACAAGGTTGACGATAGCATTGAATCGATCATGAATCGCGGCATAACCGAAAACGCCTACCTTTCGAAGTGGGCCGGCGGTCTGGGTGGGAGTTGGACGGCCGTACGCGGCACCGGCAGTTATATCAAAGGGACCAACGGCGAAAGTCAGGGCGTCATTCCCTTCCTCAAGCTGCACAACGACCAACTGGTGGCAGTGAATCAGGGCGGCAAGCGCAAAGGATCCGGCTGTGCTTATCTTGAAACCTGGCACAACGATATTTTTGACTTCATGGAACTGCGGAAAAACACTGGTGACGACCGCCGCCGCACGCATGATATGAATACGGCAAACTGGATACCGGATTTGTTCATGAAGCGGATGGAAGCGCGGGAAAGTTGGACGCTGTTTCGATCCAACCAGGTGCCGGACCTGCATGAGTTGTATGGCCGGCCATTCGAGACGCGCTACCTGGAATACGAACAGATGGCTCGCGACGGGAAGATTTTTGGCAAGGAAGTTCCGGCGATTGACTTGTGGAAAGCGATGCTGAAGATGTTGTTTGAGACGGGCCATCCTTGGGTAACTTTCAAGGACGCGTGCAATATTCGCAGCCCGCAAGATCATGCAGGCGTTATTCACAGCTCTAATCTCTGCACGGAGATCACCCTCAACACGGGTCCGGATGAAACAGCGGTTTGCAACCTGGGTTCCGTCGTTTTGGAACAACATCTCAAGGAAAACGGCGAGATCGATCACACCAAATTGCGCGAAACCATCCGCATCGCCGTCCGAGCGCTGGATAATGTCATCGACATCAATTTCTATCCGACCGAACCGGCTAAAAACGCCAATATGCGCCACCGTCCCATTGGATTGGGGGTCATGGGCTTGCAAAATGCGCTCTACAAGCGCGATGTCTCTTTTGCATCGCAGGATGCGGTTGAGTTCAATGATGAAATTATGGAGGCGGTTGCGTTTTATGCTTATGAAGCCTCGAGCGATTTGGCAAAAGAAAAGGGCGCCTACTCCAGCTATGCCGGCTCGAAGTGGGATCGCGGCATCTTACCACAAGACACGCTGGATCTTCTGGAAGAGGAGCGTGGCGTGCCTGTGGATGTTCCGCGTGGAGGTAAGCTTGATTGGAAACCCCTGCGGGAGAAAATCGGCCATCAAGGCATGCGCAACTCCAACGTCATTGCAATCGCGCCAACGGCGACCATTTCGAACATCATGGGCAGCACGCCGTGTATCGAACCACTCTACAAGAACCTGTTCGTGAAAAGCAATCTTGGCGGCGATTTTATTATGCTAAACCCCTACCTGGTCCGCGATTTAAAGGCGAAAGGATTGTGGAATCAGGAAATGATCGACCGCCTGAAGTACCACAACGGCGAATTGAGCGAAATCTCCGATATTCCCGCCGAATTGAAGGCGAAATATATGACGGCGTTCGCGATCGATCACGAATATTTCATTGCTGCAGCGGGACGGCGCCAAAAGTGGATCGACCAGTCGCAATCGGTCAATTTGTTCCTCGCCAGGCCGGACATGAAAGCGCTCTCCCACATGTATCGGGCTGCTTGGCACAAAGGGCTGAAAACCACCTACTATCTTCGCACCCTCGGGGCATCGAACATTGAAAAAGCGACTGTCGATGTCAAAAAAGAGGTGCGGGGCATTGCTGGCGGCAATGAACCACACAATGGCGAATCCGACGCAAGTGATTCCAGCGCGCCGCAGCCTACGGAAGCGCAAATTATGGCCTGTAGCCTGGATGCGATGGCGAACGGCGAAGATTGCCCAGCCTGCCAGTGACGCAAAACCCCGGTCGCGAAACGCGGCGTTTCATATCCCTCAATTTTTTCCTCAAATCCTGCAAAATGAACCAAAATCACGCGCACACGAACGAAACTACCGACGAAGGAGACGCTCCTATCCTTGCGGACTGAAAATTGAAAGCAACGCTGTTCCGATCGGCCGGATTTGCCATCCGACCGAGGAATCCCCGTCGCTTTTGCGTCAAATTTCGGTTTTCGATTTCCGATTTCCGATCTTATCCTGACGCGTGCAGATCATTTTCAACGAAATAAGCGCCGCGGAAATCTCCGCGATGCCAACCATGCAACAGCTCGACTTGCTGGCCGAATTCAAGGTGACGCCGGACGACCTGGAAAACCTGGACGAACACCGGTTTGGCAAGCTGGAGCGCGATGGAAAGACGCTCTACCGCTACCGAGCCCACGAAATGCGCATCTATTTTGAGGTGGAGGACGAGCATGTCATCGTGCATCGCGTTCTCCACAAAAACACCTTCCAAGACTTCCTCTACCGCGCCAGTCTGCCAATTGCCGAGGACGAGGAATTGGCGAAAGCGGGCGGCTTTTGGGAGTTGATCGAAGAAGGCGAACGCGCCCGGCGAATCCGAACATGAAGGTTACCTCGCTCGCGCAGTTGGCCGATGAAACCACGCGGCTTCAAGCGTTTCCCGTCGCGAAATCCCAGATTTTTCTGGGCCATGCCGGGGTTACCGCCCTACCCCGATGCGCGGCCGATGCGGTGATCGACTACACCAACCAGGCCGCGGAGAGCGATCAGGAATTCGGCGGAGTGTTGCGGCGCGTTAACGAAGCCCGGGTCGTCTGCGCCCGCACGATCGGAGCAAATTCGCACGAAATTGCGCTGCTGGGACCGACCAGCCTGGGGCTTAGCATGTTCGCCAACGGACTGCCCTGGCAAGCCGGAGACGAGGTGGTGTGTTACCTGGACGATTACCCGGCTAACGTTTATCCTTGGCAAGATTTGGAGCGCCACGGCGTCCGCGTGGTTTACCTGCAACCTGAGAATCCCGGCCAAATTACGCCAGAACTCGTGCAGCGCGCCCTAACGCCCAAAACGAAGCTCGTAGCCCTGGCTAGTTGCCATTTTTTGACGGGCTATCGCATCGACGTCGACGCAATTGGCAAATTGGTGCACGACCTTGGCGCCCTGTTTTCGCTGGACGCCATCCAAACCATTGGCGCCTTTGAAACAACCGTCGAGCATGTCGATTTCCTCAGCGCTGACGCCCACAAGTGGATGCTCGGCCCGTTAACCGCGGGAATCGTCTACGTGAAGGAGCGGCACTTCGACCTGCTGCGTCCCACGCTGTTGGGCGCATGGAACGTGCGCTCGCCAAACTTCATCGCCCAAGACGCGGTGACCTTTGAAGACGGCGCCCGACGCTACGAACCCGGGGTACTGAACTGCGCGGGCATCTTCGGCATGCAAGCCGCTTTGGAGATGATCCAGGAAATCGGGATCGACGCCATCAGCTCCCGATTGCTCGCGCTAAAGTCCAAAATCGTGGCCGAATTACGTTCGCGCGGTTTCGCGATTTTCGGGCCGGAATCCGGCTCGCCGGCCAGTTCCATCACCACCTTCTCGCACCCGAAAATCGATCTCCAAGCCTTGCACGAACACCTGCAAGCACACGCGATTCAAGCCAGCCTTCGCCACGATCGCGCCGGCAACCGTTACATCCGCTTTAGCCCCCATTTTTGCAATACCGAGGCGGAATTGGATCGCGTTTTTGAGGTCATCGATGCGGCGAAAGCTTGATTTTTGCGGCAAATTGCGTGGGTTTGCCGCGAAACTTGCGATTCACCGTCATGTCCGTTCAAACTCGACTCTTCCTCACCCTCGGCGCTTTGCTGAACCTTACCAACGCCGCTGAGCCGTTCGACCGTCCGCTCGCCCCATTTTTGGACACGCATTGCTACGAATGCCACGACGATTCTTCGGCCAAGGGCGGGTTGAACCTGGACCAGCTCGGCCGCGATTTGCACGATGAAGCCGTCCGAGCCAAGTGGGTGCGAATCTTCGACCGCGTGACCCAGGGCGAAATGCCGCCTAACGACGAAAAGCAGCCAACCGATACCGAGCGCACGACGTTTGCCCGCAACTTGGCCCAGCCGCTTTCCCAAGCCCACGCCGCACACAAAGGCACGGTCCTGCGCCGGCTCAATCGCCGCGAGTATCAGAACACGATGAACGATCTCTTCGGCACAAATCTCGACCTGGAAGGCATGTTGCCGGAAGACGGGCGTTCCCACGAATTCGACAACGTGGGTGAAGCGTTAGGCCTCTCGCAGACCCACCTGAAGCGTTATCTGGAAGCCGCGCGCCTGGTTTGGGACACCGTCGTGGCTAACCAAACCGCTCCGCCCGAGGTCTGGACGATCGAGTGCGCGTTCCGCAGTTCGGAGATCGAAAACCGCATCGGTAAAACCTGGAAACGGCTCAAAGACGGCGCGATCGTGCGCTTCGAGGGCGGCGGCTATCCCTCCGGCCTGCTGCGCAATTCCGGCGTGCCGCAATCGGGATTTTACAAGGTGCGGGTGACCGGTTACGCGCACCAATCCAGCGAGCCGATAGTTTGCTCGATCGGTGGGCAAAGTTATCAGCCGGGCAGCGAAAAGCCGATCTACCGCTTCGCCTCCTTTCCGCCTGACAAACCCACCACTTTCGAGTTTGAGACGTGGATCGAGCAACGTTACATGCTCGTGGTCGAGCCGCATGGCATCGCGTTTCCGCAACCGCGGCCAAAGACCATCGATAACTACGACGGGCCGGGTTTCGCCTTCGTTTCCGCCACGATCGAGGGACCGCTGACCCGCGAATTTCCCCTGCGCGGGCATAAGCTGATTTTCAAAGGAATTGACCGCCGCGAAATCGAGCCACGCAACCCAGCCGACAAAAAACGCCGCTACTACGAGCCAAAGTTCGAGGTCATTTCCGACGACGAACCTGGCGATGCGCGCCAATCGCTCAAACGCATGGCGAGCCTGGCCTGGCGCAGACCGATTGGCGACGCCGAACTGGAGCCCTACCTTGCCCTCTTCCAAGCCGAACGCGACGGCGAGGCCACCTTCGAGCAAGCCCTGCGCACGGCGACAAGCGCGCTGTTCGTCTCCCCAAACTATCTCTACTTGCGGGAGCCTGCCGGAAAGTTGGACGACTTTGCGGTGGCAAACCGGCTGGCCTACTTCCTCACCCGCACCGCGCCGGACGCCGAATTGCTGGCCCTGGCCGCCAACAAAAAGCTAACCAACGATCCTGCGACATTGCGCGGCCAAACCCAGCGCCTCCTCGACGATCCGCGTTTTGCCCGCTTTCTCACCGATTTCACCGAATCCTGGCTAAATTTGCGCGAGATGGACTTCACCGTGCCGGATGGCTCGCTTTTTCCCGAATTCGACGCCTACCTGCGCCACTCCATGCCCCTGGAAACCGAGGCGTTTCTTCGCGAACTCATCGCATCCAATTTGCCGGTCCGCAACATCGTGAAATCGGACTTCGCCATGCTGAATGGCCGCCTGGCCGAGCATTATGGTTTGGCCAAAATCTCCGGGCCGGAGATCCGCAAAGTAACACTGCCGGCCAACAGCGCCCGGGGCGGATTTCTCTCCCAAGGCAGCGTCCTCAAGGTCTCCGCCAACGGCACCAACACCTCGCCGGTGTTGCGCGGAGTGTGGGTGATGGAGCGAATTCTCGGCGATCCGCCGCAACCGCCTCCGCCGGGGATTCCAGGTGTGGAGCCGGACATTCGCGGGGCGGAAACTTTGCGCCAAATTCTCGACAAGCACCGCGATTCAGTGAGTTGCGCCGCCTGCCACCGCAAAATCGACCCACCCGGTTTCGCGCTGGAATGCTTCAACCCGATCGGCGGTTTTCGCGAACATTTTCGAGCATTGGGAGCCGGCAAGCGCGTCGACACGGTCGTTCGCGGGCGGCCGGTGCGTTACCGGATCGGGCCCAAGGTGGATGCATCCGGCGCCTTGCCGGACGGCGGCGAATTCGCCACGTTTCAGGAGTTTCGCGATCGATTGGCGCAGGACGAAGTGCGTCTGGCCAAGGCGGTCGTGCGAAAATTGCTCACCTTCGCCACCGGCCGGGAACTGGGATTCTCGGATCGGCCGGAAGTCGCGAAAATCGTGCGGGAATCCGCCGCGGACGGCTACAAGATGCGCGATCTCATCCACCGAATCACCACATCGCAGATTTTTCTGGAAAAATAGCCAGGAAGTCGGAGGGCTCATCCATACCAATGGAACAATTTGTAAAGTAGCCGGAAGCGGAAAATGCCGTCCCCAAAAGGAAAAGATCACGGGCAAGCCCAAAAATCCACCTTTCGATGGAAAGTGAATCGGCGCTCGACCCAAATGGATCGATCCAAATCAAAAGTGTAGCGATGTCGGAACGAAAAACTCCGTTATGGGAACGAAAAAAATCGGTTCGGGAGCCAAAAATTTCAACAATTTTCGCAAAGTTTCAGTATTGGGATGAGAAGATTCGATGTCGGAAGGAAATGAAACGGTTCGCGCGGGAAAAGTTTTGATAAATTTCGCAAAGTTTTCGTATTGGGGTGATAATTTTCGCTATTGGGCGGAAAATTGGGTTCTGCCTGACTTTTCGAAGGGCTCAGGCCGACTGAACCTGTATCCGGCAGCTGAACGCGTCAGTAGCGGTGACTTTTCTCCCATCCGGTAAAGAGCCAATGCTGCCATCCACCAAACCAAAGCCAATTGGGAAATCAGCCATGTCTGAAGCCCTGACAGAATATCGCAAATTGCTAAAAAAGCTCTCCTGGATACGCTGGGCTCACCTCGGCCACAATTCCGAGGAGGAAGACGCCCATTTGGAAGCCATGGACGAGGTTTGGTGGCAACTCACCGATGAAGAGCGCGAAATGGTCTCGACCGAACCTTCGCGCCAGGATCCAATCCAACCAGCTACGACAGATCCGCAAATGATTGACCTGGACGTGCAGAACATCCCGGGCCTGTTCGGACCATGGCTGCTTGAACCCATTTCGTTCCATGTATCTCACCGCTCATCGAGTTACCAAATCCGCCGATGGCGGCGTAAGTTGGCCGATAATCGTATCCTGGTAAATTCTGAAACCAATTTTTGGTTGGCAGAAAAATGAGTGCTCATTTGAACTCTCCGAAAACTTGCCTTACATGTCTTCGAAAGTTTGGAATACTGTAAGGTTTAATATTTTAAACTACCTGCGTTTTGCCCGCCTCTCTCCATCCTGCGTTCGAGCACCTCAACATGCTAGCCTCTGATGCAGGCTTGTTTCGCGTCGATTCTCAAAAAAGGACGAAAAAGGAGCAGCGGAACTTGGACAAACACCCTTGGGCACCACGGATCAATCGTTGTCTCCATGAAGCAGGTGAATTTGGGGCCGACTGGGTTTATTTTCGCCTCCACACTCAGACAGGGGGCCCCAGGGCGGAGATCTTCATCTATGAAGAATTGGAGCAGCTGAGCGAGGGAAGTGAATCGCAGGCCATCGCAGAGCTTCACCTAAAGCTCTGGAACTATGGTGGCGTTCCTCTGGTCTTCTTTTTAAAGCCTACTGGGGTGGACGTCTTCAACATCTTGCAGCAACCGGAGATAACTGATGATGGTCTTAATGCTCCGGACTCTTTTGCATTCCTCGAACTGAGTGCGGCTGAAACGCTAGCCACCGCAGGTGCAACAGTAGCTGGAATTCAGAAAAAGAAGGCGGAACAATGGGAGCGATTTAGGTCGGAGCATTTCGACAACGGTGGGTTCTGGGAAATGCCTGAAAATCGACAAATCGGGGACGCAGAAGACGGGGCCCTTCCTTCGCTTGTTCGGGAAATGCGGGAAGTGCGAATTTGGTTAAGAAAGCAGTTGAGTTCTGTCGAAGAAGAAAAACAGCGAGATCTCCTCATTCGGCGCCTTCTGATCGTTATTCTAATGATTCGATTTCTTGAAGAGCGAGGCATCCTTCCCCCTGACTATTTTTCGAGTGGTGATTTTCCCAATAGCTCGAGCTTTCTGGAGGTGCTGGGCAACCTGTCCTGCTGCTGAACAGAGGGGCGGCCAAGGAGCTGACCGCACTGCCCGGTATCGGAAAAGCAGTTTGAGCAGGGTTCCAATCCGATGCCGAAGAACAAGTCCAGAAAACGCCGGCCAAAGAAGCGCAGGGTCCACACTGAGGACCGGGGTGAGTTTGTGTGGGAAACCTACTTCGTGGGCGGCGAGCAAAAGCACCGGAAGCAGTGGGTGACCAGTGGTTTCGATCATCGACGGGGAGATCATCGAGGACATGGACGCCTTCTTGCTGGCGAACGCGGATGATGTTTTCTTGCACCAAATGGAGCCCTGGGATCTCATCGAACAACGGCGCTTGGAAGAAGAACCGCAACCCGACCGCGAAATGACGAAACCCGAACCCCGAAGACTCTCACTCAACATCGGCGACCTGGAAATGGCGTTCGACATGCTTGAAATGGCCGATCCCGATTTCATGGATTCGCCCTGCCATGCCTACTTGAATCGACGGGGAGATCATCGAGGACATGGACGCCTTCTTGCTGGCGAACGCGGATGATGTTTTCTTGCACCAAATGGAGCCCTGGGATCTCATCGAACAACGGCGCTTGGAAGAAGAACCGCAACCCGACCGCGAAATGACGAAACCCGAACCCCGAAGACTCTCACTCAACATCGGCGACCTGGAAATGGCGTTCGACATGCTTGAAATGGCCGATCCCGATTTCATGGATTCGCCCTGCCATGCCTACTTGAACCTCACCACCGGCGAAATCGCCTGGCCGGAAACCGAAGACGAAGCCGAGGAGTTTTGGGCAGACGAAAACCTCCTGGAACTGCCGCGCGATTTCAACGATTCCCACAGCGGGTATGCCGCGATGGAGGATTTCGTGGCTTCTCTGGATGACGGTCCGCTCGCCAGCAACTGGCCCGCGCGATCCAAGGCAAGGGACCGTCTCGCCGGTTCAGGGACATCGTTCTGGGCGGAGATGTGGCGCTGAAGGATGCGTGGCGGTGGTTCGAAACCAGCTGGCAACGGGAACGAATCGCGGAATGGCCGGAGGGTGAAAGGATCGAGCCGATTTGGAGCGAAGACATCTTCGAACCACCGCAGCGCGCGGACAAACGGCCGGATTTGCTGCGCGCGGTGCTGCGATTCGTTCGCGATGTGCGGGAAATCGAGTGCGTGCGGCGCATTTCCTCCTGGGTTCGCTAGCCACTGGGAAGGCGATTCCCAAAGACGTGGATTTACTTGTGGAAATCGAGGACAAGGCGTCGCTTGGCGCATTGGCGCGCCGGAAGCGGCAGTTGCTCGGCAAAACGATGCAGACCGGCGATAGCTGCGGCGCGGATGTGTTTCTGCGCGACTCTGCTGGCGTGTATTTGGGGCGCGTTTGCAGTTACAAGAAGTGCGCGCCGGGAATTCGCGCCTCCTACGAAGCTCAGCATTGCGGCAAGCGCGAGTTTCTCTGCGACGACCTGCAAAACGTGATGCTGGATTCGAAGTTGATGGTCGAACGACCGCTGGATTTGTGGCCGGAGGTCATCACCCGCATCGACTTGCCGGAGGACGTAGATGCGATTCTGGCGGAGCCGCTCCGTGCGGAATCGAAACACCCGTTTTGAACGAACTTTACCGCTTTACCGCCTTTTTCCTCGCCACATCATCCTGCCATCATGAAAGAATCCGAATCTTCCTCTTGATGATTCCTCGTTCCCCAATCATCCAATCCCTCGTCGCATTCATGGTCGCCGGAATCGCCAGCGCCCAGGAACAGGCCCAGAATCCCGCGGGCATCGCATTTTTCGAATCAAAGATCCGTCCCGTCCTCGTCAAACACTGCTACGAATGCCACTCCGTCGATTCCGGCAAATCCAAGGGTGGTTTGCGAGTCGATACGCACAACACGCTGATCCAGGGCGGCGACGCGGGACCCGCGATCGTTCCCGGCGATTTGGAGAAAAGCCTCCTCATCACCGCCGTCCGCTACGATGACGAGGACTTCGAGATGCCACCGAAGGAAAGGCTTCCCGATTCGGTCATCGCGGACCTGGAAAAATGGGTCGAGATGGGCGCGCCGGATCCTCGGGTGGACGACGCACCGGTCGTGGTGAAAACGGAGATCGACATCGAAGAAGGCCGCAAGTTCTGGGCCTTCCAACCGCCTAACAAACCGGCTCCGCCAGCGGTAAAAAACGCGGAATGGCCGCGAGACGCCATCGACCAGTTCATCCTCGCCAGACTCGACGAGAAGAAGCTCACGCCGTCGGTTGACGCGAATCCGCGCACGCTGGTTAGGCGGCTTTACTTCGTCCTAACCGGTCTCCCACCATCGGCAGCAGACGTGGAAAAGTGGACTCGCGCGATTGGGCCGAATTTGGACCAAACCGCGGTTGCCCAACTCGTTGACCACCTCCTCGCTTCGCCGCGTTTTGGCGAACGCTGGGGGCAACACTGGCTCGACGTCGCCCGCTACGCCGAATCGACCGGCGGCGACTCGAACAACATTTTCCCGCACGCTTGGCGCTACCGCGACTACGTCATCGACAGCTTCAACGCCGACAAACCGTTCGATCAATTCATTCGCGAACAGCTCGCAGGCGACCTCTTGCCGATCGCTAACGACCAGGAATGGGCCAGCAACCTCGTCGCCACCGGTTTTCTTGCGCTCGGTCAGAAATTGGTCGGTGAAGTAGAGGACCGGAAGTTTTTCGCCGACCTCGTTGATGAGCAAATCGACGCCCCGACTCGCGCCTTCCTCGGCCTAACTGTTTCCTGCGCCCGCTGCCACGATGACAAGACCGATCCCATTCCGCAGACCGACTACTACGCGCTCGCCGCGATTTTCCGCAACACGACGACGCACTACGGCCTGCTGCGGGCTCAGGCGCGCCAGTTTTCGACGCTGATCGACGCCACCGGCTTAGGTCTCCCGGCTGACCGTGATACCCTGACACCGGCAGAATTTGCCCGGGTCAAAGCCGAGCGTGACGCCGCTGCTCAGAAAATGGAGGACATCATGCGCGATATCCGCAACGGCGAAAAGTGACCCGCGCGACCCTGCGCCGATCCCGCACCAAGCGCGACGAGACCGAACATGCCCTGCAAAGCTACGATGAACGCGGGAACCCGTTCACCTTCGTCATGGGCGCGCAGGATCGCGATGCGCGGCTCAATACGCGTCTGCTGGTGCGTGGCGAACTGGATAAGCCGGGCCAACTGGTGCAACCCGGGTTCGTGCAAGTCGCCTACCACGGTGCGTTGCCTAATTTCGAGGGTAGCGGCCGATTGCAACTTGCCGACTGGATTGCAGACGCGGAAAACCCGCTCACCGCCCGCGTCATCGCGAATCGGGTTTGGAATTGGTTGTTCGGTCAGGGGTTGGTGCGTTCGTTAGACGATTTTGGCGCAACTGGCGAGGAACCGAGCCACCCCGAATTGCTCGATCACCTCGCGATTCGCCTGGTGGAGCACGATTTGTCGCTGAAAGCTGAAAAAGCTCATCCGCGAGATCGTCCTTACCCGCACCTGGCAGCAAAGCTCGCGATTCCAGTCCAGCCACTTCATCATCGACCCCGAAAACCGCTTTCTCTGGCGTGCGAGCCAGCGTCGATTGGAAGCGGAGGCGATTCGCGATGCGATGCTGACGATGAGCGGGAATCTCGACGTAAGCCGGCCGGTAACCCCGCTTTTAGCTCCGGTTGGCGAGGGAACGGTCGGCTAATCGGTCTTCGAACCCGAGATTCGCAAGATCGACGTCAACCACCGCAGCATCTACCTACCGCGAGTGAGAAACGTGCTGCCCATCAGCCTCGAACTTTTTGATGCACCCGACGCCAGCAACGTCACCAGCGCCCGCGAAACGACGACCGTGCCGCTGCAGGCCCTCTATGCGATGAACCACGAATTCGTCCGCCATCGGGTTTGACTGCGAAAGGAACGACCCAAACCGGCTCAACCACGTAAAGCCGAGCAGAAATGGCCGGTAGATCATAGCTCGTCATTCACCGCAGGCCGAGCAAGCCGTGCTTAGCAGTTATCTGTTGACGGTGTCAACGTGCTTTGGGATCTGCTGAAGCCTTACCCCAAAAGCGGCTATTTTTCCAAAAACTGCGGGCTTGTGACAAGCCCTTTGACCAGGGCCCGTAGTGTGTCGCCGTTTTCTTTCATTCGCCGCGTTGCCGCTTGGATCGCGCTGTCGTCGCTTGGCTCAATGGGGCGGCCGAGGGCGTAAATCCACAGCTTTTCGGCCAGGCCGCGGCGAAAACGGTCTTCCTGCTCGCGCAAAAGGGCGCGAAACTCCTCAAACGAGGCAAATTTCCGCCCATTCGGCAATTGACCTTCCACCACGATGGGAAGTTGGTCTCTGGTGCGGAAACTTTCGCCGTCCTGCACCTCGCGCCATAGGCCGATGACGTTGAAATTCTCCAAGGCGAGGCCGTAGGGATCGAGCCGGCGATGGCAACTGGCGCAACTTTCTACCTCTTGATGCTGTAGCAGACGCTCGCGCACGGTGAGCTTTTCGCCCTTGATGTTTGGCTCGATTTCGCCGGCGTTGGGCGGCGGCGGATCGGGTGGATCGTTGAAAAGGACCTCGCGCACGTAAACGGCGCGCGACACCGGCTTGGTCCGCAAACCGTCGGAGCCGGCCAGATGAACTCCCAGCATCCCGAGTAGGCCGCCGCGCTTGGAATCCGCGGCCAACGCGACGCGCCGAAATTCCTCGCCTTCCACGCCGGGCAAGCCGTAATGCTCGGCCAATGCTTCGTTCACGATGACGAAGTCCGAGTCGATGAAATTCAGGGCGCTGAGGTCCTCGCGCAGAATCGTGGCAAAAAACTCTAACGCCTCACGAACCGCAAGTTCGCCCAGCTTCGGATCGTAGTCGCGGTAGACGTATTGGTCGGGGGTAAAGGCCAGAAAACTCTCGGCTCGCAACCACTGACGTGCGAATCCATCGACAAAACGGCTGATTTTCGGATCGGCGATCATTCGGTCCACCTGGGCTTCCAGCGTGGCGGGATCGGAAAGCTTGCCGGACGCCGCCAAGCGAAAAAGCGCCTCGTCCGGCATCGAACTCCACAGCGCATAGGACAACCGCGAGGCCAGTTCGTAGTCGTTCAACCGCCGCGGCGCTTCGTCGTCGCCCGGCTCGAAAACGTAGAGAAACTTGGGCGAGGTCAACGTCGCGGTTAGACCAACGCGGACTGCCTCCACAAACGGTTTTCCGTTCTCCAGGTCCATCGCCACGATCCTGACAATGCGCTCAATTTCCTCGGGGAGCACGGGCCGCCGCCAGGCTTGAGGGAGAAAACGGGCGAACATTTCGCGGGCGTAAGCCAGGTCTTCTCCGCCGGTTTCTCCCTTGAAAAACAGTGTCTCGTGGCTGCGCGGCGGCCACTGATTGTAGAGCGGGCCCTCTACCTCCAGGTAGTCGATGAAAACCCGGGAAAAGTGGCTGGTGTCGAGTTTCTCAGGATCGGGGGTAGACCGGCCGCCTCCCGCGCCTTCGAGAATCTTGCGTCCCGTGAGCCGAAGAACCTCGGCGTAATTCTTCTGCTTGCCGGTTTCAGAGATTCGCTTCAGAAATTCTTCTCCCGGCCGCTGCCCCATGTATCGCGAGATGCCAGGCACGATCTGGACGCCGATTTCGCCGCCCTGCTCGTCGCGCGGCACGACGACCGAATATTCTTTGGGCGCGTCCAGCGGCGCATCGACCTCAAATTCGGCGACCAACTGCATGTCCGCCGACGGATGCTTGTGCCGAAGCTCCAGCCGGGGATTTTCGTCCGCATTTCCACGTTCCGCGCCGGCCCTGACCGTGAACCGATACGAGCCGCTTACCGGCGCGATGTTGTTGTTCTTCTGGCCGGGATACCTGAGCAGACCGAACGAGCGCGTCCCGCCGTCGAACATCAGGAGCCCTCCCTCGGCCGGGCGCAGATTCAAGCCTTCGGTTTGGTAGCCGATGGCTCGCGAATGCTCGATTTCCTCGAATTCCAGCCTCATCTTGGCGGTGGGAAATTCCGGCGGTCCTTCGACCAACGCGCGATCCGCGATTTGGCGCGCGACGTCGTAGTAAAGCTTCATCAGCGAGGGATCGACCAACAGCGCGGCGCTGACTTTATCGAATCCCTCCGCGGTTCCGTCTGGCGGGAGAAAATCCATCGGGCTATCGCCGGGAGGGAACACCATGTGCAGCAAATCGGCGACGGTGTGGGTGTATTCCTGCCGATTGAGCCGGCGCAGCAGCACTCTGCCGCCGGAACTCAGCGCCTTGCGTTGCTCCCGGCGCTGCTCGTCCGCGATCCAACTGGAAATCGCCGCGATTTGGTCGATGCCGAGCGGTTTTTCATCTTCCGGCGGCATTTCGCCGAGGTTGATCATGTCGCGCACCTCCAACCAGGCTCCGGCGATCTCGCGGTCGCTGAAATCGGCCGTCAACGTGTCGATTCGGAACTTGCCCTTCTGCTTTTCGGGACCGTGGCACTTGACGCACTGCGACTCCAGCACGGGGCGGATGTCTTTCTCGAACCGGTCCTCAGCACCGAACGCGGCAACGGCGGTGCTTAAGGCGATTAGGACAAAAATGGGGAGTTTTGAGGTCACTTGGTGGATGTCGGCAAGGTGAAAACGGACGCGCGCATTCGCAAGGTGAATCAAGACGCAAATCGCACCGCGCGCGCTACTTTGCCCCGCCATCGATCCAGGCGCGAATTGCCAGAATTTCCCCTTGGGTCAACGGCGGCGCGCCTTGTGGCGGCATGCGCTTGGGATTGGTCTCCGGCAAGTAAAACTGCTGAACCATCAGGCTGCCCGCGGCATCGCCGGGTTTGAAGGCTCGGCCGGATTTTCCGCCTTTGCGCACGTTTTTCAGCGAGTTGAGCTTTAGCCGGCCTTGCGGGAACAAGCCGCCATGACACTGGACGCACTTCGCCTTCAAAATCGCGGAAATCCGGCCGTTGTAGGTCACGTCCGCGGCGTTGGCGGCGCCCAGCGACATTAGGATGGCGGTTAGGAGCATGAAACGTTTCATTTTGGAGAAATTTCCCGGTTGGTTGGTTGGTTAGGGTGGTGAGTCAAGCAGCCTCCCATCCCTCCCGGTAAGGGCGCTGGATGTGCGGCTGCAAGTCGGGGCGGCCTTTCACCGCCAGGTTTTCGGAGTCCCACTCCAGTTTTTGGCCGGGAAACCGCTGCGCGAGCACCCCGAGCAAGATCGCCTCGGTGAACGGCCCGGATTTTCCGAAGTGAGCCTCGGCTTGGCCGATTTTTCCCTGAATCGCATCGAGCCACTCGGCGTAAGGATTACCGTCTCGGGCGCGCGGAATGGACGGCTCCGGCCAGTCGAACCCATCCAGCGCGCCGGTGGGCGAGACGACCCACTTGTCCATGTGAAAATAGCCGAAAAACAGGGTTCCGCGTTCGCCGACGAAGGCGTTGTCGAATTTGCGGTAGCTGAGCCCCTGGAGGACCTTGTCGTCCGGCCGGTTGAACTCGCCGGGAATGAGTTTCCAGCCGTCGCGCTCAAATCGGGCGCCTTTTTGGCCGTCATACCAGATGTACTCGACGCCCTGATCCGCGAAATCGTAGGTAACCGTGGAAGTGATCGGCGGCGAAATGTTCGTGCCGCCCGCGGCTTGCGCGACGACGCTTTTTGGAGCCGTGAAGTCGATCGCGCCAAAGGCCAGCGCCATGTAGTGGCAAGCCATATCGCCCAGCGCGCCGGTTCCGAAATCATACCAACCACGCCACTTGAAGGGGTGGATTTGGGAGCTGTAGTCGACAAAAGGCGCCGGACCGACCCATTGCTCCCAATCCAGCCAATCCGGGACCTTTTCGGCATCCGGCGGTGATTTGAACCCCTGCGGCCAAATGGGCCGATCGGTCCAGGTGTGGATCTGTTTGACCTGACCGATGACGCCGGCGCTGATCAGCTCCATCACCCGGCGCATGGCGTGAGCGGCCTGGCCTTGGTTGCCCATTTGCGTCTTAACCCCGGTTTCCGCGGCGATCTGCGCCAACTGCCGCGCCTCCCAAATGCCGTGGGTGAGCGGTTTTTGGCAGTAAACGTGCTTACCGGCCCTCATCGCGGCTGAGGCGGCGTGGTAGTGGTGATGATCGGGAGTGGTTACGGTGACGGCATCGACTTTGTCGCCCATTTCCGCCAACATTTCGCGGTAATCGGCGAAAAACGTAGCGTCCGGATGCGCATCGCGCGTTTTCTTCTGCGAGCCGATTCCGCCGGAAGATTCAGGCGCCCGCTTGATGTCGACAATATCGCAAAGAGCCACCACCTGAAAACCGGCCTTCGCCGATTCCCCGACATCCACCGCGCCTTTGCCGCCTGTGCCGATCCCACCAAGAGTGACGCGCTCGTTCGCGCCCCAAACGCGGCCGGGAACAAATTGGAAGCCAAACGCGGAACTCGCGGCAACCGCCGCCGTTCCCGCGAAGGTTCGGCGGGAGATGGGTGAGGATTTGGGCATGAACCCAGCTAAAGCGGGGAGTCGCGGCAATCAACGCGGATTTTCAGCGGAAGTTGGCACGCCGCGCGTTCGAAACATTGGTCATGGAATTGTGCTGAAGGCGTCGTGTACCGTGCTTCCGGCATAGAGCGCCGCAATTCACAGGGAGGGCGGCTACGTGGGCAAGATCCAGGTCGTGGGCCAAACTTGTTTGCCGCGGCTGAAGCTAAGGCGCGTCAAGGCGAGAGATTACCCCGGAAACCTGAGTTTGGAACGTGCAATCGGTTGAAACGCGCGGCTTTCTCGCAAAAATCAGCGTTCCACCCCTTTAAACCCAGAAATCCACCGAAATCCAGATCCATGCGCCAACTGCTAACCTTCATCCTCGCCCTGCCGTTTTTCGCTTCCGCCCAAACTCTCGTGCTGGAGGGCGAGGACGGGCCCGGCAAGGGCAAACACGTCGTCATCGTGACCGGCGATGAGGAGTATCGATCCGAAGAAACAGGGCCGATGCTGGCCAAAATCCTCAGCCAACGTCACGGGTTCAAAACCACGGTCTGTTTTGCCATCGATCCGGCCACCGGCTTCATCAATCCGGAGGTGAACGACAACATCCCCGGTTTGGCGGCGCTGAAAACGGCCGACGTGATGATCCTGGACACGCGTTTTCGCAACCTGCCAGAGCCGCAGTTGCAGCACATCTTGGATTACGTGAATGCCGGGAAACCGGTGATCGGCCTGCGAACGGCGACGCATGCTTTCAAGACGAAATCCACTCTTGGTGGCGTGGATTGGACCAATTTCGGGCTTAATTATCTGGGCGAAAAATGGGCCGGACATCACGGCAAGCATAAAAAGGAGGGGACACGTGGCATCATCGTGCAAAAGAACGCGCGGCATCCGGTTTTACGTGGAGTAGACGACATGTTTTTCGCGCCGAGTGATGTTTACGGCACCAAAAACCTGGATGAAAGCAAGGCAACGATTTTGGTGCGCGGAGCGGTGATCGAGACGCTGGATCCAAACTCAAAATACGTGCCGGTGAAGAACGATCCGTTGCAGGCGGCGGTTTGGCTGCGCGAATATACCGCGCCGAGCGGGAAGAAGGGGCAAGCGCTCGCCAGCACCATCGGCGCGTCGGTGGATTTCAAAAGCGCGAGCCTGCGGCGTATTATCATAAACGGTGTGTTTCACCTGGCGGGTCTGGAGGTTCCGGCGCGGGCAAATGTTAGGCCCGTGGACCGTTTTCAGCCGACGTTTTATTCGCGAAATCCGCGCGAATACTACAACGACGTGCTGAAGCTGACGGCTTTTAGCTACGGGCTGGGAAAATCGCCTCCAACCGGCCTCGCCACCACGATGAAGGAGCCCCGTGGAACGAAGAAACCGCAGCAGGCCGGCCTAACCGAGCGCCCAAAGTACGAGCAGCCCAAAAAAGCGCCAAAACCCGCGCCGGCGGTGACTTTGCCCTACGAACCCAAGCCGGGCGAGCGCATCGTGTTCATCGGCAACAGTCTGGGCGAGCGCATGCTCCACCACGGTTTTTTCGAAACGCGGCTCTTCGCGCGATTCGCCGGCAAGAACCTGTTTTTCCGCAATATGTGCCATCCGGCCGATACGCCGGGTTTTCGCGCGCATCCGGCTCGCGACACGCAGTGGGCCTTTCCCGGCGCGGAAAAGTTTCATCCTGACAAGCTCACCCACATTCCCGGGCTCAAACCTGGAAACGGGCACTATCCTTATCCCGACGAGTGGCTCACCGACCTGAAGGCGGATACCATCGTGGCGTTTTTCGGCTTCAACGAATCGTTCGACGGTAAAGCCGGCTTGGCGAATTTTAAGGCGGAGCTGAGCGCGTTTGTCGATCACACCTTGTCGGTTAGCTACAACGGCGGGAAATCTGCGCCGAAGCTGATTTTGGCAACGCCGATCGCGTTTGAAGATCGCCGCGACGCCTACGATTTGCCGGACGGGCGAAAAGAGAACGAAAACCTGGCCGCATACGCTCAAGCGGTGCTGGAGGTGGCTAAGGCGAAAAAGGTCGGCGCCATCGACCTGTTTTCCGTGACGAAAGATTGGTTTGGCGCCGATGGATCGAAGCTGACGCTCAACGGCTGTCACCTGAATGAGGAAGGTTACCGCCTGCTTGCGCCGATTTTGGAGGCGAAACTCTTCGGCCCTAACCGATTGACCAAAAAACCGGAGTTGCTGGCGAAAGTGCGCGAGGCGATTTTGGACCGAAACTGGTTTTGGCATAACGACTACCGCATGCTCAATGGCGTGCACGTTTGGGGCCGGCGCTGGGCGCCCTACGGCAACGTGAATTATCCCGAGGAAATCGAAAAGATCCGCCAGATGGGTTTCCTGCGCGACGAAAAAATCTACGCTATCGCACAAGGTAAGGATAAAACGGTGGACGATGCCAAAACGCGCAAACTCACCAAAGTCATCACCAACTACACGCGAAAAATCGAGTATCTCGAGCCGCCGCAGGCCCTCTCGCGCTTTCAGCTTCCGGACGGCTACAAAATCGAGCTTTTCGCCTCGGAGAAAGAGTTTCCCACGCTTGGGAACCCCGTGCAAATGTCCTTCGACGCCAAAGGCCGGCTGTGGGTCTCCACCATCCAGAGTTATCCGCACTATCTCCCCGGCGGCGAGCGACCCAATGATAAAATCCTGATTTTCGAAGACACGGATGGAGATAACCGCGCTGATAAGCGTACTATATTCGCTGACGGACTGCACATTCCCATCGGCTTCGAACTCGCGCCGGAAGGCGTCTACCTGAGCCAGGAACCGTATCTCATGCTGCTCCAAGACACTGACGGCGACGACGTGGCCGACAAACGCACCCGCATCGTCGATGGGTTCGATTCGCACGATACCCACCACGCCATTTCCGCGTATTGCGCAGATCCTTCCGGCGCGTTTTATCTGTGTGAGGGCCGTTTTCTCCACAGCCAGGTGGAAACGCCCTACGGCCCGCAACGCATGACCGACGGCGGCGTGTGGCGCTTCGATCCGCGAAGCTGGAAGCTCATTCGCCACAGCCAGAGCGACTACTCCAACCCCTGGGCCGTCGCCTTTGACGAATACGGCCAGGATTTCATTGGCGACGCCTCTGGTGGCGCGAATTGGTGGGGAACGGCCGTCAGCGCAAAGGTTCCCCACGGCATGGAAGTCGGCAAAACCGCGCAATTCACCACCCACAAGGTGCGGCCCACCTCCGGCGGCGAATTCGTCTCCAGCCGCCATTTTCCAGATGAAGTTCAGGGTGACTATCTGCTCAACAACACCATCGGCTTCCTCGGCACCAAGCAGCATACCATCGTGGAAGACGGCAGCGGCTTCACGGGTCGCCATCGGCAGGATTTGGTGCGTAGCGACGACGGAAACTATCGCCCCGCCGATCTGGAATTCGGCCCTGACGGCGCGCTATATATCATCGACTGGCATAACGCGCTTGTCGGCCACATGCAGCACTCCGCGCGCGATCCCAACCGCAATTCCGACTACGGTCGCATCTACCGAATCACCTATCCTTCGCGTCCGCTCGTCAAACCCGCGAAAATCGACGGCGCACCGATTCCGCAGTTGCTGGAGAACCTGAAAGCGCACGAATATCGCACCCGTTACCGCACCCGGCGCGAATTGCGCGAACACGCGCCGGAGCAGGTTTTGCCCGCCGTTCGCAAGTGGGTCGCCAACTTGAGCCAGAGCGATCCCAATCACGGCCGCCACCTGCTGGAAGGGCTCTGGGCCACTTGGGCGCAAGGTCAGATCGATGTCGGCATCTTGAAAAAGGCGCTCGCTGATCCACGTCACCAGGTTCGCTCCGCCGCGGTCGATGTTTTGCGTTTCACGCACGAAAACGTGCCGGACGGCACCCAACTTTTGCTCAAAGCCGCCGCCGACGATCACCCGCGCGTCCGGCTCGAAGCCATCGTCGCCGCCAGTTGGCTGGACAACCCTGACGGAGCCAAAATTCTCATGGAAGCGGTTCGGAAACCGTTCGATAAATGGATGGGCCCCAGCATAGAAGCCGCCTACGCCACGCTCAAAGACGACGCCGCTGACCTCGACCTCGGCGGCAACCAAAACGCCGAGCTTTTGACCCAAGGAAAGTTGGATCTGAAGCCCAAAACCGCGCCCAAACAGAAACTCCCCGCTTATCTCGCTAAAGCCGACCAGGAGTTGTGGAAAATCGGCCAGGAAGTCTACGGCCGGGACGCCCACTGTGTCACCTGCCACGGTGAAGACGGCGTCGGCGCAGTTCCCAACATCTACCCGCCCATCGTGAAGAGCCCCTGGGTCAATGGCAGCGAAGAGCGCCTCATCAAGCTGGCCCTCCACGGCATGTGGGGACGCATTGAAGTCAATGGCAAGGTCTACGATCCCAGCAAAGGCGTGCCGCCGATGACTCCGTTCGCTGGATTGCTCAGCGACAAAGAAATCGCCGGCGTATTAACCTATGTCCGCAACGCGTTCGGCAACAAAGCAGCCGCGGTGAAGCCTGACACGGTCAAAAAAGTGCGTCAATCCACCGCGGATCGCACGCCGGGGATGTTCTACAAGCCGGAGGAATTGTTGAAGGAGCATCCGATGAAGTGAGGGATATTGCGATCCTGCCTAGATATGCTCTCCCGATTCTATTTAGCCTTCATCATCGCAAATTTCGGGCTCGGCCTCGCCGGCGCGGAGTCCCGGCCAAACATCGTCTTTATCCTTGCCGATGACCTCGGTTATGGTGATATCAAGGCCTTTGGCGGTGACCGTTGTAATATAGACACGCCTCACTTCGATCAACTCTGCGCCGAGGGGATGAAATTCACCAACGCGCATGTCACCGATTCAGTCTGCGTCCCAAGCCGAACGTCGATCCTCACCGGGCGCTACGCGTTTCGCTTCGGGAAACCCGAACCCGGCGGGCCCTGGGGTTTCCTCGGCCTGCGATTTCCCACCACGCAACACACCGTGGGCAAAATGTTCCAATCCGGCGGTTACCGCACTGGTTATGTCGGAAAGTGGCATCTCGGCACGCGTATGGCGACGCGCGATGGCAAGGTGCAAGGACCAAAGAACACCGATTTCACCAAACCGATCGAAATCGGGCCGAGCGACTACGGCTTCGATGATTGCTTCTTCCTCCCCGGCTCGCTGGATATGTTTCCCTACGCCTTCGTTCGTGGCAAAAACTGGCAGGGCAAGATTACTGCGCAAAAAGGCTGGAGCGCGTTCAATCGCGTCGGGCCCGCAGCAGAGGATTTTGTAGATACAAAGGTTCTCGCCACGTTTTGCGATGAAGCCGGCGCGTTTATCGATAAGCAGCGCGGTAACGAACAGCCGTTTTTCCTCTACGTCGCCCTAACTGCACCGCACACACCCACTTCTCCCGAGCCGGAATTCGAGGGCAAGAGCCGCATCGGCATTTATGGCGATTTCGTGATGAACACCGATGCCTGCATCGGCCGGATTCGCGAACATCTTCGTCAGGCGGGATTCGCGGACAACACCGTGGTTATGGTCTCCTCCGATCATGGTCCCGGCCACTATTCGGGATCGAAACGCGAGGCTACCGCCAACCAAATGCAACAAATGCACAAAAACGGCCACTACGCCAATGGTCCCTGGCGTGGATACAAGTTTTCCGCGTTCGAAGGCGGCCTTCGCGTGCCTTTTGCAGCGGCTTGGCCGAGCGTGGTGAAGCCCGGCAGCACCACGGAGGCGCTGATCGGATTGAACGATCTAATGGTCACCTGGGCTGAAATCGCCGGAATCGAATTGACGTCGGAACAAGGCCCTGACTCCGTGAGTTTCGTTCCCGTCTTGAAAGACGCCTCCGCAAGCAGCCGAACCACTCACATAGCGCGAGGCACGCGGGCTGACACCTATCGCGATGGCGACTGGAAACTGATTCTCGGTCCCGGCAGCGGCAGTTCCGGCCGATTTTTCACCGAGCCGAGGTCCGAGGATGCCTGGAAACAGGCCGTAGCGCGATTTGGTCGAAATCCGAGGAATCACGCCGAGCTGGAAACCGCCGAATTCCTGCAACTATACCATCTCCGCAACGATCCTGGCGAAACCACAAACCTCGCCGCCGAGAAACCCGACGTGGTTCGAAAGATGCTCGCCGACTACAAGCAAATTCTTGCCGACGGACGCTCCACGCCCGGTCCGAAGCTCGCCAACGATCGCGAGATTAAAGCGATTCGCCCGCCGGCGTTTGTTTGGGAGAAAAAGTAGCGAGGCCTAGCCATCTAACCCATGCGTATTAACCCGCGGATACCGAATCAGCTCAGCGGCCGGTTCGCTGGAAGTTTCAACGCCCGCCGCGTCCCCGCGTTCTTCCCCTCCTTGTAAGACCAAACCGTATCCGCCGCCCGCTGGACATCGCGCCGCGCCACATTGATCTCATCCACATTTTCCTCAAATTCCTTCAGCAAATCAGTCACCTTTGCCTCCGCGGCATCCTGCTCCTCATCCGCCTTCACCCAAGCCTTCAGCAGCGCTCGAATCTCGGTAATCTTCTCCGGCGTAATTCCCTTCACCTCATCTCCCTCCGCCGAATCCAAAATCACCTTCGCATCCTGCTCCAGTTCCACCCGGTTACTCCCAAAACTCGCCTTCCCAATCCGGTAAGCCGCCCACTTGATCTTATCCTTGGGAAACTTCCGCTTCACCCCGGTCTGAATCGCGCGCAATCCCCGCAACAGCGTCTCGCGAGCCTCCTGCTCCAACTGCGTCTTGCGCTTCTTATCCTCCTTCGCCGCCACCACCTTCTGCCCGATCGACCGCGCCTCCTCCGCCAACGTCACGATTCCCGTCAACGTACTCTCCTCGATCTCCTGACTCGCCAGCATCACCAACCGATCCTCATCCAATCCCGCCGCCGCCACATCCTCGCCCAAGCTGATGTCGGCCAGATGTCTTTTGTTCAGGTCGCTGTTTTTGCGAGTGGGGGATCGGTTCGAATCGGCGCCGCTTTCCAGGGAGGAAGCGTCTAAAGCAGTCTCTTCGGCGGTGGTGAGCGTGGAATCGATGTCAGGCATGGCCGTGGATGGTGAGATTTTTTGGCGATGTTAGGTAAAATCCCGGCCAATTTACCTAAGACAACCAAAATATCAATCTATTTTTTCTGCGTTCTCACGAATCAAAGCTGCCCACCAATTGCTTTTCACGCGGGATACGTCGCCTTCTGGCTGGTTTGTGAGTTCACATTCAGATCGAGTGGCTTCCTCCTTCCCGATGAAGCGTGTACCCGTGCCTACGCAAGTGTTTCAACAATTCTGCTCGCTTCATTCAGGTCAACCTTGATGGTATCCGTGGTGGCAGAGGGTTCGGCTTGGCACACTGCGTCATCGCGGTTGCTGTCTAAGATCAGCGCGATGGCATCCGCCAGATTCTCCAAGGCCTCTATACGAGTTTCTCCCTGCGAAAGCGCTCCCGGAATTTCAGCGCATTCAATCACGAAGCCGCCTTCTTCGGCTGGAGTCAAGATCGCGGTAAATTCCGCAGTCATAGATAGGCCAACTCTACTTAGAAAATCCGCGTGCCCAATTGGAGCAACGCCAGTCCGGCCAACGCTCAATTCGCGAAGAATCGTCCAATTCGCGGGTTCCCCTTTCTCTCCCAAGCCACACAAATCTGACCGATCCCCCCCTTCCGCCAAAAACCGCCCCTGGCAAGATCGCAACGCGAGCCCATTCAAGCATTTCCAAGTCACTTCTCACTGTGATGCGGGTCTCACGCGCCATGTTCAACCCGCATCCGACTGGGAGGTGGGCCGAAAATGGCATTTTCGAGGAATGACCGCGTTGAAGGTGGGTTGAAAATGTCGCGACGGGAGGCGGATTGCGCTTGAAGGGTAATTTGGTTTAGAAATCAGGAATGATTGATATTGATGTTTCATGGAGAAAAGGTCCGCCCACAACAACGCCACCTCTTCGAGCTTCATTTCCGGCTTGACCTAACGGAACTGATACCTAAGATTAGGATTCTAACAAAGTGGAAAATTTCGGTACATTCCTTCAATTTTTTGGCGTGGGCCGTTTGGAGTCGAAATGGTCATCGCTAATCGGCGCAAATCGCAATTGACCTACCCCACAACAAATGCCTGAATCAATGCCGACGCCAACCCCCACGCCGACGCCAACCCCCACGCCGACGCCAACCCCCACGCCGACGCCAACCCCCACGCCGACGCCAACCCCCACGCCGACGCCAACCCCCACGCCGACGCCAACCCCCACGCCGACGCCAACCCCCACGCCGACGCCAACCCCCACGCCGACGCCAACCCCCACGCCGACGCCAACCCCCACGCCGACGCTAACCCCCACGCCGACGCCAACCCCCACGCCGACGCCACCCCCCACGTCGACGCCGACCTCCACGCCGACGCCAACTCCCACGCCAACTCCGGCAATACCTACACCCACACCCACACCAACCCCTACGCCAACTCCAGTCTGTGATGCATTTGTACCAACGGAAGCTACCGTTGGGCTGAACAACACTAACCCAAATAATTTCCCCACTGGTAACTTTCCTCAATGGGGACGTTGTGAAACGGAGCGAGTCAATATAGGTATCCAGGCTGATACCGATGGTTCCAATTGGACTGCCTGTCTGGACACCTTAGAAGGCGAATACTCGCTACGCACTCACCTCATTCAAGGATGTCAAGAAGTGACCGGCCCTCCTCCCGGCGGCAACTCAACAGAAACGGTATTTTGTACTCAGGTAGGACAACTGCATACCCTTTCTGTTCAGGGGGTTCTGTGGTATATGATAAGTGCCATCGACGCGCATGAAGCTGTACACGAAGCCCACCTTGAACCTGCGTTGGAGACCGTTGCCCCTACAATCGAGGCGGACATCGCTGCTCTGACCGTTGCGGACACGGGTCAAGGCAGAGCGGCAGCAATTCAGCAAATCACGGCCTTGCCTGCATTTGCGACGGCGGTCAATGACGCTTACGCCGCGTGGAATCAGGAATACATACGCCATATTCCAAGCGACCACGGCAATAACCACAACGGGCCAGCCTACACAGCTGAGCGGGATGTAATTACGCCGATGGCCCAAGCGATTTGCGACCATGCGCGCGCTTCGGATTGGGGCGCATGCTCCGCTTGTTTGAACTACCCCGAGGAGTGATTGGCTCACCGCAAGACATTCAATGCCCGACCAAATTCCCTTAGAATGAACCAAATGAAGCAACTCGATGTGGCGCTTTCCCATGCAGGTGCTGAGCCCACGTCCGTCCTAGATGGTCTTAGCCTAACCGTGCAGGGGCAGCGCAAAAAAGGCGAGTCGAATCATCCGCCGGATTTTCTCTTCTCCATCACAAATCGAGGGGAACAGGCCGTCGCGATTCGAAATTTCCAAATATATATCCGACCAACATTTCTATATCGGTCGGGGTATCCAATGACCAATCTTCCGGAAACACCAGCGGAGCCTTGCTGCCCCGCGGACGATATTGCAGTTCTCGAACCGGTTGTGAGCTTGAGCGACTCGTCCGAAAAGATTTTGATCGTTCCAAAGCGGACAGTCAAAGTCGAAGGGAAGTGTTCCAAGGAACTCAGCGACGCCGTGTTCGAAGCGCTAAATGAAGAAAGAAAACAAGATAGGGCTAATGATGCTGCGCCGAAAGTCAGGTTGTTGATCACTCTGGATGATGCATTAGGGACATCATACCGGCACTTTCGTTCGGAATATTTTGAGTTCTGATTCAGACGCAGATAGACTGGCGAACTATTGCCAAGTATCATTTCCGAAGGCAGCCATGTGCCCCTTCATAGTGGCGCTTCAGACATCAGTTAATGTGATTGTGTGATTGCCTCAAAAAAACGTCTACTCCCTCACCACTCTACGCAACGACAACAACAAATTACGAAAAGCCTATGAAAACTGCGCTCGCCCTCTTTTGCCTCCTCTCGATTGGTATTGCCACTATCTTGTTGGCTTTTTCTATCCCTGAAAACGGAGAAAACTTCCCGGTCGTTCATTCATTTGAGAGAGGTGCCTACTATGTCCGCTCAGTTCCGCTGGACGACTATAGTGCCGAGGGAACCACCAAACTGTATCGCGTCAAGAAGCAACAGGATGAACTGATCCAAGAGTTTCAGGTATACATGAGAGGCGAGCTATTCCTTGCCTGGCTTCCGTTGCTCGGCGAGTGGACAATTATTCAGCTTGAGCCCGAACGAATCAGAAACGCCAACGATTTCGATAAGGAAGGAAAAATTTCCCGCCTTATATTCTATAGGGGTGGAAAGCAGATTCGGGAATACTCTCACCAAGAACTCTCCGCGATGGGCCTGCGAAAGCATCTCCACTCTGATGGACCGAGGCATTTAGGCGATTTCACGGTCCAGGGCGTCATGCACCGCCCGGAAAATGTTCGCGAATTCTGGATCAAGAAGAAGACGGCCGATCACGCGGTGGAACTTGTCCGGTTTGACGTCTCCACGGGTAAACTGGCCAAACCGCAGTAGTGCTAAAAATCCCTCCGCTTGCGGCCACACCAAAAAGGCAAACTTAGTCTGATCCGTTCGGCGAAACCAGAGCTTCCATGATGGCACGGTCTCCTTTGGATCAAAAAAGTGAATTGCAATGAATATTTTGTTTCTTTCTCGTGTTTGTGCTACTGACCTAGTCTAGTCTAGTATTAATCCGAAAATTAAATAGCCGACACTTCACGCGGCACAGAATTTTACTTTTGGGCTGTTGAAATACTGGATTACTCTGCTTGGGGATTTCTGAAGCATTCTCAGGAAGCTTATGACATTAGCCTTCAATTCAGCGAGGGTCCTTGGCGCCTTCTTCCCGTGGACGTTCTTCTTGATATCGCGATTCAGATATTCATCTGGATTGAGTTCAGGGGAGTACGCGGGAATGTAGAAGAGCTCTATCTCGGACTCGTTCGCCTTGGCCCACGCTTTGACTTTTTTGCCATGATGCACAGAAAGATTGTCTGCAATAAAGAACACTTTTCGATCGTGGCTCTGAATCAATCTACCCAGAAAGAGGATGTACTTGAGTTGGGTCATTCGAGCTGTGTAGGTCATGAATCGCATTTCTCCCTTGTTGGTGACAGCCGAAATGTGGTTGAGCTTCAGCTTTTTGCCGCTCTCGCGAACTTCGGGAGTCTTGCCCTTCTTCGAATAACTTCGTCCAGCGTGAACTTCGTTAGTGGTTTTGCCTTCATCGCCCCAAAATATGGTTGCGCCCTCTTCCTTGGCTCGCTTTTCAATAGCTGGATACTCCTCCTCACGCCAGCGCCGGACAGACTCGCTATTCTGTTGGTAGGCCTTGCGAATTGGAACTTGAGGAGTCATACCCCAGCGCTTTAAATAGTTTCCCATTGTAATTAGACTCAAGGTGATCCCAAATTTTTCTTCGATCAAATCTCTAACCGCAGCCCTCGTCCAAAGGACAAATGGCAATTTCAATTGATCGGGCATATTATCGGTGATCAGATTAACAATCGTGGCGCACTGCCAAGGCAATAGTAACCGTTTTTCGCCGACCTTACGACCCCGCTTCACTGCTCGGAGTGCGTCCCACCCTCTCTTTTCATACTTACGACACCACCGGTTTACTTCTTGCCGACTTACTCCAAGCGCACGAGCTGTTTCCCGTTGGGTGTAGCCTTCTTCAACAACCATACGCACCGCAGTCATTCGGAGGTGCTCTTGCTGGTCAGGCGAAAGCTTTCTGGCGTCTCTCTTCATCCCTAACAATACCACATCATTAGGTGTCGGCTATTTAATTTTCGGATTAATATGATCTTCGTTCAAATCGCTGCCTACCGGGATCCGGAACTACTCCCAACCATTCGAGATTGCCTGACAAAGGCGAAGTATCCCAATGACTTGGTTTTTGGCGTATGCTGGCAACGCAGATCGAGTGAAGATTCTATGGATCGATTCCGGAACGCGTCGAATTTTCGGATCGACGAAGTCGAATGGACAGAGAGCCAGGGGTTGTGTTGGGCGCGCTCCCGGATTCAACAGCTCTACGAAGGAGAGGAGTTCACTTTACAATTGGATTCCCATCACCGCTTCGCAGAACGGTGGGATGAGTGGTTGCTGAATGCCACGGAACGGTGCGAAAGCCCGAAACCCATCGTAACGGCGTACGCGGGAATTTACGATCCAGTCACCAACCAACTCGAAGACAACAAACCGTTCAAGGTAGTAGCAGACCGGTTTACGCCCGGTGGCACGATCTTATTCCGGCCTCACGTAATTCCTAATTGGAAGGAGTTGAAGCGTCCAATTCCAGCCCGATTTGTGTCGGGACATTATTTCTTCACGGTTGGGCAGCATTGCGAGGAATATCGCTACGATCCGAATCTATATTTCGCGGGGGATGAGATCAGCCTGAGCATCAGGTCCTACACGCTTGGGTACGACCTGTTCATCCTCACCGAACGGTGGTGTGGCATGAATACAGCCGTCAAGGGCGGGTAAAGCATTGGGACGACCACACGGCAAACAATCGCGAACATGGCGTGGCAACCACCTGGCACGAGCGCGATCAAGTCAGCAAGCGGCGTTTGCGCAGGTTGCTTCGGGAGGAAGAGAATGACGAGGATTTGGGTCCCTATGACTTGGGATCGGCGCGCAGCCACCGGGATTATGAAATCTACGCGGGAATCGATTTTGCGAGGCGGCGTTTGCACCGCGACGCGGTGAAGGGAATGGACCCGCCGTGCGTGTTTGTGGACGAGCGGCAGTGGGAGGAGAGTTTTACGGAGACTTACCGGATGACCTTGCGGTGGAAGGTGGACGATGTGCGGCAATGCGCGGACTTGCAGTTTCTCTATCTTGCGGTGGAGGATGCCTGCGGAAACGTGCTGTATCGTTACGACGCACAGTCCGATTCGCCGGAGGGCCGGTTTGAAGTGACGAAGAAGGCGGTGGAATTTGTGGCTTGTGGAAAACCAAAGCGGCTGGTCGCCTGGCCACATAGCCGGAGGGAGGGTTGGCTGAAGAAAATGGTTTACCCCGTGGAACTCTGATGATCCCGAAAATCGTCCATCAAACCTGGAAGACCGAGGAAGTGACCCATTGGATTTTCAAAAAATCCCAGGCGTCGGTTCGTGAATGGTTGAGCGAGTGGGAGTACCGGTTTTGGACGGATGCGAAATTGGAACGGTTCATGCGGGAGGCGTATCCGGAACATTTTGAGGCGTGGGCGAATTTGGACCGGACCATCAAACGGGTCGATTTGTCGCGATACCTGATCCTTCACCGTCATGGCGGGTTGTACGCGGATCTGGATTGGGTGTTCACGGGCGATGTGGGTGAGTTGATTGAGGAAGAGATTGCACTGTATTTCTACCAGTCGAAACAGGCGCTGGTGAAGGGCTGGGATTTCTTGGGAAATGCGTTTATGATGAGCACTCCTGGGCAGGATTTTTGGCTCGAAGTGGTGGACTACATGCTAGGCCTACCCGCGAACACCCCCGTTTTGCGTCATACGGGTCCGAGAGCGCTGGGGGCGTATTGGGAAGGGCTGAGTCACAAGCCTAATGCAACGATTTTTGGACCTGACATTTTTGATAACGAGAAGTGCGCGGATGGTGTTGGGAAGAGACAGTATGGGTATCATGTGCGGACCGCGACCTGGCAGCATTCGAATCGATGAGGAGCAGAAAAGTTGCATCACAAGGATGCGACCGGTAGCGTTGAAGTTTTCAACCCCGGCGTCGTTGCCATGGTCTATCCCAACCCGCAAGTTTACCACCATTTGAAAGCCATCTTTGTGCACGTGCCAAAGACGGCGGGAACCTCAATCGAGCAGAGTCTTCTGCCAGCAAGCAGCGGGACGGTTGGTGGACATACCACCGCGTTAGGTTTCCGGAGCAAATTTCCCCGCGAGTTTGCGGAATATTTCACTTTTGGGATGGTACGTCATCCAGCGCCCCGTTTTACATCGGCTTACCGGTATTTGGCGCAAGAGCCAATTCACCCGGCGCTCGGAAACCGGATCGTCCATGAGTGTAAGACGCTTGGACGATTCTTGGATCGGATTCGCGGCGAACCCGAAATTGTGGAACGAATCGTTCACCTCTGGCCGCAGCATCGGTTCTTGTGCGATGAAACAGGCGAGATTCTGGTGGACCGGGTTTTCCGTTTCGAGAAGTTGGACGAGGCGTGGGTGGAAATAGCGGCAAAACTGAAGGTTGTCTTGCCAATTCTCCCAAGACTGAATAAAACGGGAAAGGCACCTAGCGCGGACATGGGAACTAGCCAGGTGAACCGGTTTGTGCAGCACCATTACGCGCAGGATTTCGCAGTGTTTGGATTCAACCGGGGCAGTTTACCATGAGCAGTTTGAAGCCGGAGTTCCTTGGTGAACGGCTGTTGGTGATTGGCAACGGCCCCAGCGCCTTGGCCTCATCAACTTATGGGGCGCGAATCGACGCGTTCGATGGAAAGGTGCTGCGGTTCAATCTTTGCAAAATTGAGGGATTTGAGCGATTTGTGGGTTCGCGGACGGATATTTGGGCCAGTGGAGGTGGAGGGCCGGTTCGGAAGTTGGGCCAGCAATTCAATCTGCTGGCGACCTATGTGGAATTTGCAAAATGGACGCGGCGGATGTGGGAGCAAATGCAGACGGACGGTCGGCCGTGTGATTTTGTATCCCTGGAAACGTATCGCGAAGTGGAAGCCGAGTTGGGTTCGTACCCTTCAAGTGGCGTTTTGGTGGCGCGACACTTGCAAAAGCTGGGGTTTACAGCCGCAATTCACGGATTCGATTTTTTAAATCCGGAGGTGGACCATCACTATTTTCGCGTAGGAAAGGGGCGGGTATCGAAGCGCGGACACCAATTTCACAACGAAATGAACTGGTTTGAGACCCAAATCGACCGCGGAATTGTCGATAAATGGAATCCCCAAGCCTAGAGAGAGGATTGTATGGCTGTCACGCCTGTTATGATGGATTGGTTGCAGTGGGCAGGGACGTTATCAACACTCATTCTAGTCTAGTCTAGTCATCTGCGTAACTTTCAGTCGCAATTTCTTGACGATTTCGCAACTCTTTCCAGCGGGCAAAATCTACGGTTCAGTTCCGCGAATTGACCGTTGCCTCTCATCTCCCGAGGGAAGCCTTAACCAGCAGTCTGGTTAGGAATTGCGCCTTCTGCTGTTTTCAATTGGGTGCAAATCCTGATTTTCCAGGCAAAAACTCCTGTTTCTTCGGAAATTTTGCTTAAAAATGCCGAATATTTCGGTTTTGTTAGGATTTTTTCAGGTGCAGCCGGGATAACGAGCTAGAATTAGCGGGTGAGTCTAACAGAACCAAAACCACCCACGTTACCCCAGCAGCCTAACACTACGCTCGCAACTTTTGTTCCTCAAGAAGAATTTGAGCTCAAGAGCCTCCACACAAAACTTCGCTCCCAGTTTGATGAAGTCTTAGAATTTTGTAGTAGCACCGAAACGACCTCATTTGCAGAGTTTGAAGACAAGTTGTTTGTGTTGCTCAACACCCTTGGCTGTATGTTGGTCGCGCTCTTTCTGCGCTCTCATCATGAAGCATTTGATCTGGAGGACTATCTAAGAGATTGTCCGGACGGGCGCCTAAAATCCGCCTGCCGCCACACTCTGGTTACCAGATTTGGCAAAGTTGCTTACTGGAGAAGGTATGTAGAAACCAAAACCGGCCGGGGGTTTTATCCATTGGACATTCATCTACAGCTCTTCGCTGACAGTTTTAGCCCAACTATCGTTAGTTTTGTTACAAGACTGGCTACACGGGTTAGTCTAAAGACCGCCACGCTTATCTGCTCGGCATTTCTCAACTGGTCGCCATCTCAAAGAACCATCGGAGAACTCGTTCTTGGGCTGGGCCGGCATGCCGGTCCCTTTATGGAACAACCGCCGGCGTTCGAAGGTCCTGAGGGCGACATCATCGTTATCGAAATAGACGGCAAAGCAACTCCGACGGCGACCGCCGAAGAGTTGGAAAAACGACGCGGACCACGCCAGCCCAAGAAATCTTGCCCTTGTGGCTGCCAACGCCACCGAGGCAAACAATGCCGCCTAACAAAGGGCAAACGCAAACGGCGTAAAAAAGGCGACAAGAGCAAGAACGGGCGAAGTATTACTCTGGTTGCTGTCTACACCTTGAGAAGGGGGGACGACGGACTCTTGCACGGGCCTTTCAACAAACGAGTCTGGGGCAGCTATGCTCCCAGAGCGGTGATGATGGATTGGGCCAAGAAGGAAGTGGAGCGCAGGGGATTTGATCCCAATAGCAATTGCGTGCACATTGTAAGTGATGGAGAACTCAGTTTCGACAAAGGGATTGCTGAGCGTTTTCCCAATTCAACGCATGCATTAGACATTCGTCACGTGGAGGAAAAACTGTGGGAGTTTGGGCGTCTTTTCTATCCGGAAAATAGCGAGGAATTGACCCAGTGGGTGGAGAAACAGCGAGAAGCTCTTTATCAGGGCAAAATTGCACGATTGCTTAAAGAACTCCGGCAGCACCAGCAAACAATCGCCGCCAGAGGGCCGGGTACAAAGGCAAAACGCGAGAAGACGAAGAAGATTATTGGTTATCTGGAAAAGCGGCAAGAAATGATGGCTTATGGCCGCTTGCTCGAGGAGGATTTGGTAATCGCCAGCGGAGTGATTGAGGGAGCAGCACGCTACGTCATAGGAGAGCGGATGGATTGTTCGGGAATGCGGTGGATCAGGGAGCGAGCTGAAATGCTATTACATTTGCGATGCATCGAGCTAAACGGAGAGTGGGAGCGCTTTTTTCGTTGGGCTCGCGATGGAATCGCTCAGAAGCAACGCGATGAATTGATCAACTTTCGAATACGAACGAGCCAGCCGCCGACGCTGCCTGAAAAATAACTGGAATGAGAGGATTTGCACCCTTTTCAATTCGTGTTCAATCTCGCTGGAAGCAACCACAGACTCCAGGATTGCAGGAACGGTATTTGGGATCAGGGGGCCCAACCGACGATAGTCATTTGCAGCAGGCCGTGTAATCCTTCGGTGTCTGTAATATCCATTAAGATCACTGATGTGCACTTCGCGAAGACGTTCTTGAAACGCTTCTAACAATTCCCATGCGCACAACATCGTAGGGTCGAGATGCCGGGCATGGGCGACATCAAAGTGTACTGGTTCAGCGTGAATCGGACAATCGAGGGTCCGAGTTAAGAGAATCTTCGGTGGTTAGTTTTGGTTGAAGCATCTGAGTCGCCGAGAGGCGTCGCCCCGTCAAGCACGCATTCAGTTTCGGAACGATTTCCGGGCTCCGCGCACGGGCTGCGCATGAGTTTTTTGAGGCATGGGAGGCTCCCTCTAGTTGTCCTCTCCTCGGTTTGATGTCATGTTCGCTTACCCGGTGAAACGGACGAGGGCGCTGCTGGAGAGCAACCTTCCGAGGGATAATCGGGCGAGGCGACCGACGGTTGCCCCTGGTCGGCGGGCACGTGCTCGCTGACCTTTTTCTTTTCTTAGGCCGCTTGAGCCAACTCACCCATTTTCGCAAACTCGGCCATCCGATTCTTGCGCGCGGTCTCCAACTTCACCTTGCGTTCGGCGAAAATCGCCTTGTGACGGCCCGCCAACCGGTCGTACGGCGTGATGTAGCCGATCGCTCCGTGCAGGCGCTCGCTGTTGTAAGCATGCACAAATTCGCCCACCACTCGATTGGCATCTTCCTGGCTCTGCGGCGAGGTTGGGCGAACACACTCCTCCTTCAGGTTGCGATGCCAGCGTTCGATCTTGCCGTTGGATTGTGGATAGTAGGGCGAGGTTCTCACATGCGTCATCTCGCATAGGCGCACGAATTCCTTGAATTCCTTGGCCACGAATTGAGGGCCGTTATCACTAATGATTCGCGGCTTGGCTTTTGGGTATTGTTCCCGCGCTTGTTGTAATACGATTTCGGCGTCGGCCTCGCTCATTGTTTCGCCGATGTTCCAGCTCAAAATCGCCCGGCTGCAGCCATCCAACACACTGACCAGGAAGTAGAACGTGCCTGCCAGCTTGAGGTAGGCAAAGTCGGTGTGCCAGTGATCGTGCGGCTCCAGGGGCTGATCGAAACCACTACCTTTCTTGCTCGCCTTAAAGCCGCGAACGCGCATTATACTTGCCGCTTTGAGCACGCGATAGACGCTGGATGGACTAACGGCGACGATGTCCGCATCCAGCATCATGTAGGTCAGGCGGCGGTAGCCTTCGCCGGGATGTTGGCCGGCGTAATCGATAATGGCCTGCTTTTCCCAACTAAGCAGCCAGTGTTCGCGGGGGATCGTTGAGTTATGATAGTTAGGCAGGCCGCGGCGCTCTTTCCAATCATAATACCGGGAACGAGTGATGCCGCACCAGCGGACGAGCCGGCTCACGCTCAACTCGGCCCGCTGGTGCCAATGCCCGATGAAGTCGACGATTTCGTCGCGCAGTTTCGGGGCGACCCAGCCGGTGTTCAGCGATCCCCAGAGAGCTTTTTTGCCTCGATGAGCGCTTCGACGGCTTCGCTCAAAACCTCGTTTTTCTTGGCGAGCTTGGCTTCGAGTTGCTCGATTCTGGCTTTTTGGGCGTTGATGCCGCGTTTGTTCCCGGCCGGGGCGAAGGCGGCGCTGCCTTTCTCAAAGAACTGGTTCTGCCAGGTGTAAAACTGGGAGGGCGCGATGCCGTGTTCAGTGCAGACTTCGGAGATCGGTTTCTTTTCGAGGAGGTGAAGGCGCAGGATTCGGACTTTGTCTTCGGGGCTGTATCGTTTACGCTTTTGTTTGGACATGTGGATGGTTTGGATGTCCGGAGCATTCCCTTAATTCAAAGCGGCTGTTGTCCGATTCCGACTGAAGCAGGACAATTCGGGCTCCAGCATGGAGCGTAGGCGGCCTGCTTTCTCAGGTGTGATGGTCACAATGGCAATCGAAAAGCGGCTTTTTCCGGGATTTAGTTCGTCTCCGAGAACGTCAGTGCGCCATGCCTGAATTGCGCGCCTTTTCCCGATGACGTTCATGCGAATTTTGCGTTCTAGTCGCTGATAGTCCGAACCGGTATCGACATGGATGTAGCCGAGTCGAGTCTGAGAGTCAAACTCGTGCAAAAAATAGTAGTCGTGCTGAAGACCTCTCGTTGCCAACTCCGGAAAGTCCGCTAGGAATTCGATTCGTGTGATTTTCTCTCTCGGCTCCGTGTCGAGACAACAAAAGGAGAGCATTCCGAACTGTCGAGCAAGCGCCAGCGGACCCAAGGCCCCGCCAAGCGAGGGATCGCTGAAAAAGCTTCTCGCGGCTGACTTTGTGAGAAAAAAGTAGGATTTTCGCCCAAAGAGCTGGGCCTCATCCAAAACGCCAGCTTCTCGCAATCTACGAATGATGCTTCTTGCAGCATCCTGAGTCTGATTGAATACCCGTTCAACGGCGAGATTCGTACTCGGACGAAAACGCCTAACATGATTGATGACCTCGATTTGTTGCGGGGTTAGGGTTTTCACCAGAGTTCGTAGGGCAGGTTTCTCATTTTGCAGTCCTCGTGAAAAGCTTTCAATCGCCTAGCGTCATACCGTCCGGCAAAGTCGATCACGCGATAAGGCTCTCCGCTAGGGTCAAAAAGCATCGCATCGGGAAGCTTCTGCCCTTTCCTAACATCACGATAAGTCTCCTCGCCTTTCCAATCTGCTGCTGGTTCGGGCCAATGCTCCAGATAGGTCAAATAAACTTGGGCTTGCCCTAAATCATGCGACTCTTGGCCAACTGTGATCGGCTTGGGACGATTCACGCCAAAATACTTAACGGCCTTATTTCCAACTTCATATGCCGGAATGTAGCTAGGTTTTTCGGGCCAACGATTTTGAACCTTGTATTCCACAGCATAGTAGTCAGGATCTGCCTCCCCTACTTTCCACGCAATCACGGGCTCGGTGATTTTCGGAAGTGGATAGGCAAGCAACTTGAGCCGATTTAGCAGCTCTGCCTTGCACAGGCGAGCGAGGCTGTTTTCTGCTACCTGAGCCCTCGACTCCGAGCTTGATTCACCCCACCAGTGCTGGGCTATCTGCTCAACGGACATTACACGGACGGCAAAGGTTAGGGCGCGGAGAATACTCCAGTCTCGTTCGACGATCATTTGGGTGCGCAGATGAAATTCTCACGATTGTATCTTGGCAGGCAACGTCTTGATTATATCTCAGCGGCCGATTCAAACTGTACCACTCATGGCTGAATTAAACTGTACCACCCCATGGCGGTTTTGAGTTAGATGGGGAGGCCGGAAAATGCAAGAGAGCAGTCAAAAAAAAGGATCGTTGTCATGACGGATGCAAGTTGCTACCCTATTGGCACCATCGCGGAGGATAGGGCTCTGCTGAGGAGCAACCCGAGCGCCGCGTGGTCCGAAGGCATCATTGCCAGAACTGGGAGTCGGTTTGACTCCCAGTTCCTTCACCGGCAAATACATGCCTTTGGTTCAATGCGAAAAACCTTCACTAGCCGTGGGCGGAACCTGGGCGTGGATCAGTCCTGCTGCTGCATCCGCTCCTTCATCCGGTAACTTTTTCCGGCGATCGGCATCACCTTGGCATGATGCAAAAAGCGATCCAGAATCGCACTGGCCGCCGGCACGTCGCCCAACAACTTGCCCCACTCTTCCACCGGCCGATTCGAGGTCATCAACGTCGAACGCACCTCGTAGCGGCGCATCACCACCTCGAACAACAACTCCCCACTCTTGGGCGGCAGCTGCTTGATACCCATATCGTCGATGATCAGCAAATCACAGCCCAGATAAGGTTTCAGCGCCTTCTTATGACGCATCGGCAACTCATCCTCAGCACGCAACTCAGCCACCGTGTCAAAGATCGAACGATACAACACCGCGCACCCGGATTTGATCAGCGCATAACCGATTGCCTGGGCCAAATGACTCTTGCCAACTCCCGGGGGACCAACCAACAACACATCATCTGCGCGCTCCACAAAGTGCCCCGCGGCCAAGTCGTAGATCTGGCGACGCTCGATCTTGGGATTGAAAGAGAAATCAAAGTCCTCCAGGGTTTTGAGTTCGCGAAAACCAGCCGCCTTCGTGCGCCGCGATATCGCACGCTGTTGGCGAATATAGAGTTCATCGCCCAAGACCAACTCTAGGAACTCTTCATGGTCCAAATCGTGGCTTCGGGCTTCGGCGAGCCTGGTTTCGAGTGATTGCATTAGACCTGAGAGCCGGAGCTTTCTTGCTTGTTCGCTTAGGATTGCTTTCATGTTATGATTTGCTTGGTTAGTTTTGTTGTTCGAAACCGGCGATCTTTGCGTATTCGTTCAGATCCCGGATCAATTCGTGTTCGCTTAAGAACTGAAACTTTGTTGCTCTTCGGGGCAATCCAGCCAGGCTTTGAGCTCCCTCATGGTATATTGGCCGTGAAGCCGCGCCTGTGCGCAGGCCCGTTCCAGAGCAGCGTGGCCGTAGCGCGGCAGCAGCCTCGTCAGCCTCGTCAGCCCCATCAGCGCCCGCATCCCGGCTTCCTTGCGATTGACGCTTACGCCATTGGCCCACAGCCCGCACTCCTCGCCAATCAGGGCGGCGCGTTCTTCATAGTAGCGTAGGCTTTCGCGTACGCTCTTGGGCGTCCCGCCGCTGCCCAGCACCCTGGAAAACTGACCGCGCTCCACTTTGGGGTGAGCCGCCACCTCTTCCATGCGCAAGTTATAGAGCCGGACCAAGCGCCCGTCGCTACGCACCCATAGCTCGCGTTGTATATATTCCTCGGGCGCCTCGTAGCGGGCGCATTGGAATTCTATATAACCGTCGCGATGAACCTTGTGTTTGCGCTCGACAAAGCTGCCGAATAGATCGGGCGGCAACTCCTGCAGCGCCGCCTTTTCCTTTTCTTCAAAATGAGTCTGAACCTGACGCTTGGTCGTTCCGTGGACACGTTGATCGGCCACGGTCGCTTCCCAGTGGCGCAGGTGACGGTTGAGATGGTGGAGCGAATCGAAACTCCTGGCCTTGACCGCGTTGTTTTGCACGTATTTTACCGCGCTCTCCACTTTGCCCTTATGCTCCGGAGTGCGAGGCCGGGTGGGTAGGGGCACCACGTCGTAATGCTTGCAAAAGCACTCGAATTTGGGATTGAGTTCGGGGTCGTATATATCTGCCTTGAGCACGCCCGCTTTGAGATTATCGAGCACGAGCAAACGCGGCACGCCGCCGAAGTGACGGAAGGCGTTTTCAATACCGCGGATGAAGCTTTCGGTATCCTGCCGCGGCATCGCTTCGGTATAACCCTTGCGCGAATGGCTCAGGGTGATGCGCAGCAGATGGACTTTCTTTTTCTTGCCACCAAGCTCGACGTACTTGGTGCCGTAATCGACCTGAGCTTCTTCGCCCGGTTCGCATTCCATGCGCCAAACGCGCTTGGGTTGGGTCTCTTTGAGCTTGGCGACGTAGCGTTTAACCGAACCGTATCCGTGCTCGAATTCGTGATCGTCGCACAGATCCTGATGAATGCGTGTGGCCTCCAGGCCCGCCTCGAATTTTTGGAGGATGATGTCGTGAAATGGCAGGCAATGGCTGCGGCGGCCGGGACCGATCTGGGGTGGCGGATCGGGCTCCGAGCTACCATCTGGCAGCTCGGAGCCGGTGGCCGAAATGGTACAGTTTGGGTTGTCCGGAGCCTGGAGATGATTGCGAACGGTGTTGCGGTGAATGCCGAGTTTTTTGGCAATTTGCCGTTCGGAAAGCTTCTGAAGGGCCAAGGCCCTGATTGCTTGTCTGGTAGTCATGGGAATGGTGTTTGCCATGATTACCAGACTGATCTCGGGGCGGATCAGGTTGGATTCATGGCGACTTCAGTCCCATGAGGTGGTACACTTTGAATCGGCCATCGGTGGTACACTTTGACCGGCCGTTCAAGTTGAACGGCGAGCACGCCCACGGTCGGCTACGCCGCTACGCCCACGAGGACAAAATGATCCTCGGCGTGGTAGTCGCAAGAACTATCAAGGCGCAGGAGTCTCCTGATCCAATTAAGAGGGAATTTGACAGGCCTGATCCAAAGTGTCCCTGCAAATTTGAAGCTGCCGGAGCAACCATCAAGCAGTATTGTTGCGAGTAAATCGCACCAAACTCAAAATGACGACCAAAACAACACTCATCACTACCTTTGTGTTTTTCTGTGGCTTAATCGCCTTGCTGGATTTTTCGTCACTTGCGGATTTGCGCCAGTGGCTGAAGGAGCGTGCGAAATCCAGTTAGCAGCCCACGGCATCAGCGCACGCTCACCCCGCCGGGCAATGCGGATGTGATCAGCGCCGCGTAGCCGGTTCGCTTCCAAAATTGCTCGAAGTCGCGCTTGGGCACGTCCACGTAGCCATATTGCGGGTCCATGACCAACAACCGATCGTGCGATTGGCCCATGACGACGAGGTAGTGCGCCTTGAGCGGCTTTTCCACGCCGTGGACCCTGACGGTTCGGCGGTCGAGCGTCTCGATGATGGGGAGATTCTGCGCAAAGTAGCGGCCGTGCGGCAATTCCACGGCTACGAGGACGGGGCGCCCCTTGCTGAGGTGACCGGTTAGCTGATTCATCGGGTCTTTGTCCAGCGTCACCGCAAACGCCAGCAACTTTTCCGCCACCGCGATTTCGCGCAACTGCAGCATGGGGTAGCCGGTGGGCGATTCGGACGGATAGCTGCGAATCAACTCCGGCTCGGTGATTTGCGCGTCTTCCCGCCAGTAGCGGATGAGGCTGGTCAACGCGGCCGCGCCACAACTGCGCTGCGAACTCTGGCGCACCTCCGGCGCCTTGCTGTAGCGGAAATCCACGTGTTTGACTCGAAATGCGTGGTCCGCCGCGGCTGGATCGTTGGTTTGGCAGGCGGTCAACAGCAGACACGCCCCTAAAATGGGGAAAACGATCGCTGGCGGCCAAAATTGGGACATCCTAAACTGTTAGCATGTCAGACCCAGCAATCGCCAGCGAAATTCAGTTGGTGCAGCAAGCCATCAGCTTCGCGGCTCGCGCTCACCGGCATCACTTTCGCAAGGATGATGCGACGCCCTATGTCGCCCACCCGTTTCGGGTGTTTTTTGTGGTGCGCCACGTTTTTGGCGTGGATGACCCAGCGGCCCTCTGCGCCGCGCTGTTGCACGACACCATTGAGGACACCACCGTGGATTACGACGAGTTGCTCGCGGAATTTGGCGAAAAAATTGCCGACGCCGTGGCCGCGCTAACCAAGGACATGCGCCTGCGCGAAGACATCCGCGAGCCGGCTTACGACCGCCAGTTGAAAAAAGCGGCGTGGCAGGCCCGGTTGGTGAAACTGGCCGACGTTTACGACAATTTTTGCGACGCTCAACACCTGAAAACGCGCAAGAGCATCCGAAAAAAAGCCGCTCGCGCGATCCACTGCGCCGGGGCCGAGAAACGCCTGGCGAAAGCCGTCAAAATCGTGCGCAAGCTAACGGCTGAGTGAGGTGCCGCCTGGGCTTGGTCTTGAGTTAGGCGTCCTTTTTCTTGGCACCCAGTTCGGCCAATTTCGCGGCCACATCGGCGCCATGAGAGGCAGCCTTCACCCCTTTGTCGATGAAGGAGATTTTCCCCTCTGGGTCGATGTAAAACGTCCACCGAAACGGAACGGGACGCTTTTCATTGACCACGCCGTAGGCGGTTGCTGTGGTTTTGTCAGGATCGCTCAAGATTGGGTAGTCCAACTCCAGCGACTTGGCGAAATCCGTATTTTTTTGCACGGAATCGCAACTGGCCGCGAAGTAGGCCACCTCAAATTTCCGAAGTTCGTCGCCGCTCTCACGGAGCGACTGGCATTCCTTCGTTCAGCCCCCGGTGAAGGCTTTGGGATACCAGGCGATGACGACGGTCTGGCCCTTCAGCTCGGACAATTTGTAGGTTTCGCCGTCGCTGCCGGTCAGTTCGAATTCCGGCGCGGCATCGCCAACTTTTAGCTCGGCCAGGGCGGTGAGGGGCGCCAAAAAGCCGCTCAAAGCCAGCGCCAGGGTTAGGGTTCCAAGGTTTTTCATCGTGGCACCCTTCGTGCATTCGTCTCACAAGTCAACCCTTGCCCGCTGCGGGATTTTTGCCCCAAGTGAGGGATGATTTGCCGGTAAATTGGCGGTAGGTGAACCGCGCCTACCCCTCATGACCACCGCGCGCATTCATCCCGACGTCATTTTCGACCGGCGGCTTGCGATTTTTCACCAGCGAGCCCGCTGGTTGGCGCTGGCGGATTTGCACTTCGGCTACGAGGTGGAATTTCGCCGCGCCGGGGGTTTGATCCCGCTTTTCGGCATGGAAACGATCGAATCGCGGCTTTGCGGGTTAATCGACGATTTTGAGCCGGAAACGGTCGTTTTTGCGGGTGATATCGCGCACGGAACCACCTCAGCTCGAGAGGTTTCCGCGTTTTGCGGCCGAATTCGCCAACGCGCGCCGAATTTGGTCCTCATCGCGGGAAATCACGATCGTGGCCCAATTTCGCGGGCGCTGGATTTTCGCGATTTTCTGCGAATCGGCGAATTTTTCATCCATCACGGGCACGAGGCGCAATTGGGCCCGGAACCTGGCGAAATTGAGATCATCGGCCATCATCATCCGGCAGCGACGCTCCGCGATGGCGCGGGGTTGCGGCTCAAGCTTCCCAGCCTGGTGCAGGAACGTGGTGAAAACGGCGCCGAGCGCTGGATTTTGCCCGCATTTTCGCCGTGGGCGGGCGGGACCGCCTGGAAACGCGCTCGCAAGCAGGAAACGCGCCAATGGGTGTGCAGCCCGGATCGCGTTTTTGAGCTGACGCGCCTGTAGCGCCGTTTCAAGCAGTTTTACGGGGCGGTGCCGCCCAAATAATGGAGCGAGCCACCGGTAAAATCGATGAAAACGGAGGCCTTGTCTTGCTGGTCGGCCGACAAGCCGGGAATTCCGAAAAATTGCCCCGAAAACACCCCGGAAGTGACCGTTCCGCCGGTGACTACCTTGTCGATGGTTGAATCCAGGTCGGCGCCGACAAAATCCAGACCAGCGCCTTCTCCGGAGTGAAACACGGAGACGATGTTCTGCGCATTGCGCATGTCCTTGGTCTCGTTGGTGACCTCGTTGATGCGGCCAATATTTGGCACTGCAATGGCCGAAAGAACGCCGATGACCGCGAGAACGACGAGCAGTTCGACGAGGCTGAAGGCACGCGGGGCAGGATGAGGAGAGTGAGCGGTCATGCCGGATTAGAGGGTAAAATTATGGAAATTATAACCCGGTTCAACCATTTTGCCAGCTCATTTTCCGCTCTGCCCGGTGCCGATTTCGCCATTTCGGCACAAACTGCGCCGAACGCGGCTTCAGCCACCTCAAACCGATGAAAACGTCCATTTTCGCAACGTTGGCGGCCATTTTCGCGAGCAATCTCGCCCAAGCCGCCCCAACTCCCCAGGCCAAGGCCAAAGCGGGCTGATTTTGGCGCGTTGGCCGCGGCGAATGTGGGTCTACCGAACGAACAAAAAGCGCTGCGTGTTGAACAGCGCCCAGGCGATGTTTTGCAGGGCTCTCTCTTCGCCTTCACTCTCGATTTCGGCGAGCATCCATTCGGTTTCCACTTCGTTGGCTTTGCGGGTCAACATCGCTTCAAAAAGCAGCGCCGCCTTTTCCTCCGCCGAGCCGGCGAGGTGCAGACGACTGCCGAGAACGCTGAATCGGTTGGTGAGCGCTTCCGCCAACGGGCCGTTGAGCAGATTTAGCGCCTGGGGGACCGAAGCCTGGCTCGCCGCGTTGTCGATCAATTCCCGATCCGACTGCCCGAAGTCGCGCAAAAAGTGACCGCGCGGCGCCGGCGACGGCAACTCGGCGGCGCGGGCCCATTTGCGGGGGAGGCCCAGAAATGCGCGGTACTCCACCCTCATCCGCTGCAACCACGCCGGCACCTCATCGCGGTCCAAGCCTTTGGGCGGGCGGGGATATTTCGGCTTGTAGGCTACCGTCACAACCGGCCACAATTCGCCACCGTCCGGCGAGTTGTTCTTCTCCACCAATCCGAATTTGGCCAAGAGTCCGGCGCCCTCGAGCGGTTCGTGGGGATTCGCCTGCATTTGGGTGATTTTCTTTGCAATTCCGCTCTGCAGCGCCTTTTCAGTGTCCCGCAACCGGCGCACCTGCTCGAGGTCCCCGTCCGCGATCGCTACCGGCAATTCCTTGCGAAGTTGGGCTAGCCCGGCCGAGCTTTTCGTGGAAGTTTCGGCGAGATCGACGAGGCCGGCGATGTATTGCTCCACCGGCATCTCGGCAAGCGCCGCGTAGATCCTCTCCCGCTGCTCGATCGCCCGCAGTTGCCGTTTCAAATTGGGGCTGTAGCGATCCACCTCCGGCAACACCTGGCCCATCGCCGAATCCCAGATTTGCTCGGCACTCATCCGGCGCAAAACCGGTCCGGGGAAAAAATAGGCCTCTCCCGCCGGTGGCATCCGCGAAGCCGCCCGCTGGTAGGCCTGCGTCTTGCACAGGATCGCAAGGTAGGCCTTCATGTCGAAGTCGAGGTCCTTCATCAGCTGTTCCAGATGCGCCATCAATTCCGGGTGATGAAGGGTCGTGTTGCTGGTGAGATCGTCGGGCGGATCGAACAATCCTGCGCCGAAAACCTTTTTCCACAGGCGGTTGGCGATTACGCGGGTGAAGGTCGGGTTGCGCTTTGACGTCATCCAATCCGCGTAGCCGGTGATGTCGCCTGGCGCACCAGCCGGATCGCCAAACATCGTTTGCGCCGCTACTGTCTCAAGGGGAGCGGCGTCGTCGTATTGGTAGTCGTGCGGAAGGTGCAGCGTGCGCGGTTTTTCGCCGGAGGTGACGTAGCGCACGCGGACATGCAGCGAGTCCTCGGCTTTGAGAACTGCCTGCGCCTTTTTCCGATGTTCGTCGAACGCTGCGATTCCCCGTTTTGCAGCGGCCACGAATTGATCTTCGCTCAGCGACCACTCGCGCAAGCGATCCTGCAACTCGCCCCGCTGCTTGTGCTGCCGAAGCCAAGTCGTCACGTCGTAGATTTTCGCAAAACGCGGCATGCCTTCCACTCCGGCCGCCTGCCGATAGGCTTCGTCTCCCGCCACCTCAAAGTGTTCGCGCAGCGCGTCGCGATTGGCGTGTGAGTGCCCTTTAGATCGCATGCCGTAGCTAAACGCGGCCATTTTGTAGTAGTCCATCTGCGTCCAGCGATCGAAGGGATGGTTGTGGCACTGCGCGCATTCCAGGCGCGTGCCGAGAAAAATGCGAACCGTGTTCGACATGTTTTCGAGCGGCATGCCACGGTCGCGCTGGTAGTAGCCGACCGCGCCGTTTTCCCAAAATGGCCCTCAGCGGCCACCAATTGGCGGACAAACTCGTCGTAGGGCAAATTTTCGCGCAGAGCCTTTTTAACCCAGAGCCGGTAGCCGAATTCGACCGCATCCGGAGTGGCGGAAAGCCCCAACCGATAATTGATCCGGAGCAAATCGGCCCAGAAATGGTAGAAGTGGCTGACGTAGCCATCGGAGTCCAGCAGGTCGTCGATCGCGCGGCTGCGCCGGTCGGCGGGATTGCGGGCATAGAACCGCTCCGCCTCTTCGAGCGTTGGGATTCTTCCAGCCAAATCGAGGTAGACCCGGCGCAAAAACGTGGCGTCGTCCGCGGCCGCGTTGGGCGCCAACCCTTGGGCCGCCAACTTTTTCTCGATCAGCAAATCGATCTGCTTTTCGGGTGGCTGCGACGCGACGGCGAGTCCGATGGAAAAAGAGAGGATTGAGGAGATGGCGGATCGAATCACCCCACCAAATTTGCTGGGAGCGGAAACAAAACAACCTCTAACTGCCAAGCCTGGTGTCGACCCGATTTCGGCGCCGTTTTGCGGGTTTTGGCCTTCGCGCAGGATCGCAAGCTCAGCCTTGAACTTCGCGGCGAGGCGTTCTTCTCTGATTGGAACCCAATGACTTTACCCGTTCTCACGAATTTAGCCGCGATTGCCGTATTCGCCGCGATCGCCCAAGCCGCCACTCCCGAGCAAATCGAGTTTTTCGAGTCGCGCATCCGCCCTGTGCTGGCGCAGGACTGCTACGAGTGCCACAATTCCAACGGAAAGGCGAAGGGGCGGCTGATCCTGGATCACCGCGAGCCGATGCTGCGCGGCGGGGCGTCGGGACCGGCGATCGTGCCCGGAAATCCGGACGAAAGCCTGCTCATCCAGGCGATTCGCCACGAATTCGACGATTTGCAGATGCCGAAGGCGGGCGTGAAGCTGGATGCGGCGATCGTGGCGGATTTTGTGCGCTGGATCGAGATGGGCGCGCCTGACCCGCGTGATAAGCCGCCGAGCGAGGCGGAATTGGCCGAGGATGCGAGTTGGGAGGCGGTGCTGGAGCGGCGCAAAAGTTGGTGGAGCTTTCAGCCGATTCGCGACGCCAAGCCTCCTACGGACGGGCACCCGGTGGATGCGTTTATCCGCGAAAAACTGGCCGAAGCTGGGTTGGAGCCGGCTGCGCGGGCCGAGCCGAAAATTCTGGCGCGCCGGCTGTATTTCACGCTCATCGGCCTGCCGCCGACGCCGGAGCAAATCGCGGCGTTTGAGGCCAAGGGATTCGAGGCCACGGTCGATGAATTGCTGGCCAGCCCGCGTTTTGGCGAAAAATGGGCGCGGCATTGGATGGACTGGATTCGTTACGCCGAGAGCCACGGATCCGAGGGCGACCCGGCCGTGCCTAACGCGCATGTTTACCGCGATTACCTCATCCGCGCACTGAACGCGGACGTTCCCTACGATCGGTTGGTTCGCGAGCACGTAGCCGGCGATTTGCTGGCAAAACCCAGGTTAAACGCGGATTTGGCGCTCAATGAGTCGCTCATCGGCACGGCGCATTGGCGCATGGTGTTCCACGGGTTTGCGCCGACCGATGCGCTGGACGAAAAAGTGCGTTTCACCGACGATCAGATCAACGTTTTCAGCAAGGCGTTCTTAGGTTTGACGGTTAGTTGCGCGCGCTGTCACGACCACAAGTTCGATGCCATCAGCCAGGCGGATTTTTACGCGTTGTTCGGGATTTTGGGCTCCACGCGGCCGGCGAGCGCGGCGATCGAGTTGCCGGAGAAACGGCTCGCGAACAAGGCGGCGCTTGAGGCGCTGAAACCGCGGATTCGGCAGGCTATCGCGCAAGATTGGCTGGCGGCGAAGCCCAAAAATACGACCGGTAAGCCCCCTGCGACCCATGAACTCAAAGTCGTCAAGCGCTGGGACCTAACCGACCCAAAAACCTACGCTACCTGGTTCCGCCGCGGCGATGGCCTGCCTGACAAACCCACCAAACCCGGCGCTTTCGCCATTGCCGCGAAGGGGGAAAAGGCGCTGGCCGGCATTTACCCCGCGGGCGTCTACTCCCACCTGGTTTCGGACAAATTCGGCGCTACGTTGACGTCGCCGGATTTTCACCTGGACGGCGAGTATGAGCTGTATCTCCACGTCACCGGCGGCGGCAGCGCCATGGTCCGCTACGTGGTGCAAAATTACCCCCGGCGCGGCACGGTTTACAAGGTCGTGGAGCTGAGCGATACCGGAAAACAAGCCGGCTGGAATTGGCAAAAATTCGACCTGGGCTACTGGAGCGGCGACGACATCCACATCGAGCTAACCACGGCGCGCGACGCTCCGTTGCTCGTCAAAAACAGCGACCGAAGCTGGTTCGGCATTCGCGAGGCGGTTTTGGTGAAAAAAGGCGCGCCGGGGCCGAAAAATAGCCCGCAAACGGCCGATGCGGCTTACACCGCCGCCATCCAAGCCTGGCGCGACGGCGCCCTAACCGACCCACAAGCCTGGCTCCTCAGTCACGCGCTGGAATCCGGCGCGCTGCCTAACACGCTTGCCAAACTCCCCACCGCCAAGCCGCTCATCGAGGAATACCGACGCCTGGAAGCACAAATTCCCGTCGCCACGCGGATCCCAACCCTGGCCGAATGGCGTGGCCAAAATCAGCCGCTCTTCGAGCGCGGAAACCACAAAAAACCGCTCGATCCCGTTCCCCGCCGCTTTCTCGACGCCATCGACAACACGCCCTACCAAACCCACCAAAGCGGCCGCTTGGAACTGGCCGAAAGCCTGCTTGGCGCGGACAATCCCCTGACCCGCCGCGTCATCGTCAACCGCATCTGGCACCACCTCTTCGGCCGCGGCATCGTCTCCACGACCGACAATTTCGGCCGACTGGGCGTAGAGCCGAGCCACCCGGAATTGCTCGATTTTCTGGCCGCGCGTTTCGCGAAAAAAGACGGCTGGTCGCTCAAATCGCTGATCCGCCACCTCGTCACCAGCGAAACCTGGCAACAATCCAGCCAACCTGGAAATTTGGCCAAAAGTCGCGATCCCGCGAATTCGTTGCTCTCCCATGCTCACGTTCGCCGGTTAGACGCCGAGGCGATTCGCGATCAATTTCTGGCCGTGTCAGGAAACCTGGACCTCACCGCGTTTGGCCCCGCGGTTGCCGGAAATTCCAACCGCCGCTCGGTTTACGTCAGCGTCATCCGCAACCGGCTCGATCCCTTCCTGGCCACGTTCGACGCACCCGTCCCGTTTTCAACGAAAGGCGCGCGCGACGTGACGACGGTGCCGGCGCAATCGCTCATGCTGATGAACAACAGCTTCGTTACCCAGGCCGCGGCCAGGTTTGGCGCGCAAACTCGCGATCCGCGCCAAATGTGGCTTCGCGCCCTGGGCCGGGAACCCAGCACCGAGGAGCTTGCCGAGGCCGAGGCGTTCGTCGAGGAAATGTCCGTGCGCTACAACACGCTGCGCGAGGAACAGGCCAAAATTCAGCAACGAATCGACGAATCGGTTCGGCGGCGCCAAGCGCTCCTGGCTCCCGTCCGCGGGCGGCTCGAAGCTGAGCTGAAATTCGGCGGTGAAGCGGCAAAATCCGGCCCCGAGCCGATGGCGTTCTGGACGTTCGAGGGCGATTTTCGCGACCAAACCGGCAACCTGCATGCTCGGCCCGAAGGCAGCGCCAAACTGGAAAACGGCGCGCTAATCCTGGACGGAAACGGGTTCGCCGCCACCACACCCCTAACGCGTGAGCTGGGCGAAAAAACGCTCGAAGCCATCGTCCAGCTCGACTCGCTCGATCAACGCGGCGGCGGCGTTTTGACCGTGCAAGACACCAGCGGCGGCAACTTCGACGCCATCGTCTTCGGCGAGCGCACCCCAGGTCACTGGTTAGCCGGAAGCAACCATCATCGCCGCACCGAAAATTTGCGCGGCAACCCGGAAACCGAGGCAACATCCGCGCCCGTGCGCATCGCGATCGCCTACGACGCGGACGGCACGATTCGCGCTTACCGCCATGGTAAGCCCCACGGCAAGCCTTACCGAAAAGCTGAGCTACACCGCTACGAATCCGGAAAAACCCAGGTTGTCTTCGGCCTGCGCCACGGCACCGGAGTTGGCGGCAACCGCATGCTGCGCGGCCGCATTTTTGAGGCGAAACTCTACGATCGCGCCCTAACCGAACACGAAATCGCCGCCTCCGCCGCAGGGGTTCGCTTTGTGACCGAAAAACAGGTCCTGGCCGCCCTAACACCCGCAAAAAAGAGCGAACTAAAACGCCTCGATTCCGAAATCGCCCGTCTCAACGCCCAGCGTGACGAACGCGGCCAACCCGCCCCCGAAAACCAGCCCTGGATCGACTTGGCGCATTCGCTTTTCAACCTGAAAGAATTCATCTATCTTCGCTAGCATGGAAATCACGATCGAACACGTCGTGCGCATGGCCAAGATCATCGCCCAAGGCAAATTGCGGCTGTCATGAGGATTTGGTTGCGATTGGAACCGAACGAATTGTCATGAACACCCCACTTCATCCCACCCGCCGCCAAATTCTCGCCCACGCTTCCAGCGGGTTCGGGCTCGTCGCGCTGAACGGCCTCCTTGCCGCGCCCGCGCCTAGCGCGAGAGCGAAGAGCGTGATTTTGTGCTACATGTCAGGTGGCGTGTCCCACGTCGATTCCTTCGATCCTAAGCCGCGCCTCAAAAAGGAGGCCGGCCAAGACATGCCGATGAAGGTCGAGCGGACGCAGTTCAACAACAACGGCAAAATCATGCCGTGCCCGTTCGAGTTCGAAAAACGCGGCCAAAGCGGGCTGGAATTCAGCGATGTTTTCCCGAAAATCGGCGATTGCGCGGACGACATCGCCGTGGTGCGATCGATGACGACGGGGGTGAACGAACACGCGCAGGGAAACTTTGCGATGCACACCGGGTTCCCGTTCCTGGGCCACCCCAGCGCCGGTGCGTGGATGAGCTACGGGCTCGGTTCCGCGAACGAAAATTTGCCCAGCTACGTCGTCCTGCAGAGCGGGCACGCCGTGCCGCCGCATGGTGGGGTGGGGCTGTTTAGCAGCGGTTTTTTGCCGGCCCAGCACCAAGCCTCGATCATTAAGGCCGATGCGACGCCGGCAATCCCAAACGTGGCACCAAGCCAGGTTTCCTCGATTCAACGCGCGCGGCTGGATTTCGTCAACCGCATCGATCGCGGCTTCGCCGGCCAAGCGCAGGACGAAAACGTGGAGGCGGCGATTCGAAACTACGAAACCGCCTTCCGCATGCAGGTCGCCGTGCCGGAGGTGTGCGATTTGCGCGGTGAAACGGAGGCGACCAAGAAATTCTATGGCCTGGACGACGCCGACCCGGAAAAAGCGGCTTACGCGCGGCAAGCGCTCCTGGCGCGGCGTTTGGTGGAACGTGGCGTGCGATTCGTGGAGTTGTCCTGCCTAACGAAGAAGATCGGCGCGGGTGGAGCGGCTAACCCGTGGGATCAGCACGGCCAGTTGGAAAAAGGCCACCGCGCCATGGCTTACCAGGTCGATCGACCCATCGGCGCGCTGATCAAGGATTTGAAGCAACGCGGCTTGCTGGATGAGACGCTCATCATCTTCACGGGCGAATTCGGCCGCACGCCGTTTTCCCAAGGCTCAAACGGCCGCGACCACAACCCCTACGGCTTCAGTCTCTGGTTGGCCGGCGGCGGGATCAAGGGCGGCACCGCCTACGGAATGACCGACGATTACGGCTACCACGTCATCGACAAAAAAGCGACGATCTACGATTTGTGGGCGACCGTGTTGCACCAACTCGGCATCCACCACGAAGACCTCACCTACCGCTACGCCGGCCGCGACGTCCGCCTAACCGACGTGCATGGCAACGTGCTGCGCGAGATTATTGCTGCCTAGGCCCGCCAGGCCTCGGAATCCGCTCGAATTTTCGCTCCTCGCAAGCGCGCACGAAACCTTCGGTGATCATCTTCAACTCGTCCCAAACCTGGCGAATGCGGTCGGATTCATCGGGAGTGATGGTGTTGTCCTCCGCGGCTTTGGTGATGACCTGGAGCAACTCCGCAAAGTTGTGCACGATCTCGTTGGTGGCCGGCGCATATTGGTAGTCCGATTCAGCCTGTTCGGGATTGCGGACAAAGTGGCCGCCTGCCTGTTGGCAGAGCCAGTGGATGATTTTTTCCTCGCTGGTTAGCTTCATCAACTCGTGGATGCGATCCAGCGGGTTGCGGCTGCCCGAGCCCAGCTCGGTATTTGGCTGCGCCCACTTGTAAACCAACGACAGCGAGACGCCCAACTCCGCGGCGACCGCCTTGGGGCTGGTTTTGTTCAGGGCTTCTTTGATGACCTCATGCGACTCCATGATTTGGTGATTTTGGAGGGATTGTGGCCGATTGACAAGCTCCGAATGCAGCCGCTTTGCACCCCGCGTTTTCGGCACGCGCCAGACAAGCCCAATTGCATCCCCCCAGCAATGCGCTACGGTCGCGGGCGCCGAGCCATGACCTTTCGCCTAGCCTGCCTGGTGTTCGTGTTAGCCCCTGCCGTTTGGGGCGCTGAAGCGATTAAAAACCCGATGCGCGATTTTTTGCGGCATTTCGACGTCGAAAATCCCCGGGACGTCGTGCGTACGGAACTCGATCTCAACAACGACGGTGTCCCCGAAATTTTGCTGACTTACAACAACCTGGTGAATGGCCGGCAGGGCAATATTTGGGTGCTCTACAGTTCCCTGCCGGGCGGCGGCTATGCGCGGTTTGACGAGGTGACCGGCGGCGGGCCAATCAGCTTCCACCAGAAAGCATCCGCGGTTCGAAAAAACCGCTCTGGCACCGAAATTTTGCGCTACAGCCCGGGTGGCGCGGGCCGTGGCGCGGTTAGCAGCTTTCAGCTCGGCCCCAGCGGTGTGGAAGAGACCCAACCGCGCGAAATCGTGCCCCAAGGCAGCGATGCCGCCACCTACGAGGCGCTGTTCGAAAATCCGGCGACGAAGCTCGTCTTCATCGTTGAGGACGCCCGCAAATTGCGTCGCAAACATCTGCCGATTCGCGAATGGTTGCGTGGCATGACGTTGCTGAAGTGGTGTCTCTACATCGTCGGCGTTTTGGTCGCGTTGTTCGTCCTGTTGCTCATACTGCGTGCGGCGCTCGGGATGATGCGGGCTGTGAAAGCGTAGCGTGTTTTTTTAAATCCGCGTTGTATCGCATCAAAAACTGACATTTTGCCCCACTCATGTTTTTGGCTCGGTGGCCTGACGGATGCGCAGATTTCCCCCCCTTACTCCAGCCAAATCGGCGACGACCACGCCTGCTCGCCGTTTTTCTGCAGCGCGTGGATGTAAACCCAGGTTTTTGGCCCAAAATCGCCATCCAGCGTAAACGTCCCCGCCATCCGGCCAGCGCCTTCGCCCTCAATCGTCCGCACCACCTGGCCATCGCGCACCACGTCGATTCGGTCCAATTCCGCGCCGAACTCGCCGTCTACTTCGTAGGCGAATTCCGGCATCGCGTCCACGTCCACGCGCTCGCCCATCCAATGCTCGCCAGCACGAAACACCAGGCGCATCTTCGCCGTTGCGCCATACGTTCGGCGCGCTTGCATGGCGCGAAAAATCGGCTCCTCGCCACTCTTCGCCGACCACACGCAGGCGTAACTGGTGCGCATCGCAAAATGATCGATGAAACCCATGTGATGGCGGCAACGTCCAGAATCAGCCACCCGCCTGAAAGCCGCGTCCTACTCCGCTGGACAAGTGGCTGAGGGGTTAAGGACTAGCTGCGTCCGCTTGTGATTCGTCATTGTTACCTGTTCGGCACTAGGAATTCGAGCCAGTAATCAAAGTTGCCTTCTGCGCTTCAAACTCTTCCTTGGTTAGTAATCCCTTTTCAAACATCTCGCCGAGTTGGATCAACTGTGCAGTCGAGCCTCCGGCTTGGCGATCAATTCGTTCTGAAACGGCTTTTTCGATAACTTCTTCTGCAACGACTACATCAACGTAGTTGAGGTTGATTTCGTATTTCTCACTCGTGGTGCATATTACCAATTGATTCCGCATTCCATCCTTTAAATGCCTGTCTACAGAAACTATGGACTCTAGGTCGATTGTATAGGTGTCAGCCAATTCATCCGCCAATGCACGCAGGCCAGTAAGTACTGCAGTTCCGATCCCTTTCGAAACATCAACACCCTTCTTATGTATATAAATGATTTGAGATTGTGTCAAACACAGCAGTCCTGACGATGTAATTCCTTCAATTGGCCAAAGTGCCAGGGCGATTTGGTCTCCCAGGGTTTGCCGCAATCGGGTAAAATGGTTTTTGTTAGTAATCACAGCGCCTTGAGCAACCGCCTCCTGATCCAAGTCCTCAACCTCTGCACTTTTGTCGTATTTCGGATGAGAACTCCTACTGGTTACGATTCCTCGAAGCATTTCTGTCAGGTAGTCTTCTTCAATTCTTTGACGAGACTCCGCTTCGACATCCGGTATTGCGAGCTCAGAGCTAACTACCTCAAAGAATGTCCGCACGTTTTCCATATGCCGGGGCAACGCTACAATTTCGCTCCCAAACTTTGCCGCTGACCCGATTCGTACAGAAACAAGATTTTCTTCTTCCTCGGTGACCTTAACTTTTATGTTCTCCCCCCAACTGAGCAGAGACATTCCGGTCGAAGCTTCTATTTCGCCAATTTTTGAACTAGTAGCCGTAATCTTGAATCCAGCTTGGGTTGCAGCTTTGAATGCGGCACCAAAAACGTCTTTATATGGCGCACGATAAGATTTTTGTGAATCTTGAAGTCCCATTACTTCTATCTATCTTAGGGGTTCTCTGATTTTAAAACGAACAGCATCTATTCGTAGCATCTCGGGACGTCATATCACAGGATGCGTTCTTGAAAGATTGGCCGTAACCCCCTGATTTAGCAATGTTTTTTCTGAAAACGTGCCTCTATCCGGTTAATGAGATCGGGAATTTCTCGACTTTCGCCACTCCGGATATCGCACCGCCCGAATGCGGGCAAACCACCCGCATTCCAAGACAGGTTCATCCAAAAATCCCTCCTCACTCCAGCCAAATCGGCGACGACCACGCCTGCTCGCCGTTTTTCTGCAGCGCGTGGATGTAAACCCAGGTTTTTGGCCCAAAATCGCCATCCAACGTAAACGTCCCCGCCATCCGGCCAGCGCCTTCGCCCTCAATCGTCCGCACCACCTGGCCATCGCGCACCACGTCGATTCGCTCCAACTCCGCGCCAAACTCGCCGTCCACTTCGTAGGCGAATTCCGGCATCGCGTCCACGTCCACACGCTCGCCCATCCAATGCTCGCCGGCGCGAAACACCAGGCGCATCTTCGCCGTTGCGCCGTAGGTTCGGCGCGCTTGCATGGCGCGAAAAATCGGCTCCTCGCCACCCTTCGCCGACCAAACGCAGGCGTAACTGGTGCGCGTCGCCAAATGATCGCTGCTGCCGATGAAGCCCATGTGATGGCCGCGCGAAAGGCCGTAGTGCGCCTGCACCGTCATCGGGTTTCCGCGGCAACCCTGGTAAATTTCCAGCAGCGGCCGCTTGGCGTCATCGTGAAAGGCAAAGGCGCGCAAATGACGGATGGGATTGTGCGGAATGGTGAACGTGTTAGAGTCGATCTGCGCCCAAAAATCCTTCAGCGGCGGGTTGTGCGGACGCAGCGTCATCGGGTCCAGCGTCACCACGTTGTGATCCGTCTCACCGTGGCTGCGCTCGAACGCGAACATGGGGTAGAACTTGCCGGTTAGGCGGTGGCGGGTCACTTCTTTGATGCTGCGCCACCAGAGTTGGCTGCGGACGTTTCCGTTGTTGATGTCGCGGGCGTGATCGGTGATGCCGAGGAAATCCAACTCGCCGGCTTCGATCGCGTAACGGTAGGCGTCGTCGATGGAGCCGTCGAAATAAACACGGCAGAGCGAAAGATCCGTGTGCCGGTGCAGGTCGCCGAAAAACACCTCGAAGTCCGCGCCGCCGACGTTTGCTTTGGCCAGGCGCGGCTCGCGTTTGCCCGGGCCGTTGGAGGGCGGGATCATCCGGTGCGGCTCCGGCTCGATGGCGCGAAATTCCGCGTTTTGCGGCAAATCCACGCTTGCGGTGACGACGCCGCGTTGGGGCGAAGCCGCGCCGCGATGGGTGCGGCCGACCGTCCAGGCCAACGTCACAGCATCCGCGTCAGCCGCGATCGCGAGCCGCTGCATCCCATCACGCTGGGTAGGTTCCAGGCCGATCGCGTCCGACCAGCGGCCCTCGTGCAAACAGCGCGCGTAAAGCCGCCAGCCCTCCTCAATGTGGCTGGTGGGCCGCGCGTCGTAAGCCACTTCCGGGAAAAAATAGTGCCGGTAAACCAGCCACAGCCGGTTCGCGGAATCCACCGCCAGACGGCTGCGTTCGTAGAACAAACCCAGGTGATTCGTGCGTGGACGCGCGTCCTTCCGCGACGCGGCGGCGTTTAGCGAGGGCATGGGCACGGCGATGGGCCGAACCTGCGCGCCTGCGCCGATTTCCGCCAAACGCAGGAGGCGAAAACGATGCAAACCGCCGCGCTCATCATCAAAGTTAGGCGGATTGGCGAGAAAACGCCGATACTCCTTGCCCCAGTTGCGCGCGCCTTCTTCCCAGGCGACGAAGAGCCGTCCTTTGCGATCGAAAATCGCCTGCGCCCGGCCTTCGAACGCGCCCGTGTCCGTGACCGCGATGGGCTGCTGCGTTTCGCCGTGAATGGCGAGCCGAACCGAAAAACTCACGCCATCGTAGGCATCCCAGGCGACGGCGATCCGGCCCGAATTCGCATCGATAGCGAGCGCGGGATGCCAATCGCCGAGCGGATTGCCGCCGAGGGTAACGTCGATGTTCGCCAAATTTCCAGCGCCGTTGTGGGTTTGGTAGGCAATGTCCCACTGGCCGCCGCGATCCTCCTGCCAGGCGAACACCAGCCCGCTTTCCGGCAGCGCCGCGGCTACGTGGTTGATGGCGTTGCCGGGTCGTTGGCTTAGTATTCTAGGATTCTCGGAGCCATCCGCCGGCCGCAGCCAGACGTCCCACGTTTCGTCCGCGAACGCCTCGTAGCTGAGCCAAATTCGCCCCTCTGCATCCGCGGTTAGCGTCGGCCGCCGGTATTGGCCGGGCTCGCCGACGACGATGCGCGATTCGTTCGCTCCCAGCTTTTCGACACGAATGCGATCGCCCTCGCCCGGGGTAAAATCCAGCGTCGTCAGCCACGTTTCGCCGTCAACGTGGGTCAGCGCGGGTTCGTAGCGCTCGTCGCCATCCAGCGGTTGACCGGTGACGAGGCGATTGACGGGATCGTAGAAAAATCGCTCGCCTTTAACGTCGTGGGCGATTGCGGCGCTGAAGGTGGTTAACAGCGCCAGGATGGTGAGAATCGGCGGGTTCATGGTTAGTTCACCCGGAATCTGCGCGCGAAGTTTCGGGAATTGCGGTGAAGTTTGTGGAGTGCGCAATCACGCCCGTGGCGTGGTTGCGCACTCCATATTTGCCTTAACCGCGATACACCTCAAAGTCGTCGTAAACCTTGATCTTATCGGTCTTGAAGTTGTAGATGGTGTTGATCTGGGCAGGCGAGGCCTCGCGCTCGAACCAAGCAGCCGAACACCATGGGTACTGGTTCGCCACGGGTACCAAACCGTGATGGACGGCGTTGTTGTGGGTGTAGTTCAGCCGTGCGAAGTAAGATTTTTCGTAAGTCAGCCGGGTTTCCCGGTAGTTGTACCAAATCCGCCGGCCCAAGGCGTCATCCCAAGCGTTAACAGTTTCGGCGGTCTTGCTGTGAAAGATGGCCAGAAATTTCGGCAACGATTTGGCATCGTCCTCGTCTTCCGGAGTGTGAGCGATAAAGTGGTAATGATTCGAGAAAATGGCCCACGCCTCAAGTCGCCAGCTAAAGTGCGCCGCGTCATTGAGGAAGCGTTCTTGAACCATGCGAAGCCGTTTGCGGCTGCCGAAGATGTGTTTCTTCATATAGGTGCCGGCGGTGACGAAGAATGTCCCGGATTCCTGGAGTTGATGGAGCGGGGCGTGAGGCCAGGGAATCGAGTCTGCATCTGAATTCATGGCAATCGCTTCATCTACAGCGGGAACT
>CBDCZR010000029.1:0-418474 GCA_965224535.1 Verrucomicrobiales bacterium
CATCAACCGCGAAGCGATGAAAATTGTCCACAAAATTCTGGATAACCCAGCCCCCAATCGGCGTTTTGGTGACGCAGTTGCCCAACGGCTCAACGGTCATCGATATGGGGCAAAAAGCGCCGGGCAGTTGGGTAGCCGGCCGTTACTACACCGAAATTACGATGGGCGGCCTCGGCGAGTTTTCCTATGAGAATTTTCCAATTCCAATTAATGGGGTAAGGTTACAAGCGGTGCGGGTGATTACAGATTTTCCCCTGCTGGCCTGCACCGCTTCCCAAATTGCGGGCTGGCGACTGGAAACGGGTGATTTTGCCCCGATTTTGTCTGGCCCGGCGCGCGCCCTCAACATCGAACCGGATCACCACTTCGATCACATTGATTACCGCGACAACCATCACGAAGCGGTTATCGCCATTCAAACCAGTGAACCAGTCCGTCCGGAATGGGCCGAGCTAATTGCCCGCCAATGCCGGATTAAGCCGGAGGATCTCTACATTTTAGTGGCGTCCAATTCCAGCCTGGTCTGTGCGGTGCAGGTGGTGGCCCGCAGTGTTGAGCAAACGATCCACCGTCTGGAGGAGGAAGGGCTGGCAATGAGCGCCGTTTTTTCAGCGCATGGCTTTGGCGTCATGCCGCCGCTGGTTGAGGATGATTTGTTGGCAATGGGGCGGATTAATGATTCGCTTTTGTATGGCAGTGAAGCAACGTTTTATGTGCGTCATGAGGATGATGCTTTTGTGGAAGCGGTTGTTAACAAAGTCGTATCACAGGCGAGCCGGGTGTATGGACGGCGTTTATCGAAATCTTTGAAGAAGCTGGCCGTGATTTTTACAACGTTCCCCTCGATTTACATTCCCCGGCTGTTTGCCATTTGAACAATATGACGACAGGTAATACCTTTAGCGCGGGGGAGATAAATACGGCGTTTTAACCAGGTCATTCTTTGGTAATGGTTGACAAATCGCACTGCGTATTCTGCTACGCAATACGCTATTTTACGAAGGAGGTGGTTGATAACATAAGAATGAGATAATCCGATTCTGCTCATGGTCAAGAAATTTTGTCTTATGGCTGTGTCATGTTCAGCAATGCACCATAATCACGAATTTGTATTGTCTTGCCCCAACCTTTCTTGAATTGATACAAGGAGATGAGGAATGAAAAAAATATGTTTGACAACAATATTTTTGCTGTTGGCTTTGCTATTAGTTGCTTGTGGCGGCGGTACGCCAGAAGAAACGCCAGAGGACACCCAACCGGCAACGACTGAAGAAGAACCGGTTGCCGCTGAGGAGGAAGAAGAACCGGCTGCTGCCGAGGAAGAGCCGACCGTTGCCGAGGAAACCGGCGGGCTTGCCGCAGTTTGCCCCAACCCAATGGTTATCCAAACAGACTGGTTCCCCGAAGCCGAGCATGGGGGCCCTCTACCAAATGGTTGGCGACGATTACACTGTTGACACTGACCGGAAGGTCGTCATGGGATCACTGGTGGCCTCCGGCGTAGACACCGGCATTGACATCGAAGTTCGCACCGGTGGCCCGGCCATTGGTTTCCAAAACCCTAGCTCCCAAATGTATGTCGAAACCGATATTGTATTGGGCTATGTCTCTACCGATGAGGCCGTCCTCGGCGCTGTAGACACTCCCACCTTAGCTGTGATCGCGCCGCTGGAGAAGAACCCGCAAATCATCATGTGGGACCCCGAAACCTACCCCGGTGTGGAAACAATCGCTGAGCTGGCCGAAACAGGAGCAACCATTCAGGTCTTTGCTGGTGGTCTCTTCATTGATGTCTTTGTCAACGAAGGCGTGGTACCCGCCGACCAGATTGACCCCTCTTATGATGGTTCTCCAGCGCGTTGGGTGGCCGAGAATGGTGCCATTGCCCAACAGGGCTTCGCCTCCGCCGAACCCTATCTCTATGAAAACGTCATTGAGGAGTGGGGCAAACCTGTTGCCTCCAGCTCATCCATGATGCCGGGATTACCGCTTTACTCCCAAGCTCTAGCTATTCGTACTGGCGAGTTGGAAGAGCTGCGTCCCTGTTTAGAGCAATTTGTGCCCGTCGTCCAGCAAGCTGTGGTGGATTATGTTGCCAGCCCAGACCGCGCCAATGCCATCATCGTCGATGCCGTGGCACAGTATGAAGACTTCTGGGTCTATGATGCTGACCTGGCTGACTTCTCCGTCAATGCTCAGGTTGAGCTTGGCCTGGTGGGCAATGGCCCCGATGGCATTGTGGGGCAACCAGGAGCCTGATCGCGTGCAAAGCGTCATTGACAAGATTCGGGCGGCTGGCATGGACATTCCGGCCGATTTAGAGGCTTCCGACATCACAACCAACGAGTTTATTGACGAAAGCATTGGCTTGCCAGAAATGGCGGCTGAGGAGGAAGCGCCTGCCGAAGAACCAGTTGTTGCCTGGCAGATGTTTGCCCCAACCCAATGGTTATCCAAACAGACTGGTTCCCCGAAGCCGAGCATGGCGCCCTCTACCAAATGATTGGCGACGATTACATCGTTGACACCAACAACAAAGTCGTGAGCGGCTCACTGTGGGCCTCCGGCGAAGACACCGGCATTGACATTGAAGTTCGCACCGGTGGCCCAGCCATCGGCTTCCAGCAACCCACCTCCCAGATGTATGTCGAAACCGACATCACGATGGGCTACGTCTCCACCGACGAAGCCATCCTTGGTGCGGAAGATACTCCGACCATAGCTGTGGCTGCACCATTAGAAAAGAACCCGCAAATCATCATGTGGGACCCCGAAACCTATCCCGGTGTGGAAACAATCGCTGACTGGCCGCAACAGGTGCGACCATTCAGGTCTTTGCTGGCGGTGTCTTCATTGATGTCTTTGTCAACGAAGGCGTGGTACCCGCCGACCAGATCGACCCCTCTTATGATGGCTCGCCTGCCCGCTGGGTCGCTGAGAATGGTGCCATTGCCCAACAGGGCTTCGCCTCCGCTGAGCCCTATCTCTATGAAAACGTCATCGAAGAGTGGGGTAAACCTGTTGCCTTCCAGCTAATCCATGATGCCGGATTACCGCTTTACTCCCAAGCTCTAGCTATTCGTGCGGGTGAGTTGGAAGAACTGCGTCCCTGTTTAGAGCAATTTGTGCCCATCGTCCAGCAAGCTGTGGTAGATTATGTGGCCAGTCCTGACCGTGCCAATGCCATCATTGTGGATGCCGTGGCGCAATATGAAGACTTCTGGGTCTATGATATGGATTTGGCTGATTTCTCCGTCAATGCTCAGGTCGAGCTTGGTCTAGTGGGCAATGGCTCTGATGGCATCGTGGCCAACATGGACCCCGACCGCGTGCAAAGCGTCATTGACAAGATTCGGGCGGCTGGCATGGATTATTCCGGCCGATTTAGAGGCTGCAGACATCATTACTAACGAATTTATTGACGAAAGTATCAGTCTGCCATAAAAATATGGCCTCTTTAGAATTTCAATCATCTAAATAGTGCGTATAGCGTATTGCGTATATCCTTTCTGGTTACGTAAGACGCTATACGCTATAAGTCCCAAAGGCACAGCCATGACAACCAAAGTTCTCTCCTTCGCCAATGTCGGCATGATCTTCCCCGACGGCACCGAAGCCCTCCAAAACGTCACCTTCGATATTGCACCAAAGGAATTTGTTTCCATCGTTGGCCCCTCTGGTTGTGGCAAATCAACCGTTTTACGCATTGCCTCTGGCCTATTGCAGCAGACCGAGGGAGAGGTGTCTGTAGACAGCAATCGGCTGGGTTATGTGTTTCAAGATGCCACATTAATGGAGTGGCGTACCGTCCAAGGCAATGTTGAACTGCTTGCCGAGCTACAAGGATTTGACGCCAAAGAGCGAAAACAACGCGCCACCGAAGCAATAGAGTTGGTTGGTCTCGCCTTTGTGGATGACGTAGGCGATCTGGACGTCGCCAAGCCACGATAGCCGCGCCAGCCCCTCGGTGGCCGCCTCCGCAAAGTAGTCCTGAGCCTTCAAAACGGGATAAATCTGAGCGCAAACCGCCTCGTAGTCCTTCGGTTCCGGCGTTTCCTCCAATTCCACCAATTCCGGCGCTTCCTCCGTTTCTTCCTCGATTTCGCGGCATTTCCGCGGTTTCCTCCGGCGTTTCCGCAAAATCGCCCTGCTCTTCCGGCAGCGGTTCCGGGATGCTTTCCGCAATTTGCAGGGTCTCCATCATCCGCTGAAAAATCGGCTCAAATCCGGCTTTTTCCGGCGTTGGGACCTGCGTGGAGACGAACAGCACCACCTCGCCGGTCGTCAGCATCCAGGCCGTGCTGGCTCCGGTTCGATCGTTTGCCTCCGCGCGTAACGCAACGTGACGCAAGGTGGCATCCTCCCGAAAATCGCCGTAACTTCGCGCCGCTTGAACGAAGGATTCGCTGAGGCCGCCGATCAAATCTCCCGAATCCAGGCTGAAAGGCAGCACCGAAATCCACAGGCCCACATCCTGGCTGTCGTTCCAACCAAAACCGCAGTTTTCGCCATCGTTTTCGATCACGGCGACCCATTCCGAGGGGTAATCCAAGCTGTAGATCCCCTCCGGATGGTGGAACCGCTGGTAGGCCGCGAACATGGCTGCTTTGCGGGCCGGGCGCTTGGGCGCTTACCTGGGAAACACTTTGCGGGCCGCCCCTTCTTGAGCGGTGGCGGATTCTCCGGAGCCATCCCCGGTTTCGGCTTGATGATCAGCCGGTTTTTCGCCGCCGGTTTCCTCGCCCTTTTTGGCGTGAGCCTCTTTTGCGTGGCCGTCGCCGTGTTTGCCGCCATCGCCGTGCTCACCGTGATGGGGCTCGAACAATTCACTGGTCTCGCCCTGCCAGTTGTGCCGCTCGCAGTTGGCAAAGGCAAAAACCATGGCTCCAAGCCCGAAAATGGCGAAAAATCGCGAAAATTGACGCAGAATCATATCGGCAAAGGTGTTAGCACGATTCCCACGCGAAGCAACCGCCGAATCACTTCACCAGAGCGACGGGATTCTCGATTTTGCCGATGGGCCGCTGCCCCGCTCCCGGCCGATTGGTGTCGCCCAAGTCCGCGCGGGCCGCTTCGGCGAATTTTTGCAATTTTGCGACCACGTCAGGGTGTTGGGCGGCCACGTCGGTTTCGCAGCCAATGTCTTCCACCACGTTGAAGAGGAGCGTCTCTGTCGAGCCCTTGCGAAACCGGCCGTGCCGGATCGGGTTCTCAACCGGCAAAAACAGCTTCCACGGTCCGCTTCGGACGGCTTGAAGTTGGTCGAGTTGGTAGAAAAAGAAGGCGTCGTGGGGCGATTTTTCCCCATTTTCGGCAAACAGCAGGCTGGAGACGTCCTTGCCGTCGATCGTGCGGCCGTCAGGCACGGAGGCGCCGGCCAATTTCGCGAAAGTCGGCAAAAAATCCATGGTCGTGGCCAACTCCTTGCTTTCAGCGCCCGCGGGGATTTTGCCCGGCCACCACGCGATGGTGGGCACGCGCATCCCACCCTCGCTGGTGGAGTAACCGCGGCCGAAAAGCGGCTGGTTCGTCCCGCGCTTGATGTCGTTGGGATTGTTCGGCGCACCGTTGTCGGAAGTCCAAATCACCAGCGTCCGTTCGGCGATTCCCAGCTCCTGGACCGCATCGAGAATTTGCCCGGTGGACCAATCGATCTCCTCGACCGAGTCCCCCCAATCGCCGTTGGCGCTCTTTCCGCGAAAAGCCTCGCTGGAATACGGCGTCTTGGTGCTGCCCGGCATGGCGTGGCTGAAAAAGAGGAAAAACGGTTCGTCCCTGTGCTCGCGCATGAAGGAAATGGCCCGCTCGGTGTAGCGCTTGGTCAGGGTGTTTCGATCCGCCGGCGCCTCGACGACCGTTTCATTCTCCAGCAGCGGCAACGGCGGCCATTTCCGGCCATTCCAGTCGTCGCGCGCGGTCATGTCGTCGCTGTAGGGGATGCCGAAATAAGAGTCGAAACCCTGCTGGGTCGGCAAAAACGCCGGCTGATCGCCCAGATGCCATTTGCCGAGGATGGTGGTGGCGTAACCGGCTTCTTTCAGCACCTCGGCCACGGTGATTTCGTCCGGATGAAGCCCCTGCGGCGAAACCGGGCGCAAAACGTGGTAATCCACCTCCATCTTGGCCAGGCCAACCCGCTGGGCGTAGCATCCGGTCATGATGCTGGCCCGCGAGGGCGTGCAGACTCCGGCCGTCACGTAAAAGTGGGAAAGTTTCAGCCCCTCGGCGGCCATCCGGTTCAAATTCGGCGTCCGGTGAGGCGTTTCGGCCCAAAACGGCTGCACGTCGCCGTAGCCCAGGTTATCGCAGAGCAAGAGGACGATGTTCGGCTTTTCAGCAACTGGGGCGCTTGCCGAAATTAGCAAAAGTGAGGCGATCCATTTCATCACGAACGATTGGGGGAAGATCGCGGCCCGGCAAGGCCGATTTTGCAAGCTGGGGCTGTAAAGGGACCAAAGGGACGCAAGGGACCAAAGCGACGTCGGTCGCAGATGGCGTCCTTTCGGTCCCTTGGGTCCCTTTACACCCCGATTCAACTCTGGCTGATGGCAATCCGCAAAGTCCTGGCGCGTTCCTCCAGCTCATCGCGCTCCTGCTTGGTCGCTTCCAGCCGGCCCAGGTAAAAATCGAGTTGATCCTGCACTTTCGCCGCTTGCGCGGACGCTAAATCCGCCGCTTCCTCCGCCTCGGCCTTGAGCGCCTTGGCTTTGGCGGCCGATTCCTGGTATTTCGCGGTGTTTTGCGCCGCTTCCTTTGCGGCTCGCTGCGCTTCGGCGATCGCTTGCTCCATCTCTTTGCGTTTCTCGCCCAAATCCGTGATTTCCCGCCGATCCTGCTCCAGCCGCTGCTGGGTGTGCGTTCGGTCCTGCTTCAGCTTGGCCGCCTCGTTTTCCATGCCGGCGATGGATTGGCGCAATTCGGCAACCTTCTCGTCCAACGCCGCCAATTCAGCCCGGCCGTCGGCCAGTTTTTGGCCCGCGTTTTCCGCCTGCTCCCGCGCCTTCTCAAACTCCTGAACCCGCGATTCCAACCCCGCCTTGCGCGTCTCCAACCGGGGCAACTCGTCGCGCAATTGGCTCAGTTGCTCGCGAACTTCCTCGCCCTCGCTGCGCAACCCCGCGGTCTCCAGCTTTAGCGCCTCCAGTGTTTTTTGCCGCTCGGCAATGTCCGCATTGGCCTGCTCCAAATCCTTCCGCGCCTGATCCAAATTTGCCCGCGCCTCGGCGCTTTTCTGCTTGGATTGGAGAAAATCCTGGTTCTCCGATTTCAACTGCTTGTTGCGCGCCTGCAAATCGGAGCCCTCCCCCTGAATGCGCCCGATTTCCGCCCGCAGCGAAGCTTTTTCCTCCTCCAACTGCTCGATTTCGCCTTCCAAGGCCTTGCGGCCGGATTCACCGGCCTTCAAGGCGTCGTTGGCCTTTTTGACCTGGCCCTCGACGTCCTGCAACTCCGCCTTGGCCTTGTCGATCTTCTCGCGATTGGTCTCCAGGCCGGTCAATTCCTCCTCCAGCGTTTTCTTGCGGCCCTGCAACAGTGGAACGTCGCGGCGGGCCTCCACCAGGCTGTTTTCCAGCTCATCGTGCTCCCGCCCCAGCCGGGCCACGTCGTCGCGCAATGCATCCAGAGAATTGTGCTGATCCAGCACCTCTTCCCGGGTTTTTTCCAAATCATTTCGCGTCTCCTCCACCTGTTTGCGATCGGCCGCCAACTGCTTTTCCAGGTCGTTCTTTTCCTCGGACAACTCGTTGACCTTGTTGCGAAGCGCCTTGCAATCTTTTTCCAAAACGTCACGCCGCAGCTCGAAATCGCGGATGCACTCCAGCAACTCTTCGCGCTCGCTTTCCAAAGCTTCGTTAGACGGCGTCTTGCCGTTGCCGCCCTTCGCCTCGGCTGGCTTCAGGCGCGCGTCCGGTTCGGAGCCATCGGGAAAATCATGCTTGGAAGCGGCGCCGGGAATCGGCGTGGTAATGCGTTGGGTTCGGGAAAGAGGGTCACTCATAACGGCGAAGATCGATCGATCAATAGATTTACGAAGCGCAAAGGTAGCGATCAATCAGAAAATTCCCAGCAAAATGGCCAAACAGTCCGGGTTACGGGCTCAAGTGCTCCACCTTGATCTTCAGCCTCCCTTCGTGGCGAACGATCGCGCTGGTTCCCCGACCATCGATTTGAAACGCTCCGTTTTCGGCATTTTTCCCCGACCAGCGAAAGGCAAAGGTCACCACCGCTGAGTCCGAATCGCGGCTCATCACCTCCACGCCGCTGGTTTCGTAGCGCTCGTCCTCGATGTCGTAGGCCCAGGTTTTTTCGAACGCCTGCTGAATCTCCGCAATCCCGCGGTAATCGCCATCGTTGAAGCGAAACAGCGCATCGGGATGAATCAGTGCGGCCACGTTGGCGAATTTTTGGCTCCGCTGTGCCGCCTGAAATTCATCCAGGAATTCGAGAATCTGTGGTTCGGTAATCACGAGGTTTGGAGGCTCAGCCGGTCTGATTCACAAAATTTCGGCTGCGAGCTGTGATTTGGCATCCATACCATCGTCAATCTTGACTTCGCAACCCTGGATTGCCGGCTTTTTCAGCGCCTCCCAGCGGCGAAAGCTCCAAAAAGTGGGAATTTCCGCGTTTTCGCAAGCGAACGTCCGCCTCGAACGCGTCGCTGAGCGTTGTCGAAGTGAGAACCCGCGATTTTGGCCCGGCGGCGAAGATGCGGCCGCGTTTCATCACCAAAACGTGGGTGAAACCGGGAGTGATCTCCTCGACGTGGTGAGTCACGAGCAGCAATTGCGGGGTTTTGGGGCGCTCGTTGGCCAATTCGTCGACAAAACGCAAAAACGCGGCACGCGCCACCGGATCGAGCCCGGCGCAGGGTTCATCCAGGATCAAAAGGCGAAATTTCGCCAGGATCGCGCGGCAAATCAGGACGCGTTGGCGTTCGCCTTGGGAAAGCTGCTGCCAGGTGCGATCCGCGGCATAGGCGAGTCCGTATTTCTCCAAGATCGACAGCGCCGTTTCCCGATCTTGACGCGAAATTTTGCCCCAGTAGTTGATTTGGCCGTGAATCCCGCCAACCACGATTTCCAGGGCGGTTTCGGCTCCGTTGATCCAATCAGCCACGGTGTGATTCACCACGCCAATGATCTTGCGCAATTCGTTCCAATCCGATTCGCCAAAAACTTCGCCAAACACCTCAATTTCGCCCTCGGTGGGCTGCAAGTAACCGGAAAGCGTGTTCAACAGCGAGGTTTTGCCCGATCCGTTCGCGCCCAAAATCACCCATTGTTCTCCCGCCCGGATGGTCCAATCCACCTCGTGGAGAATGACCGCCTGCCCTCGGCAAATCGTGAGCCCTGAAATGCGGACAACCTCAGCCAAATTGGAGAAAAGTCCGACGAGTTCCTAGCCTAACCGAGCCGGTAAACGATTCTCGCCTTGTCCATGTCGTAAGGCGACATTTCCAGCTTCACGCGGTCGCCAATCACCAGCTTGATGAAGCGTTTGCGCATTTTTCCGGAGATGTGGGCGAGAACCAGGCGCTCGTTGGGTAATTGCACGCGAAACATCGTCCCGGGCAATACGGAGTGAATCGTTCCCTCGACCTCCAGGCAGTTCTCCTTGGTGTCGGTGGATTCTTTTTTTTGTTTGTTGCCGCCTCTGCTTCTGCGTCGGCCGCTTCTACGTCTTGGTCTATGGGTTGCCATTCGTTATTTTTTAGGTGGTAATAAAACGGGGAAGAGTTTGGTTTTGGTTATCCTACCATCGCCGCCATTTTCCAAAAAGCGACGTTTATTTCCCAGGTTTCAGAATCATAAGACCCACAACCCTCGCAATTTGTTTAAAGATGGAGTGATTTTTCTCCTTCCGAAGTAAATTCCCGCCGATTTGCGCGTTTTTACGAGCAAAACCTGCCAAATCTCGCAAATTTGCGCAAATTTATGGTGGCTGGGACGATAATTTCGGATAAATTAAAAATCAGTAAACCTTCATGAAACCCAAACGCCGCAACTTGGCGCGCGAACGTGCGCACCCGGCCCGAGCCAACTCCCATTCCGACGAAATTCAGCCCTTGCCGCGGCTTTCGGAGCAAGATTTGCTCCATCGCGTGGAACGAGCCTCCGAGCCGCTTGTCCTCATTCTCGACGAAGTCAGCGATCCACACAATTTGGGCGCTTGCCTGCGTTCGGCCAATGCGGCGGGTGCCTTGGCGGTCATGACGCCAAAAAACCGCTCGGCTTCGGTTACGGACACTGTTCGGCGGGTGGCTTGTGGGGGCGCGGAGGCGACTCCGGTGGTGCAGGTGACGAATCTGGCCAGAGCCATGGAGCACCTGAAAGAAGCCGGGCTGACCTTGATTGGGACGGACGATTCGGGCGATCGTCCCTTGTTCGAGGCGGAGTTGGCCGGTCCGGTGGGTTTGGTCATGGGCGCTGAGGGAACGGGAATGCGGCGGTTAACCCGCGAAAGCTGCGATACGCTGGTCCGCATTCCCATGCTGGGCAGCGTGGAATGCCTGAATGTCTCCGTGGCGGCCGGGATTTGCCTCTTTGAAGCGGTGCGGCAACGCCAAAACGCCCAAACATCCCCGTAATCGGCGCACAATCGCGGCGCCGCCGCACTTTTTTGCTTTTCCCGCGAATGATTTCCCGTTTGAATAGTTTTTTTGCAAATTGAAGCCCTTTTTCTCGCAAATGCGCGCCGCAGCATTGCGCAGGAGCCAAAAATTTCGTATCCTTGCGATATTTCCCTGAAAATCTTGTAATTCGGCACAATTTTGACCACTTCCACCTCTTCTCCTCCCCGAAACGCTGTTTTCAGCCGGCGCACCACCTCGCCCGAGGTTTCCTCCCCGGCCACGTTGCAGTTGAGGGTCCGCTTTGAGGAGGGCGACATCGCCATTCATCCGCTCGATCGGGCGACGCTCCGGGTGGGGCGCCGGATGGACAACGACATCGTCATCCCCAACAGCTACGTGTCCGGCTATCACGCGGAATTCGTGCGTTTGGGCAACGGGGAAATCGAGCTGATCGATCAGGACTCGCACAACGGCATCTCCGTGAACGGAAAAAAGGTGAAGCGCTCGAAAATTCGCGCCGGCGATGTCATCGGCTTTGGCGTGTTGCAAACGGTGGTGGAGGAATTTGCCCCAGCCGCGCGCGTTGCGCCGCTGAAGCCGCCATCGCAGCGCCAAGCCAGGCACGTGCTCTCCGATTCGCTGGCCAAGACGCTGTCGCACTCGCTGGCGGAGGTTCCGGCCAAAAACGGGTCGGAGGCGAGCAGGCTGGAGAAAACGGGCAAAATTCAGATCGATCAACTCAACCACGCGCGGGCGGAATTGGCGGAACGGCGCACCAAATCCATCGAGCTGCAAAAACGCTCCGATCCCGAGGAATCCACGCCGGGATCCTGGCTCGATCGCCGGGCAACCCGCAAGATCGAGCGCCGGGCGGACAGACTGGAGGCGCTGGAGACGCAAATCACCGAAAAATCCGCCCAATTGAAGCTGCTCAAGCAGCAACTAACGGAGCTTTCTCGCACCTCCAAGCAAAAGGACGGTCTCCGCCAGGAAATTGCGGATTTGGAGGCCAAAGCCGAGGAAATGAAGTGCCGCAACGAACAACTGCGCGAAATCCAGACCCAGCAATCCCGCCGGCAAAAGGAATTGATCGAAATCGAGGAAAAGCTCGCTTCGCACGCCGAAACTCGAAGAAAAACCAAAGAGGAGCTGGACCGGCGGCAGTCGGAAAAAGGGCGCTTGCAGGGAGAAGTCGAGGAGCTGGAAACCAGGCGAAAAAACGAGCAAGAGCAGTTGAGCAAACTGAGCGGCGAGGTAAATGCGTTCAGCACCAACCACGCGGAGCTAAACCGCGAAAACGGCCGGCTGCAATCCGAGCTGGATCGTCACCGGGCCGTGCTAAATCGCGACCGCAGCGAGGTGAAAGCGGTGGAAGAGGAGTTGGGCCTGGTTCGGGCCGATTTACAGAGCGCGCAGAAGTCGCTCCAGCTTTATCGCGGCCGCGAGCAGCATTTGGGCGCCACAACTCGCGACGGAGCCAAGGCCGAGCGCCAGATTAACGAGCTTTGGGACGAACTGGACGAAGTTCAGGCGGAAGTGGACCGGGTTCGCAAGGAGCGCGGCCAGGCCATGGAAAATCGCTCGAAATTGCGCGGGGAAGTCGCGGAATTGGAGGAAGAGCGCGCTGGGTTGCTTCGCACGACGCGGGGGCTGTGCAGCTCGGTTCCGGAATTGGAGGCGCGGCAAAAATCCGCCCAGGCCAAGAGCGCGGAGGCCGAACAACGCGCCGCAAAGTTGCGCCGGGAGACCGAGCAGTTGCGCCTGGCCCGGGAAGGGATGCGCGAGGAAAACGAGGCCCTTCGCGGCAAAATCGAGCAACTTCGCCGGCAAACTGAGGAAGCCGAGGCCAGCGCCGAACGGGCCCGGGCCGACCTGGGAGACGCCAAAGGCGCGATGGAGCGCGATCACGCGGAATTGGCCGAAATTCGCCGCAGGCTGGAGGTTGAGAAGCAGGCGCTGACAACGGCGCGCGAGCAACTTTCCGAGGCTCGGGGCGAGAAAAAGCAGGCGGAGGCGAAAACGCGCGAAATGCAGCAAATCCTCCAGGATTTCGACCAAAAACGAACCCTGGCGGAGGCGGAATCGGCCAAAGCGCTCGCCAAAGCCCGGGAAAACGCCAAAACGCTGCAACAGAGCGAAGCCGGCTTGGTTGCCGCTCAAAAAGAGACCGAGCGCGCCCAGGCCAAGCAGCAAGATGAGCAGGAACGGCTCGAAGGGCTTTGCGACGAGGTCAACGACGAGCGCCTCGCCCTGGAAAAGGCGCAATTGGCCCTCAAACAAGCGCGGCGCGAGCACGCCCACCTGGAGGAAGACACCGCCGATATTCGAGCCGCGATTGCCGACGTAAGCACCCACAAACGCAACGTTCGCCAGCAAATCGAGGAATTGACCGACGAGTTGGAGGACAAGCGCGGCGACCTGCTCAAAATCGAGGATTCCATCGACGATCATCGCGAAAAACTCGACGCCGCGCGCGCCGAGGCCGCCGAATCCCGCCGATTGGCCGAAACGGAAGACGACCGCCTGAGGCACCTGAAAAATGAGGTGAGCGATGCGGAGGCCAACCTGGAAAAACTGCGCGAAGAAGCGAATGATGCCCGCGAAGAGCACCAGCGGTTGGTGGACGAACGGCGCGGCCTGCAAATCGCAATTTTGGGGCTCCAATCCGAAAAAGCGGAGGCCGACGAGGACGCCTCGGAATTTCGCTCCAAGCGGCAGGAACGCGACGACGAGTTGCAGGACATCGAAAAACTCATCGCGGCACGCCGGGAGAGCCTGAGCAAGGCGCGCTTGGCCGGCGAGGAGGAAAAAGCGCGCTTGGCCCAGTCCCGCGATGCGTTGCAGCAGGAGTTGCAGGGCGCCCAACAAGGCCTGGCGGAAGCCGCCAACGAAAAACTGCGCGAACAGGATCGGATGCGCGACCTGCGCTCGGATTACGAGCGGATCGAGGGCCGGTTGGAGGATATGCGCCGCCAATTGGGCGAGCGCGAGCGCGAAATGGACGAAATGGAGCGGCGCAAAAACCAGGCCGAGGCAGAGATTCAGCAGACCGAGGCGGAAAAGCAGCGCATCCGTGGCGAGCGCGACGAAGTGGCGGGCCAGCTATCGGCCAAGCGCCGGCGAATGGATGAGTTGGACACCCAGCTCAAAGAGTTAGGCGCCATGGTGCTGGAACGCGGCAGCCTGGCCAAGAACAATTCAGCCGATGGCAAGGGACACCACCAGCGGCTCCGCGAAATTCTCGCCAAACGCACCTCCGCCGAAGACGAACTGGCTGAGAAAATGCGCCAAATCGCCGATGCGAACGGAGATTTGGAGAAAATCAGCCAAGCCTCCGCCCGGTTGAAGTCGCTCGAGGCCCAAAACTCCAAAATTGAGACGGAACTGGAAGAACGCAGCCGGCAAATGAGCGAATTGGAAAATCGCCAACGCGTTGCCCGGGAGCAAGTCGCCTCCATTGAGGAGCGCTCGACCCAATTGAAGCAACTCGACCGGAGTTTGCAGTTGAAACAGCAGGATCACGAGCGCCTCAAGCAACGAATCCGGGAATTGGAGAAGCGCCAGCAGGTATTATCACAAGCCGCCAGCCTGGAAGCCGGTACTATCCAGGATTTCGCGGCCAATTTGATTCGCCGCATCGATTTGTTGGATGATTTGGTTCGGCAATATACCAACGATCCCGAGACGCGCCGCCAAGGCGAACAACTTTCCGGTTTTCGCGATGCGTTGCTTGAAACCTTGGGAGATTTTTCCGTCAGGCCCTTTGTGTTTGATCCCGGCGCCCGAATCGATCTCAAAAACCGCCGCTTGATCCAAATCGTGGAGACGAAGAACGACAAGCCCAAGAATATCACCAAAATCATCGAAACGCTTCGCCGCGGCTATGTCTACACCGAAGACAGCGGCGAGGAAACGATTCTGCGCAAGGCTGAAGTAGTGACATCCAATCCGTAGGCGCCGCACTACGGACAACTGCTTTGGTTGAAGGCGTATTTACCCCTCACAGACGCATGGCCAAGTATGTAGGCATCGACCTGGGTACGACTAATTCCGCGCTCGCCTACGTTCGCGAAGACGGCGTCCCGGAAATTGTGCCCAACGGCGATGGCGACCGCCTCACGCCGTCGGTTGTCTATTTTGACGCCCATGACGGCATAAAACTGGTGGGCGGCGCGGCTCGCGATGGCGGCGACCCTTCCCGAACCGTTCGGCACATAAAACGGTGGATGGACGACCCGCAATATAGCGTGGAAATGGACGGTCGCGCCTGGACTCCCACGGAAATCTCCGCAATTATCCTGGCCAAGCTCAAACGTGAGTGCGAGCCGAAAATCGGCCCTTTGGATGAGGTCGTCATCACCGTGCCGGCGAATTTCAACGAGCTGGCGCGCAAAGCGACCATCGCGGCGGGGGAAATAGCGGGATTTACCGTAAAACGCATCGTCAACGAGCCAACCGCGGCCGCCATCTACTATGCTCACATCAAAGACATCCAGGGGCGCACCCTCGTTTACGATTTGGGCGGAGGCACGCTGGATATTACCATCCTGGAGGTCCGTGGCGACAACATCGACATCCTGGTGAGCGAAGGCGCGCGTCACCTGGGAGGCTCCGATTTCGACGAAGAGCTCCTGGAGGTAATGGCTCGCGAATATCGCCATTCCAACGGCGCGGAGTTATGTCAAAACGAGCCTCAAACCGTGCGGATGCTGCAAACTGCGGAGGACGCCAAGCGCATGCTATCCAAAGTGCGCCAAATCACGAAAACCATCGGCAATGACACCGATGGCGTCGCACAAATCGAACTCACGCGCGATATGTTCGAGCAGGCTATCGCTAAACTCATGACGCGCTCGGTGATGTTGGTGGAGCAAGCGCTGGATAGTATCCAAATGACGCCGCAAGACATCCAAAACATCGTTCTGGTTGGCGGCAGCACGCGAATTCCCCGCGTTCGGGAGTCGCTGCGCGAGATTTTTGGTTTCGATCCCATTTCCTGCGGCAACGTGGATGAGTGCGTTGCCCTCGGGGCAGCGCTTTTTGCCAAAGATCACCAAAACGTGTCGGAGGTCTGCAATCACGGCTACGGCACCCTGGCTATCCTGGAAGACGCCAAGACCGGGGAGGGCAAATTTCAGAATTCCATCGTCATCCCGAAAAACACGCCCATTCCGTGCGCGATGTCGCAAACTTACATGACCTCGGAGGATAACGAAACGCTGATTGAGGTGGAGGTCACTCAGGGCGAAGATGAAAACCCAAAATACATCGACATTATCGGCAAAATCGCGCTGGAGGTCCCCCAAGGCCGACAAGCGGGCTGCGAGGTGAAGGTGACCTACACCTACGACGAAAACCAAAGCGTCAAAGCCGAGATTCACGACGAAACCTCCGGAAACTCCAAGGCCGTGCGCATCGAATATACCGGCAATGGCGTGATGGATGAAAACGAGGTGAAACGGAAATCCGCCGATTTAAAACAAGTGCGGATTGAATAATTTCCCGCTACGCCCATATGTTACGGAGAAACCAGAAAAATGGGAATTCTTCACCGGCTGCGAAACGTCATGGCCTCCCGAGAAGCGGAGACGCTCGAGCCGGCTGTGGGCAGCAGCAGCAACAACAGGGACCGGCGGGAATTTTCCAGTTCGCCGGAGTTGATGTGCGGGATTAAACCGGGGATGAAAAAAGAGGAGATCAAGCGTCACCTGGCCAGGCTCTTTCGCCGGCACAACCGGGCCGCCCCCAGCCTGGACCAAATTCGCCGCCGGGAAGCGGAAATGATGCTGGATGCGATCGTGATTTGCCGGCAAAAATACGTGGACCGAAGTTGAGGAAATCCTGGAATATTGGTTAAGCGGTTTTGATTTTACGAAAATCGTGGTATTTTGGCAAAATTAACCAAAATTGGGCGCGTTTTGCTCCCAACCCGTTTTCACCATGAGCTTCACCATTGCCTTCCTTTGCGGTCTCGCCGTTTTTTGCGTGATCCGCGTTTTCGTCACCGGTTTTTACACCATTCGGCCGGATCAACGCGGCGTTCTCACCAGTTTCGGCAAGGCAGAACGGCTTCCGGAAACGGCTGACGCCCCGGGCGATCCCGCGCTCTCCGAAGACGAGCAACAGCGCTACAACTACCCGCGCGTTCGCGTCATTCCCCCCGGCGGGCCCTATTTCAAGTGGCCCTGGCAGAAGCTGCACAAAGTCAGCGTGGCCACCCAAGCCGTCGATATCGTTTGGGACCCAAGCAAGGCGCAATCCACCATCGAGTCGGTGACGAAGGACAATCTCACCACCGGCGTTAACGGCCAATTGCGCTACCGGGTGAGCGAAAACAACCTCTACGCCTACCTCTTTGGCGTGGAAAGCCCGCTGGAGCACGTCATGGGCTACTTTGTCTCCGTTTTGCGCGAACGCATCGCCAATTTCGTCGATCCCAAGGGACAGAGCCTCATCGGCGACGGTGATGACGAAGAAGCCAGCGAAACCGCGGTTGAATTGTCCGAAGGCGTCTCCATCAACGATCTGCGCAAAAATCTCCCCCTGCTCAACCAATACATGGAGGAGCAATGCCGCTCGACCCCCGGCCGCTACGGAATCGAGCTGGACGCCGCGCTGATCACGGAAATCGACCCGCCGCCGGAAGTCGACCGCGCCTTGTCCGCCATCAACAGCACCCGCAACCAAGTTGCCGCGGACATCAGCACGGCCCGCGCCGACGCCGAGCAACAGATCACGATGAGCAACCGCGCCGTGGAAATTGCCACGAACAACGCCCAGGCCGAAGTCGCGCCGCTTCGCGAGCTGGCGCAAACGCTCATCGGCATCAAGGACGAGGGCGGCTCACCGGCCTTGGACACTTACCTGCGCAATCTGCGCGTTCCCCTGCTCCAACGCGCCCGCCGCATCCTCAAAACCACCGCCTAACCTCAAATCTCGCCTACCATGCCCTATTTCACCGGATTTTTCGTCGGTCTCTTCCTCATCCCGTTCGTCATGGGCCTGGCCCGCGCCTTCGGCCTCTACACCATCGTCAACGAGTGCCAGTCCCAGGTTTACACACTCTTTGGCAAGGTCATCGGCACGCTGGACGAGCCCGGGCTCAACTTTCCCGTCGCCAAATTCGGGCCGCGCGCCATCCTCGTCCCCGTCTTTGGCAAGAAGTACAACGTCGGCACGGCTCTGCGCCAGCACTACCTGCGCAACCAGATGGTCAACAGTGAGGAAGGCACCCCCATGGGCGTCGGCATTTGGTATGAAATGCAGGTCAACAACCCCGTGGACTACCTCTTCATCAACTCCAATCCCGAGGGCTCGCTTCAGGCCAACGTCGCCAGTTCCACCATCTCCGTGCTCAGCAACCTGGAAATGGAGACTATGCTGGAAAATCGCCACAGCCTCAGCCGCACCGTGCGCGAAGCCGTCTCCCCGCTGTCGGAAAAATGGGGCTACCGGCTCGGCTCGGTCTACATCCGCAAGGTCGCCTTCACCGACCAGCAGATGGTCGACAACATCACCGAAAAAGTCGTCAAACGCCTGGTCCAAGTCACCAGCGCCATGAAACAGGACGGCGAAAACCGGGTGGGCCTCATCAAGAGTGAGACGGCCTACAAGGTCAGCCAAAAAATGGCCGAAGCGCGGGCAAAACGTCCCGAAGTCGTCGGCGAAACGCTCAACAAAATCGCCAAGCAAGACGCCGAAATTTTGGAAACGGTGATCGAGGTGATGGAAACCGAAAATCTGCTGGAATCCGGCGCTGAAATTGAGGTTTTGCCGGAAAACGCGACCTGTTTGGTGCAGGTTGGCAACTAGACCTAGTTCGCCGATTTTCGCGACCGGGCCGCGGAAATCGCCGGCCACATTAACATTGCCACCGCGATCAGGATGAACGCCAGCGAAATCGGGCGCGCGAAGATGGGTGCGAAGCTGCCGTTGGAGGCTTGCAGGCCCAAACTCAGGTTTTTCTCGGCGATTGGCCCCAACACGAAGCCGATGACGAAGGGCGCGAGCGGAATTCGCCATGATTCCAGCGCGAAACCGAGCAATCCGAAGCCCAGCATGACCCAGACGTCAAAAAGCCGGTTGGCCAGCGCATAGGAGCCGATGACGCAGAAGCAGAGGATGACCGGCAACAGGTAAAATCGCGGAACGCGCGTTAGCCTGGCCAAAAAGCGCATCGATCCTAGCATAACCAGAACCATCACCAAATTCGCCAAAAACATCGCCCCCATGATGGTGTAAACCATGGCCGGGCTCTCTTCGAAAAGCCGTGGCCCCGGTTGCAGGCCGTGCACGATCAAGGCGCCAAGCAACACCGCCTCAACGATGCTCCCCGGCAGGCCCATGGCGATGAGCGGGATGAGCGCGCCGCCAATCGTGGCGTTGTTCGCCGCTTCAGAGGCGACGACGCCGGCTTCGTGACCCGTGCCGAATTTTTCAGGTTCGCGGGACACGCTTTTGGCCACCGAATACGCGGTGACCGAGCCAATATTCGCGCCAATTCCCGGCAAAATCCCGATCCACGTCCCGATCGCCGACGAACGGAGCAAATTCAGCCCGTGGCGCGAGAAATCCGCCAACCGCAGAAAAACGCCGCGCTCGCCCAACTCGATGGCCTCGCCTTTTTCCTCGATGTTGACGATGTCGCGCAAAATCTGCGAAATCGCGAACAAACCGATCAACACCGGCAAAAGCTGGAAACCGTCGTTCATCTCGGTAACGCCGAAAGTAAGCCTCGCCTCTCCCGTTGCCGCCGAAATCCCCGGCATCGCCAAAAAAATGCCCAAAAACCCGGAAAACAACGCCCTCGGCAGCGATTTTCCGCCAATCGTGGCGATCAGAACCAGAGCCATCATCACCAGCGAAAAATACTCGAAGTAGCCGAATTTCGTCGAGAGCCGCGCGATTGGCGCCGTCAGTAAAACCAGGAACAGCCACGACACTAACCCACCCACAAACGAAGCCATGACGCCGAGCCCCAGCGCGCGCCCGGGTTGTCCGTTGCGAGCCATGGGGTAGCCGTCCAGCGTTGTGACGATGGAGGCGGGCGTGCCCGGCATCCTAAGCAGCGTGGCGGTGATCATCCCGCCGCTCACCGCACCCACGTAGATGCTGATGAGCAAGGCCATGGAAAGCAGCGGATCGCGTCCGTAGGTTAGGGGGAGCGTTAGGGCGATGAGCATCGTCCCGGTCAATCCCGGGATTGCGCCGACAAACACGCCTAACATGGCGCCCAAAACCACCAGCATCAAACCGGCGGGGCTAACCAGTTGGCTAAGCGCCTCAGCGAGTCCGTTCATTGCGTCAGGTCCTCCCCGCGTAGCGGCAACTAGCTAAAACGCCCGCGGTTTCCCACGGGCGTTTCGTGAAACAATTTCGCGTTGGAGAGGCGCAGGCTCACACCTTCAATTCCCAGCCCTTGCGGTAGTCGCGTTTGACCAGTTTTTTGAGGTCCGGCTTGCCCTTGAACTCCATTTTCTGCGGATCCCACATCAGCTTGGTGTTGGGCGTGCGTTGGGCCACGCAACCGAGCAAAATCGCCTCGGTAAACGGCCCGGACTGGCCGAAGTGCGACTCCGATTGCTCGATTTTGCCGGTAACCGCGTCGTACCATTCGTCGTGCGGATTTTGGTTGCGGGCGCGCGGGATGCTTTTCTGCGGCCAGTTCTTGAACTGATCCAACGCACTGCTGGGACGCACGATCCAGGTGTTTTTGCCGCGGTTGAAGAACAGCTCGCCGCGCTCGCCGATGATGACGCTGCCGTAGCCCCTTCCTTCGGTGTGATCCAGCCCCTTCAGCACGTGAAGCGGCCGATTGAACTCACCCTTGATCAGCGCCCACTTGTCGCGGTCGAACTTTGCTCCGAGCTGGCCGTCATACCACATGTACTTGATGCCGCCGGCTACCGAGTGCTTGCTCTTCGGGAACTGGTAGGTGATCGTCGAGTTGATGGGCGCGGAAATCTTGCTTCCGCCCTCTTCCTTGGCCTGGACGCTGACCGGCGCGCCCAATTCGCAGGCCCAGTAGGCCATGTCCATGATGTGGCAGGCCATGTCGCCCAGCGCTCCGGTGCCGTAGTGCCACCAACCGCGCCACTTGAACGGCGCGATGTTGTGGTTGTAGTCGACGTACGGCGCCGGCCCCACCCATTGCTCCCAATCCAGCCACGCGGGCACTTTTTCCGCCGGCGGGGGCGTCTGGAAGCCTTGCGGCCAGATGGGGCGATTGGTCCAGGCGTGGATTTCCTTGACCTTGCCGATGATTCCGGCGCGGACCAGTTCCACCACGCGGCGCATGTGATCCTGCGCATGAGCCTGGTTGCCCATCTGCGTCTTCACGCCTTTTTCTCGGGCCAGCCTGGCGAGCATCCGCGCCTCCCAAATGCCGTGGGTGAGCGGTTTTTGGCAGTAAACGTGCTTGCCGGCCTGCATCGCGGCAATGGCGGCGTGGGCGTGATGGTGATCGGGCGTGGAAACGGTCACCGCATCCACCTTGTCACCCAAATCGCTCAGCATGTCCACGTAGCTGGTGTAGAACTTGGCGTCGGGATATTTTTCGCGTTTGGCGGCGTAGCCCTTGAGCTTGCCTTGCAACTCCGGCGAGCGCTTGGAGTCAACCACATCGACTAAGCCGACGATTTTGAACCCGGAGCTGGCGGAGTTATCGACATCGCTGGAGCCTTTGCCCTGGATGCCGACGCCTGCCAGCGCCGGGGCCGAGTTTGCGCCCCAAACGTGGCTGGGGACGAATTGGAAGCCGAAAGCGGTCGAGGCAGCCGCGCCCGCGGCCTTGCCGAACTTACGGCGGGAGAGGGATTTGGGTGTTTGTGGGTCTGACATGATGGGTGTCCATAAAATGGCTACGGCGCGTTGTCCAGCGCAACTAACCTGCGGCTGGCGGGGACGTCGACGAGACGGGTTCGGACAAGCGCGAGGTTCGAGATCCACGCTTGCACCCAACCGGACGCGCGAGATGTTGACGCTCCGTCATGAAAAACACCCTCATTTTGTTGCCCGTTTTCGCTCTTGCCCAAGCCGCATTGGCCCAAGAAAACGCCCACACCCTCATCACTTGGGAAAAACACCACCTGGACGCCGATTTCCACGCTGAGGGCGCGTGTTTCGGCGATATCAACCAGGATGACCACGTGGATGTTGTTTCCGGGCCGTTCGTCCACTTGGGACCGGAGTTTTCCCGGAAAATCGAGATTTACGAACCCGCGCCGTTCGATCCCAAGCGTTATTCGCAGAACTTTTTCAGCTACACCCACGATTTCAACGGCGACGGGTGGCTGGACGTGCTGGTTCTGGGTTTTCCGGGCAAGGACTCGCGTTGGTATGAAAATCCCAAGGGCGCCGAGGAGCATTGGAAGGTGCATACGGCGATGAAACAGACGGATAACGAGTCGCCCACGTTTGTTGACATAACCGGCGATGGTAAGCCGGAAATCGTGTGCTCAGTGAATGGCGTTTTTGGCTATGCAGAGCCGAATTCCTGACAAACCTACCGATTTGTTCGCGTGGATCGCCGATTTCGCCGGAAAACGCGACCGGCGGCAAGTTCACCCACGGCATGGGCGTAGGCGATGTGAATGGCGACGGGCGCATGGACCTGTTGGAAAAGGGCCGTTGGTGGGAAAATCCCGGAGAACCCGGGTGAAATCTGGAAAAGCCATCGCACGGAGTTCAGCGGCGGCGGCGGGGCGCAGATGTATGCCTACGATTTTGACGGCGATGGCGATAACGACGTGCTCACCAGCCTCGCGGCTCACGGCTATGGATTAGCGTGGTACGAGCAAGTGACCGAGGACGGACGTAAGACGCTAAAGCAGCGGCTCATCATGGGTAAGGACCCGATGGAGAATAAGTACGGCGTGGCGTTTAGCCAACTACACGGGCTGGATTTGGCGGATATCGATGGCGACGGAATCAAGGATATCATCACTGGCAAGCGTTATTGGGCCCATGGCGGCAGAGACCCGGGCGGCAACGATCCAGCCGTATTATATTGGTTCAAAACCGTGCGTGGCGAAGACGGCGTGGATTTTGTGCCCTATCAAATCGACAACGACTCCGGCGTGGGCACGGAGGTAAAGACCGGCGACGTCAATGGCGACGGGTTTTTGGATATTATCGTGGGCAACAAGAAAGGAACCTTCGTTCACCTGCAAAAGCGCCAAAAAGTCGACGAGCAAGCCTGGTTGGGCGCGCAGCCGATGAAGATGTTTATCGACGGGATCAAGCCGATGGATCAATATGCCGCGAGCCTGCCTCCAAAGGAAGCAGCGGCGGCGATGACATTGCCTCCTGGCTTTCACGCCACGCTCATTGCCGCCGAGCCGGATATTACCCAGCCGGTTACGTTTTGCTTCGACGAACGCGGGCGAATTTGGGTCGCCGAGGCGCATGATTACCCCTTTCCAGCCGAACCCGGCGAAGAAGGCAGCGACCGGATTTTGATCCTGGAAGACGCCGATAGCGATGGCGCGTTTGAGACGCGCAAGGTGTTTGCCGAGGGGTTGAGCCTGGTTTCCGGCTTGGAAGTCGGTTTTGGCGGCGTTTGGGTCGGCGCAGCGCCGTATTTGCTCTTCATTCCGGATCGCGACCGCGACGATGTTCCCGATTCCGAACCGGAAATCCTCCTCGACGGCTGGGGCACGCAAGACACGCACGAAACGCTCAATTCGTTCCGTTGGGGGCCGGATGGCTGGCTCTATGGCTGCCACGGCGTCTTTACGCATAGCAATGTGGGCAGGCCCGGCGCGCCGGAGGAGGAGCGGACGTTTCTGAACTGCGCGGTTTGGCGCTACCACCCGGTGCGGCACGAATTCGAGGTTTTCGCGCATGGAACCTTCAAACCCCTGGGGGCTGGATTTCGACCAATACGGCCAAATCTTCATCAGCGCCTGCGTCATCCCGCATTTGTGGCACATGGTGCAGGGCGGATACTACGAGCGCCAGGGCAAACGCGGACACGAACGCAAGCATCTTTACGAGTTGATGGGGACGATCGCGCGGCATCGGCATTACGCCGGAAACATCGCAGAACACGCGCATTGGGGCCCGAAACGCGACGCAAAGAACGATACGTTTGGCGGACCTACGTTTTGGGCCGGGTGGCGGCCACGCGCACTGTGGTTTATCGATCTACGCCGGCGGCGCGTTTCCTCCGCAATATAACGGCGCGCTGTTCATGCATAACCTGCATGGTCACCGCATCAACTGGGACCGGATTGGCCGCGAAGGCTCGGGATATTACGGCGACCGGGCGCCGGATTTTATGTTCGCCAACGATCATTGGTATGTTGGCACGCATCTGGACTACGGCCCGGATGGCGCATTATACATGGCCGACTGGCATGATGATACAACGTGTCATCGGCGCGATGATTTGGCGTGGGATCGGACGAATGGGCGGATTTTCCGGGTGCATTACGGAGACTACAAGCCGGTAAAGATCGATCTTTGGGAGGCGAGTGATGAGGAGTTGGTGGAATACCAACTTCACGAGAATGAGTGGTTTGCCAGGACTGCGCGGCGATTGATCCAGGAGCGTGCCGCTGAAGGAAAATTCGCTGATGCGGCGCTTGGCGAGTTGCTGGAAATTTGGGCGCAGCAACCTTCCCTACCGATCAAATTGCGAGCGCTCTGGAGTATGCACGCAACGGGGAAGTTGAACGCTGGCAAGCTGGCATCAAACCTGGGAAATCCCTCTGAAATCGCCCGCGGCTGGATCGTGCGCTTGCTTGGCGAAACAGATCGCTCGGACTGGCCGGATCTAACCAATTTAGCCGCGGGCGAGGAGTCGCCATTCGTTCGCAGACAACTGGCGTCCCTTTTGACGCGCATCCCCGAAAAGGAAGCCTGGAAAATCGCCGAAAACCTCGCTTCCCACGCTGAAGACGCCAACGACGCCCTGATCCCGCTCCTCATCTGGTACGGCATCGAGCCGCTCGTCGCGAAAGACCCGGTCCGCGCCTTCCAACTCGCCAAAACCACGAAAATCCCCAAGCTGCGCGACTTCATCTTCCGCCGAGTCGCCGCGATTCCCGGCGGGCACGAGTTGACCCTGGAAAAAGTCGAGGACGCGGCAACGGCGCAGATTGTTATCGGGGCGCTGGCGGCTCAGCTCCAGGACGAAACACGCCTGCAGATGCCTAAATCCTGGCCGCGGGTCTACGAGATGATCCGCGAGCATTCCAACCCGGAGGTGCAGCGAAACGCGCTCATTCTAGCGGGAAGATTCGGCGACAAACGGCTGCTGCCCGAGTTTCGCCGGCTTTTGACCGACACGCGGGCGCCCATGCCGATGCGGCTTGCGGCGTTGGGTAACCTGGTCGAGGCGCGCGACGCCGAAACAGTGCCGATCTTGCATCGCTTGGCGAAAAGTCCGGGCTCGCCGCTGCGAAATCGCGCCATTTCCAGCCTCGCCACGCTCAACGCCACAAATTCCGCCCAAATCCTCCTCGACGCCTACCCAGACTACGGCCCCATCGACAAACCGGTCGCCATCACCACCCTAACCAGCCGGCCAGACTTTGCCAAGGCGTTGCTGGAGGCGGTGGGTAGCGGAACAATCCCGCGGGGCGACGTTAGCGTGGTCGCGGCCCGGCAAATCTCGCAATTCGGCGACGAGGCGCTCGATGCCGCCCTGGAAAAGCACTGGGGCAAGATCAAACCCGCCAACAAAGACAAAACCGCGGCGATGGCGAGTTGGCGCACCAAACTAAGCCGCGAGGAATTGGCCAAAGCCAACCCGGGCAACGGCCGCCGCGTTTTCAACCAAACCTGCTTCGCCTGCCACACCATGTTCGGCCAGGGCATTGCGATCGGCCCGGACATTACCGGCGCGAATCGCAGCGACCTGAACTACTTGCTGGAAAACATCGTCGATCCCAACAACGTCGTCCCCATCGACTATCAACTCACCGTTTTCACGAACAAAGACGGTGGCGTGGTGAGCGGGATGGTGCGCACGGAGACCAACACCGCGGTTAGCGTGGCGTTGCCCGGCGGCGCGGAAGTTTCGATCCCCAAAACGGACATCGCCAGCCGCCAAACCCAGCCGCTCTCGCTAATGCCGGAGGGTATACTGGAAGCGCTTTCGCTTGAAGACGCGCGCGACCTCATCGCTTACCTGCAAGCGGAGAAACAGGTGCGAATCGCCGAGCCCGGGGTGACACTGATCGAGGGCGAATCGATGCGCGTGGTGCAATCGACAGGGCGGGTTCGGCCCCAGCCGATGGGCCAATTCAAGCTGGATAGTTGGAGCGGCGATTCGCAGTTGTGGTGGACGAACGCGCGGCCCGGCGACCGGCTGGTTTTGGCCTTCGATGCGCCGGAGGATGGCGAGTATGCGCTGAGCGCGGTCCTAACCAAAGCACACGATTATGGTCAGGTTAGGCTGAAGCTCAACGGCGGGGCGAATTTGCTCAGCCAGGTGGATCTTTACGAGCCGCCACGGCGTGTGGTGACGACGGGAGAGCTGGCTTTGGGCGCGCACGAACTGGATGAGGGCACGCATCACCTGGCGATCGACATTTTAGGTCGGAATCCCAAAGCTGCGCCGGGTTTTATGTTTGGCATCGATTGCCTGAAATTGGTGAAGCGGTAACGGAAGCCGCGGCGCACAACCTCACGAGCAACCCGCACGATCACCCGGCTAAGCTAATGGCGGCAATTAGAACGTCTGACGGCGAATTCGAGGTTCGAGCCAAAATTTCATGAGCTTGAGGACTTTATGGAGACATAAGGGACGAAAATGAAGGGCCGGCTTAGCAGGTATGAAAAGGCGTTCCTGGAGCTGAACTGGAACCAAGTGCCCCCCGGCGTGGAAGTGAAGCTGCTTGAGGAGAGTGGCGAGATTTACGTCCTAGCTCGCAGCGACAAACGTGTTGGCAAGGAACGCTAGATGCGGCGAATGATGGCATGTTCGTCAGCGGAGATGACCAAAGCCTCGCCAGCTCCCTGGCCGGTAACCTCCTCGGCTTTCGCCGAAGCTGCCGCCATGACTTCATCCGTCTGGGCTTCGGCAACTGCGCAGCTTACCGGTCAGCGCGTTGAGCTTGACATAGGGACGCTGCGCACGGTGCGAGAACAGGCCCGCAAATTGCTGCCAGACGTGAAGTTGGGCGAGACGAACGAAACGATGCGCGAGGATATCGTTGCCATTGCCGAGCAATACCTGGCCGGGCGTGCCGACCTGAAAGACGAGAGCTTGCCGCGACAATTCCTGAACTGGATACATAGCCTGCTGACCGCGGTTCGCGACACCCTGCTTGGCGGCGGCCGCGCCGTGATCGAGGGGCTGAGAAGCGGCAAAATCGATCCGTTCCTGGACACTTACGTTTCGCGGTCGCTGGGTTTGACTCCGTTGCTCGGGACCGAAGAACAGGTCGCGCAAGAAGAGGCTGGGGCCATCGAACAACCGGGCGAGGGTTTCTCACTCGCGCCGCAATCCAAGCTTGAAAAAGTGCCCAATCTGGTGTACCAAGGAGAGGGTGAAAAAATCATCTCAACCCATCAAGCTGGTAGGAACCTCAGCGCTGCCCTCGCCGGAGCTTTCGGAAGAAGAAATCCTGGAACAAGTCAGAAGAAGCCGGGAGTATCACCGGAAGGCATTAAAGATAAGCACGCCGAAGCCGCATCCCTCAAAGCCTGGGCCGAAGAAAACGGACGAGTCCTAAATCCCGAGGCCTTCGACGCCTTTCTTCACGCAAGGGCAAAATTCGAACTCGAAGGCGGTAGCGAACATGACGTATGGCGCGATCCAAGTTCGGGACGCGTCATCAAGGTCACCAAGATCGACGAACTCGGTTTTGAGTTCGCCAGAGCCTCGGTTCGTCCCGCGATCAACTGGATCGGAACGTGTTCACAAAAACGAACGCCGTGGGGATCAGTTGGATGCAGGCGAAGAGAAAAAACAGGTAGCCCGGGTAGGGATGCCGCCCGAAACACACGACGTTGAGCGATACTCCAACCAGCAGGCTGGTGCCGATGACGAAAATTCCGAGCGGCGAAATTTCCTGCCTCCATGTGAAGGGAAGCGCGTTGGCGACGTTGAAAAAGCGGTACGCCAGCAGGGCGAAGATGACGATCGAGAGCCACGAGTATTCGCCCAATTCAGGAACAATGAGCAGCGCGTCGTAGATGCCGTGAGCCAGCACTACTAGCAAAAACGTGCCAACGAATTCCTCCCAGTTGCGTTGCGGTGCGCGGGCAAAAAGGTAGGCGGCGAATCCCACCAGACCGGTTAGGGCCAGGTGGAGGAAATTCGCGGTCAAAAATCGCGCAACCGATGCTTCGCCGCCGCTGCGGGCATAGTAGCTCAAGTTTTCCTGCACCGCGAAGCCCAGTCCCACGAACCCGGCGACGATCAACGCTTCCATCGGGTTGGCCCGGCGCAACAGGATGGGAAGGAGCGGGACGAAGCACGCCAGTTTGATGAATTCTTCCCGCAAGCCAATTCCCGCGACGCAATTGATTAAGCCCTGGGTGAAGACGTCCGTTTCCGGGAACAGCGCGAAGACGTTCTCTTGCACGATGACGGCAAATAGCGTGAGCGAGGCGCTGAATGCGCCGAGCAGGATCGCCGCAAGGTAGAGGAGCAATTGGCCGGGCCGGAATCCGGAAAACTGGCCCACGATGAAAAACCAAACCAATGCCACGAAGAGGGTTAGGCCCACGTAGGCTGCCGTGAGCCGCGCATAGTCGTGAACCAACACGGTGCCGAAAATTCCCCAAAAATCGCGAAGCCGGGCGTAGGCTTCGAACCGGGTGAGGACGGGGGTGGCGTTGCGAAATTCGGGTTGGGCGAGAAGTTGGCGCAAACCGGGTTTATCGCCATCCAACAGGGCGATTTCCACGATTCGCGACCGGGCGTGGCTGGATTCGCGGCGTTCCAGTTCGGTCCGGTAGTGCGTGGAGGCCGCCTCGCGCTGCCGCTCGCGAAATTCCAGGTCGCCAAGGCACTCGTGGACGAAAATTCGGCCGGAATCGCCCTCGGCCGCGGTTTTGAGGGCCGTTCTCGCCGTTCGGCGTTCCGCCCCGTTGGAGCCGAATCGCGCGCCGGCGTAGTGACGCAGAGTTTCGAGCGTTTCGGGTTCGAAATCGACGTCCTTCAGCCAAATCTCGACCGTTTCGAGGATGCTGAGTTCCTTGGTGTAGCTCGGCTTGAAGCCAAAGTCGCCGTCGCCAAACTCGAAGGGCCACTCTCTCGGGTTTTTCCCCGAAATTTCGCCAAAAGAGCGCTGGGCAACGATTCCACCGGCTTCGCGCACGGCATCCAACATTTGCTCTGGGCCGGATTGAGCGATCTCCACGCGGTCTTCGTACCAATTTTGCCGCTGCCCCACCGCAAACCACAGAATCAGCGCAACGATGACGGAGGCGGCGATAATCCCAACTGCGGCGCGGATGAGGAAATCGCGGTCGCGGGAAAGTCTGCGCAGTTTTTTGCGGTTGAAGCGGAACATGAAGGCCCAAAATCGTAGGAGACGGAGCGACGGGTTCAACCGCGAAACGAAAATCTCTGGCGCCCGGGGGCCGGTCGCTGGAATTTCTCAAAACTGAGAAAAAATGCCCGTTTGCCTAAAAATTCTGAAAAAAGTGATTGCTCCTCTCGCCTGGCCCACCTAGAAAGGAGGCTTTTTGCCAACATAGCCATTTCCCGCCCTATGGAAGCCGAATTTTGTCCCAAGCAGCAGGTTACGATCCTTTCCACCCCGAACGGCCTGGTGTTGTCCGCCGGAAACGGCGCTTTTTTCGTCCGAACCACGGTTGCGGACCGGTGTCACGAGGTGGATCCCGTGGGTTTGCTGGGATTGAGCCCGGCTGACGTTGAATTGCTCGCGCCAAGCGGCGGGGAACACTTGGGATAGCGAGATCGAGCGAAAAATTGACGGTGAGCCTGGAAAATCTGGCATCTCAGCGCCTGAAAATCGATCATTTTTGAAATTCCGTAAAATTTTTGAATCGCAAAACCGATTCTGATGGTAATTTACCCCGCGTTCCCAACCAAACGCGCGTTTTCCCTTAACCCAACTCCCCAACCCCGAGCCCATGCAGGAAATATGAGGTCCGCCACGCTTCTTCCGTTTCTAGCCGTCGTTTTGCTTTCTCTGGCGCCGCAAATCCGCGCCGCCCAACCCAAAATCCTCTACCTAGGTGATTCCCTGAGCATGGGAGCCTTTGGCCGCACGCTGGACGAGCAATTGCGCTCCCGGAAAAACGAGGTTCACACCTACGTCGCCGGCGGCGCCAGCCCCTACTACTGGCTGAGCCGATTTGAGCCCATTTCCTGCTCCATCGGCTACTGGGAAAAGACGCCCAACGCGCAGCGGCGTGTCGGTTACGTGCGAGCAGTTCCCAAGGTGGAAGCGTTGCTGAAGAAGATCAAGCCGGACGTGGTTGTGATCCAAACCGGAGTCAACCTTTACGCCACATTGCGCTCCAAACGCCGCGAGCATACGGAAAACGTCAAGCTGGTGGAAGGGCTCATCGCCGACATGTGCCGTGCCGTGCATTCCACCGGGGCCCATTCCTACTGGATTACGCCGCCGGAGTCTCATCCCAAGCGGTTTTCGCCGGCTTTGCAGCAACAGTTGAGCGAGATCATGAAGCGCGTGGTTGGCGGTTTGGGCGGGCAAATCTTCCAGAGCGCGGAGGTCACCACCTGGACGGCGAGCTACCCCTCCAACAGCGACGGCATCCACTACGGCCCGGATCAATCCATCGATTGGGCCAACCAGGTGGTCGAGGATTTCTCCCAATTCGTGAGCAAATTGGACCAACAACCCAAACCGCGAATGGAGCTAAAAACCGTGAATCTGGTCTCCAAACCATCGGCGCCTGAGAATTCCAAAACTGCCGTTGTCGCGGAGGTGGTTGCGGCGACTGGCGCCAATGGTAAAAAAACCGCCAAATCCGCCGGATCCGCCGGAAAAATTCGCCTCCCAAGCCAAAAAACGCCGCAAAACCGGCAAACGAGCCGAAAGCCGTCGGTTCGCCCAAGGCTGGCAGCGGAAAACAGGTCGCCGCGCCGGGGAACCTGGATTTGTCCGACGCGGAACCCAGCGAAGAGGTGCAAGTGCGCCTGAAACTGGTGAAAAAATCCCAAGTTCGCCACGTTAACGAGGTGTCCTACAAAAGCGCCTTCGGGCTGTTTGAGTACGAGGTGGAGAAAGTGTTTCGCGGCAGCTATCCGTTCGAAACCATCCGCATCGCCCACATGATCGTGATGAACAAGGAATTTACCGGTCCCAACAAATTTGAGCTGGGAGAGGTCTATCACCTGACCTTGGTGAAAATGGAGAAGTATCCCAGCTTGCAGCGCATCCAGATGGTCGATCAACTGGATCTGAACCTCGATTTGCCGGTCTACATCTGCAAATTCTAGTTCGCCCCGACCTTGGGGCGCGGTTGTCTCGATAATTGTTCCTCCCATCCATGCTTGTCGCTCCAGGGCCCACGTTCATCAGCCATCCACGAGGTGAGTCCTGAACCTTTCGTACGTCCTGTATCATGAGCCAGTGCTCGAACATCAAGAGGAAGATCGTCCTCCTCCCGTCCCTGGGGCATTAAAACTGGGGGATTCTGAACTTTTCTCGAAGGTGGTAAGCTCTAATTTCCCTTTTGCCATTACTCTTCAATGAGCACAGTTTTCAGTTTTGCTGTTCCATTCTTGCCTACTTGGTAGACAGCGCAACAACCATCCCGGCGCCTTTTTTCTCGCGCTTAGTTCCTTGGTTGGTCTTCCGACGTTTTGATTCTGAGATTTGGGGACGCTAAGGTCAATCAAAAATTGCAGCCGCCCCGCCGACAGTTTCGATTCGCGTCTCGGCGGCTCCGGTAGTAGGGGGGAGGGATGAATGCTTGGCTGACGTTCGATTTTTCTTGGCGTGCCTGTTCGTCGGCGTTTCGGGCGTCGCCGCGGCACCCATCACGGTGAATGAGAACAGCGGGCCTACCTACGATTCTCACCCGTCGGCGGTGCAGATTGAGGTGGGCGGCGAAGGGCGCACGTGGATGGCCTGGCACGCTTACCACCGCTCTCGCGACCGGGTCTTGGCCCGCGAAATCCGGCCGGGCAGCTTGGGGCCGGTTCGTGAGGTCAGCGACCCGAAAATCGCGGTGAACGGTCCGCCGAAATTGGTGGCGAGCGGCCGCGAAATTTGGGTGGTTTGGCCAGCGAGTGCGGGGGAGCATCGGTGGCAAATTTTCGCCCGCCGCTTCGATTTGGAGGAGGAAGAGTGGGGGCCGGCGGAGGCGGTTTCCGATCCCGCGGACGGTCCGGCGATTTTTCCCGCAGCGCAGGCGGATGCCGATGGATTGACGGTGGCGTGGAGCGGCGCGCGCGATTCCGAATTTGGCGTGTGGATGCGCGTGCGTGAGGTGGAAACGGGCTCTTGGGGAGCGGCGGAGCGGATTTCCCCGGCCGGCGTGGACGCGTTTCGCCCGGTTTTTGAGGACGGCGGCGGCGAGGCGCGCGTTTTTTGGGATCAACGCGGCGAAAGCGGACGCTACGTGGTGATGAGCCGGGTGGTTAGGCCGAAATTCGGTCCTGCGCATCAGGTTTCCCCGCCCGGGGAGGGAGATTACCTCACGCCGGCGGCGATTCACACGCAAGCAGGCTGGACGGCGGCTTGGTTGCACAAGATCGACGTTATGGGCGGTCCCGGCGTCATCAGCCAACTTCACACCCTGCAAGCGGCGCGTCTCGGGCCGGATGGAAGGTGGAATTTGGTCGAAACCGCCGATGGCGCGGAGAATTTCGGGGCCGAGCTGAACCAGGGGCTTATGGCCGCGGTCAAGCCGTCGATCGTGGCGACAGGCGGTTACCTGGGACGGCGGACGGCGCCCATGTTGCTGGATGACGGCGGCCGGGTTTGGATGCTGTGGGAGCGCAAAACCGACCACCGGGGCTCCACGCCGTTTGTTGCCGGCGATTTGCTGGCGCGGGCGATCGAAAATCAGCCGGTTTGGGGCGAATCGCGGACGGTGCACACCGGGCTGGTGGACTATCATTTGCCGCATCCAGCCAAAATTGGCGCCGGGGGCGATTTCGCGGTTTTAGCCTCGCATTTGCCGCGAAAATACCGCCGAATTTACGAGTTGAGCCGGATGAACCTCGACGACGCGGAGCCGGTTCAACAACCACGTTGGGAGGGCTGGGAACCGGTGAAACTGCCGATTGCCGAGGAGCAAACGAAGCGTCGCGAGGTTGAAATCGACGGCCAGCGTTACCGCTTGTTTTGGGGCGATTTTCACTGCCACAGCGGCCTGACCAGCGATGCCGAAGGCCAGCCCGATGAGATGACGTTTTACGCGCGCGACCGGGCCAAGCTGGACGTGGTGGCGTTCACCAACAACGACTACCTCTACGACGTGCCGCTCACGGAATATGAGTACGCGCTCGGCAACCTGCTGGCCGCGATTTACTCCCGGCCGGGCAGCTTCGTCTCCCTGCCCGGCTACGAGTGGACTTCGCGCATCCCGGGTGTCGAAGGCGTGGCGGATTCCGCTCCCGGCAACTGGACGCCTCCTTACAAAAACCGCTCCTACCCGAACCACCGCAGCGTCATCTATCCGCCTGCAGGCGGCCCGCTGGTTCGCTTTCCGGAGGTCGCCAACGACATCGGCATTTTGAACGAAGCGGTGCAAGAAGCCGGCGGCCTAACATTAACCCAACACGACGCCTTCAAGCCGTCCGGACACGCCGTGGAGGTGGGGATGGAACTGACGTCCGGCTGGGGAAATTACATCAACCGGCGCCCGAATTTGTTCCACCAACCGCTCAATGACGGCGTTCGGCTAGGATTTGTGGCCTGCGGGGACACCCATCGCCGGGCCCCCGGTTTGAGCGGCGCATTGACCGGCCTTTACCTGCGCGAATTGACCGCGGAGGCGGTTTTGGAGGCCTTGCGCGAGCGGCGATGCTACGCGACCAGCGGCTCGAAGATTTTTCTCGACGCCCGCGCTAACGGCAGCTTCATGGGCTCAGAAACGCAGGCCGCGAATGGCGCGGCGACGCTGAAATTGCGCGCCGTGGGAACCAGGCCCATCAAATCCGCGAAACTCATCCGCGACGGCGAAACGATCGCCGAATTTGAGGGAAACGGCGCCAAGGAGGCGGAATTCACCCACGTTGACCGCGATTTACCCGCCGGCACGCACTGGTACTACTGGCAGGTGGAGCAACACCGCCCCGCGCCGTTGCGATTGCCGGGCAACACGGCGGCGGCGCACGGTCATCTGGCCTGGTCCAGCCCGCATTGGGTGACAGCGCCGTGACAACGGTTCGCAATTTGGCGCCTTTACCTCAGTTTTCGGTTCGCCGAACTTGTCGGCGGTAGGCATCCTGGATTTCCCGGCTAAAGCAGCAAAAAATCACCCTCTCTGGCAAGGCATTGGCCGCCAAATGGGCGAAAACCTCGCGCAACGCAATTTCCACCGCGCGTTCGAGGGGAAACCGGTAAACTCCGCAACTGATCGCCGGAAACGCGATGGAGCGGACGCCGTTTTCGACCGCCAAACTCAGCGCCGTCCGGTAACACCCCGCCAGCAACTCGTCCTCACCACGCTCGCCGCCGTGCCAAACGGGCCCAACGGCGTGGATTACGAATTTGGCGGGGAGATCGTAGCCGCCGGTGATTTTCGCGCTGCCGGTTTCGCAACCGTTTAGGGTGCGGCATTCGTCCAGGAGTTTGGGACCCGCGGCGCGGTGAATGGCGCCGTCCACGCCGCCGCCGCCAAGCAACGACTCGTTCGCGGCATTGACGATCGCGTCCGCCTCCAGCGCGGTGATGTCTCCGAGGGAAATTTCGATGCGTTCCATGGTGGCCGGTTTGTTGAAGTGATCGCGCAGTTTGCCTCCGAAACTCCGCCGCTGCGAAACTTTTTTGGGGGATTAGTCACTAGCGCAACTCGCGGCAAATTCCGTTGCGCCAGACTGGCAAACTTGGCGCCTTCACCTCAATTTTCGCCGCGAACCGCCGGATTGAGCGGCTTCAATCCATGATCCGCGGATTGTATTGCCGGGGGCCGGAGCGGACTTCGACTTCGCCTGCCGCGGCTTCCGGCCCAACGATGAAAACCTCCGCCGCGGTCGGATCCCACACCACCAGTTCCTCGCGCCCGTCGCCGAACAAATTGGCGGGAATCGCGTGATAAAATCCCATCCGGTGGACTTCCATTCCACCCGGCGGCGGCAAATCGGGAAGCGCCACGCTCTCGCCGGTGGCCAGATTCCAGAGCATACCTCCGTTGAAGAGGAGAGCAGGCTGGTTAGGGCCGTTCCAAAAGACCTCCGTCATGCCCACGTTGTTGGGAGACTCGTTCAGCGTCATGCGCCGCACGATTTGGCCGTTCGCGCTGCCGATCACGAGCAAATCCGGGGTGTGGCCGCGGTGGCGAAGCGCCATTTCCTCCCCGGCCAACGCACCGATGAAATCCGCCACGCGCACCTCTTGACCGTGCGGCGCCGTTTCCTCGCCCAGCGCCAGAATCACCTCGCCATCCGTGCCTAACACATGCCCAAATCCGGAGCAAATCGCGCGCATCTCGCCCTGCCACGGCGCAATCGCCACCGAATCCATGTGGCGACCCAGTTTCTGCTTCCACAACAGCGAGCCGTCGTCGTCGAGCAGGTGATAACCCGTGTTCACCTCATCGCGGCCATCGCCGTCGATGTCGCCAACCGCGGGAATGTAGGCCGGGCAGTGGCTGTAGTCGGTCCACTGACTAACGTAGGTCCAGAGAACCCGAAATTCGTCGTCCAGCGCGACAAAGGTGTCGCCTAACTTTACCACCAAATCGCATGGCTCCGGTTTCCCGCGCAGATTCGCCACCAGCAGCCGCTGATGCACCCAATTCGCGCCCTTCGGGTCTTTGCGGCGCCTTTCGGTGATCTCACGCGGAGCGGCCTGACGCACAACCTCACCCGTTTTGCCATCGCGCAGTTGCAGGACCACATCGGCAAGCGAACTCCAGTCTGCCTCGTGCCCTGGCCGCGGCTGATGCCAGAAGCAAATCACGTCGTCCGCCCCATCACCCGTCCAATCCTTCAGCGCGACGGACATCGGCCGCGATGGCTGATTTCCACCTTCGCCAGCCTGCCAGAGCGGCTTACCGTCGAGGTTAAACGCGCCCAGAAACGCAGGTTTCATTCCGCCGGCGTGCGCTCCGTTCGGCGCCCCGTGGTTGCAGCGGTAGATCAGAAAATCACAGCGGCCATCACCGTCCAAATCGCCAATTCGCAGGTCCCCGCCAAAGGTGCGGCTACCGCGGGTGATGAGAAACGGCTCGGGAATTGGAATGCGGCGAAGCAACGCAGGTTCCGCCGCCGTCAGGCTGACGAGGCCCAGCAGAAAACCGGGGACGAAGAGGCAATTCATGGCAATCAACCCATTTTCCTTCGCCGAGCATCGCGCGAACCGCAAGAAGGTTGCCGCCGCGCGTGGATTGCCTCATGTTCCGCCGCGAATGAGACGAAACCACTCCAGAATCGCGGCTTTGCTCGTTGGTTGGATCCTTTCATCCTCCGCGGTATGCTCTGCCCGCGCCGAATTGCCGGAACACACCCTAACATTCCTCGAAACGCACTGCCTCGAGTGCCACGACGACCTCTCGGCCGAGGGCGATCTTGAATTGCACGGGGCTGACTTTGACGCGGCCGATCCGGCGAACTTTGCGCTCTGGTCGAACGTCTTCGCGCGGGTCGATGATGGCGAGATGCCGCCGCCGGACGAGCCCAGGCCGGATCCCGGGGAGCTAAGCGCGTTTCTCGGCACGGTTGCTACGCACCTGGCCGCGGTAGAGCGGGAAATTCGCCAAGTCAACGGCCGCGCCACGGTGCGCCGGCTCAATCGCAGCGAATACGAGCACACGTTGCGCGATCTGCTGGCGCTGCCGCATCTGGAAATCGCCGAATCCCTGCCGCCGGAGGGATCGGCGCACGGGTTCGACAAATCGGCGGAGGCGCTGGACTTCTCTCACGTGCATGCCAACCGGCTCATGGAGGTGGCGGACGAGGCGCTGCGCAAAGCGGTGGCTCCTGGCGCGAAAAAGCCGGAATCGCGGGTGGTGCGCTTCGAGGTGCGCGATCCGGACAACATCAAGAGCACCTGCAACGGCCTCTACGCGCTGCTGAAGCAAAGCAAGGCGATGCCGCTAACCGGGATGGAGATCGACGACACCGTGACGCGCGTCCGCGGTAATTTTTTGAAACGCGATCCCGGCCTGGCAACCGACGAACCGCCGTTTTTTGATTCGCTGGCGATTTTTATCAACGGCGAGTTCAACCTGGGAATTTCGATCAAATCATTCAAGGCGCCGGTGCCGGGATATTACAAGCTGCGCGTGAATGGGTTTGGCGTTGTTAACGACCATGGTAAGCTGATCCCGTCCGATCGCCCGGAGACGGTGGGTTTTTACTCGAACGACCGCACCCTGGGTTTCGTGGATTTGCCAGCCTACCAGCCAACTACCGCGGAATTGACGGTCTGGCTCGAGCCGGAAGACGTCGTCAAGCCGCTCGTCGCTTCGGCGCCGAACGCGAAAATCCAGGTTCCGCTCCGCGTCCAGCCCGGCGAGGTTGTGCCGCCGGAAAAGGTGTCGTTTCGCAAGTTCAAGTCGAACGGCGTGGCCTTCCGCTGGTTCGAGTTGGAGGGGCCGATCGTCGAAAACTGGCCGCCGGAAAGCCACAAGCGGCTGTTCGGCGACTTGCCGGTGGAAATGGGAAAACGCCCACCCGCCCGGCGCGGCGCTGAGCCGGAATTTTACGTGAGAGACGTGAAATCAGCCGATCCGATGAAGGACGCGCGCCGCCTGATGCGAAATTTCGTCTCCCGCGCGCTGCGCCGGCCGGTCGCGCCGGAGATCGACATGAAAATCCCCATGGCGGTGGTGAACAAGAAGCTGCGGCGCAAGGAATCGCTCGTGGAAGCGATGATCGCCGGTTACCGCGCGGTGCTGACCTCGCCGGATTTTTTGCTCATGTCAGGCAAACCGGGACCGCTCAACGATCACGCGCTGGCCGAGCGGCTTTCCTACTTTCTCTGGAACTCGCTGCCGGACGCGCCGTTGCGAAATTTGGCCAATTCCGGCCGGCTTCGCGATCCCAAATTGCTGCGCAACCAGGTGAACCGGATGCTGAACGACCCGCGTTCGGAGCGCTTTGTGGAGCACTTTTTGGACAAGTGGCTCAAGCTGGAGGATATCGCGCTAACCGAGCCGGATGGGAATCTTTACCCGGAATACACGCCGCTTTTGATGGATTCGTCGCTCTGGGAATCGCGAGCCTTTTTCACCGAAATACTAAGCCGCGACCTCGGCGCGGCACATGTGGCGCGTTCGGACTTTGCGATGGTGAATCAGCGTCTCGCGGATCTCTACGGCCTTCCCAACGTGCTAGGAATCCACATCCGCAAGGTTAGCTTGCCGAAAGACTCGGTGCGCGGCGGTCTGCTCACTCAAGCCTCGGTTTTGAAGACGACCGCCAACGGCACCGTGACCTCGCCGGTGGTGCGCGGCGACTACGTGATGGTCCACATTTTGGGCGATCCGCCTCCCCCGCCGCCTCCCTCCGTCCCCGCGGTAGAGCCGGACATTTCCGGCGCGACGACGATTCGCGAACAGCTCGCGCGGCACAGCCAGGATAAGGCCTGCGCCGGTTGCCACGCCAAAATCGACCCGCCCGGCTTCGCGCTGGAGGGCTTCGACGTCATGGGCGCCCACCGGAAGCGTTACCGCTCGCTGGACAAGGGCGATCCCATTCCCGGCTTGCATTTTGAAGGCCGCCCGGCGAAAACGCGGCTCGCGCTGCCGGTCGATGCATCGGGCGAAATGCCGGACGGCGCCACGTTTCGCGGGATTCGCGATTTCAAGGCCATCCTCCTCGAACGCGAGGAACAAATCGCGCGCAACTTGCTCGAACAACTCATCACCTACGCCACCGGCGCCCCGGCCGGGTTCGCCGACCGCGAGATCGTCGACGCGATGATGGTGGAGTTGACGAAGAAGCAATTCGGTGTCCGATCCATGATCCATGCGATCGTGCAATCCCCGCTTTTCTTGGAAAAATAGCGTTTTTGAAGTTGGCAACCGAGCCGCAATTGTGTTCGATTGAACAATGAGCAAACCCGCCCCAAAATCAGCATCTCTCGCGCTGCCTGAAACGCTTCTTCCTGACTTGCGCGAGCTAATCTCCGAAACGAAGCGGGGCGTCGCCCAAACGGTTAATGCAGGGCTGGTGATGCTGAACTGGAAGATCGGTCAACGCATTCGCAGGGAGATTCTCAACGACAAGCGAGCGGAATATGGAGCAGGCATCGTCAAATCGCTCTCGGCGGCTCTCCAAGGCGAATTTGGTCGGGGATTCAGCCAAAGAAAGCTGGAAGACATGGTCCGATTTGCAGCGGTTTTTCCCGACGAGGAAATTGCGCACGCACTGAGTGCGCAATTGAGTTGGACCCATTTTCGAAGGCTGATCGCGATCGACGATCCGCTCAAACGCGACTTTTACGCGGAAATGTGCCGGGTGGAACGTTGGAGCACTCGCACGTTGGCCAAAAAGATCGACGGTTTGCTTTTCGAGCGTACCGCGCTCTCGAAAAAGCCCGAAGAACAAGCACGCCAGGAACTCGCTGAATTGCGCGAGGAGGACAAATTGACCCCCGATCTGGTGTTTCGCGATCCCTACGTGCTCGATTTCCTCGGTCTCGAAGACACTTACAGCGAGGCGGATCTGGAAGCGGCGATTTTGCGCGAAATCGAGGCATTTTTGCTGGAGTTAGGCAGCGGGTTCTGTTTCGTCGGCCGGCAATATCGCATGACCGTGGGCAGGAAAGACTACCACCTCGATCTCCTGTTTTTTCATCGCGAATTAAGCCGCCTCGTCGCCGTAGATTTGAAATTGGGCGATTTCGAGCCGGAGCATTCGGCGCAGATGGAGCTTTACCTTCGCTGGTTGGACAAACACGAGCGCAAACCTGGCGAAGAGGCGCCCGTTGGCCTATTACTGTGCTCCGGCAAGGAGCATGAGGAGATCGAGCTGCTTGAGTTAGGCCAGAAAGGGATTCGCGTCGCCGAATATCTCACCGAACTTCCGCCGCCCGAAATTTTGAAGGAAAAACTCCACCAGGCGATCGAGATTGCGCGCAGCCGGGTGGGTGAATCTGCCAAATCACCTGACAAATGACATCCTCAACTTCCCCTTCTCGCCGCCATTTCCTCCGCGCTTCCGGCGCAGTCCTCGCGTTGCCCTGGCTGGAGTCAATCGCCGCCGATTCCGCTCCGCCGCGCCGCATGATCGCGATGTGCAACGACCTCGGTTTCATCCCGGATTACTTCTTCCCGAAGGCCGCGGGTGCGGACTACCGCGACAGCCCCTACACCGCCGTTTTGAAGGCATTTCGCAGCGAAATGACCGTGTTTTCCGGCCTCTCGCACCCTGAATGCAACGGCGGGCACCAAACCGACAAGTGCTTCCTGACCGGCGCGGTTCATCCCCGTAAACCGGGCTTCAAGAACACGATTTCGCTCGACCAGGCAGCGGCGGCGGAGTTGGGATCGGCGACGCGGTATCCCTCGCTTTCGCTCCGCATCGGTCCGGGCGGCGGTTCGCTTTCTTACTCGGCCAACGGCGTGCGCATCCCCGCTGAAGAGCGGCCCTCGGTGGTTTATCGGCGGCTCTTCGTCCAGGGCACGCCGGACGAGGTGCAGCGTCAGGTGACCCGCCTGCGCGATGGCCAGAGCCTGATGGACGACTTCTCCGGCCGCATCAAAACGTTGCAGAGCAAGGTGGGTAGCCGCGATAAGGAACGGCTCGACCAGTTCTTTACCGCGTTTCGCGAATTGGAGCATCGGCTCGACGAAAACGCGGAGTGGGAGCAAAAGCCGAAGCCGCAGGTCGATGCCAAGGAGCCCAAGGACGTGCGTCAGGCTGAGGCGCTCGTCGCCCGCACCCGCCTGATGCTCGACCTCGCCAAACTCGCGGTAGAAACCGACTCCACGCGGCTCGTCACCATCTTCGCCACCCAGCAATTCAACCCCAAGGTCGATCTGCCAGGCGTCGAACTGCCGCACCACGCCCTAACACACCAACAAGGCGTCGCCGAATCGCGCGAACAACTCGCCATCGTGGAAAAAGCGCAGCTCGCGGAGTTCGCCCGGCTTCTCGGCCAGTTGAAGAGCGGCGCCGAAGGCGACGAGACGTTGCTCGACCGCACCATGGTCCTGCTCGGCACCAACATCGGCAACGCCAACAGCCACGCCAACAACAACCTGCCCACGATCCTCGCCGGAGGCGGTTTCCAGCATGGCCGGCATCTGAACTACGGCGCGGACGGCGACGTTCCGTTGTCGAATCTCTACGTTTCGATGCTGAATCAGCTGGGAATCGAAACCGGGCGTTTTTCCACCAGCACGGGGCCGCTCAAGGGGTTGGCGTGAAGCACTGCATCTCCCTTTTTTCCAACGCTCCCTAGTTTACATCGGGCGCAGAAAACGCTAACACAGCGCTTGGCGACAAATCGCCGATCCAACCGATGAAAATCCCAAACCTCGCCAAATTGCTCGTCATCGCAGCTTCGTCGATGGCCCTCCTCGCCTGTCATTCCTCCAAACCGCGCGCCGATGTTCCGCAGGCGGGCCGCTACGGAGGAACGGAGCCGGGCCACGGAGGTCCTCGCGGACAGCGGCCCGGTTCGGGAGAAATGTTTGAGCGCTTGGATACCAACCGCGATGGCCGGGTTAGCCGGCGAGAGATGGCTGCGATGCCCCGGCCTCCCCAAAGCAGGGGCCGTGGGAATGCTCGTGGATTCGATCCGGACAAATTGTTCGACCGCCTGGATCGCAATCGCGACGGATACATCACGCGCGACGAATTGCCAGGCGGAGGGCCGAGGCGATAGCAAGCTTTTCAGCGCGTCATCAAAATTTTCCGGCCAAATTTCCGCCGGGCCGGGTGACGACACTCCGTCCGGGAGTTTGTCGCGGCATGGAGGCAGATGCGCCGCAACAGGCCGTTGCGGAAAATCCGTGAAAAATGCGGGCTAAGAACCCCCGCGCCTGCGTGTCATCTCTTCGTAGCCAAGCCACGCCTCCAAATCATGAAAAAATCGGCAACCCAGGAAAATCCGTCCGAGGAGCCTTCCCAACTGTCCTCAGCCACGAAAAGACACCGCTTTCTGGCCGCATTCTTGCTCCTCTTTCCGGCCCTGACATTCGCACAAGATCAGCCTCCCGACCCCGGCGCCGCGGCTGACGGCGATTCCACCGAAATCGTCATCACCGCGCGCAATCCACGCCAAAAACCGCCCGTTTTTCACGCCGCCAAGGCTCAGGCCACGGTGACGGTCACGCCTACCCACATCGAGCAAGCCATCCGTCTGGAATTGCGCGTCATCCAGGGTGAGGCGGAGACGTTGACGCTGGGAATCAACGGCGACGATGAGGCGACCGGCGTGGAAGGCGACAATATCGAATCCTGGGCCGTACGCCGCGTTGGCGAGGCGCGATTCCTGGATTTTCGGTTAAAACCGAAGGTCAGGGAGGTGCGCCCGCTCATCAAGCTGCGTTCGCCGAAATTCGAACTGCCGGTAACGCGAAACCTCACCCACCTGACGCCCGGCAAGGCGGTGGGGTTCAACTCCGTGGTTAGCCTGAAATTCGGCCCCGGCGTGGAAGGCAGGGTCACCGATGCGCCGGGATTCAACCCGCTGGATGCCAAAAATCAGTTCCAAACCTCATCCGGCGGCGTCCTAACGCTCAAGCTGGCCCGCAGCGGCGCGTTTGCCGGTCCGGCGGAGTTGACCGGCTCCAGCCTAACCGGAAACCTGGACGAAACCGGCAAATTCGCGGAGTTCCGGCTTCGCGGGACAGCCGTCGTCACCGAGGCAGATGCCAGGCTCGTTGTCTTGCGCGGAAACGCTGCGGCGAGCAAAATCGGACAAGGATTCGGCTACCGTCTCAAGCTAACCGAAACGACGCCCGGCAACCCGGTTTACGAGCTGATTTTCGAGTCGCCGGGGCGATTTCCGGTCGAATTGGACTTCGTTGCGCCGGTGACTGAGAGCAACGAGTGGCGCAGCTTGAATTTCGGCGTTTCCGCGGGCGCGGTTGTGCCGCTTAGCTTGTTGGGAATCGCGGAAAACGCGGAATTTCGCGATTCGACCTCGGTTGTGCCGGTGCGGGCTGAAGACGCGTGGCGCGGCTTTCTTCCCGCGGATGGAAGCTTTGCTGCAGCCTGGAAATCCGGCCGAAAAACGGGCGAAGGAAAGCTGTTTTTCACCACCACGGCTACGGTCGAGACCGCGGTCGGCGCGGGGTTGTTGCGTCAAACCCACCGCATCGATTACAAGGTGCTGCAAGGCGAACTCGACGCTCTAACCTTCGTGTTGGACGGCCCGGGAGAGGTTCTCGCCGTTCAGGGAAAAAACGTCATCGGCTGGAACGTGGCCGCGGGCGATGGCCCTGACACGCGCACCATCAGCCTCACGCTCAGCCAGCCGATCGCTGATTCCGCGCAGGTCGAAATTCGCACCCAAACCGCCCTCGACGCCTTTCCGGTTCGGCTCGATCCGCTGCGCGTTACGCCGGTGGGCGCGGTGCGGCATTCGGGCCACATCCGGCTTAGCAATAAGGGTAGCGTGCGTCTCGAACCCGCCGGTTTGACCGGTCTCACCCAACTTGCGCCCGATCAGTTTCCCGGCGAAAAACGTCAGGCACGCCAGGTTTTCGTCTACCGCTTCCCCTCGGCCGAGTTCGACTACGAAGTCGTCGCCGACCGCATTCAGCCGGAGATCAACGTGTCCCAGGTGACGCTCTATCGCCTGGCGGAAACCGACCGCGTCATCACCACCGACGTGGAGCTGGACATCCGCGAGAGCGCCGCTGCGCGAGTTCGATATCGTCGTGCCCGCCGACTACTCGATCGTGTCTGTGAGCGGCGCTGCCGTGGCGGATTATGTGGTGGGCACGCAGGTAACCGACAACCTGAGAAACCTGAAAATCATCTTTGGCCAGGACGTGGAAGGCCGCCAACTCATCAGCGCCCACCTGGAGAGGAACGAACCCGCCGCGGCGGGTGACTGGGAGCTGCCGCGTCTGCGTTTTCCGGATGGAAAATCGGTTCGCGGCGACATTGGCGTGGTGGGTGCGCCGGGATTCCGGATTGGCGCGGGGCAAGTCGATTTGCTGGCGGAAAAGCCGCTGAGCTACTTCCCAAAATCCATGCCCAACCTGCAACAAGCCTTCCGCATTCGCGAGCGCGACTGGCAGGGGACCATGACCGTCGAGCTGCTCGAAAAAAGTGTCCAGGCCGACGTTTTTCACCTCTACTCGCTCAACAACCGCACGGCGTTCGCCAGCGTTTTGGTGAATTTTTTCGTAACCGGCGCGCCGGTCTCGGAGTGGATCCTAACCGTACCCGAAGCGTTCGGAAACGTGGTCGTGGACGGCCAATTCGTGCGCACTTGGCGGCGGGAGGGCGATTCGCTCATCGTCACGCTGCACCAGCCGGTCATTGGGTCGCACACCTTGCTGGTTACCTACGAGGAGGAGATGAACGGGGGCCCGATCCAGCCCGGACGCGTCGCTCCGGCGGGTGTTTTGGGCGAGCGCGGCTACGTTCATGTGGTTAGCCCCATGCAGGTGGAAACACAAGCCACGGCCAAGCGAAAATCTGCTGAAATTGGATGCCCTGGAGCTTCCGGCGGAGTTTCGCCTGCTCACCTCGGCACCGGCGCTGGAGACATTTCAATACACCAGCCGGCCGTTCGCCCTCGATCTAACCGCGAAGTGGTTCGATCCCGGGTGAGACGGTGACCCAGGTGGTGGAATTTTCCGAAGTTAGCAGCCGCGTTAGCGCCGATGGCGAGTTGGTCACGGACATCGGCTACTTCGTCAAATCACGCGGCCAGCAGGCCTTGCGCGTGCTCTTGCCGGACGGCATGCGGCTGTGGAAAGTGGCCGTGGCGAGGCAATCGGTTAGCGCGCGGCAGGACGGAAACGCCACGCTCATTCCTCTGCCCGCGGGCACGGATCCCAACGCGCCGGTGGAAGTGCGCCTGGGCTTGGCAAAGCCGGCGCAACGCGGGAAAAACCCGATTTTGGCCCTACCCACGGTGTTCGCCCCCGTTTTGAAGACGGTCTGGAAGATCGACGGCGAAACTGGCCGCAAACTCATTCCGGTGGGCGGCACGGTGGACGCGCCAGAGCCGGTTTTGGTTCCGCGCGGCTTAGCTTGGGTGGCTAATCATGGGCTCTTGCCGGGATTCGGGATCGGGCTTTTGGTTTTGTTAGGCGTGGCCTTGAACCGGCTGGGCGGATGGATCCGGCTGGTAGGTTTGGTGGCCTTGTTAGGGGCGGCGATCGTTGCTTTCATGACGGCATCCAACGCCCATCGCGTGGTGGAAGCCACCAACACGCTGGAGCTGAATTTGCCGGTGCTGGCGTCCGAGGAGCAGGTTCGACTGGAGGTGCGCAATGCATCGCTGGTTTGGGCCAGCTTGTCAGTTTCCGGCATGGTGATTGCGGCGGCGGGGCTTTTGTTGGGTGTCTGGTCGTTGTTCGGCCAATCGACGCAAAAGCTCGCCTGCCGCATCACCGCCGCCTTGCTCGTAGCCGGCGGATTGTTGCTCCAACGCGGCGGCGCGCCCTGGTTTTTCGGTTTGTTAGGGGCGCTGCTGTTTTTCCTCGTGTTTTTGCCGCGCGCATGGCGATTTTGTCAGGATAGCCGAGCCTGGTGGAGGAAATGGCGCGAAAAACGGCGCCGAAAACGAAAACTAGCCAAGGAAGAGGCCGAAACGGCGCAAGCGCGCGGGGCGAACCTTTCAACCGAGTTGGGAGGTGAAGCATGAAAATTGACGTTAGCCCTGATAAGCGGTCGCTACGCGACGCAAAGGCTTTTGCGCTGGCTGTCCGTGGGTTAAAACCCACGGACCGCGAATCGACAAGCGATGCGTCGCGTAGCGACCGCTTACGAGAGTCGCGTCAGGTTTTTGCACGGGTGTTTTTCGCACTCGCAGCCTCCTCGGACGCATGAGCCGGGCGTCCCATCGGGACGACGTATGCTAGCCGTGGGTTTCAACCCACGGACCGCGAATCGACAAGCGATGCGTCGCGTAGCTACCGCTTACGAGAGTCGCGTCAGGTTTTTGCACGGGTGTTTTTCGCACTCGCAGCCTCCTCGGACGCATGAGCCGGGCGTCCCATCGGGACGACGTATGCTAGCCGTGGGTTTCAACCCACGGACCGCGAATCGGCATGCAATGCGTCGCGTAGCGACCGCTTACGAGAGTCGCGTCAGGTTTTTGCACGGGTGTTTTTCGCACTCGCAGCCTCCTCGGACGCATGAGCCGGGCGTCCCATCGGGACGACGTATGTTAGCCGTGGGTTTTAACCCACGGACCGAGAATCGGCATGCAATGCGTCGCGTAGCGACCGCTTACGCTCGTCGTCGCACCCGGACCTTAAGATTTTTGAAAAGTGGGGTAACATTCCCGTCGCCATCGGGCCATCCCCTGTCTACACTTGGCGATGGCCAATTCGTACACCGAACTCAAGTACCACTGCATCTGGAGCACGAAGAATCGCCAGGCGCTGATTCGGCGCGAAATCGAAAGCGACGTTTGGGCACTGATCGCAGGCACGGCAACCCGTCATGGCATGCACGCTGCTCGAATTGGTGGAACCGAAAACCACGTCCATGTTTTGCTCGATATTCCGAAGACGATGACCGTTTCCGAGGCGATGAAGCGACTCAAGGGCGGCTCTTCCAACGCGATCGGCCAAGCGCAGCTTCCCGGGTTGACCGGTTTCGGTTGGCAGGATGGCTACGCGGCGTTTACCGTCAGTTCGTCCGCAATTTCGGCGGTTGTCGAGTACATTGCCCGGCAGCGGGAACATCATCGGACCAAAACGTTCGAGGAGGAATACGTCGCTTTTTTGGAAAAGCATCGGGTGGATTTCGATCCCAAGTACCTTTGGGATTGAGCGCGGGAGGGCCTAAGCGGTCGCTACGCGACGCATGGGGTTGTGCTTCGGGGATCCGTGGGTTGAAACCCACGGCTAACATACGTCGTCCCGATGGGACGATATCGGCTGGTGAGGTTCGCGCGAGTTTTGGCTTGGTTCCGCTGTTTGGACCGCTCTTGCGGCGGATTTTCCCGGTTTTTGCGCTGTTGTTAGGCTGCGACGCGGTTTTTGCGAACAAAGCCGCGCCTGCGATTCCCGCCGGATACGAGGCGGCCAGTTCCATCGCGCAAACCTGGGTTTTGGCCGAAAATCGGCTAACCGCGTCGGGTAAGCTGCAAATCGCCGGCGTGCCGGGGGACCGCTTCGTGCTGCTGCGGGCGCCGGCGGTGTTGACCCGCTTTGAGGGCGAGGGTTTGCGCGTGGTGCAGCAAAAAATCGGCAATTCGCTGACTTACGTGGTTAGCATCGCGGATCGGGAGGACGCGGCTGAGGCGAGCTATACGGCTGCGTTTGACTACCAACTCCAGACGCCCGATCCCGTGGCCGGATTTTCGCTGCCGACCGGTCCGGCGGCCGTTCAGGAAATCCAGGCTACCTACGAAAAACCCGGCTGGGAATTTGCCTCCACAGCGGCGGTTCGCGTGGAGAGCGAAACCGTGGGCGACACTAGCAAGGCCACCATTCTTCTGGCTCCGTTAGGCTCCGCGCGCATCTCCTTGCAGCCGCAAACGCGCGATCTTTCCGCTGAGGAAACGCAATTTTACGTGGAGGCCGCCAACCTTTACTTGCCCAGCCCGGGCGCGATCGACGGGCGGCACGCGATCTCCATCCGGCCCTCCCAAGGCCAGGTTTCCGCGCTGGAACTCAGCGTGCCCAACGGGCTAACCGTCAGCGAGGTCCGCGGTCCGGTCGGTTCCTGGCAATTCGACGCGGAAAGCGGAAAATTGAGCCTCGCCATCGAGCCGGCGCAATCCAAGCCATTTGCGCTCACCATCGAAACCCAGCGCAGCCTGGAAACCCTACCCGCCAACGTAAGCCTGAGCCCGATGACCGTCGCCGATGCCGCGGGCGAAGTCGGCCTCCTTGCTCTCGCGTTCGGCCCCGACGCACAGCCGGAGCAAGCCGAATCGCAGCTCTCCGCAGTGAATTTGAGCGACTTTGACGCGTCGCTGGTGCCGAAAGGGCAGGTGCTGCACCGCGTATTTCGCTACGGCCAGGATGGGGGCGAGATTTCGCTGCGCGTGGCGCCGGTTTCGCCGGAAGTTCGCGTCGCGGCGGAACAGGTGCTTTCGTTAGGCGACGAGCGCATCGTGCTGGGCGTCAACTTCACCGCGGACATCACCCGCGCCGGCTTGTTTCAGCTCAGTTTCCCGCTTCCGGACGGGCTGGAGGTCGAGTCGCTGACCGGCTCCGCGCTGCATCATTGGGCGGAGCTGAGCGAAGACGGCCAGCGGCGTATTATCCTGCACCTCAACGGCAAAACGCTCGGTCAGCAGAGCTTTTCGGTTAGTCTCACCGGCCCCGCGCCGGCGGCAGGGGAGTGGAACGTGCCGCGTTTTCAGCTAACCGAAGCAACTCGGCAAACGGGCCAACTCGTGGTCCGCCCAACCACGGGAATTCGGCTGCGAACCGCTTCGCGCCAAAACGTGAGCGAGGTCGATCCGCGAACGCTCGGCGGCGCCGGCAAGGGCGCCCTGGCCTTTCGCTTGTTGCAGGGAGAGTGGGACCTGTCGCTGGGAATCGAAAAGCTCGACCCCTGGGTGACGGGTCAGGTTTTGCACGAAATTACCCTGCGCGAAGGTCAGACGCGGACGGCGATCATGGGGCGGTTTCAGGTGCAAAACGCGTCGATTCGCAGCTTGCAGGTTAGGCTGCCGATCGCCGATGAGGAGGAAATCAAGAGCGTGCGTGCCCGCGGCAGCGCCGTTAGCGACATGGTGCGCACTGCGCCGGATTCCGACCTTTGGGACATCCAGTTCAAGCGTCGCGTGGTTGGCGACGTGCAGTTGCGCATCGAATTCGAGCGGCGCGGCGGACGCGAAAATAGCGCGGAAGTCCTGGGTTTGGCGCAATTTCCCGGCGCGCGGCAGGTTTCCTACCACTACGCCGTGAGAGCCGGCGGACGCCTGGAACTGGAGGCCAGCGAGTTGCCAAAAGGCTGGCAGCGCGCGGATTGGCACGCAGTTCCCCGGGCATTGCGCGTAGCGGGCGACCGCAGCATTCCCGCGCTGGCGTTTCGCGCCGTTGCGCCGGAGCAAAACCTAACCATCCACCTAAGACGCCACTCCTTGGCCGAGGCCCTGAAGCTGCGCGTGGCGAACGGCGTCCTAACCACGGTGCTGTCCCCGCTGGGCGATCAACTGACCGAGGTTTGGCTGAAATTGGAGGTCATTCAGCGCAGCAGCCTCACCGTGCAACTCCCCGCCGGCGGCGATTTGTTCAGCATTTTCGTCAACGGCGAGAGCGTAAGCAGCGTGAAGGAAGGCGACGCCTACCAATTCTACATTTTGCCCGGCGCAGACGACCGTACCGCGGAACTGCGCTTTGTCTACGCCATGGCCGGGACGCGCCGGAACCGGCTGGAATTGGCCGGACCGCGACTCAACGTGCCGCTGGAACAAATTCAGTGGCGCGTGCTGGTTCCGGCGGGGTTCGAGCTAACCAGGCACGACGGAAACATGGAGCTGGTGAGCCAGCAATTCGGCCCGGCATCGTTTGGCAAGCTGGAATGGCGCACGCGCAGCAGCCAAATGCGCGCCAGCCAGGCATTGCAAGCCGAACAGATGCTGGAACAGGCTAACCGCTATCTTCAGCAAGGCCAGCAAGCCAAGGCCAAGCGTGCCCTGAGCAGCGTGGCCAATCAGTACGCGCTGGACGCCGCGTCTAACGAAGATGCTCGCGTGCAACTGGAAAATTTGCAAACCCAGCAAGCCGTCGTCGGCCTGAACACGCGCCGGCAGCGGCTTTACCTGGACAACCGAATTGCTGAGCCAACCGCGCCCGGCGACGACCAAATCGCCCAAGGCGCGGCGGCGAATCCCATCCTGCAGCAAGGCGAAACCAACTACCGTCCGCAGGAAGTCTCGCAGCTCTTGCAAGGCAACACCACGGAGGAAAATACGGTGCTGCAACGCATCGCCGGGCGCTTGGTGAAGCATCAAAAAGCCACCGAACCCGCGCCCCAAGCCATCACCATCACCCTGCCGGAAGAGGGCCGGGTTTACGAATTCAACCGGACGGTGCAGGTCAACGAAGACGCGCTGCTGCGGCTGAAGCTGTTCTTCGCGAAAACCGACCGCATGGCTCCCTGGCGGGTATTGGCGGTGGGCGCGTTGCTGGTTTTGTTAGCAGGAGCGATTTGGCTGGCCTTGCGGAAAGGGCGTCCGGCGCCAGTTGGCGAATGATCGCAAAAACCCGAGAATTTTTGCCGAATCGAGGGGTTTGTTAGATCCTGCCGAGCTTCATTTGGCCCTCCTCAGAGATCATGTCCGGATTCCACGGCGGATCCCAGACGAGATCCACGTTCGCCTCGTGAATACCTTCGATCGACAAAATTTTGTTGCGCGCGTCGGCCGCGATCGTGGGTCCCATGCCGCATCCCGGGGCGGTCAGCGTCATTTTTACGGTAACGAACGTCTTGTCCTCCACCGTTTGGAGCGAGCAATCGTAAACCAGCCCAAGATTGACGATATCGACCGGGATTTCCGGATCGTAGACGCTCTTGAGCTGGTTCCAAACCGCAGCTTCCAGATCTCCCTCCGCGGTCACGACCTCCTTCTCCGCCGGCTCGCCTTTTTCGTCCAAACCCAGCGCGTCCACGTCCGTCGAGCGAATTCGAGCAAAGCCCTGGTCGGTCGCCACGGTGTAGGTTCCGCCCAGAGCCTGGGTGATCATGACGCGCAATCCAGCGGGCAGGAGAATTTCCTCGCCGCTGGGAATTTGGATGGCGGTGACTTCGCGGGTGAGTTGGATTTCCTGATGCATGGGAGTTGCCACGAACCAAGCGCACAATGCGGCTGAAGGCAAGTCAGGGTGCCAGGAATCGGTGGACAATCAGGCTCACTCCCGCTTTGCTCCGCTCAACCGCAAGCCCATGGCCCAGCCCGCACCCGTCATCCAAACCCTGGCCGACCTCGTCCGAATCGAGAGCGTCAACCCCGAGTGGGGCGGCCCTGGCGAACGCGGCGTGGCGAATTACGTGCGCCAATTTTTCGCCGACGCGGGCATCGAGACGGCGGAAGTGGAGGCGCTGACCGGCCGCCCTAACATCATCGCCAAAGTCCCGGGCCGCGACGCATCGCGCAGAATCGTGCTGGAGGCGCACATGGACACCGTCACCGCCGAAGGCATGGAAATTCCGCCGCTCGAACCGAAAATCGACGGTGACGGCCGGCTCTACGGCCGCGGTTCGTGCGACGTCAAGGCCGGGTTGGCGGCGATGATGCATGCGGTGCGCGACCTGGGCGATCGACCTCCCTGCGAGGTGTGGCTTGCGGCAGTCATCGACGAGGAACATGCCTACCGCGGCGTGCTAAGCCTCATCGAGTCGCTGGGAGAGGATGATGTGCGCACGGAGGCGGCTATCGTCGCCGAACCCACCGAATGCCGCATCGTCCGCGCCAACAAAGGCGTCCTGCGCTGGCGAGTCATCACCCACGGAGTCGCAGCTCACAGCTCCAAACCGCATCTCGGCGAAAACGCGATCGCGTCGATGGCGCGGGTGATCCTGGCGCTGGAAGAAGATTCCGCGAAATTGGCGAAGACGCGGCATCCGCTCGTTGGATCGCCGACGCTCTGCATCAGCCTCATCGAAGGCGGCGCGCAGGTGAATTTCGTCCCCGAGCGTTGCGAAATTTCGATCGATCGGCGCCTTTTGCCGGGCGAATCGGCGGATGACGTGCTTGCCGGTTGCCAACGCGTGCTCGACGGCATCCCGAACGTGCGAGCCACCCTCCAAGGGCCGGATTTGGCCGACGAAGCCATGGAAACGCCCGAAAATGCGGCGGTGGTTCGCGTCGCTCAAAAAGTCGCCGCAGCGATGGACCTGGACTCGGCGGCTCACGGCGTCCCGTTTGGCTGCGATTGCACCAAACTCTCGCGCGCCGGGGTCCCCAGCATCATTTTTGGGCCCGGAAGCATCGATCGAGCGCACGCCGCGGTGGAATTCGTGGAAGTGCGCCAAGTTGAATTGGCCGTTGATTTTTACCGCCGTTTCCTGTTGGAATTTGGATCATGAACACCCCTAATCGCCGCCGCTTCCTCACCACCACCCTGACCGCCGCACCCACGCTTGCCATGGCCGCAAAAGACGACATCTCACCCATCGACGCCCACGTTCACGTTTGGACGCCGGACACGGACAAATTCCCCCTGGCCGAAGGCTTCGACAAATCCGCGATGCAACCCCCCAGTTTCACGCCGGAGGAGCTTTTCGCCCAGTGCCGGCCACACGGCGTCGAGCGCATCGTCCTCATCCAAATGAGCTTCTACCGCTTCGACAACAGCTACATGCTCCAGGCCATGCGCGAGCATCCCGGCGCGTTCGGCGCGGTGGCGATCGTCGATGAAACGCAGCCTAACGTGGCCACCAAAATGAAGGAACTCGCCAAACAAGGCGTGCGCGGTTTCCGGCTCTACGCCTTTGCCAAAAACGTGGCCAAGTGGGACGACACGCCGGGGATGCTGGAGATGTGGAAGACCGGTGGGGACGAAAATTTGGCGATGTGTCTGCTGGCCGATCCTGACGTGTTGCCAACGGTCGATAAGTTTTGCGCGCGCTTCCCGAAAACGCCGGTGGTGGTGGATCATTTCGCTAGAATCGGGATGCGCGGGGCGGTCGACCAAGCGCAGTTGGATCAGTTGCTTGCGTTAGCCAGATTTCCGCGCGTTTCCGTCAAAACGTCCGCATTTTACGCGTTAGGCGCGAAAAAAGCGCCCTACACCGATCTAGCACCGATGATTCGCCAGCTTCGCGACGCGTTTGGAGCCGAGCGGCTCATGTGGGCCACCGATTGCCCCTACCAAGTGCAAGGCGAGCACACCTACGCGGCGTCCATCGCGCTGATTCGCGACAAGCTGGATTTTTTGAGCGCGGAGGACACGCGGCAGATTTTGGAGAAAACGGCGGAGCGGCTGTTTTTCCCGGCGGCGGGGTGATTGGCGCCGCGATAGCGGTAGGGACGGCGCATTGACTTTCGCCCCCTCCCTCCGAACCGGACATGCGGTCGATTGGATTCTCATCACGTTGCTTCGTTGCTTCCCACCCAGCGGGGTTGTGCGGCCCGACGACGCACGAGCGCGTGCAGCCTGCCTGCCGCTTTGGGGCGGGCGAGCGGGGAATTGGGCGGATAGGGTAGGGTGATTGGCCGGCGAGCTATTTCGTCCGATTTTCCTCCCTTTTTCCGGCGTCTTGGGTAGCATGATGGCCGATTCGCGGCATGAAAATTCTCTTCGTCAGGCCCAACATGCACCCGGAGCGCTCCCGCGATGCGATGGAGCCGCTGGCTTTCGCCATTTTGCGGGCCTTGACGCCGCCGGAGGTGGAAACGGTGCTTTTCGACGAACGGCTGGAGCCGGTCCCGACCGCGGAGCCGGCCGATTTTGCGGCGATCACCGTGGAAACTTACACCGCGCGCCGCGCTTACCAGTTGGCGCGCGAATTCCGCCGAAACGGCACACCGGTGGTCATGGGCGGCTATCATCCCACGTTTTTGCCCGACGAAGCGCTGCTCCATGCCGATTGCGTGGTGCGCGGTGACGCTGAAGGAGCCTGGGAGCCGCTCATCGCGGATTTTCGGCGGCTGGGCCGGCTCGGGCGCAGGGTTTACGAGGCGGACTCGCTCGGCTCCATCGCGGGAACCCAGCCGGATCGCTCGATTTTTCGCGGGAAACGCTACGCGCCGGTTGCCATGGTTCAATACGGCCGCGGTTGCCGCTACAATTGCGAGTTTTGCTCGATTCGCGCGTTTTACGGCTCAAATCTCCGCCAGCGCTCCATCGCGGACGTGGTGGCGGATATCCGGGCTGCCGGCAGACGCCACGTGTTTCTGGTGGACGACAATATTTTCGTCGAATTGGAGCAGACCAAGGCGCTGTTTCGCGCGCTCATTCCGCTGAAGATCACTTGGTCGTGCCAAATCTCCATCGATGTGGCCAAGGACCGCGAATTGGTCGATTTGATGCGAAAAAGCGGCTGCACCACCGCCGTCGTCGGGTTTGAATCGCTCAATCCGGCCAACCTGAAGCAGATGAAAAAGGGCTGGAACCTGAAATTTCGCAGCTACCGCGAATCGATCCGCATTTTGCAGGACGCCGGCATCATGATCTACGGCAGCTTCGTTTTCGGCTACGACGGCGACACCACCGAGTCGTTCGAGCCGACCGTGGAATTCGCGATCGAGAACAAATTTTACCTCGGCAACTTCAATTTGCTGACCCCCACGCCGCGGGCGCCGCTCATGGACCGGTTGCGCCGGGAAAACCGGCTTTTGCACGAAAAATGGTGGCTGGACCCGGATTTCCGCTACGGACAGGCGACGTTTCAGCCGCTGGGCATGAGCCCGGAGGAGTTGACCGAAGGCTGCTACCGCGCCCGTTCGCAATTCAACTCGCTGGCCTCGATTTGGGAGCGAATGTGGGATGCGCGGACGAATCTGCGCTCGCCAAAACGGCTCGGGATTTACCTGGCCACCAACCTGATCGCCCGGCGCGAGATTCACCACAAGCAGGGCCGGGCCCTCGGCGAGAGCGAGCGGGCTACGCATTGGCGGCCAATTCCAGAACCCGGTTGATTCCCGCGTCGAAGCTGGCTTCGTCCAGGGAATCCAACGTCACCTGGCCTAACCGCGCGCCTAGGAAATTTTTCCGCGATTTCCGGTAGGCCACGTCGTAGTGATCGACCAACAACGAGCGAGCCAGGAGCTCCCAATCCGCGTTTTGCGCCATTTCCCGCCAACGGCCGGATTTTTCGCCTCGCGCGCGTTCCAGCGCCTCCAGCCGTTGGATTAGCGGGGCGCGATTCTCCAGAAAATGGGCGTATTGTTGGATCAAGAAGGCTACGCGGCCGTCGAGATCGGCCTCCAATTCGACCAGCGGTGAGGCTTTCATTTGCTTCCAAAGCGGCCCGGGCACGTAAAGCTCGCCCACGCGGTGGCTTTCGCTTTCCACGAAGATGGGGCGCGCGGGATCGAAAGTTTTCAGCTCCGCGCAGAGGCAGGATTCGAACCATTTTTGGTGCGGTTGCGTGGTTCCGGGCTCCAAACCCAAGATCGAGCCGCGATGGTTGGCCAAGCCCTCCAAATCCAGGATTTGCAGGCCGCGCCGGCGCATGCGGTGGAGCATCGCGGTCTTCCCACATCCGGTAAGCCCGGCCAGGATGACGACCTGGAATGCTTGCCCGGAAAAACTCACCGCCAGGTGGTCGATGATGCTTCTACGGTAGGCCTTGTAGCCGTCTTCCAGCACCCTAACATACCAACCAACGCTGGCGAGGATCGTGGCCAGGCTGTTGGAGCGCATGCCGCCGCGCCAGCAATAAATCAGCGGCCGGTAGTCCGTGGGTTTGCCGGAAAAATGGCCCTCCAGGTGGCGCGAAGCGTTGCGCGCGATGATTCCCGCGCCGGTCCGCCGCGCGGCGAATTTTGAGGTGTTGTGGTAGAGATCGCCGACCACGCGGCGTTCTTCGTCGTCCAGCACGGGCAAGTTGATCGCCCCGGGCATGTGGTCTTCGGCAAATTCCGATGGCGAGCGAACGTCGATGACTTCGCTGAACGCGGTGGCGTCAACGGCGTCGATTCGGATGGTCTGCGGCGTTGCCATGTTAACGCTGGCGCTGCTGGGGCGACCAGAACGGCTCGATCATCTGCGCGTTCCATTTTTCCCATTCCGCGGCGAGTTGCGCTAGTTTTTCCGGGTTCGCAGCAGCGAGGTCGCTCGCTTCGGAGACGTCTTCTGCCAGGTTGTAGAGTTCCCAGTCTCCTCCCCGGCCGCGCGCGGGATTTCGCAACAATTTCCAGTCGCCCAGGCGCAACGCGGATTTTTTCCCCAGCCGCCAAAAGAGAGCGCCGTGCGGATTTTCGGCGTTGCGGCCGAGCAGGAAGGGTAGGAGATCGACGCCGTCAATTTTCGCGGGATTGGCCGGTTTTTTCGCGGCTGCGGCTGCGGTGGCGAAGATGTCGAGCGAAATCACCGGTTGCTCGTAAACCTTGCCGGCGGGCAATTGTTCCGGCCATTGCATCAGGAACGGAACGCGCACACCGCCCTCGTAGACCGAGCCTTTTCCGTCGCGCAAGGGTGCGTTGCTGGAGGTTAGCTCCTTGGTCGGGCCGCCGTTGTCGCTGATGAAGAAAACGAGCGTGTTTTCGGCCAATTCCGCGTCGCGCAACGCTTCCAGCACGCTGCCGACGCTGTCGTCCAAATTCGCGAGCATGGCGGCGAAAATGCGGCGATGGACATCGGTGATGTGGGCAAATTTTTCCACGTAAGCGTCTGCGCCTTGCAGCGGGCTGTGCACGGCGTTGTAGGGCAGGTAGAGGAAAAACGGCCGGTCGCGGCAGCGCCAAATGAAGCTGACCGCCTCGCGGGTTAAGGCATCGGTTAGGTATTCCTCCTCCGCCACGGGCTGACCGCCGCGGACGATCGGGTTGTTGGCGTCGTAGTCCGGCTCGTTATGCCCCATGTGGGTGGAGTAGACCATTTTTCCGTCCTGCGAGGTCCAACGTCCCTCGCCGCCGCCGGGAAGCACTTTGCGTCGCAGCATGGTGGTTACGCCTTCGTAAGGCGGCGGCACGAAGTAGTGCCCCTCGTGCGTGAAACCGAAAAATTCGTCGAAACCGTGGCGGTGCGGGTGAAACCGGGCATGGCCGCCCAGGTGCCATTTGCCGACTAACGCGGTGACGTAACCGGCCTCAGCCAAATGCTCAGCCAGGGTGATTTCCGATGGCGGCAAACCGGCGTTTTCGTCCTCGTTGTGATGGCCGATGGGGTTGAACTCATAGCCAAAGCGCGTCTGGTAACGCCCCGTCAAAAATCCGGCTCGCGAGGCGCTGCAATAGGCCGCAGTCACGTAGCCCTGGGTGAAGCGAACGCCGTTTTTCGCGATGGAATCAATGTTTGGCGTGGGAATTTGCGCGTTTCCCTGGCAACCGAGTTCGCCGTAACCGAGATCATCAGCCACGAGGAGGACAATGTTAGGCAACGGCTCAGCAATGAGGGTAGACGCCCAAAAAGCGCAAAAAAAGACGGTGACGGCGGTTTTGGTCATAAAACGACGGTAGCCGCCCTTGGCGCAATTACCAGCCCCGGCCCGGGGGGCACTTACAACAACTCGCGCACCACCCTGCCCTCACTCAACGCCAGGGGGCGTTCGGCCGGCGTCATCAGCTCAAATTCGGGATCGATCCCCAGCGCGGTTTGAATGGTCGCGTGCACGTCGGCGACTTTTACCGGGCGCTCGGGCTCTTTCTTCTCGCCGCTGGGATCGGTGGCGCCGACGACGCGTCCACCCGCCATTCCGCCGCCCGCCAGGGCCAGGCTGAAGCCGTGCGGCCAGTGGTCGCGCCCATCCAGGCCATTCAATTTCGGCGTGCGGCCAAATTCGCCGCCGCAAAGCACCACGGTGCTGTCCAGCAGGTCCCGCTGCTTTAATTCGCGAATCAACGTGGCAAACGCCGGGTCTAAAATCGCGGCGCGGGCGGCTTGCTGCTCGTGGTTGTTGATGTGCGTGTCCCAGCCATTCAGGGTCACCTCCACGCAACGCACTCCCGCTTCAACCAATCGCCGCGCTGCCAGACAACCGCGGCCAAACGGGGTGTTTCCGTAGGCCTCGCGCACGTCGGCAGGTTCCTCGCTGACGTCGAAGGCCTTGAGCTGCTCGCTAGACATCATCCGCCGCGCTTTTTTCACGGTGGCGACGTGGAGCGTCTTTTTGGTCTCAATGTCAGGGTGACGCCCCTTGGCGAACGCCGCTTCCACCACGGACAGGCTCTTCAGGCGGCGTTCGGTGCGCTGGTCCTTGGTTCGGGCCCGCATGTCGGGCAGCGGCTTGGTGGGATCGCCAATTTTAAAGGCGTCAAATTGCGCGCCCAGGTAACCGCCGCGCGCCGGCCATTGATTGGGCAAAATGGAGACGTGGGTGGGAATTTCCACCAGCGGGCTTGGCAATTCGTGGCAAACCACCGCGCCGATGGAGGGGTGCTCCAGCGCGGGAATGGGCCGGTAGCCGGTCTTGATGTTGTAGGAGGCGCGCTCGTGATCTCCCTCCCGGCTAACCACGGAACGAAGCAGAGAAATCTCCTCCATCATCCCCGCGGTTTGCTCCAGGGAGCTTGCTAACTCGATGCCCGGGACGGCCGTCGGAATGGACGTGGTGCCGTAGGCGATGGGTGAGCCGGGATGCGGGTCAAAAGTCTCCAACTGGCTGGGAGCGCCCGCCAGCCACAGGAGGATGAGCGACTTGCCGCGCTGTTTTTTGCGTTCCGCCTCCGCCGCCAGAAGGTCCCCAAACAGGGTAAGCCAAGCCGCGCCTGACAAACCCACCGCTTGCAACGCGGAACGGCGGGTAAAGTGGGCGGGACCGCAAAAATCGGGATTCGAGCTTCGGATTTCGGATTTCATCGGCAATCAGTCGGTCAGTGGTTCCAGGAAAATTCGGTGGCGTTCATCAGCGCCCAGTAAAGATCCTCCATCGCCCGGTTGCGCTTGCCGGACTTGGTCCCGCGCAGCGTGCTTACAAAGTGCGTTAGCTCCGCTTCGGTCGGCCGGCGGGTAAAAATGGCCAGGTAGGCGGTCTCCACGGCGTTGTGGTCGCTGCCGGCTAGAGCGGCGATTCTCGTGGCCGCGTTCATGACCAAATTTTCCTTGGTGCGCTCGTGCATCAGCTCGCCATTCATCAGCAGCAGACGCTGGGGAATGGTGCCGCCGGTTTCGGCAAATTCTTCGTCCCCCAGGTCGCCGTAACGCTTCACGAAGTCGTTGGTTTGGCCAAACCTGCTAAGCCGCTGGAAGATGTGCGCCTCCCGGTCGATGGTGGTGAGCGACGAGGCCTGGATGACGCTTTGCGCGACTTGTTCCGGCCGCAGCCGCGTCATGGGAAAGCTGGCCCAGTGCTGTTCCGCGTTGGGATCGGCGTTGCGGCTCTCCTGCTGAAATACGCGCGAAGCGGCAATGATGCGCACTAGCCGCTGTAGGTCGAATTTGTGCGCCACCAGGTCGGCCGCCAGCACGTCGAGCGCCGCGGGAAGTTCGCCGTCCAGCGGAATGTCGTCGATCGGTTCCACCAGTGGCTTGCCGAACATGAGCGCCCACACGCGGTTGGCCGTCGTCCGAGAAAACGCGCGATTTTGCGGATGTGTGGCCCAATCGGCTAACCGCTCGCGTAAGCCGCCGTCGGTTGGCATCAGCTCCGGTTGAAACGGCACCACCGCGGGCACGGGCCCCTCTTCACGCTCGCCGCGGTAGCGGTAGGCGTAGGAGCGCGAGGCGTTTTCGCGGATGCCGCTCAGCGAATTTTCCGCTTGGGCGTAAAACGCGGCCAGTTGGTGAAAATCCGCCTGGGTCCAGCGATCGCCCAGCTTGTCATCGTGGCACTGCATGCAATCAATGCGCACGCCCAGAAACGCGCGGGTGGTTCGCGCCGCCATCTCGATTTCGTCCGGGCTGGCCTTTTCCTCGCCGTCGTTTTTGCTTAGGGTGCGGGTTAGGAAATTAACCTCCGGGTTGGAGGTTGCCGTGCCTACCGCGGTGATGAGATCGCGCGCAAGGTCGTCGTAGGGCCGGTTGACCTGAAACTGCTCGGCAAGCCAGGTAACCATGCGCCGGCGGCGAAACGCGAGGAACGGTCCGCCGCTTGCGCCAACGTAGGCTCGCGCGAAACGCTCCGCCACGTAGTCGCCGTAACGCGGGTCCTCAAAAACATGCGCCAGCCACCAATCTAGCCGCAATTCCGGCGAAACGGCCTCCAGCGCGCGAATTTCCTGGTACGAAGGGATCGTGCCCGTCAGGGCCAGAGAAATGCGGCGAGCCAGGGCCAGGTCATCGGTGCGCGGCGCGGGATTCACACTGGCATCGGCCCAATTTTGCGCGAATGTCTCGTCCAGCTTCGTCACGGTCTCGTGCAGCTCGGGATCGGCGCCTGCGAGCGGATCGAAGCTCTCCGGCGCCTCAAGGGATCGCGGTTCCCACAGCGTGCCTAACACGATTGCCAAGCCTAACAAACACAAAAACGCGAAACCCAGGTTGGCGAGCCAAATTCGGCGCTTGCGCGGTTTTTCCTCGTGGGGCAATGGCGGCGGGTTCATGGTTTCACGAATCTGAAGACCGGCGTTGCGGTCAAAGGGTTACAATTTGCCGGAATGTAACCGGCGGCGCAAGTTTCCGGTCTATCTCGATCGCAACGCATGCAAACGATCGCCGAACCACCACCCGTTCCCGCCGAAATTTCGCGGCAGCCACCGGCGCAATCGCTTCCGCGGCGCGCGTGGAACGGCCTGCTTTCGGCGATGGACTGGCTCTTCGGATTTTTCGCCGTCGGCGTGGGTTTGGCGATCGTAGCCGCCATTCCGCTGATCAATTTTCTCAGCCTGGGCTACATGTTAGAGTGCAGCGGCCGGATCGCGCGTTCGGGCCGATTTCGCGATGGATTCGTCGGCATTCGCAAGGCGTCCATCCTTGGCAGCATCACCATTTTCACCTGGCTGACGCTGTTGCCGGTGCGGTTCGCCTCCAGCTTGTGGAAGGACGCGGAGTTGATCGATCCCAACAGCGGCGCAACCGGCTTCATGCTCGGTTTGACGGCCGTTTTCTCGGTCCTCGCCCTCGCGCACATCACGTGGGCTTGCATTCGCGGCGGCCGGGCGCGGCACTTCCTTTGGCCGGCGCCGGTTCGCTTTTTCCGGTGGATCGCCAGCGAGCCTAACAAGTTTCAAAAAATCCGCGACGGCGTGCTCGATTACCTGGCCGGGTTGCGTTTGCCGCATTATTTTTGGCTCGGTGCGCGAGGATTCGCCGGCGGCTTCGTTTGGCTGGTTTTACCGGTCGCGATCCTCATCCTAACCAGCCGCGTTTCCAACGAAGGCATCGGCTTTGGCCTGGCGGTAATCGGCACGTTAGGATTGGCGATCGCCGTTCTCTACGTCCCCTTCCTGCAAGCCAATTTTGCGCGCACGGGCCGGTTTCACGCGCTTTTTGAGCTGGCTGAGGTTCGACGTTATTTTCGGCATGCGCCGCTGGCTTTTTGGCTGGCGCTGTTCGTCACCTTGCTGCTGGCCATGCCGCTGTATTTGCTGAAAGCCGAGACGATGCCGCAGGAGGTGGTCTGGCTTCCGGGGCTCTTCTTCGTCGCATCGATTTTGCCGGCCCGATTTTTGGCCGGTTGGGCGTTGGGACGTGCGGTGAAGGCGGAAAAACCGCGCAACGTTCTGCTTGGCTGGCTAACCCGCTTCGGGGCGATTCCGGTGGGGTTGGCTTACGCGTTTTGGGTATTTCTCATGCAGTACCTGAGCTGGCATGGAGCCAAAAGCATGCTGGAGCAACACGCCTTCCTGTTGCCGGCGCCGCTTTTGAGTCTGTGAGGCCGCCGAAGGAATGAGATCCCACGCCGGAGGCTATTTTTGCTCCTCGTCCTCTTTTTCCTTGCTGCGGTCGAAAACTTTGTCGACCAGGCCGTATTCCATGGCCTCTTCGGCGCTCATGTAATAGTCGCGGTCGGCGTCTTTTTCCACCTGCTCGATGGGTTTGCCAGTGTGAAAGCTGAGGATCTTGTTGAGGCGGCGTTTGAGGTTGTACATGAATTCCACGGTCCGTTCCACGTCGCTGGCGGTTCCTTGGGCGCCGCCGGAAACCTGGTGGATCATGATGTGGCTGTTGGGTAGCGCGAAACGCTTGCCCTTGGTGCCGGCACAAAGCAAAACCGCGCCCATGCTGGCGGCCATGCCCATGCAATAAGTGTTTACGTCGCAGGTCACAAACTGCATGGTGTCGTAAATCGCCAAACCCGCGGTAACGGAGCCTCCAGGGCTGTTGATGTAGATGTTGATGTCCTTTTTCGGGTCCTGCATTTGCAGGTAGAGCATCTGGGCGATGAGGTAGTTGGCGAGCGGATCGGTCACGGTTTCGCCCACAAAAATGATGCGATCCTTCATGAGGCGCGAAAGCAGGTCGAATTGAATCAGCGTGCCGCCTTCTTTCTCAATGACGCTGACATTTTGCGGCGCCTCAATCACGCGTTGCTGCAAATGCGGCGGCAGCAGGGGTGAGGTCTCGAGAATCTGGTTTTTGGTTACGTTCGTGGGCTCAATCATGGTGTGTTCGGGATTCAAAAAACTCTATTTTTTCAGTCGTCGCTCGCATCCGTTTCCTCGCTGTCGGCTTCCGGCGGATCCGTTTCGCTCACACTAGCATGCTCGCAAAGAAACTCAAGGGTCTTGCTGTTGACGATGCGGTTGGCGATTTGGCCGAATCCCTTGGATTTTTCCACCTGCTTTACGTAGGCGTTGAGCGACACTTGGTTGGCTGCGGCCAGTTGCGCGCACATGCCCACTATTTCGTCCTCCGTGGCCTCGATTTTTTCCTTTTTGGCGATCTGGTCCAGGATGAAGTTGGTCTTTACGTTCACTTCCGCCTGCTGGGAGGCGATGCTGATGATTTCGTCCTTTTTTTCCTCCAAATCTTCCTCTGTGGCCCCGCGCATGACGATGTTTCGCGCGATTTCGTTGACCTGACGCTGGGTTTCGCCCATGACCACGTTTTGCGGCAGCTCGAACTGGAGTTCCTCGTCCAGAAATTCCATGATTTGGGTCGTCACTTCCTCTTTACGCTCCATTTCCTGGACACCGCGCAAGCGCTCGCGAACGCGCTCCCGCAGCGTTTCAACGGTCAGATCCTCTTCAACTTGAGCTGCTAATTCGTCGCTCAATTCCGGGATAACCTGACGCTTTAACCCCTTCACCTCCACGTGGAATTGCAAGGTCTTGCCCTGCAATTCTTCGGCCTGAAAATCCTCGCTCATCGCGTAGTCAAAGTCTTTGCTTTCACCGACGCTCATACCCACCAAATTCGCGCAAAATCCTGGCAGAAACGAATCTTCGCTCAAGTTGAGCCAGGCGTCTTCGCCTTTGGCCAGCTGACCGAAATTTTCGGCGTCCAGCGGCTCGCCATCCAGCACCGAGCCGTAGTCGAGCACCAAAAAATCGCCCATTTCCGCGGCCCGGCCCTCAATGTCCTCAAACTGCGCCAATTCCGCCCGAAGCTGCTCCATTTCGGCATCGACAGCATCCTCGCTAACCTCGATTTTCACAACCTCCACCGGGATGCCTTTGTAGTCCGGCAGCTCGAAATCCGGCGCTGTCTGAATTTGCAAAACCACGGAAAACGTGTCGTCCAGGTGAAATTCCGGCTCCTCCACGCGCACGCCCAACACTTCCAGTTTTTCGCGCTCCAATCCTTCGCGATAACCCTGCTCCACCAGCTTGGACTGCACCTCCTCCTGGATTTGCTTGGCGTAGCGCTTCTCGATGACGCTGGGCGGCACTTTTCCGGGGCGAAAGCCGGGAAGTTTGGCGAGTTGGGCAAACTTGGCGACAACCTCGCTGCGCTCCTTTTTCACGATCTCGGAGGGGACTTCCACCCGCATGATGGCGCGGCATTCGGGCAATCGCTCGACGTAGATGTTCATGGTAGCTGGAGCAGTGAGTTGGCGAAAATTTTGACCAGGTTAAGAGTCTTTCGGACTTAGCCCGCCCAGCGTCAAAAGTCGAGGATTTTGGCTCGAACCTCGAATTTTGACGCAAAACCTTCAAATTCCCCCTCACACAGCCGCAGGCGCCGCCTGGAGATTTCCCTCAATCACGGCGAAACGCGTCCGTGGCGGCGATTTTAGGCGATGATTTCGCTCGCCACTTCGCCGTAAACGTCGGTGAGGCGAAAATCGCGGCCCGCGTAGCGGTAGGTGAGCTTGGTGTGGTCCAGCCCTAACAAGTGCAAAATCGTCGCGTGCAGGTCGTGGGTGCCGATCTTGCCTTCCACCGCGGTTCCGCCCAAATCGTCGGTCGAGCCGTAGCGCAGGCCACCCTTCACGCCGCCGCCGGCCATCCACATGGAGTAACCGGTGTTGTTGTGGCGCCGGCCGTCGCCGTCGTTGGATTGCGCTTGCGGGCTGCGGCCAAATTCGCCGCCCCAGACCACCAACGTATCCTGGAGCATGTCGCGCTCCTTCAAATCCTGGAGCAACGCGGCAATTGGCCGGTCGATGGCTCCGCAATTGCGCTGCAACGCGCTTTTCAGGCTGCGATGCTGATCCCAACCGCCCCTGCTGATCTGGATGAAGCGAACCCCGGATTCCGCCATGCGCCGCGCCATCAAACACTGCGATCCAAAGGCGCGGGTCGAGTTTTGGTCGATGCCGTAGCGCTTTTTGGTGGCGGCGTTTTCGTCGTTCAGGTCGATCACGTTGGAAACGGAAGTCTGCATCCGGTAAGCCAGCTCAAACGATTCGATCACGCCCTCGATTTGGGAATTGTCAGGGTGCTTGGCGAGCAAATCCCGGTTCATCGCCTGCACCAGGTCGATCTGCTTGCGCTGCTCGGCATCACCCAGGCGCGTGCCGCGAATGTCCGCGATGCCGCCGGCGCCGGTATCGACCCGCGTGCCCTGAAACGCGGCCGGCAGGAACGACGAGCCGAAATTCTGCGCGCCGCCGACGTTGTTGACCGGGTTAATGGTGACGAACCCGGGCAAATTCAGGTTTGGCGTGCCCAGCCCGTAAACCACCCAGGATCCTAGCGACGGCCGGACGAAATTCACGCTGCCGGTGTGCAGGGCGATGGAGGCCTGCGGATGCGCCGCGTTGGACGTGTGCATGCCGTTGAGCACGCAGAGATCGTCCGCGTGGCGGCTCAACTGGGGAAACAGCTCGCTCATCATCAGCCCGCTCTCACCTTGCGGCGCAAATTCGAACTGCGGCGCCAATAGCTTGCCGGCACGGGCTTTTTGGCCACCGCCGGACTTCATGGTGGCGGTTTTGCCGTTTGCCGCGGCCAACTCAGGCTTCCAATCCCAGGTATCCAGATGGCTGGGCCCGCCCTGCATGAAGAAAAAGATGACCCGCTTGGCCTTCGGCTCGAAATGGGGGTTTTTTGGCGCCAACGGACTGCGATAACCCTCAGCGCGCGCCAAATCCGCGTTTAATCCCGCGAAAGCCAGCCAACCGAAACCGGCCGCGGTGCTCGTCAGCATGTCCCGCCGGTTTAGCGGGGTGAAGGTGTGGTTGCAGAGCTTGGTCATGGGACAAAACGCAGTTTGTTGCCTCCGCCCCACAAAATCAACTCAAGAAGTCGCCTCCGTCGCCTCCTGCTCCTCCAATCGCGCCAACAACCAGCAAACGTCCGACAGCCGGTTGAAGTATCGCAGAATCGCGGGATTCGCCAGTTCGCCCGCTTCCTGCAACCCGGCAACGTGGCGCTCGGCGCGGCGGCAAACGGTGCGCGCCAGGTCCAGGGCAGCTCCGGATCGAGACCCCGCAGCGCCGGGGACGGCCCATTTTTCAAAAGTGAGGCCGTGGCTGGATTCCAGCTCCGCAACTCGGGAGCCAAGCCAATCCACCATCTCCTGCGTGGCCGGCTGGAAGCCTTTTTCGCGAAATTTCGGCAAATCCTCGGTCAACGTGGCGATCTCGCCCATGATCGTGACGAGATCGGCCTGCACGCGGGCGATGGATTCGCTGGTTACCGCGTGGTTGGCGAAAACGCGGGCCAAACCCAGGGTCGCGTTCAATTCGTCGATCGCGCCGTTGGTTTCCACGCGAGGGTGGGTTTTGGGCGCGCGGCGGCCGAACATGAGCCCGGTTTCCCCGCCGTCACCGGTTTTGGTGGCTATCGACATGGCGGTAGGATCACATTATGCCTTCCTTAGGTTGAACAGCGGGCGAGTGCGCGTCTTGCACGAGACTTCAAAACCGCCAGCCGGTCGAAGGTCTCGATGTAGGTCAAATACTCGTCCTTCTCGGGCGTCGTAATGGTGCCGAAATTCGCTTTTTCGGCTAGCACAGTCACTCGCGCCTGGGTTTCTTCGTCTGCTTTGACATCGAGAATTCTCTGAGCCTCCTCGCGGGTTAATTCTTCGACCGAAGGAGCGGCAAATTCTTCCAGGATTTGGGTAGTGCTCATAGCTCCAGTGTAGTGCGTTGAGCGGGAAAAGTCACGCCTCGTCGCTCAACTCCTTGACCAGCCGCTGCACGACTTCCCGGCTCGAAACGCCTTCCGATTCCGCGGCGAACGTGGTCAGCACCCGATGGATCAAAACCGGCTCGGCGACGGCTTCCACGTCTTCCTGCCGCACCATGTAGCTGCCGTGCAAGGCCGCGCGGGCCCGGGCGCCCAAAATGAGGCACTGGATGGCTCGCGGACCGGCGCCCCAGCCGACCAACGGCTTGATCCACTCCGGAGCTTCATCGCCGCGGGGCCGGGTGCGGCGCGCCAAATCGACCGCGAACTCGAAAATGTGGTCGGGCACGGGAACGCGGCGGACGAGCTGCTGGTAGGCGAGAACTTGCTCGGCGCCGAGCACGCTTTCCAGCGGAGGCGGCGTTTCGCCGGTGGTGGTGCGCGCGATCTCGATTTCCTCCCCGCGGCTGGGATAGTCCACCTCGACCATGAACATGAAGCGGTCGAGCTGGGCTTCCGGTAGGGGGTAGGTGCCCTCTTGCTCGATGGGGTTTTGCGTGGCGAGGACGAAATAGGGCGGCTTGAGTTCGAAGGTGCGCCCGGCGACGGTCACGCGGTGTTCCTGCATGGCCTCCAGCATGGCGGACTGCGTTTTGGACGGCGCGCGGTTGATTTCGTCTGCCAGCACGATGTTGGCGAAAACCGGCCCTTTCACGAACTCAAACTCGCGTTTGCCGCCTTGGCCTTCCTGCAAAATGTCGGTGCCGGTGATGTCCATGGGCATGAGGTCCGGCGTGAACTGGATGCGGCTGAAATCCAGGTGCATCGTCTCCGCCAAGCGCCGGACGAGCAGCGTTTTGGCCAAACCGGGCACGCCCATGAGCAAGGCGTGGCCGCGGGCAAAGAGGCAAATGGCCAGGTGCTCGATGACGTTTTCCTGGCCGACGATGACTTTGGCGATTTCAGTCTTGAGGTGGTCGTAGCTGCTGCGCAGGTTGTCGATGGCGGCTACGTCGTCGGCGCCGAGTTCGACCTTGGAGGCTGAGGATGTGGGTTCGTCCATGTTTGGGGTCAAGATTGGGCGCCAGCCTGCCACAGGGTTGGGTGAAATGCGAAAGTCGAAATTCGGAAAAAAATTCGGCTTTCAGGGACGAGAGGGACGAAAGGGACCGAAAGGACGCCACCCGAACGGCCCTCCCTTCGGTCCCTTGGGTCCTTTTCGTCCCTTCTGCCGGCGTTTTGGATAAGGGCCGGGTAGAGGCCGACCACGCAAATCCAATGCGTTGGCGATGCGTTTGACGGCCTGATCGATGTGGCTGGCAAACGCTGTGATGCGGTCCTGAATCTGGCGGCCGAGCTTGTCGAAATCGTATTCAGCTAACTTCCAAAGCCGTCGCTACGGCTAACATAATCGGTCCCTCCGGGACGAATTGGTGTCGGTTTGCGAGCCGGCACCGATGATGCGGACGCCTTCGGGATGCCGGAGGCGGCGGTTTTTTGGAAGCCAACGGCTGATTTGTCGATCTGTGAACGAGGCCAGGCTAACCGAAAAACCGGGCAATGGGCTTGCCTTTGTTGCCAACCAAAAATGGGCGGCCGTTGGGGGCGAAGGTGCGCTCGTTGAGGTCCAAACCCAGGGCGGTGGCGATGGTGGCGTTGAAGTCTTCCGGCGTGCAGGGGTCTTCCTCCACGGAGTAGCCCAGTTTGTCCGTTTTGCCGAAAACCTGGCCACCTTGGATGCCGCCGCCGGCCAACATGCCGGAAAAACAGCGCGGATGGTGGTCGCGGCCGGCGCGGGCGTTGATTTTTGGGGTGCGGCCGAATTCGGTGGTCAAAACGATGAGCGTTTCGTCAAATTTGCCGATCGCCTTGAGGTCGTCGATCAAGGTGGAGACGCTGCGGTCGATGTTGCCGATGGCGTTGGGCGCGCGATTCCATAAATCGCCGTGCATGTCCCAACCGCCTTGGGTCACGCGGACGAAACGGACGCCGCTTTCCACCAATCGCCGCGCGAGGAGCAGCCCTTGGCCAAATCCGCCGTTGCCGTAGGCGTCGCGCTTTTCTTTGGGCTCCTTGGCCAGGTTGAAGACTTCCAAATCCTCGCCTTGGAGGAATGACAGGGTGTTGTCGTAAAATTCGGCGTAAGCCTTGACGTCATCGGACTTAAACTTTTTGAGGAACGGCTCGTTGAGCCCTTTCAGCGCTTTCATCCGGTCGTCCATCCGCGGTTGATCGACGGGGACCTTGGAATTCGGCAAGCCGCGCGAGGCACTGCCGATGGGCAGCGGGGCGTAGGCTGGGCCCATGAATCCGGCACCGGGCTCGATCCCGCCGCCGACGTAAACGGTGTCGGGCAATTGCGGATGCAGCTTGCCTTTCAGTTTTTGCGCCCAGGCGCCCATGTTGGGGTGGCGAATGGCGGCGCTTTCCTGGTAACCGGTTTGCATCCAGTAAGAGGCCCCGCCGTGGGAGCCGGTTTTTTGCATGAAACTGCGGACCACGGCCACGTCTTTGAATCGCTCGGCCAATCCGGGCATGTATTCGCTGAGCTTGATGCCCGGCACGGCGGTATCGACCGCGCCGGTCTGGCCCTGGGTCTCAGCGCCGGGTTTGGGGTCGAAGGTGTCCAGGTGGGTCATTCCGCCGGCCATGTAGAGGTAGATGACGTGCTTGGCCTGGCCTTTGCCGGCGGCGAGCACGGTTTCTGCGGCGGGGAGCAAACTAAGCCCGAGGGCGGCTTTGGCGGTGCGTTCGGCAAAACGGCGGCGGGACAGGGGATCGAGGCGGTTTAGCGTGGATTTCATGGCGTGGAGCGTTTGGGAGCGTTAGATGGCGGGTTATTGGATGAACATGAATTCGTGGAGATTGAGCAGGGCCCAGATGAGGTCGGAAAAGTCGGACGCGGCGGGGTTTTCGCCGCCTTTGACCAGCATTTCGGCAAAATCGCGGTCCAGATGATTGGCGCGGCGGCCCAGAATGCTGAGGAAGCAGACGTCGATCGCGTCATTCTTGCTGCGGGCTGATTTTGCTTGCTGAATCACGGCCCGGTCCTCGTTGCTGAGCAATTTGTTGGTCAATTCCCCGTTCAGCAGCATCATGACCTGGGGAATGGTGCCGACGCGGGTGGAATTTTCGATGAAGGCCTTGTCCGATTGGCCGAAGGTGTAGAGAAACGAGCCGACGCCGTTGGGCAGCGGCAATTCCGAAGCTCGGCGCAAAATGGCCGGCGCCCCGCGGCCCCGGCGATTGTTTTGCGCCATCATCCCGTCGCCTTTGCCGATCTGTTCGTAGGCCTTCGCTAGTTGCATGGCGGATTCCATGTTCAGCGACGCCCAGTCCGCTTGCATGACGGAGCGATAATCCTCCAGCACCGAGCCACGCCGCAGCGATTCGGGTTCCGCCACGGACAGGGCCACGAACGAGTCCCAAAGCTGCTCGGCGCTCATTCGGCGCATGATGGGAGCGGGAAAGTGGTACTCGCCCTTGTCGATCATGGTTAGGGTGGGCGAGTGATAGCTGGCCTCGCGCTGGTAAGCCTGCGTTTTGTAGAGAATGCCGAGAAATGCCTTCAGGTTGTAGTCCAGCTCCTTCATGAGTTGCTCCAAAAACTTGAGCAACTCGTAATTTTGCGCCTGACCGTCCAGGTGACCGGGAATGTTGTCCACCGGCTCGATTTGACCCAGGCCGAACACGTGGCTCCACATGCGGTTGGCGATATTGATGGTGAAACGCGGGTTGTCCTTGGAAACCATCCATTGCGCGAACGCATGACGCGGGCTGTCGAATTTTTCCACCTCCATCACGCTGCCAAAATAGGTCGCGGGCTGGACGGGCTCGTTCGGCTCGCCGTCGTCGTATTTGTAGTCAAACGGCAGCTTGATTTTGTTGGCCGGACCATCGCCCAGGCACCAGTTGAACCCGTTGGCCACGGCATCAAACGCGCGGATGTCTTTCTTCTCTTTTTTGGCCTGGGCCGCCAATTCCTTGCGTTTGGCGTCCAGCGCGCTTTTCGCCGCCGGATCCGCCTGGCGATTGAACTCCAAATTCCCGAAAAACGCCGCCATGCGGTAAAAATCCATCTGGTAGACCTCCTCAAACGGGTGGTCGTGGCATTGCGCGCAGGTAATCTCCGTGCCGGTAAAAACGGTGAAGGTGTTGGAAAGGTTGCAAAGCTCCATCCCGTAGTCGGTCAGCAGGTAACCGGTGGCCGGGTTGTCCCAGTAGTAGCCCTTGGCCACCAGCATATCGGTCACCATCTCATCCCAAGGCCGGTTGGCGCGAATTTGCTCCTTGATCCACTCCGCGTAGGCGGCGGATTTCAGCTCGCCAATCCCGCCCATGCTGATGCCGTCGCGCACGCGAAGCAGGTCGCTGAAGTAGTTGAAAAAGTGGCTCACGAACGCCTCGGAGTAGAGCAACTCGTCGATGAGTTTGGCGCGCTTGGCCTTGTCGCGATTGAGCAAAAATGCGTTGGCCTCGCTGTAAGTCGGGATGCGTCCGGCGATGTCCAGATAAACGCGGCGCACGAACTGCTCGTCGGTGGTGCGCTTGGTTGGGAGCAGCATCTGTTTCTGAAATTGCAGCTTTTTCAGCTCCTTGGCCTTGGCCTCTCGCGACATTTTGGCGTCGTCGCGCAATTTGGCCTGCGCCTCCAGATTTTGCGCGTAAGAAGCCTTGAGCTTATCCAAAATCATCTGGTCGATCTGCGCCGTAGCCGTGCGAGGATCGATCGGCGCATTTTCCCGCACGTAACCGCGGTCGGCCTCGCTCAGTTGGGCAAAGGGGAAGGTGATCTGCTTGCCGCTTTCCAGCTTCAACAGCACCTGATTTTGGCGAAAGGCCAGCATCTCCGCTTTCACCTTGCGTCCCTGGTTGTCGGTCCAGGTTCGAATCTCGCCAGCCGCGAGAAACGTGGAAAAACCCAGGAGAACGGCGAAAACGAAGGCGAGGCTTTTCATAATCGGGAAAAAATTCGGGATACCGGGATGGTGAACCCGGTATTCAACCTGAAAACGCCCTCTGACGAAAGCATTTTCTCGGGAATTTCAGGGAATCTGGCTGCCTTTGGCGCCTCTGGCTATGAAGTGACGTGATCCGGCAGATTTTTCTCGTCCGGCGGCAGGACGCGTTGGGATTGCGGCAAGAGCTTCTGCTTCTGAAAGTCGATGAACCCGAAAACCACGGCCTTGGCGCAGTGACCGCGGCGGATGGCCAGCAAATTGGCGTCGGCGGCGTTGTTGCCGAAAGCCGGCTCCGTCAGAATGGCCGGGACGGGGTATTTTCCGCGCAGTTTGCACATTTTGACCCCGCGGTTGAGATCGGGCGGCCGATTCAGCGCTCTGAGCGTGTGGCGCTGCACGGCGTCGGCCAGCTGGTAGCTGCCAATTCGCGCACCGCCGGCGCAGAGCATCTCCGTACCGCGGGCGTCGTCGACTTTCTTGCGCGTGGCGTTGAAATGCAGCTCAACCACGGCGTCGGCGCCCCATTTGATGGCGTTTTCGTAGGCCGCTTTCACGCCGCCGAAATCGCGGCGAAACGTCTTCACTTCCAAGCCGATTTTCAGCGCGATACCCGTAATTTCCGCCGCCAGGACGGTGTTGAACGGGTATTCGTGCATGTTGAGGATGCCGGCGCCAAAAGCACCGGGACGCCGGTTGGTGTGGCCGACCACGATGCCGAGCCGGCCTTTGATCGGGCTCATGGCATAGCCAAAGAGAGCGGTGGGATTTGCGAACACGAAGGGAGCAGCGATCGCTCCCGCCGAGAGGAGGGCACGTCGAGATTTGGGCATAGTACGGGGAGGATTTTGGGGACTTTGTTAGGATGGGGAGGCTCGGCCATGCCCGGGCCAAAAACCGTCCTGTGCCAGGCGGAAGAGGGAAAACTCTCGCCGGTTGGAGTTGAGGGAGTTGGGCAAGTTAGGGCAGCAGGTGAGGCTTTTGACGGGGAGGACCAAAAAGCTCCCTGCTTCGACGGGAAATTCTCGGCAGTTAGTCACAATTTTGCAAAAATGAGGGAGTTAGGCGTCTGGCTGCGCTATTTTTGCCTCTAACGAGGCGGCAAAGGTAAAAAGTGCGAAGGTAAAACGCCCCTCATTCAGTGCCCATTTGAATAGGCGAAAAGCCCGAAACCGAGATAAAGCCCAATCAACATCAAAATCGTAGCGAGGACTATCGGCCAAGTGCGAAAAATGTTCGCTTTGCTCGGGCCATGTCTCCACGGCTCCAACAACCATGCGGCGAAGGCCGATGCGAACGAGCTGCCGCCCAATATCCACCACCCGATAAACTTTGGCTCGAAACCCAAGTTTTTGCCCAGGTAGTGGATCAGGTAGACCGAGTAAGCCGCCACCAAAAAGATTTCCACCCACTCCACCTTCACCTGAAGCCGGTTTTGTTCGTCCAGAACCTCGCGTTGGTGCCGGGCTTGGTAGTAGGCATCCATCTCCCGCGTTTCGGTGGCGATGTCATCGAATTTTTCAGCTACCTTCAATCCCTCACACGCCAAATCGTAGAACCGGTTCAAGGCCTCTCGTTGGCTGAATTTGGTGACCCGACAGAACACGTCGAATTCCAAGACCTCTTTTCGTAAGGCGGAGAGAGCATCTTGGGATTGTTCTGGTTTTTCGGTCATTTTCTCCACCACTTTGGCGCATTCTCTCCCCGCCCGATGCAGGAACTGATCCTGGACCACGGGGAGAATCCAGCCCATGAAATATTTGTCTCGCATCACGCCCAGGCGAGCAGTGTCGAAAGTTCCTTCGCCCTCGCCAGGCGGGTATTGGTCGGCAACAAAGTGTGCCGAGCCTTGGCTGCCTGCGGCGCTGAGGTGTTTGCGGTTGAGGACGCGATAGGGCACGGGGATATCAAGGGCCGAGGCCCCGGCGTGGCCGGGCTCTTCCAATTGAGCCAGGGCGGAGAGTTCCGGCAACAAGCCGTCGCGATCCGCCTCCCGGGCAAAGTCGATATCATTGCCGAATCGCAGGACGGTGTAGTGCGTAAACTGGGTGTGATGGTCGTCTTGGTAGCCGCCGGTGTGTTGTGGGTCACGCAACGGCTCAACCAGGGACCGAAACAACTCTTCCAAGCCAAATTCACCGCCCAATACTCCCAACCGCCCGCGGAGCGGGGCGTCGTTTGGTGGTAGTTGAGGCACTTTGTCTCGAGTCTCCGGTGGCAAGTCAGCCCACTTTTGCGGGTCGTCGCGGGGATGAAACCTGGAGAGAGTGGGTGCCAAAAATTTTCGGCGTTGGCTAATGGAATACAACAAGCGGCGAACGGATTCCAAGCTCGCAATGCCTCGATTCCCGCCACAATAGATGGAAAACGACAAGATCCCGATCCCAAAGCCAAATAGGAATAACTCGACGCCGGCGATTTTGGAAATCACGTAGCGCTCGGTCGTGTCAAGATCGGCATTTGCGCGCCCGCGTGGCCACAGGACGAATTCGCCATTGAACAAATGGTTCCAGGTTTCGGCTGGCATTCGAAAAAAACGGCCAGAAGCGGCTCCGCTGCGTTTGAAAAGGAAGTCCTGCACGTGTGGGAACATCTCTTCCAGATAGATTTCCTGGTGTTCGTGCTGGAGTTCCTCAAGCCGCAATGACTCCCAGGCACACAACGTTTCGCCGTCATGGTTCACCAAAGTGTGCTCTGCGAGCGCTTCAACGATTCCGGGATCGAAGGCATCCTTAGTAGGATCGCAATTTGCCGGGAGCCAGAATCGAAAGGGGAAGAGTAGCCGGGAGGCGAGTTCCTGGGGCACGGGGATGTCGTTCATTGGTCTGCCAAATTTGGGAACAAAGTTGCGAAACTTGCTTAATTTGGCGATAGTTTGCGTCAATTGTCAAACTGGCTGAAAAGGAGCGGTTGACAGCGTGCACGCACTCTCCTTACCTTTGTGGTTAGCAATAATTCTACGGCGAAAAACAATGGGCAAACAACCGAAACCCGGATTCACCTGGATCGAACGGAAACCGCCATTGACGGAAGATGAAAAGTATGACTTGGCGAAAAGTGAGGCGCAGAGGTTAAAGAGGATGGAGGGTTATCTTGCTGACTGCGCCGAGCGGCTAGAATCCCCCTTGCAAGAAAGGGATGATCAGCGGATCGAGAACCTTGCAGGCGGGCTGACCAAGCTGAGAACGTTTGCTATTGCATTGCTCTGGCAGCGCATCGCTTTAAATACCGCGTGCCGTGCAATCAAAATTAAGGATCAAGAGTTCATTCCACCACGTGGAACTGACAAGGAGTTAACACAAAAGGAGAAAAAGGGGTTAGGGAAGGAAGTGTATCTGAGCCAGTCGGTAGCTGGCTTGATCACTGGTTGCCCTGAACTGAGTTCCAGCGACGAGCAGGTCATAAGGCAGCAAGGTCACTTCATTGCCCAAAAAACATTAAAACCGCCTCCAATTCAGAACCGACTCGCGGGCAATGAACTGTTTTTGGAGGCGTTAGGAATCGGACACAAGGGTGCCCACGAGGAAATGTTCCACATTGAGGTCGAGAGCCCGGACAGCGAGCTTTTTCACGCTTACCATCAGTGCGCGAGTGTCCTTTTGAAACAGGCAAAAAGGGTGCTTTGGTGGAACGCGCGGGATTTTCGCCACGTTTTCTGCAATGAAATCGACAAAGGACGCAAGGATTACCGCAACGAGAAAGGCGAGAAGAAAAAGAATGAATTAAAGGCCCTCGCAAATTACATCCCGCTGCCCGACAAGGTTCTTTCCAGACGGCGCGTGCCTCCCGGGTTGCTTTTCGACCTGGAGGAAGGCGTCCACATCGTTCCCGTGCTGGGCCAGGACGTTTCCCGCCGTGCAGGGGTGATCACCCCGGAACATCATCCCGATTACCTGCGCTACGTTCTTTACAGGTGCCTAGCCTCGGAAAAGGAACGCGACGGCGATGAAAAGTTGTGGGACTTGGCAAAACACGGGTTTCCACCCGTACCCTTGCGGCGAGAGCGAATCCAACAATGCAACGATTGGTTTGAAAAGATAGGCGATGTGCCTGCCAGCGACCCCACAAATAGAATCGCCGACGAGGTCCTTACCACCGATGGCAACTGGCTGGAGATGCTTCATCTTCTTTGCCGGATCAAACGCGGAACTCCCGATCGCTTAGTGGGTTCGAGCATGGGGTCACCAATTTCATCTCAAGTCAAACTGGGCCGGTGGTCGCGCTCGGTTGTCGATGCCTACGCCATCTTTTCGGCGCGCGAGTGCCGCCCAGCGCAGACCCATCGGATGCTGGCTTATCTGGCGCGCCCATTGCGCATTCACGCCGCTATCACTACCAACCCCGATTCCCTGCTCGAAGACGCTTTTCGTGAAGCCGGGCGTCCCCTGCGATCTTTTGACGTTGAGGTCGATCCGGATTTGCCCGGATTGCTACCGGATTATCGGCAGGTTCGGGCCCAGGATTCGGTGGTGAAGGTAAATATCCGCGCTATTCGGGACCCAAAAATGCAGCAAGGAAGCCCCAGACTGGCCGACAAGCTCAATTTCTACCGCTATATTTTCCCTAGGTTTCCGGAGTTTAGTAGGCCATCGCAAGGTGAGCCCGACCACTACACACCAGGTGGCCGTTTGCTGGTCGTGGGGTTGTTGCCGCGTTTTTCGTTGTTGCCAGGTTTAATGGAGCACGTGGTGAAAGAAGCCATCGCCGCGGCAAGCCATCCAGAAATAAAGAGCGCCCTGGACTGGGTACGGCAGCGGAGGCTCGGCCACACCGATTACTCTCGTGCCGACCGGCGATATCTTGGCGAGCTTGGCGAAGCCCTAACGAAGATGGCTGAATGCCTCAAAGCGAGCAAGTATAAGGCGTATCGGAACCAGTTGAAGCAACTACAAGAAATTCTAAATCCACCGGATGCTGATTCAAATCAATCCCCGGAAGAATGGCTTAATCGCGCCGAAGAAAGCATCGACCGATGGACCAAAGATTTCTGGCAAAATTTTCGAGGTGAAATGGCCAACCAGGGGCACGGCACAGGCGAACGAGGCTCCCACGCGTTGCGATTGAAACTTTTGCTGGAGGAAAGCGCCGACGCCTTTAAATCCCACATCAAACCCGCCCTTGAAGCTCGCGCCATGCACGCCTTGGCGGCGACATTGCGGAAGAACAGGCTCTCAGCTCAGTGGGCGGTTGCGAATTTTCGCATTTATTGGGTCTGCGATGGTGAGATGGAGGAACGCATAATTCGGGATCGGTTTGAGCCTATCTTCGATGCGTCGTCCGCCTCATCGGCCCTGTCCTTTGACGACGTCTTTTGCTTGGTCCACACCCGGCGTCCAGACATATTTCTCTATGAGCTTTACCAGGAAACATGTCTGTGCCTGCCGCCTGGTGGTCTCGGCTATCAATTCGTCAACTACGTGCCGCCCGATCCCATGCAGCCGGTTTCCAAGCATCAAGGCGATGTGGACGCGGCGGTTGATGATCTGAGAGAGAGCCTCAAGGCGGCTGATCCCAAAACCGTTCCCAGTCTCAGAAAGAAGTCAGCTGGCTACCGGCTTATTCCCCTCCCCGCCAGCAAAGAAAGAGGCAAACTCATCGCCGCCTATGGCGGACGAGGATTTTCGAACGCCGCAGCCACCGCTTTCGAAAAACTGCAAGGTCAGCGAATAGATGCAAACGAATGCGTTTGGCTGGAATTGGCGGACTTTGCAAATCCGGAGGAGTTGCGCACCCAAATTTTCACCAGCATCGCCTATCGCAAAGGCGTCTTACGTCGCGAACACATCAGCTTGGCCCTCGGTCGGGACGCGCCAGAAACGGCTCTCAACCAAATCGCGCAGAAACTCGAAATTCAGCGCGAGCGCTGGGTTGTGTTCCTGTACGGGCGCAGTCTTCCCGGCGCAAACGCCGGCTGGAGGAGCAATGAATTTTGGGGAAAAGAGGAATTCAAGCGCTTGTTCCCCATCCTCAAGAGCCTCCAAAAAATCGGCCTCAACATCGTGTATTTTCCTCCACCGGCATCCAGAGTGGCGGCGATGGGGGAATACTTTGCCTTGCCTAAAAAAGAATCGACGAAACCAACGACAGACACCGAGGTAGCGGCGGCGGTCCTAAAGAAGCCAAGAAAATCCGCAGCTTCGGCCAACCTGGATCCCTCAGAACCAAATGGCGGTTGGAGTCCGCTTCACCACATGGGCTTGAGTCAAATCTTCGCCAAAGTCGTCGAGTGGCTCAACGAAGGAACCGACCCCGACGAGCCCGTCAAACGCGGGGGAAATCTGGCGCCCGACCGAAAACGCGACCGGTTACGCTTTCTATACGCCCTGAGCCAATTTCGTCACTCCCGGCATTTTTCGGCTCTGAGCAGCGAAGCTACCTATCCCTGCCCACGCCGCTTTGCCGAGTCCATCGGCTTCGACAATGATGAAAGCCGCGCCGCACGCGTCCGTGGTTGGATTGAGGATCTCTGTAAGATTGGGCTCATCCGTTACAAGCACGGATGGTTTGTCTGGATACACTGGGAATTTCGCGTCTACATCCAGCACTGTCTGGAGAAGGGGCTCGAACCGAGCGGCGAACCGATTGGGGCACTCAAAGAATCCTTACCAGAAGTTTTTTTCAAGGATGACGGCGACGACGAAGGCCGCAAGGTTTTGGCTTGGAAATCGCGAATTCACCACTGGATTGCCGAATGGTATTTCAAGGCATTCCTGGCTTCGCGCCATCCCCTGCCATTGCGCGAATGCCTCTACCACCACCTCAGCGCCCTGCGCGCTTCGCCTCATGCGGAGCTTCCGACTGATGCGCGACGCCGAATTGGCGAACTCGCTCACGAGGACGACGACGCTAGAAAGCAGTACGAAGAAAAAGCTCAATTGGGCTATCAACAACAGTTGGCCCGTTCCGCGGTGTTAGAGATCATCAAGACGTTGCGCATTGCCAGGCCGTCCATCCGCTTTTGGTTCAATCAAGAAACCGCTGATTTCATCATTGGGTCCACTGAGGCCGAAGTCGATTCTAACGTGAAGCCTTTGGCAAAAACCCTGGACACCATATACAAGGAATTGAACGAGGAAGGTTTTTTTGAGGCGGTCAAGCTCCAAATCCCGTGGGAACAACTCAACGAAGAACTAAACAGTGTGGCCCTGCTGCTCTACACTGAAGCCGGCACGCATCTCGGCTTCGACTTGGGAGCCAAGGAAGACGTAGTCATTCCCAGTGCCAACCCAGCCATCGATAAGCCGGCCCAAGAGACACCCGAACAGATGCAACACGCTGCCCACCGCCGTTACTCCACGGCGGTCGAAAACGTGTGCAGCATCTTGAACGATGAAGGATTGGAGGAGAATGACGTGGCCACCCTGTGTCATGCGCGCGACCCCGGTAATTGCCACTTTACACTAGGCAAATGGCTCATGGGCTTCACCGGAAATGGAGAGTCGCCAACTCCCATTCTTTCGCCCAAACAAATGAACCAGGTTTTCCAAACAGTGTCGTTTTTGCTTCAACTCCAGGTGAAGCGCTGCAAGCTGTTTGAGGCTTACCTTGAATCACGATCCAAAGGCAGTGATGGAGCCGAAGATTTTTGGCCAAAAGAAATGCACGAAGAATTCGACTTAGAGTCCAATGCACCGCGCTTCCAATTGATCGACCGAAATTGGGCTCAAGTTTGCGCGCTTGCCAGCTCCGTTGCCCGGCTTTCCGGATTACTGGACCCCGACAACCTGGACCTGCAACTCCGCGAAAACGTTACCAGCCGCGCTCTCTACGGATTGGCGCTGGCCCACCTGCGCCGCTTTGCCGAAGCACATCGCCGCTTGGACGAAGCCGGCGCCTACCTGGCCAATTCCCGCGCTGCCACCTACCACGCCGAGTGGGGAGTCTTGGCCCTGCGCCGAGCCGAAGTATACCTGCTTCAATCCATCGACCACTACGTTACCTTACCTTTCACACGCGGGGTTGAATCGACCATCCGCAAGCGGCTGGTGCATCTGGATGACGCCTGGGCGGACCTGGAGCGAGCCGGGCGATTCTTTGGTGGCGAAACCCGCTCCAACTGGTGGTGGGGACGCTTCCATGTTATCAAGCTCAAGGTCTTGGCCGAGTTGGAGATATTGCGCCGGGACGCGCATGAAGTTACAGGTGAGCCCACGATCAAAGGACGCATTGGACCTTTGGCGAGGCGGGCGCGCATTCACCGTTTCAAGCAGATTCGTTCGACCATCGTGGACGGATTGGCGCTCTACCCCTCCGATCCATACCGCAACGGCAAGTTGCTCGACACGCTCTTGCACATGTGGCAGGAGAACGGACGCGCCTCCGGCTGCGAAGGCGAAATTCGAAAGGACCTAAAAAATTGGTACGAATTGAATGAGGCGACAAAAGTTTCCAAATTTGTGGCGGACGCCCTGTCTCTGAAGGAATGGTCTACGCTAAATCCCCAAGATGTCGATCAGGACCTTGCAAGAGAATTTGTTAAACTGACAAAACAACAATTTGAGAAATGGCTAACTGAAACTACGCCGGATTGAGGCTATCTTTGTCCCTGTCCCTTTCCGCCTTCACCCCATGACCCACGAATTGAACCTGGTTGGGCTGCCCGGACCGACGCACAATTTTGGCGGTTTGGCGGTTGGCAATTTGGCCAGCGACAAACATCGCTTTGAGACGTCCAAACCGCGCTTGGCGGCGTTTCAGGCGCTGGACGAGATGAAATTGCTGCATGCGTTAGGCGTGCCCGTGGCGGTCATGCCGCCGCATCCCCGGCCAAACCTGGAAGTGCTACGAAACGTGGGTTTTTCCGGCAACGACGCCGAAATCCTGGAAAACGCGCGAAAATCGGCGCCCGAGCTGTTTTTTGGCGCGTTCAGCTCCTCGGCCATGTGGACGGCCAACGCGGCGACGGTCTCCCCAGCTCACGATTGCGCGGACGGCCGCGTACATCTCACTCCCGCCAACTTGGTGAGCCAATTTCACCGATCCATCGAGCCGGAATGGACGACGCGGCTGTTGCGGCAAATTTTCGCGGACGAGCGCTGGTTTTGCGTCCACGAGCCGCTTCCGGCGAATGCGGCGTTGCGCGATGAGGGCGCGGCAAATCATTTGCGCCTGAATTCCGGCGACGCCACCCTGGAAATCTTTGTTTTTGGCTCGGATGCTGCGAAAAAATTCCCCGCGCGCCAGACCCTGGCTGCTTCGCAAGCCGTGGCGCGGTTGCACGGTCTGGCCCCGGCGGAAACGCTGTTTTTGGAGCAAAATCCCGCCGCAATCGACGCCGGCGTCTTCCACAACGACGTCATCTCCGTCAGCGGCGGCCACGTTTTGCTCCATCACGTCGATGCCTTCGCCGATCCCGCTGCGATAGACCGAATTCGTGCCGCGTTTCCGGATTTGTGCGCGATTTGCGTGGATTCGAAGGAATTGACGGTTGCCGAGACCGTCGAGACCTACCTGTTCAACAGCCTGCTCCTCGCCCTGCCTGCCGGTTGCATGGCGTTGGTCGCGCCGGAAGAATGCCGCGAGCACCAACGCGCCAAAGCCGCGATCGAACGCATTCTCGCCGGCGAAAACCCCATCGTCGAAGCGCATTTTCTCCCCTTGCGCGAGAGCATGAAGAATGGCGGCGGACCGGCTTGCCTGCGTCTGCGCGTTCCGGCCGATAGCGACGCGTTAGGCGCCGCTCATCCCGGCGTGCGCTACGACGAAACCCTCGACGCGAAGCTTCGTGCCTGGGTGCAAGCGAATTACCGCGAGGAACTCGGCATCGGCGACTTGATAGATCCCGCGTTGATCGATGAATCCCGCCGCGCGTGGAACGAGCTTTTGACGCTTCTGGGTTTAGGGTGCGTTTGAAAAATGGGACGGGTTCGCAAATCTTCCTGTTTTTCGAGAAAGTCGCTTCGCATTTTTTGAGATGCGGCGCTTTTTCCGGCTGGAATTGCTGTTCGGGGCTTTGTGAGCCGGCTCATCGGCGCCCCGAGCCATCAATCCCAGCCGAAAAAATCGCTCGCAGCGCACCTCGCCCCATTTTTCAAACGCACCCTAGATTGCGAACTGAATCCGTAACGAATCAAACGAGGAAAAAAGTTGAAGCCCGGGCCAATCGGACGCTAACGGAGAGGCGTGAAACATTCGATTCTCTGCCTCACGATCCTGTTCGGCTGCCTGAGCGCGCTGCCTGGCGCCGAAAAGCCCAACCTCATCTACATCCTGCTGGACGATGCCGGTTACGGCGATCTCAGTTGCTACGGGCAGAAAAAGTTCCAAACCCCGAACGTGGATCGCCTGGCCAGCGAGGGGATGAAGTTTACCGATCACTACGCGGGCAGTACCGTTTGTGCGCCGACGCGTTGTGTGCTCATGACCGGCCGGCACACCGGACACGCGCTGGTGCGGGGAAATCGCGAGGTAAAGCCGGAAGGGCAAGCGCCCCTGCCCGGCAACGTGGTGACGCTGCCGCGTTTGCTGAAACAGGCCGGCTACGCGACCGGTGCGTTCGGGAAATGGGGCCTCGGCGCGCCCGCTTCCCCCAGCGATCCCGCGGAGCACTTCGACCTGTTTTTCGGCTACAACTGCCAACGCCAGGCGCACAATTTTTATCCCACGCATTTGTGGCGAAACCGCGAAAAAATCGAGTTTCCGGACCGCGACGTCTACTCGCACGACGCGATCGTGGATGCGGCGCTGAACTTCGTGCGAGAGCACTCAAAAGGGCCGTTTTTCGTCTATTTTCCCATCACCATCCCCCACGCCGCGATGCAGGTTCCGGAGGATTACGCCAAACCCTGGCGGGAGAAATATCCGCAGTTTAACGAGAAAATCGGGAAATACGGCGGCTCGGTGGTGCAAAATCCGGTCGCGAACTTCGCGGCGATGATGACGAAAATGGATGACGGCATCGGGCGCTTGCTGGCGCTGCTGGCGGAGTTGGGAGTCGACGAAAACACGCTGGTGATGTTCAGCAGCGACAACGGTCCGCACAAGGAGGGGGGCCACGATCCGGATTTTTGGGACAGCAACGGTCCGTTGCGCGGTTACAAGCGCGATCTCTACGAAGGCGGGATTCGCGCGCCGCTGTTGGCGCGTTGGCCGGGAAAAATCGCGCCCGGCTCCGTCAGCAACCACATCTCCGCGCATTGGGATGTGTTGCCGACGTTTTGCGAGTTGGCGGGAATCGATCCCGGCGACGGCGCCGGGATCGACGGCATTTCCATGGCGCCCACGTTGCTGGGCAAAGGCGAGCAGAAGGCCCACCCTTACCTGTACTGGGAATTTTACGAGCGCGGAGGCCGCAAAGCAGCCCGCTTCGGCAAATGGAAGGCGGTGCAGAACGACATCCGCAAAAACGCCGATGCGCCGATCGAAATCTACGATTTGGGAGCCGATATTGGCGAAAACACGGATTTGGCTGCGGAAAAGCCGGATTTGGTCGCGCGAGCCAAGGAAATTTTCGCCGATGCGCACACGCCCTCGGAAAATTGGTTGTTTCGGTAGGCAGGAGACCAACATTTTGCAGGTGAATTCCGATCCGCTTACGGCGAGATCCAATTGGAATGCTCCGCCAGCACGATGGCGATTTCCTTCCGTTCCAGCTTTTGGGCTTCTGCATCTTCCATCGTCGGCCAACCTCGTAGGTTTGCGTGACGCTCGGGAGGCTCGCCGCCATGCCATTCGATCGAAAGCGAACCATCGTCAGGTTCTACGGCGAATTCAGGATTGGGCATGTCCTTCGGAAGGTTTTGGAGCAATTCTTCCGCGTGTTGGATCGTCCCAGAGGATACAGCGGGGGCGCTACAACCGTCCCAACCAGCAACCGCGTGCTCCGAGCAAAGTCCCCGCAGTTCGTCGATTGCGGAAGACTGGTCGGGTCCACCGCTCATTGCCGATTCGGAGACTTGATGAGGTTAAAAGTGATGTTGGACTTTTCGCTCAAGGTGTATCGGGTCAGTTGGGAGAAATTCTCGCAAAATGCCGGATTAATCAACTGCTTCAAGCAGGGGACGTAGACATCGCGAGTTTGTTGATTTTTTGGAGTTTGGACGTGTGGTTAGCCCTTGAGAGTGCCGACAAACCGTTCGATCCGCTCCAGGGCCGTTTCCAGCTTCCGCCGGCTGGTCGCGTAGCAGGCGCGCACGCAGCCTTCGCCGCTTTGGCCGAAAGCGGTGCCGGGAACGACGGCTACGTCCTCGGATTCGAGCAGTTTCATCGCGAAATCCGCGCTGCTGAGGCCAAACTGGCTAACGTCCGGGAAGAGGTAAAAGGCGCCGCCGGGCGGGAAACACGGGATGCCGATGCGCTCGAAACCGGCGAGCATGAGATTGCGCCGCAGGGCGTATTCGCGCCGCATTTTCTCCACTTCGCCGGCTCCGTTGCGCAGGGCTTCCACAGCGGCGGCTTGGCTGGTGATTGGGGCGCAGAGCATGGAATATTGGTGGATTTTCATCATCGCCTCCGTCAGAATTTCCGGCGCGCAGGAGTAGCCCAGGCGGAAGCCGGTCATGGCAAAAGCTTTGGAGAATCCGTGCAGCAAAATGGTCCGGCCGCGCATGCCCGGCAGTGAGGCGATGGAGGTGTGCTTGGGCCGTTTTGAGGGATCTTCGTCGTCGTAGAGCAGCTCGCTGTAAATCTCGTCGCTGATGACGATGAGGTCGCGGTCGATGGCGATTTTGGCGATTTTGGTCAGTTCGCCCAGCGGTTCCACGCCGCCGGTGGGATTGGTGGGAAAATTCAGCACAATGGCCCGCGTTTTGGCGGAAATCGCCTTTTCCACGTCCGCGGCTCGGAGTGCGAAACGGTCTTCCAGCCGGGTGTGGATCGGAACGGCCACACCATAGGCCATGGCGATGCTGGGGCTGTAGGAGACGTAGCAGGGTTCGTGAAAAATCACCTCGTCACCGGGATTCAGCAGCGCGCGGAAGGCGAGGTCCAAGGCCTCGGAAACGCCGACCGTCACCAAAATCTCGCCTTGGGGGTCGTAGCCCACGCCAAAATGGCCCTCCACGTAGGCGGCAATTTCTTCCCGCAGCGATTTCAGCCCCAAATTGGAGGTGTAGCTGGTGGCGCCCTTTTCCAGCGAGTAGATCGCCGCTTCGCGGATGTGCCACGGCGCGGAAAAATCCGGTTCGCCCACGCCCAGGCTGATGACGTCGTCACGGCCTTGAACCAGCTCGAAAAAGTCTCGAATGCCGGAACGGGGGATTTGTTGGAGCTGACGCGAAAGCTTGCTTTGGAGGGGATGACTCACACTCGCCGGATTTTTTGCGGGGATTCGGGCGTCGGGTGGCAGAAACCGGGAACTCCGGCAGAAATGGGAGTTTGGGACCGCTGGAGCCCCGACGCGCTTATCGAATCGCCGGATTCGTTCCGCTTTGCAAAGAAATTCTGGGCTGGTTTCCGGTTGCTTCCGAAAGCCGGCCGATTTCTGGAGGGTGCGCCTAGATCAGGCCCATCAACCACTCCCAGAATTCTTCGAGCCAACTCCAATCCTCACCGTCACCGCCTCCTCCGTCACCGCCCGTGGAACTTCCGCTTCCGCTGCCGGAACCAGTTTCGCCGTCGACACCGCTGCCGGAGCCGGATCCGCCATCGAGACTACCGCTATCGGCGCCGCTACCACTGGAATCCCCAAAGCTGGTTGTTCCCCCGCCATCTCCCTGACCACCAGGGCCGAAAATTCGGGCTCGTTGCGCCGGGGTGAGGTGATTGAGGCCGAGCGCCAGGTTTTGGGCGTAAGCCAGGTAGTTTTCAGCAGAAGCTCCGGCGTCAGAGGCGATGATTTCGGCCAGCGCTTCGGCGGATGTCGGCGAACCTTGGCCCTGGGCGCAAGGGTTGCCGGCAAACACCGTGAGACCGGCGGCAAGCAACCACAGCTTGCGCCGGTAATGCTTTTTGAGGCTTTGAACCGAAATCATGTCGAGAAGTCTTCGAGGAATGAACGCCACGTTGTGCCAAAATTCAATAAAAATCATAATTTCAGTGAATTTTGGTCACGGGTTTTCTGTTTCCCGGAAAATGAGCCGCAATTCCTTGGCTTCGTAGATCACGTCCAAATATTTCGCGGATTGGGAGATCTCTTCATCGCTCAAACCCGGCAATGCGTAGACTTTTCCCGCAAATAGACCGTCGTGAACCGTGATTCCCTCCCGCAGATAGCGAGCGGTCGCTTCAACCCCGCCTAAAGAGTCCGGAATGACGTGGGCGACGTCCATCGCCGCCAATTCGGCGGACATTTCCGCAATTTGCTGGGCGTTTCGCTTTTGTTTTGCCTTGGTGCTGGCGGCAAACATGTCATTGTAGGCTGGCACGGCAATGAGGGCCATAACGCCGGTTACCACGACGACGACGAGCATTTCGGTCAAACTCACGCCGGATTTTTGCCGGCAACGGGAGAGTTTGAAGCACGAGGGTGTCGATTGAACTGGAAAGGTGGAAGAATTCACTACGGGGAAAAGTGCGGCGAAGAATCTTGGCTTAGCTTACAAAGGCGATAGGATGCGGCGGAGGGGAACGGGCAGACGCCTAAGAGTTTCGGATGATTAAGATTTCAAAAACATACGCGGAAAAGTTTCTCAGGAAGAATAAATTTTGTAAAAATCATAATTTTCATTATTTTAGCACAAATCGCCTCTCTCTCCATGTTTTTCGCCTCACACAACAGAGCTATTTCCATTTTGGAGGTTCTCTGTTCCGTCAGCATCCTGGCGGTCGTCATGTCCGTTGCTGTTCCCGTGCAAACTCGCATCCGCGAAGGCGCTGAGCTGACCAAGTTGCAGAACGACGTTAAATCCCTCAACGCCTCCGTCTCCGTTTATCTGGCCAGTGGGGGAAATTTGGACGGATTGACCTCTGTCCAAGACGTGCTCGACCGCCTGAAAATGAAAATGAAGGACTGCGCGGGGGTCGTTGCGGGAATGACGGGCTCCACGGTGGATCAGCGGGTGAAAGCAAAGATGCAGACCTCCGAGCAGGCTGCCAGCGACCGGCCGCGAGCCGTTTGGAACAGCTTGAGCCAACGTTTTGAGATCGCTTTCCAGGGTCAGGGGGTTGCGGCCTTTGTTTTGGACGAACGCATGGCCCACAACGATTACGGCGAGGAAGAGAGGGATGTTTGGGGCGCGGGTTTCGCGCAAGAGGACGGTTGGCTGTGGGTTTACGAGGAAGCGGAGCCCAACAAAGCTCCCGCCCCGACGCAGATTGCCCTAACCCCGGTTACTGGCGACACTGACGGCATTAGTGGCCTTTCCCAAACCGCCACCAGCGAAACGACCGAGCCTACCACGACTGCACCAGGTTCCGAATCGGACGCGACAGTTGCTCCCAGCGTCCTTCCTGTCTCGTCGCTTGACGGAGCTTCCACTTCCGAGAGCGGCGGCTATGCTCCAAGCTCCTACACGGCTCCCCTCGATAATCAGCTTCGACCGCCATCCGTGCAGTATTACATCACGTCCAGCGAGGCTACGGATACGGCTCCCACCTACGTGATTGAAATGGCCCAAAATGGATCGGGCGGTGATGAAGCGCGTATCCGCTACGTGCTTAGCGTGCGAAATGGCGCCGATGAAGTCACTTACGCCCCAATTTACTACGATGGCCCGATTTCCATGCAGGGCGACGAATTCAAAATCGTGTCCCAGGTCATCCCAATTCTGGGCAGTGGCTACACCCAGAGCGATGAGGTCACCACCTACATCAACTGGACCGACAACAGCACCCAAGTGGCGATGGTGACGCCGACGGTCATCGTTCAGTAGGGATCGGGATCTTTTTTTGGGGCGAAGGAGCGTGATTGCACTCGGGACCGGGCTCAGAAGGCTCATCTGGCTCTTGCTAATATTATGATTTACATGATATTCATCAAAAGCAGACATTGGTTCTCCCATCAAGCCCATTTTCCCAATCCCAAGTCTTGTGAATTCCCAACGCGCATTGACGACGATTTTCGTTTTCTGCGTGTGCTGGGCGATTCTCGGGTGTGGGTGGGTTGAGGCTCAAAATCCGGATCAGCGCCGCATTCTCTTCACCAACCTCTCTTCGCGCCAAGGGTTGGCTGAGGGCGAAATCCACCAAATTCTCCAGGATTACCGCGGGCAACTCTGGTTCGTGCAGGAAGGCGGGATGGCTCGATTTGACGGCTACGCGTTGCGTCCGTTCAAGGGGCCCAACGCGCTCTATCCCAGCGGATGGAAGTATCCCATCCTCGCTTTGGCGGAAGATGCCGACGGCTGGTTCTGGATTGGCACCGCCGGCGGCGGATTGCTCCATTTTCACCCGGATACGGCCAAAATGAGCGAATTTCGCGAAAAACCGGAGCACGCCGACGCCCTGAGCAGCGATACGATCACCAGCCTTCTTCGCGATTCCGCCGGCAACCTGTGGGTGGGAACGGATTCCGGTTTGAACCGCCTGGACACCCAAACCCAGCTCAATCAGCAGGTTTTTGACGAAAAGCTCGACCGCCGCTTCATCGTGGCCGTGGCGGAGCAGTCCGGCCAAATCTGGGTGGCAACGAAAGCGGCCGGGTTGTACCGGCGCGATCACGAAGGCGCCTGGAAACGGGTCTGGAATCCCCGGTTTGAGCTGACATCCATCGCCACGGAGCCAAATGCGCTTTGGCTGGGGACGGTGGGGGAAGGAGTGATCCGCTTCGACACGCGCGCCCACGTGACGGACCAGTTTTTGCCGGAGAAAAACGGGCTGTTGAGCCGCGACGTGCTTTCCCTGTGGCTGGATTCCCGAAACGGCCTCTGGGCCGGCACGCCCCGCGGGTTGAACCGGATGAATCTGTCCACCGGCAAGTGCGCCGGTTACACCCACCACATCCTCGACGACCATAGCCTGGCGCCCGGAGAGGTGACGGCGATTTTTGAGGACGAATTGCGCAACGTCCTCTGGGTCGGGACCCGCCGGGGTAACGTCAGCCATCACCCGCTCAATCAGCACTGGTTCCCGCATTTCCAAAGCATCCCCGGCAACGAGCGTTCCCTCACCGACAACGCGGTTTACGGCATGGCGGAGAGCGGGGACGGCCGAATCTGGATCGGCACCGAAAACGGGCTGAACCGTTTCGATCCCCAAACCGGCTTTTGCGAGCAGTTTCGCCACGATCCCGAAAAATCCGGCGGATTGCCCCACCCATACATCTACGCGGTGTTGGAGGATCGCCGAGGCTGGGTTTGGCTGGGAACGCGCGGCGGCGGTTTGATTCAGTGGAACCCCGAAACCGGCGAATTTCGCCAATTTCGCCACGATCCCGAGGACATCGCCAGTTTGCCCGGCGATTCGGTTTCCGCGCTCTACGAGGACCGTCAAGGCCGGATTTGGATCGCCGTTCCCGGCCAGGGACTGGCTTTTTACGACGAAGGCATCGATTCCTTTCAGCTCAGCGCGCCGGAATTCGACCGCAATGCACCCCGGTTCGTCCACCAGTTGCACGAAGATTGGCGCGGACGGTTGTGGGTCGCGGCGAGCGATGGAGGGCTGTGGCTTCTCGACGCCGCGCAGGGAACTTTCGTGAATTACCGCCATTTGCCGGGCGTTACCGAAAAACTGCCGTTCGAGAGCGTTTACGCGGTGACGGGCGGCCGAAACCGTAATCTGTGGCTCGGCACCGAACGGGGTGGATTCTCCAGTTTCGTGCCCGAAACCGGGAAATTCGAGCATTTCACCAAAACCGGCGGCGAAACGGATTACTGGGGCGTGCGCGGCCTGGTTGAAGACGCCGAAAACAAGCTGTGGATCGCCAACGACGCGGGTTTGGCCCGATTTGACCCCGTAACCGGCGCCATCCGCCATTTCACGGTTCGCGACGGGGTGCAATCCGCCAGCCTTCACTCCCAAGCCCTGCTCAAGGCCAGCGACGGGATGATTTACGCCGGGGGCGCGAAAGGGTTCAACCGCATCAACATCACCCGGCTTCCGGCCAAGGCCAAACCTCCGAAACCGTTGCTCACGGAGCTACGATTCAACGGCGAGCCGGTGTTGCCGTCGCCGGGAGGCCTGCTGGAGCGCCCGCTGGCCTCGCTGCTCAACGATCCCTTGCGCTTGCCCTACCACCGTAAAATGCGCTTCGCGATTCGCTTCGGCACGCTGAGTCATTCCCGGCTGGAGAGCAGTTTCTATCGCTATCGGCTGGAGGGATTCGACGAAATTTGGCTGCAAGCCGATGAAAACCGAACCGCGAGCTATCCCGCCCTGCGCCCCGGAAAATACGAGCTGAACGTGGAAATGTCGACCGACGGCGACCGGTGGATTGCGCTGGATCATCCCCTGAAAATCGTCATCGTGCCGCCGTGGTATCGCACCACCTGGGCGGTGCTCCTTTTTGGCCTGGTGGGAGTCGGTACGGCCGGCGGCGGCATCTTCACCGCGTATCGCCTCCGCCTAAACCGCGAGGTCCGCCACCGCGAGCAGTTGGAAAACGAGCGAAACCGCGCTGAAGCCGCCTTGGCGCGCCAAATCCAGTATTCCATGCTGTTGGAGCGCACCAACGCGGAATTTCGGCGAAATCTGAACAGCACCCACGTTTTTACCGCCGCTTTGCAACGTCTGGGCGAGCATTTTGGCATTAACCGCTGCTTTGTGGCCGCTGTGAGCGGCGGAACGGAAAATTCCGCCGAACCGGACGAGGATTCCGCGCAAACTCTGGAGATTCTCGCCGAATTTCTCGATGACGGCTACGGCAGCCAACGCGAGCTGGATTTGCCGCCCAACCATCCGATCGTCCAGGCCATTCTCAGCTCCGAGCACCCCGTCGCGTTCGAAAACACCGATCCCGACGAGCCGAAACTGAGCACCGACGCCCGGTCGATCCTCGCCATTCGCACCGCCCATCAGGAGCAACCCAACGGCTTGATCGTCCTGCAGCAATGCGACGGAACCCGCTTCTGGCACGACGAGGAGATTCAACTGCTGGAGAGCGTCGCCGATCAGTTGGGCATCGCCATCGCCCAATTTTTGCTGAGCCAAAAGGAAGCGCGCCAGGCTCAGGAGCTGGAACAAGCCCGGCGCGAAGCCGAAGCCGCGAATCAGGCCAAAAGCGACTTTTTGGCCAAAATGACCCACGAACTGCGCACCCCGCTGAGCGCCATCATCGGTTTCAGCGAAATGATGGGCCGCGACGACACCCTCAACGAGGGGCAAAGCGAGCACGTGGGCATCATCAACAGCAGCGGCGAACACTTGTTGGGCGTCATCAACGACGTTCTGGAAGTCTCCAAAATCGAGGCCGGAAAATCCGAGGTGCGGCCGGAGCGGGTGGATCTGGAGGGGTTGTTGAAATCGGCCTACGCCATGCTTTCGGGCAGCGCTCGGGAAAAAGGCGTCGAGCTGGCTTTCGCGGCGAAATCCACCCTGCCCAAATGGGTTGAGACGGACAAAAACAAGGTGCGCCAAATCCTCATCAACCTGCTCAACAACGCCATCAAATTCACCAACGAAGGCGGGGTCAACCTGAAGGTGGGAGCCAACTACCTGCACGAGGAGGTGCGCGAGCCGTCGCGGTTTCCTCTCATCCTCCAGATTGAGGTGGAAGACAGCGGACCGGGCATCAGCGATGAGGACCTGCCGCATTTGTTCCAGAGATTCGTCCAAACCAATTGCGGAAAATCCAGCGGCCAAGGCACGGGGCTGGGTTTGGCCATCGTCAAGGGATTTGCGGAAATGATGGGCGGCGGGGTCAGCGTCTACAGTAAGGTGGAAGAGGGATCCACCTTCACCGTGCGCCTGCCCATGGTTCAGTTGGTGGACAACGGGGCTGGTGAAGTGGAAGCTGCCAATCATGGCCGCGAAGTGATCGGGCTGGCTCCGGGCCAACGCAAAATTCGCGTGTTGCTGGCCGACGATCAGCCGATGAATCGCCTGTTGATGCGCAAATTCCTCCACGGCGCCGGATTTACCCTGGAAGAAGCCGAGGACGGCAGAGAAGCCGTGGAAAAATGGCGCGACTGGCGTCCGGACATCATTTTCATGGATGAGGACATGCCGCACCTGCGCGGAACCGAGGCCACCCGCCGCATTGCCGAAGAAGCGGCCGGCCAGGACATGCCGGTGATCGTCTCGCTCACGGCCTACGCGCTGGAAGATCAGCGAATTGCCGCGTTGGATGCGGGCTGCGCCGATTTCCTGGCCAAACCCTTCAAACGCAGCGACCTGTTTGAGGTGATCGCGCGGCATTTGCCGGTGGAGTATGAATACCGCGAAGAAGTCGCGAAGGCGGCCTGAGGGACCTGACGGGCCTGACAGGAAGCCCAAAAAGTCCGTGCAATTCGCGGAAGTTGGCCTATGGGACGGAGACAACCCGTTTCTCGCCATGACGCATCTGTTCGATCCCCTGGAATCCGCCCAAGAAGCCGAAAAAGCCGTTTTTGTCGGCTACGATCCGCTGGAAGACGCCTGCGCCAAGATGTTGGCTTCGTCGATCCGGCGCCGGACGAAGATGGATGGGCTGAAAATCGTCCCGATCGTGCGCGACCAGCTCCTGGCCTACGATTTGCTGAACCGGCCGCTCGATCCCAGGGGCAGCACCCAGTTTTCCATCACCCGCTTCATCGTGCCGCACCTCATGAATTACAGCGGCGTGGGCATCTTTTTCGATTGCGACATGCTCGTCACCCGCGATATCGAGGAGATGTTCGGCCTGTTCGATCCCCAATTCGCGGTGCAGGTGTGCAAGCACGACTACACGCCCAAGCCCGACTCCAAAATGGGCGGATTGCCGCAAACCACCTACCCGCGCAAGAACTGGAGTTCCACGGTCATCTACAACTGCGGCCACCCATCCAACCGCAAGCTCACCAACGAGGTAGTGGCCCGGGAAACGCCAAAATTCCTGCATCGGTTCATGTGGCTGGAGGACGAGGAAATCGGCGGCATCCCGCTGGAATTCAACTTTTTGGCCGAGGAGATGGAGAAGTCGGAATCGCTGCCGTTTAACATCCACCACACCTTGGGACCGCCGATTTACTCGGAGCGGCAGGAGGTGGATTACGCCGATTTTTGGAAAGAGGAGTTCGAGGCGACGTTTGGGCGGAAATTTGGTGACGGGGACATCGTGAACCCGGCTGCGGCTTAGCCTAACCGGGGTGTTAGGCTAGATTTTCGCCGCGATGGCGTCGCCCATTTCGGTCGTGCTCACCTCCCGCGTGCCTTCCGCGCCGGTGGAGAGATCGGACGTGCGCAGGCCCTCGTCGATCGCCGATTTTACCGCGCTGTCGATGGTGTTGGCGGCGTCGTCGAGTCCCAGCGAGTAACGCAGCATCATCGCCGCGGAGAGAATTTGCGCGATGGGGTTGGCAATGCCCTGGCCGGCGATGTCCGGGGCCGTACCGCCGCTGGGCTCGTACATTCCGTGGTAGAGGCCGCCGTCCTTCGATGCGCCGAGGCTGGCGCTGGAGAGCATGCCGAGCGAACCGGCGATCATCGCCATTTCATCGCTCAAAATGTCGCCGAAAAGATTCTCGGCCAGGACGACGTCGAAATCGCGCGGCCGCCGGATGAGCTGCATGGCGGCGTTGTCGACGTAAAGGTGGTCGAGGGCGACGTCGGCGTAATTTTTGGCCACTTCCTCCACCGTTTCGCGCCAAAGAATGCCGTTTTGCAGCACGTTAGCCTTGTCGATGGAGGTCACGCGCTTGCCGCGGCCTCGCGCGGCGCGAAAGGCGACGTGGGCGATGCGCTCGATCTCGCTTTTGCGGTAAATCATGGTGTCGATGGCGGTCTGCTCGCCGTCTTTTTCGCCGAGAAACTTGGGTTCGCCGAAATACATCCCGCCGGTCAACTCGCGCACGCAGAGCACGTTGAATCCACCATCGATCAGTTCGTTTTTGACCGGTGAAGCGTGAATCAAGGCCGGGAAGCACACGCTGGGGCGCAAATTCGCGAAGAGGCCGAAATGTTTGCGCAGCGGCAGGAGCGCGCCACGCTCAGGTTGTTCGTTAGGCGGCAGGTGCTCCCATTTTGGCCCGCCCACCGATCCGAACAAAATCGCCTCCGCCGCCTCACAAGCCGCCAACGTCGCTTCCGGGAGGGCTTTGCCCGCGCCGTCGATTCCGGCGCCGCCCACCAGTTGCTCGTCAAATTCGAACCTAACCGCAAACTTGTCCGCAACGGCGTCCAGCACCTTGCGCGCTTCCTGCATCACTTCCGGGCCAATCCCGTCCCCGGGCAAAACGGCGATTTTGTGGGTGTTCATGGTGCGAGTCTTTGCCCGATGCACAGGCGCGGGCAAGCGCTTTTTCCGCTGAAGCCTTGAATCTTCGCCGCAAGTGGACGATTCATGAGCGGTGGACGACGACGATTCCCCATTTTCCGCGCAGGTGTTAGAGTTGCTCCGGGCGCTGAAGGCCAGGCCGATGACGAAATCCGAGCTGGCGCGCACGCTTGAGGTTCAGCCGAAACAGCGCGCGGCGTTGCGCGAGGCGATCGCGGAATTGGAGGCTGCCGGCAAGATCGTGAAGATGAAAAAGGCGCGCTACGGCCTGCCGCAGGTGAAAACCTCGCGCCATCCGGAAATTAGCGGAGTCATCCGGTTTTTCGCGCCGGACAAGGGCCGCAACGCCTACGTTGAGGTGGATGAGGAGGCACGCAAGGTGCTGCGCGAGGACGATCGCGACCGCATCTTCGTCCCCGCGAAATTCACAGGTTGCGCGTTACCCGGCGACCGCGTTTCCATCGAGCTTCGCGCCGTGGCCCCGCCCAAGTGGCACAAGCACGTGAAAAAGCTGAATCGGCCCGGTGAGGCGCGTTGGGAAGGCCGGGTGACCGCGATTGAAGCGCGAAAGCAGGCGACGTTTGTGGGTACGTTAGTCAAGCACAAAGGCTTCGCCCACGTCGTCCCGGACGAACGCGCATTTGGGCGAAATATCGACGTGGATGCCGCCAATTTGCCGCGTGACGCGAAGGACGACTTCAAGGTGCTCTTCCGGCTGGATGAGTGGGAGTCGCCGTTTCGCAATCCGCGCGCAACGGTGCTCAAAGTGCTGGGACGCGCGGATGAAGCCGGCGTCGATATCCTGAGTCTCATCCACTCCTACGGCCTGCCGCTGGAATTTCCCGCCGCAGTCTCGCAAGCCGCAAAATCGATTCCGGATCAGATCGCGGAGGCCGAGTTGGAGGAGCGCGAAGACTGGCGGGAACGCGAAGTTTACACGATCGACCCATTCGACGCGCGCGATTTTGACGACGCCATCTGCGTGACGCGAATCGATGGCGGAGGATGGGAGTTAGGCGTCTTCATCGCGGATGTCGCTCACTACGTGACGCCGGGCTCAGCGCTGGACGCAGAAGCGCGGCGGCGCGGCAACAGCGTGTACCTGGTGGACCGCGTGATTCCCATGCTACCCGAGGAGCTAAGCAACGGAATTTGCAGCTTGAAGCCGGATGTCGATCGCCTGACCCATGCCGTGGTCATGAAATTCGACGAAAGCGGCGAACGGCGCGAAACGCGCTTTGCCAAGGCGGTCATTCGCAGCCGGCGCAGATTCACCTACGAGGAGGCCTTCGAATTGTTGTCCGGTGAGGACGAGGAGGCAAAAAACGACGCGTGGGCCGGGATTTTGCGCAAATCCCAGGATTTGGCCGCAAAATTGCGCAAGCTGCGGATGGACCGCGGCTCGCTGGATCTGGATTTTCCGGAGGTGAAGGTGATTTTGGACGAATCCGGCAAACCCACGGAGTTGCGCCTGGTTCAGCACGATATTTCCCACCAGCTCATCGAGGAATTCATGCTCGCCGCCAACGAGGCGGTGGCGGAATTCGTCAAAAACCGGCAGGGAGCGGGAATTTACCGCATCCACGAAGATCCGGACCTCAACAAGCTGTTCGAATTTCGGGAACTGGCACGCGCCTACGGCCACGACGTGGGGGACCTGACCCTGCGCAGCGAAATCCGTAAATTGCTGGCTACCGTGCGTGGTAAGCCGGAAGAGCATCCCCTCAAGCTGGGCTTGCTCAAAAGCCTGAAGCGCGCCGCCTACAGCGAGGCGCCCTTGGGTCACTACGGCCTGGCCAAGGTGAACTACGCCCACTTCACCAGCCCCATTCGGCGCTACGCGGACCTGGTGGTGCATCGCGCGTTGGAAAAACTGGCCACCCGCCCTAACCAAGCCGCTAAATCGCCGCGCAAGGCGGATTTGGCCGAAATCGCGCAGCATCTCAGCGATACCGAGCGCACCGCCGCCGACGCGGAAAACGAGTCCAAGCTGCTCAGGCAATTCGAGTATTTTCTCAACATCGCCCGCGGCAAGGAACGCCTCGCCTTCGACGCCGTCATCACGGAAATTTTCCCCCGCGGCATCTTCGTGGAGCTAACCGACTACCACATCCGCGGGATGATCAAGCGCGAGGACATGCCGCGTTCCTGGCATTTGGCGCCGCAACTGCAACGCGTGACGGACGACGCCGGCGCCACCGTCGCCCAGGCCGGCAGCCGGATTCGGGTGGGAATTCGCCGCGTGGACATCGCGCGCAAGCACCTGGACCTGGTCTTTGCGGAGGGGACGGAAAGGACCTAAGCGACGGAAGCGACTTCGTCCGGAGGCGGACTAAAACTTAACACTTAACCCTTAAAACTCCGGCTTGGCCGGTTTAGGCTTCCCGGTGAAAATAGACCTTCACAAACTGCATGTGCTTGTCGTCGTCGAAACCGCGCTCCAGGAGCTTTTCCGATTGATCGATGAAACCGGAGGAAAAGCGCAAATCCACGCCCACATCCAACTTCAAGCGCCCTTTGAGCCGGTTTTTCGCCTTTTTCGCCTCTTTTTTCGACACCTCAAAGCGTTCGTCCAGCGGTTGGCCGTTTTCCTCCTCGTAATCGCTCTTGAACGTCGTGAATTGCTCGATCAAACCGGGATCCTCCAACGCCTCGTTTTGAAAGCGATCCAGCTCAAAATTGTCCGTCTCCGTCAAGTAGGACAGCGCCTTGTTCGCCACCTCCACACGCTCATCGTTGCGCGTTTCCTCCGGCAACCCTTCCTCGGCAAAAGCCACGCACAGCTCGGAATAGCGCCGCGTCAGGTAGTCCTCGTTTTTCACCGGCGCCGCGCCGACGAATTCCCGGTTCCAAAAATTCGTATCGCCGGATTTGTCGAACAGATAGACCCGAAAACCGTGCTCGCGGTCGCAATTCACGATCAGGCAGCCCTTGTCGATCTTGTCGGGGTAGATTCCCTGCTGCGTGGTTAGCTTCAAATCGCCCTCATCGGCGGAAATTTGCAAAAACGGCACCTTGCTCTCGGATTTGATGATGCTGACGGCCTGCAAGCTGTCCCCGCCCACGATGACGTTGTCGATCAAAGCCACGCAAAGGTCGCCGGACTTGATGTTGGGGTGATTGGAGCGCGCGTAGAGGTGCTTGGCGATGAGCGCTCCGTTTTCCAGCAAACCGGCGTTGTCGTCGAAAATCGCCGTTGCGTAGCCAAACAGCTCATTTTGGCTCAGATCGGTGTGATGGGTCAGCGCGTGCAACTCCAGCGCGCGGAACGGTTTGAGGAACGAAAGCTTGAGCAACTCCGCCTCGTTTTCATCGAATTTGCACAGCGTCCGCGAGGTTTGCAGCGGCTCCTCGCGCAGGGAATTGCCGACCTTGGCCAGCGCCATGGCGCCCAGCTTGGCTTCTTTGAAATTGACGGTTTGTGACATGGGCCGCAGCCTGTAAACCAGCCTCCCCCGGCAGGCAAGCCTAACAATGCGCGAAAATCCGCCAGCGGGAGCCGCACCGGTCCGTATGGTCTTTGCCAGAAAACACTTGCGAGGATTTCCGTTTTGATGCCATTTTGGATGCATGAACGTAACGCTCAAGGATTTCCCCGCAGATTTGCACACTCGGCTCAAGTCCCTTGCTGAAGGGAGTGGGCGCAGTTTGAATCGCCAGATCATTTTTTTGCTGGATGCTGCAACCTCCCCGCAAAGGGTTGATGATTCCGATCTTCTTCACAGAATTAGGGCCAACCGCCAGAGAATCGGAGGCAGAATCGATCGGGCGTTTTTAGAGCAGGCCATTTCAGAAGGTCGGGCGTGATCGTTGTCGATACCAATGTGATAGCCTACCTTCTCATCGAAGGAGAGTTTACTGAAACCGTCACCAAACTGCGCCATGAGGAATCCGAGTGGATCGCGCCTCGCCTTTGGCTCGATGAGTTCTTGAACATCTTGGCGACCTCTGAACGCCGATCGATCATGTCTCCGGAGATTGCGGACAAAACTCTGGCGCTCGCGTGTGAGTTGATGGAGGGACATAGCTACGACCTTCCGGCACAGCGTATTCTGGCCACAGCCAGACGAACATCTTGCAGGGCATATGACAGCCAATATGTGTGCCTGGCCGAAGACCTTGGCCTCAAACTGTATACCTACGATTCAAGGATCCTGGCAAATTGCCCGGATTTGGCCATCAAACCGTAAGAATCGGCGGCAGAATCGATCAGGCGTTTTTTGGAGCAGGCCATTTCAGAAGGCGCTGGCTACGTTGGCGATTTCCGGTCCTTGGCCGCGGTGAGGCTCGTAGTCGCCCGAATTTAGCCGAATTTTGATCAAGTTTTGAGCAACCGGCTAGTTTTCGTGCTTTGTGCTTGCGCCAGGTTGCCTGTTCGGCATACAAATTGACCAAGAGATGAACGAATCGCGCTTCACGCCCTCGTATCATCGGCCAGAAACAACCAACGCAACGCACCCAAAAATTTCCGCCCGGCGCAAAAGAATCCAGCCGCTCCGGGCTTTCCTTCACCCATACACAGCAGGCCCTATTGGCCGGCCGGAACGCCGAGTGGCGAGTCGGCCGGCCATGTTTTTTTTGGGTTGGCGCTTGCCAGGAATTGACCCCTTGGGCACGTTTGCCCTGATTTGAATTCGCTGAACCGTAAGTTTGAAAAACTCGGCGCCGCGGCGGCTGCCCAGCGCCTGTCCGAAGCCTTCGACCCCATCGCCCGCCGGTTGGTGTTGAATGGGTTCGAGCGGGTGGGGGCGGACGAGGGGACGGTGTGGATCGCCAACCAAAAAGCGGGCGAACTGGCGCCGGTGTTCAACAGCGGACCAAACGCGGCCAATTTCGTGGCCAATTTTCGCCAGCCGCTGGATAAGGGCGTGGTGAGCATGGTTTTTCACAGCGGCCAGCCGTTTTGCGAGAATGAGGTGACCAAGAACGCCTCGCACGACCGCACCATCGACAAAGCCATGGATCAGGTGACCGCGGCCATGATCGTGGTGCCGCTGTTTTTCGCCAATCACCCGCGCGGGGTGGTTTCCTGCGTGAAATTGGGGCAAGGCGAGTTTGAGGTGCGCGATTTGGATGAGTTGCAGCACGCGACGCTGGTTTTAGAGCGGCTTATCGACTGCCAGCTCATGGAAAACATCCGGGAAACGGACGAAGATTAGCTGCCATGGCCGCCAAGCCCAAGCAACCCTGGATTACGCCCGCACAAGCCGCAAAAGCGCTGGCCGAGGGCGCCGGCAAAGGGGTGAAAATCGCCATCCTGGACTCCGGAATCGATCCCGCCCATCCCGCGCTGAAAAATGCGTCCATCGTCGATCGGCTGGTGGTTACGGAGACCGGGCTCGGCACGGAAATTGAGCCCGATAGCGGTGGCGACGCCTTTGGCCACGGCACCGCCATTGCCTACCTCATCCACCAGGTCGCCCCCAAGGCGGAAATCGGCAGTTTCAAGGTTTTGCAGGTGACCGAGGGCCAAACCGCGGGCAAAGCCGCTTTTTTGCAAACCGCGGTGGAGGCGGCGATCGAGCGGGGCTATCACGTGCTCAATTGCAGCTTCGGCACTCCGGCGCGGCCCTCCATTTTTCGCTACTTCAAGACGTGGATCGACAAAGCTTACCTGGCCAACGTCCACATCGTCACCGCGTGCAACAACACCAACTACTCTCGCGCGGAATGGCCGGCGCACTTCCCCAGCGTCATCGCCGTGAACATGGGGCGAATCGAAGGGGATGGCTTTCACTATCGGCCCGGGCAAATGGTGGAATTCTTTGCCCGGGGCGAGCGAGTGCAAGTGCCGTGGCTGGATGGGAACTGGAAAACGGTGACCGGCAGCAGCTACGCCGCTCCGCTGATGAGCGGGCTGGTGGCGCGGCTGCTTTCCCGGCATGCCGGTCTGAGTGTTCCGCTGGTGAAGGCCGTTCTGCGCCAAGTCGCCAAACCCTGGGACGAAAGCGTGGCCAGCAGCAACGTGTGGCTCTGAGGTGCGGGGAACGGTTTGTGGGCCGGCGTTGTTTGAAGGAGCTTCCGCGCTTCAAAATGCCGCTCCGGGCCTCGGAGCGCGGCGAATTTCGGGGATTGCCAGGAACGTCCGCGTGGGGTTAGGGTGAGCGGATGAAGGGAGAATCGCGTTTTGCCGGTTTGCTGGGATTGGCGCTGTTGCTGGCGGCCAATTCGGCGGAAAGTCAGGAAAAAACCGCGGGCGAGTTGGTTTACGAGGTGATTCCGGTCGATGCGAACGTGGTTTGGGGCAGTTTGCGGGGGTATTTCGGAAAATTCCCCACGCCTGCGGAGCCGGACGATCCATTCGGAGAATCTTCCTTGCTCGCGCCTCCCGATCCCTTCGCGGATTTGGGCGGGTGGCGAGACGTCAACTACCGGCCGGTAACGCTGATTTTACCGGGTTTGAGCGATGGCGAGTGGTTCGATTTGCGGCCCGCGCTGGTGGATGCGAATCCGGACTGGAAGTTGCCGAAAAAAGCGCGGTTTTTGGTGAATCAGGGCCAACGGCTGCTCTACGCCGCCGCGCCGGCTGGGATTGTCGAGGAATTGCGCGGATTTCCCGAGGCGTTGCGGCGCGATTACCCGCGTTTTTGGCGGGTGAGCTGCGCGGTGCTCCGCATGAAGCCGGAAACTTTTGCGAAAATCGGGGCCGCCCACGTAAACCTCGATTTGCTGCAACGCGACGATGTGGAGCACGTGGTTTCGCTGTTCCCCGTCGGCCGTTTCAAGGAGAGCTGCGAGCTGAGCGTGAGTTCCGGGCAAATCGCGGCCAAGGCGACGTGCGGGCTGACCAAGGAACCCGATGATTCGCTGAAACTGAACCTCCGTTTCGAGCTGGAAACAGGCGGCGAGGCGCTAACCGGAGAGCTGTCCGGACCGGTGGCCTCCGGAGTGGCGCGGCACCGGATTTTGGCGAATTCGGCCGATGCGACGCTGGTTTTGATCGCAGTGCCGGAAGATTTGATCGTGGAAGCTTTTTTACCAACGGCCGCGGAGGAGGAATTGGCCGCGGAACAGGAACGATGGCGGAAAGTTGGCCCCAGCGTCAAATTCGTCCCGACTGAAGACGTGCCATCGCCGGAACCGGATCGGATGAGCGAAGAGATGGAGTCGCTCGTCTTCAATGTCTCCTACGGCTTTTTGCGCACCTACGAGTCTCAGAATTACATTCCGCCCGACGATCCCTTCGTGGATTTGGGCGTTGCGCCGGAGTTGTCTCCGCCTGCCAAGGACCCTCCGCGTTTCAAAATGCCGCGGTTTGAGGACGAACTTGGCCCCGGCCCGTTTGCGGATGCCCGCACGAATTTGGAGGATATGGGGATCAAGTTTCCACCAGGTTCCTGCGCGTTCTTGGACACGAAAAAATGGCGACTTTACGTGCGCAACAATCGATTCAACCTCGAAATGTTGGACATCTATTTCGAGTCCGGCTGCTATTGTCCGCCGCAAAACATTCGCCAGCGCTATTCGTTCGTGCAAAGCCCGGAACCCCTCAGTCTTCGACCCACTTCGTTGCGTCCGATCCATTCGATTGGCGTCATTTCCAGGTCTGGGGAGCGCTCAGGCGTCAGGGCCGGTCTGCCTCAAAACGGCCAGCGGTTTTGGTTGGAGGCTCATCCGGTGATCTGCGCCGACGGTTTTTTGTTGGACTTTCGCCTGTCCATTGAGGGCGAATTTCGCGACGACCGCGGAGTCCCCGTCCGCTTCGCCAACAGATCCGCGCACATATTTTGCGACGGGCTGGTTCACCACTTGCCGTTGTGCGGAGTGGCCGGCCGGCACTGGGGCGTGCAAGTTTTCGCGAAACTCACCGACGCCGGCGTGCACGAGCACCTTGGGAAGCAGCGATCCTTCCCCGGTCTTGACGAGTTGATGGTGAAAATCGCCGAATTTTTGAAGGCTGAGGGCCACACGCTGTGATGGAGCTGCCCTGGCGCCTGCTTTTGTTCTTACTGCTCCTCGGCTGCGCGCAGGATGCGGCGGACGATCCCCAAACGCTGCGAACTTACTCCGCCGCCGCGCATCAATTGCTGTGGATCAACTGGACGACCAAATCGCTCGACGACATTCGCCAGCGCCAGGAGTTTCTCGATGCCGATTTGGCGCCCAACCGGATCAATCCGGACGATTCGTGGTACGATTTGCGCCCGTTTTTCGAAAATCGGCTAAAAATCGGCTTCGGCGAGGCTGGGTTCGCGGTTTGGAACCGGGAATCGCGGGAATTGGTGATTCAGGCGCCGAAAAGCCAGCTTGCGCCGTTTCACCAGCAGTTGGCCAAGTGGAATGAGGCCAGCGATGCGCCAAGGCTCGTCGCACTCGAGGCAATTTGCCTGAAAACGGGGAAACCGCCCGATCCCAACGTTTTTCTGCGCGAAAGCGCCACGTTGCCTGATTTCTTGGCCGGCAAGTTTGGCGAGCCGGAGTTGCTCAACGTCGCGAAACTGCGCGTACACTCCGGAACACGCGGCAAGGCAGAACAAAGCGACGCTGGGCCGATTGAGACGCTCACTCTCGAAACGGACGCCATCATCGCTGCGGACGATAACCTAGTTGACCTGAGATTTACTTACGAAATCGCCCTGAAAAGCGGCGAATCGTTCACCCAAAATTCCGCCGCCACCTTGAGCAACGATCGGCCGTTGTTGCTGGAATTGGGCGGGGCCGGAACCGCGGAGAGCCCCATGCACTACCTGCTGCTGCGGGCCTGGCCGGAGCCGGTGAAGTGAATCGGCCGCCAAGGCTTGGCCAAATTGCAAGAGCCGAATTGAAACGGGGCCTGAGGCGTCGTTAGGGAGCGTTTGAAAAATGGGGCGAGGTGCGCTGCGAGCGATTTTTTCGGCTGGGATTGATGGCTCGGGGTGTCGATGCTCACAAAGCCCCGAACAGTTCGGGGCTTTGTGAGCCGGCTCATCGGCGCCCCGAGCCATCAATCCCAGCCGAAAAAATCGCTCGCAGCGCACCTCGCCCCATTTTTCAAACGCACCCTAGTCCGACCCCTCAATCGCGCCCAAACCACTGTTCTTCCTTGGGCAACGCGATGACCGGCCAACCGGCGGGATAAACGCGCACAATCCGCTTGGGGCGGTAGCCTTCCAGCATCAACCCGGGCTGCATCCGGATTTGCACGCCGCTGCATCCGGGCACAGCCGGAATTTGGCGCTTTTCCAGGATTGGCCCGCGTTTGCGGTCGTTGACCGGGTCATAGGTCACCAAACTTTCGCGGGAGACGGCGAGGCCGGCTTCCTGTTTCACGACCAGGCTTTCGAACAGCTTGGGATCGACGTTCGCGAAGAAGGTGACCGTCACGATGCGCTCGTGGTTGTCCACCTCATCCACCCAACCGGGCAATCCCCGCTGGCGGACGTGGATGTGGTGCTTTTTCATCTGGTGGGCGCTGGCAAAACCGCGGCTCGCTTCGTCCAGCCAGATTTCGCGGATGCGGCCCGGGCCGTAGAGCGTCGCCCAGGTGATGTTGAGCTGAATTTGCTGGCCGGGCGCGAGGATTTCCAGGCTTTCGAACCCGCGTCCCTTCCAAACTCGCGCGCTGTCCGGAAGATCGAAGATTTTCGCCTCGCCCGCGGGTTTCCCGCTCTGGAGCAGGGTTGCGGTGAGCTTTTTGGCCGCAAAATCGACCGCATCGACGCGCCAGAGCTGATTTTGACGCTGGTGGAAGCTGAAATCGTCCTCCAAGCGCAAACAACGCGTGAAATCCTTCTCCGGCGTGACTCGGCGATGCCAGCTTTCGATGATGAGCGATTCGTCATCCGGATGGCGCAGATAAAATTGGCCGCGCAGGTGGGTCCCCACCGGAATGTCCGTCAAGCAGGCCGGCGCTCCGTGGTAGAAAACCGCGCCATAGGGCAACATTTGCGCGCCGAGCGGCAGGTCGAAGTGGCTGCGGTTCTGCTTATCGGTGCGATCGGCGCGCAAGACGAATTTGCGCTCCACGTGATCGACGCCGATCAATTCGCCGGAAATGGAGTGTGACGAGCCCTCGGGCGGAAATTCGCCATCGGCCAGTTGGAACCAGGGCAGGGATTCATCGGCGCTTTCATCCGTGCGGAAGCCCGCAGCGCCTTCAGCGGGTTTCGGTGCGGCGTCTTCGGCGGAAAACGCGGCGGCAAGTTGGAAAGCGGCGAACAGGAGGCAAGGAATGGCGGGTTTCATGGCGAATTTTAGCGGAAAATTGCGGGAATCGACCGGATCACGAAACCCGCGAACGCGGCCTTTCACCGGCAAAACCGGGTGAAATCGCGGAATTTATAAAAATTACGAAATATTTTGATTTTGCGTCTCTTTGCCGATAATTTCCGCCCGTCATGAAGCGCAACACAAACTTACTCTGCCTTTTCGTTGGCCTCATCTCCGCAATTTTGGCCGGACAACGTGCTGAAGCTGCCTCCGGCGAGCAATTTATGGGCTCCTACGGCGCGGGTTGGCGTAGTTTTAGCGTTTATTCCGCCACCACGGCCCCCGCGGTCAACACTTACAGCATGAAATTCGCAACCGGCATTCAAATTACCGGAGATCGGGTTCAATTGGTGGAAAATGGCGGCAAATTCGTCCGCAACGGCCATTCTCGGCAGATTAACCCCACCACCTACGCTCACGTGGATCTTCGGCCGAAAACGGTGCGCACCAGCCGCCAGATTGGACGCCGCAAGAGTTCGGGACATCGCGTTCACCGCGCCCCGTCATCGCGGGTTAAGGTTCCCGTGATGGGGCACGCCGGGCGATTGGTCGGCAAGCTGTTTTCGCGCAAGAATCGCAGGGCGGCGTAGCCAATTTGCCGAAAATTCGCGAGTTTTTTTGCAAGCAAGGGTGGCCATCGCGTCTGATCGAGCCAATTTTCCCGGAATTGGGAATTCTTAACCCCTTGTTGCAACAACTCATGAAAATCCTAGCCCTAACGGCGGCCAGTTCGATCGCCGCCGCCTTTCTTCTTCCCACCACTGCGCTAGCCGATCATTCGCGCAAAGTCTCCGGCCGCTGCGGCCAATGCAATCAGCCGATTTACTCCTACCGCGTCGCGGCTGGTTATGATTCGTGCCGGCGCCCGATTTACCGTTGGGTTCTCCAGCCGCACAACCATTCTAACTACCACAACTACCGTTCGCGGAGTTACCCGTCGCGCAGCTACCCATCCCGCAGTTATCCCTCGCGCAGCTACCCGTCTCGCGGGTATTACAGCCGGGGAGGCTCCTGCCGCCAACCCAGCTACCGCTACGGTTATTCTCCCTACAGCCGCTACGGCATTTCCGGCGGCCGCGGAGGGATTTCGTTTCACTACAGCTTCGGGCGCTAGAGACCGAACAATTTGCCAATCGAAGGCGAACCAGGCGGACGATGGATGCGATTCATCTCCGCCTTTTTTCGTTACAATCGCAAAAAACCTTTGTAATCGCAGACAAAAGCCCCTTGCGGCAACGATTTTAGAGTATGGAGATCATCGATCAACTTAGCGTGGCGCTAGGATTTGCCACCCTGGCAGGCATCAATCTTTACCTGACCGCTTTCGTCACCGGACTGGCAGTCCGCATGAACTGGCTGGTCTTGTCCGAGCAATACGGCGACCTGAGCATCCTCGGTTCCGACGTGGTTTTGGCCGTTTCCGGCGCCTTGCTCGTCATCGAGATCATGGCGGACAAAGTGCCGTGGGTCGATAGTCTCTGGGACTCCTTTCACACGCTCATTCGCCCGGTTGGCGGCGGTTTGCTGGCCATTTCCACGTTGGGAACGGTCGATCCGCAATTTCAGGTGATCATCGGTCTGGTAGCTAGCGGCGCTACTTTGGTCAGCCACGGCGCCAAAGCCGGCACGCGCCTGGTCATCAACAATTCTCCGGAGCCGGTGACCAACGCCACGGCCAGCGCGGTTGAAGATGCCGCGGTGATTGGCGGGCTCGTGCTCATGAGTGCCTCGCCCAAGGTCATGGCCGTCGTCTGCGTGCTCTTCCTGGCCTTCGCCATCTTCACGTTCCCGAAGATGTTCCGGCGCATTCGCGGTTTTTACTGGTTGCTCTACCAAAATCTGGTGGGCGGCGACCGCACGGAACTTTCTCACAACCTGGGAGCCGACGAAGATCTTGCCTTGACCGATGCCGTGCCAAATCCGGAGATTCTCTGGAACGCGGCGGTGCTGAGCGGAAAATCCAAGGGGCTCAAGCGCATGAAACCGTGGTTGTTCGGCCGATTGGTCGCGGTGGCGGGCGAAACTCCCCGGCTCTTTTTCATCGGCCGGCGCTGGCGCAGGCATTTTTGCCTGGAACTGAGCGGCGACGATCTGCACGTCCGCCACGAACCGGGTTTGCTGAGCGAGCGCATCGTCATCTACGACCGTGGGGGGAGTTTTCTCGCCGCTTTCCGGATGCCTCGCAGCCAGGGCGAGTTGGCCAAGCGGGTGATCTTGGCATTGCGCGATTTTTTCGCAAAATTGCCGGCCAAAGCGTTGGCTGCCAAAAACGCGTGATTTGCCGGAAGGGCTGAAGCAGGGTGAATGGCATCGCCCGTCTCACCATGATTTCCGCCCTGCCAAGGTTGCTCCGTTTCGTCTTTAAAGTCGCCGCCGGCCTCGTTTTGGCCTCGTCCCCGGCCGGCGCGCATTCTCCGCACGACCACATCGAGCTTTTCGCGCTTTCGCCAAATTTTGAGAACGACGGCGCCATGCTCATCGTCGTGCGCCAGCACCTGTTTCGCTCGACGGATGGCGGACGAAGCTGGAAGCGCATCGTCAACGGATTGGACGTTCGCTCGGACTATCTTTCGCTCGGCGCGACCCGGACGCGGTCCGGCGCGGTGATGTTTTACGCAGGCACGGAAAAAGACGGCCTGTTTCAGTCCGCAGACCTCGGAACTTCGTGGAAATCGGTCGATGGCGGCTTTGGCACGGGAAAAATCGCGGCCTTGCAAGGCGGCGGAAGCAGCATCCTGGTTTTTGGCGGCAAGGGCGACTGGTTTCGATCCGAAGCCGGCGACGGTGATTGGGAAAAAGTCGCGCAAGGCCGTGACGAGGTCGGCGCGACGACCTCCGACTTCGCGGATGGGGAAAAAAGCGCCAAATTCGTGGTTGCGGAGGCGAACGGTGCGCTGCGTTTTTCCGCCGATGCGGGCAAAACCTGGGCGGACCTGCCGAAACCCGGTGAAGCCGAGAAAATCACCGCCCTGGCCCTGGGAATCTTGCCAAACGGCGGCGAACACCTCTTCGTCGGCACGGGCGGCGAGGGCATTTTTCGAACGGACGACGGCGGCGAGAGCTACCAACGGGTAAATCGCGGTTTGAGCGAAAAATCCGTGGTTGGCCTAACCGTTTCGCCGCACTACGCCACGGACGGTTGCGTTTTTACGACCACCTGGCACAAGGGCGTGTTTCGCTCGGCCGATCGTGGCCTAACCTGGAAGTTGGGACGCAAAAACCTGACCAAACACGTTCAAGCGGACACGCGCAAGGTCCCCCACTTTTACACCATCCGCTTGCCCCGAAATTTCGACGGCCAACAGCCCGTTTTTCTCGGCGCTTACGACGGCTTGTTTGAATCCGCCGACGGCGGTGCGAGCTGGACCCAGCGCGACACCCTCGGCCTTGGCGTGCTCATCGATCTGGCCATCTCGCCGAATTTCGCGAGCGACTCCACGCTGGCCTTCACCACCTACTGGCACGGTGCGATTTTGAGCCGCGACGCCGGCCAAACCTGGACGCCGATGCACGCCCAAACCCTTGCCAACCACCAAGACCGGCGCAAAATCATCCGCGTCCACAGCGTCTATTTTTCGCCGAATTACGCGCAGGATCAGGTGATTTGGGTCGGCATTCGCAACGAGTGGCTCAAGACCACCGACCACGGCAAAAGCTGGGCCTCGGTGGATCTCATGGACCTGGCCGGCAATGACGACGTCATCGTGGACCGCGTCGTTTTTTCGCCGGAATTCACCAACGACGGCGTGCTTTACATGGGCGGGCGCACTGGCATCGCCAAAACGCGGCGCGGCGCCATTTTCAAGTCCACCGACTGCGGGGAGACGTTTGAGCTGGTGCTGGATTTGGACGAGATGTACCTGCATTCGCTGCTTATCTCGCCTGGTTACCCGGACGACGGCACGCTCTTCGCCAGCGGCGGCGACGGCGGCTGCAACGTCTACAAAACCACCGACGGCGGCCGAACCTGGCAAAAGCGCACCGCCGGCATCGCGTTCATGCGCGACGAGGGCATCGAGCTGGCCATGTCGCCAAATTTCGTGGCCGACGGCGTCCTTTTTGCCGGGACCGGCAAGGGGCTGTTTCAATCGGCCGATCGGGGGGAAAACTGGGTCCCGCTGCCCATCGCGGAAGCGGGAGACGAGCCCTACGTGGAGACGATCGCGGTTTCGCCGGAATTCGCCGCCGACCAGACGCTCATCGTTGGCGTGCGCGGCCGTGGCAACTTCATCAGCAACGACGCTGGGGCCGGCTTTCGTCCGCTGGCGCCGCAACTGATCGGGCAAAACCACGGCATGACCAAAATGTGGTACTACTCGCCCGGCCGGCTCATCCAATTTTCGCCAAATTTCGCCGAGGACCGAACGCTTTTCGGCTTCACCGGCGAGGATCTCTTTCGTTCGCGCGATGGTGGGGAAAACTGGGAAAAGCTGGATTTGTCAGGCTACCCGGCCAAACTAAGCTACCTCGCGGCGTCGCCAGCGTTCGATTGGCGGCTCATTTTCGGGATTGGCGCGCTTTTGGCCGTGGTTGCCGTTTTTGTGGTGCGAAAGAGGTCAACCGCGCGATCGGCCGGATGACCAAGGGTTGCCGGAAGCAGTTTCCGCGGCTATGAACTACCCGATCAACCCTCAGAATCGATGACGCGAATCCTCTTCCCTTTGACCCTGGCGCTGGCTTTCTCTTGCCAGGCGGAAACCCTCCAACTCAATTTCCGCTCCCGGGTGGAGACGGCTGAAAACAGCGGCAAGTTTCACACGCTCACCAAGCCCGGCGAATGGAAGGCGAGCGAAACGGCGATCGTCATTTGCGACATGTGGGACGATCATTACTGCCGCAATGCCGCCCGCCGCGTGGCCGAGATGGCTCCGCGGATGAACGAAACCATCCGCGCCGCGCGCGAGAAGGGAATTTTGATCGTGCACTGCCCCAGCGGTTGCATGGCCGCCTACAAAGACACCCCGCAACGAAAATTGGCGCAACAGGCGCCGACGGTGAAGACGAAAATTCCGCTGCAAGGCTGGTGTTACCTCGATCCTAAGCAGGAGGCGCCGATGCCGGTCATGACCGACCAACCCTGCGACGACGCGCCGCCGTTGCGCGAACGCAAGCGCTTCTACAGCCGCCAAATCGATGCGCTGAAGATCGCGGAAGGCGATGCGATCACTGATTCCGCGGAGGCGTATTATTTGATGAAGCAGCGGGGAATCAAGAACGTCATCATCATGGGCGTGCACACGAATATGTGCGTGTTAGGGCGCCCGTTCGGGATCCGGCAGATGGTGATGCAAGGGCAAAATGTGGCGCTGATGCGCGATTTGACCGACACCATGTACAACCCGCGGGAGGCCCCGTTTGTGAGCCATTTTACCGGCAACGACCTGGTTTTTGAGCACATCGAGCGCCACTGGTGCCCCACGATTACCAGCGGCGATGTTCTGGGCGATGCAACGGCGTATCGCTTCCCGGGCGACCGCCGCAAACACATCGCCATCGTCATGGCCGAGCGCGAATACAAAACGGCCGACACCTTGCCGGAATTCGCGCTGAAAGAGTTTGGCCGCGATTTCAAGATCAGCCTGGTGTTCGCCGATGCGGAGGAGCGCAACACCCTGCCCGGAGTCGAGGTCGTTCGTCAGGCTGACCTGGTTTTGCTTTCCGTGCGGCGTCGGAATTTGCCCAAGGCGCAGCTCGACGTTTTTCGCGAGCACATCGCGGCCGGCAAGGCGTTGGTCGGGATTCGCACGGCCAGCCACCCCTTTCACCAAAACAAAGACGCTCCGCCGCCGGATGGGCTCGACCAGTGGCGCGATTTCGATCCCACGGTGTTGGGCGGGTCCTACCACGGCCACCACGGCAATCAACTGACGACGTTCGCGAGAATCGACGCCGCGCAGCAAAATCACCCCATTTTGAACGGCGTGACGCCAGGGCAATTTCAAACCTACGGCTCGCTTTACGAAGTGCGCCCTCTTGCCGAGTCCACCACGGTTTTGTTGACCGGCAACGCGCGTGGTGTGAAAGAACGGGAGCCAGCCGCCTGGACGAACGAGGGACCCGCCGGAAACCGAATTTTTTACACTTCGTTAGGGCATCCCTACGATTTCACGATCACGAATTTTCGGACCATGTTGCGCAACGCAGTCTATTGGGCTGCCGGCGTTGAATCACCAGCGGACGGCCGCTCGCAAGAATCGGCAACCAAGGATGACGGGTGTTGAAATGGGAGGTTTGTTAGGATCCTCCGCTGCCTCCGAACGATTTTCGGCAGTTTTTCGGTCACCGAATTTGGCCTGCGAAGGCTCGACAACCATCCCGAGCTGGACGCCTTGCTCACCGATCCTCCCCCGCCTCCGGGCGAACTGTGCAAGCGCCTGGACAAACTCCGCTTTCGCCTCAATTTCCACGGATTCGACTGGAACGAGCAAGAACTGGTCATCCGCTTCATCGGCCCGTTCCTGAACTACGTGGATCTGGAGGGTGAAAACTTCGCATTTTTCGCCGGGCGGACTCTGGCGGCCAACGTCAACGGCGTCGAGTTGCGAGGCACGGTCGATGGGCTATTGGCGACCGGTCAGTTCGAACCCCTGCTGCCCTACTTTTGCCTCCACGAATACAAGCCGGAGTCCGGCAACAAATCCGATCCCGCCGGTCAGGTTTTGGCGGCTATGTTAGTCGCGCGCGAGTTGAACCCGCCCAACGAGCCGGTCTTCGGCGCCTACGTTTTGGGACGGTTCTGGTTTTTTCTCGTCTTGGACCCTGAGAAGCCGGAATACGCCATCAGCCACGCCTACGATGCCTCCAGCGAGGATATCGACGCGATTTTCGGCATCCTCACCAATCTCAAAACCTGGATCGACGCCAGGGACACGTAACGAGCACGAGAGGCGCGCGATCGCAGCCAAATCGCGGACCAGCCGGGCTGAGGAGCGCATTTGCAAACCTGGCCGATCCACTTCAACGTTTGCCAATCCATGGCATCCTCCGATTCCCTCATCCTCGGCACGCGCGGCAGCGATTTGGCGCTGACCCAGGCGAACCTGACCCAACGCGCGTTGGAGGCTTGCGGGCTGAAACGGCGCATCGAGCAAAAAATCATCGCCACCACCGGGGACAAGCGTCAGGATCTGAAACTCGCCGTCCCGGGCGTCGACAAGGCCGTGTTCACCAAGGAGCTGGAAGACGCGCTGGAGGCGGGGACCATCCACGCGGCGGTCCACAGCCTGAAAGACGTGCCAGCGGTGTTGGAATCAAAATTCGCGCTGGTGGCGGTTTTGCCGCGCGCGCCGGTTGAGGACGTGTTGATCGCCAAATCGCCGGATCACGCCAAAAATGGGCTCGATTCGCTGCCGAAAGGCGCGACCGTCGCTACCAGCAGCGTGCGCCGCCAGTTTCAACTGCGGCGCCTGCGTTCGGACCTGAACGTCGTCGAAATTCGCGGAAATGTTCCCACGCGTTTGCGGAAAGTCGCCAAAATGCCGGAAATGGACGCCACCATCCTGGCTCGTGCCGGCCTCGAGCGGTTGGGCTACGATTTGACCGGTCAAAACCTGGAATTCGAAGGCCAAAACATGGGTTTGGCCATTTTGCCGCCCAACGTCATGGTCCCCGCCGCCGGCCAAGGCGCCATTGCCCTGGAAGTCCTGGCCAACGACCACGAAACGCCGCAAATCCTGGAAATCATCAACCACGAGCCGACCTGGCAACGCATTCGCGCCGAACGCGCCTTTCTCCAAGCCCTCGACGCCGGTTGCCAAACGCCGGTGGGCATCCACACCCAGCTGGTGGGCGAAAATCGGCTGCACGCGCGGGCGATCCTTTTCCGCGAAGACGCCGATTCGCCCTTGGAGGCCGAAATCAGCGCGGACGCCGGCGCGCCCGAGCAATTTGCGGCCCAGCTCATCCGCGAACTCGGCGTGGACACGTGATTGCGTGGCGGATCATTGCGGTGCTCGCGGTGCTCGGAATGCTAAGCCTGGCGCACGCCGAACAACCGGAATCCGAGGCGGCAGCGGCGCGAAAAATCCGCGAAATCGGCGGCCACACCTTCCTCAACCTGAAAACCGGCCGGGTGAAGGAGATCAATCTCAACGGCAACGCGAAAATCACTGACGCCAGTCTTGCGCTCGTCGCCGAAAGTCCGGAAATCACCGACCTCAGCCTGGAATCCACCCAAATCAGCGACGCCGGCTTGCAGCACCTTGCCGGTTTGGAGAGGCTGGAGTGGCTCAATCTCTACCGTACCCAAATTTCCGATCGCGGCCTGGAAATTCTCAGCACGCTGGGTAGTCTTCAGCACCTCCCCATCGGCGAAACCAAGGTTACCGACGCCGGTTTGGCTCACCTGGCCAAATTGCCGAACCTCACCTACCTCGGCCTCCGCGGCAACGCCATCACCGACGCCGGCGCCGGCCACCTGGCGACGCTGACCGGCCTAACCGGTCTGCACCTTGGCGAAACGCGAATTTCAGACCGCGCCCTCCCTTCGCTTGCCAAACTCACCAAGCTCGAAAAACTCTGGCTGCACGATTTGCCCGTGACTGGTGGGCCGGTTCGGAAATTGGTGAAAAATCTCCCCAACCTGAAGGAAATTCACCTGCAACGCACCCACCTGACCATCGGCGAAATTCGCGCCTTGCGCCGTGCGAACCCCAACTGCCGGATTCACTACGAAAGTGACGATTGAGCGTCAACAAGGCCGATGCCGGCCCGAACCACCTCATCCGTAGGCCTCGTCCTGGCCCAAAATCTGCACCTCCGTCTCCAACTCCACCCCGCGCTCTTCGCGGGCCTTGGCCTGAATTTGTGCGATGAGTTGCAACACCTCGCCGGCGGTGGCTCCGCCTTCGTTGACGATGAAATTTCCGTGAACGTCGGAGACCCTGGCCTTGCCCACGCCGTGACCTTTGAGCCCTAACTCATCCACCAACTGCCCGGCGCCGCAAACCTCCGGATTTTTGAAAATGCAGCCGGCGCTGGCGGCGATGGGCTGCGAAATTTTGCGGTGATGCTTGGATTCGGCGATTTTCGCGTCGATTTCCGCCCGCGTGCCCTTTTTGCCGCGAAAAACGGCCGAAACCACGTAGTTTTCGGTGAATTCCGGGACGCTGCGGTAGTGGAAATCGATCTCGCCCGCCAATTTCGTGCGAATCTCGCCTTCCCCATCGACAAACGTCACGCTGACGACCTGGTCGAAGGTTTCCGAGCCCATCGCGCCGGCGTTCATCCGGATGCCGCCGCCGACGTTGCCGGGGATGCCTTCCATCCACTCAAACCCGCTCAATTCCGCGGTTTGCGCGGCTGAGGTCACGCGTTTGAAGCGCGCGCCGACGCCGGTCTCGATGAGGTCGCCCTCCACCTCAACGCGGGCAAAATCGCCCTTGGCGGGGTGGATGACCACGCCGGGAATGCCGCCATCGCGGATGAGCAGGTTGGAGCCGCGCCCGACGACGCGAATCGGCAGACCCACCTCGCGGCAAAATTTCACCAATCGCGCGAATCCGGCCACGGTCACCGGTTCCACCCAATATTGGGCCGGACCGCCGATGCGCAGGGTGGTGTGGCGGCTCATGGGCTCGTAGAGTTTGACGGCGGCGCCGGTTTCGTCCAGCGCGTCGCGAATTTCGCCCAAAGCGGTCAAATCCCGAGCCATCGCGGCCGTCACTTCGTGGATGTCGCCCGCGCCCAGGCTGATGACCAGGTCGCCAGGTTTCAGCTCGTTGCCGAGGGCGAAGCGAATGGCGGATTTCTCGGGAATGGAGCGCACGTTGGGCGTTCCCAACTCGCGAACCGCCTGGCAAATTGTCTCCCCGCTGATGCCGGGAATCGGCTTTTCGCTGGCGGGATAAATATCGGCGACCACCAATTCATCCACGTCGTTGAAGGCGCCGCCGAATTCATCGCGCAAGAGCTGGGTGCGCGAAAATCGATGGGGTTGAAACGCGCAAACAAGCCGCTCGGGCGCCAGCGAACGCGCGGTTTGCAGCGTGGCGGCGATTTCCGTGGGGTGATGGCCGTAGTCATCAAAAATGCGGAATTCCGGGGACTGGAATTTGCTCTCAAATCGGCGTTTTGCGCCGCGAAACGTGCCCAACGCGGCCTTGATGACGCCGAAGGTGACGCCGAGTTCGCTGGCCAGGGCGACGACGCTCAGGGCGTTGAGGACGTTGTGTCTACCGGGGATGCTAAGCTCCATTTCGCCGAGATTTTCCCCGCGTTTGATGACGTGAAACGTTGAGCTGCCGCGTTTTTCTTCCACCTGCGCCACGGAATAATCGCAGCCCTCCCAGCCGTAGGAAATTGCACGCTCGCGCCCTTCGCAAATTGCGAGCGCACCGGCGTCGCTGCCGCAAAAGAGGAAAAAACCGCGGGTTTGGTCCAAAAGCTGGCGAAACACCGCGTTGATGGCCTCGATGCCGTCGTAGAAGTCCAGATGCTCCTCCTCGATGTTCAAAATGATGGCGTGTTCCGGGTGAAACAGCGCCAACGTCCCGTCGCTTTCGTCGCCCTCCGCAACCAGGTAATCGGTGTCCGGCTCCCAGTGCGCGTTGGTCCCCAGCAGGGGAATTTCCGCCCCCACGTAGTGCGATGGCTTCAACCCGCCGCTGCGCAAAACGTGCGCCGCCATGGCCGAAGTCGTCGTTTTTCCGTGGGTGCCGGCGATGACGATTCCCTTGCGCCGAGCCATGATCGCGGCCAGCGCCTCGGCGCGTTTCACGAGCGGCAACCCCCGCTTTTGGGCGGCATCGAACGCGGGATTCCCCGGTTTGATGGCCGAGGAAAAAATGACCATTTCCGCCCCTTCGACCTCCTCGGCGCTTTGCGGGCAATGAAAGGTGAGCCCCACCGTTTCCAGCCGCTCGGTTTCCAGCGTGGTGACGCGGTCCGAGCCGCTAACTTTGTGTCCCATGCCCATCAGCAGCGAAGCCAAGCCGCTCATGCCCGAGCCGGCCACACCGATGAGGTGGATGCGCGTGGGTTCGTTGGAAGTGCGGAGTTTTTGGAGGGGATGCTCGCTCACGGGGCCCAACTAATCGCCAATTGCGGGTGGTTATCAAGTTGGGGGTGAATTCTGGCCGAGATCCAACTTTTTCCGCCGATTCCGTGCCGAATCTGCCATGCCGTCGCATGGAGGCCTGCACCGCCGAGCCAATTGACGCCGCTTAGCCGCCTCAACCCGGCCGCGTGCCGAGGATGGTGTCGTGAATTTGGCCGCTCCACTTGCGGAAGGCCTTTTTCGCGCGGCCCCAACGGCTTAGCCCGCTGATTACCTCGTTTTTGCCGGTGCGATCTTCGTCGATGATGGCGAAAAACCGCTCCTTGGTCACCGAATCAATGACTTCGGCCTGCATTTTGACGGTTCCCGAGCCCGGATACTGGCCTTTGACCGCCCAAATCGCCGTTCCCGCGACGAACGAGACCGGGGAGTAGCCGCCGGCGAAAACGATGGGCGTGTTGGGCTGCATGTCGGTTACCGCGGCCCGCACGGTCAGGCTTCCGCGTTCGGGGCGATTGACGAGGCGGAAAGTGGAGCCGAGGGCGCCCTTCAGCGCGTTTTCGAACTCCGCCGCCAGCAAATTGGCATCCTGCTGGTTCGCACCTTTGATCCGGTCCTTGATGTTTCGGTGCTCTTTCACTTCACCGCGAATGGAGACGTCGATGTAGACTTTTTTGTAGGAGCGCAGCTTGTCCATCTTGCCCTTGTAAACCAGGTCTCCGTTGCGTTTTTCGCCCTTGGAAAATCCGTGGTAAGACGTCAAAAATCCGGTGTGAGTGGGACTTTTGCTTTTGGACGTTGTTTGGCAACTGGATAGGCCCAAGGCGATGGGAATGCAGAGAAGAAGCGCTGTTTGTGGTTTCACGGGGCGAACTAAAGGCAAGAAATCGCTATGATCCCAGCAAAAAATTACAGTTTTTGCCGATTTTGGCGGAAAATGCTCATTTTGCGGCCAAAACCGCCTTCAGCGTTGCCGCCAACGCTTCGTCCTGATCCGGGAAGACGGTGCGCAGGTCGATTTTGAAGCAATCTTCCGCAGTGTAGCCCATCACCGGTGGGTCGCCCTTGCGCAGGCGTTCGGCCAATTGCGCCAAGCTCGATTTTTTCGGCCGAATGTCGAGCGTAAGCGAGGGAATCTCGGCTTTCGGCATGGTTCCGCCGCCGCAACGGGCGATGCCCTGGCCGATGCTGACAACGCCGAGTTTTGCCAGCGGTTTGAGGAGTTTTTCGGCGCGTGGGCGCAAATCGTCCACCGTCTCGGCGAGCATGCGCGTTAGCGGCAAATTGGGGACGGAATCGCCGGTTTGGCTCAAATACTCGCCCACCACGCTTTGTAAGCCGGTGAGGATGAGCTTGTCGCAGCGCAAAGCCCGGAAAAACGGCTCTTTTTTCAGCCCGGCGACCAAATCGGCTCGTCCGGCGATGATTCCGGCCTGCGGACCGCCAAACAGCTTGTCGCCGCTGACGCAAACCAGATCCACGCCCTTGGCCAACACCTCGGCCGCGGTCGGTTCGTGCGGAATGGGCGCCAACGCGTCGGTTTGGACCATGGCGCCGCTGCCGAGGTCCTCGACCACGGGAATGCCGAATTTTCGGCCCAATTCGACCAAATCCTCGGTTCCGGGCTCGTCGGTGAAGCCCTCGATGTAAAAATTGGAGCGGTGGACCTTGAGGAGCATCCCGGTTTCCGGCCCGATGGCGCGCTCGTAGTCGCGAAGCGCGGTTTTGTTGGTCGCGCCGACTTCGCGCAGGACGGCTCCGCTTGTCTCCATGATCTCCGGGACGCGAAAACCGCCGCCAATTTCGACCAACTCGCCGCGGGAAATCACCACCTCGTTGCGCTCGCCGTTGGCCAGGTGTTTGAGGATCAAAATCAGCGCTGAGGCGCAATTATTCGCCACCGTCGCTGCTTCAGCCTCGCAGAGCAGGGCCAGGCAGCGCTCCAGGTAGCCGCCGCGTTTTCCGCGCTCGCCGCTTTCCAGGTTCAGCTCCAGGTTGCTGTAGCCGACGCCGATGTCGCGAATGGCCTGCGCGGCGCCCGAACTGAGCGGCGAGCGGCCCAAATTCGTGTGGATCATCACGCCTGTGCCGTTGATGACCGGCTGCAAGCGGGAACGGTGCAGCGCCTTCAGTTTTTTGCGAAGTTGGGCCACGATTTCGCCAAATTCGCCCGCCTCGGCCTGATTTTCGCGCACGTTTTCGCGCAACGCGCTGATTTCCTCGCGAACCACCTGGGTGACGAGCGGCCGCGGCAAATTCGGCAGCGAATCGTCGTTTTCCAGCGCGTTGAGCACCTTTTCAACAGCGGGAATTTGGCTCATGGGGTTGGTTTTGGACATGGGACCGAAAATTGGAGCCTGGAAGTTGGAATTTCCACGGAATTTCAACGAATGAGCGTCCAGCCGACCCAGAAGATGCCCAAATCCACCAGCATGTGGCTGATCCAGCAGCCCAGCAGGGTTCCGGTGCGCTGATACAAATAGCTCCAAATCATCCCACCCACGGCCACCAGCGTCCCGAGCAAAATCGCCAGCCACGGGGTGAAAAAGACCCAAACGATGACGTAATGATGCGCGGCAAAGGCGAAACCGGCAATGACGTGAGAGGCAAATCCGGGCACGAATCGGCGCGCCTGGCCCCAAGCGAACCAGCGCCAGTAATACTCCTCCAGCGCGGCGTGAATGCTCGAAATGAGGAGCGCGGCCACCAGAAAATTGCGGTCGAAGCCCAGTTGGCTGACTCGATCCGCGATCGCGTCCGAGCCGGCGCGCACCACATCGCCCAGCGGCGTTTCCATAAGCCACAGCATGCTGCCGACGATGATGACGCCGGTTTGCAAGCCTAACAACAGCGACCAGCCGAGAAGCTTTTTCTCCGGCCCGGGACGCGATTCGCCCGGCCGCCGCGGGACGAGCCAAAAGAAGCAAATCAGCGGCCAAACCAGCAAAACGGCCTTGGAAAATCCGTAGCCGGCACGGGCCAACGTAGGCTGATCCGCGACCACGAAGTAAGCCAGGTTCGCCAACAGCGGAAACACCAGGCCGACCCCGATCATGGCGCGTTGTCCGATGGATAGCGGCTTCATTTTGGCGCGAAATTGGCCGAAAAAAGCCGCGGCGTCACCTCAAAACCAAGGTTAGATGGCACGGTGACCAAACTTACTTCCGCGCTACTCCTCAGTTTACTCGGGCCCCTCTTGTTCGCGTCCGCAACCGCTGCCGAGCGCCCTAACATCGTGTTCGTCTTCGCCGACGACTGGGGTTGGGGCGATTTGAGCTGCCACGGCCATCCCTACGTCAAAACTCCGAACATCGACCGCCTCGCCGCCGAGGGCACGGATTTCCATCGCTTCACCGTCGCCAGCGGCGTTTGTTCGCCCAGCCGCACCGCGGTGATGACGGGCCACTTTCCGGCGCGCTACAACATCGACGGTCACTTTGCCTGGGTGCCCAGCAATGCTAAGCGCGGCATGCCGGATTGGCTCGATCCCAAGGCGCCGCTGCTGCCTCGCATTCTGCAAAACGCCGGCTACGCCACCGCGCATTACGGCAAGTGGCACCTGGCCAACGACATGATCCCGGATTCGCCGTTGCCCAGCGAATATGGCTACGACGACTACGGCGCGTTCAACTGCGCGGGGGAGCAAATGCCGTGGCACGAGGATTCCGGGCGCGCTTCCGCGTTCATGCGGGAGGCGGCCGGCGCCGGGAAGCCGTTTTTCATCAATCTGTGGCTTCACGAGCCCCACACGCCGTTCCACACCGTGCCGCGCTACGAATGGCGCTTCCGGCACCTGGAATCGCGGGAGGACCAAATTTACGCTTCGGTTTTGTCCCACGCCGACGACCGGGTGGGTGAAGTGTTAGGGACGATCGACGAGCTTGAAATCGCGGACAACACCCTGGTTGTTTTCAGCTCCGACAACGGTCCCGCCCGCGCTGCCGGGCCCACGGAATTGAAGCTGAGCTACGATACGGCCACGGGCGCCGGATGGGGCATCGCCGCGGCCAAAGGCGTCACCGCGGGGCGCAAAGGCTACAAAGCCGCCCTGTTTGAGGGCGGGATCAACGTGCCATTCATCGTGCGTTGGCCGGGAAAAATCGCCGCCGGCCGAGTTGACGGCCAGTCGCTCATTTCGGCCGTCGATTTGCTGCCGACGTTCTGCGCACTGGCCGGCGCACAATTGCCCGCGGGCTACCAACCGGACGGCGTGAGCCAGGTTTCCGCGCTGTTGGGCAAAACTGCGCCGATTCGGCAAAAACCGCTGTTTTGGAAGTCGCTAGCCCCCTGGCCACCGCCAAAAACGCGCCCGGATCACTGGGTTTCCTGGGCGATCGTGGACCAAACCTGGAAATTGGTGACCAATCGCGACGGCAGCCACGTAGAACTCTACGATTTGGCCAAGGATCCCTACGAAAAGAACGATTTGCGCGAGGCCAAGCCGGAGGTGGTGAGCCTGTTAGAGCAAAAACTCGCCACCTGGAAGGAAACGCTCCCAGCCAAGCCGACGGGCGATGTGTTTAGCGCCGGGCGCTCGCGGGCGGGAAGAAGGGACGCAAGGGACCCAAGCGACTAAAAGGACGCCTCTGGGCCACGACGTCCGCGAGAACGGGACGCCAATGCCGGCGTTACTGGCTTTAACTCGTGGTCAAAGTGAGGCCTCGCATCTTTATCTCCACCGTCAGCGCGGAATTCGCCAGCACCCGCCAACTCATCGCCAACATCCTCACCCGCTTGGGCTACGATCCGGTTTGGCAGGACATCTTCGGCACGGAGCCGGGCGATTTGCGCGATATCCTGCGGGGGAAGATCGACTCCTGCCAGGGGCTCATTCACCTGGCAGGCCACGCCTATGGCTTCGAGCCGCTGAGTCCCGATCCCGACTTCGGCCGCTGCTCCTACACCCAGTTCGAGTTCCTCTACGCCAAGGAAAAGGGCCTCAAAACCTGGCTCTTCTTACCCGGCGACGACTGCCCGCGCGATACTCCGCTCGAGCAACTCGACCTGCCGGAACAGCCTCAAGGAGAGGCGACACTCTTGTCGCCCGCGGATGCCCAGGCTAATGCCGGCGACAAGAGTGTCGCCGCTCCTTGGGCCCTCGAATACCAGCAAGAGCGTCGCCAACTCCAGGCCGCCTACCGCGCCAAGCTCCAGGCCGATGCCGCCCACCCCGGTCACCTCCGCCACGAGCCCGCCAACGGCGAGCAGCTCGAATTGGCCGTGGAGCGGCTTAACGACGACTTCGCCAAACTGCGGGAGGAGTTCCAGGATTGGCAGCAGGACGTCTCCACCACCCAAAAGCGCCAAACCAACGTCCTCGGCCGCGTCCTTGCCATCGTCGTCACCCTCCTCATCCTCGGCGCAGGAGCGTTCCTCTACCTCAAGCACCGCACCCACCTCCTACCCGGCCAAGTTGCCGAAATCACCGCCGAATCCTGCGAACTGACCCGCCAGAAGATCCGCGCTCACCTGGAAGAAGCCAGCCAGCGCGCCCTGACCCGCGATTTGGCCGAGGCTCAATACACCTGGCAAGAGCGCGAGCGCCTCAAAAACGCCGCCGACGCCGCCCACGCCGAGCGCCTCAGCCGCATCGACGCCCTGGCCGAAGACTTCGCCCGGCTCGAAGGCAGCGACCAGGCCGGCGCCGACTTCGACGAGCTGACCCGCATCATCGCCGATCAAGGCGTGGAAGAAGCCCTCGCCTGGCTGGAGAGCCGCCGCGGCGGGATTTTGCAAGCCGTCCAGCGCGACCTCGCCGCCGCCGAAGCCCAATTCCAGGCCAACCAGGCCGCCGCGCGCCAAAAGCTGCAAACCCTGCTCAAAGGCGCCCAACTCGCCCAATCCGAAGGCGAGGAAGCCCGCGCCGAAAGCCTCTACCGCGACGTCATCGCCGCCGATCCGCGGTGGGGCCAGGCGCGGTATCGTTTCGTGGATTTCCTCCTCAAAACCAAGGGCCCCCGCCGCCAAACCCACGCCACCCTGGCCGAAGCCGAGGCCGTTTTCCGCGAGGCGGAGGCATTGGCGCGGGCGTTGGTGGAGCAGGCCAGCCAGGACCCAACCGTAGCGCGGACATCCTTGTCCGCGCCACCGGATTCGCCCGATGCCCCCGATCTGGCCGACTACCAGCGCGAACTCTCTGTCGCCCACAACCTCCTGGGCGATATCGCGGTGAAACGCGGGGATTTGGAGGAGGCGGCCCGGCGATTTGGGGAGAGGTCGGCGATTTGACCGGGAAGCGGGAGCGCTGGGCGGAGGCGTTGGGGTATTTCCAGCAGGCCAAGGCGATCTGCGAGAAGCTAGTGGCGAAGGACCCGAGCAATGCGAGGTGGCAGAACGATTTGCGGTTCATCACGCAGCTGGTGGAGCAGACGCGGGCGAAGGTGGAGGCGCGGTAAAACGGGACACCAGCCCGTTCCGCGCACGGCCGGCGGGAAGCTTGGCGCGCTGTCATCCGGGCACGTCGTCCGCAGGAACGGGCCGGAGACCCGTTTTACCAATCTTAGGCGTGAAAACAAATTCGGCGCAGCGGGTCATCGTTTTTCAGGCAATGATGCCGATGGCCGTGGTTGTCCAAAAATGACGCGTCGGAGCGAAACACAGCTCGACCGAACCTCAAGCAACCCCGTTCCCGTTGCTCAACCCGTAAGCCGGCTCCACTTCCTCGTTTTCCGGCGCTTTCGGCCCGTCCCCAGTGCTGAATTTCATCCCCAGCGTCTTCGAAATCCCGAATTCCTCCATCGACACGCCGTACATCACATCGCAGCGGCTCATGGTGCGCTTGGAGTGGGTTACGATGATGAATTGGCTCTCGTTGATGAAGCGGTCGAGCACGCGGATGAAGCGCTCGATGTTGGCTTCGTCCAGGGGGGCGTCCAGCTCGTCCAACACGCAGAACGGGCTGGGTTTGACGCGGTAAATCGCGAAAAGAAGCGCCACCGCCGTCATGGATCGCTCGCCGCCGGAGAGCAGGCTGATGCTTTGCAGCTTTTTGCCCGGCGGCTTGGCGATGATCTCGATTCCGCACTCCAGCGGGTCGGTGTCGTCGAGCAAAACGAGGTTGGCTTGCGCGCCTTTACCGAAGAGTTCGGTGAACATTTCGCGGAAGTTTTTCGCCACTTGCTCGAAGGTCTCCGCGAACATGGCCTTGGTCGTTTTGTTGATTTTATCGATGACTTTGAGCAGCTCGTCTTTGGCGTTGGTAAGGTCGTCGTGCTGCTGAACCATGAGGTTGTAGCGCTCTTCCAACTCGTCGAATTCGGCGATGGCGTCGAGGTTGACGGGGCCCATCGAATCGAGTTTGCGGCGCAGTTCGGTGGCGGCTTCGGCGATGAAGGGCCAGTCGGGCTGGGAGTCGCCGGGAATTTCCGCGGCTTCATCTCCAGATTCATCGGCTTGGCCGGAAACGTCCGATCCCACGGACTTCAGCTTCTTGCGCACCTCCTCTAACACGGCCAAAAGCGCGTGGGCGTCGGGCTCAAACGTGCTTAGCTCCACTTGGTAGCGTTGGCGCACGGTGTCGGTCAGGTTTTCCATGCGCAGCTCCAGTTGCGTCGAGCGAATTTCCTCCGCGCCGCGTTGTTCGGCCATTTTCGCCACTTGCTGACGCATGGTGACGAGCTTGGCCTCGCCTTGCTCGATTTCGCCTAACAAAGCGCCACGCTTCGTTTCCAGGTTAGCCCGATTTTCGTGCAAACCGGTGCATTCCTTGCCAAACGTCTCGATCTCGCCTCGCAGCGTTTCGTTTTCCCCGGCGTCGGCGCTGATTTTTTCGCGGTAACCGCTAACCTCTGCCTTGCGCCGCTCGATCGACTCCTCCAACTCGCGCAGCCGCGTGGACATGGGCGCGCGTTGTTCCTCCAAACTCTCCCGGGCGCGTTTTTCGACCGCCAACGCGGTTCTTAGCTCGTTGAGCAGGGCGTTGGACTCGTCCTCGCGTTCGCGAATCGCGCTCAACCGGGCCTGAAGCTGGCCGGCGGCGGTTTCCAACGCGGAAATCGACTCCGCGGCGGCGCGTTTTTGCGTTTCCAGTTCGGTTTGTTGGGTTTGCGCGGATTCCATGCGCTTGGCCAGTTCGCTCTCTTCCCAAGTTAGGTTTTCCAGCTTGCTTTCGTGCGTTTGCACCTCGCGCTGGACGATGGCGAGCTGGCCTTCCAGCGTGGAAAGATCGACCTTCAGCTTTTGCAGACGGTCGCGATGCGCCTCGACTTCAACCTGCGATTCGGCGCAAAGATCGTCCAGCTCCGCGACCCGTTTTTGCGCCGTTTCCAGCTTTTTGCGCGCGGCTCGGGTTTGTTTCTCCAAGCCGCGAATTTCGCTCTGACGCTCCAAAATCGAGCCCGCGCCGGTTTCCTTGAATCCGCCGGTCAGGACGCCTCCCGCGCTCAAAAACTCGCCGCCTTTCGTGGCGAAACCGACGCCGGACAATTCCCCGCGAAGCTCCAAGGCGCGGTCGAGATTTTCGACGATCAGCACGTTGTGCAGCAGCGCTTGGACGACCGCGTGGACCTTGGCCTCGGCCTCCACCTTGTCCGCCGCCCAGCCTAACGCGCCGCCCGGGATGGTGAGCATCTGCACGTCGCCGCCGCTAACCAAAATGTTCTCCGGCACCAGAGACGCTTGGCCGATTTCGCCCTTGCGCAGGCTGTCCAGCATGCTCGTCGCCACCGTTGAGTCCGCGACGAGGACGGCTTGCAGGTGATGCCCTAACGCAGCCTCAATCGCAGGGATAAATTCGGCCTCCACCTGGATGAAATTCGCCATCACGCCGCGTACCGAGTTTTTGAAAAAATCCGGCTGATCCAGCCCCTTCAGCACCTCCTGCGTGCCGCGCTCGAATCCCTCGCCGTTGGCCACCAGTTGCTGCAAAGTCTCCAGCCGCGTCTGTTTTTCGGTGAGGTCGCGCGTTAGCTTCGCCTCCGACTCGCGCGCCTCCGCCAGGTCGCGCTGAGCTTCGGCCAGGCCGTCTTCCAGTTGCTTCAAACCCAGCTCCAACTCGCCGCGCTGCGTTTCCAGCTCCGCGCGGGATTTTTCCAGTTTCCCGGCTTCCTCAGCCTTGGCGGCGCGATCGGCCTGCACGCGGCTTAGCTCATCGGCTAGCTGAGCGATGCGTTGCTGGCTGGAAGTCATCGCGCTCAGCCCGTTTTCCAGTTGCGCGCCTAACGTGGCCACCAAACTCTCCGCTTTGCCCAAATTCGACCGGTTTTCGTTCAGCGCCGTCTCCGCGTTGGCGCGTTCGCGGCGAATTTCGTCGGTTTGCTCCATTTTTTGGCCCAAATCGGCCTCCTGCTTGCCAATTTGCTCCGCCATCGTCGTCAACGTCGCATCGGCGCTGCTCAGATCCGCCCGCTGCGTTTCCAGCTTCTCCAGGCTCCCGGCGATGTCGGTCTCGTTGCGCTCGATCAGTTGCGTCATCTCCTCACGCCGCTCCTCGTTGAACTGGATGCGGCTGTGCGCGTTCTGGATTTTTCCCTGAAATTCGGCCTCGCGCTGGCGCAAATCGCCGATCTGCCCCTCGATGGCTTGGAACGCCTCGCGGGTGTCATTGAGCCCCGCCTGGCCGCCCTCAATCTTCGCCTGAAGCTCGTCGTGATCCCGCCGCAGCGCCGCGATGCTGGTCAGCAACTCCTCGCGTTCCGCGCGCAATTCATCGAACTGCCGGTGGCTGTGATGGGTGTCTAACACGCGCACCTGTTCGGCTAATTTCGCATAACGCCTGGCCTTGGCAGCCTGGCGCTGAAGGCTGCCCATTTGGCGCTTCTGCTCCTCTAACACGTCGATAATTCGCACCAAATTCGCCTCCGTGTAGTCCAGCTTACGCAGGGCTTCTTTTTTCTGCTGCTTGTACTTGGTGATGCCGGCTGCTTCCTCAAAAACCTGGCGCCGATCCTCCGGCTTGGAACTGAGCAGCATGTCGATTTTTCCCTGCTCCATGATCGAGTAACTGGAGCGCCCGATGCCGGTGTCCATGAACAGGTTGTTGATGTCCTTGAGCCGGCAGGGCTTGCCGTTGAGCAAGTATTCGCCCTTGCCGTCGCGATAGACCCGGCGGCCGACGCACACCTCGTTGAAATCGGTGCCTAACACATCCTCGCAATCGCCTAACGTGAGCAAAACTTCGGCCATGCCGAGTGGCTTGCGTTTGTCCGTGCCGTTGAAGATGACGTCCGCCATTTCGCCCCCGCGCAGCGCTTTTGCCGAGGTTTCGCCCAGCACCCAGCGCACCGCATCGACCACGTTCGACTTCCCGCACCCGTTCGGCCCAACCACGCCGGTTACACCGGGGTGGAACTCAAGCTTGGTGGGGTCGGCAAAGGATTTGAATCCGTTGAGCTGAAGGGAGCGCAGGAACATTTCGGAGGGAGTGATCGCTCAGATAGGCTGAATATCAAGCGCGAATGAACATGGCCCCTTGCGACCCCGCCCAAACGTCCCGCTGGGCGATTTCTCACCCCTTCCCTTCGGCTACGCAAAATCGAAAACACGGCCGGGCTCGGCAAGCTGTCCGTGCGCGTCGAAAGTTACGCCTTCTTCCGCCAGAAGCTTCAGCTTGCGCTTTAATTCGTCGCCGCCGGTCTGCCCGGCGTAACCGCCGATCGTCAAATCGGCCCGAATGACGCGGTGGCAGGGGACTTCCGGCGCAAAGGGGTTGCGGCGCATGGCTTGACCGATGGCGCGGCTGGAATTGCAACCGATGGCCTGGCCCAGCAGCTTGTAGGTCGTCACTTTTCCGGTGGGGACCTCTTGCAGGGCGGTGTAGACGCGGTGTTCGAACGAAGTGGGTTCTCGGTTAGGGTTCACCCGGCAAAATTGGGGCGAAATCGCGGGTTTGTCGAACGAATCATTCCTTGCCCTATTTCCCGGCCTCGAACTCCTCCGGCAACTCCAGCAGCGGCATGAGAAAGGCGCGGAGGCTGACTTTTGGGTTTTGGGTGAGGATGCCGGATTTGAGGTCCAGCACCCAGTCGCGTTCGTGGCGAATCCGGAAAATCCGCGTGGAGCGCTCCATCATGCGGCCGGGCTCGCCGCGCACGCGCCGGCACGCTTTGGCGATGGATTCGCGCTTGCGCAGGGGGATGACTTCGATGCCGCCGTACTCAAATCCCTGGCTGGCGAAACAAAACAGCTCCAACCCCGACTCGTGCCCCATCAACTCGCGAAAACCCGGCCCTTCGCCGTAGAGAAAATAGGTGTCGCTCGCCAAAAAATTGGCCACCGAATACTCGCCAAAGGTCTCCACGCGATCTTGATCCGGGTGGTACCACACGATCTTCTTGGAGAGCGCAGGCGCGTTTTGAAAGAGCCGCACGTAGCTTTCGATCCAGTGCTTGTAGACCTCAAACCGGCCCTCAACGGCGCTGCTTTTCAGATCGGTCCGATTGAGGTGAAAGCGCACCAGCATGCGGTCCGGCGAGGCAAATTCCGGCCGGCTGAGGTACTGAACTTCCCGCGCGTGCTGAACCAGTTGGTTAGCCTGATGGCTGATGGGGTCGAGCACGCGGGCTTGCTCGGCCAAATGTTCCAGCAGCGCCCCGGAATCCGGGCTTTCGAAGATTTTGTTGAGCAGCTCCTCGGTGTCGCGCTCGCCGATGTGGAGCTGTTTGGGCTGATGCCCGAAGCGGCTGGGTTTGTGGACGGGACGCCGCCGTTGGCCGGGTTGGGCCGCGCCTTCAGCGGCGTGTTGCAGCTTATCGCGCGCGCGGCGCAGCTCCATCAACTCCTCGCGCACGGCGTAGTAGTGCTGATCCAGCTTGCTCAGCTTGTCGTCGTCAGGCTCGCGCCAACCCTCCATTTCCGCGTCGATGCGGCGAACGAAGCGGTTCGCTGCTCGCGTTAGCTCCAACGCGCGGCGTGCCGGCATTTTGGCAGGGCCGGGCCCAATCATCGGCACCGCGCTCAATTCGTGCGCGCTGAGGCCCAGTTTGCCATCGCGAACGCCGCCGCGGATGAACGCGGGCCGCCTTCCCGTCGTGACGCTAAGCTGCATGGCCAGCGGCTCCACCAGGTGATCCTCCACCGCGCGGCGCAAGGCCCGGGCGCCGTATTCTTTCTGAAATCCAAGCCGCGCCAACAGGTCGAACACCTCGGGATCGAGCGAGAGGCTCATCTGCCGCTGAAACAGCCCCTGACGCTGCAACGCTCGGCTCACCAGGTTGCGCACGATGCCTTCGATGTGCTCGCGGCCCAATTCGTGGAAGGCGACGACCTTGTCCAGCCGGTTGAAGAACTCCGGCCGAAAGAATTCACGCGCCGCGTGGAGGTAAACCTCGGTGTCCTCGCGGTCGACGGTGTCGAAACCGATTCGGCTGCGGGCGTCGCGCGCGCCCAGGTTGGAGGTCATGATGATGATGGCGTTGCAGAAGTCGGTCGTTACGCCGTTAGCGTCGGTCAGCCGGCCATCGTCCAAAACCTGGAGCAGCAGATCAAAAACGTCCGGGTTGGCCTTCTCGATCTCGTCCAGCAAGATCACCGCATGGGGCCGCCGCCTAACCGCTCCGGTAAGAACACCCTGACGGCCGCCAAACGTGCCGATCAACCGGGGAATGGCGTCCCAGCCGTTAAACTCGTTCATGTCGAAGCGCAAAAGCCGCTCGTGCGTGCCGAAATAGTAATCTGCCAGGGTCTTCGCGCACTCGGTCTTCCCCACCCCGGTCGGCCCCAAAAAGAGCATCGACGCCACCGGCCGGCCGGGATCGTTGAGCTGCGCTTTGGCCAGGACGATCGTGTCGATCATCGCCCCCAGCGCCTCGTCTTGGCCCAAAATGCGTTCCTGGAAAAAGCTCGCAACCACGTCGGTTGCCAGTTGTTGGCCGCGATCCATGAATTGCTGGCGAATTCCCGTTTTGTTCTCGAAAAACTGGTAAAGCTGCGCCTTGCCGATCTCTTCGCCCGGATGCGTCGCAGCCACTTGGCGCAAAATTTCGGCTCCCTTACCCGGAAAGGCTCGTCCGCGGATAAAACGGCGCGGCAACTCCATCACCAGCGGCAAAATCTCCGGCGAAAACTCGCACGCATGCTCCTGCTCCAGGTCCTGGATGGTGCGGATGAGGATTTTCAGCGTCTCGATCTCCGCCGGCTCGCGCAAATGCAGCACGGTGAACAAATCGGCAAACGCGCGGTCGACCTCGCGCAATTTTCGCCACGCCGCCGGAGTCGCCTCCGCCACGATTTGCAGCTTGCCTTCCTCCATGTGCAGCTTCAGCACCTGGCCCACGGTCAGGTCGGAATCGCGGCTCTTACCAGCATGGAAGAGGCCGATCAAGTCGTCAAAATAAAGCACCAGCCGCTCCTTGGCCGCTTCCTCCAAAATCGCGATGACCCGCTCCTCCCACTGCCCCACGTAGCTCATCCCGCTAATGAGGCGCTGCGGCGAAAGCAGCCAAACCACCGGCCGCTTTTTCTCATCGCCCTCGCAAGCGCGAAACACCCACTCGTTCACCAGGGCGGTCTTACCCACCTGGTTAGGCCCCACGATCACCAGCGGTGGCGGGGCCTCGATATCCTTGCGCGCCTTGCCGCGTTTCTGGAACCACTCGGTTAGTTGGCGCACCTCCTCCTCGCGCGCCATGGCCCGGTGCAAATCGTTCGGATAAAGCCGGTTCAGACAGCGTCCCGTCCGCTCCAACTCCTGCGCGCCGGAGATTTCCTGACTGCCGCCCAAAAACGCGAACGGGCGGTCTTCATCCTCATCCGGCACCTTCTGCGTGGCCGTGATTTTCAGGTCGATCGTGTCCAAATGCGCGTAAGCGATCTCGCTGAGCTGATAACCGCTGAAATCCACCCCCTTTTTCTCCAGATAACGAAAATGCTCGGTGTAAACCTCCTCCGCGCGCTGTTGCACGCTCTCGCCCTGAAACACCTCAAAACAGACGTCGGCGATTTGCGGGCTACTGACCAAATTGCGCTCCAGCGCCTTGAACATGACCACGAAGAGCTGCATGCGCAGGGTGTGTTTGCGCAGCGTCAGGTTCAAATCCAGCCGCCGATGCTTCAATTCCGGGTGAAAGCTCCACTGCGCCACCACATCGTGCCGGAGATTCGCCGCATGCTCGGTAAAAGCCGTGCGCAACCGCTCGCGCAGAAAGCGCATCGCCCGGTCCTCGCGGCTATCGGTGCACTCAAACCCATCGATGAACACCGGCCGCGAGCGATAGTAAGCCTGCTCGCCCTCCGGCTGCACCTTTTCGATCAAAATCGGGACAGAAACCTCAAAAGTCATTGATTGCGAAGGGCCACCTTCACCGGGTCCGCGCGGCATTGCAACCTCGATGCCCCAAGCACGGAAACCCTCACGCACCGCACCAATCGCCCCGCAGGCCTCCTCGCAACGGAGAGCCGGATGCGGGAGAGCCGCATGTCCGGTTCGGAGGGAGGGGCGGCGCAAGCCAATGCGCCGTCCCTACCCCTATCACGGAAGGCTACTCTCCCGGGACGAGTTCGCCGCGCTAGTCGCTGAGCGCATGCCGGACCGGATCATCGTGGACCAAACCTGGGCGCGTAGCTTCGATTGGTAATCGAAGCCGGGATTCGACTACTAGTCGAATCTACAATTGACGCCGCGTGTTTCGCGGTAAAACTCGTCCCGTGAGCAACTTTCAACCGCAATTCCGGCTCGCATCCGAACCTTCCGCCTGGCGCGGGTTCGCTGTGTTCGGATTTTTCCCGTCGTGATGCGCGTCGTTTACTTGGGCGCCGGGGACATCGGTCTGCCTGCGTTGCGCTGGCTGATCGCGGAGGATTCGTGCGATCTGGTGGGCGTGTTTACGCAGCCTGACAAGCCTTTCGGCCGCAAGTTGAAGATGACGCCGCCGCAGGTGAAAATCGTGGCTCAGGATGCGGGAATTCCGGTGGTTCAGCCGGAAAAACTGCGCGATCCCAGCGCCATGGAGGATTTGCGCGCGCTGCGGCCGGATTTGATCGTGGTGATGGCCTACGGGCAAATTTTGAAGCGCGATGTCATCGAGTTGCCCACCATCGCGTGCATCAATCTGCACGCCTCCATTTTGCCTCGGCACCGCGGTGCGTCGCCCATCCAAGCCGCGATTCGCGATGGCGACGTGGAGACCGGAATCACCGTGATGTATGTGGACGTTGGGCTAGACACCGGCGACATCTTGCTCGCCGAGACGTGCGAAATTGCGCCGGACGAGACGGGGGGAAGTTTGCACGACAAATTGGCCGATCTTGCGCCCACGGCTCTGGCGCACGCCGTTTCGCAACTCGCTGCCGGAAACAAGCCCAGGACTCCCCAATCCGAGGCGGATTCGACCTACCTCGGCAAACTAAGCCGCTCGGACGGCGAGTTGGATTTTTCCCGGCCGGCGGGCGAGTTGGAGCGGCTCATCCGCGCCTTTGATCCCTGGCCCGGCGCCTACACGAGGCTGGAGCTTCGCAACCCGAAATCCAGGGCCGTTTCCAGCGCCAAACTGAAGATTTTTCCCCAAACCCGCGTTGTCGCGCACGAACCCGGGTTTGAGCCCGGAACCGTCCAAACCGCGGAAAGCAGCTCGCTCGTGGTCGCTTGCGGGGAAGGCGCGCTGGCATTGAGCGAGGTGCAACTGGAAGGCCGCAAACGGCTGCCTATCGATGCGTTTATTGCCGGTCACGGCAGCCAAATTCAGCCCGGAACGCGGCTCGGCGGCTGAAATCGTCGCTCAAGAGGCTAACCTAACCTAACGCAGCGCCAGAAAATCGCCTCGTTTCGCCACGATCATGGACGTTTGCTTATAGCCGACGCCAAAGGGCAGCGAACCCACGCGGTACTGGCCGCTGTGGTAGCCGCTGGCCAGATCCGCCTGATAGTGCTCCTTGAACATGTCCAGCGTGCCGGAATAGCGTCCGTAGAGGCGCACGTTGTAGCCCCGCTGGGCGATGGAACCGAACGGGATGCCGGATGGATCTTGCACCACCGCGTAGCTGCGGTCGAGGATGGCGTTGCGGATGTTCGAGAAGCTGCCGCGATGCATGAGATAGGAGGCGCTTTTCAAAAACGTCGTCGGCGGGCCGCCGCTGGTGACGAAGCTCAAAAAACCGCTGTTTGCGGAGATGCCGGAGTTGGAGAGATCCTTGTGGAAGTAGTAGACGCTCTTGTGTCCGCCGCTCGGTCCCTGGGCGGAGATGTGGAAACCCTGCGCCGGGCTGCTGACCATGTTGACGCTGTGGATGCGGTGGCCGGTGCGCGCCATGAACGTCATGACGATGGGCAGGGTGCCGCGAATGCTGGTGCGCGAAAGATCGGCGCGCATGTCCTTGGTGATGAAGTAGCTGTAATTGGTGGCCGTGCTGATGGAACTTTTCAGGTTGCTGAGGCCGGAGGACAGTTCACCGCCGGCAAGTGCGGAAACGTTGGGAACCGAGCCCACCGGCTCCAAGCCCACCAGCACGTAGCGGCTGGCTCGCGGGAAAAACGTGTGCGCGTAGAGGTAATCCGGCCCACCAAAGGGGTAAAAAACGCTGCTTCGGCTCACGTCGGCGAGTTCCGAGCCCTGCCAGCGCGAAATCGACGCCTGGCGCGAATTGGCGAACGCGGAGAACATGCGGTCCATGCTGGATTGATGCTGCTGCCAGGCGGAGGTGCGGCGTTGCGAGGCCAACGGCGAACGCGCGCCACCGGGCATTCCGGCCAAAAATCGCGCGGTGTCGTTGAGGTGGTCGAATTCGCGCGTCGTGTAACTCGTGCCGAGATCGACGACTTTTTTGGAATTCCGCTTCGCCTTCCCTTTTTTTCCAAATGCCGCGGGTTTGGTCAAACCATAGCGCTGACCGGTGTTGGTGCATTGCGTGAAAAAGGCGAGGGAGACGATGACGAGTGTGAAGTGTGCTGCTGCTTTCATGCTTGTGTTGCTGGCGGGACTGTAAGCGCGGTTTCAAGGTGATAAAAGCGCCAAAATCGCCGGAAACAGAGGCCGGGACGTCCAAAAATAGCCAACGAACCCTTCCCGCCCCGCCCCGGCTCAGTGCGGTTGACGGTCGCACTTGCCGGTTTCGCGAAACTGATCGCAACTGGCTTCAACGCGCACGCCCTTGTTGGATGGGGAAAAACCCATGCGGCGGGTGATGCAATCCTCCAGCACTTCCAGGTGGGCGTCTTCGAACTCGAAAACTTGCTGGCAATCGGTGCAAATGAGGTGGTTGTGATGCGGCGAATCGACGAAATTCGGGTCGTAACACTTCTGATCGCGGCCCAGGTCGATTTCGCGCAAAAGCCCGCTTTCCACCAGCAGCGCCAGGGTGCGGTAGAGCGTGGCGCGGGAGGTTGCGGGATCGATTTTTCGAGCCATGTCCCACAATTCTTCGGCGGTAAAGTGGTCGTTGGTCCCGAACGCGGCGCGAATGATGACGTCGCGCTGGTTGGTGCGCCTCAAGCCCTTGAGTTGCAGGAAGGCGTCAATTTTTTCGCTGAGCAGTTTGTCCACTTCCCGCAAACCTAACGTGGCAAATGCAGGCGTCAATCCGTCAGGAAGCTTGATGCCGGGGCGAGGATGGGCGAGTGATTGTGCCGGCGCTCTCATGTCTTACGAACCCCACCAATCTCCGCTGCCCCACCCTTCTCGCATCGTGCCAAAAGTGGTGATGCTGGTGTTTTTTGCCATGGCGTTCGGGAATTTGGTGCGCCACCTGGTGACGGAGCCGGAGCATCCTCATCCGGTGCGGGTGGGCCTGGTTCATGCGGAAAAAGGCTCCGATCCGGTGGAATTGTTGCGCAGCGGTCTGGTTTTGCCCTCGCCGCTGGAATTGGCGCAAACACCGCGGGCGGCGCGGCTGGATCAACCGCTGGGCAGCGAGCACGCGGCGTTGACCTACAATGCGCGTCCGTTTCGCGAAGTCGGCCACTTGGGCGAGGATTTAAACGGCATCGGCGGCGAGGATTCGGATTTGGGCGATCCCGTTTTCGCGGTGGGCAGCGGCCGGGTCGCCTACGCGGCGGATGCCTCGGAAAAATGGGGAAAAATCGTCATTTTGCAGCATCGCCATGCCGATGGCGGGCAATTTCAGACGCTCTACGCGCATTTGGACGCGATGCACGTCACCGTCGGCGATTTCGTCAACCGCGGCCAGCAAATCGGCAGCGTGGGGACGGGAAACGGCAACTACCTGGCTCACCTGCACTTTGAAATGCGCCAATCGACGAATCTGGACGTTGGCGGCGGTTACTCGCCCCTGACGCTGGACCGGCTGCCGGCGGAACAAACCGTGGCGCTAGAGCGGGGTGCGCCGGATCATTTGCTCAACCGCTCGCTGAGGGAGCTTACCAATTGGCGCGATCCGGAGCGGGGCGTGGAATTAGGCCGGAAAGCGGGGCTGCTTCGCCTGAAAAACGCCGCCGGGGAGGAAAACGCCGAAAATGGCGAAAATGCCGATTGAGCGAGCGCCTGCCAGAGAGCCACAGCAATGATGGACATGCTACCGTTGCTCCCGTCAGGGCCTGGCGGGGTTCACAAGCCAGCAATCCATGACCTCTGACAGGCGGCTTGAATATGGGTGCAAAAATTTTGTCTAACAACCCGAATCTCACAGGCGTTTATTGAAACGACCACTGCCAACCGCGATTCACTGTTTTGGAAGCTGGATTCTGCGAAATCAATGTCAGTCAAAGCGCGAAAACCCTCATTTTTCGCGAAAAACTGCGATTTTTGCGGCTCCGGACCCAAAAAATCGCGATTCGGCAGCGATAGAAAAATGTGGACTACAGTTGCAATTTTTTTTCGGTTGTGTTTCAACAGGCGATTCCTGTAGTCTAAGAGCCCACAAGTCCGAACCTTTACCAAACATCAAACTGTCATGGAACCCTGGAAAGTCCTTCTTCTCGTAGCCGCCATCCCCGCGGGAGCCTCCGTCTGGTTGTCCTGGGAAAACGGCCAGGAACTAACACGAGTAACCCAAGAGCGGGAAGCCCAATCCGGCCGCGTGGAGCGCACCCAGGAAAACCTGGTCCGCAAGCGCGAAGAACTGACCAACTCGCAAACCGAGATGCGGACGCTGGGTCAGGACACCGAAGCCAAGACCACGCAACTGGCTGCGACGGAAACGCAAATTTCCGAAATGAACCTGCGCAAGCAGCAACTCAGCGACACCATTGCCGCGGCCAACGATGAAATTGCCAGCTTCGACGAACTCAAGAAGATCGGGGTGGAGATTGAGAAAGTGGACCAGCAAATTGCCGAAGTGAGCAACGAACGCAACATGCTGGAAAACGACGTTAACAACATGAGCAATCTCCTGGCAGTGGCCAACGCCAAGAAAGATGAGACCCAACGCGAAATCGACCGGCGGGAAACCGAAGCCAAGAACCGCAAAGCTGGGCTCATGTCCAAAGACCTGGAATCATCGATCAAAGCCGCCTACAACGACTGGGGTTTTGTGGTCATTTCTTCGGGCGACGTCGATGGGCTGGTGAAAAACGCGCAGTTGGACGTCTCGCGCCAGGGCAAGCCGATTTGCAAACTGATGGTCACCGATATCGAGCCCACTCAGGCCGTTGCGGACATCATCCCCGGCTCCCTCTTGCCGGGCCAAATGGTCCAGGTGGGAGACATGGTCTCAAAACCCGCCAACGCCAAGCTTCAGTAAACTCCCAGCAACTTTTCCATCCACCAACCCAACAGTCAAAATGATCAAGTTTCTCATGGCACTCGCAATGGCGGCCCTCATCGGTTCCGCTGTCATCGCCGGTCTCAACAACAAAGAGCTGAGCAAGGAGCGGGAAGAACTAGCCAAGCTCACCAACGATTACAGGAACCTAAATTCCGATTTGGACGAAGTTCAGCAAAGCCTGGAAACCGCCCAACAAGAGTTGGCCACCGTCAAAACTTCCAACGATCAAGCCCGGGCAAATCTCTCGCTGAAGGAAGACGAGTTGCGGCGGGCCAACACGGAAGTGGAGCGGCTAACCGCGCAGTACGAAAGCCAGAAAGCCCAGCTCGAAGAACTGGCGCTGCTCAAAGAATCCATGGGCAACCGCAATCCTGCCACGGTTCAGGCCGAATACGAAGGCTTGGTGATGCGCCGCGATCAATTGCGCCAGGAATTGGAGCAAGTGCGCGGTGAAATCGTCTCCGCAAACAACCTGGTCGAGAAAAATGAGGCGCGGATCAGCGATTTGGTGGTGAAAGAGGAGGAGCGCCGCGAACGAATCGCTCTGAACGGGATGGAAGCCGACGTCATCGCCGTCAACCGCGAATACGGCTTCGTCATCGTGAATGTCGGCTCAGATTACGGCGTGACCTCCGACGCTTCCCTGTTGGTTCAGCGCGGCGTGGACCGGATTGGCCGGCTGCGCATTGTTTCCGTGGAGCCGAAAGTCACGGTTGCCGACATCATCCCGGGAACCATCAGCCCAGGCGCCCAGATCATGGTGCGCGACAAGGTGATTTTCGAGAATACGCGCTGATTTCCGCGCAAATCGCAGGTTTTACCAATAAAACCACCACCCTGCCCCAGGCATCGGCTCGCCGGGCAAATTGAGCGCCCACAATTGCACCCCAACATTGGCGGCAGCGGTCAATCCCAGCAAAACGGCGCCAAATCCAGCCCGAACGCGGAAATCGCGAATTCCATCCAGCCCCATGCACGCCAGGGCGACCACGCTGGGGACAATTGGCGCGAAAAGCCGGGCGATGAACGGCGCTTGGGCAACCACCAGCAGCAACGTGTGAAGCACCATCCACGTGCCTAACACCAACGCGGGCCGCCAGACGGTTTTGGCTCTTGCGCGGAAGCCAAGCAACCCCCAGCCCACCACAAACAATTGACCGGCAAACAGCGCCGAGCGCCAAAACCATTCCCACGCCCATTGGTTGTGGAACTGCTTCGATTTTTCACGCGCCAGGTCAAAATTATGGAACAAATCGAAGCGGGCGTAGATGATGAAGACGGCCAGCATGGGCAGGGCCGCGATTTTGGCGAAAGTTAGGAGGTGGTCTCGCAGATCGAGCCTGCGTTCGCGCAAAACATCGCAAAACGGCGCCATGGAGATGAGGAACGCGGCGTAAACGAATCCGGGAGGCCGCACAAAGACCAGCGGCGCCACCAGCAAGGCAAGGGCCAGGGTTTGGCGCGGTGTGCGGCGTTCCAACCTCTCCACCAGCAGGCACAGCATCGCGGTTACCAGCAGCAGCCCCAGTTGATCGGTCGTCGGCCGGGCGTAGGCGCGCAGAAAGATGATGTGCGTGGCGAAGGCAAGAACCCCGAGCAGGGAAATCGCCTCGCTAAGCCGCAGTTGATGGCGCAGCAGATGATGGACCAGCAAAACAGTCGCGAAGCTAACCAAAATGTTGAGCAAAACGTAGGCGTCATGCATCTGAAATCCGGCCAATTGCATCCCCGCCAGAATGCTCGGCGCCAAGGCCACGTGCGCGTGCTGGTAATCGCGCAAATTCGCCGCGTAGTGATCGCGTTTTTCGGGATTTTTCAGCCATTCCACCAAAAACGTCGATGCCGCGCCGTAGCGATCCGGATCCATGTGACCCAGGTGCGTGCCGTAGCGCTGCGTCCAGCCGTGCCAACTGGTGACGAAGCAACAAATCCCCAAAATCACGAACCACGGCCAAATGAACCCCGGTTTGCGCAAAACCCCGGGAATCGCGGCCGCAACCACGACCCACAGCCACAGCAGCCACTTCCAACCGCTGCGATAATGCAGCACCATCGGCGGATAAGCCGCGGAAACCACCTCGCCGCCCACGGAAACCTGAATTTCGCGCCCCGCCAGCGGTTCGTAGCCGGATTTGATCCGTTTTAGCTTCGGTTTCCACGGTTTTGGCACCGTGACCTCAAATTTCACCTCAATTCGGTCCCCAACGGCGATCGGGCCATCAAATTCGATTTCCGCGCGCGTACCAAAACCCACGAGATTTTCGCCCAATTTTTCGCCGCTCGTCTGGTTTTTCGCGGTGAGGCGAATGGGGTTCTTCTTGTCCGGAAACAGCACGTGAAACCAGGCGCCGCGCAGGTGCGGGGATTGCGCGGAAAAGGCAACCACGGCAGGTTTTGCGTCCTCAAACTCAATGAACTGCTCCGGCTGATCGCGAGCCATGGTCACGAACGCCGGCGGAGGCGGCCGGCGCGACTTCAGCGCCAAAACCGCGCCCAAGCCAATGACGGCAAAAGCAGCCCAGGTGAGGAGATAGCGGGTGAATCGGGAAGCAAAGTTCAACGTCGCGATATTTGACGGCGATCGCTCGGTTAGGCCAGGATTTTCTTCGGGACGATTGACCGAAAATTGAGTTTCGGGCTTCGAGCCTTTTGGAGTGCGGAGTCGCGCCCGTGGCGCGGCTCCGCTTTCGGAACAGTGGCATCGGGTGAAACGTTTCCGGCTATCGATGTCGCGCCCTAGGCAATGCCGACCTGGTTTTTTTGCAGCAATTCTGTCCCCCGTTGCACCCGAATCCAAAGCGGAACCGCGCCTTGGCGGACGCGTCCTCGCAGCACCTCACGACGAAATCCCGTGAGAAATGCAAGCTAAACTTGCCCCAAAAAACTTGCCGTCTCATTCATTGCGTTGCCCGGATTCTTCGCCCACAGTTTTCGCGCCATGTTCGACTTCCTTTCCGAAACCCCCGGCGATCGCGCCCGTCTCTGCGGCGGCCTGAATCGGCGCGAATTCCTGCAAATCGGCGCCCTCGGCGCGGCGGGACTCTCGTTGCCGCAATACCTTGCCGCAAAATCGCGCAACGGCGTCCGGCCCGGTCACGACAATCGCGCCTGCATCATGATTTTCAACCTCGGCGGCCCCAGTCACATCGACCTGTGGGACATGAAACCGGATGCGCCGGCTGAAATTCGGGGGCCGTTCAAGCCCATCCGCACCAAATCGCCGGAAATCGAAATTTCCGAGATTTTGCCAATGCACGCGCAGGTGGCCGACAAGTTCAGCCTGGTGCGCAGTTGTCATCACGGGGGCGCGGCGGTGCATGACGCGGGTTGGCAGATCATGCAGACCGGGCGCAGGTTTACCGGCGGAATTCGCACGCCCCACGCAGGCGCGGTAATGAGCTACCTGAAGGGGCGCAAGAGCGATTTGCCGCCGTTCGTCGTCCTACCCGAGCTGATGGGACGCGGGGGCGGGAATTTGCCGAATGGCCAGGCTGGCGGGTTTCTTGGGAAAGCGCACGATCCCTTCGCGCTCATGGCCGATCCGTCGAAAAAGGACTTCAAGGTGCCGGATTTGTTGCCGCCGGATCAAATCGGCGCTGCGCGGCTCGATCGCCGCCGCAAAATGCGCGAAATCGTCGAGGAAGGCGTGAAAAATTTCGAGGCGAGCGAGGATGCGCGATTGCTCGAAGAAAACTTCCAAGCCGCGTTCCGCATGATGACCAGCGAACAGGCTCGCAGCGCGTTCGATCTCAGCCAGGAGCCGGAAAAAGTGCGCGAACGCTACGGAATGAACCGCGTGGGCCAGTGCTTCCTCCTTTCGCGGCGCCTCATTGAAAACGGCGTGCGATTCGTGACCGTGAACACGTTCCTGACGGTGTTCAACGAGCTAAGCTGGGACATCCACGGCTCCAAGCCGTTCATCAGCGTGAAGCAGATGAAGGAGCAGGTCGCGCCGATGTACGACCGGGCCTATTCCGCGCTCATCGAGGATTTGCACGACCGCGGGATGCTCGACGACACGCTGGTCACCACGCTCGCGGAATTCGGCCGCACGCCCAAGGTCAACCCCGCCGGAGGCCGCGATCACTGGCCGCAATGTTTCACCGTTTCCTTTGCCGGCGGTGGTGTGCACGGAGGCCAGGTTGTCGGCGCCAGCGATCCCATCGGCGGTTTCCCGGCAGAACGTCCCGTCGCTCCGGCCGACATCGTTGCCACGATTTTCCATAGCCTCGGGATGGATCCCAAAGCACACCTTCCCGGACCTGCCGGGCGTCCCTTCCCGCTGGTCGATTTCGGCAACGAGCCGATTCACGAATTATTTGGGTGACTCGCGCGTTTTGGCCAAAATTCGTCAATTTTGCCCCAACATCTCCACCAGCGCCTCGGCGAATCCCTTGCCGATCTGCGCCATGACCTTGCCCGAGCCCATGTAGTGAAAATCGGCGTTCGAGACGCTGTTTCGCAGAATATCCAACTCCCGCTCGTCGAACGTCTCCGCGTAGAGCTTCTCCACAGCCGCTTTTTGTTCTTCCCGGCTCAGTTTGCCCTCTTCGCGCAGCCGTTTCTCTTGCTCCTTGATCGGTTTTTCGCGCTGGCGCAGGGCAACGACGTCCAGGTCCCAAAAATTCTCCGTCAACACCGCGGCGACATTGCCTTGAAACTCTGGCAACGAGGCCGGCGCGGCCATGGCGTCGCGAAAATTTTGGTGAACGCCTTTGTAGCGCTGCTTGTCCGGGCCATAAAGTTTGGTCGGGCCACCAACGCCCATCACGCCGATCGCGAACGGCAATTTCGGCGCCGCCAAATCTTTGCGCACATCGCGGATAAATTGCGCCATCAGCACGCTGTATTGCTCGTAGCCGCCAGGTTGGTCGCGCGTTGGATAGGTTCCACGGTCCACCATGTCGTTCCAGCCTTGAAACCAGACAAACCCGGCGAGTTCGTGCCCCGCTTTGGGATCGTAATCCGGGTAAACGCTTCCCACGTCGGCAAGCACGGCGCGAACGTGCTCCAGCATCAGGCGATAGTAATGCCCCGTCGCCTCCGCTTTCGCGGCCTTGATCGCAGCCACGTCCTTGCCCTGTTTTTTGAAATTCTCCAACTGCGCCTCGTTGAATTCGTACGCGCCTCCGTTTGGCGGCCGAAAATCGGTGTTCAGGCTCTTGCCGCCCCAGGCGGTCTTGATAATGAGGATGGGCTCGTTGAGCAGCCGCTGGGCGAAGATGCCGAACGTGAATTCGGGACCAATTTTCGGCCCGCGCTGCTCGGCGCCAAAGCCTGCGGTCAACTTGCCGGATCGCGGTTCGGCCGAGGAACCGAGCGAGGAGATCCAAACGTTGTCGCACACGCGCGGTTCGCCGTTTTCGTCGAGCATCGCTTCCAGAATCGGCGCGGTTTTGGGGTCGTGGCGTAAGGCGTCCAAGGTGCGAACGTGAGCGTGCCCCTGCATATTAGACTGGCCGGCAAGAATGAAGACTTTCAGCGGCTTCGATTCGGCGGCGGCGATTGAAGCGATGCAGGCTGCGATCGCGGCGACGGTTAGCGCGCGGGGCGTCAGGAAGTTGGTTTTTATCATGATCTGTCTTGGGTGCATGGAATTTGATGCGTCGCGAAAAACAGGCGCCTAACCGCTTTGGTTGTCTCGTCGCAAGCGCAAGGAAAAAACCAGCACGGAAACGAGCCCAACCAGGCTGATGATCAATCCGCCAAACTCTCGAAACTCCTCAACGTAGGGGAATTCATTGGACATCGTGTTGCTGATGCCGATGCCGTCCTTGTTGGTGAGAAACTGCAAGAATCCAGGCACAACCGGGACGAGCATGCCCAGACAGACAACGATGGCGAGCGCGGTGATCCAGACGTTGGGCTTGCAAAAAGCGGCCAGGGCCGCGGAAACCGCAAACAACAAAAACATGGCGATCCAGCGCCAGCTATCGGGGTCATCCAGTTGAACGGCGGCCATGGCCAGGAAAAGGACGGTAAGCAGTGTGAAGGCGATTTTTGCGATCATGAGAATTGGAATTGATCTGTGAAACTTTAACGACCTTGCAGGGATAATTCTGCCAGGTCCACCAATTCACGGGCAATTCAGCGTCACCCGCAACCACCAAACCTCACCAAAACCGGCGCTGGAGCCAATGTGGGTAGCGCAGTTTGCGGGTTGTGTTAGCCAGTTGTTTGACCCAGCCGAAGTTGCATTTTTTCGAACGCGGCCGCAGTCCTTTTAGATGGACAGAGCGCTCAAAGTCGGCATACCATGGTTGAGCCGCGAGCGGATCGCCCGTGTTTTCCGATGAACCTGTGTTTCGTGTTTTGTCTCGCGGCCATTTTTGCAGCGCCAGCGACTCTGTTCAACATGATCCCCTTCCCCGCTCCGCAACCCAACTCACTGCGATGAGCGATCTCCATCTTCCCGCAGTCGGTTGGCGAGAGTGGCTTTCGCTGCCGGAAATCGGCGTGCCCAGGATCAAGGCAAAAATCGACACCGGAGCCCGGACTTCAGCCCTGCACATCCACGATTTCGAGGTTTTTCGCCAGGATGACCGCGACCACGTCCGTTTTCACCTGCATCCACTGACGAGGGAGCCGAATTTAGAGCATACCTGCCAGGCGCCGGTGCTGGATTACCGCGAGGTGAAGGATTCCGGCGGCCATGCCGAAAACCGGCCGTTTATCCGCACGCGGGCAAAGCTGGGGCCCGTGGAGTGGGACATCGACCTGAGCCTGACGAACCGGGAGGGGATGAAATTTCGCATGTTGTTAGGGCGCGAGGCCTTGGCAGGACGTTTTCTCGTAGACCCACAAGCTGGCTATCTGCATAGCCCGAAAGTAACCTCACCAATTGAATGAGCACAGACGCTAAAACCGCCACTTCGCAAAAAACGACAACCGATCCGGAAGTTGTGCCGCTGAATATCGCCGTTTTGTCCCGAAACAAGCGGCTCTACTCCACCAACAGCCTGGTGGAATCGTGCCAGCAGCGCGGACACAAGGTGCGGGTGATCGACTACCTGAAGTGCCACATGAACATCACCTCTCACCGGCCGCGAATTTACCTGGGTGACGAGGAATTGCGGTTCGATGCCGTTATCCCGCGGATCGGAGCTTCGCGGACGTTTTTTGGCACGGCGGTGGTGCGTCAGTTTGAGATGATGGGCACCTACAGCGTCAATGAGTCCGTCGCTATCAGCCGCAGCCGGGATAAATTGCGCAGTTTGCAGCTTTTGGCGCGCAAAGGGCTGGGTTTGCCGGTGACGGCGTTTGCCCACGATACCGGCGCGACCGGGCACATCGTGAAAACTTGCGGCGGGGCTCCCGTCGTCATCAAACTGCTGGAAGGCACCCAAGGCGTCGGCGTGGTTTTGGCGGAAACGCCCAAAGCGGCGGAGAGCGTGATCGAGGCTTTTCGCGGGCTGGATGCGAACATTTTGGTGCAGGAGTTCATCAAGGAAGCGGGCGGGTCCGACATCCGCTGCCTGGTAGTTGGTGACCGAGTGGTGGCCGCGATGAAGCGCCAGGGCAAGGAAGGCGAGTTTCGCAGCAATTTGCACCGGGGCGGCTCGGCCAACTTGGAGAAAATCACCCCGGAAGAGCGCTCCACGGCCGTGCGCGCGGCCAAGATCATGGGCTTGAACGTTGCCGGCGTGGACCTGCTGCGTTCCAATCACGGCCCCGTCATCATGGAGGTGAATTCTTCGCCCGGATTGGAGGGAATCGAGACCGCTACCGGCAAAGACGTGGCCGGATCCATCATCCGCTTCACCGAGCGGCACGCCAAGGACGGAACTCGCACCCGCGGCAAGGGATGACCGCGGACCCGGAGGATTTCGCCAAACCCTTGGTGCTGGGCGAGCATGCGCTGCTTCCCGGCGAGCGGCAGACCGTCAAACTGCCGGTCGGTCACCAAATCACGCACGAGGTGGTGGATCTGACCGTGCACGTGCGGCGCGGCGAGCAACCCGGCCCCCGTTTGTTGGTTACCGCGGCGATGCATGGCGACGAAATTAACGGCGTGGAAGTCGTGCGCCGGCTTTTGGCGCTGAAGATGCGCCACCTGGCCGGTGATTTGCTGCTCGTCCCCATCGTGAACCTGCCCGCATTCCTAAGCCGCAGCCGATATTTGCCCGATCGGCGCGATTTAAACCGGCTCTTCCCCGGGTCCTCCACGGGATCGCTCGGCGCCCGCCTGGCCAGGCTGCTAACCCGCGACATCGCCAGCCAATGCACCCACGGCATCGACCTGCACACCGGCGCGGTCAATCGTCCCAACTTGCCGCAGGTCCGCTTCAGCGAGGAGGTGGAGGGGGCGCGCGAAATGGCCGAAGCCTTTGGTGCGCCGGTGATGATCGCCTCCGCGGTGCGCAGCGGATCGTTTCGCGAAATCTTTACCCGGCGAAGTAAGCCGCAGCTCATGTTTGAAGGCGGCGAGGCGGAAATTTTGGAGCCGGCGTCGGTTCGTCTCGGCATCAAAGGGGTCATCTCCGTCATGCGCCTCCTGGGCATGCTTCCCTCCTCAAGCAAGGCCAGCAACCGCCCCGCGCCGGTTTTGTGCGTGGACACCTACTGGGAGCGCGCGCCACGCGGTGGGTTGTTTTTGCCCTCGGTCCATTTGGGCGCGATCGTGAAAAAAGGGACGATTTTGGGTAAAATCGGCGATCCCTTCGGCCGCCGCAAAACCACGATTCGGGCTGATGACGAAGGTGTGGTGATCGGCCGGGCCCGCAACGCCGTAATCGACGAAGGGGACGGAATTTTTCACGTGGGGCTGACCCATCGCCTCAAAGCCGTCGCCAAACGAATCGAAGCAGCGGAGGCGGAGCTGGATCACAGCCTCGATCATCCGGTTTTCGACGAGGAATTGGAGGATTGAGGCGAAAACGGGGGGCTATTCCGGGGCATCGGGGTCAATCCCGAGCTTGCGCAGTTTCTCCGCGTAAAAATCGGCCCGCTCCTTTTCAACCTTGGCCCGTTCCCGCACGTCCTCAACCTGTTGCATGGCCTCTTCGGCAATCGGCAACAACTCGTCCTTGTCGTAAAATCGCAGCCAATTCGCCACCTTGCCTTTCTCCACCTCCTGGTAGCCCTCCATGTAACCGCTCCACACCGTCAAACCCAGGTTCAACATGGGAAACCAGGCCTTTTTCATCTTTCGATAGCCCTTCGGCGTCAATTCGTAGCTCTCCAGTTCCGGGCCTTTTTTGATCAGCTTGCGCTTGGGGTCAAAAACGACGTAATACGGCACGCCCATCTGCTCGTACTCCTTTTTGCGCGTGGTCCGCTCGCCACCCTTCTTGTTCGACACGATTTCCAGGACGAAATCCGGTGGCTTGCCGTATTCCCAAAAAAAGTAGGTCTCGTTCTTCTTTTCGTCGCCCAAATGCCGCATCACGCCCAACGAAATGAAGATGTCCGGCGCGCGGCCGGGAACGCCGGGATTCGCGAACAAACCCACGTCGGAGGCGATGATGCAGCGATTTTCCGGATCGGGACACCAGCGCGCCAGGTTGATGGTCAGGGTAGTCGCCAAAATTCGGCGCAGGATGTCTTGAAGCCAGTTGTCCACGGGATCGTCGTAGGTGATTTCGATGTGCGAATCGTCCAAATCCGGGATGGGATCGAGAATCGGGCGAAAGGGACGGCTGGGGTCCAACCGCGCCTGCCAATCGCCGTGTGCTGGAGCTGTGGTCGTCAGCGTAGCCATGGGCGCAATCTGTAACCGAACTTAGGCGCGGAATCAACCTGGGCGGGAATGTTTTGGGTTGACTGGAAGGCTTTTGCGTCTCGGCTTGGATGGGAACATTTTCCACCAAATCGAACCCCTCAAACCATGGACCCCGTCTTCAACCCGCCCGCTGAGTTTTCCGCCAACGCCCACGTCAAAAGCCTCGACGAATACCGCGCGCTCTACGAAAAATCCATCGCCGATCCCGAGGCGTTTTGGAGCGAACAAGCGCAGCGCATCAGTTGGTTCGAACCCTGGAACCAGGTGCGCGAGTGGGACTACTCCAAGGCCGAAATCAAGTGGTTCCTCGGCGCGAAACTCAACGCGTGTTACAATTGCGTCGATCGCCACGTCGAAAGCGGCCATGGCGACGAGATTGCGCTGATTTGGGAGGGTAACGATCCCAACGAAGCCAAAACCTACACCTTCGCCCAGCTCCACGCCGAGGTGCAACAAGCCGCCAACGCGCTAAAAAACCAGGGAATCGGCAAGGGCGACCGCGTTTGCATTTACATGCAGATGATTCCGGAATTGGCGGTCGCCATGCTTGCTTGCGCGCGGATTGGCGCGGTGCATTCCATCGTGTTCGGCGCATTCACCGCAGATAGTCTTGTCACCCGCATCAATGATTCCGGCTGCAAGGCCATCATCACCCAAGACACCGGTGTTCGCGGCAAAAAGCAGGATATCCCGATGAAGGCCAACGCGGACAAGGCCATCGCCAAAACGCCTAGCGTGGAGAAAATTCTCGTCGTCCAGCGCACTGGCACGCCCGTGGAAATGACCGAGGGCCGCGACGTCTGGTGGCACGACACCATCGCCGCCGCTGAACCCGTTTGCCCGCCGGAACCGATGGACGCCGAAGACCCGCTCTTCATCCTCTACACCTCCGGATCCACCGGCAAACCCAAGGGCGTCCTGCATACTACGGGCGGTTATATAACCTACGTCGCCACCACGCATCATTATATCTTCGACTACCATCCGGGCGACATCTATTGGTGCACGGCCGACATCGGCTGGATCACCGGGCATAGTTATATTATCTACGGCCCCCTGGCCAATCGCGCCACCACCATGATGTACGAAGGCGTGCCGAATTACCCGGATTTCGGCCGTTTTTGGCAAATCGTCGCTAAACACAAGGTCAATATCTTCTACACCGCGCCCACGGCCCTTCGCGCCCTGATGAAAGAAGGCGACACCTGGCCCAACGCCCACGATTTATCCTCACTGAAGCTCCTCGGCACCGTCGGCGAACCCATCAAAACGCCGGAATGGACCTGGTATCACAAAATCGTCGGCAAGGAAAACTGCCCCATCGTCGATACCTGGTGGCAAACCGAAACTGGCGGCATTCTCATGTCCCCGCTTCCAGGCGCAATTCCCACCAAGCCGGGATCCGCCACGTTGCCGTTTTTCGGCATCAAACCCGCCCTGGTCGATGACGAAGGCGCAATCATCATGGGCAACGGCCAACGCGGAAATCTCTGCATGCTCGAACCCTGGCCCGGCCAAATGCGCGGCGTCTACGGCGACCAACAACGCTTCTTCGACACCTATTTCGCCCGTTTCCCTGGCAAATACTTCAGCGGCGACGGCTGCATGCGCGACAACGACGGCTACTACTGGATCACCGGCCGCGTCGACGACGTCATCATCGTCAGCGGCCACAACCTCGGCACAGCCGAAATCGAAGGCGCAATCGGCGGTCACGATCAAGTCGCCGAAGCTGCCGTCGTCGGATATCCGCACGACATCAAAGGCAACGCCATCTACGCCTTCGTCACCCTGAAAACCGGCGAAACCGTCACCGACGACACCCGAGCCGGCATCATCCAGCAAGTCCGCAACGACATCGGCCCCCACGCTAGCCCGGAAAAGATCCAATTCACCGAAGGCCTCCCCAAAACCCGCTCCGGCAAGATCATGCGCCGAATTTTGCGGAAAATCGCGGAGGGGGATGTAGATGATTTGGGAGACACGTCCACCCTGGCCGATCCCGGCGTGGTCGATTCGCTTGTGAGCGGGCGTGTCGATTAAGAGGGAGCGTAATGATCGTTTTAACAATGGCGTGATGAATCAGGACGTATTGCGCGCTGCTGAGCAGTTCACCCCAGGTCGACTGAAAGTCACCGCTACCGGGGGACGATGGAAACAAGGGAAACGGCGATGGAAGGCAATCCACCTCGCGGGCATACCATATGCTCCGCGCGGGTGTTATGTTAACACAAACCCAAAACAACAACCGGGCCCGTCCAGACTTCGCGTCGCGACGAGCCATTCGCAACTTCCTCAAAACGAAAACAACTCCAACCCAACCCTCACCATCCTGCATCGGGACGATCCGATGGGCGACGGGGAATACGAGCACCGCGAACTTCTCCGCGCGTGTCGTCGCCCAATTGGCAGCGATCATCGGTCCGGTAAAGTCGTTGGTGGTCGGAATCCACGCTCTCCTTTGGCGTTGGCTTCTGACCTAAGCGCCGGCATTTTTTCGGATGTGGACGGGGCCGTTTTTCGCTCTATTCTGGCGTGGTTCGAATCGAAACTGCCCCTCGCCTTGAAAATTCCGCACTCCGTCTTCCGAATTCCGAATTTCGCCCCCGTCGCTCTCGCTTTCGCGGTTTTGGCCCAAAATTCGGCGCCCGGCGTGGATTTTAACCGCGACATTCGGCCCATCCTCTCCGACAACTGCTTTTTCTGCCACGGCCCGGATGCTCATGAGCGCAAGGCGGATTTGCGGTTGGATACGGCGGAGGGCGTGTTGGCTGATCTTGGCGGTTATGCGGCGGTCGTTCCCGGCAAGCCGGATGAGAGCGAGTTGATCGCGCGCATCACCAGCGGCGATCCGGACGAGGTGATGCCGCCACGCGACTCTCACAAAGCGCTGAAATCGGCCCAAATCGAGCTGCTGACCCGCTGGATTGCCGATGGCGCGCCCATTTCCGAGCCGTGGGCCTACGCTGCGCCCAAAAAGCACGAAATTCCGGCCACGCGCGATGAAAATTGGCCGGTCAACTGGGTCGACCGGTTCGTTTTGGCCAAATTGGAGGCTGAGGGGCTGGAACCTTCGCCGGACGCGGATCGGGCCACGCTGATTCGCCGATTGTCGTTCGATTTGACCGGGCTGCCGCCGGCGCCGGAGACGGTTGAGGCGTTCGCCAAAACCACGGGCGATTTCGAGGCTGCGTGGGCGAAACTGGCGGATGAATTGCTGGCTTCGCCGCATTTTGGCGAGCGCCTGGCGATGGTTTGGCTGGACCTGGTGCGTTACGCGGACACGGTGGGCTATCACGGCGACCAAACGCACAACATCGCGCCGTATCGCGACTGGGTCATCAGCGCGCTGAACGCGAATTTGCCCTTCGATCGGTTTACCCGCGAGCAATTGGCCGGCGATTTGCTGCCGAACGCCGGCGTGGCCCAAAAAGTGGCCTCCGGCTACAATCGGCTGCTCCAGACCTCCCACGAAGGCGGGGTGCAGTTGAAGGAGTACGATGCCATTTACGCCGCCGACCGCGTTCGCAATCTTTCGGCGGTCTGGATGGGCGCCACGATGGGTTGCGCGCAGTGTCACGACCACAAATACGACCCCTTCACGATGGAGGATCACTACGCGCTGGCGGCGTTTTTTGCCGACATCCACGACCGCGGTTTTGGGGGCGATTCACTGCCTTGCAAGCGTCCGCCGGAGCTGACGGTCTACACGCCCGAACAGGAGGCGGAACTGGCGAGGCTGGACGCGGAAATTGCCGAAATTTTGCCGAAAACGGCCCGCAACGAGCTAACCAAGCTGGGTGAGCAAGCGGCGAAGCTCGGCGGATTGCTGAAACGAGCCAAAAGGCCGCCGGAAAAGGCAAAATTGAGCAAAAACCTGGCCGAAACCAACGCCGCGATCGCCAAAATCGCGCCCGAAGCCAAGCGCAACGCCTGGCGGCGCCTTTTGGGCCAGCGCGGCGAAATTGCGAAGCTGGGCCGCCCTACCATGATCACCGTGGCCCAGCCGCCGCGGACCATGCGCATCCTTCCTCGCGGAAATTGGCTGGATGACAGCGGGCCGGTGGTTTTGCCCGCCGTACCGCGATTTCTCGGAAAAATCGAGCCGGAAAACGGCGAACGCGCCACGCGGCTGGATCTCGCCAACTGGCTGACCGATCCCGAAAGCGGCGTTGGCGGCCTGACCGCGCGGGTGTTCGCCAACCGGTTTTGGTACCTTTTTTTCGGCACGGGAATTTCGCGTTCGCTCGATGATTTTGGCGGTCAGGGCGAGGCGCCGGCCAATCCGGAATTGCTCGATAACCTGGCGGTGGCGTTCTACGAGAGCGGTTGGGACGTGAAGGCGATGGTGCGCTTGTTAGTGACCAGCCGCGCCTACCGCCAATCCTCGCTCGCCTCGCCGGAATTGCGCGAGCGCGATCCCGAAAACCAGCTTGTGGCCCGGCAATCGCGCTATCGCCTGCCCGCGGAGATGATTCGCGACAACGCCCTGGCGGTGAGCGGGCTTTTGGTGCGCGATGTCACCGGCGCAACCGCCCGGCCCTACCAACCGGCCGGCTACTACCGCCACCTCAATTTTCCCAAGCGCAAATACTCGACGGACGGCGATTCGCGCCAATGGCGGCGCGGGGTTTACGTCCACTGGCAGCGGATGTTTTTGCACCCCATGCTCAAGGCGATGGACGCCCCCAGCCGCGAGGAATGCACGGCTCAGCGCCCGCGATCCAACACGCCCAACGCGGCGCTGGTGCTGCTGAACGATCCCACGTTTCTGGAGGCGGCCCGCGTCTTTGCGGCGAGGATTTTGCGCGAGGGCGGCGAATCCACGGAATCGCGGCTGAATTTCGCCTGGCGGCAAGCGGTCTCGCGCCTGCCGGATGACGAAGAGCGCCGGTTGCTGGTCGGCTTGCTCAAACAAACTCGCGCTGGTTACGAAGCTGACGCCGCTTCCGCCCAAAAGTTGCTCGAAATCGGGCTCAAACCCGCGCCGGACGCGGTGGAGCCGATCGAACTGGCGTCGTGGACGGCGGTTGCCCGCGCAATCCTGAATTTGAACGAAACGGTGACCCGAAACTAACGTTCCACCCATGAAAACTGCTGAAAATCCCCTTCGCAACCTGCAACGCCGCACGTTTCTCAGCCAAACCGGCGTCGGCCTGGGTTCCGCCGCGTTGGCCAGTTTGACCGGGCGCGCCGCGGGCGCATTTCCGCATTTTTCGCCCAAAGCCAAGCGCGTCATCTTCCTGTGCATGGCCGGCGGTCCCTCGCACCTGGAGACGTTCGACTACAAGCCGAAGCTGGACGAATTGAACGGCCAACCCATGCCGGAATCCTTCACCAAAGGCCAGCCGATCGCGCAGCTTCAGGGGCAAAAGCTCAAGGTGCAGGGTCACCTGACCAAATTCCGGCGTCACGGAAAAAGCGGCCAGCTCATCAGCGGTTATCTCCCTCACACGGCCAAAATCGCCGACGAAATCGCCGTCATCCGCTCCATGGTGACCGAGCAGATCAACCACGACCCTGCGCACACGTTCATGAACACGGGCACGGCCATCAGCGGGCGGCCGTCGATGGGTTCGTGGGTCACCTACGGCCTGGGATCGGAAACCGAGGAGTTGCCCGGGTTCGTCGTCCTCACCAGCATCGGCGGGCGCAATCCGCAGCCCATCGGTTCGCGCCAGTGGTCGGCGGGATTTCTCCCCAGCCGCTTTCAGGGTGTGGAATTCAACTCCGCCGGCGATCCCGTGCACTACGTGCGCAACCCGGCCGGGGTCTCGCCGCAGCAGCAAGCCGCGTTGGTCGAAACCATCCGCCAGCTCGACCGCAAACGGAACGCGGCCGTCGCCAACCCGGAAATCGAAACGCGGCTTTCGGCCTACGAGATGGCCTTCCGCATGCAAACTTCCGTGCCGGAGTTGATGGACATTTCCGGCGAACCGCAGCGGGTTTTGGACCAATACGGCGCAAAGCCCGGCGATGGCTCGTTTGCCTCAAATTGCCTACTGGCCCGGCGCTTGGCCGAACGCGGGGTGCGCTTCATCCACCTCTACCACCGCGGTTGGGATCACCACGGCGGCCTGGAGCGCTACATGGACATCTGCTGCGGCCTGACCGACCGCCCCACCGCCGCCTTGATCGCGGATTTAAAGGAGCGCGGCATGTTGGAGGACACCCTGGTCATTTGGGGCGGCGAATTTGGCCGCACGCCGATGTATCAGGGCAAGGGAGGGACCGGGCGCGACCACCACATCAAGGGCTTCAGCATGTGGATGGCCGGCGGCGGAATTCGTGGCGGCGCGAGTCATGGCGAGACGGACGAACTGGGCTATCACGCCGTGCGCGACGTCGTCCACGTGCGCGACCTTCACGCGACCATGCTCCACCTTTTGGGCATCGATCACGAGCGTTTCAGTGTCCGATACCAGGGGCTGGATATGCGGCTGACAGGGGTCGAAAAGGCGCGCGTGGTGCGGGAGATTTTGGTTTGAAGGGACGAAAGGGACCTAAAGGACCAAAGCGACATCGACCGTCCTTTTTTTGTCCTTTAGGTCCCTTTCGTCCCTTCAACGCTTCCGACGGGTTCAACGGCCGGATTGAGATTGAAGCAGCTCAATCCCAGAGCCCGGTGCGAACCAGGCGCCCAATCGTCACCACCCACTCCTGCGGGGTCACCTCGCTCGGCTGCCACTCCAGCTCAACCACCGCAGCTAAATCGCCACCGCTGCCGGTCAAGGCGCTTTGCAACTCCTCCAGGATGGGGGAATCCATCGGCACGCCCACAAGTCCCGGCGCACCGGGATGAAACGGGAGCCGCAGCTCGAAAAGCAGGGGCGGCTCCTTGAAGTGGCTTGCGACCGGCAACCTGGAGACACCGCCGCGGTGCGCTTGACGAATGGTGACCCGAAACCGGCCGGTGCTGGCCCGATCCGGCCCGGCCAGGAAGCGGTGCAGCGCGTTTTCGCGCATTTGCCGGTAAAGCTGGAAATCCACCTTGGCCGATCCGTCGTCCAGGTGAACCACGCAAACCCGGTGCGGCAGGGATGCGGGCTGAATCACGTCGAAGAGGCTCACCCAGCGTCCTTCCTGCGTTTTCAGGGTTTCCACGTGCTGAATCTGCGGGTTGCCGCGGGAAACCAGCGGCTCCAGAAAGTAGAAATTGCGCAACGCGGGCCGGCTGGCTTCCGGATCGAGAATCCACGGTTCTTTGGCGGAAATATCGGTGGCGCCCAAAAAGCCGCGCACGGTTTCTTCGGCGCGTTCGCTTCGTTTGGGCAGGTTTGGCGCCGATTTTGGGATGGCGGTGACTGGAACCGGTTTTTTGGGAAATTTCGTGATTTTTGGCGGTTCCTCAGCCGGTGGCGCGGAGGGCGGTTTTGCTTCGGATGCCGGTTCGAGCGTTGTTGCCGGCGCCGGCGGGGCGGGGGACGATTTTTGCGCGGCGGCAGACGGTGACACGGAGTTTTCCTCACTGCCGGGGGCCGATTTTGGCCCAAAAACCCAATCTTGCTGAAAAATCGCGATCCCGGCCGCTGCCAGCCCCACCAAAAGGGCGGAAATTCCCGCCATGGCCCTCATTCGCCGCCGCATCCGCTGCCGCGAGGGAAGAACCTGGGTCGCGGACTGAACTTCATCCGGATCCACCAAATACTCCGCGCGCACCAAGCTCCGCTCCGGTACCTGAAAACGCGGCCCCGGCGTTGGGTTGGGCATTTCCGGAAAGGGAAGTGTGGGTTGCGGCGCAGGCGTCGGCTTTGGCTTCGGCCAATCCACCAACGACGGCGGCGGGCAAAACTGGGCCACGATCTGGGCCTGCACGTTGCCGTCTCCATCTTGCCGGGCCACGATTTGCGTCCGGCACGAAGGACATGGCCCCTCCACGCCCAACTGATCCATGCTGATGGACAACTCCTCCAGACAGCACGGACAGAGAAGATGCACGCCCGCTGGAGGCTCTTCTGCGGGCAGGGGAAACTCCGGTTCGGCCGCAAGCCCGTCGCCCGGAGTGTTGGGATTGGAAAAACCCAGCGTTTCCAGAAACCGGGCCGTAGCGGGATCGGGACGATGGAAGGGTTCCCCGCCACGGCGGGGGAAATTAGGGTCCGGGATCGACATGAATCACAAGGGAGCGTAGAACCCTCCTACGTTGGTTATAATTTTTATGGTCGCAACCGCTAATTTCTGGAAAATGCAATTATTCTGCGGCGCAAACTTTGCCACCACCGTTGCCTTGATTCCAGGCCGATTTGGTCAAGTTTGGTGGCTTTGATAGTCTACCTAACGTGATTCAAAACCAAAAATGGGCGGTGCGCAAAAAACCGGATCGCCAACGCGTCAGCCACCTGGCCAACGAGCTGGGTTTGAGGTCGCTGGTGGTCGAACTCTTGCTGCAACGCGGCATGGATGATCCGGAGGAAATCGTGCGCTTCCTCCACCCGCGGCTCCAGGACCTGAGCGACCCGTTTTTGATGCCGCAGATGCGCCAGGCCGTCGATCGCATCTTCCAAGCCATCGATGGCAAGCAATCGGTGGTAATTTACGGCGATTACGACGTGGATGGCGTGACGTCGGTGACGCTGATGCACGCGTTTTTCCGCGCTTACGGGCTGGAGGCGCAAACCTTCCTGCCCCACCGCATGGATGAGGGCTACGGGCTCAACGAGCACGGAATCGAGCGCTGTTTGGCCGAATTCTCGCCGGATTTGCTGATCGCCGTCGATTGCGGCACGTCGTCGGTGGAGCAGGTCCGTTACCTGCGGGAGCGCGGGATTGACGTGATCGTCTGCGATCACCACGAGTGCAATACGCCGGAAAACCTGCCTCCGGCCGTTGCTCTGGTGAACGCGAAGCTGGGCGACAATTACCATTACCTGTGCACGGCCGGCGTCATGTTTAAAGTGGGCCACGCCATGCTCAAAGAGCGCAAAATCCCGAATTTGAACCTGCGGCAGTGGCTCGACATCGTGGCGCTGGGCACCGTGGCTGATTTGGTGCCGCTGGTTGGCGAAAATCGCACCCTCGTGCGCAAGGGGCTCCAGCAGATGGACGCCACCATCCACCCCGGACTCAACGCGCTGAAAAACGTGGCCGGAGTCGCCGCACGGCCCGTGGCCTACGACATCGGCTTCAAGCTTGGTCCCCGGCTCAACGCGGCCGGCCGGCTGGACACTGCGCAAGCCGCGCTGGATTTGCTGATGAGCGACGACCACGAAACCGCACGCGAGTTGGCGACCTTTCTGGACGGCCAAAACCGCGAACGGCAGGACCTGGAAGGCCGGATCAAGGACGAGGCGACCGAAATGTTGGCCGATTTTGACGCAAAACGCGATTTTGGCATCGTTTTGGGCCACGAAACCTGGCACCCCGGCGTGGTTGGCATCGTGGCCTCACGAATCGTGAAGCAATTTCACCGCCCCACCTTCATCATCGCCTTTGACGAGGACGGGATCGGCAAAGGCAGCGGCCGCAGCATCGAAGGCGTCTCCCTCGTGGCCGCGCTCAACTCTTGCCGGGAGCTGCTCCTGGCCGGCGGCGGACACGAAATGGCGGCCGGCGTCTCTCTGGAGCGCGAAAACGTCGACGCTTTTCGGCAAAACTTTTGCGATTACATCCGCCAGCACGCCACCCCGGAAAATTTGCGCCCCCGGGTGGACATCGACCTGGTGGCCACCTTCGAGCAACTGAACCTGGACCTGCTCGACAGCTACGAACTGGTGCACCCCATGGGCATGGGCAACCCGGCGCCGCTGATGATGAGCCGCGCCGTGCAAGTGAGCGACGAACCGCGCGTTTTGAAGGAAAAGCACCTCAAGCTGCCGCTCTTCCAAAGCGGCCGCAAGATCGACGCCATGCTCTTCAACGGCGCGGACGAAAAATTGCCGCGCACACCCTGGGACGTCGCCTACCGCATCAGCCGCAACGTCTACAAAGGCCGCTCCAGCCTGAGCGTGGTGGTCGAGGCCCTACGAACCGCGGTTTGAGCTTGGAGCCTCGCGGAGCTTCCAATTTCCAATTTCGAATTTCCCCCCACCTCACTCCATCCGGTGCTTTTCGGCCCACTGCTTGGTCGGCTCTACGTGGCTCCCCTCAAAATCGCCGTAGTTGGGAATGACCAAATGCAGCCCGCCGCGAAAGGCTTGATCCGCGGGCTTGAATCTCCACGTTCCATCGTCGCCCAGGTAAATTCTCCCGCATTCCATGACCGTGCATCCGCTGGTGGATGAATCCTGGAGATCCAGGTGCCACTCCGTGCATTGATCGCCGCGAATGACCTCCACAAACGAACGCTCCACCTCGCCAAAGCGCTGGTTGCGCTTCACCCCCTCGTAAATCGACACCAAGATGAGGATGCTGCGAATTTCCCGCGGCAAATCCGCCGGGCGAATGGTGATGAACTCATCGTGATGATGGAGCGATTTTCGACCGTCAGGGTCGTCTCCATGATGCTCGACCACCCCATCGAACGCCTCCAGGTTGTGGTAGTAAACAAAGTCGTCTTCGCTGCGCATTTTTCCGTCCTCGTAGAGCAAAAAACACGCCAGGTCCAAATCGAACTCAAACTTGCTGTTGATGCCGGCCGGATCCCAACCCAAACCGATCAAAATCTCGTCATTATCGTGTTCGGACGGTGCGGCGAGCACGGTTTCCTGCCCCTTGTGAATCGAACTCTTCTTCAGCGGTGCATTCATGTTGTTCTTCCAGGTTTGTTGCGAGATTGTTCAGTCGATGCGTTCCAACCACTCGACGGCAAATTTGAACGGGATCCCCTCCAATTCCACCACGCGAAGGGAATCGTCGATGGAGGCAATTCGGCCTTCCTGGCCCAAAAGCGCATTCATCTCCGTGGTCCAGTTGATTTTGTCCAATTCCGAGCGCTTGGCGTCCTGTGGCGCGGCAGCCGGCAAACGCACCATCTGCCCCACGCTCAAATCATCGGAAAACCCGAGCTTGGCGCGGACGATGTCGGCCAAATTCTCCATTTCGTAGGATTTGGAGAATTGGATGTTCCGGATGAGAAAAGGCAGCTCCGACTCGTTGCATCCCTCCAAAATCGGCAAAATCGGGATGTTGAGAGCGACCGCGGCCCCGATTTCCGCGCAAACCGACGAACTTTGCGCCGCGTTGTGGGTGAAAAGCACCACGAACAGGTTGGACTGCCGCAGATTGTTGAGAATGACGCTGCGAAATTCATCGCCCGTTTGCAAATTATCGCCCGCCACGAAAACTTCGGCGGCGGGGATCCCGTCGCGAACTTTTTGCGCCGCGCGTTTCGCCATTTCGGCGTCTTTTTCGGAATAGCTGATGAAAACTTTTTTGCGTGCCATCGTTAGCTCCTTTCGCCAGATTGTTAGCGAATCCCAGGCGGCAAGCAACCTCTTTTCGGGTGAGTTTGCGGGAAAAAGCGCGAGGCGCTTGTCCAGTTGACTTCCGAGCCTCCACCGAGTTGATGAATCTTGTCCCCGGGTAATCACTCGGTAACCGCGGGACTGTAGCCTTGCGAGGTGAGTTCCCGTATCGATTTCAGCATCGTCATCCCGTTTCACGATGAGGAAGAGAGCGTGGATAGCGTCATCGGGGAATGCTTGTCTGTCCTGGATCAATTGACGAACCTGGAGAGCGAAGTCGTTGCCGTGGATGATGGAAGCTCGGATGGAACCGCGACGCTGTTGGCGAACTTGGGGAGCCGCGATGAACGGGTGCGCGTCCTAACATTCGCGCAAAACCAAGGGCAGGCGCCGGCGTTGTTTTACGGCCTCCGCGCGGCTCGCGGCAATTTGGTCGCGACCTTGGATGGTGATGGCCAAAACAATCCCGCGGATTTTCCCGCGATGATCGCGAGGCTGAAACAGGAAGATGCGGGGCTGGTTTCCGGCGTTCGCGTCCATCGGCACGATTCCTGGTTGCGCCGAACGATGTCGCGAGTCGCAAATCGAGTTCGGGACTTCTTTCTGAACGATGGGGTGACGGATTCCGGCTGCGCGATCAAGGTTTTTCGCCGAACCGTGGTGGAGTCGTTGATTCCCCTGAAGACGCTGTATTCCTTCATTCCGGCGCTGGCGAACGCGGCGGGGCATCGGGTTGTCGAGTGCCCGGTCGATCATCGCGACAGGGTTGGCGGACGGACTCACTACGGGCTACGGGTGATGCTCTGGCGGCCGGCGGTCGATATGCTTGGGGTTTGGTGGTTTTGCCGGCGACGGTTTCCCGAGACCGGCGAAATCGAGGGAACCTCATAATATGCGGTCGACCATTCTGCTCTTTATCTTGGTTAGTCTGGCGTACCTCACGCAACTGGGCAGCTACGGGTTGTTGGAGCCTGATGAAGGTCGTTATGCCGAAATCGCGCGGGAAATGGTGGAACCGGGCGGAGATTGGATCGTTCCGCACTTGAACGGCATCCCGCATTTCCAGAAACCGCCGCTTTTCTATTGGTTGACGGCGATTTCGTTCAGGTTTTTCGGGCTCAATGAATTCGCGGCTCGCTTGCCGGTGGCGCTGTCGGCTCTTGGCGCGCTTTTGTTGGCGACGAGCATTGCGAGGAAGCTCTACGGAATGGGGGAGGCGCGGCTTACGCTAATGATATTAGCTTCGTCGGCCCTTTTCGCAGCCTTGGGCCGAATCGTGACGCCGGATATGACGATGACGTTCTGGATTACCGCGGCGGTCGCTTGTTTGGTGCGATCTAACGATCGCATTTTCTGGGGTTGGCTCTTTTTTGTTTGCGCCGGCCTCGGCTTTTTGACGAAAGGTCCGGTGGCGTTCCTCGTTCCCTTTTCCGCCGCGCTCGCTTATAGGAATAGCGTCAAGATTCCCTGGCTTTGGGGACTGCCAATCGCGCTTTTGATTGGCCTGTCCTGGTTTTTGGTTTTATCCGCCAGGATTCCCGGTTTGGCTGACTATTTCTTGCATCACGAGTTGCTCGATCGCTTCGGCTCGGCAACTCACGGGCGATCGCGGCCCTTTTGGTTTTTTGTTCCCGTGACCTTCGCGGGTTTCTTTCCGTGGACGTTTTTCGCCATTGCCAAATTGCCTGGAGCCTGGAGAAAGAGGGCTTCGATTCCGCCACTTTACATAGGCTGGGTCGCAATTCCGTTTGTCGTTCTCTCCCTGTCAGGATCAAAACTCCCAACCTACGTTTTGCCGCTCTTCCCGGGGCTCGCGATTGGCCTTTCTTCTATATTGTCGAGGCAAATCCAGCGCTCAACGATCTTGATTGGCGTTGGAGTTTTGACCATGGCGTTTTTAGCCTTATTGCCTTCGCGAATGAACGCTTGGAATGACCTTCTCGAACGTCAAGCCAGCGTTCGCCCGCTAGCTGTACGTATTCGTCAGGAACGAGAAAACCTGGTTGGAGAATATCGGGTAATCGCCTGTGAAATCCGGGCAAATGGGCTGGAATTTTACCTCCGGCAAACGGTAGAAATCACCCGGGGAGATGCTGATATCGCGGTTTCTCCGGATGGAACCGAGTTTAACTGGGGCAAAACCAAACTCCATCGAAAACCGCAAGATGTCGCCAAGCTCGAACCGGCCCCGGGCGTTCCTATCTTTGTGGTGACACGATTGCATCGATTCCAGCAGGATTTTGCCCCTCGCGGCTGGGAGAAACTTCAAGTTTGCGGCGATTTTGTGCTGCTACGGCGATAGACGGAGACCAGCCCCCAGATCGTGAGTGCCGCCATCAATACCAAAAGCGGATAACCGCGAAGCAGTTCAAAGATTTGCCCTGCGGTGACAACAATGATCGCGGTATACAGCGCCTGAACTGGAAGTGCGATGGCAAGAAACTTCCAATAGCTTAAGCGATAAACGCCAGGAAAGTAGTTTTGGACAAATAAGGGAACACCGGGCGTAATATGCAGCAGAAAGGTGATTGTAAGGACACTGCGTTCGTTCAGGTGAAAACGTTCGTGCAAACCCTGGCTCCGCATCCGTTTTTCGATGCGTTTTCGGAGAAACTCGCGAAACGGATAGGCGGCGACCCACCATGTCCACAGAATGTTCGCGGACACGGCGGCGACGGCCAAGAGAACGGCATCGCGAGTGCCCAGAGCGACCGTCATGGCTGTGCCGCAGATGACCAGCATCGGGCAATTTGGCACGCCCAGGCCGGGTAGGATCGCGATCGCAAAGAAGAGTACCCAGGGATGGTGTGCGATAAGTTCCGCAAACGGTGAACCGGTTTGCACAGCTAGTTGCCGAAGCCGTTTGGCACCTGGCTCAGTGCGATCGCTTGCTCGCGCATGTGAAGCGAATCGTCACTGAAACCAAGCACCACGCGGCCAACCACTGAGGATAGGAGGAAGGGTGGAAGAATCATGGGCCGACCCTAGCTGGCGCGGATTATCGAAACATTATGGCCGCGAAAGAATTCTCCGGCTCGATCACGAGTCGGTAATGGGAGCCGGGCATCATGGCGCTTCCAAACATGAAATTCAGCAACAACCAAAGCGTCGTTCTGGTAACCGGCGGGGCGGGCTACATAGGATCTCACACCGTTCGCCATTTGGCCGAACGTGGTGAACGTGTCGTGGTGCTGGACAACCTCGTCCGCGGGCATGCCGCGGCGGTTTCGACCGAGGCTGAGTTTATTTTCGGGGAGGTTTCGGATGCGCTGGTCTTGCAGCGGGTTTTCCAAACGTATGAGGTGGAAGCGGTCATTCATTTTGCCGCTTTTGCCTACGTTGGCGAGTCAGTTCGCGATCCGCTAAAGTACTATCATAACAATGTAGCAGAGACGTCCACGCTTCTAAGAGCAGTAGAGGCGCACGAATGCCCGAATTTCATTTTTTCGTCGAGTTGCGCGACCTACGGGCATCCTCAGCAACCGAAAATCGACGAGTCGCATCCGCAAAATCCGGTGAATCCTTACGGACGGAGCAAGCTGATGATGGAGCAAGTTTTGCGGGACTGTGAGAGCGCATTTGGGTTGAAAATCGCGATCTTGCGCTACTTCAACGCGGCGGGCTGCGCCATGGATGGAACGTTAGGTGAAGATCACGATCCAGAACCGCATTTGATCCCGCGAATCCTCATGGCGGCGAAAGGTGAGATCGACGAAATCACGATTTTCGGCCAAGACTACGAAACTCCCGATGGCACTTGCATTCGCGACTACGTTCATGTGGAGGACTTGGCCCAAGCACACGCTCAGGCCCTGGATCACTTGCGGAGCGAAAAGGCTTCGATCGTCTGCAACCTGGGAACGGGGGCGGGACTCTCCGTCGCCGAAGTAATCTCACTGGTCGAAGAGGTCAGCGGAAAATGTGTGCCTGTCAGGATGGGATCGCGGCGTAGGGGAGATCCGGCGCGACTTGTGGCCAACGTGGACTTGGCGAAGAGGAAATTGGGATGGCAGGCCGCGCGAACGGACGCTCGTGCGATCATCGAAACGGCGTGGAAATGGATGATTGGGCCGAACGCGGGGCGCTATCATTCGGCCTGAAAACCGGCGTGCGGTAACGACTCGGTAATCGGGGCAGGCTAAGATCGCGGCTGATGAACTTCGTCCAAACCTGCATTTTTTCATGCTGCCTGATCGTTGGCGGCGCGGCTATCGCGGATGAAGGGCGGGAGCAAGCGCCGGTGGAGATCCGGGAGATGAAACCGGGTGGAGCACCCCAACATATTCGCAAGGCAGCTCGCCAGGCGATCCGTGGTTTGAGGATCGAACGGGTGCGTTTTCATCGCCGGAAGGACGAAAAGTGGTTCGAGGTAATTGGACGATACGCCCGGGTTCCGTTGCGCATCAAAATCGACCGCGCCGGGAACGTGCAGGAGATCGTTTTGGCATCCAACGCGACAAAAAAAGACGGAGACGGGTAATGACTCCATCACGCGAACCCACTACGCTTAAGGATCATGAGAACGATCTCACGTCCGTTGTTGATGCTCATTGTTCTGGCGCCGTTGCTCCCTTCTTTGCTTGCTCTGGCCGGCAACCGTATTCATCAGGATCGCTTGCCGCCCAAGGTCGCGGAAGCGATCCGCAAGCTTGCCGAAGGGCATCGAATCCAGGAAATCGAGACCGAAGTTCGCAACAAGGTGACCGTCTACGAAGCCGAATGGAAGGTGGATGGCGTGGAGGTTTCCGTGACGGTGGATGCCGATGGAAGGCTGATCGAGCGCGAACGAACCATCCCGATCACGACCCTGCCACCCGTCGTTCGCCAGGCTGCCGAGAATGCTGTGCCGCACATTCGATTGAAGGAAGCCGAGCAAATAACCGTGGGGGCGCGGACGTCTTACGAGGTCGAGGGCCGGGCCGGAGGACGAAAATACGAACTGAGAATTTCGGCTGATGGCGCCCAAGTTCGAACCGTTGATGACTGAGGAAACACTATGCGCTTGCTGATCGTCGAGGACGCTGCCTCGCTCTGCGAAACTCTGGTTCGCGGCTTTCGCAAAGCGGGATTCCGGGTCGATCACGCGCACGACGGCGAGGAGGCCATGGATTCCATTCTCAGCTTCGATTACGACGGAGTGATCCTCGATCTCATGCTTCCCAAAATGGACGGGATGACCGTCTTGCGGGAAATGCGCGCGCAAGAAATGGAGACGCCGGTGCTGATTTTGACGGCCAAGGCCACCGTTCCAGAGCGCGTCGCCGGATTGGAGGCCGGGGCGGACGACTACCTGGTGAAACCGTTCGCTTTCGAAGAACTTTTGGCGCGTGTCAGGGTGATGATCCGCCATCGCTACGGCGAAATTTCGGAAACGCTCGAGATCGGGAATTTGCGCTTCGATACGGCGGCGCGCCGGGTGCAGGCGGATGCCGTTGAAGTCGTCTTGCGGCCGCGCGAGTTCAATTTGTTGGAGTACTTGATGCGGCGTGAGGGCCAGGTGGTGAGCCGCCACGAAATCCTCGATCACGTTTACGATCATGCCGTGGATTTGCGCAGCAATGCGATCGATTCCTCCGTTTCCAAGCTGCGCAAATCCTTGCGCGAGGCCGCGGCCGAAGTCGAAATTCGCACCGTGCCGAGAAGGGGCTACCTTTTCGAGCGAACCTGATTTCATGAGCCGCTCCCCTTCCATCCAACGTCGTTTGGTGTTGATCCTAACCACGACGGTCACCGCCCTTTTCGCCTTGGTCGCCATTTTGATCCACATTTTGGTCGAGCAAGCGTCGTTAGCCGAGTTGGATCGCGGGTTGGTGGCTACCGTGGAGGAATTCGTTGCCGAAACGCAGATCGACGCGGAGGGATTGGACCCGGATTTTCACCAATCGGCTCAGTCGGAATTCAGTCAGGGCGCGACGACGGCGTTCTACGAGCTTCGGGATTCCTCGGGAGAAATCGTCGCGAGATCGGCCTCGCTTTCGGGGCTGGCGGAATTGCCCGTGTTGCGCCGGGAGCCTGGAACGGGCGAGATCACGACCATCGATCTGGCGGACGTGGGAAAGGCGCGGGGCATCACCGCGGTCTTCTTGCCCGAGATTGACCTCGACGACGACGAGGAGATTCCCCCGGGGGTTGACTTGGAATCGCAGCGGACGCTTCTCACCCTAACCGTCGCAAAATCCACGGCCCCGGTTGCGAGCCAACTCGCCATCTTGGAACGCGCGCTGCTCGTTGCCGGCCTACTCCTGGCCTTGGGTAGTTGGCTGGCAGTGGCGATCGTCGCGGGTTGGCTAAACCGTCCGATCGTCCGCTTAGCAAACGTGGCCCGTCAAATCGACGTCAACGCGCTCGACCAACGTCTGCCGCACGAACGCACGCCGCGAGAGCTGGAGCCGGTCGTCAGGCAATTCAACCTGGTTCTGGATCGCTTGAGCGAAAGTCTGGGACGCGAGCGCCGGTTTTCCGCCGGCCTGGCGCACGAGCTAAGAACTCCCGCGGCAGAAATTCGCGCTCTGGCCGAGGTGGCGCTCACCGAGTCCGAAGATCCTGCGTTGCAGGAGGACCCGCGCGAGGTGCTGGCCGCCGTCCGCACGCAAGCCGAACACATGACCGGCCTGATCGAAACGATCTCGAGCCTGCACGGAGCCGGCTCGGGCAAGGAATCGAACTCAAGCGAACCCCTCGAACTCGCAGCGATCGTGACGGAGACCGCGGAGCGATTCAGGACACGCGCCGCCGAACGAAATCAGACGCTTCTTTTGCAGACCGGCGACGATTCGGTTCGCGCGCTCGGCGATTCGACGCTCACGACGGCGATCGTGCAAAATTTGATCCAGAATGCGGTCGAGCATGCCCCGATGGAGCTGAAATATCGCTGCAAGCCGTCAGCGAACAAGAAGCTGCGATGGTTTGGGTGTCCAACGCCGCTCCGGGGCTAACCGAAGAGCAAGTGCCGCTTTTGGCTGAGCCTTTTTGGCAAGGCGACGCCTCAAGGTCGAGCCGCGAGCGCTTCGGGCTCGGCCTGGCCCTGGCGTCTGAATTTGCCGTCTTGCAGGGAGGAAAACTCAGCTTCTCGCTGAAAAACGGGGTGCTGACCGCCTCGCTCTCGCTACCAAAGAATTCACAGTCGCAGTAATCTCTCGGTAACTCGATCGTGGGAGGCCGCTAAAACCAATGGCCGATTGTTAGACACCCATCTTGCCGTGAAGAGCGCTTCGTGAGAAACTCGGCCGATGCGAACCATCCTGAGTTTGCTCGGATTCCTCTTCTGTGCCCTCGCCTGGACTTCGGGTCAGGAATTCGACGAGGACTCTGAGTATGCCGACGCCCTGTTTCGCGCCGCGGCGACCCCGGAAGGAAGCTTGTTGATCGCTGCAAGCGGGGAGTACGCCACGGCGACCCATTTTTACGAAGCGCGGACCGTTTTGGGCGAAGAAGTCGAGTTCGCCACGGACGCTTACCATACCTGGACCTCTGAAGTTGGCCTGGAATTTGGAGTCCTCGAAGACTTGGAACTGAGCGTCCTGATACCCATCGTTTCGGAGTCTTGGCAGGCGGCTCCCACCGACAGATTCAGCCAAATCAGGTCGCGCGATAGTGTCGGTCTTGGAGATATCGAGTTAGCTGCGAGCTATGGCTTCGAATCGGAAGATGAAACCCTGTTGGGCATCGTCACGGTGGGCGCGGGATTACCCACCAACAACCTGGATCCCTTTTTTGGGGGGAAGACGACGAGTGGGTTTGCCTTTTTCGAAGCGGAAAAGTTTTGGGGACCGCTCGGCGTCGCGGGAGAACTTGGAGTGATCTACGAGGAAGGCGAATTCGATCCCCAGCCGAATTGGATGAGGGAATATCGAGCCGGGCTGATTTACATTCCAATCGAGAGGCTTGAATTCACCGCAAGTTGGTTTCGCGAGGATGAAATTGATGCGATTGAGCTTGGCACGGAATATCTGTTCTCGGAACGGTTTTCCATCGAGTTCTTTGGTGCTCACGAGCTCAACGGCGATGAAAATCAGCGATCGATTGGGATGGGAGTGAACGTGATTTTTGGTGACGATTGAAGGAGCCGAAAAAAGTCGTCCAAATTGGGGAGAGACGTATGCGAGGGAGAGACGTTGCCCAAACACCCAACGCATTTTCGCTGGTCTCGCCCGCGGTCGCCGGAAACCAGAATTTTCTGCGCGGACGCTTTGCGGATTCTTTGCTGGCCTTCGGATTTCCTGGATGAGTTTCGAGCAATCGTAGGGGCTTTGTTAGGGAATCGCGACCTCTTCGCGGGGTGTCGTGAGCAGTTGAAAAATAGCAGCGAATTTGGCGCCGCCCGAACTGAAGTGCGCTTTTTCAAGATAAATCTCGGAAACGCGGTATCCACCGGCTTCGAGGATCCCGGACAACTTCTTCACGGTTGGCGTGCGGGCGATGGCGGATCGCGCGGCTGTGTAGAGTTTGGGCGTGAACAAGGCTTTCGTCTTTCTAGCCCTTTCGAATGGGTCTCCCGACTCCGCCGCGAACTGCTCGGCAATCTCCTGTTGCAGCACATCGTCCGTGGACAGCAGTCCGCTCAGGTCGATCGAGGTAATTGACTTGTCCGCATCGGTCGGTTCGGTTGATGCGACGAGGCGGGCAAGAGTTTCATAGCGGTCTTCTTGGGTAGCCTGGTTTCCCGGACGATACTTGATGCTAGTGGTATAGAATTCGCCTTTGAGCCGCAATTGCCACTCGGCCTGAAGGTTGGGCGCGAGAATTAACGAGGCAAGGGTGATGAGTAAAAAGAGGATTCGGTAGTTCATGCACGTTCTTGTGGCGATTGTATCACTGCGAGCCAAAATCCCAAAACCTTATCGCATGCGGGCATGCGGGCATGCGGGATTTCGGAGATGACTCGGCTAACTGAAATATGGCTTCAGGCCCACTAGTCCTCGTGACTTGCGTCCGTTCGCACCCGGATTGAGCTTTCCCGCCAATTGATTGACCCATTGGGCGAATCTGCGGTTGGAGGCGCGGCATTTCTCTGCAAATTGCCGGATTGATGATTCGTCCCTCAACCATCGTCCTGACCGGAGCCGCGGGAATCGTCGGCACGGCGTTGCGCCCGATTTTGGCTCGGGAATTCCGGCAGGTTGTGCTCACTGATGTCGAAAAAATCTCCGATTTGGCGCCTAACGAGTGTTTCCGGCAAGGCGACATCGCGGATCTCGATTTCGTCAAAAAAATCGCGAACGGCGCGGACGGGATCGTCCATCTTGCCGGCAAAGTTGGAGCCCAATTCACGTTTGATGACGTGTTAGGGCCAAATATCGCCGGAACGCACCATGTCTTCGAAACCGCCCGCCAATGCGGCATCAGCCACGTGGTTTCCGCCAGCAGCCATCACGCCGTGGGCTTCATCCAGCGTGGCGCGCCGATCGACCACACCACCGCTCACCGGCCCGACACCGAGTACGGCCTCAGCAAGGCTTTTGGCGAATCGGCGGCGGCTTATTTTGCGGATAAATTCGGGCTCAACGTCTTGTCGATCAGAATTGGCTACGTGGGGCCGGATATTCCCGACGAGCGGCGCTTGCACACCTGGATCAGCGCCCACGATCTGGCGCAACTCATCGAAATTGGCCTGACCACTCCGAATTTAGGCCACGAGATCGTCTACGGCGTTTCCCAAGTCGACGAGCCGTTTTTTGACAACTCCAACGCGTTTCGCCTCGGTTACCAACCGCAAGATCGCGCTCGCGATGCGGTTGCCGATCCGTCCATTCTCGAAATCGCGCCCAATCTCGACACGATCGAGGAAGGCGTGGTCGGCGGGGGCTTTGCCGCGGCGGATTTTGCTGGAGACGCCTCGCGAATCCTGAAAAGTTCCTCAAAATCATGAACGCACTCCTCCAAACCTGGAAATCCGGCCAGGCAACGCTCAACGGCTGGTTAGCGATTCCGAACACTTCCTCGGCCGAAGCCATGGCGCATCAAGGCTGGGATTCGCTCACCATCGACTTGCAACACGGCTTGGCCGATTACCAGGCCGCTCTTGGCATGCTAACGGCGATTTCGACCACCCCGACGGTGGCCATGGCCCGGGTTCCGTGGCTGGAGGAGGGAATTATCATGCGCATGCTGGATGCCGGCTGCTACGGCATCATTTGCCCCATGATCAACAGCGCCGATGACGCCCGGCGATTCGTGCGCGCCTGCAATTATACGCCCACGGGTTCGCGCAGTTTTGGGCCAATTCGCGTGGGGCTTTACGCCGGTCCGGACTACTACCGCAGCGCCAACGACGAGGTGCTTTCCATCGCGATGATCGAAAGCCGGCAAGCCCTGGAAAACCTGGATGAGATCGTCGCCGTTGAGGCGCTGAAGGCGGTTTACATCGGTCCGGCGGATCTTTCGCTCGATCTTGGCTCCACGCCGAAATTCGATCAGGAAGAGGCTCCGGTTTTGGAGGCGATCGAGCAAATCATCACGACGGCGCGGGCGGCCGGCAAATGGGTGGGCGTTCACAACGCCACGGTTGCCTACGCCCGGCGCATGATCGCCCTCGGCGCGAATTTCGTCACCGTTGGGTCGGATCTGCGGCTGATGACGGCGGGTGCGGCGTCGATTGTTGGTGAATTTCGCGAAACGCAGGCCAACGGCACGTCCTGATGTTGCCGTCCTTCGAATTTCAAGGTCCGCCGGGCGCTCCGGTCGTGATGCTCTCGCATTCGCTGGGGACGCATCGCGAAATGTGGGCGCCGCAATTGGCTGCGCTGACTTCGCGGTTTCGCGTGTTGCTCTACGATCACCGCGGTCACGGAAAATCGGCGCTTCCGGACGGCCCCTGGACGATCGACGACTTCGGCCGGGATGCCATTAATCTGCTGGATGAACTCGGCCTCGAACGCGTGCGTTTCGTGGGGTTGTCGCTCGGAGGCATCGTTGGATTGTGGCTCGGTCAGGAAGCGCCGGAGCGCGTGGAACAGTTGGTGCTCAGCAGTTGCTCGGCGACGATCGAGAATCCCGCCCTGTTGCGCGGCCGGTTGGCGCAAATCCGCGAAAAAGGGATCGCTTCGATCGAAAACAGCGTGCTCGACCGCTGGTTTACCGATGAATTCGAGCACCGCGAGCCGTTTCGCGAAATGCTGCTCGGCACGCCGGCTGAAGGTTACGCGCGAACCTGCGAGATGCTGTGCGAATTCGACCTACGCCCCGGCCTAACAAGCATCCCAACGCCCGCGCTGGTAACTCTCGGGCTAAGCGACGCCGCTACTCCGCCGGATTGGACGCGCGCCATGGCCGCGGAACTGCCAAACGCGCGGTTGGAGGAATTTTCGGCCGCTCACATGCTGAACGCGGAGTGTGCGGATGGTTTCAATCGCTTGGTGCTGGAATTTTTTCAATCCACGCGATAGCGCTCGATTGTGGCCATGTCAGGGTCCATTCCCAGCCCCGGACTGTCGGGAATTGGGATCTGTCCCCGCTCCGGTAGCGGCATGTCAGGGTAAAGCCAGGCTTCCGGCTCAACGTAGAGAAACTCGAACAATTCGAAGGCCGATTCCAGCGCCGCCAGTTGCAACGTGGCGTGATAACCCGGCCCAAAGTAGGGCGAATGCGGCATGAGCGGCAAATTCCAATCCGCGCGGTTTCGCTCGCAAATTTTCAAAAACTCACTCACGCCGCCGACCTTGGTGATGCTGGGTTGAAGGAAATCCGTAGCCTCCAGCCGCTGCATTTCCTCGAACTGAAAGGCGGTGCAGGCGTTTTCTCCGGTCGCGATGGCAATTCCGGTTTCGCGGCGCAGGTTGGCGAGCGTTCGGAAGTCTTCCGGCGGAAAAATCGGTTCCTCCAGCCAGCGCGTGCCCAGTTTTTGCAGCTCCGGAATCACTTCGCGGGTGAAATCCAGCGACCAGTTGCAGTTTACATCGACCGTCATGGGAACGTCAGGACCGATCGCCTTGCGGCAGGCCCGAATTTCCGGCATCGCGATCTCGTGCAGCTTGATTTCCGGAAAACCGCGTTCCACGGCCTCGGCGGATTTTGACGTCACCAGCTCTTCGTCGGCATAACGAACCAAACTCGCGTAAGCCGGAACGGAATCGCGGAATCGGCTACCCAACAAGCTCGCCAGCGAGACACTTTCGGCCTTTGCGCGCAAATCCCACAAGGCCAGGTCGACCCCCGACAACGCAAAAATCGTCACGCCGTAACGCCCCTGCAAGACCAGCTTGCGCTGCGCTTCCTCGCCGAAATTTCGCGGGTCCGGCAACTCGCGGCCGATCAAAAGCGGCGCAATGGAGCGCTGGATGATGGCAGCAACCGACCGGCTGCAAAAATAACCAAAACCCTCGCCCCAGCCGACCAAACCGCGGTCGGTTTCGATTCGCACCAGGCAGAAATCCAGCGTCGTCCAGGTGGTGGGCATGATTCCCTCGCCCTTGCCGCCCGCCTGAAACGGGATCGAGAGCACAACCGGAGTGATGTCGGTGATTTTCATGAAAAGTCGGTTCGCCGCCAAAAGCGGGAATTTCGACAGGAAAGTTTCGCCTTGCCCAAAGCGCAAATTCTTCGTATAAGTTGGGTAGGAACCCAGGAGAGGGGAGCCTATTTGCCTCTTTCTCCACCACGCGCCAAAGTGTTGGCAGCGGTTTCCGAAGATTTTGATGACCTCTTGGAACAATACACCTTGGTTCACCGCCTCACGCGGCCGCCCCGCTCTTTTTGCGGCCCGGTGCGGGGCATAGTGCATGGCTACACAGGCACAGGGTGACTCCTTTTTGTTCCTGTCCGCAGGAAACGCGGGTGCACATTCGGCAATCAACGGGAGGCGCTTTTTCGGGCAGTAAGGCCGCAATTTCGGGCAATTTCTTTCGTCTACGACACTAACACTAAACCCTAACCATAAACTCCTATCGCTAAGAAAAGACGTAAATACAACAGATCACGCCGCGACATGACGCGGTTGAATGAACGCATTCGCGCACCCAAGGTGCGAGTGGTCTACGAGAGCATCAACATGGTGCTTCCCACCCGGGAGGCCCTCTCCAAAGCCAGAGCCCTGGGCCTGGATTTGGTCGAAATCGCGCCAAACGCCGATCCTCCGGTCTGCAGGATCGTCGATTACGGCAAATACAAGTATGATCTCTCCAAGCAGAAAAAAGCCACGCCCAAGCACAAATCCAAGACCAAAGAAGTCAAGTTCCGCATCAACATCGATCCCCACGACTATTCGATCAAGATGACGCGGGCCGAAGACTTCCTGGATCACGGAGACAAACTGCGAATTCAGCTTCAATTCCGCGGCCGGGAAAACGCCCACCGCGAGTTGGGATTCGAGTTGTTGAAGAGGGTGGAAGAAGACCTCAAAACCATGGCCAAGGTCGACATCGAGCCGAAACTCAGCGGCCGGCAGATTGTCATGATGATGTCGCCACTGCCGGAAGACCAGCGCGAACGCAAGTTTCGCGTCGAGATTCCGGAAGATTACGTGGATGAGGACGACCACTTCGAAGAAGAGGAGGATGAGCACGCCGAGGCCGAGGCTCACGAATTCGAGGCGCCGGAAGAGAGTCTGGAGCCGGAAAAGGAAGAAGCCGCCGCGTAACTCGCCAAAGGGTGTGACCGAAGCTAAATTTATGTCGCGTAGCGACAAAATATGTTAGCCGTGGGTTTCAACCCACGGATGCGACGTACCAGTGCTTATCCGTCGCGTAGCGACCGGTTACGCGGGGAAAATTGGACAGACCTTAAACGGTCGCTACGCGACGCATCATCCGCCCGCCTTTCCGTGGGTTAAAACCCACGGCTAACATATTTTGTCGCTACGCGACATGAATTTAGCTTCGGTCACCCCTCGCCAAAACACCGCTCAACGCCACATTCTCGCCAGCGCATCGCCGGATTCCCGGTCGGAAATCACCACCAGCGTGAATTCCAGATCGCCGACGGTCGCCCTGGATTCCACGCGCACGGCACTGCCCTCCAGCGTGAAAATTTGACCCAGCTCCTGGGAGCGCTCCTGCGGAATGCCCAGAAAACCCACGGCATCCTGCACGTTTTCGCTCGCGTAGACGACGTCGTCGGCGGTGCCCAGGATTTCATCCGGCCCATTTCGCGTTTGCACGAAGCGTTGCGCGTTGGAAATCGGCACACCGGCAAAGGCGTGGATCACCTCAGCCGTCGCCGCGTTCACGTCAATTTGCCCGTCGCCGTAAAGCGTGAAAAAATCGCGCCAATCCGGCTTTTTCTTCGCCACTGCGTCAAACCCGCGCACCAGCAAAAGCTCCTCCAGGCTGGTGAAAACGCCGTTGCGCGGAAACTGGTCGAAACCGAGCCCGGCGTAGAAATCGTTCTCCGCCCCGCGGCTTCGCGCATCATTGTCGGAGTCGAGCCAATCGGCCAAACTTTGGGAGGCAACGGTCGCTTCATCGGCGGAGAGGCCCCAGACGACGAACAGATCGTAGAGGCCGGACATGCTTGACTCCGCGTTGGCGTTGTTGATGAAAATTCGCCCCTGCTCGCTGGTCACGGTCACGTCCAGGAGGAAGCCGCCGTGCAATTCCTGGTGCAGCACCGGATCGGTCGGCTCGATTTCCGGGTGCATGCCCAGGGCGATGCCGGATTCCGCGATTTGCCGGGCTTTGAACTGTTTTGCGGCTTGCAGCGATTCATCCGCGGTGTGGCTGGTTAACTCCAAAACGCCGGCCAGCGCCAGCGAAATCAGCACCACCGCGGCCAACACGATCATGAGCGCGGCGGCGGCGGGTTTTGGGCGATGTTTCGCGATTTTCATCGGTTAGTGCTTCCCTGCGGCGGGGTTGCGGGGGTTTGGGGTGGCGTGGGCCGGTTTCCGGGTTGATTTTGGCCGCGGGGGCCTCCGCGGGTTGAATCCCGGGAATTTGGCCGATTTCCGCCTCCACCGGGTCCGCGGCCGGTTGCGGGAGCCCCGTTTCCTTGCGGCTGCCGCGTTGTCGCCGGTTGCGAGGACGTTCGCGGCGGAATTGTCGCCGGCGCCGCCGCGGGTTGCCCACCGCTTTGCCCCTCACTCGCGCCCGGCATCGGCGGAATGTCGAAAACCACGCGAATTGGCAGGCTCCGTCCCTGCGGCTGAAGCTGAAGCTCGACCATTGGCGGCCGATTTTCCGCGTCATCCCAGCTTTCCACCCAAATTTCCTGATCTTCGTCCCAAAATTGCCACAACATCGTGGCTACCCCCGGCAAAAGCGGCAGCCAGTAGCGCCCCTGCTCATCCGCGGCGAAAAATTCGTCATCGGCGCCCACGCGGATGGCCATTTCCCCGTCTTCGGCCTGGGGCGCAAAATCCTCTTCGCGTGATGGCCGCGGCGTACAGCGGCATGTCCGCATCCTCGCCTGACGGCGGCTCGTATGGCTGAAGCCCGATCGCCGTGTCGGAGTCCGAAACCGGATCTGCGCCGAAGCTGAAGGCGTCGTAGACACCGGTTAGGGTCAATTCCTGCAACATCGCGCCTTCCTCAACCACCTCAGCCGTCAACGTGGCGCCGCCGGGCAGCGATTCCAGCGTGGAGCGGCAAAGCTCGATGAAATGATGGATCGCCTGGTCCTGTTTTTCCGCCGTTTCCAACTCCGCCGCGGCGCCGATCGCCTGTCGCAGCAAACCGTAGATCGACCCGGTGAGAAGCGCCAAAATCGTGACCGCGATGACGACTTCAAACAGCGTGAAGGCCGATTTTTCGCGAAAATCGCGTTGTGGGGCGGTTTTTGAGGGCCGTCATCGTCCTCTCTCCCGGTAAATCCAGATTTCCGCGATTTCCTGCTCGTCATCGTAGGAGGCGATCGCCCGCAGCACGTACAAATCCCGCAACGTCGACCCACTTCCGCTAGCCAATTGCAGCGGCTCCACCTCCGTGCGGTAAACAACGCCCATGGCCTCATCAGCGCGCTCCAGGGTCATGTTGGCCAGTCCTGATGCCGCGCCTCGGTCAAAATCGACTGCAATCCGTAGCGAATGGCCGTGTCCCGCGCAAAAAGATTCGCGGTTTCCAGGCTGGTGTCCAAAACGCGCATCAAACCCACGATCGCCAGCGAAAAAATCGTTACCGCGATGATGACCTCGAACAAAATGTAGCCCGAGGAAGCTCCAAACTCGAAATTGGAAATTCGCATGGCGCGACTCGAATTTCGGATTTCGAGTTTCGAGCTTTTTCGCCCCTTCATTCCACGTAGCTCCTTTCGCGTTCGATTTCCGCCGTCAGCGGGTTAAACGTCGCCTCCAGAAAAACGCCTTCGTTCTCGAATTGAACGACCAATGGCCGGGCGATCCCCGTCGGCTGAAAAACCCAGCGCCGAAATCGCGCTCCGGACAAGTCTTCCCACTCGCTGTCGCCCCAAAATCGCACGCGCACGGTCATCCCTTCCGGCCACTCGTAGCGCTCCAAAAAATCCGCGTCCGGATCAGCGATTTCCTCCGATTCCCGGCCGCCAAAGCGCGAAATCGCGGCTTCGGCCAAATTGCCCTCCAATTCGCGCGATTGCTGCTCCAAACGCAACCTTTCGTACTCCTCAGCCTGTCCGTAGGGCTGAAAATACGGCGCCGCGAAGCACCCGGCGGCATCGAATCCCAGTTGGTAGGGCCGCTGAAACCGCATCGCCCGCTTGCGGACCGCTCGCGCCATTTCAGCCATTTCCCGCAACGGTTCCCGTGCCTGGTGCTCGCGGATGATCCCCTGAATCGACGGAACCGCCGCCGCCATCAGCAGCGCGATCACCGTCATCGAGATGACGACCTCGATGAGGGTGAAACCCAGGTTTTTCCGAGGAAATCGCGACTCTGCACCAGGTGAAAACATCAATCAAATGGATAGGGCCGGGAACGCCCTCAATCCAGACGAAACTGCGCAATTTCCGGTTACTTTGGCGGGTCAGATGCATTGGGCTGAAAACTTCGAAAATTATGGCGTTCATTCTGTTTTTGACAATTGTCGCCAGCGCCCCTAAGTCGGAGTAATATTTTTCAGATTGAATCTTTCGAGTGAAATTTCACCACTGACAAAAACCGAACCACGCCATGAAACACCTCGCAAAAATCGCCCTTCCGCTCAGTTGCCTGGGATTGCTGCTGCAATCTTGCGCGCACGAGATTTACTACACCCTAACCGATTCAGACCGGTGGACCGGCGCTTACATTCCCCGTTCGGTGAAGGTCGACACGTTTGAGGACAAGGCGCCCAAAGACGAAAACATCAACGTCGCGATTGCCGGTGAAACCTGGCGGATCAACGGCCGCGAAGGCTACGCAAAGGGCGAAATCGCTGGCGGCGTATCCAAAATGGTGGCCAAGCACCTGGAGCACTCCGGCGTGTTTCAGGATGTTTACGGGCCCACGGAATCCGGCCGGTCGGATTTGATTCTGGACGGCGAAATTTACGACTACAACGCCATGGGCAGGGCGCGGATGGGAGCGGAAACGGCCATCGTGCTCGGCAGCGCGCTTGGGAAGCGTGCCCGGAGCTGCGATGACCACGGCGGCCACGTTAGGGATGAAAACGGACGTCGTTTCCACCGTGGAACTGCGAAACGTCCAACTGCGCGACGCGAATTCCGGCCGGACGGTCTGGTCTGAGGACAGCTTGAGACGTTCCGACCGCGAGCGCCGCCATTTCATCCACGCCGACGCGCCTCACGTCTACAAACGCGCGGACAAGCAGCTAAAAAGCGTGGTGAACGACATGGTGACGGATCTGGGTTCCAGCCGATTGGCCAGCGCCCAGCCACAGGAGCGCACCGTCGACCGAGCGCCGAACACCTTGCTCGCCGCCCGCAGAACCGCGCCATCGCCGCGCCAAACGGCGCCCACGCGCTCGCCCGTTTCCCAGCCTTCTCCGCAAACTTCGCAAACTACGCAAAAAACGGCTCAAACGGCGCAACCCACGCGCGTTGGTGTTCGGGGATACTTTCGCGGCACGCCGCAAGCGGCACCCAAAACCGCGACCGCCGCCAATTCGCGCGCGAACCGGCGCTCCAACTAAATCGCGGACAGGTTTGCGCAACCTCATGCAATCATCCCGCTCCACTGCCCCCAGGATCACAGCCAAAACCCGCGAAAACGCGACTTCCGTCCGCGTGAGGGCGCCGCAAAGCCGGAAAACGGAGAAAAAAGTCGGGATGCGGAGCCTTTTCCGCTAGCTTAAAAAAACAAGCTCAGGGAACGGGTCTCCCAGCATCCGCCAAAATTGCGCGCCCCCATTTTCCAAACGCATCGCGCCGTGCAAAGGCCTTGTGATTGAGCCCCGAAAGAGAAATTCTCTCGCCCGAGTCCTCGGCGTTCCGTTCCGTTCAGGTCGGGTCGGGTCGGGTCGGGGGCGAAGAGCCGGGCCTACGCACAGATAAAGGGGTTCCCTGGAAACACGGGAGATCTGGAAGCTCCCCGGAACATTCCCGGCAAATGGACGACCTGGGTTACCAAACGTCCTCACCCGCGAGGTGGCCTGGACTCCGCGGGACTTAAAACACCAAGCCAATCCGGGGTATCGAACCACGAGGGAAAACCGAAGTGCTCGAAAGGGTCTTCCAGAAGTCTTAGCGCTCTCATACGATCGCCTTAAAGGCGGGGACATCGTGCGCAGAACGCAGAAATCGGAGTTTTCATCGTGGTCCTAGCGCCGTTCTGTGGAGGCAGTATGAACTCCGCGCGAAAACGAACCTTCTCCTACTAGCCGAGGCCCCGCGGTAGCGGCTTCCGCCACCCAACGCGTCCGGTCGGTCGTGGGCGTAATTACCGGGAGTCAGAGCGTAGCCTGCGACCGGTAACGGCGCCCACGACTCGAGATGAGTCGGTTTTCAAGGTGCCCCGGGGTAGCCCCGGAGAGATCGCTTCAAACCAAGTTTTCAGCAATCGAGCTTGGGCGGCGGAAGCCACAATCACGCTAGCAGAGCTACCAACCATGGCGAGCCAAAAATTTCTCCAAAAAATCGTGCCTCATTCCCCAAAACCCTCGTTCCACAAAATATGCGTGCCGCTCTTGCCCGGCACCACGATCTCTTTCCAGCCGTCGCCGTTCAGATCCGCCACGCGAATTTGCAAGCCCGTTCCGGCCTGCCCGCGATGCGCCTCGAATTTGTCGAACGCCGCGTTTTCCGCGTTCCAACGGTAGTAGTTGATGGTGATGGGGTCCTCGGCGCCGGGATCCTTGCCGCTGTGCGCGTAGTAGCGCTTGCCGGTGATGAGTTCCGGTGTGCCGTCGTTGTCGATGTCTTCCCAGGCTAACGTGTGCGCCTGAGCCAACTCTTTGTCGATGACGTGCTGCTTCCACGTGGTGGTTCCGTCAGGGCGCGGCGCAAGCTGCTCCTCCCAGAAGAGGCCGTAGTTGTGGCCGCTGCCCCAAATCATGTCGTTGCGGCCGTCGCCATTGACGTCGAGCACCAAAATCGGGCAACTGGCGTGGGGCAGGGTAAAATCGCGACGAAACTTCCAGGTTTGGCCCCAGGGATTGTCGGCGGGGCGCTGATACCAGCCTTGCTTGAAGACGATGTCTTCCAGGCCGTCGCCGTTGATGTCGCCGAAGCCTTGACCGTGCCCGTTGCCTTTTGCGCTAACCGTTATCCTCGTCATCGTTGGCTTGCCGTCGGCGGTTTTGCCCAGTTTCCAGATCAGCAAGGGGCTGTCGTCGCCCCAGCTGTTTTCCAGCCACTCGGGCGTGCCGTCGCCGTCCACGTCGCGCATAAAGGTGGCCTCGTTGCGGGTGGTTTGGGTGTCGGCGAGCAAATGCGCGGGCCAGGGCTTATTTCCGTTGGTTAGGGCCTCGCCGCGTGGATTTTCGTACCAAAACACCTTGGTCTCGGTAAATTGGCCGCTCACCAAATCCAGCCAGCCATCGCCGTTCACGTCGTAAAGATGGTCGCCGTTGTCCTGCATGTAATCCGCGCCGAAGGGGAGAATTTTGCGGATTTTGCGCTGGGTCCAATCGGGGTTCGCGTACCAGTGCTCGCCGGCGATGACGTCCAAATCGCCGTCCTTGTCGATGTCGCCCACGTCGATGCCTTCCACGTTGTCCTTGTGCAGTTGCTGGGCGCGAAATTTCAGCGTTTTCGGTTTTTTGGGCTTCGCTTTGGCGTTGGCTTGAGCTTTGGGCGCGGCGGCGGCGACCAGCACGCGCACCGGCGTTTTGCGGTGAGCCGAGTTCACGGCGAGGGTGAAGGAAACGCCGGTTGGCGGGATTTTCGTCGAAACCGAGGCCGGGCCGTTTTCCGGCAAACTAAGCCGCGTTTCGCCGGAAAAGAGGTGGGTTAGGGTGGTGTCGTTGATTTTGAGCGTGACCGGCTTGCCGGCAGGCCCTTCCACGTCAAAACGCACGACGCCCCAGCGATTTTTTCCCCGTCCGCGCACCTCCGGCAACTCATCGACCGGTAAATCGCCGCTCACGAGGCTACCAACCGGCATCCACTGATAACCCTCGAAATTTTCGGCGAAAATCTTCTCGCCGTAGTGGCCGATGTCATCGCGCGTACGGTCGTGCGGAAGCAAGGCGCGCCATTTGCGAACGAGCGGAGCCGGGGAAACCTTGAACGCGCCTTCCTTGCCTAACTCAGCCATAAAACGCACCAGATCGACGAATTCGTCCTCGCGCAGGCTGGCCGTCAATCCTGGCGGCATCAGCGAAATGGGGCTGATTTGCTTGGTCTTCACGTCGGCCTTGGCAATGCGCTGCACTTTGCCGAGATTGTCGCGCAGGACGATTTCCCGCTCGTCTTCGCTAACCAATCCACCTGCGACGCTTTCGCCGTTTTTCTTGGTAACCAGCGTGGTGTGATAGCCCTCTTTGATCTTGTCGTTAGGGTCGAGCAGCGAGGTGATGAGGTAGTCGATGGGTGCGCTGGAGCCGATGCTGACCAGGTCCGGGCCAATGAGCCCCCCCACCCCGCCGATGGCGTGGCAGACGATGCATTGCAGCTCCATGCGCCGGTAAATGCGCTCGCCGCGATGCGGGTCGCCGCTTTCTTGCACGCGCTGAACCAGGGCCTGCATTTCCTGCGGGCTAAGCCGCGTTTTCATCTGCTTGAGCGCGCCGGCCTTGCGAACGGCGGCGATGAAGGCATCGAGCTGGCGGCCGGAAGTTTGGGCGCGCTGGATGCCGGTGATGGCGATGGATTCCGGCAGCGATTTTTGGCTCAGCGCCTGCGTTAGGGCGCCGGTGGCCTTGGGATTGCGGATGAATGTGTCGAAAATGGTGGCGGCGTCGGACGCGTTTCCGGCTGCGAGAACGGCGGCGGCGGTTTGCGCCGCGCGGCCGGGATTGAGCCTCGCCAGCTCGTTGACGGCGATGGCGCGCGCTTGGGCCGACGCCGAGGTTTTGGCAACGTTTTCGAACAAGGTTAGGGTCTCTGCACCGCCAAAATATCGCAATCCCTCGGCTGCGGCGCGGAGCTGATTTTCGCTGGATTTTGGTTCGGTCATGATTTTTTCGAGTTCGACCCGCGCGGGCGCGATTTTCCACATTCCGGCCAAAATCGCCGCTCGGCGGGCAATTTCAGGATCTTTGGATCGTGCCAGGTTGGCGACGGCGAAGAGGTCGCCGCCGGGCTGAATTTTTCGAATTCGCTTGGCCTCGATCAACGCGTCCAGGGTGGCGTGAATCCGTCCGCCAGGGCTCGTGCCGATGCCGAAGAGACGCTGCAAGTCGGTTGGCGACCCAACCTGAGAAACGTAGGCAATTGCGTCGTCTGTCTGGGCTTCGTTCAAGTTTCCGCCCTTCAACGCGGTGAAAATCTGGCTTAGCCCGATTGGTTTGCCCAACGCGCGCGCGGCAAACAGCAGATGCGACACGCGGTTCGCGAAATCCAGCCTTCCAGCGGTGAATTCCGGCAACCAAGCGGCCTCTTTTTCCCGAACCAACGACCAAAGCGCGAAATCCAGCATCTCGTCCATCGGCGCATCGATCGCGCGCAAGGCCATCTCCACCGGTTGCACGCCGTCCAGTTGCGCCAGGCAACTCACGGCCCAAAGCCGGACTTGCGCGTCCTCATCGGTCACGGCGCGCTGCAAGAACTTCAACGCGTCGGGAACCTCGTGGTGGCGATGATAGAGCACGCGCAACGCCGCGGCGCGGTAACGAGGATCCTGAGAATCCAGCAAGGCGACCAGGATTTTGCGATTCAGCCGGTTCAGCGATTGATACGTCCACAGCGCCTCCAGCTTATCGGCTTCGTTAGGCAAATTTGCCGCCCACGCGTCTAATTTCGGCAAAACTTCCTCCGCGCCGCGATGCCGAAGCTCGCGCTTCGCGAAATGCCGCGTCCAATCCTCCGGCGTGCTTAGCATGGCGAGCAACTCATCCACGTTTGCCCCGGGAATGTCCGGTTTTTTTACCAACGGCCTACCTTTGAACGTAAGCCGCCAAATCCGGCCATGCACGTGATCTCGCCGCGGATCGCGAAAGTCCACCTCGCCGTGCTGGATGATGGGGTTGTACCAATCCGCCACGTAAATCGCCCCGTCCGGCCCCATTTTCACGTCGATGGGCCGGAACGCGCGATGCACGCTGGCCAGCAGGTCCGGTTGCTGGGTTGACTCGTAAAAACTGCCCTTGCGCGTCAATTTGAACCGGTTGATGCGGTGCCCGCGAAAGTCCGGTGCGATGACCTGGCCGCGCATTTCCTCCGGCACATGCCGCCCGCTCAAAAATTCGAGCCCGCAGTGTTTCGGCTGGCCGGGATTGAGCCCGGCAACGATTCGCTTGGCGCCAGGCGACGTCAGAAAAACGGCGCGCGGGAAGATGAAATTGATCCCCTCGCGGCCCGCGCCGTCAGTGGCGAAACTTTGGCCCCAACGGTCGAACGCATAACCCCACGGGTTCACCAAACCCTTCGCCAAAATCTCGAGTCGCTGGGTTTCCGGCCGAAAGTGCCAGATGCCGCCGCCCATGAGCCGGCGGATGCCGTGCGGCGTTTCCACGTGGCTGTGGATGTAGATGGACTGGTTGAAATAGAGCATCCCGTCCGGTCCGTGACGGAAAGTGTGGATGAGGTGGTGGGTGTCCTCCGTGCCGAACCCGCTGAGCATGACGGTGCGTTCGTCGGCTCGCAAATCGCCGTCGGTATCGCGCAGGAAGAGGACCTCGGTGGAATTTGCCACGTAAGCGCCGCCGTCGCCAGGGATGACCGCGGTGGGAATGTGCAGGCCGTCGGCGAACGTGGTCACCTTGTCCGCGGCGCCATCGTCGTCGGTGTCCTCGAGCACCAGGACCTGGTCGGTTTCGGGTTGGAGCGGTTCGATGTGGGGATACATGGGGCTGCTGACGAGCCAAAGCCGGCCATGCGCATCCCAGTTCATTTGGACAGGCTTGGAGATCATGGGATCCGCCGCAAAGACGTTGATCTCGACGCCGTCGGGGAGTTTGAACCCGGCCTGCTGGACGTCGAGCGCGGGATCGGGGATATCGCGCAGGCCGTTTTGGGCGAGGAGGGTTAGGGGCAGTGTTAGGGCGGCGAGGATAGGCCGGATGGGACCTATGCGACCTAGGCGACCGATGGAAAGGTCCGATGGCGCGTTCATGGGGTTGCTGATTTTGCGGATTTGTGGCAGGGTTTTGGCGATGTCATCAATGACGCCAGGTGAAACGTTGAAAATCTTGGACGGAGAGCAGTGTGTCGCAACGGAACGCGCGGCAAGGGTGCCGGGGAGCGCAAAGGGTAAGCTAATCGTTCACGCCGAAGATGAAGAACACCTGGAACACTTCGCGGACTACATGCCGGAATCTCACGCTCCGCGCTCAGCATCGGTTTCGTCCCATCGGGACGATGTATGTTAGCCGTGGGTTTCAACCCACGGAAACGGGCATGGGTGAATGATGCGTCGCGTAGCGACCGCTTAAGCTGTGGCCGGTCGATTTCACCGCTTAACCGGTCGCTACGCGACGGATAGGTCCGGTTCGCACGGGTCCGTGGGTTGAAACCCACGGCTAACATACATCGTCCCGATGGGACGAACGCATCGTGGCAGGCGATGCAATGGCACATTGGCGAGCCACTCCTAACCGGGTGATGGCCAACGCCGCTCATTTGCCGAGAACCAGTTGCTTGAAAACCTGGATTTCCAACTCCTTCGCCTCAACGAGCGGCTCGAAGAGCGGTAATTCGCGTGCGTTTTGGCCTTGCTCGTGTTTGCGGAAGAGGTGGAGATATGTCTCGTTGGCTGGGCGCCAACGGTGAAAATAGAGGCGGTTCTTGGCGATGATGGTTTGGCGCAAACGCTCCAACGCATCGGCGTCGGAACGCGACGAATCCGCGGGTTTCAGACCCAGTTGCGACGTTAGCTGCGGGGCGATGGCCGCGTAGCCTTCGGGCGTGTAATGGATGCCGTTGTTGGTCAATGATTTGTCCGAGGCAACGGCGTCAAAGAGATCGACGAAGCGTAACGAACGCTCCTCAGCCAATTTTTCGATCGCGTCGCGGTAAAGCGCGAGATTTTGGTTGTAACCGGATTGATCCGGCAACGGCGGGCCGAGATTTTCCGCGGGCGGCGGGGATACGAGCACGATTTCGCGCGGGCCGGCTTTTTCGTAGATCATGTCGAGCATTTTGCGGTAACCCTGCAAAAACTCCGGAATCCCACCTTTTCCCTCAAAAGCCGCGACCGCGCCGTAGTTGACGAGGACAATGTTAGGGCGCAATTCGCTCAGTTGATTGGTTAGCCGCTCGAAACCTTCCTTCGGCGGGCCAAAATACGATCGCGCCGTTCCGAACACGGTGTCGCCGCTCCAGCCGAGGTTGCGGAATCGCACGTTTTTTTCGCCCGTGGCCAGGGTCAGTTGGGTTTCCAGGTAACCGTTCTGCTGAGCGCGCTCGATGAAGGTATTGCCTAACAGCACCACCATATCGTCATCGCGGAAGGCAAGCGGCTCGGCGTTTCCGGGCACCGCCAATCCCAACAGCGTCGTAACGACCAACACGCCAAGCGTCGCGTAGCGACGAAGTATGTTAGCCGTGGGTTTCAACCCACGGAACGGCGGACGATCGCACGATGCGTCGCGTAGCGACCGCTTAGGCTGTTGCCGCGCCGATTTCCTGCTTAACCGGTCGCTACGCGACGGATAAAACCTGGTGCATCGCATCCGTGGGTTGAAACCCACGGCTAACATACTTCGTCCCGATGGGACGGATTTTGGATTGGGGTTTGGATGGTTCATGGGAGCAACTTGAGGATTGCCCAGTCTGTGCGCTGGTGCTAGGATAGCGAAATGAAGAAGGCCATCGACGACGACACGCCTTGGACGAAGAAGAAAAGGCACATTTCCTGGAAACTCTTCGTGGGGGGCTGGAAATCCAGCATCGGTATTCCGCCGAGCCGGTTTTTGGGCCCCGGGAAAGGGATACCTCAAACCTGGAACGACTCTGGAGGAAATGAAGCAAGCCAAAGCCGAGCGAATTGCACGAAAGGCACACCGGGCTTCTGAGGAAGAACCCAAACGAAGCTGACAGTTTAAGGCGTCCATTTGTCCGCGTGAACTATGATAGCGTGTTGGCTTTGGTGGTCGACACAAAGACCTATCGCGCCTCGCCAAGTTCCACGCAAATCAACTCCCGGTCGTTTCGTGCGTAAACCCGCGTTCCGGCAAATGCGGGATGCGACCAAAGGACGGTCCCTTCCGTGCGCTGTTTCAGCGGCGTGGTGGGCTCGATGAGCTTGGCGCGGGTCATTTCCTGGTAACCTTTCGGGCTAAGCCGGGCGACGATCAGTTCGCCGCGTTCGTTAACCATCCAGGTGTTCTCTCCGTTCTGCACCATGAAAACCGTGCCCCAACGGCCGAAGGGAACGGCCTCTTGGCTCTCCCAGATGCGATCGCCGCTTGCCGGGTCGAGACAGCGAAGCTGACCGTAGCTATCGACGCCGTAGACGTGCTCGCCCAGATAAAGCGGCGGACTGATCATGGCGTGCAGGGCATCGGTTTTGCGCTCGTTGATGCCCTGACGATGCCACAATTCGCGGGCCTTCGGCTGTGCGGGATCGAGCTCGATCATTCGCGAGCCATCGTAAAAAACGGAGAGAAAAAGGCGTGTCCCGGCCTCGTTTATTGCTGGGCCGGGGACGTTGATGGGCATTTTGTTAGGCTTGGTCGGGATTTCCCAAAACACCTCGCCGGTGGCCGGATTCATCCCGGCGATGCGAAAACCGGTCCAGGCGACTAACACGCGCACATCGCCTTGCTGGACGATAATCGGCGAAACGTAGGACGCCTTGTCTCCAAATGCGCGCCATACCTCGGCGCCGGAGTTTTTGTCGAACGCAACGATGCACGCGCTGTCATCCTTCGCGCCAACTTGGACGATGGCTACGTTCCCCTCGATTAGCGGGGAGGCCGTCAGCCCCCAAATCGGCATATCGACGGCGTATTTTTGCCTCAAATCGTGTGCCCAAATGACCTCGCCGGTCTTCGCATCCAAGCAATGCAAATGACCCATGGTTCCCAGCGCGTAGGCGCGGTCATCGCGAACAGTTACGCTGGAACGCGGCCCGTAGGCATAACCAACATCCTCATACACGCAGGAATAACTATGAGCCCAGCGCAATTCACCCATTGCGCGGTCCACGCAGACGATTCGTTCGAGTTGCGCGCGATTTCCCGCCGGGCCGCGATCCATGAGAAAAACACCGTCGCCCGCCACCGTTGGTCCGCTGTAACCCGCGCCAACCGGAACCGTCCAAACGCGTGGGAGCAGATTTTCGCCGGTTTCGGGAAATTCGGCAACGGCGCCGGGTTCGTCCCAAATTCCGGCGCGATTTGGCCCGCGAAATTCCGGCCAATCGGCAGCTTGGAGCAGAGGGGTGAGGATGGCGGTTAGAAAGAGGAAACGTAGGTTCATGGCTAGGTTGGATTCGATGATCATTGGTTCACGGCAAAGTGCAAGAGCGCCGCTTGGCTTCCTCCGGGCTCGCCTTCCGCGCGTTCGGCGACGCGGAGCGAGAGCTGGTGGAAACCCGGCTTCAAATCGTCGAAAAACAGGACTGTTCGCGGATAATTCAGCCCCTTGCTGTAGTGGTGATACAGCTCAACGGGCTTCCACTTGCCGGCATCGACGTTAACCTCCAACTTGGCCGCATCCGGCCCAGCCAGGACGAACGCGCCGATCGCCGTGCCTGAAAAATTGAACGTCAACGTCGCGCCCGGCTCACTTGCGATGGTTAGGGGCAAGTCTTCGTAATCGCGGCGAATCCCGCCTTTTGGCAGCAACTCGCGGCTAACCGGTCCGCTCGTCCAACCACCCATCCAATCGGCCGTCGCGGGATCGAGAAAGCGTCCACCGGAGTAACTGCTGACGTCAATCGGCATCGGCGACGAAAAATCGACCAACGCCGCGTTTTCCGGCAAATTTCCGGTCCACGCGCGATCCAAAATCGAGATCGCCATGTCGCTGGCCAGCCGGTAACCGGGCTGTTTCGGGTGCGTGCCGCCATACGTCGGCCAATCCATCGCCCCAGCCGCCAACGCCGCCCCGACGTTCGCCGAACCCAGCTCGTAACGCTTGGCCACGGCCTCGTGAGCCTCCACGCTGACGACAGCCTCACCGTTTTGCAGCTTCTCCAAAATCGGCGGGTTCACGTAGTGGATCACCAAAATCTCAGCAGCCGGGTTATGCTCGCGAACGTGCTGGACGATGCCCTCCATGCCGCGAATCGCCTCACGTTTGGCGTGACCGGCATCCTGATCGTCGTTGACCGCGAACTCGACCACGAGCAGGTCCACCGGTCCCTTGGTCAGCACGTGATCGTGTAGCCGAAACGCGCCGGACATCGAGCAGGTGGACGACAAACCGGCGTTGGTGAAGGTGAACTCGCAATCCGGAAACCGCTCCCCCAGCCAGGCCGGAATCATCGCGGTATGACCCTTGGCGTTCTGCGTGATCGACCCGCCGAGGAAGACCACGTGGCCGCGTTTTTCGCGCTCGAACTTGATCCGCGCGTTCTGGTAGTTGCCGCGCAGAATGGCGTGGGGAAGGGCGGATTCAGGCACCTCGGCGTTGGCGAACAACGGGAGGAAAAAAATGGCGAAGATTCGCCGAATTGATTGGAAAGACACGATGCAGATTAGGTTGTGCGCATACCACTCCGCTCGTCGGCGACAGTTTTCAAGCGCCGCTGGGTCGTTGGGTTTAGCGAATCCCGAGGTTTCGGCGGATACGTTCGGGATCCTGCCGCAAATCCTCGATCGCATGCACGACGATACCCCGATCTTGGGGCACGTAGAAAATCCCGTAGCTTCCATCGTGGACCAGCTTTCGCCGAAACGGAGGAACGTAGGTGCGGCACAAGGTTGGAAAATCCTTCAGCAGGTCCAAGACCTCATCCACTTCCTCCAAAAACCGTTCGCCGGACTCTGGCGTAAGGTTTTCGAACAGCTCATAAATCTGCTGCAACTGCACCTGAGCCTGCAACGTCCAGACGATCTCACGCATCTACGCAGATTTTGAGATTTTGCGGCGCAGTTCGGCCCACGAAACGGCGGTGCTTGGGTCGCGCTCGTAGTCTTCCAGCGATCGTCGCAACCGTTCGACAATGTCGGGATCTGGTTCTGCGTTTTCGGGCGTCGTTAACGCTTCCCGAAAAAGCTCGCCAGCCAAGGTCAATTGATCGTCGGCGCTTAGCTTCCGGAGTTGGGGCAGGGTATCCAGGATCATGCGCTGAGCTTAGGGTAGTACCTCGCCGATTTCCAACAAATCCGCCAAACCTCGCCCCGCAGGCGTATCTCTTGCAACCGCCTCGCGCGTGGAATATGCCTTCAGCCATGAACGAGACGCTTCAAATCGTTCCCCGCGATGATGTCGTCGTGGCGTTGCGAGACTTGGCGCCGGGCCATCAATTGCCTGGCGACGTCACCGTTTGCGAGCGGATCCCGGCGAAACAAAAAGTGGCGCTGCGCGACTTTTGCCGTGCTAGAGTTCGAGGGCAAATCGCAGTGCATCACGCACTTTCTCTAAGACCTCTTTTCGGAAGGTTCCAGCTGGCCGTTTTGACAACTCATGATCTTGAATCGCCTGAATGCCCTGGACATTTGCGTAGCTTTTCTTGCTGAGGAAGGGCACTTTCGGGAGTTCTACTTCATAGTCACTGTTGCGACTGGAGGCGGTAATCGGAACGCAAATTGTCAGGGCTCTCGGGCGGCTGTGGTCATCTCGACACACCACGAACATCAGTCGGACCTTGCCCGCTATACCGAGATCTACGCGGTAAGCTTGACCGGGTTTAGTCTTCATAAACAGCATCCAACGCGGCTCGCCTCATGGCCGCTGGCAAGAGAATGTCATCGTTGTCGCCGTCAGGAATATTGACCGAAAATGGCAGCCCACGGCGCAGCTTCACTTGATTGAGGAAGATCCGAATCGCTTCAGCCGTCGTCAATCCGAGTTGGTCGAGAATCTTCTCGGCATCCTTTTTGAGAGATGGATCGATTCGGGCACGAACATAGGCTTCTTTCGTCGGCATGAGTCGAATTGTAGTCGATTCGTGCTACAGAGCAACCGATTATCCACCTCGCCGCGCGGGCGTATCTCTTGCAACCGCCCCGCGCGTGGAATATGCCTTCAGCCATGAACGAGACGCTTCAAATCGATCCCCGCGATGACGTCGTTGTGGCTTTGCGAGACTTGGCGTCAGGCCATCAGTTGCCTGGCGACGTCACGGTTTGCGAGCGGATCCCGGCGAAACAAAAGGTGGCGCTGCGCGACTTTTCGCAAGGCGAGCGGATCACGATGTACGGGGTGTTGGTGGGGCGCGCGACGCGGCCGATTCCCGCCGGAGGGCGACTTTCCACCGAAAACCTGCGTCATGACGCCGAAGATTTCCAGGTTCGCGAATCGCAGGCCTCAACCTGGGCCCCGCCGGACGTTTCCGCGTGGGAAAACGCCACGTTTCGCGGGTTTCACCGGCCTAACGGCCAAGTTGGGACGGCGAACCATTGGATCGTCGTTCCGCTGGTTTTTTGCGAAAACCGAAACCTGGAAACCATGCGCGAGGCCGTGGCTGAGATTCCCGGTTATGGGCGCAGCAGCCATTACGCGCGGTTCTTGCGCAAGTTGACCGAATTGCGACGCTCGGGCGCGGGGAAAGAGGAAATTTTGGCCGAAACATTGCCGAATCCCGACGAACCGGCCGAGCGCATGTTCCGCAACGTGGACGGGGTGAAGTTTCTGCGCCACGAATCCGGCTGCGGCGAGACGGATCAGGATTGCGAGGCGCTTTGCGGCTTGTTGGCCGGTTACATCACCCATCCTAACGTGGGTGGTGTGACGGTTTTGAGCCTGGGTTGCCAAAAGGCGCAGGTGGAGATGTTAGAGCGCGAAATCGCCAAGCGCGACCCGAGTTTCAACCGGCCGTTCGAAGTTTTCACCCAGCAAAAATCCGCTTCCGAGCGCGACATGATCGCCGCCGCGTTGAAGCAGCTTTTCATCGGTTTGGACACGGCGAATGAGGCTGAGCGCAAACCCGCGCCGCTGTCGAAACTCACTTTTGGCATGGAATGCGGCGGCTCCGACGGTTTTTCCGGAATTTCCGCCAATCCCGCGATCGGCCAGGTTTCGGACCTCATCGTCGCCTTGGGCGGGCGGACGATTTTGGCCGAGTTTCCCGAATTGTGCGGCGTGGAGCAGGAAATCCTGGATCGTTGCGCCGAAAAGACGGGCGCCGAGCGTTTTGCCGGGTTGATGCGCACCTACGCCCAACGCGCGGAAGAGGCCGGCAGCGCGTTGCACATGAATCCATCGCCCGGGAACATCGCCGACGGCCTGATTACCGACGCGATCAAATCCGCGGGAGCGGCGAAAAAGGGCGGCACCTCGCCCGTGCGCGACGTTCTCGACTACCCGGAGCAAGTAAGCCGCGATGGGCTGAGTTTGCTCTGCACGCCCGGCAGCGACGTGGAATCCACCACCGCCATGGCCGGCGCCGGGGCCAACATCATGCTCTTCAGCACGGGCTTGGGCACGCCGACCGGCAACGCAATTGTCCCCACGCTGAAAGTCTCCTCAAACAGCGAACTGGCGCAGCGCATGAGCGACATCATCGACTTCGACACCGGCCCCGTGATTCGCGGTGAAGCCACGATCGCGGATTTGGGAGCCGAGTTGCTGGAACTGGCGATTCAGACGGCAAGCGGCGAATACACCCCGCGCGCGGTGAGTTTGGGTCAGGACGACTTTTTGCCGTGGAAACGCGGGGTTTCGCTGTGAAAATCGTCATCCGAACGGGCGAAATCCGGTCGGCAGTCCCTTCAAGCGCTGGTAGCTCTGAAAGGCGAGCATTCCGAACATGATGGCCATGAAAACGCTGCCGAAAAAGAGCAATCCTGCCAACGCGAGCCCGATTCCCGTGACGACGCTCACTTGCAGGGCCTTTTGCGTGTTGCCGGACATGGCGGCAAAAATTTGGCCTCCGTCCAGAGGATAAACGGGGAAGAGATTGATGATGGACCATAAGAAATTGATCCACAGCATGCTGCCCAACAGTTTTTTCAAAAACAGCGTGGGCACCTGAATTTCAAACCAATGCGGCAGCAGCCGGAAATCCTTGACGAACATGCCCTCGATCTTGGGATGAAAATGGATCCGGCCGGTCTCGAAAAGGACGAGGTGAAGCACCAGCCACAGCAACAGACCCGCGGCCGGCCCGGCAACGGACACGAATGCCGATTCGTAGCGCGTGAGGCCACCTCCCCTGCTTCGCGCCACGCCGCCAAAGGTGTGCAGCTCAATCTCCGAGTGGCGTCCGAACCGCTTGAAGGCAAATGCGTGGCCCAGCTCGTGCCAAAGGATGGAAATCAGCACGGCGACGATCCAGGCCAACAGCAGAGGCAGGGCGTCGGAGCTGGGATTGGTCAGTTGACCGCTCAGCAGCGCCGCGACGAGCCAGAACGTCCAGTGGATGGTCACCGGGAACCCGAATAGCCCGAATCTTAGCATCTTGGTGAGGAACGCAAGCGTTCGCCTGCGTTGGTTTGCGGGGAAACGCGGGCGGACGCCTGCGCCACAAATTTTGGGCTAAAAATCGGCATTCCCGGACTTAGATAAACTCGTTGATGATGTTCTCCAGCATCTCTTGCCGGCCGCTTTTCGTCTTCGGCTCGCCCTTGGCGAGGATGTGCGCCTCGCAGTCTTCCAGAGTGGCGCTGCCGCTCTCGATTTTCGAGCCGAGGCCGGAATCGAAGCTGGAATAGCGCTCCTTGACGAAGCCATCGATCCGCCCGTCCTCGACGATGGCGTGGGCGATTTTCAACCCGCGGGCAAACGCGTCCATTCCGCCGATGTGCGCATGAAACAGGTCCTCCGGCTCGTAACTCTCGCGGCGGCACTTGGCGTCGAAATTCAGCCCGCCTGTCGTGAACCCGCCCATCGCGAACACTTCCAGCATTATCTGCGTGGTCAGGTAGATGTTCGTGGGAAACTGGTCGGTGTCCCAGCCGATCAACTCGTCGCCGGTGTTCGCGTCGATGGAACCCAGGGCGCCGGCGTGACGCGCGACGCGCAACTCGTGCATCATCGTGTGGCCAGCCAAGGTGGCGTGATTGGTCTCGATGTTGAGGCTTAGCTCGCCCATTAGGCCGTGTTCGCGCAAAAAATTCAGGCACGCCGCGGCATCGCTGTCGTACTGGTGTGTGGAGGGCTCGCGCGGCTTAGGTTCGATGTAAAACGCGCCTTCAAAGCCGATTTTTTTCTTGTAGTCGACGGCCATGTGCAAGAGCCGCGCCAGGTGCTCCAACTCGCGCTTCATGTCCGTGTTCCACAGCGTCGCGTAGCCCTCACGGCCTCCCCAAAACACGTAACCGGCGCCACCCAGCCGCTTGGTCACGTCGATCGCTTTTTTCACCTGCGCCGCGGCGTAGGCAAACACGTCGGCGTACGGCGAAGTGGCCGCGCCTTGGTTGAAACGCTTGTGCGCGAAGAGACACGCCGTGCCCCACAGCAACTCGATTCCGGTCTCTTTCTGCGCCTTCTCCAATTCATCGGCCACCGCGTCGAATGCGTCGTTGCTGGCTTGCAAATCCTCCAATTCCGGCGCGACGTCGCGATCGTGGAAGCAGTAAAATCCAATCCCCGTTTTCTGCATGAACTCAAACATGGCCCAGACGCGTTTTTGCGCGTTTTCGACCGAATCCGAGCCATCGTCCCAAGGCCGCTCTGCCGTCGCGCCGCCGAACGGATCGCCCAGGCCGTTGCGCATCGTGTGCCAGTAAGCGCAGGCGAATCGCAGATGTTCGCGCATGGTCTTGCCGCCCACGGTTTCGTCCGCGTTATAGTGCTTGAACGCCAGCGGATTTTTGGATTTCGGCCCCTCGAACTCGATTTTGGGTATGCCAGGGAAAAATTCGTCGCTCATGCGTGGGATTTTCGGGAGAAGTGCCGGGCGGTCAAGCCGCAAGATTCGCGCGATGAGACCAGCGAGGTTGGGACACGGAGAAGGCGCCGCAGGCCAGGCCGATTATGGTAATTATACGTCAAAGCGTCTCCTGATGCTTTTGTTTTTTCGGTTTTTTCCGATGAATGAATGCTCCCGTCGCCATCGCCGCGGCCGGGGCCTAACGAACATCCACGCACACGGCGCGCCCGTCGTTGTTGCGCAGAAAAATCAGCCCGTTGGCGAACGCGGGCGCCGTCCAGCAGGTTTTGCGCAAAACCTGGGCTCGACCGAGTTCGTCGTAGCCGGCGGGATCGGGGTTGGCCAGGATCAACTCGCCGAATTCGCTGAGCACGATGAGTTTGCCGCCCACGGCGATGAGCGTGCCCATTTTTCCGCCGAGCGGCTCGCTCCAGGCGACGCGGCCGGTCCGTAGATCCAGGCATTTGAGCGCGGCCCGCCGCGAACCGGCGTGGGCGTCGACCGCATAGAGGTGGGGGCCGATGCGCACGCCGTTTTGAAAGTGCAGCGCCACCTCCTGGGTTCGCCACGCCAAACCGCCGCCGGCCGGGTTGGTGAGCCCCGAACCCGTTCCGTAGCTGGAGGAAAGAAAGTAGCCGCCCTCAAACGGGATCGGGATACTGGCGTTGACGTCGTGTTTGGTGCTCCAGCGCTGGGTGAAGAGCAGTTTGCCGGTTTCCACGTCGTAGGCATTGAGGCCGTCGGTTTGGAAAAACAGCACCCGGCCGTCGTGCAAAATCGGCGATGCGTAGCCAGGCTGGGAGTTGCCGCTTTTCCAGATCAATTCGCCGGTCATTTTGTTCAGCGCCACGGCGGAAGCGCCCGATGCGCCGGGATCGGCCAGCAACTTTTCGCCAACGATCAGCGGAGCCGCGGCCCAACCCCAGGTTTGGCGTCTGCCGCCGAAATCGGCCTCGTAGGAGCGCTGCCAAACGACTTTGCCGGTGTTGACGTCCAGACAACGCAACCGGCCGCTCTTGGTCACGGTGTAAACTCGCCCGGAATCGACGGTTGGCGTGGCCGATGGGCCGCCGTTGTAGTATTTGGGCGCCAATTTCTCCGGAATCGCGTGAAACCAGATTTTTCGGCCGGTTTCGGCGTCGAAGCACGAGAGCGTGTCCCGGCCGCGGGCGTTGCCGGTCACGTAGGCCTTGCCATCGGCTACGGCGAACGAGGAGCATCCCTTGCCGACCTCGGCCTTCCAGAGAATGCGAGGCTCTTTGGCGTCCCAGTCCAAATTCCAGCCGGTTTCGGCGGAAGTGGCGTCGCGGTTCGGGCCAAGGTATTGCGGCCAATCCGCGGCATGAGCGCAACTGAAAAAAACGGCGAGGAAAAGGAGGAAAAATCGGTTCATGGGCAATGGGGGGAAGTTAGATGAAAATGCGGTGTTTGCCGCAGCGAATCCGAAACTTGGAAACTTGGTTGACCGTTCGACGAAAACCATGTTTCATCTTTGTTAGTCTGGGAGACTGCTGTGAAATTACGCTGGTTACAACTCGTGGCGGTTGTCGCGATGGTTCAGCCCATATTGGGCGCGGACGATCCATCTCTGGCGCCGGTGCGCAGTTTGGAGAATGAGGGCCAATTTGCCGAGCGTTTCCGGATTTTGGCGGATTTTGACCGCGATGGCGTGATGGATATGGCCGTTTCCGAGGCGATCGAGGATTTTGGGCGGATGGGCGGCGCGTTTGAGGTTTTTTTGGCTTCGGCGGAGGGAGATTGGACGATGGTTGGCGTCGTTTTTGCGCATCCCAAGGCCATTTCGCTGGAATCCTCGCGCAAGGAGGGGCACACGCGGCTGTGGACGTATTTGCGCGGTGGAGGCAACTACGGCGGGCTGGGATTTTTCGAAATTTCGCGCAAAGGGGTGGCGGAGTTCGAGGGAATCGAGATCACTCCAGGTGACGGCGGCACGACAACCGGCAACGCGATGTACCACGCCGTTTTCGCGCATTCAGAGCTGGCCGCCGTCATGGAACGCAGCACGACGAATGCCGATGGGTTGGTGGCTTGGGCGAAGGTGGCGATGAAGTAGCGCTTGGGAAAACTCGAAATCCGAAACCCGAAACTCGAAAGATGCGTCGGCGGGGTTCGCGTGCTGGCTTCATGATCCGAGCCTTTTTGCTTTTCCTGGTGATGGTTCCTGCCGCGTTCGGCCAGGAAAAATCGCGATTCAACGTGCTGTTCATCATCTCCGATGACCTGACCGCCACCGCGCTGTCCTGCTACGGCAACACCGTCTGCCAAACGCCGAATATCGACGCGATCGCGGCCAAGGGCACCCGGTTCACGCGGGCGTATTGCCAGGGCACGTATTGCGGGCCGTCGCGCGCTTCGTTCATGTCCGGCTACTACCCGCACGCGACCGGCGTTTTGGGCTACAAGAGTCCACGCCCGCAAATCGGCGACCGGGCCACGTGGTCTCAGCACTTCAAAAACAACGGTTATCACGCCGCGCGCGTCAGCAAGATCTATCACATGGGCGTCCCCGGCGGAATTGAGGATGGCGGCCACGGCGCGGACGATCCCGCTTCCTGGACCGAGCGCCACAACAGCCAGGGACCGGAATGGAGGGCGCCCGGCGTCGGCGAAACGCTGGAAGGCAATCCCGACGGTAAAAAACCGGCGGTTGGCGGCAACACCTTCGTGGTGGTGGAGGCCGATGGCAATGATTTGGTGCATTCTGACGGAAAAACGGCGAAAAAAGCGGTGGAATTGATCGAAAAACTCAAGGATCGCCCGTTTTGGCTCGGCGTGGGATTTGTCCGCCCGCACGTGCCATTCGTGGCTCCCACGCCGTATTACCAGCCGTTCTTGCCCTACGACAAAATGGTGCTGCCGGAGAAATTTCCCGGCGATTGGGACGACATCCCGAAAGCCGGCATCAACTACAAAACCAGCGTCAACATGAAGATGGACATCCGCCGGCAAAAAAAGGCCGTGGGCGGCTACTATGCCTCGGTCGAGTACATGGACGCGCAGGTCGGCAAGGTCACGAACGCGCTGGCAAGAGCCGGCTTGGAGGATAAGACCATCGTCATCTTCACCAGCGACCACGGCTACCACCTGGGCGAGCACGATTTTTGGGCCAAGGTGAGCCTGCGCGATGAATCCGCCGGCGTGCCGCTCATCGTCAGCGTTCCCGGCAAAAAACCGGCGGTTTGCGACTCCCTGACCGAGTTGCTCGACCTCTACCCGACCCTTTCCAGCTTATGCGGGCTGGACGTGCCCCAACGCATCCAGGGCAAGGACGTTTCCCGCATGCTGGACGACCCCACGCACGAAGTCCGCGACGCCGCCTTCAGCGTAGCGCCATCGCGAAAGGGTTTCCTGATTCGCGAGCAAAAATGGGCCTTCATTCAGTACCGGGAAGACGCCTCCGGGGGCATGGAACTCTTCGATATGGAGCGCGACCCCAAGCAATTCACCAACCTCGCCGAAAAGCCGGAATTTCAGCCGGTCGTCGCCAGATTGCAGGCTAAACTCGCCGCCAAGCTGAAGGAAGTGCGCGACAACGACTTGTAGATCTTTTGGAGTGCGAAATCGCGCCCGTGGCGCGGTTTCGCTTTTGGAATGCCGACCGGCCCAAGAACCGTTCTTTTGCAAATCGACCTTCAAGTTCGGCGCCAGCGTTAGGGTCCGTCCGCGCACAACACTACGAGCCGCACGTTTGGAGTGCGAAATCGCGCCCATGGCGCGGTTTCGCTTTCCGAACGTGTGTTGCGGTAAAGCTTTACCTACTACCAAGGCGCGTTCGGATTCACAGCGGACGGCCCCCCAACGCTGGCGCCGAAGTCGAAGGTGGATTTGCAAAAGAACGGTTCTTGGGCAGGTCAGCATTCCGAAAGCGAAACCGCGCCACGGGCGCGATTTCGCACTCCAAACGCGCGGCGCGTGGTGTTGTGCGCGGACGGCCCCCCAACGCTGGCGCCGAAGTCGAAGGTGGATTTGCAAAAGAACGGTTCTTGGGCAGGTCAGCATTCTGAAAGCGAAACCGCGCCACGGGCGCGATTTCGCACTCCAAACGCGCGGCGCGTGGTGTTGTGCGCGGACGGCCCCCCAACGCTGGCGCCGAAGTCGAAGGTGGATTTGCAAAAGAACAGTTCTTGGGCTGCCAGCATTCCGAAAGCGAAACCGCGCCACGGGCGCGATTTCGCACTCCATAACTTTGACGGCTGGGGGTTTTTGGGGAATCCTGTGAGGGTGAATCTCACGCCGCAAGATCTCGTGGACGCGGGGTGGCCGGAGGATGCGGAGCTGCTGGAAACGATCCTGACCGAAGCCAAAGCGCTGCAAAAACGGGGAATCGACAGCCGCAAGTATCTGCTGAAGCTCCTGGCGCGTCGTTTTCCCAAGCCGAATCCGCTCCTGACCATGCGCAGCGAGCCGCTGCCTTTTGGTGAGGCCATCGAAGCGACGAACGAGGCGGACGAGAAGAATCTGGACGCCGTGCGCCGTTACATGCGCGAGCTGATGGCCTGCCCGGTCATCGAGGCCGGTGCGGTGATGCCGGATGCCTGTCCCGCGGGCAACGCGCGGGCTTCGGTCCCCGTCGGCGGCGCTTTTGCGGCGCGGAACGCGATTTTGCCGGGCGGACATGGCTCGGACATCTGTTGCTCGCTGCATGCGACGTTTTTCCTGGGTGGTGGCGAGACGGAGGTGATGTTGGATGACGTGGTCACGAGCACTCGGTTTGGGCCGGGCGGCCGCCCACCGGGCGAACGCGTGCCGCATCCGGTGACCGACGAGCCGGTTTGGGGCAACCGTTTCCTAACCGGGCTCCAGGATCATGCGCGCGGGCACATGGCCGATCAGGGCGACGGGAACCACTTCGCGTTTTTGGGCCGGGTCGAATTGGGAGCCGACGCGCTTGGCCGCATGGATGACGCCGGACATGGCGAGCATGTTAGGGCGCTGCGGGAAATGGGCGAAGGCCGCGAATTGCGCGTGCTGGTGACCCATCACGGCTCGCGCGGGCTGGGGGCGCACGTCTACAAGCGCGGAATCCAGGCTGCGATCAAGCAGACGGCCAAAATCGCCTCCGGCATTCCGGATGCCGCGGCGTGGCTGAGCCTGGAAACCGAGGAGGGCGCGGAATATTGGGAGGCGCTGCAATACGTCGGGCGCTGGACCCTGGCAAATCACGAAAGCATCCACGCCCGGTTTTTGGAAAAATCCGGCGCCCGGCGCGTGACGGCGTTTGGCAACCAGCACAACTTCGTCTGGCAACGCGGGGAGCTGTTTTTGCACGGAAAAGGCGCAACGCCGGCTTGGAGCGGCGAATCCGGCCGCCCGCTTTTGGGGCTCATCCCGCTGAACATGGCGAGCCCGATTTTGCTGGTGTTAGGGCGCGACAACGCCGATTTTCTCTCCTTCGCCCCTCACGGCGCCGGGCGAAATGTTTCGCGCCGGGCCTTGGTGCGGCAATTTCGGCTCAAGGACGGCGGTTTGGACACGCAGGCCATGGACCGGATTTTGGAAGAGGCGGTGAAGGACATCGGCGTGCGCTGGTATCTCGGCAAAGCGGATTTTTCCGAGGGGCCGCCCGGTTACAAGCCCGCAGCGCAGGTTCGCGCGCAAATCGAGCAATTTCAGCTCGCCGACGTCATCGCGGAAATCGAGCCGCTGGGCTCGGTCATGGCCGGAAACGCGCCGCGGCGGGGCGAAGAGGAAATCCTGACCCCAAAACAAGAGCGGCAGATCCAACACCGCGCGGAACGGCGCAAACAACGGCAACGCTTGCGTTCTAACGACTGGGACGCCGACGATTTGACCGATTGACCGACGCGTTCTCTGTAAGCTCTTCCCGGCTCGGCTGTCTATCCTCACAAACCCAATCTTCCAACCCATGAAAGCCCTGTTTTCCGTTCTTTGCTCCTCCGCCGTCCTGTTTTCCTCCGCCGCCGCGGCGCCTGACGATTGGGCGGCGCTCTACACCGAGTTGCTCCAAAAGTACGTCACTCCAACCGGCGTGAAATACAATTCTTGGCACAACGACGCAACGGATCTCAAAAAGCTGAAAACGGTGGTCGATAGCATCGCCGCTGAATCTACCGCGGGCATGAAACCGGCCGAAAAACTGGCGTTTTACATCAACGCCTACAACGCCTGGACGGTTCATCACTTCCTGGAGCGTCATCCCTACCACAACGACAATTTTTTGAAGCGGAACCGCTTTTTCGGCTCAGACATCATCAAAGTGGCCGGCAAAACCATGAGCTTCAACCACCTGGAGCACGAGATCATCCGGCCGAAATTTCGCGAGGCGCGGGTGCATTTTGCCCTCAACTGCGCCAGCGCCAGTTGCCCGCCGCTGCTGAATCGCGCCTACGCGGCGGAAACGCTCAACGCGGACCTCCAGGCCCAAACCATCGCCTACATCACCAAAAATCCGCAAGGCCTGACCCTGGCCAAAGGCGGCAAGGTGGCGAAAGTCTCGCAAATCTTCGATTGGTTCGCCGAAGACTTCGACGACGGCGACGTGTTAGGGTACATCAACCGATTTCGCGAAAAACCGTTGAAAAAAGGCACAAAAATTGAATTTCAAAAGTACGACTGGAGTCGAAATGAATCGAAGTAGCTTTGTGTGTGCTGTTATGGCGGAAGCCCGGTCGAATAGGCCGGGCTTCTTGCTTTTTGAGGGTGGGCGTAGGGACCATGAGTTCGGCCACGTTTATCCTGGACACCGGCTATGCCGAATTGCAAAGCGCCGTCGCCCCAATTTTCAAACCTCGCCGTCACCGTGGCCCTCCACCACGATTTCCTCCATTTCGCTGCCGGTTGGCAGCAGCTTCATCCGTTTCTCGGTGCGGGGAAAGTAGCACGTCACCGTGGTTCCGCGTTCCACCTCGCTTTCCAGCTCGATTTCGCCGCCGTGCTCGCGGATGATCCGGCGCACGATGAGCAAGCCTAAACCGGTGCCGCTGGTTTTAGTGGTGTGGTAGGGTTTGAAGAGGTTGGCCATGTCTTCGGCGCTGATTCCGACGCCGTCGTCGATGAATTGCACCAAAATGTTGTAGTCGTCGGTGTCCGTGCGGATGAGGAGCTTGCCGCCGTTTCCCATGGCCTGGTTAGCGTTGCGGACCAGGTTGTAGAAGGCTTGCCGAATCTGGCCGGCGTCGAGCTGGAGCTTGGGCAATTTGGAGTGCAATTCCAGCCTGACGTCGATGCTGCGATCCTTGATTTCCGGTTCCAAAACGCGGAGCGATTCCTGGAGCAGCGCGTTCAAATCCTCGGTTTTGATTTGCGGCTCAGTGGGGCGAATGGCGCTCAAAAAATTGCCGATGATGAGGTCCAGCCGCTTGATTTCGCTGCGGGAGATTTCCAGGATTTCCTGCATTTCCGCGCGCAATTTCGGCGGCGCCTTGCGCAATTTCCGCTCGGCCAGTTGCAGGTGGATGTTCAGCGAATTGAGCGGGTTTCCCAGTTCGTGCGCCACGCCGGCGGCCAGCATGGTGAGGACGTTGAGCGTCTCCGATTCGATTTTTTTGCGTTCCAGCCGGCGGCGCTCGGTGGTGTCGCGCACGATCATGACCCAACCCAGAGCGATGTCGCCGTCTTCGATCGGGGCCAGGTAAAAGGTTAGGAACCGGTTTTCGGGGTAGAACACTTCCAGGTCGCGGCTCACCACCTTGCGCTCGCGAACCAGGGATTCCCACTCCAGCCCGGGGATGCGCGAGGAAATGGGGTCGCCCGCGGCGTTTTCCCGGTTGAGCGCAAAAAAATCGCCCGCGGCCTGGTTGATGTAGCTGATGACGCCCTCGGTGTCGGTGACGATGACGCCCTCTTGCAGCGCATCGAAGACTTTTTCCAAAAATCCTTTTTCCTGCACCAGGCGCATCAGGTAACCCTGGACTTCTCCGGGCTCGACACGTCCGACTTTTTCGATCAGTTTTTCCAGAAATCCCGCTTTCATGATGGACTCGGCCAACGATTGCTTGCTCGTCTTCACGACGTTTCCAAATCTGGAAACGGCGCGTGAAATTGCCACCGCCCTGGTGGAAAATCAATCCGCCGCGTGCGTGAATCTGCTGAGTCCGGCCACCTCAATTTATCGCTGGAAGGGCAAGGTGGAGGAGGAAGGCGAGATTCCGGCGCTTCTGAAGACGACCCGCGAGGGGTTCGCGAAATTGGAGGTTGAATTGCGCGAGCGCCACCCCTACGACGTGCCGGAAATCGTTGCCGTGCCGATCGAAGCCGGTTCTTCGGCGTATCTGGACTGGGTGCGCGAAAACGTGGGTCGAGCTTGATTGCGCGGGCTGCCGGCCGTAAATCCGGGGGATGGAAGAACCCTTCAATCGCCGGGATTTTGCCCGCAAACTGGCCGCCGGGGCGTTCGCCGCGGGATCGGGAATCGCAGCCGCTCAAGACCGCGTAAATCCTGACAATCGCCCCAAACCGCGTGGTTCGCGGGCCAATCCGGACAAGCTGAACCCTTCCGCGGATGGTAAGCACAGCCGGACCGCGGGCCGGCTTAGCACCGACGGTAGCGTGTTTGCAGAGGATGCGCGGGAAATCCCCGTGCGCGCGGATTTCGACGCGATCGTCTGCGGCGGCGGTCCGGCCGGATTTGCCGCGGCGCTGGCGGCGGCTCGCGCGGGAGCCAAAACGGCGGTGATCGAAAACAACGGTTGCCTGGGCGGCGTGTGGACCAGCGGGCTGCTTTCCTGGATTTTGGATGCGCGCAACAAACCCGGGATCATGGCCGAACTCATCGCCAAATTGAGCGCCAGCCAGACCGGCCGAATCATGGGCGGCGCGTTCGTCTATCACCCTGACGAGATGAAAATGGCCCTGGAGCAAATGTTGCTGGAGGCCGGCGTGCGCGTGCGAATCCACACCCGCGTCGTCGGCGCTGTGGCCGATGAATCCAACCGATTGGCGGCGATCCTAACCGAATCCAAATCCGGCCGCGAAGCCTGGACCGCGCGCAGCTTCATCGATGCAACCGGCGATGGTGATTTGGCCGCGCAGGCCGGTTGCGGGTTCGATTTTGGCCGTCCGCAAGATGGCGTGACCCAGCCGTTCAGCATGATTGGCCTCTTCACCGGCTGCACCACTGATGGAATCGCGCCGTTTGTCCGCGAAATTGCCGAACCGCGCGGGTTGGGCCGGGCAAAGCCGAATTTGCTCGCAGAAATGCGCAAAGCCGGCGTGGATCCCAGCTACGGCGGGCCGACGATTTTTCGCATCCGCGAGGGGCTCTTTTGCCTCATGGCCAACCACCAGTACAACGTCTCTGCGATCGACGCCGACGACGTGAGCCGGGCTACCCTGGAAGCTCGGCACGAAGTCCACCACCTCATCGGCAGCCTGCGCAAACTGGGCGGCGCGTGGAAAAACGTGGAGCTGGTCACCACCGCCGAGCAAATCGGCACGCGCGAAGGAAGGCGCATCCACGGCCGCTACACGGTGAGCGACAACGATCTGCGAACGGGCGCGCGATTTGAGGACAGCATCTGCCGCGTGACCTTCCCCATCGACGTTCACGCCACCGATCCTAACAAAACCAAGGAAATCGAGGCGAAACCGTTTCGTTCGCAGGCTTACGATATTCCGTTACGCGCGTTGTTTGCCAAGGACGTCGATGGCTTGATGGTGGCGGGGCGCTGCATCAGCGGCGACTTCATCGCCCACAGCAGCTATCGGGTGACCGGCAACGCCGTGGCCATGGGCGAAGCCGCCGGGGCAACGTCCGCGCTGGCCGTGGCCAACCGGGTTTTGCCGCATGAGGTGCCGTTCGGCGAGGTAAAGTCGAAATTGGCGGCTGAGGTGACTGGGTAGAAATCGCCGGCCCGCCACAAATGGGTTGAACCCGGGACGCCGCGTCCGAAGTTCGCCCCATGAATCGATCCATCGCCGTCCTCATCCTCGCCGCCGGCATTTTCGTTGGTGCACTTGCCGTTGCCAATGAAACCGAGCTTCTGGCGAAAGCCGACGCCCTCTTTGCCGCGAAAAAATGGGAGCCGGCCCAGGCCGCCTACGAGGCCGCCTTGCCCGCGCTGAAACCAGAGCAAGCCGTCCTTCCCATGACGCGCCTGGCCTATTGCTTGCAGCGCCGCCGCGAATACGACGAAGCGATCGCGACTTATCGCAAAGTGACCGAATGGGATGCCGCCACGCCGGTTGAAATCGCCGCCGCCAACCTGAAAATCGGCTACTGCATGCGCATGCGCGGCCAGCATCGCGAAGCCATCCCGGTTTTGGCGAAAGCTTGGGAAGATACCCGCGCGAGCTCCACCACCCGCGCCGAGGGGCTGCTCTACGCCGCCTGGGCGCATGGCGTGTTGGAGGAGCCTGACAAAGCCATCACGCTGTTCCGCAAAATCGAGGACATCCCCGAAGTTCACGGCAATTACCCGGCCACCGCCGCGCTCAGCATCGGCCGCATTTTGCAGGACCGCGGTGATTTTGAGGGCGCCATCGCCGCTTACCGCAAAATCGCCGGCTATCACCCGGTTGCTTCCGGCAACAAATCGCGGGCGCGGATTTACCTCCTGGAATGCGAGGCGTTGCTGGCTGGCGACAACCCCTTTCACATCAAGCCCTGGGTGAGCGAAGTGGGCCCTAACACGGCAAAAATCCGCTGGGTTTCGCAGGGCGAGCCTCCCGCCAGCGAGGTCGTGGTTCGCGCCGAAGCGCCGGCGGAGGAAATCGCTCCCGCCGCGGCAAACGTGACCGAAATTCAGAAAACGACGTGTCATTTGCACACTACCGTGGTTAGCGGGCTACTGCCTGGAGCTAAGCACAGCTACACCGTGAAAAGCGGCGGCGAGGCGGTTGAAGGCGCGTTTCGCACGGCGGCAAATCCGGACCAGGGGTTCGGGTTTTGCGTCATTGGCGATACCCAGAGCTACAACCCGAATTTGCAGCCGCTGCTCGATGCCATGGGCGCTGAATCCTCCGATTTCACCATCCACGTCGGCGATTTGGTCGATCGCGGCGACGTTTGGGGCGAATGGAAAGCCGGCTTCTTCGATCCCGGCCACCCCTACCTGAAAAACGCGGCGTTGTGGCCGGTTTACGGCAATCACGACGGCGGCCCGTTTTATCCCGCGTTTTTCAAGCGCGAACGCGGGCTATTCTACAGCTTCGACTGGGGCAACGCGCACTTCGTGGTGCTGGACAGCTACGGCTCCGGTTCCGGCGGGAGCGGCCGCGCCAAGCAACTGGAATGGCTGGAAGCGGACCTGGCGGCGACGGACAAGCGCTGGATCATCGTGGCGCTGCACGTGCCCATGGTGGCGACGCGCACGGCCATCCCCAAGTTCGGCCAGGGCGATTTTTTGCCCGTGTTAGAGCGCTACGGAGCGGACATCGTCTTTTCCGGCCACCACCCGCACTACCGCCGTTACCGGCCAATTGGTCCGCAAGGGAGCAAGCCGATCCTGCACATCACCACGGGTGGCGGCGGCGGTCCGGTGGGTGGATCGCGGCCCAGTCCGCTGCTGGTGCGCGGCGTCGATTCGAACCATTTTACGCATGTTAGGATCGAAGGGGACACCGTGTCGGTTCGGGCAAAATCGATCGAGGGCGAGGTGATTGACGCCTTTGAGTTGCGCAAGGAAGGCGAGTTCTTCGAGAAATCGTGGATGGACGCCGCGGTAGACACCGAACTGCACCGGCAGGTGATTGCGATCTACCACGAGCTACTGACTGAAGGCGACCATTGCCTGCAACTGCGCCGGGGAGGCGCAGATTCCGCCTCGTTGATACTGGATTTCGCCAGGCTGCCGCGCGGTCCGCTGGAAGAGGCCGAGTTTCCGGAAAATGCGCGCTTGGCGCTGAAATCAACCGCCCAGAGCAGTTGGAAACTGCCGGAGCAAAGCATCGCACTCTCCGGCGGCGAAGCGAAAATTCAGGTGGCGGAGGTTGGCGCCAAAAACGGGCAGTTCGAGGTGGAATTGCAGCTGCAAATCGGCGAGCAAGCGCTGGAAGCGGTCACGGCGCAAGTGGAATTGCTCGCGCCAAAGCCCGACTAACAACACGCTTCAAAGGCAGAGGAGGAATTGGACGAGGTCTTCCTTTTCCGTTGCGGTGAGGGCGAGGGAAAGGACAAGATTGAAAAACTCGACCGTGTCGCGAAGGGTTGGGAGACGCCCGTCGTGCAGGTAAGGGGGCGTGTCCTTGATGCCGCGGAGGGCGAATGTCTTGATGGGCCCCTCCGGGCGTCCCACGTAAAAACGCTCCACTTGGAGATCGTGCATGTAATCGTCCACAAAGGCCGGGCCGTAGTGGCACTGAGCGCAGCTGGCCTTGCCGTGAAACAGCGCCTCGCCACGGAGTTCGGACTCCGTGGCCTTGTCCGGGATGAGGCGGTAAAGCGGGTCGAGCTTGGGGGCGGGGGGAAAATCGACGATGGCGTTGAAATCGGCCATCCGGTTGGTTACCTCGCGCTTGGCGGCGCGGGGCCCGATGGCTTGCTGCATGCCCGGATCGCCGTCAAAGTATTCCTCAACTTCCGAGAAGTGATCGAGGCTGCGGATGGAACGCTTTGAGGAGAGCTGCATCATGTTGTAGTTGCCGCGGAGGCTCGGGGTATCGACCCGCAACCGGGCCAGGATGGGCCGTGAGTCCGGGGCCAGTTCGAAGGCGCCGTTGGTGTGGCCGTTAACGTGGCAATCGAGGCAAGCGACGCCTTTGTTGGGTTGCTCGGTGATGCGGTGGTTGGTCTGGTTAAACCAGGTGGTTGGAGTGGGCCGGAGCAGCTCCTTGAGCCCCTCCATCTGCTCCGGAGTGAGAAGGCCGTCAAAGATTTCGTAGAAGTTGTCGAATGTGATCTCGCGGCCGTTGGTGACATCGCCAAGCTCCTTGTGGGTGGTTAGGAAGAGCGGCGGGGGAAATTCCGGAAGATACTCCTCCGGAATGTCCATGTCGACATCGATGCGCTCGTGCTGGGGATGGGCCTCGATCCAACTGGGCGGGAAGACCATGTGCGCGGTGGACTGGAGCGGATGGGCCAGGGGCTTGAAGGGAAAGAGATCGCGGCTGCGAATTTCTTCGGGCGGAAGTTCGGCGAGTTCCTCGTAGGACGCGATGCCCCTCGGGAGCCGGCTGACCGGCCCTTTCATGATCGGTTTGCCGCCGGACATGAAGGCGTCCGGAATGGCTTCGCCGGAGAAATCAAAGCGCCCGTTCATGTAGGCGTAGACGTCCCGCATGAGTTCGGGTTTTTGCTTGCGGTGGAAGTCGAGCCATTGGTCGAAGCGCATCGGCAGCACGGGTTGTTGGAACGAAGTGGCGCCGCGGCCGTAGTAACGCCACAGATCAAAGGGCGTGCGGAAACCCTTCTCGATCGTGGGATAGATGGCCAGGCCATCGACCCGGGCGCCGGTGGAGGTGTTGGCGTTAACTTCGGGGTCCGCGTCCGGGTAGGAGCGCGAAGTGCCGGAGGCCGCCGGTTGGCGGTCAAGCTTGGGAACGCGGCTGTTGTCGGTGCTTTTGTAGCGATCGTAGGTCAAAATGATGCCGCCACAAAGGACGACGATGCCGGCGATGGTGAGCCAAAAATTACGGTTCGGTCTCATGGCGTTTTTAGGGGTGTGTCGGCGGCCTTTTGGGAAAAGTAGGGGGCAAACACGGCCCACCCGGCGGCGACGAGGACGAGGTTTTTGAGGATGTACTGGCCTTCGACGGTGGGGGCGAAGGGAGGGAATTTGTAGGTGAGTTCCGGCAGGAGAAAAAGCGGGAGAAACGTGCCAATCATGTGGAGGAGGAAAAGGATGCCGGCGAGACGCATGTTGACACGGAGGAGCAGGGAAACGCCGATGACGCACTCGAGGATGGCGATGAAGAGCAGTGATTGGGGGGCGTCCATGAAGTAAGAGGTGAGCGACATGGTCGTGTACGACGCCAGCACTTCAGCGGGGCTGAGATCGGTGAAAAACTTGAGGAAGCCGAAGTGCAGGTAAATGTAGCCCAACGCCATTCGGATGACGATAATCGCGTGGGTCGGCGCGGGTTCGCCGGATGTGAAGTTCATGGCTGACGGGGGGATTCTTCTACTTGGCCACGGCAAGAGAACCAGGTTACGGGACGCCGGGGAACGATTCCACGTACTGAATCGTGAAATCTGGGAACGAGGTGACGATCTGGATTTTGAAGTCGGGGAAGCTCTCCACGATCTTCCATTTGCCGGGCGAATCGGGGAAGCTTTCGACCAGCTTGACCTTCAAATCCGGGAACGAGGTCACCACCTTGACCTTGTAGTCCGGAAAACTCTCCACGAACTGGATTTTGCCGTGAATTTTCGCCAATTGGGCCTTGGAAAGCGATTTTGGCGCGGAGTCCGGCTCAGCGGAGACGTTAACGGAGGCAACCAAGGCAATGGCGGCGAGGAATGGGAGGGTTTTCATGATTTTTTTCGATCTTTTCGCAAGTTTAACCCGCGAAGCACCGGAGTTTCAAGCCTCACCTCCCAACCAACCAGCGTCCCTAGCCTAACCAACTTCACTCACCCAACGGAAATCGACGTCGATCTCGATTTCCGGCAGCAGGCTTTGATGCACCGGGCAGGTCATGGCGGCTTTTTCCAGCGCCTTGGCTCGAGGATGGCTCGCGGGCAGCGGCATTTCCAATTCCACGTCCAGGCGCGCGATGCGGCGGGGCGGTTCGGCGCTCATGGTTTTACGAACGCGCCCGGTCATGCCGGTCAGGTCGATTTCGTGCTGCCGGGCGTAAATGCCCATGACCGTCTGCATGCAAACGCCCAAGGCGGTGGCGACCAAGTCGGTCGGCGAGAAATTTTCGCCTTTGCCGTGGTTGTCCACCGGCGCGTCGGTGACGAGCTTTTCGCCGGAGGGCCCGTGGGTTGCGCTACACCGCAAGCCGCCATCGTAGGAAAGGCTAATCTCGACCATGGGGCAAACGTTAGGCCCGAAGCAACAAAGAACAAAGAACAAATAACAAAGAACAAATAACAAAGAACAAATAACAAAGAACAAATAACAAAGAACAAATAACGTCAGTTCAACCCCATGTCCTTCAACCGCCGCTGCAACGTCCTGCGGCTTAGCCCGAGTAGTTCGGCGGCCTCCGTGCGATTGCCGTTGGTGCGGTCCAAAGCCAGGTGGATGAAGCGCTCCTCCATCTTGGCCAGGTTTAGATCGGAAAGTCGCGAATCGGCGGGGTTTGAACCTCCCTCCACGGCAACCGGGCCGGGCGATCTGCCTTCGCGGATGCGTTGGGGCAAGTGACGCAACGCGATCTTGTCGCTCTGGCTCAACACGACGCCGTGCTCGATGGCGGTGCGCAATTCGCGAACGTTGCCGGGCCAGTTGTAGCCCATCAGGCAGGCCAGCGCCTCGTTGGTCAGGTTTTTGAACGGTTTGCTGTTTTCTTGCGCGAATTCCTTCAAAAACGCGTCGGCCAGCAGGACGATGTCTTCCTTGCGCTCGCGCAACGGCGGCATCTCGATGGTGATGACGTTGAGCCGAAAGAAGAGGTCTTCGCGAAAATCGCCGCTTTGCACCATGGCCTCCAGGTTTTTGTTGGTGGCCGTGATGAGGCGGACATCGACCTCAATCGGCTTGGTGCTGCCGACTTTCTGGATGGTTCGCTCGCCGATGGCGCGAAGCAGCTTGACTTGGGTGGGAGCGTCGATTTCGCCGATTTCATCCAGAAAAAGCGTGCCGCCGTCGGCTTCCTCAAAGTAGCCCACGCGCTCCTTGAAGGCATCGGTGTAGGCGCCCTTCACGTGGCCGAAGAGTTCGCTCTCCATGACCTCGCGATTGAGGCCGGCGCAATGCACGGCGACCAGTTTCGCCTTGGGCCGGCCGCTCAGGTTGTGGATGGCCTTGGCGACAAGTTCCTTGCCGGTGCCGTTTTCGCCCTCGATCAGCACCGTGGCCCGCGACGGCGCGACTTGCTCGATCATGTCGAAAACCGGCTGCATGACCGGCGATTTTCCGATGATGTTGCTGACGCTGAAGCGCTTCTCGACCTGTTTTTTCAGGCTGACGACCTCTTTTTCCAGGTTTTGGCTGCGCAGCGCGCGTTTGACGATGATTTCCAGCTCATCGATGTTCAGCGGCTTAGTCACATACTCGTAGGCGCCACGTTTCATGGCCTCCACCGCCGTATCGACCGAGCCGTAAGCCGTCATCATCACGCAAATCGGCGCCTTGGGCAGCTTCAGGGCTTGGTCGATGAGATCCATGCCGTTTTCGCCGCCCAGGCGCAAATCGGTCACCATCAGGTCGATGTCGTCGCCCTTCAAAACTTCCATGGCGCCGGCGATGTCCGCGGCTACGTAAACATCGTATTCATCCTCAAACGAGCGGCGCAACCCGTCGCGGGTATTCTTCTCGTCGTCAACGATGAGAAGCGTTGAGGTGGGCATTCCCAAGTGATCGTCGTCCATGGCAGATAGTCGCACTGAAGCGCGAAACGGCGGCCGGAGCAACGGCCGGGGCGGACAAAATGGCGCAGCCGCGGTGCACGTTTTTTCGGCCGTGCCAGTCGTCGTCCGCCGGAACTGGCCAGCGATTCCGTTTTTCACCGCCAACGCAACTACGAGCGGACACTTGCGCCACAGCGCCAAGTCCACCACAATGCCGCCGTTACCATGAAAATGACCACCCCGGCAGGCCTCATCTTCTTCCTAGGCTAGGCTAGGGTGGCGTTTTCGCGAGGAAACAACGGAGGTAGTTGAAAATCAAGCAAAGTTTACCAATCGGACGCTTGAGGGCTGATTGGGGATTTCGACACGTGTTGGTGGTGGCCGTGCGGGATTCAGCAGGGGCTTCGACACGTTACGGAAAGGCACGCAAGGATGGAATATGCGGGAAAATCTTTTATTTATGGTTACCGCTGTTCATTTGAGAGATAAAAACAACTGTCTCCGCCTTAATGGAGGGCCGCATCTCAAGGAGCCGCGACACCCTGTCGCGCCCGGAGCCTTCGGCATTGCAGTTCCGCCCCGCGCAGCAGGCTGCGCCCACCACGGAAAGCGGCAGCGGGCTGCCGCACTCCAAAACTAGCCTCAAACTGGAACCTCGAGAGAAGCGAGGGAATCGGCCCAACGGCTTAGAAATTCGGTTAGGTTGGGCGCGGGATCGGCGATTGTCGCCGGGGCGAAGGTGCGGATGGCGCTCTGCTCTGCGGCGCTGAGGTATTCCAGCGGCGATTTTCCGTCCACGCGCGCCAGCATGAGCATGGGAAGCAGGTTCGGGAGCGGGGCCTCGACGACTGCGGCGAAATCGCTTCCCAGCTCGTTTCGGTAGGCTTGCCACGCTTCTCCGGCCAGGTTCAGGCTGGTTTTGGCGACGTGCAGGGCTTTCACGGCCAGGTGATTGAGCAAAAACGCGACGTCGAACGCCGGATCGCCGTACCAGGCCACCTCGCAGTCCAGCAGCATGAGGCGGCCGCCGCGGAAGAGGAGATTCTTCGGGCTGTAGTCGCCGTGAACCAGGCAACGGCGGGTTTCGCGGATCCGGCCGGCCTCGGCTTCAAAACGGGATCGCAGCGCGGTGGTGTGCTTAGCTCCGGTGGCCAGGAGATACGGCTCCAGGCGCAAATCGTGGAAATTGGCGGTGGTCTCGAATTGTTCGCGAATTTCGGGCCGATCCCAGGTTTGGCGGTGAATGGCTCCCAGCACGCGGCCGGCTTCGCGAGCTTGATCCGGAGTTCCCTGGCCGGCGAGCAGGGTGGCCTTCCAGTTTTTCCAGGCATCGCCGAGGAATTCCATGGTGAAGTAGCCCCGATCGGGACGATGGGCCAAGACCTCGGGCACGTTTTGCGGCGCCAGGTTTCTGACGCAGTTCAGGTAGGCCACCTCGGACGCATTTCGAGCCACGTCGGCATGCCACTCGGCTTCCACGCGCAACTGTGGGAGGGCGCGTTTGACCACGAAAACGCGGCTGGCATCGTCCACGCGGTAGATATCGCTGGAGACGCCACCGGCGAGCGGCGTGAGAACCGCGTCCGGCGTGGAAATGACGCCGTCATCGCGCAATTGGCGGCGAAAAGCCTCGCTCACTGCCCTTGGGTGGCCTGAGTGGCTTGGGCGGCTAACTCATCCAGCTCAGGCAATTTCAGCCGCACGCTCAGGATGTAAGGCGCCTCGCCCTCGTCCCAGTGGCCGTAGGTGGTGGTGACGATCGTTCCGTCCGGCAGCACTTCCACCCCGGGATAGGTGGTGTCGTAGCCCTTGGTGTTGTCCTTCAGGCGCAGGAAATATTGGCCGTCGCCGCCTTCCACGATGTCCTCCCAGGTCCCGACCCACGCGACCCAATCGCCCTCGAATTTCCGTCCCGCGGCGGCGTGTTTCGGCGCCCGGCATCGAAAACTCACGAACAGCCGCCCATCCGGCCCATACTTGCCCGTATGCCGGTCGCCGGTCAGGGTCAGCGGCGTTTCGCGCGGCTCGCTCCAGGTCTTGCCTTCATCGCTGGAGAAAATGACGTGCGAATTCTTGCGCCGGAAGGCGGAGTGGACGCCCTCGTCTAGGTAAATCCGTCCCAACGTCTCCCGGCAAAGACGCTCGAAACATCCCCCAAAGTAGGCGGGCAAATGCGGCGCAACCAGGTGCCGGGACGCTTCGCGCGGACCGGCTTGGTGAATGTAGGAGGTGTGGGGAAAAACGAAGCGAAACCAAAAAGCCAGCAACGCGTCCTGGATGCGGTATTTCGATCGTTTTCCTGGCTGGCGGGGAACAATTTTGCCGTTCATCGGCTCGTAGCGCTCCACATAGCCCAAGGCCCGGAGTTGCCGCAGGTAGTAGTCCAGTTGCCGTTCCACCACACCCGATTGCTGGCCGATTTCCTTCAACGTACGGGCCCCACCGCCGATGGCCATGAGGATGCCGTGGTAGCGTTGCACCTCCTTCAGCTCCTCCCGCAAAAGGAATTCCGGCTCCCGGTAGAGTGCGGCGTAGGGATCGAAAAAGAGCCGCTCCACATTGGCCGGGATGCTTTGATCCGGACGGAACAGTTGGTGGTAAAACGGGATGCCGCCGCACAAAAAGTAGGCCTTGGCCCGGTCCTCGTTGGACCAACCGGGGTGAAACCGGCCCGCATCCTGGTGGGAGAGCGGTTCCAGCTTCATTTGCCCCGTACGGCGGCCAAAGAGCGGACTCTTGCTGCCCAGCACCTCGCGTTCCATGAAGCCCACGAACGATCCGCAGGCAATGAGCATCAGGTCCTTGCGATTTTGCCAGGACAGATCAATCCGCTCCTGGAGATGGGATGGCAGCACCGGCTCGCTTTCCACGATCCACTGGAACTCATCCAGCACGATGACAATTTTTTCCTTTGCCGGCTTTTGCTCCAGCACATGATCCAGCGCCGCACGCCAATCGCGCGGCTGCATTTCGGCCAAGGCCGGTTTGTTTAGCGCTGCTGCCGCCGCCTCCATGAACTCGCGCAACTGCACCGCTGCCGGAGCCTGCTTGCCCAGATAGTAGACCCCGGTTTTGCCCTTGAGGAAGTGCAACAAAAGGCGGCTCTTACCGACACGCCGGCGTCCGTAAACGGGGATAAAACCCATTTTTCGCTCCCGAAACCAGCCTTCCAGCGCGTCGAGTTCGCGTTCGCGGCCAAGGAATTTCATGTGGCACGGTAGGATGCAAGTTTCAACTTGGCAAGTTTGGCAAGTCTAGACTTGTTTCCAATTCGGTCCCGGCACCTTCGGCAACGCGGCTGCTGGGTGCTCCCTGCGTCGCCGAATGCAGTTGCCGCGTGCGGCACGAAGTTGGCTGGACTTGCTTGCTGCACCGCCCATGTTGGCGGCCATGAAGAAGAAGACGCAGCTCATCTTGAACGCAATCGGCCTGCTCGCTGTGCTGGCAGGCTCCTCCGCCGGACAAAACTCCGACGGCCAGTTTGCCGTTGAGTCGAATCTCAAGGCTGGGGTCGCCAAAATCGACATCACGCCCTCGGATATTCGCGGAACCATCGCCGCCGGCCACCGCCGGGAGGTTTTGGAGGTCCGCGATCCACTTCGGGCGGGGGTGCTGATCCTGGATGATGGCGAAAATCGGGCCGCCATCGTCACCATGGACGTTTTGCAGGCCTGGACGCAGATGGTGGCGCTGGCGCGGGAGCGAATCGAGGCCGAAACCGGCGTTCCGGCGGCCCACATCATGATTGCCGTCTCCCACAACCACTCCGGGCCGGGCTACGATCCCATCAACAAGTGGGGCCGCGAATTGATCGACAAAATCGGCGCCGCGGCCAAGGAAGCCGCCGCAAATTTGCGCACTGTTAGTGTCGGCTACGGCGAGGATGAGATCGGTTTTGGCATCAACCGGCGCAAGGTCATCGACGGCCGTGCGGTGGTGCGTTTGAACCCGGATGGACCCAACGATCCGCGGGTGAAGGTGTTGCGTTTTGACGACGGAAGATCGCTCACGCCCATGGCGGTGCTGATGCACGCGGTTTGCCATCCCTGCTTCTTCACCTGGGGCGACAAAGGCACACCTCCCTACCCGAACGGCTATCCCAAAATGAGCGCCGATTTTCCCGGCGAAGCCCAGACGTTCGTGGAAACGTGCTACGCGGACGAGACCCGGGCGCTGTTCCTGCAAGGCTGCGGCGGCGACGTTCGGCCAAACCTGCCGGGCTACCCTTACCGTTGCGCCGACGAGGCGGACATCCAATGGGCGGGCCGGGATTTGGGCGGCGCCGTGGTTCGCGCCCTGGCCCGGGGCGTGGTGCGCGAAAACCTGCGAAAACGCGGCAATTTTTACCCCATCCGCGTCGCCAGCGAAGTCGTGGCCCTGCCCGGCAAGGAAGGGGAGGTGGAGGCCGAACTCATGGCCATGAAGCTGGGCCCCTACCTCTTTCTCACCATGCCGGGCGAGCCGATGGTTGAGATCGGCTTCAAGCTGGAGGAAGCCATCGCCGATCGCGCGATTCCCATCATCGTTGGTTACGCCAACGGGCGCGTCGGCTACATTCCCACGGCGGCGGCTTACGAAGTGGGCGGTTACGAGCCGAACGTCGCCCAACTGGCCCCGGAAGCCGAAGCGGTGATCCTGAGCGAATTGGGACGGCTGGCCGACCGCGTCATCGGCGACGTGTTTGAGTCTTTTTCCAAGCATCCCAAGGACATCAAAGCCCGCCTGGAAGCCGAAAAAGCGCGCAAAGCTCTGGAAAACCAAAAAACTGAGCCATGAACGGGCGAAACGGCGAAAACGCGCCCGCGCCAACGGAAAATCGGGACGTCAGGGCGCCAATCGCCGCTTGGCTTCGTGGGTAAGGCAGGCTAGGCTCGGCCTCGTGAGTTTGATCTGGCTTAGCATTGCCGCATTTCTTGCCGACGGAGCGATTCGCTTCGTGGGCGAGCCGCCGGCGGGTGTGGAGGTGGTGGCTACCGCGCCGGCTGCCACTTCGGACGCAAAACTTAGCTTGCACCGGATCGATCCCAAAACCGGGGAGTTGGGAACGGCGATGTTCGCGAAGACCCGGGTTTCCGGGGGCGAAATTCGGCTCAAACCCAGCGTGCCGCTCAATCGCGGCTCCACTTACCGCGCCGTTTTGAAAATTCCGGGCAAATCCGGGATTTTCGCGGAAATCCAGGTTCCGGCGCAAAAGTCGCCCCCGCCGCGGATTTTAGCCATCCACCCCACGGCATCCCAGCTTCCCGCCAACTTGCTCAAGTTTTACCTCCACTTCGACCAACCCATGCGCGAGGGCCGCGACATTTTCGACCAAATTCACCTGCTCGACGCCTCCGGCAAGCCGGTTCACTCGCCCTGGCGGCGTCAGGAACTCTGGAACGCCGACGCCACGCGCCTGACGCTCTGGATTCACCCCGGACGCATCAAGCGAGGCGTGAATTTGCGCGAACAACTCGGCCCCGTGCTCAAACCCGGCCAAACTTACGCGCTGACGGTCGACGCCACCGTGCGCAGCGCCGCCGGGGTCGCCCTGGGAAAGGAAATTCGGCGCAACTTTGTAACCGGCCCGGAAGATTACGAGCGCCCCCTGCCGAAAACCTGGATACTAACGCCGCCACAAGCCGGCGCCCACCAACCGCTCTTCGTAGAGTCGCCGGAGCCGCTCGACCGCGCGATGCTGGCGGCGCACCTGTGGATCACCGACCCCGGGGGAGAGCGTTTGGAGGTGGAAACGATTGCCGAGGCTGGCGATTCAGCGTGGCGGATGCTTCCCAAGCAAGCTTGGGCGAAAGGCGAGCATCGGCTGCACGTGGGAGAGTTTTTGGAGGACCTGGCCGGCAACACGCGGGTGCGAGTTTTCGATACCGACCTGACGGAGGCCGAAGTTGCGCCCGGCGCGGCGTTTTTGTCTTTTCGGCCGTTTTGAGGGGAGCCTGACAACGTGGAGACGATTCTGCCGGTGCCTCTTCGCGAAAGTAGAATGGACATCCTGTCCGTTCCCTCTCCCCCCGCCAACGGACAGGATGTCCGTTCTACGCCTCCCCCCATCCCCCCATCCCCCCATCCCAGATCGTCTGGACAACGACCGCAACACCCGCTAGGGTGCCGGTTGCATGAGCCAACTCCACCAGATGCAAGTCACCTTTGTCCCGGAAGAGGACCGACTCCTCTTTCGCCTGAACACCAGCGGCCGGCAGAGCGCGGAATTTCGCTTTTGGCTGACGCGCCGCTACGTTCGCATTCTTTGGTCGGCGTTGTTAAACATGCTCAAAAGCCAGCAACCCAAGGAGGTGAAGCAGGAGCCGATCAAGCAGACGATGCAGATTGCCAAGCAGCATCAGGAGGCGATCGAGAAGGCCGATTTTCAGACGCAGTACCAGGAAAGCCACGTTTTCCCGCTAGGCGAGCAACCCATTTTGGTTAGCAAAGTGGCGCTGAAGCAGAGCCCGGCAGGTAGCCAGGTTTTGTGCATGCACCCGCAAAACGGCCAGGGTTTGGAGTTCGATCTCAACGAGCAGTTGCTGCACTCCTTCTGCAAGCTGCTGCACGACAGCGTGACCAAAGCGGAGTGGGACTTGAACCTGGATTTTGGCCAGGCAGAGGAGTTGATCGCGCAGCGGGGGCTGAATTAGCCCGGCCATGCCGGAGTTTTAAGCAAAAGAATCACAGGTGACGCTGACGCGGAAATAACTTGGCAGGCAGACTGACGCTCCCCCAACATGGCGGGATGCAGTGCGAGCGGAAACCAAGGCCGTCGTTACTTTGGTGATTACGTACCCGTTTTTAAGCATGGTCCCGACTTTTCGCGGGCTGGTTCCTGGTGAAGCGCAGGGCTTTGCAGCTTTGCGCTATCCCGTTTGGAAGTCTGCTATTTGTTCGAAAAGCCGGTCCGCTCGCACTGCGATTTTCAGTTCAAACGAAATTCAACATGGCCAAGAAATCGCAAAAGAAAAAGACCAAAAAGACCAAAAAGACCAAAACCCAAAAAACGCTTCTCAACCAAGTGTGCAATCCCGACGCTGCCGGCATCGACGTCGGCGCTGAAGAAATCGTCCTGGCAGTGCCCGCAGATCGCGACCCCGAAGCGGTTCGCACCTTCGGCACCTTCAACGAAGACCTGCGCGAAGCAGTGCAATGGCTCAAGCAATGCTCCATTACCACCGTGGCCATGGAAAGCACGGGCAACTACTGGGTCACCCTCTACCAAGTGCTCGAGGAAAACGGCATCGAATGCTTCGTCGTCAACGCCCGCCACCTCAAATCAGTCCCCGGGCGCAAGAGCGACGTCCAGGACGCGCAATGGATCCAGCGCCTGCATACCGCGGGGTTGCTGCGCAAATCCTTCGTCCCGGACCAAGAAGTGCTCGGCATGCGCTTTTTGCACCGCCAGCGCCAGGAGCTGATTCGCGGCGGATGCCAGGCCATCTTGCACATGCAAAAAGTGTTGACCGAGATGAACGTGCAACTGCACCACGTGATCAGCGACATTGACGGAGTCAGCGGGCGGCGCATCATCGAAGCGATCATCGCCGGCCAGCGCGATCCGGTTTACCTGGAGAGCCTGCGCGACGGACGTTGCAAGACGCCGAAACAAACCGTGATCAAGGCCTTGGACGGCAACTTTCGCCAGGAATACGTTCTATCCCTCCAGCTGGCCTATCAGCGCTGGAAGCAGCTTCACGAGCAAATCGAAGCGATCGAACAGGAGCTCTCCCAATTGATGGCGGCCTACCAAAAGCGCGAAGAACCCAAGTCCGAAGGCCGTTGTTACGCGTTGCAGAACGCAGATTCGGACTCGGCGCCTTCAAGCCCGGCGAGTCTGCCCGTAGCCGGGAGCGTGAGCGCGCGCAAACAAGCCACCAAGCACGAGCCATGCTTCGACATCCGGGGCGAAGCCGCGCGCATTTACGGGACCGACTTTGAGCCTCATCCCCGGAGTCTTCCAGCGGATTGCTCAGCACGCTGATCTGTGAGATTGGGGGAGGCGATGCGTTTCGGGAGCGCTTCAGCAGTAGCCAGCACTTCACTTCGTGGCTGGGGCTCTGTCCGGACAACCGGATTTCGGGCAGCAAACCGTTAGGCCGGGCCAAAACACGGCGGATCAAGAGCCGCATCTCCGATCAACTTTCGGATGTGCGCGATGACGCTGTGGCGCAGCGACAACGCACTGGGCAACTTCTGCCGGCGAATGAAGGCGAAGCTGGGCAAAGCCGAAGGAATCTCGGCAACCGCGCACAAGATGGCCCGAATCATCTATGCGCTGATCACCACCCAACGCAGCTACGAAGAGGAGGTGGTGAGTAAGGTTCCGGAGGCGGTGCTGAAACGCCGAATCAAGAACCTCGAAAAACAGGCCGAAAACCTTGGATATCAACTCGTTGCGGCATAAGCCTTGCCAAGGTTGTTATTTGGAAGTCCTGAGAGATGCACCAAATTCTGCGCAAACATGTCGAAACTTCACTCCCGTGGCCGGTCAGGCCAGGCGCTGAAACGCCTCGATCGCCTCGTATTCCGCCATGCCGAGCAGATCGTAGCTTTTCGCGTTCAACTGGTTGATTTTTGGCGCTTCGCGCTCGTCTTGGCGGATCGATTGAAATTTGTGGATCGCTGCCTTTTTGCCTTCGAGCTGGCCGGGGCTCATGGGCACGGCCATGTCGATTTCGTAGGGTTCCAGCGCCTTTTCCTTGCCCCGATAGGCCCAAATTCGGCAATCGCTGCGTGATTTGGCCTTGCCCAGCCCGTCGACGGCGCGTTTCAGGGCAACGTAGCAAAGCGCCTGGAGCGAACTGGGGTCGGCGACGTGGCCGGTGAGGAAAATCTGGTGCGGCTGCGTTTTTTCCAGGATTTCGGCCATCTTCTCCACGTCGGCTCCGCTCAGGTCAAATCGCCGGTAACGCCCTTGCTCGTAAAACGGCAAATCCAGGAATTCCACGCGCGATTCGGCCAATTTGCAGGCATGAGCGGCGTCGCGCGCTTCCCCGCGCAAAATCAGCCCCTTGAGCCGGCGCACTTCCGGCGGGTCGATCCCGAATTCGCCCTTTTCGCCGAGCAATTCCAGAATTTGACCGGCGTATTTTTGCTGCATGCCCCAGGAATCGTGATCCTCGGCCATTTCGTTGAAAACGCTGGCAAACGTGCGCGCTTCGGCGTCGGCAACGCGGAGATTTCCGGAGGTTTGGCAGGCCAGGGTGACGTTGTGGCCTTGCTCGACGAGCCGTTCCAGGGTCCCCGCCCATGGAGACGATGGCGTCCTGCGGTTCGGGGCTCAAAACCAGCACGTTTTTCTTTTTGGGCTTGGCGCGCTCCCGGGCGGTCGGTATCGTCCGCGCCGTGTTTGCCGCCGGGCCAGCCGGTGATGGTGTGCTGCAACTGGTTGAACGCGTCGATGTTGGCTTCGTAAGCGTTGCCGTGCAGGGTTAGCAGTTCCGACATGCCGTGCTCGTTGTAGTCCTCATCCATCAGCTTGAGGACGCCCTTGCCGAGGTTGCGCGAGAGCCAGACGACGGCCTGGCGGGTGGTGCGGCGGTCCCACTGCACGCTGCGGACCAGCCAGGGGCTTAGGAACCGCGTTAGTTGCGATCCCGCCGATTGATCCAGCAAAAACGTCGCTTGCCCGTGATCCTGCAAAAAACTGGCTGAAATCGCGTCGGTAACCTCCCCTTCCACGGCTTGGCGAATGATCTCGGCCTTGTTTTCGCCCCAGGCCATCAAAACCACGCGCTTGGCCTTCATGATGGTGCCGACCCCCATGGTGATGGCGAAACGCGGGACGTTTTCCTCGCCCAAAAAGTCGCTCGCAGCGTCGCGTCGCGTGACCCGGTCCAGGCTTACGATGCGCGTTAGCGAATCGCGCGTGGACCCCGGCTCGTTGAAGCCGATGTGGCCGGTACGCCCGATGCCCAGGATTTGCAAATCCAGCCCTCCGGCTTCGTCAATGCGGTTTTCGTAATCCTGACACCAATCGAAAGAGTCCTCCACCGCCACGGTTCCGTCCGGGATGTTGACCTGATCCGGCGGGATGTCGATGTGGTCGAAAAGCTGGTCGTGCATGAAGCGGTGGTAGCTTTCCGGATGGCCTCGGCTCAGGCCAAAGTATTCGTCCAGGTTGAAGGTGACGACGTTTTCAAAGCTGAGCTTTTCTTCTTCGTGCAGGCGGATGAGTTCGCGGTAAAACGGCACGGGCGTGGACCCCGTGGCCAGGCCCAAGACCAGGTTGCGCCCCTCTTTTCGCGCCTGGCCAATCAGCTCGGCCGTCTCTGCGGCGAGTTGGCGGCTGGGAGTGGTGCTGGAATCAAAAACCAGGGTGCGAACGCGCTCGAAGCGTTCTTCGGCGGGGCGATTTTTGCCGGAGGGATCGAGGATGGTCATGGGATGAGATTGTTAGCCCGCGTTGTCCGCGAGCGCCAGCGGTGAAGGGACGAAAAGGACTAAAGGGACCAAAGCGACGTCCCTTTGGTCCCTTCAGTCCTTTTCGTCCCTTAATCCAGGTAAACGAACTCGTTCAGGTTCAAAATCACCAGCGCGATCCTCTCAAACGCCTCTCGCTCGCTCAAACCCGCATCCGAAGCCAGCGCGTTCGCCATTTTCGCTAACCGTTCCACCTCATCCGCACCAATTTCCCGCTGCAGCGCGAGGCTCAGCCCAAAACGAATCCTGGCCTCCAAATCCGCGCCGTTTTTCCAACAACGCTCGGCGAAAACGGCGGCTTGGGAGTTGACGAACTGGCTGTTCATCATGGCTAACGCCTGTGTTGGGACCGTCGTCGAAAATCGCACGGCGCAGGAGTTGTCCGTGTCGGCTTGATCGTGATCGACTAAAATCGGCACGCGCAGGCTGCGTTTAACGTGAACGTATAGGCTGCGGCGGTTCGCCTCCTCACCGCGGGTGATGGGCCACTGTTGGCCGGGGCGCGAGGCGGTGGCGAGGACCTCTTGGGGCAAGGGGATATAAACCCAGGGCCCGCCGGTTTTCGGGTTCAAATTGCCTGACACGGTCAAAATCGAGTCGCGAATCTCTTCGGCCGTCAAGCGCCGCATATCGACGCGCCAGAGCAGGTTGTTGACCGGGTCCTTGTACTGCGCGGCGTCGTTTGGGGCGCTGGCACGCTGAAACGCGGCGCTGGTCAGGATGAGCTTGTGCATGCGCTTGAGGCTCCAGCCTTGAGCGACGAATTCGCTGGCCAACCAGTCGAGCAACTCGGGATGCGTCGGCGCTTCGCCCAATTCGCCGAAATCGCTGGCGCTGGGGACGATGCCGCGGCCAAAGTGATGCTGCCAGAGCCGATTCATCATGACTCGCGCCGTCAGCGGGTTGTCCGGCGAGGCGATCCATTCGGCCAAGGCGCGGCGCCGGCCGCTGGAGCGTTCCGTGGCGAATTCCGGCCGGATTTCCGCCGGTTGGGGGTCGAATTGGCGGTGCAAAACCGCGGGAAACGCCGGTTTCACGGGATCGCCTAACGCATGAGCGCTGCCGCGCTGGTGAACGTGCAAGGGCGCGACGCTGGGGTGCTCCTTGACCGCGTTGATTTGGACGCCGGTGGTCGCGCGCCGCGTGTCGGCGATGTTTTTCTGCAGCAACCTGCGTTTTTCGACCAAATTCTCGCCCAGCGCGGATTTGACCTCCTCGCCCAGCTTCTTGCCCCCGCGTCGGATCGCTTCGTTCAAGTTTCCGGCTCGCTGCGGGCTGGTTCTTAGCGCCAAATCGATGAATTGGCCGCCGCTCGTTTGCTGGCAATGCACCGCCACCACGTTTTTGCCGGTTTGCAGCGCATCGAGCGCTTTTTGGTCCAGATGCACCACCTGATAATCGGTCACGTAGCCCTTGGCGCGAAAAATCTCGACCCCGTTGAGGTAAACCTCCGCATCCTCGTCGTGATAGATCTCCATGGCCAGAGTTTGGGGCAATTCCTTGAGCCCGAAGCTGGTTCGCAGCCAAATTTCTGCGCCGCGCCATTTGGTGGTGGCGTTGGAATTCGACGCGCCGCCGTTGCCGAACCCGCCCTGACCCTTCAGCCACATTTTGTTGCGAAAACCGACGTCCTTCCAGTCTTGGGTCGGCTTGTCGAAGGTGTATTCCCACGTCGCGGGAGTGGCCCGGCCGTCTTCGACGAACGTCCTCGGCCGCGCGGCGATTTTGTCGCCCAGCTTACCATTTTCGGTTAGCCAGGTTTTCAGCCGTTTTTCGGCCGCCTGCAGATCGGCGTCCATTTTGGCCAGTTTTTTCGCTTTTTCCGCCTCGAACGCGGTTAGCTCCTCCGGCGTGGCCCAACTGACCATTGTGCCCGGCGTGGCGTAGCTGGTGATGCCGTGAAAAAAGGCCATGAACGAGTAATAATCCTCCTGGGTGAAGGGATCGGCCTTGTGGTCGTGACAACGCGCGCAGCCTAACGTGGTTCCTAGGAACGTTTCCGCGGTTACCGCCACATTGTCGGCCAATACGTCGTAGGTGTGTTGCTTGCGGTCGGCCGGCTCGTCGTCCCACTGCATCAGCCGGTAGTAACCGGTCGCGGCGACGCTCTCCAGCGTGGGATGCTCGATTTCGTCGCCGGCGAGCTGTTCGCGGATGAACCGGTCGTAGGGCTTGTCGGTGTTGAACGCGTTGACGACGTAGTCGCGGTAACGCCAGATCTGCGGCTTCGGGTTGTCGCGCTCGAACCCGTTGGTTTCGGCGTAGCGGACCAGGTCGAGCCAATGCCGGGCCCATTTTTCGCCATACTGCGGACGAGCCAGGAGATCGTTGATCAGCGCGGCCCAAGCTTCGTCGTGCGGACGCGGATCGTCGACGAATTTCGCCACTTCCTGCGGCGTTGGCGGCAGGCCGGTGAGGTTGTAGAACGCGCGGCGGGCTAACGTTTCGCGCGAAGCCCGGCGATTGGGCGAAATCTTCGCCTGGCGGAGATTTTCGTCGATAAAGTGGTCGATGGAGGCTCCCTGCGGCCGTTTCACCGGCTTGTAGGCCCAGTACTCGAAGTCCTCCGGCTGAATGTGCTCGCCGCGATGCACCAACGCCCCGCGGATTTCCTTGGCCGGATCGTAGATCGCGCCAAACTCGACGACCCAGCGCCGCAGCGTCGCCATTTCCGCCTCGGAGAGCTTCTTTTTGGGCGGCATTTGGTGGTTTTCGTCCTTGTAACTGATCATCTCCAGCAACAGGCTCGCCGCCGGGTTTTCGGCATCGAACGCCGGCCCGAGTTCGCCGCCGTGAAGCAGTCCCTCGCGGCTCGTCAGGCGCAAATCGCCCTTCAGCTTCTCCTCCGCGCCATGGCATTTGTAGCAATGCGTCTCCAGAATGGGATGGACGTTTTGGGCGAAAAACGCAGCCTGCTCCGGCGTCGGCTTTTTCTCGAACGCGAGGGCCCAGATCGGAAGAAACGAAGCCAAAAAGGCGAAAACTTTGGTTCTGGTGGTCATGGCGAAGGATTGGAACAACGATGGGCGCGATCTCCCGTCGCGCAAGGCTCTGATTGCTTGGATTGGAGGTCTTTTGACCGCGTTGCCCTTGAATTGGGGGACTTGCCAAGCGGATGGATGAGTGGAAGTTCCTATTCCCCATCCTTAACCTTCCCTACCATGAAACCCTCTATTCAACGCACTACCGAACGCGGCTTGGAGATGGGCTCGGAGCCGCAGCTGCTCAGGATCATCCGGAAACTTTGCCATGATTGGGGTTGCCTTCGATGGGATCAGGCAGGCGCCGCGAAGGTCGAGATTTGTGGTCGTGGGAGGTGACGAAGAGATCGCGTTCGGTTTGGGCCTGGCCTTCGGAAGATTCACCAGCGATGCCGAGTTTCATGGGATCAGCGCGTGGTTCGGCGAACCAGCAAGGGCGGTTCTGCGAGAATTCTGGACACGAACGATTGAGAGTGAAACTTGGCTGATTCCATCATGAACGTTGAGAGAATCCGGCTTCAAAATTTCAAGCGGTTTACCGAGCTTGAAATCGACCTGCGGTTTGTTCGTCAACACCGAAACTGGTGTTGCTGATTGGCGTGAACGGGAGCGGGAAATCGTCCGTGTTTCAATTATTCTGCCTCTCCAATCAGCCCGGTTTCGCGGCAAGCACGGCCACAAGAACCACCGGCAGGTAAATAAGCGTGGCGAAGAAGAGTTTTCGCGCTGTGGTCCGCTCCGGAGTCCCCACGAACTTCAATCCCAGCCAAACCAGCCAACCTGCAAGCAACAATCCTGGCACGACGAACCACCAGCGGCTTACCTCGCAAAACGGCGCGCAGACCGCCAGCGCCAACAACACGACGGCGAACGCTAGCGCCCAGCGGGAGGTTTTTTTCCCATCATCGTCGTTGTTCGCCAGCATGACGAAGCCGGCCTTGCGATACTCCTCGCGATACATCCAGTTGATGGCGAAAAAATGAGGCAGTTGCCAGAAAAACAGCAGCGCAAACCACCATGCCGCTCCGGCATTGAAATCGCCTCCCGCGCCCACCCAACCGATGACCGGCGGAATGGCGCCGGAGACGGCTCCGACGATGGTGTTCCAACTGGATCGGCGTTTGAGCGGGGTGTAGGCCAGGACGTAAACCGCGAGCGTGGCTAACGAAAGCATCGCAGCCGCGTTGTTGACCTTCACACCCAGGTGGGCGACGCCAAAAGCGGCCAACACCGCGCCGATCGCGACTCCGGCGGCTGGAGGGAGTCTGCCCGCGGCGAGGGGGCGATTGGCGGTGCGGGCCATTTTTTGGTCGGCGCGCATTTCCATGACCTGGTTGATGGCGGCGGCGCCAAAGGCGGAAAGCAGCGTGCCCAGGATGGTGTGAAACAGCAGCCAAAAATCGAAACGGGCGCCCGCGGGCCAGGCGGAGAGAAACCCGGCGGCCGTGGTGATGACAACCATGATGCTAAGCCGCGCCTTGGTCAGCTCGATGAGGTCCTGGCGGGAAGGCAGGTCGGTGGCGGCGGCGCTCATGCGGCGAGTTTCAGGGGTCCCGTGCCGAGATTCAACCAAACTTCGGTTGTCGAACGCCGGGAAGGGACGCAAGGGACCTGAGGGACGAAAAGGACGAGGGCTGGCATTTTTGAGACGATGTTGCGCAGGTCGCTCAGGCCGCTTTGGTCCCTTTGGTCCCGGCCTGTGAAGCGCCCCGGGAATGGAGGTGGAGCAGCCACTGCCAGGTAACGGCGAGCAGGATGGCGGTTAGGCCTACGTGCAGGATCTGAACGGCGGGAAAAACCGAAATATGCGCCAAAACCACGCCCAGCAGCATCATGGCCGCCACCAGGCCCAAAATCAGCTTCGGCGCTGGTTTTTGCGCGAAAATTTCGTCGGAGCGCGCGAGCCACCAGATCGCGCCCGCGGCGATGAGCAAAATCCAGGAAAAACTGCGGTGAACCTGGAAAATCACCGTGCTGGCCAAGGCGCCGATCCATTCGTCGCGGGGGATGTCTCCGGCGGCTTTGGCGAGTTGGTCGGTCATTTCGCGAACCTGGCTGCCCAGGATGCCTTCCGCGAACAAGCAGCCGAAAAAGATCCAGGTGGCGATGCGCAGTCCCTTTTTTGCCGCGATCGGTCCCGTTTCCGCGGCGGGTTTGGCCGCAAACTCGCGGACGGTGACCAGCAGGCAGATCAACACGAACGCCAGGGCCATGTGCAGGGTGATGATGCCGGGTTTGAGCCCGCTGCGCACCACCACCGCGCCCATCCAGGCGTTGAAGAGCACGTCGGCCAGGCATAACCAGGAAAGTGCGATAATCCAGCCGCGGCGCTGCGTCGCGCGAAAGGAAATCACGGCCAGCAGCAGCGTCGCCAGCCCCAACGGCAATGAGGTGAGCCGGTTGACGAATTCCGTCCAGGTGTGGACGGCGTTGAAGCCAGCCAGGACGGTGTCCCGCGTTACCGTGTCAGGATCGATCCCGTGCCGCTCGGCATAACGCTTGAACCTGGGAATATCGAGCCGTTCCACGTCGATTTGCGAGGCGCTGGTGGGTGGAACGAGACGGCCCCAACAGGTCGGCCAGTCCGGACAGCCTAACCCGGCTCCCGTCGCCCGCACCGTTGCGCCGACGAAGACGAGGACGACGATCGAGACCAGAGCGATGGAGGCGGTGATGCGGATGAGGGGCATCTAACTAACTAGTGACCGATCGAGCAACGCATTTGGTAGCGACGATTGGCAATCGTCGCCCTCACTCTCGCCGCGGACGCGACTGTCCTGGTGGGAGTAGGGGGCGAGGGTGGTTGGGCGCTGGCTACCATGGATGAAGGTTAGGATAGCGCGGCTGGTGAGGCTTGCCAAGCCGATTGCGCGATTGCGCGATTGCACCCGCCAGTTAGCGTCTTGCGGAGCTAAGTTAGGCCTGCTCCTCCGTCTCTCGCGGCGTCATCATCGCGTGGACGATGTCATGCGAACTGACGATTCCCAGCGGTCGTCCTCGCGGCCCGCAAACGGCGGCCAGTTCCACCCGGCCCCGGCGCAGGCGCTCAAGAACGAGGATCGCCTTCTCTTCCGGCGCGGTGCGGATGAGTTGGCTAATGTAGTCGCTGAGGCGCTTTTTAGGCTTTTCGTCGCGAAAAATCTCGATCATGCGCACCAAGCCCACCAGGTCGCCGCCGGACGACATGACCGGGAATTGATCGAAATTCGTGTCCTGCGCCAGTTGCACCACTCTGCTGATCTCCATTTCCAGCGGGATGGCCGTGACGCGCCGCATGGGAAGCATGACTTCGCGCGTGGCCACGTTTTCGAAATCCAGCACTTGTTGGATGAGGGCGGTTTCGTCCTCTTCCAAGGCGCCTTCGCGCTGAATGGTTGCCGTTAGTTCGCGAAAAACTTCGCGGCTCTGGTCGAGGGTTCGGGCTGAGCGCGGAGGGGACGTGGATTGGCCGGATGAGCCGGCGATGGCGTTGCCCAGCCAGATGAGCGGCCGAAAAAGCAGCAGCAGCGCCTCCATGATGCCGACAAAACGCGCCAACAGCCGAAACGGGAAGTTGCGGAAGATCGATTTTGGGATCAGCTCCACCCACAACACGTAGAGCGGCAGGGAAATGGCGAAGGCCAGCAGGTAACCGCGGGGACCGAACTGGCGGGAGACGAGCAGCGCGATGAGGCCGAAGGCGAAGATGTTGCAGGCGTTGTTGATGACCAGGGTCACCAGCAAAATCCGGCGCGGTTCATCCAATAGCTTGGCCAGGCGTTGCGCCGCCGCGTTGCCGCGCTCAGCGTGATGCCGAAGCCGGGCGCGGGTGATGGTAAGAAGGGCGGACTCCAGGCCGGAAAAGACGAAGGAGATGAGCAACAAGACGATGACGAGAATCCAGCCCATGGGTCAGCCAGAGGTTCGTTCGACGAGCAGTTCCTTGATCCGCTTGGCTGTGGTTTGGCGCACCACGACGCGAATGTCCCCCAAATCCACCCGCTCGCCCGGCAACGGCAGGTGACCCAGGCGGTTGAAAACCAGCCCGCCTATGGTGTCGAGCCCGTCCGCTTCCAGCTCGATGCCCAGCGCCTCGCCCACTTCATCCAACCGCGCCGCACCGCTCGCCACCACGCGGCCGTGCGATAAAAGCTCAAATTCCGCTTCCTCGCCGTTGGCGCCTACGGCGGGGTCACCGATGATTTCCTGGATGATGTCCTCATGGGTCAAAATTCCCTCCGTACCGCCGTATTCGTCCAGCACAACGACGATGCTGTGCGGCTCGTGCAGATAATCTTGAAACACGGTCAGGGCCTCCATCGTCTCCGGCACGAAAACCGGTGCCTGGATGGCGCTTTGCAGGTTTCCGCCGCGATTTTGCAAGGCCTCTCGCACGTCCAGGATGCCCGTGATTCGATCCGGCGTGTCGCGGTAAAGCGGCACTTTCCACCAGTGCCCCTGCTGCAATTTGGCGAAAATCTCCTCCTTTCGCAGGTCTGCCGGCAGGGTAAAAGCATCCACCCGCGCGGTCATGCAATCCTTGGCCGTTTTGTTGCCCAGTTTCACGATTTCCGCGATAATTTGGCTCTCGCTTTGGTTAAGGGTTCCCTCTTCGCGCTGAATCTCGACCAGCGCCTCGTATTCGTCCTCGGTGTAGGAGGTCCGGGGCTTCAATGATGGCGGGATGATGAGTTGCTCGAAACGGCCGGCCAACCGCTGGAACCACGCGGCCAACGGCGCAACCAAGGGGCGCAAAGCCAAAAACGGCTGGGCGAAGAGGCGAAACGCCGCGCCGGGATTGACCAGCGCAAACAGCTTCGGCGCCAGGTCGCAGATGAGGATGATGAGCGCCAAAACTCCGGCCACCGCCGCCCGGGGATAGGGCTCGGCGAATTGCCAATTGCTCACCAGGTAGATGCCGAGCGTGATGAGGCAAAGGTTTAAAAACGCCGAGATCACCAGGATGCGCACCTGGCTTTGCTCGGATTCGCTCAGGATCAACCGCAGCTTGGACCGCAGGCGCCGGTCTCCGTTGGCCAAGCGTTTGGCGTGGTGGGAGCGCAGCACGAAAATCGCCGTTTCAAACCCGGAAACAACCACCGATAGCGCGACCAAAAGGCCGGTAACGGCAAGCAAAACTGCTGAAAACCAAGGTGACACTGAGTGCTGCCGAAAGCCTGCCAGAAAATTCCGCCCGCAGCCAATGAAATCCGGAAAAATTCCAGGACCCCCGCGCGCATTTCACGGTATTTGGCGCCAAAAGCCACTGTTCCAGCCAACTTTTTGCGGCAAGGTGAGGATGGCCGCGCAGTCTAACCCGGGCGAAATCCACATCCCGCCGAGGCAAGGATCTCCCCAACCACCGACCATGACCTCAAACCCAGAAATATCCCGATGCGGGACGCGCTGTCTCGTTGTCGCGTCGATCGGCTTGCTCACAGCGTTGGCAATCGCCGCCACCCACTTTAGCGAGGCGTTTTTCCGGTTTTACGCCTACGTTTTTTTCCCGGCTTTCGGCGCGATTTTGGCGGGGATTTGGCTTCTGTTCACCGCGCCCATTTCCTGGCGGCGGAAACTAAGCCGCTTGGCAGCCGGGATCGGAGTTTTGGCGGTGTTAGGGGTCCTGGCGCTGGTCTTGTTCCGTTGGGAGGACACTTGGGGAGGAACCTCGCTGATCAAGCCGATTTGGCGGTGGACGCCCGACAAGGACGCAAATTTGGCAGAAGTGCGCCTCTCCGGCCCGGATTTGCCACGAAAAACCCCCGTCGAGGGGATTTTGCAGGATTGGCCGCAGTTTTTGGGGCCAAATCGCGATGGAACCCTCCCCAATCTCCAGCTTTCGGCGGATTGGGACGAGACACCGCCTAAATTGCTCTGGAAGCAGCCAATCGGCCTGGGTTGGTCCAGTTTCGCCGTGTCCGGGCGCAACGCGGTGACCATGGAGCAGCGCGGCGAACATGAGCTGACCACCTGCTACGACGTGGTAACCGGCGCACCGGTTTGGACGCACGCGAACGAGGCGCGATTTGAGGCCAACATGGGCGGATTTGGTCCCCGCAGCACCCCGGCGATCGCTGCGGGCCGCGTTTTCACCCAAGGCGCGACAGGCATCGTGAATTGCTTGGACGCGGAGACCGGCGAGCCGCTGTGGACCCGCAATCCGCTGGCCGAATTTTCGCTGGGCAACGTGGAATGGGGCAAAAGCAACGGCCCCCTGCTTTTGGGCGACGATCTCGTGGTGGTGACGGGCGGAAACGATTCCAAAGGGCCGGCCCTGCTCGCCTACCACCGTGAAACCGGCGAATTGGCCTGGAAATCGGTCGCGGACTCCGCCAGCTACAGCTCGCCCATTTTGACCACGATTGGCGGCGATCCGCAAATTGTCAGCGTCAACGGTCACTCGGTTACCGGGGTCGATCCCAAAGATGGCGCGCAGTTGTGGCGCTGGGACTGGGATAAAACCAACTGGCCGAGAGTCAGTCAGCCGTGGATGCTCGGCGGCCAGCGAATTCTCGTTTCCGCCAGCTACGGATTGGGCAGCTACCTGCTTGATGTGGGGGGTGAAAAGCCGGAGATCGTCTGGGAAACGCGCAAAGCGCTGAAAACCAAATTCAGCAGCGCGCTGGTGATCGGCGACCACGCTTACGGCCTGGATGAGGGCGTTTTTTCGTGCATCGACCTAAAAACCGGGAAACGGGTCTGGAAAGGCGGCCGCTACGGCTTTGGCCAGAATCTTTTGGTTGGCGGATTGATCTTGATCCAGGCCGAAGACGGCTCCCTGGCCCTGGTGGAGCCAAATCCCGCCCGGCACGTGGAATTGGCGCGTTTTCAGGCGTTGGAGGGGACGACGTGGACTGTGCCGACCCTGGCCGGCAACTACCTGCTGGTTCGCAACGACGAGGAAGCCGCCTGTTTTTGGGTGGAGCTGAATACGGGCGGCGGCAAACGCAGGCGGACCTAACAAGGCCACCGTCAACGCTGCCGCTGAGGCGCTGGTTTCCCCGTTCCTTTGCCAACCGCCCTTGTTTTTCCGCCGCTTCGGGGTTCTCTTACCGGCCCACCAAAATCATGGCCAGACACCGTTACCCTTTTGAATCCCTCGAACCCAAGTGGCAAGCCCACTGGGACGAAGAGCAGACGTTTTCCGTCGCCAACCCGGGCGATCCGGGTTTCGACGATGCTAAGCCGAAATTTTATGTGCTCGACATGTTCCCGTATCCCAGCGGCTCGGGCCTGCATGTGGGCCATCCGGAGGGTTACACGGCCACGGACATCATCGCGCGATACAAGCGCATGCGCGGGTTCAACGTGCTGCATCCCATGGGTTGGGACGCGTTCGGACTACCGGCGGAGCAGCACGCGATCAAAACCGGCGAACACCCGCGCGTCAACACCGAGCGCAACGTGGAAAACTTCCGCCGTCAGCTCAAACGCCTGGGTTTTTCCTACGATTGGGCGCGCGAGGTGAACACGACCGATCCCGGTTACGTGCGCTGGACGCAGTGGATTTTTCTGCAGCTCTACCACAGCTATTGCGACCCGAAATCCGGCAAAGCCAAGCCGGTGAGCGAGCTGGAGGCGAAAGGCTGGAGTCGCGAGCAAATCGACAACGTGCGCCTGGCGTTCGTGGATGAGGTGCCGGTGAATTGGTCGCCGGATTTGGGCACGGTTTTGGCCAACGAGGAGGTGGAGGAGTGGAAGGCGAAGGGGCACACCGTGGAGCGCCGGCCGTTGCGTCAGTGGAACCTGCGAATCACCGCGTTCGCGCAACGGCTCATCGATGAATTGGACGGGCTCGATTGGCCGGAGTCGATCAAGCTGCTGCAGCGCAATTGGATCGGCCGCAGTGAGGGCGCAACGGTCGTTTTTGAGGTGGAAGGCAACGATGTGCGCGTTTTTACGACGCGGCCGGATACGTTGTTTGGCGCGACCTACATGGTGCTGTCGCCGGAACATCCGCTGGTGCCGGAAATCACCAGCGACGAGCAAAAATCCGCGGTCGAGGCTTACCAGAAAGAGGCAGCCACCAAGAGCGAGTTGGATCGCACGGAGCTGGCCAAGGAGAAGACCGGCGTGTTCACCGGCGGTTACGGAATCAATCCGGTGAATGGCGAAAAAATCCCCGTTTGGATCGCCGATTACGTGATGATGGGCTACGGCACGGGGGCTATTATGGCCGTGCCGGCGCATGACGAGCGGGATTACGAATTCGCGCAAAAATTCGGAATTCCGATCGTGGAAGTCGTGCAAGCACCGGACGATTTCGAGGGCTCGTGTTTCACCGGCGAGGGCATGGCGATCAACTCGCCGCTCATCGACGGTTTGCCGACTTGCGAAGCGAAACCGAAAATCACCGAATGGCTGCAAAAAGCCGGCAAGGGCGAGAAAACGGTGAATTACAAGCTGCGCGATTGGCTGTTCAGCCGCCAACGTTATTGGGGTGAGCCGTTCCCGATCGTGTGGGAGGACGGACAGCATCGCGCGTTAGGCGATGGCGAGCTTCCCGTGTTGCAACCGGAGCTGGAGGACTTCAAGCCGACCGGCTCGCCGGAAGGTCCGCTGGCCAAGGCGAAGGACTGGATCGCGTACTCTGACAAAGCCACCCGCGAGACCAACACCATGCCGCAATGGGCCGGCAGTTGCTGGTATTACCTGCGCTACATGGACGCGAAAAACGACGCGGCGTTCGTCGATCCCGACGTGGAGGAATACTGGAGCGGCGGCGGAAAACCGGGCGGCGTGGACCTCTACATCGGCGGCACGGAGCACGCGGTGTTGCACCTGCTCTACGCGCGATTTTGGCACAAAGTGCTCTTCGACCTCGGTCACGTTTCCACGCCTGAGCCGTTCCAAAAACTGGTCAATCAGGGGATCATTTTGGGCGAAAACGGCCAAAAAATGTCGAAAAGCCTTGGAAATGTGATCAATCCCGACGATGTCGTCGAGGATTTTGGCGCGGACTCGTTGCGGCTGTTCGAAATGTTCATGGGGCCGCTGGAACAGGTCAAACCTTGGTCGACCAAGGGCGTGGAAGGCGTGAACCGGTTCCTCGGCAAAGTGTGGCGATTGGCGATGGAGGAGACCCAGGACGGCGGTTGGACATTTTCAGGAAAAATCGTCGATTGCGACCCTAACAAGGCGCAATTGCGCGTGTTGCACGAGACGATCAAAAAGGTGACGCACGACATCGAGACGATGGGCTTCAACACCGCCATTTCCCAGATGATGGTCTGCACCAACGAGCTGGGCAAAGCGGACGAGCGGCCGGTGAGCTGCGTGGTTACGCTGCTGCAGTTGCTAACCCCCTTTGCGCCGCACATTAGCGAGGAGCTGAACGCGATTTTGCGCGAAAAATTCGGCGACGCGTGTCCAGAGACGTTGGCTTATCATCCGTGGCCAACTCATGACGAAGCGCTCCTGGTTCGGGACGAAATCGAGATGGTGGTGCAGGTGAACGGCAAACTGCGGGACAGGATGTTGGTTAGCAAAGACGCATCCAAGGAGGAATGCGAAAAATTAGCGTTGGGACTCGAAAAAGTGCAGCCGTTCACCGAAGGGAAGACCGTGCGCAAGGTCATCGTGGTGCCGGGCAAGCTGGTCAATGTCGTGGCGAATTGAGCAGCGCGGTTACGATTTCGGCACGCCCATGACGATCCGCTTGCCTTCGAACATCGCCTTCTCGTCTTCGTTGACTTTCGCCATGTCCTTGGACACTCCGAGGGAAAAATGGCGCACAACTCCCTGAAAATTCGGAAGTTCCTGGCCGGCCGCGTTGCCCTCATTGCCAGAAGCGCCCAGGGTTGCCGTTACCGGCTGGACAATGCGAATCAGACCGGGAAGCGCGCCGTGTTTTTTGAGTTCGCTGCCGCTAGTCCGGGAGGAGACCTGCTTGTTGGGGTTGACGGTCAGGTTGATGGTGATGGACTTGCCGGCTTCAACGGCGCCCAGCGGGTAAGTAGTGACCCGTTGCCCGGAATCGCTCCAGGTAAACATGGCTTGGCCGCCTTTGAGGAAAAGGGTGAATCCGCTGCCTTTTTTCCCGATGTTGGCGATGACGCCGTCCGTGGTTTCGGGGATGAAAATGGTCCGGATGCGAATGCCCTGGTCGCGCATCCGAATGCCGCCGCGCCACATGCGTTGTTCTCCGGAAAAGGCAAAAGCGTTGCCGAGGCGTTTTGGGGCGACGCCTTCCTCCGATGCGAAGGCGCCCTTCCCAATGACGTAAGCCGAGGGGGTGATTTCCAGGGCCAAAAGCCAGTCGCGCCCGTCCTTGGGAGGAAGCTCCGGCAAGGGCGGGATGGCGGGATTTTGCGATTTTTTCGAGATGCCGCCTTCCAAGGTCTCAAGCTCGGCCTTGGCCAGTTCCGCCAGTTCCGGCGAGATTCCGTCCCAGAGCTTTCCGGCGCCAAACAGCTCCTGGTAGAGTTTGAGCTGGGCCTGAAGTTCGGGCATGCGGTTCTTATCTCCCAGGTTCGCCAAAATGAGCGCGGATCTTCGCAACGCGTCCTGGGAAAGTTCCGGTTGGGTGCCAAAACTGAGGGTATAGGTCTCCGTGAAGGCGTCGAGGGCCTCCAAATGACGCCCCAGTTCCTGAAGCGCCAACCCTTTGAGGTAACCCACCTCCGTGCCGGCGTCTGAAACGCTGCCGGCAAACTTCAGCGCGCCTTCCCAGTCTTTGCGGCCGACGGCAACCCAGCACTGCGTTAGCGGCGGAATTTGGCGGCGGTCGGGCGGCAACGTTTTGGCCTCGCGCTCCACGATCGCCGCCTGCTTGGCCACCATTTCCGCGTCCAACATGCGGCGGTGACACTCGATAACCTCCAGTTGCGCGAGTGAGGAGAGATTTCCCGGAACGGGGTAGTAGTTTTGGCTCTTGTTGTTGGCGATGGCTTTGAAACGGGTGAGCGCCTCCTCAAGATTCCCGAACCGGTAGGCGTTTTCCGCTTCCAGCCACGCGGCGGTTCGCGGGAACTGAATGGAGGCGATGCGCGAGATGGGCATCGTCTGCGTGTTTGGGTCGGTTTCGTCCAGTCGCCACAAAATAGAGCTGCCGGTGACGCGTACGAGGTCGACCTCCATCTGCTGGCGGTTGCTGAGCTCCAGGGTCACGGATTCGGCGATCGCGCAGGCCGGCAGGAAGCCAAAAAGCGCCAGAAACGAGCCGAGCGGCGTTGCTGGCAAGCGTTTGAGGACTCTCGGGCGGGTAAATTTCACAGTTTGGTTGGCTATTCGCTTGCCGGTTTTTCGGCCGGTTGATACTCCGCGCGCCACTTGACGAAGAGTTGTTTGGCTTGGGTGATGACCGGATGGTTGTGATGTCCCATGCGTTGGATCATGTCGCGCAAAACGAGCAACGCTTTGAGCTCGTGGCCGCCTTCTTTGAGGATAAGCGCGGTGCGGACGTAGGCGCGGGTAGACCAATCCAGGTGGCCGGGAAAATTGGCGTAGACGCTGACGTAAATCTTTAGCGCGTCGTTGGTTTGACCTTGTTCGTCCAGGCAATGGGCGTAGTTGTAATTCGCTTCCGGACGGCTAACCGTCCAACCGCGGTTATCCAGGTACTGCTCCCAAAACGGCTGAGCTTCGGCATGCTTCTTATCTTCAGTCAGCAAACGCGCAATTCCCAGCACCGCCAGCTCTTGCAGCTCTTCGTTCGGGATTTCTCTGAGGACGCGTTGAAATTTTTCCAGCCCCGCCGCGCGTTGGGCAGGATCGCCGGATTTGGCTTGGATTTCGGCGGTATCCACCAAGGCGTAATCATAATTGGCCGTGCCGGGGCGCTGGTTGATGATGTAGTCGTACAACTTGGTGGCTTCGTCAGGGATATTGCGCTCGCGGGCCAGCCAGCGCGCCAATTGCACGATCACGTAGTTGCTTTGCTGCGCGGGGTCGAATTTTGCGTGAAGCTGAAAATATTGCTGGCGGGCCTCATCTTCCGCCTCCTGACTTTCCACGCCGGATAGAACGTCAACCAGGCCGATACGCAGCCACCCATCCAAGGCGGGCGCAATGTCCGGTTCCACACGCAGCGTCCGTAGCTCCTGCAGGGCGGGTTCTTGCTCGAGATTCGATTTCACGAAGTCGAGATAGGTGCCAAACATCTCCGCCAGCTCCGTGGATTCCGGTTGGGAGCCGAATTCGCGGACGATTTCCCGCAACCGCGCAACTGCCTCTTCGGCGCGGTCCAGTTCCACGAACGTTGGCAGGGCGGCGGTGAGAAAATCCAGCCGATAGGCCGAATCCGCATGTTTTTCCTCAAATTCCTGGAGGTGCGCCGCGGCTTTGTCCCATTCTTGCAGGTCGGCGGTGTGAATCTCCAACTGCCACAGAGCGTAGGCGGCGGTTTCTTCCTGCCCCGGAATTTCATTGGCCAGCGTCTTGGCCTGGAGATAGCAGGGCTCCACCTCGTCGAACGATCGCTCTTGGGTCGCGAAAATGTCTCCCTTCAGATTCCAGGAAGTGGCGACGACCTCGTTGTTGGGAAATTCCGCGTGGAGACGCTCGATTTTCGCCAACGCCGGGTCGAGCTGATCCAGCATAAATTCCGACAACGCGCATTGGTACAAGGCGCCGGGCAACATTCCCGATTTTGGGTATTTATCGATAAACGCGTTGAGAATTTGCGCGGCTTCTTCCCACTTGTAGAGCTGCACTTTGGTCAACCCGGCATAGAACTCCACGGGTTCCAAGCGTTGACCTTCGGGATAGTTTTGCCGATAAGCATCCAGCTCCGCCTCGGCTTCTTCCAGGTTGCCCAGGTGAAAGGCGCAAGCGCCGGTCACGAAATCCGGAATGTCGCGAATTTCCGAGCCCGGGTCCATTCCCTCGCGGACGTCCGTGGCGATATCGTAGGCCTCCTGGTATTCTCCGCGCAAATAAACCACCTCCACCAAAACGCGGGCCACGCCGGGCATCAGTTCGTGTTCCGGGTAGGCATCCAGGAAGATTTTGCCGTAGTGATAGGCCTCGCGCCATTTATCGATTTGCGCGGCTGAGGCCACGGCGTTATGCAAATAGACCGGGCGGTCCACGTGGCCTTCCTGCACTTCTTCGCACAGCTTGCGAAACGCCACGTAGCTGGCGGAAAAATTGCGCATCTGAAAGTGCGCGGAGCCGACGCCGTTAATCATATCCCACGATCCGGTCTTCAATTTTGCCCGCTCCTCCTTCATGGTGCTGATGGCTTCCTGTTTCCGCGCTTCCAGTTCCTCGGGCACTTCGCGTTCTTCCATTCGCTGGATTTGTTCGTCCAGCATGGGCGTTAGGTTGATGGGATCGACCATGAGGCCGTACCACGCCAGGGAACGAATGGGATCCTGCGATTCGATGGCGATTTGCGCCAGGTGCTGGAACCTGGCGTTGCGCTCGAAGCGATCCTCCAACCGGTCTTGGCTGACGATCGCGCGGAAACCGTTGAGAAAGTCGCGCATGGGCGGCAATTCGACCTGCGGGGACCAATCTTCCGCCAAAATCATGAAAATCACCTGTTTGAGGCCCTCGCTGGCGCGTTCGTTGCTTAGCGCGGGGCTAATCAGGTCAAAACCGCCTTCCAAATCGCCGGATTTAATGCGGCAACGGCCCAAATTCACGGCGATGTAAATCCGGTTGATTTGGCGGTCGTTTTTTCCTTCCGCCAGCGCCTTATCGTATAATTTCGCCGCCTCGGCATAGTTGGTCTGGTGCATTAAAACGTTGGCCCATTGGACCAGTGAAGCGATGCGGAAGATATTGGGCTGAACCTTTTGCGGTTTGGAATCCGGTTTCTTGGGCGGAGGATCGTTCGTATATTTTTCGTAGCAGGTTTGGAAGGATTTGATGGCGCCTTCGTAGTTTTTCTTCCCAATCTGCATGAGTCCGCGCAGGTAGAAGAAATGGCCAAACACGGGGCCGTAGGTCTCTTTTCCGTCCTCGCCATAGTTGCTGATGATTCCGTTGACTACGGTCAGCCCCTCATCCCATTTTTGCTCGCTAACGGCTTGAACGGCCAGGTTGTACGCCTGCGCGGGATCAGACGCGTTTTGCGCGCCAAGCCAACCGCCGCTGCATAGGAACGCAACAAAAGCGATGCAAATGGCGGGCGCTCGTTTCATGTCTTATCCGCGCTAGAGACGGCCCTTGTATTTGTTGGGATTTTTCACAAAATCGAAGCCGTCGATGGCTTTGCCCTCTTTATCGACAACGGTGAACTTTCCGCCCGTACCTTTGGCGATCGCGGCAAACTGCGAAGCGCCGGCGGCGGTTTGCATGGCGATGGTGTTGATCTGCGGCTTCCCTTTTTTGCGATTCATCGCCAAAATCGGCGGCGGATCGTTTCCGCCGGTTCCATCCGACATGAAGAAGATCACGTCCGGGGGCGGGCTCATGTAATGGCCCTGGCGCAATGCCATTTCCCAGTCCGTGCCGCCAAAGAGGGGAGACTTCTGGATGAACGCCATGGTTTTTTTGACGTTGGACGGATTTGCCGCCAGCCACTCAGCCTTGGGCAGGCCGGAGTCCAAGCCTTTGAACTCGTAATCCGCATAGCCGCCTTTGCTGACAAAGTGATACTTCTTGCCCTTGGGATCGGTAATGACGTTGTCCTTGTTGGCCGCTCTTTTTACCGACCAGCCATCCTGTGCATAGTAGCCGCCGCCGGCAAAGAGCATGACTTGGTATTGCACGCCGCGCAGTGCGCCCAACGCGCGTTGCAGCTCATCGTTGCGCAGTTTTACCTGGTTGGCCTTCATGGAGCCGGAGTGGTCGATGATGAAGAGAAAGCGGTTGCCGGTGGCCGTTCCGCCGAAAAAGGAGGCTCCCGAGCCAAATCCCGTACCCGCGCCACCAAAACCTCCCGCGCCCAGGTTGCCTTCGCCCATTCCCAGGGGGCCGGTGCTGGTTTTGGTCACTTTGGGCAGGGCAAATTTGGCCATGGCGTTGGAGCGCATCAACTGAGCCACCGGAGCTGCGGCTGAAGCGGCCGAAGTCGACTTTTTGACCTGTTTGACCACGTTTTTCTTGCGCATCTCCTGCTTGGCCACCGGCGGGCCGATGACCGCGGCCACAATTTCCGGATCGTCCTTGGCCGGGGGCAAAATCACCAAAATCGCGGCGACGATGCCGATGAGCACGTGCACGCCAACGGCGATGAGGATGGCGGTTAGCTTACTTCCCGTGCGTTTTTTGGGCTTGGCGGCCGGCGCAAGATCGGGAACTGCCGCGCCCTGCGGATTTTGCCACGCGGAGTCGATGGCGGGCGGCGCATCGGCGGGTGCGTGATACGCTTCAGCCGGCGCGTGGTAGGTTTCCGGATCGGCGACGGCGTGTTCGGCCGGCGGCATGGATTCTCCCTCCAAGCCGGCGTCTGAGATTCCCAACGCCCGGGCCACTTCAAAGTGTTGGGCCGCTTGTTCGGCGTCACCGTTGTGTTCCAGCAGCGTTGCCAAAACCTGGTGGCCGTAGCCGCTGGATGGCCGGGCCGCCACGTATTTTTCGGCAACCGGCAGGGCGCGGTCGCCGCCAATTTCAACCGCGGACTGCAGTTGCTCGTCGCCGGACGGCGCGTTGGGTGCTGCGCCAACCAATTCGGCGGCTTCGTCCACGGCTTCGCGCTCCACCATTTTGTTGGCGACGAGCAGCCGGATCGACCAATCCTCTGGCGCGACTTCCAGGGCTTGAAGGAGGGATTGTTCTACGGGGTCCATGGGATTATTGGGCTAAGCTCACATTTTTGATGTCCGCCTTGGCGCAGACGTTCAGCACATCCACGAAACGTTGCCCCACAGCCTCGTCCGCGCAATCAATGATAATTTGCGGCTCGGTGTTGGCAACCTGGCAACTGGCGGCGTAGCGCTGAAGGCGGTCGGTGAGATTCGGCAAGTCGCGATCGTTGGGGTCGGAATCGGAGACCTCTTCGTTGACGATGACCGCTCCGCCGGGATCGACCTGGATCAGCATCTGGTCGATCTTCACCTCGGTGCTGTCCGTGCTGTCAATGCCGGGCAGGGTCAGGCTCAGGTCCGCCTCGGATTTTTGCAGCGTGGTGGTGACCAAAAAGTAGATCAGCAGCAGAAACGCCACGTCGATGAGCGGCGAAATGTCCAATTCCGGCTCTTCCTGGTCGCCAAATGGGTCGCTGTCGGCCATTTACTTGCTGGTTTGGTAGGTTGAGAAAATCACCGTGGGTACGCCGCCATCCGCCGAAGCGCGGCTGACCTCCTTGATAAAACGGTAAGGCACGTCCTTGTGGGCGCGCAGATGCAGGCGGGTGTTTGCGTTTTTCGCCTTGGCCTGGCTCATGGCCTGCGTCAGCTGATCGAGCGACAAGACGCTGCCGCCGACGTTTTTCAGCGTGCCGTCCTGGTAAATGTTGATGATGACGCGGCCTTCCACCAGTTCCGGCACCTTGGCGTTGCTGGCGATGGGGATGATCACGTTTTTGTCCTTGGGGTAGGTAATGATGTTGGCGGTGACCATGAAAAAGACGAGCAGCAGGAAGACCAGGTCGATCATCGGCGAGAGATCGGTTTTCAGCCCGGGACCTTCAAAAAGCTCGTCGTTTTTGGCCATCAATCGGGTTTCGTTCGGTCGTTCACTCCTCGGTGTGATAGGTGGCAACGGCCCGCCGCAAGTGGGCCATCAACTCCTCGGCCTTTTCGTCGCACTCAGCCACCAGGCTCTGCAACCGGTCGCGGAAGATGAAATAGCAAAAAATGGCCGGCAGCGCGATGACCAGCCCTGACGCTGTGGTGATGAGCGCCTCCGAGATGTTTCCGGCAAATTTCGAGGGATCGCCGGTCCCGCCCTGGCTCAATTTGCCGAACGCGCCAATCATTCCGGAAACCGTCCCCAGCAGCCCCATCATCGGCGCGGCTTGAGCCAGCACGGAGAAGTAGTTGATGGTGCGCACCCGGCCGCGGTTGAAGCGTTTGGTCGCGCCGGCCATGATGTCGTCCAATTTGTCGGTCCCCAGCGTTTCGTAGCCAAATTCGCTGATGTGGCCGAAACCGGCTTGCAGCGTGCTGCTCAGGCAATTGTCGCCACCCTTCAGCTTGCCGGCGGCGGACTCCAAATTCGCCGATTCCATGTCTGATTGCAGGGCCGAAACTAGGGCATCGGGGTGAAAATTGCGCTTTTGCAGGTCGATGGAGCAAAAGACCAGCAAACCGATTAACACCAGCGAAAACGTCCCCAAAACCCACATCGACCAACCGCCGGCTTTGATCATGTCCAGCAGGTTGACCGGGCCTGTTGAAGCGCCGGCGTCACCGGACGAATCGCTGGGCGAAGGAGCGGGGGCGGTTTCCTCTTCCAGGCCGGGAATGTTCAGATCCAGGCCGTCCTGGGCAGAAAGGGTTGGCGCCAGCCAAAAGAACCCGGCCGCGGCCGAGAGAACTGCGAAAAGGGAGAATCGGTATCGAATCATGGGGGATGAAGACGTGAAAGTGACTTTTTTGCCAGAAAACCGGGTCGAACGCGATGCCAAAGTTCGATTTTCGCACCGCTCCCGACGCCAGTCACGCGAACGGGAACGAAGGCAATCCAAAAGGTCAGAACGTTGAGAGGTTGCAGGCGCGATTTGACGCGTTTCAAGCGATCAACTCCTCGATCGCCTGCCCGCCGAACTGGCTGAGCTGCTTGAAACGGCCGGCGTGGTAGAAGGTTAGCTTGTTGTCATCCAGTCCGAGCAAGCGAAGCAGGGTAACGTGCAAATCGCGCAGGTGGTGGACGCTTTCCACCGCGGTGGCGCCGATTTCGTCGGTCGCGCCGATGGTGTGGCCGGCTTTGCAACCGCCGCCGGCCATCCACACGGTCATGGCGTCGGGATTGTGATCGCGGCCGTAGGCGAGACCTCCGCCGCGGATGCCGTTGTCCGGCGTGCGGCCAAATTCGCCCATCCAGACGATGAGCGTCTCTTCCAGCAACCCGCGCTGTTTCAGGTCCTCGATGAGCGCGGCGATGGGGCGGTCGACCGCCGGAATGAGGGCGCCGTGGGCCTTGGCGATGTAGTCGTGCGAATCCCAGGTGCTGGCGTAAAGCTGGACGAAACGCACGCCTTGCTCGACCAGTTTGCGGGCCAGCAGACAGCGCCGGCCAAAACCGTCGGTCGGCTCCCGGCCGATGCCGTACATTTCGCGGGTTTGCCGGGTTTCGCCCTCGATGTCGAGAATTCCGGGCACTTGCATCTGCATGCGGAAGGCCAGCTCGTAGTTTTGCATCCGCGCCTCCAATTCCCCGTGCCCGGGATGCCGTGCGGCGTGGAGACGGTTGAATTTTTGGAGCAAATCCAGGTTTTTGCGTTGATCGGCCGGAGTTACGCCCGGCGGTGGTTGCAAATTCAGGATTGGGCTGCCTTTGGGCCGCAACGCCGTGCCCTGAAACGCGGTTGGCAGGTAACCGTTGCCCCAATTGGCGGAGCCGCCCTGCGGATGGGCCAGCTCCGGCAAGACGATGAAGCCGGGCAAGTCCTCGTTTTCGCTCCCCAGGCCAAAAGTGACCCACGAACCCAGTGCGGGGTCGCCGCCAAAGCGGTTGCCGGTGTTGACGTGGTAGTTGGCGGTGGGGTGGTTGACGCTCTCCACCTGGCAACCGCGGTAAAAGCACAGATCGTCGGCCACATTCTTCAAGTTTTCCCACAGCGTGCACATGTCGGCCCCGGATTCGCCTGCCTTGATGAACTCGAACGGACTTTGCACGTAGTAACGCTTGCCGCTGGACATCGCGCTCTGTTTCTCGCCGGAGCGGGTGAATTCCTGGAGGTGCAGGTCCTTGAGCTTCGGCTTAGGATCAAAGGTATCCACGTGGCTCGGCCCGCCCTCCATGTAGAGAAAAATGCAGTGCTTGGCCTTGGCCAGCGGAAAATGCGGCCCCTCGGCGCCGGGGCCCGGATACGCGCGGGCGTCGCGAGCCAGCATGCCGGTTAGGGCAACGCTGCCAAGGGTGGAGCCTAGGCCGTAGACAAAATCGCGTCGGCTGGTCATGCGATCAAAGAAATCGGCCACCGGGGGGTTGTTCAAGCAAAAAGGGCGGATTCCCGGTTGCGGTGAGCCTTGCCTCGCCGCTTGTTTTGCGGATGAGCGAAGCCCAAACTTCTCCAAATGGCCAAGGAGCCCCTGTCGGAAAAATCGTCGGTTTTAGCTGCCTGGGCCTATTGGTGCTGAGTTTGGCCTGCGGAGGCTTCGGCTTCTTTTCGCTGGTGAAGATGATGAAAAACAACGAGCCCTACAAAACCGCCCTCAACGCGGCGCAAACGCATCCGGCGGCCATCGCGGCCTTGGGCGAGCCGGTCGAACCCGGTTTGTTGGCCAGCGGCAAAATTAACCTGACCGGCAACGAAGGAGAGGCGGACATCGCCGTGCCGGTTTCCGGTCCCAAAGCCAAGGGCAAGGTCTACATCGTGGGCACAAAATCCGCCGGAAAATGGACCTACACCACGTTTGAGCTGGCTTTGGAGGGCCAGGAAGAGCGCATCCCGCTCAACGAGTGACGGCGACGAGGTTCGGGCTTGCGCGGGACGCCTTCCGGCTCCCTAATTCGCCGGGTGAAAGACCGGCCCAACGTACTCTGGCTTTGCACCGACCAACAGCGCTACGACACCATCCGCGCCCTGGGCAATTCGTTGATTTCAACGCCCAACCTGGATCGCTTGATCGACGAAGGAGTCTCGTTTGAGCGCGCTTATTGCCAGAGCCCGGTTTGCACGCCCAGCCGGGCCTCGTTCCTAACCGGGCGCTATCCGCGCACCACGCGTTGCCGCCAAAACGGGCAAGCTATGCCGCCGGACGAGATTTTGGTCGGTAAGCTGTTTGCAGACGCGGGTTATCGCTGCGGACTGGCGGGCAAACTGCACCTGGCATCGTGTTCCCAAGGTAAGGTGGAAACGCGGATTGACGATGGCTACCACGACTTTTTCTGGTCGCATCATCCCCAGCCGGATTGGCCGGAAAACGCCTACACCCAGTGGCTGGAAAGCAAGGGTAAAACCTGGGACGAACTCTACGGCGGCCCCTCAACCGGCTACGTGAAGGAAGGGATGCCCGCCGAATTTCACCAAACCACTTGGTGCGCGGAAAAGACGATCGAATTCCTCACCAAAAACGAGGGAAAGCCGTGGTTTTTCAGCTTCAACTGCTTTGCGCCGCATCATCCCTTCGATCCGCCGGCCGAATATCTCCGCCGCTACGATCCGGCAGAAATGCCGTTGCCGAAACCCGGGAATCCGGCGGCGAAAACGACGTTTCAGCAGCTCGACAGCGAGTGGGCGCACAATAGCCCCGGCGAATTCCACACCGGAGCGATGACCGACCAGGATCGGCGCGAGGTTTGCGCGGCCTACTACGCCATGTGCGAGCATATCGACCACGAGGTGGGCCGAATCCTGCAAGCCCTGGAGCAGACCGGCCAAACCGAGGACACGATCGTGGTCTTTATGTCCGATCATGGTGAAATGTTAGGCGATCACGGCATTTACTACAAAGGGCCGCATTTTTACGAGGAAGCCGTCCGCGTACCGCTCATTTTGCGGTGGCCGGGCCGGTTTCAGGCCGGTCACCGCGTTAGTGGGCTAACCGAATTGCTAGACCTCGCGCCGACGTTTCTGGAGGCCGCAGGCTTGGAAGTACCGCAGCGCATGCAGGGGCGATCGCTATTGCCCCAACTCCGTGGCGAAACTTCGCAAACGGAGCGCGGTTTTGTGTTGAGCGAGTACTACAACGCCTGGACGCATCCGGAGGCCTACGGAACCATGTTTCGCACCGAGACGGAGAAGATCGTGGTTTATCACGGCACGGATCAAGGGGAACTCTACGACCTGGAGGCCGATCCTGACGAACTTACCAACCTGTGGGATCGTCCGGACGAACAAGAGCGCAAGCTTAAGCTGATGAAGCGCTGTTTCGACGCCAGCGTGTTTTCCTTGGATCCTCATCCGCCGCGATTGGGGAATTTTTGACCGGTGGCGCGGGCCTCGTTAGCGCTGAAGAACAGTTCGCCACGCGGCCCGCGCTACATTTTTCAAACGCAGGCTAATCCTAGAAAAATCCGGCAAACATGTTCTTCAGGTAGTCGAAGAAGCTGAAACTGGCCGGTTGCGGGTTGGCGCAGGTGGCTGCGTGAGGGAGAATCCAGTTTGGCGCGACGTGGTCGTCCATCCAGCGATTGAAACTCCAGTCGCTCATGTAGTAGCGCCCGTCCGCGGTATCCACATAGCCCACCACGTTGGCGTCGGCGGGACCATAGACGGTTTTGAGGGTATCATGATTGGAATTCACCACGGCGAATCCGTTGACGAAGGTCTGGTTCCGCATGGAGGAGTAGGTCACCAGTTCCATGGGATCGATGGCGCTGGAAAATCCGGGAACGGCCAAAAAAGCGGCGATGATTCCCAGGATGGCGGGCTTGAGTTGAGTTGGTGTTTTCATGGTGGTTAGAGGTTTGTGTTGTTGGTAAAATCAAGACGAATGCGGCCAACGCGATTGCAATGATAGGGCGCGCGGGAAGCACGTTTTCGCGCTGGCGCCCGCGACCATGACCGGCTAGTATCCCCACCATGATGAAATGGTGCTATTTTCTCCTGGCGGCCGGCCTTTTGCATTCAACCGGTGGAGGGAGAACGACGCTGATGCCCTTGGACTGAATTCTCGTTCCCCAACCCCGGGATTCGCAGACGATGAAACTCACCGCCTCCATTGCCTGCTTGTTCTTGCCGGGGACGCTAGTTGCGGACGAAGGCCGATTTTTCGCCAAATTCGACGCTGATGGCGATGAAGCGGTGCGCTACGTGGAATTCGCCCAAAAACGCCTTCGCGAGTTTTTTGCGCTGGATCGCGATGAAAGCCGCACCCTGACCCCGGCGGAATTTTCCGAGGCAAAACCCGCGGAATCCGGAAATATGCTCGCGCTTCCCGGTTTTGCGCGGATGGATGGCGATGGCGACGCCAACGTGGATCTCAAGGAGTTTGGCAGCGCGGTGAAGCTGGTTTTCGACACGATCGACGCCATGGAAAGCGGCCAACCCGACGGCCGCGTTACCCGCAGTGAATACCGCGCCGCGGTCCGGCAGAAACGAGCCGCGAAGGAGGCGGTGGAAGCGGCGATTGCCTCCAAGAAGGCGTCGTTGCTGAAAAAAGGCTCGACAAAGGCGCCCAAGAAGTAGCATTTTTCCCGCAAATCAACCGCCTTCGGAGGAGCATCTGTTCGCAGCCGGACAGATGCTCGTTCTTTTGCCAAGGCCACGCCGTTTTTATGAAACAACACCGCGTCAGCACGCTTTACATCGCCGTCGTTCTCGGCGGGTTGATTAGTGCGGGCGGTTGGTGGTTGCTGGCGGAAATCAGCCGCGGTTTGCCCCCGCAAACCGTGACCGGGCTGATGGAAAATTCGCCCGGTTGGGCTCGCGGGTTCGTGGCGGAGCTGAAACACGGTTTTTGGTACGAAAAGGACAACAACGACATGCCGACAGCCGTTTTTCTGACGTTGCAGGCGTTGTTGGGGCTGGTGATGCTCGGGGTGTTTCTGATGCTGCACCGTCAGCGCAGCGCGCCTTACGTAACCTGGGTCATCGCCTTGTTCGCGCTGGTTTTTCGGGTGTTGATGCTGGGGAGCGTGCCCATCCACGAAAACGATTTTTACCGCTACATTTGGGACGGGAAGGTGCTCAGCAACGGCATCAATCCCTACCTTTACGAGCCCGCGGCGATTTTTCTCTACGAAGCGGGGATCGACACCCCCTACGTCGATCCCGAATCCGGAGCGGAGTTGCGAGGCCGTTCCTGGAGCCCCGAAGACATCAAGCGGCTCGACCGGCTGGTGGAGCTGCGCGACGACAACCAATTGCTCTACGAGCGCATCGGCCACCGGCACATTCCGACCATTTATCCGCCGCTGGCGCAGGGATTTTTCGCGCTCTCAAGCCTCTGTTTCGAGGATTCGGTGCTGGGCATGAAAATCATGTTCGTCATCTTCGATCTCGGCTGCATGGGGTTGATCGTGGCGCTGCTCATCCTGCTCAAACGCTCGACCGCCGCGGTCATTCTCTACGCCTGGTCGCCTCTCATCCTGGTGGAATTCTCCAATTCCGGCCACTACGACGCCATCCCGCTGTTTTTCTTGCTGCTGACCATTTGCTTTGCGCTGGGCGGCCAACGCGTTTTATCCGCGCTGGCGGCGGCTTTGGGCGTGTTGGCCAAGTTTTTTAGCGCGCTGGTGGTGCCCATTCTCCACCCACCGCGCCGCTGGAGCGCTTTGGGGCTCTACGCGCTGGTTGCCCTGGTCGCAGCGGGCAGTTTTTGGCCGTTCGCGCTTTGGCAAGAGGCGGGATTTGCTCAGGTTTTTCGCGGATTGGGCGATTACGCGCGGGATTGGCAAAAAAACAGCTTCGTCTTCCTGTTGGTGGACGGAAAAATGGGCCAGGAATCCTACGAACCGGCGAAAATCGCGATCGGCGCCTTTTTCCTCGTTTGCGTTGCCGTGCTGGCGTTTTGGCCGGGCGAAGAGCGCATCGACAAGCTGCGCAAATGCTTTTTGGCCGTGGCGCTGCTCTTCGTGCTGCTGCCGACCTCTTTTCCGTGGTATTTTGCCTGGGTGGCGCCGTTTTTGTGCTTTTTCCCGAGCCCCAGCCTCATCCTGCTCATGTTCACGGTTTCCGCCTACTACCTGGATTTTCATGACGATTACGGCTGGAAAAACGGCGAGTTTCTCGGCATCCCCGTCCTCAACTGGATCACCTGGGGACCGTTCCTGTTCTTCGCCCTGGCCGAAGGATTGATGCTGGCGATCGACGGTAGGCAGCAACGCGTCCGGAAAGTGGCCGCGGCGGAGTAGCCTCAGATTCGATTTGCCTGCGCCAGGGAGATGCGGTGGTTCACCTTGCGATGCAGCACGTGAGGAGCAATCGCCGGAAATTCGCCGGTTTTGGCGTGGTCTGCGCCGTGCCGGGCCAAAATCTCGGCCGCGGCGTGTTTTAGCGCGGCCCAGCGCTCCCAATCCAGCCGAGGAGCGTTGCAAATGTGGCGCAACAGGCTAAACCACTCGACCACGGCGCGTTCCACATCGCCAAGGCCCAATTCCCGCGTCGTCGCTTCCTGCCGCCAGGCGCGCCGCTTTTCCAGGTGCACCGCCACCACTTCCGCCGCTCCTTCGCCGAACGCCTCGGGCAAACCGAGCCTGAGGTAGCCGGGATGGTCGACCGGTCCGTAGGTTTGGCGGCAAATCGCGCCCAATCGCTCGCTGGCGCCGGAAACCCGGGTTTCGCTCTCAAACCGGTGACCGGCGCGGATGTTGGCCAGGTGCTGGGCCAGTTCGTCCGGCGGGTAGGTTTCGTCCTCCAGCGCCGCGGCCACGGCCAACCCCTCACCCTGGTAAAAAAAGCTGAAAATTCGCCCTCGCTGCGTTGGGCGTCCGTCGGCTTTGACCAATCCCAGCTTGCGCCAGGCGTGAGCCGCGGAATTAGCCGGCGGCGCGAAATTTTGGCCGGCAAATTCATCCACGTAGCCGGTCTCGACCTCCACGCTGACGGTTCGGCGCTGCGGAGCGGCTAGCCAGATTCCGGCGGAATCCCGGTAAGCCTCGGCCGTCGCCCCGGAGTAGTCGATTCGGGCCAAAACCGCGCCATCGTTGCGAACGGTCAGATCCACGAGTCGCGCCCCGGGTTCGCGTTTGGCGATGATCGGCTCGATGAGGCCGGGCAAGGCTTCCATCGGCTGTTCGCCCCGTTTTTTGGTCACGCCGGTGAGGGTGCGCCAGCGTTTGGTGAGACGAACGCGGCCCTCATCCAGCTTGTTGGCGACGGCGGCTTCAGCGCCGTAGGTTGGCGCCGGCTCGTGGCTGAGTTTGCAAAGCCTGCCCAGCGCCGCGGCGCGTTTTTGCAGGAATCCGCCAACCTGAAGCGCCGGCAGCCAGCCTTTTTTGGGTTTCCAGGCCAACACATCGCGAAGCGGGACCGCCGCGAACGCATCCGGGTCCTCGCGCTCCCAAGAACCGCTGGAATTGCGGACTTCGCGGCGAATCGGGCCCAATCCGAACAACCCGCTGTCGGTCTCCGGGGCTTTGGTTTCGGATTCGGCGCCGCCGCCGTCGTCTTCGTCGCGAAACCCCAGCGAGATGGTTTGGCGGCTGAAAAGTCGCTCGCAAACGGAAATCGCCGCCTCAAAGGGCGATCCTTCAGCCGCATGCATGACGCGCAGCAAGGTCGGCCAGTCGATCTCGTTGGTGCGGCGCAGATGTTTGGCCCGGCCATCGCTCAAACGCGGGCTGTGTTCGCCGCTCAGCACGTAGCCGCTTTCATCCAGACCCCGGCGCCCGGCCCGGCCGAACATCTGGAGCAGCTCGTCCGGCGCGATTTCCCGCTGAAACGGGCCCTCAAAGTAGTGCGTTTCGCTCACGATCACCGAGCGCACCGAAAAATTGATCCCCGCCGCCAGTCCCGTCGTGGCCACGATCGCGCGGAGTTGTCCCGATTTGGCCAGCGGCTCGATAATTCCGGCCCGCTGCGCGTAGCTGAGCCCGCTGTGGTGGTAGGCGACGCGATTTTTCACCATTTTCGCCAATTTTGAGCCTAACGCGCGCTCCTGAGCCTCCGTTAGCTCGATCGGTGCCGCCATCGGCAGGGCCTCGCTGATTTGAGCGGCGATTTTCTCCGCGTTTTTGCGATGCGGGGCAAAAATCAGCAACGGCGCAAAATCCGCCATCATCGCCTCCAACGCCGCCCGCGGCCAAAACCCTTTCACCGACCTAGGCGCCCGATAAGGCAGCGCCAGCAACGGGGTGTCGTACAACGGGACGGGCCGTTCGCGCGTTTGCACCAGGGTCACGTCGCGCCCCAACCGCTCCATCCAATCGGCGATTTCGCCGGAATTCGCGACACTGCCGCTCAACAGCAACAGCCGGGTTTCCGGCGGCGAAAGAGCGATGCCCAGTTCGTAGCTCAATCCGCGGCGCGAATCGCCAATCATCTGGTATTCGTCGATCGCGAGCACCCGCGGCCCCTCGCCGCTCAAAAAGCGCTCCCGCTGTGTTTCCAGCGTCGCCACGAGCACGGGAGCCTCGGTGTCGATCGCCAAATCGCCGGTCGCGATTCCCACGTTCCAGCCCGCCGTTTTCCACTCCCGCCATTTGTCGTTGGCCAACGCGCGAGTTGGCACGGTGTAGACCGCTTGACCGTCGATTTCGCCGGATTTGACCAACAATTCGAAGACAAAGGTCTTGCCGGCTCCCGTCGGTGCGTCAACCACCACGCTGTTGCCGGCTTTCAGGGCACGGACGGCATCTTGCTGCCAAAGATCGGGGAGTTCCAGGTGAACGGAGAGAGCTTCAAAGCACTCCATGGGCAAAGAGTAAGACGCCGGAGCGGAATTTGGAAACGCGAAAGGAAAAAAATACGGCTCCGGGATTTTCCATAATTGCCACTCTTACAAAGTTAAGGTATAATTATAATCCCGCACTTCAAAAGACCATACTCGCCATGACCGATCGCCAGCGCAGAGCCTCTCTCATCATCAAAGAACCCTCCAAATACAAGCTCTGCGAATGCTGCGAATCGATCGTCGACACCACCCTGGCGCTTTGTTCGGTCTGCAATGGCTACCGCTTCGACACGGACGCCGCGCGAATTTGCGCTCACGCCAAGGTACTGGGAAATCGGGAGAGGCTATCGGTCGCGAAAAGCGACCTTTTTTGATGGAAGTGGCAGCTTTTTTGGGGATTTTGGGCGGAAATTCAAGCCGAATCCGGCGTTCATTTAAACCGAGTCCGGCGTCCAACCTCGCGGCTTCGGGCACGCCTTCAACTGGGCCTCCAACTGCTGGACGCGCTTCAACAGCTCCACTAACTCCGCGGAATCCTTCGGCGGTTCCTTCAGCCTGACCTTTGCCTCGCGAAATTGCCGGTTGAGCGCCTCGCGCTGGAGCGACCACCAGCAGTCCTCCGCCAATTCCGCGGAATCCGGCGGCGGCTTTCGGCCGGTTAGCTGCGGGTCCGCGTGCTCGTTTCTTACGATCTCCAAGGCGCGTTTCACCTCCTCCGGTTGCTGCTCCACGAATCGGTGCTGGGATTCCGGCACATCCGGATCGAAATCGCCGTCCCAGAGCAGCGCCAACAATTGCGAGCCGGGGATAAAACCGAGCATTTCGCGGTCGGCATGTTCCAGGATCCACTCCCGAGCCTCGGCGCAATCGACCATGAGGCGGCTCAGCGTGCGCAACAGCTTGGTGGGGGGCAAAATTTCCGGCGCATCCACGTTGGAACGCTGACGTAGCGCCTGTCGGCTGGCGCGCATTTGCTCGCGGTGGCGAATTTGGCTGGTGGCCTGCTCGATATCCGCCGCGGCGACGCCGAGGGTGCGCGAAATCCGCTCGGTGATGATGCGGCGCTGCACGCCATCGCTGACGTGGAGGAGTTTTTCGGCGATTTTGTTCATCAGCGACCACCGTTCGTGCGGGCTGGCGCTTAGGGGATCAGGTAGGCCGATTTGCAACTGCCAGTCGAAGTAATCCATGGCGTTGTGGATCACGTCGCGAAAGGCGTCGGCGCCCTGGCTTTTTATGAGCGAATCCGGGTCCTCGCCATCCGGCATTTGGGCGACTTTGGCGAACACGCCGGTTTTGGCCAGGTGCTCGAAGACGCGGTCGGTCGCCTTGATTCCGGCGCGGTCGCTATCCAGACACAAAACGGCCTCGCGGACGTCTTTGCGCAAAACTTTGCCGTGCTCCTCGTTGAACGCCGTGCCTAACGGAGCCACCATGTTCTCCACCCCGGCTTCGTGCGCGGAAATCACGTCGAGCTGGCCTTCGCCGATGATGACGAACCCGGCGTTCAAAATCGCGCGTTTGGCCTGAAAAAGGCCGAAAAACGTCGAGGATTTGTCGAAAATCGGCGTGGCGGGGGAATTGACGTATTTTCGCCCGTCGTTGCCTTTTTCCAGTTCCCGGCCGCTGAAGGCGATGACGTTGCCGTACTGGTCGAGGATCGGAAACATGAGCCGGTGGCGGAAAAAACCGTAAAAACCGCGATCGCCGCGTCCCAAAATCCCGCCCTCGGCCAAATCCGCCTCGCGCAGGCCGTTTTTGCGCCCCCATTGCACCAGCGCGGAGCCAGGTTTTGGCGCGTAACCCAGCTTCCAGCGTTTGGCCACTTCCGCGCTGATTTGGCGCGTTTTCAGGTAGTCGCGAGCCTGTTGCGCGCCCGGGTCGCGGCTTTTCATCAGCAAATCGTGGAACCAGTCGGCCGCCTGGCGATGCGCCTCTTTCAGCCGGTCGCGAGCCATGCGTTGCGCTTTGACTTCCGGCGACTCCGCCTCCTCCTCGATCGGGATATTTGCCCGCTGCGCCAGTTTTTTCACCGCCTCCGGGAACGGCAACCCATCGGCCTCCATGATGAATTTGAAGAGGTTGCCCTTGCGGTCGCTGGACCAGCAATGCCACACCTGTTTGGCTGGATTTACGGCGAAACTCGGCGTTTTTTCGTTGGTGAACGGGCTCAGGCCCTTCCATTCGGAGCCGGCGCGCTTGAGGTTGGTGTACTCGCCCACCACGTCCACGATGTCGTTGGCGTCGGCCACGCGTTGGATGAAATCGTCGGAGTACACGGCACAAAGGGTGCTCGTTTGCCGCGGGAAATCAACGGTTTTGTTGGTTTGTCAGGGTCAGGGCACATAAAGTCTCCCTGCTCCGCGAACTCGATCGAGATCCAGAAGTAGTTCCAGAATGCGTTCGGCGATCCGGTCAGCGTAGGCGGATTCGCGCAAGACACGCTGCGGATGGCCGATCGTCAAAACGGGAAGGGAATGAGGTTCATTGAGTTCGAGGATTGTCGCCTCCAGAGATTCAGGTCCGTCGTTGTTTCGGTTGCCGGTGATCAGAACGATTCCGTCCGTTCGACAGCTGACCTCCCCCAAGACGTCGTTATCCGACATCAACCGTATCATGCGCAGGCCGGTTTGAGTTTTCCGCACGAATTTCGTCCCTACGAGCTAAAAGCCGCGCGCGTGCGCCGGAAGCGCGAGCTTTTACCCAATCGGGATTGCCTCTCCGGATTCGTTTCTCAATTTCCGCATTCACCGCCTCAACCTCGTCGCGGTTGGCCTCGATGTAGTCAAACGCCGCGCGAACCTGACTGGTTGTGAGGTTCAGGTGATCGGCAATCCATTCTGCCGAGCGCTCGTCATTAACCCACATCAAGATGGTGTAGACGGTGATCCGCGTTCCAGCTATTTCCGGTCCACGGCCACGATCGATGATGCTGGGTGCTAGTGTAGCCATGCAACACTGTTCGCCAGTTTTCACCGCGTGTAAACCTACGCCTCTCCCTTGTCGGAATCCTCCTCCGGCGGAATCGGTTCGTCGTCTTTGTCGGGTTCGCGCAGGGTGTTGCGAAATTCACTCCAAAACGAGCGAATCTTGTCCCGCTCCGCGCGTTCCTGCGGCGTGTCCTCCTTGCGCTCGGGCCGAATTTCGCCGCCAAACATGGTGCGCGGAGGACTTTTGGCTTTTTTGGCCTTGTCAGCCGGCGCCCGCATCAAATTGTGCCGTTCCAGGATGCTCCGCAGGTCGCCATCGATGTCCACCGAGGCTACCCGGTCGAATTTTGGCAATTCCGGCAATTTTTCGAGCGGTTCGCCGGATTGGTGGTTTTTTGAGCCGGTGTGAAAATTATCAACGGGAATGCGATGCGGCCGGAATTCCTTGCGCAGGTTGCGATGCTCTCGAATGAAGTGGGACGGGCTGTGGTAGCTGGAGTAGTCCCGCGCGTAGCTGGAGCGTTTCATGCCGATGTTGACGTTCTTGCGGATCTCAAAGTGCAGGTGCGCCAGGTACATGCCGCGATTTGTGCCGATGGTCCCGACTTTTTGCCCGCGGCGCACTTGCTGGTGACGCTGGACGAGGCGCCGGTTTAGGTGACCGTAGAGCGAGTCAATGTAGTGCACCCGGCCGTCAGAAGAACGGTAGGCGTGCCTGACGATGACCACGTTTCCCCAGCCCATTTTGTAGTCTTGCGAGTAAACAACGACTCCGTCGCCAATGGCGTAAACGGGGTCGCCCAGGTCGGTGTTTCCGCCGCCGCGTCCGTTCCAATCCTCGCCCAGGTGGCCGTTGGGGCGATAACCGCGGGCTTTGTAGTAGCCGTAGGCATCAGGAAACCCAACGGGATAGTCGAAGCCATCCGCGATGGGGGTGGGAATGGTATTTGCGCCGTAAGTTGCCTGGCCGTACAACGCAATCCAACTAAGGGCAACCAAGCGCACAACCAACTGCCGCACAACCAACTGCCGGCACGATGCAGGTAGTGAGATCATTTTTGGGGGAGGTGAGTTTCGTTAGACGGTTAGGACGGATTTACTGTTAGGATACTGGAAATGCGGCCAACGGGCAAGCAAGCATTGCCCGAAAGCGGCAAAATGACGGAATTGTAATCTCACCGTCAAAAGAATCACGATGTGAGGGCCGGTTGGGCTTCGGTGGGCAAACTGGGGTCGGGTTCCTTAACAAATCCAAAAAACACGATTCCCAGCAATCCCACCAGAAAACAATACACCGCGAAGTACTGAAATTTTCCCTTCCGGATGCTGTCCAGCACCCAGTAGACCGCGGATAACCCGGTTACGAACGCCACCGCCGCGCCGACGATGCAGTTTAGCCCCATGCCCGGCGCAACTTCCTCCAGGTCCTTGAATTCGAACACCGCACCGCCCAAAATCGCCGGAATGGCCATGAGGAAGGAGAATTCCGCCGCTTCACGCGGATTGACCCCGGCTATCATCCCAGAGGCGATGGTCGAACCGGACCGCGAAATTCCCGGTAAAATGGCAAACGCCTGACCCAGCCCCATGATGAGGGCGGATGGAGCGCGGACCGTCCCTGTGGGTTCGGAACCGCCGAGCCGGCGAACCAGCAGCGGCAACAGAAGCAGCAAACCGGTGACGATGAGCATGCAGGAGGTGAAAGTGGGGCTGTCGAACGCTTTTTCGAAGTAGGATTTGAGCGAAAAACCGACGATCACCGCGGGAATCGTCGCCAGCGCCAAAAAGAGCACCGTGCGTTGCTGGGGAGTGATCGGTTGCTTGAAAAAACCGCCGATAATCTCGAAAATTCGCGCCCGAAAATAGATGAGCACAGAAAGCAGCGTCCCGACATGCACGGCGACGGCGAACATGATTTTCGCCGCTTTGTCCGCGGCACTGGCGGTTTCGCCCGCCTCCGCTTCAATTCCCAAAAGCTCCCCGACCAGGACCAAATGGCCGGAGGAGGAAACGGGTAAAAACTCGGTTAGGCCCTGGACCATGCCCAGGATAATCGCTTCGATGAGGCTCATGCTGAAATGGCCCGGATGAAACCTCGCAAAGCCACCAGAGCAAGCTTCTTTTCACCGTTCGTTCGTTCGTTCGTTCGGTCGGTGAAAAAAAATGAAGAGGGCCCTGACGCTGCCGTCAGGACCCTCTGTCACACACAACTTAGACAATTTGGCTCAAAATCGCTGCGTTCCGGAGCCTTTGCGCTGGAACGGGCTGGAAAATCGGGACGGGTCGGGCTCCCGCGTTGGATCGCGGTCTTGGGATCGTGGCTCGCCTTGTTCCAACCGGCCGGTTAGCGCCGCGAACACCTCATCGATGCGTTCGGCGTGTTTGCCGGCCAATTCACGCACCAGCGCCGCGCCCTCGGAATCTCCCGTGCGCTCTAGCAGGACACCCAACGCCAAAAGCCGGCTTTCGATGTCGCGTTCCTGATCCAGGTAAACGAGCAACGCGGTCGTTTCGGGATCCGTTTGAAGCGGTAGCCGCTCTCCACCCGCCGCCTGACGTTCGTAGCTGGGGTCGAAAAAAGAGCGGCCGCGAAAATCAAATTCGCAAGCGCCGCTCTCACATTCCGCCCGGCTGGGTAGGGGGCACCGCTGCGCGGACGTCAGGTTGGGTAGGGAAATTAGGGCCAGGGCGAACGTTAGGGGGATGGGGAGTTTCATGGAGCCAGGTAACGGGATGCGGCGTAAGACGTTGGCATTCTGACGCCTTGCGACATTTTCGCGCGGATTTTTGCGAGAAGTCAGGGTTTCGGCCTGAGCTGCGCTTGGCGGTCAATAGGTCTCGACTTGGAGTCCATCAGTTGGCGATAGGACCGTCCAAATCCCAGCATCTCCCGTGCGCCGATTTCCAAAAATCGTTGGTCGGCAAATCAGCGGCTTGCGCTTCATCCAACAACGCAACATCCGCGCTTGAATCGCGGCCTTCCACTCGCGCTAACAAGTCGCTTGCGGTTCCTTGTTTGGCAGGCGGCCATACGGCGTGGCCGTTGGTTTCCAGACCCACAGAGATGGTTTTGGTTGCCATGGACACTGGACCATACACAAGCATGGAAAATCGGTCAAGACCGCCAAAACTACTCCGTGACCGGTGGCGGTGGTGGAGGCGGCGGGGCGACGACGGTGAGGACGCCGCGGAGAACCTGCCAGTGGCCCGGCGTGGTGGACAGAAACGGGTAGGAGCCCGGCTTGCTGGGGGCCAAAAATTGCAGCACGGCCGACTCGCCGCTTCGAATCAGGCGAGTGGCGTGGAGTACGGCGGTGGATTCCGGAATTCCGCCGGCATTCGTGGTTTCGATGAGCTTGCCGACGTCTTCCTCGGTTCCCGGCTCCAGGATGGCGACGTTAATGGCCTGGCCGTTGCTGTTTTTCAGCACGATTTCCACCGGATCGCGCGGATCCACGGAAAAGGCCGCGGGTTTGTAGGCCGGGCCTTCAGTTGCCTCGATTTGCACTTTGGTGATCTTCAATTCCGCGGGTGCGCCGCCGATCCGAGCCAAGGCGCGCATCGCCGCAAAACGGTCTTCGGTGCGGTTGGCGAATTTGGCGACGGTGATGAGCGAATTTTTGAAGTCGGCGCCCAATTTTCGGGCCACCTTGGTCGCCGCGGCGATGCGTTCGGGCGCGAGTTGAACGTCGACCTCGATTTTTCCGCCGCCGGACGGCCGATGCGTGGCGTAGACCACCTCGCCGGCCTCATCGCGCAGCTCAAAACGCAGCGACTGGGCCTGAATCCCGCCTGGAGCCGGAAAAAGCGCCAATTCCTCGATTTTTACGGGTTTTCCGAGATCCACCTCCCACCACAGCTCGCTATCCGCCGGACCGCCGACGGCCACGCCGGCGATGGGTTGCTCGTCGGCAGCACCGTGATTTACCGCCGCCTCCTCCTCCAAATCGACGATCCCGTTGACCCCGGCGCCGGCGTTGCGCACCCACCAGGCCACCGACTCCGGCGCGCTGAATTGGCGGGCGATTTTGCCTTTGGCCAGGTTTTTGCCGCCCGCGCGCACTTCCAGCTCCGCGAACCGCATTTGGGTGGATCGCGGCGAAATCACGCGGACGAATCGCGCCTGACGCGAATCCGGCGGCGTGGTTTTTGCCAATTCGTCGCGCACCAGGGTGCGAACGCGCGCTTTCACGCTGCTTTGCTCCGCCACCAACTCCATGGCGCGCAAAATTTCGGTGAGGTTGAAATCGTCGTGGGCCGCCAGATTCGCCACCACTTCGTCCACCGTCCGGCTGGTGCAAGCGCCGATCAGCAACGCCGCGTAGGCAGATTGCCGCGCCGTGGGATTTTCCGCGGTTTCGGCGATGCGGATCAATTCGTCGCGGGCGAAGTGATACTCCCAGGCGCCGGCTTTGGTGAGCAAATCGCGGATGTTCGCCAAAACCCGGGCCGGCGTGCTGCGATCGGCCAGCCGGCTCACGAAATATTCCGCCAGCGACTGTTTTTGGCGCCTTGCCAGGACGATGGCGGCGCGATGCAGCCCCACGCGGTGCTCTTTTTCGTAAATCTGGCGTTCCAGCAACACGCTGGCCGCGTGAGGCGTCATTTCCCCGGAAACCAGGTCCGCGTTGGAGGTGGCGATGGCTTTGGCCCGCAAACTGGCCGGTGAACCTGACGCTGTCCCCAAAATCTCGCGCGTTGCTTCGTAGGCCGCTTCCAGCCCGGGATCCATGGGCCAGTGCCGCGCCAAAGTGACGACGTCGCCTGCTTGCGGGGTGCCGATTTGCCGGGCCGCGTAGAGCGCGCCGAGACGCACGCGTGCATCCTCGTCCTCAATCAGGCGGGCCAGCAAGTCCAGGGCGTTGGGTAGCCGGCCGTGCCAATCGCCCAAAACTCGTGCCGCCGCGGCTCGGGCCCGGGGATCCGGAGATTCGGTCAGGCTGGCCAGCAAACCGGGATTCACGCGTCCGTGAGCCTGGTGCAGCCAGAGCGCTTCGGTCAGCAGTTGCTGGCGATTGGGATCATCGCGTCCCACGGTTTCTAGCCACTCTTCCGCGGCGGCAAACACCTCGCCCGGTTTGCGCCGCCATAGTTCCCGGCGCACGTGCTGGCGGGTATTCGGCTCCTTGGCGCGCAATTGCTCCAGCAACGTCTCGGCCGGCTCCCCGCGGACGGCTTGACGCCAGAATTCGCGCTTGTTTTTGGCGCTGATCCGCCAAACGCGGCCGTGAGTCTTGGCTCGCCTGGGATCGTGCATCGTGCTCTGCTCGTGGCCGACGACGGGGTTGCAGAAATCCAGGACGTAGAGCGCTCCATCGGGGCCAATTTCCGCCGCCACCGGCCGGAAACCGGGATCAGCGGATTGGAGCAGGTTTCCGCCCCTCGGCGCCATCCGCATTCCCGCGCCTTCCTCCCAAAGCCGGTACCAACGGGTGCCTTGGAGGCCGGCGACGTGATTTTGCACAAACGCGCCCCGCATGGCTCCCGGAAAGTGCCGGCTGGCGAGTAATTCAACCCCCGCCACCGGTTGGCCGCTCGCGTGGGTCAGCGATTTCGCGCCAAACGTCCGCATGCTCGGAAACGTTTGCCCGTTGCTGGCGTCAGTGAGCAAGCCGCGTCCCCAGCCGTCGAAAACCTGGCCCCAGCAGTTGGCGAAATCCAGCCGCGAGACGCAATCCAGCCGGCCGCTGCGCGGTAGGAAGCGAAAAACGGCGCTGCCGTCGTAAATTTGCGGGCCGTGCGCGGATTCGATGCGCGAGAGGGTGCCGCGGCCCTGACAAAACCACAACGAGCCGTCCGGCGCCCACTCAAACGCGGCGATTGCGTGCTGGGAATCGCCCGTGCCGAAACCGCCGAGTACTTCGCGGCGTTGGTCGGCCACGCCGTTGTCGTCGCGGTCGGCGTAGTGGAAAATCGAGCGTTGTTCGGCCACGTAAGCGCCGTTGGCGGAAAGCGCGAAGCCGGTGGGCAAAAACAGGTTGCGGGCAAAAATCGTGTGCCGGTCGGCCTTGTGATCCAGGTCGTGATCTTCCAGCACCAGCAGGTAATCGTCGGGAATCTGACCGGGAAACGGGTGGGGGTGCTCCGGCGAGCACAGCACCCACAAGCGGCCGCGTTCGTCAAAATTCATGGCCACGGGATTGGCCAGCGGCGCCTCTTCTTCGCTAGCCCAAAGGCTGACCTCCAGCTCGTCCGGCACGGTGAAACTTTGCAGCGTCTCAGCCGGCCGTTTGACCCCGGCAACCGCCGGCAACGGCTTGGAGCCGGCCACCGGCAACTCGCTCACGCTGTAGGTGAATTCCGTGCCCGGTTCCTTGGCCCAGAGCGACATGATTCCCGGTTTTTCCAGGTTCCAGATGGTGTTGTCCGCCAGGTCGATGATGCGGTCCAGTTGCTCGAATTCGCCGGGAAAAGTCACCACGCCGAAGGGCTCTTTTTTGCTGCCGTAGACGTATTGGCCGTTGATCGGCCGCCACCGGTTGAGCCAGTGAAAATTTTTCTTGTTCGCCAGCCGCCGAACGGCTTCCGCGCCCCAAAAATCGGTTTCCGGCGACTCCTCGATCAAATCCAACTGCTCCGCCAAAACCCGGCTTAGCACCCAGTAACCGAAGCCGTTGAGGTGGATGCCGTTGCTGGTAAAAGGACGCTCGAATTGCCCGGCCCGATCCTCGAACGGCGCCAGCACGTCGAGAAAACGGACGCGTTTTTCCAGGCAAACCTCGCGCATCACGTCGCGGTAGAGCCCCAAATTCGCGTTGATCGTGGCTTCATCCGGCAAATGCGGCGAAATCTGGCGATACGGCGCCGGGGAAACCAGGACCAACTGCGGAGGGCCGCTGCCGTTGTAGCTTTGCGCCAACCGGGCGTCGATGAAGGCGGCCAAATTCGTGCGAAACGCCGGCGTCCCCTCGGATTCGGCAAACGACTCGTTGAACCCGAAAAACGCGAAAATCACGTCCGCCCGCACGTTGGCGAGATGCTCGTCAAGATCGCCAAAACCCGCCTCACGCGTCAAATCCGCGACTTGATCGCCAGACCAGCCCATGTTACGCACCACCAGGTTTTCGTCGGGAAACGCGCAGTGCAACGCGGCCTCAAAATAGCCGTTGTCCGCCATTTTTTCCGCCAGCGCATTGCCCATGACCACGATGCTGGAGCCCTTGCGGACGTCCAGCCACGATTTCGCGGCCCAGGCGGGCGTCCCGGCCAGAATCACGCCTCCCAGCAACAGGGAAGCAACGGCTCGGAATCTTTGGCGCATGAACGGGGACATCGGGGCGGCTCGACAGCGGAATGTAACCAAAACCCAAGCTCAACGCACACCGAAAATCCAGGCCGCGATGGGAAAAATGGGTTGGCGCGCCAATTCTTCCGGTGCGGCGGCCCATGGTTGCGCTAACGTGGCTCCATGTTCGTCGATCACCTCCGAATTTTTGCCAAAGCCGGCGACGGCGGGAACGGGAGCGTGCATTTCCGGCGCGAAAAATTCGTGCCCAAGGGTGGCCCGGACGGCGGCGACGGCGGCAAAGGCGGCGACGTGATTTTGAAGGTCGATCCGCACACCGACAATTTGCAGGCGTTCTTCTTCAAGCCGAATTTGAAGGCCAAACGCGGCGAACACGGCCAAGGCCAGAAAAAAAGCGGCAAAGGCGGCAAAAACCTGGTGGTCTCCGTTCCTCCCGGCACGCTGGTGTTCGCCGCGGCCCAACCCGCCCGCGAAGAGCCGGAAAACGTTGAGGACGGGATGGCGTTTTTCTACGATTTAGAGGCGCAGGCCGAGGACGTGGTGGGCCCGACCCAAAACGAGGCCGAGCGCGGCGAATTGATCGCGGATTTGACCGAAGAGGGGCGAAAATTCGTCCTCTGCAGCGGCGGCCGCGGCGGTAAGGGCAACGTTCACTTCAAGAGCCCCACAAATCGCGCGCCGCAGGAATCGACTCCCGGCGAACCGGGCGAAAAGGGCTATTTTTTCCTGGAGTTGCGCCGAATCGCCGACGCCGGCCTGGTGGGCTTCCCCAACGCCGGAAAATCGACCTTGCTGAGCAAACTTTCCCACGCCAAGCCCAAAATCGCCGCCTACCCCTTCACCACGCTCACCCCGCACATTGGCGTGCTGGAATTTCCCGGATTTTGCCGCGCCACCGTCGCCGACATCCCCGGTTTGATCGAAGGCGCCCACGAAAATGTCGGCCTCGGCCACGAATTTCTCCGGCACATCTGGCGCTGCAGCCTCCTCATCCACGTCATCGACATGGCCGGCAGCGAAGGCCGCGAACCGATCGAGGATTTGGAGATTTTGCGCACCGAAATCAAGCTCTACGACGAGGATCTGGCCAAACGCCCCTGGATCATCGTCGCCAACAAAATGGATCTCGACACCGCCGAGGAGAAACTGAAGACATTTCGGCGGCGCTTCCCAAAAACGGAGATTTTCCCGATTTCCGCGCTGGAGGACACGGGTTTGGACGCACTGCGCCGCCGTTTGCAGGAACTCATCGGCCACCAGCCCTCCTGAGGCGTCAGCCTGGCGCAAAACCGCGCAAATCGCGCTGGCGCTTCCAAATAACCCCCCGTCAGTTGGTGCGCAAAGACTCGCGAAAAATCTGCGCGAATCTGTGTTCAATCTGGTAAAATCTGTGAGAAATCCGGAGCCTTCGGCCCGATGGGCAAGGATTCGAACCTTTTCACTTCACAGATTCCAGAGGCTTTGCTGGATTTTTCCGGACCGACGCTCAATGGCTGCGATTTTTTCACAGATTTTACCGGATTGAACAGATTAGCACTCCCGCGGACGAGATCGCAGTTCTCGAACCGGTTGAGAGCTTGAGCGACTCGTCCGAAAAGATTTTGATCGTTCCAAAGCGGACAGTCAAAGTCGAAGGGAAGTGTTCCAAGGAACTCAGCGAAGCCGTGTTCGAAGCGCTAAATGAAGAAAGAAAACAAGATAGATAGACTGGCGAACTATGGCCAAGTATCATTTCCGAAGGCAGCCATGTGCCCCTTCATAGTGGCGCTTCAGACATCAGTTAATGTGATTGTGTGATTGCCCCAAAAAAACGTCTACTCCCTCACCACTCTACGCAACGACAACAACAAATTACGAAAAGCCTATGAAAACTGCGCTCGCCCTCTTTTGCCTCCTCTCGATTGGTATTGCCCCTATCTTGTTGGCTTTTTCTATCCCTGAAAACGGAGAAAACTTCCCGGTCGTTCATTCATTTGAGAGAGGTGCCTACTATGTCCGCTCAGTTCCGCTGGACGACTATAGTGCCGAGGGAACCACCAAACTGTATCGCGTCAAGAAGCAACAGGATGAACTGATCCAAGAGTTTCAGGTATACATGAGAGGCGAGCTATTCCTTGCCTGGCTTCCGTTGCTCGGCGAGTGGACAATTATTCAGCTTGAGCCCGAACGAATCAGAAACGCCAACGATTTCGATAAGGAAGGAAAAATTTCCCGCCTTATATTCTATAGGGGTGGAAAGCAGATTCGGGAATACTCTCACCAAGAACTCTCCGCGATGGGGCTGCGAAAGCATCTCCACTCTGATGCACCGAGGCATTTAGGCGATTTCACGGTCCAGGGCGTCATGCACCGCCCGGAAAATGTTCGCGAATTCTGGATCAAGAAGAAGACGGCCGATCACGCGGTGGAACTTGTCCGGTTTGACGTCTCCACGGGTAAACTGGCCAAACCGCAGTAGTGCTAAAAATCCCTCCGCTTGGGGCCACACCAAAAAGGCAAACTTAGTCTGATCCGTTCGGCGAAACCAGAGCTCCCTGAGCAGGTCAATCAACCCGCTACAAAGATGAGTTTACGGGAAAAGCGCAGCTTCATGTTCCGAACCCGCCCACTCTTTGCCGCGATAGTTGCGATACTTGGCGGCGTAGTCAACGGCCATGGTGCGCCAGAGACGGACGATGTCGTTCACGAGAAACCGTGGGACGCGGTGTTCGGCGTTGGTGGGATCGAACTGGGAGTCTTCGGTGAGATACCGCTCCAATACAACGCGGATGACTGCAGCGCGGACGCTGAGGTTTTCAAGCGCCCAGGGATCGGTGAGGCCCTCAAAGGGTTTCGTCTCCCAAATGGGAGCCGAATTGAATGTTCGACGTACCCGGAAACTAGTTCCAAGACAGATTTGAGCAACCGCTTTGTCAAAGTGTTAGGCTACAAATGCGGTCTTCAATTGGATCACTTCTGGCAGGGCAGAGGTGTCCAGCCTCTATTAAATCGCGATTTGGATGCGATTGCTTGCAGCCCGATGACGGAATTAGCCTCAAATCGTTCGAAAAGGCCCAAATAGCCAATTATCCCGAAAACAACGAAAATTATCACTCCAATACGATAACACTGCGAATTTCATCAAAATTTTTCCTGCTGGAACCGACCCATTTCCTTCCAACTTCGAATCTTTTCACCCAAATACTGAAACTTTGCGAAAATTATCGAAATTTTTCGTTCCTGAACCGATTCTTTTTGTTCCCATAACAAATTTTTTCGTTCCGGCATCTCCCCACTTTTAATTCGGGTCGATCCGTTTGGGGCGGATTTCGTTTCTTTTCGGGTAGATGGGCGAATTTTTCTTTCGAACCCCGCAGTTTCCGGTTTCGCCACCGAAAAAATCCCCGCGTCACACCACTTGCCGAATTCAGGTTCGTGGCTCCCTGGTGCTGATGAGATTACTCCTGCCGGAGCCGCCTTTGAAGTGGTCGGTGGTTTCGGGCAAGAATCTGCGCTGGCGGACGACTTTGCCGGAGGGCGGGCAAAGTGCGGTGACGGTGCGGGGAGATCGCGCATTTGTCACGACTACGCACCGACCGATGGAGGAAACCAGCGACCGGCGTGAGCCGAACGTTGTCGGCTATTGCGAATTTCAGCCGCGCCCCCCGTCCGCGCCATCCTTTCTCAGCCGTTTAGCCATAATCGCGAAAATCTCCGTCACCTCGAACCACAGTTCCCGCCCCTCTTTGGTGAGGAGCACGTCGAATCTGCGCCCGTCGGTTTCTCGCAGGCTTTGGTTGGAAAATTGGTGTTTTTGCCAGAGAAGCAGGTCGTATTCGTCGGTCGTCCGCGTCACCAGGTAAGGGCGCTGTTCGGTCCCATCGCCCGTGCTGGCAATGCCGTCGAGCAGGGCCCGTCCAATCGTTTTTTCGCCCTTGCTTTCCTCGGTTTGACCCAGCGCCTCGTGCACCATCGCCAGCCGGAGATGGGCGCCCGGGCTCAGCAAATGGTTTGGCGACATGGCCCCGGTCAGCAACTCCAAGGCTTCTTGATGGCGCTCCTCGCGAACCAACTCCGCGAACCCGTCCAATTCGCGCGAATACGGCTCAAAATCCGGGCTGGCGAGCTGCGCGGCGCGGAGCCGGGCAAAGGCTTCGGGCGTCGGCTCGTTGATGAATTGGCGAAACAGTTCGTGGTCCATCGGCAACAATTTGGCGAATCAGGCGGAAGCCGGCTTGGGGCGAAAATCCGCGGCGTGGTAGGAGCTGCGCACCAACGGACCGGAAGCGACGTGGACGAAGCCTTTTTCCTCCGCGATTTGGCCGAATTCCGCGAATTTGTCCGGGTGAACGTATTCCACCACCGGCAAATGCGACTCCGAGGGGCGCAGGTACTGGCCGAGCGTCAAAACGGTCACGCCATGGGCGCGAAGGTCGTCCATGGCCTGGAAGAGTTCGTCCTCCGTTTCGCCGAGCCCGAGCATGAGCCCGCTTTTGGTCGCGGCGGCCGGTTGCATGTCCTTGGCGCGTTGCAAAACTTCGAGGGATCGCGCGTATTTTGCGCGCGAACGCACCAGCGGCGTGAGGCGTTCCACGGTTTCCAGGTTGTGGTTAAAAATGTGCGGCCGAGCGTCCATGACCGTGCGAATGGCGTCGTTTTTGCCGTTAAAATCGGGAACCAGCACCTCAATGACGATTTCCGGGTCTTGGTTACGCACCGCCTCAATGGTTTGCGCGAAATGCAAGGCGCCGCCGTCGGCCACGTCGTCCCTGGCCACTGCGGTGATGACCACGTGGTTCACATTCATCCGCGAAGCCGCCTCGGCGACCCGGCCGGGCTCGTCCGCCTCCAGCGCGAAGGGTTTGGCCGTCTTCACCGCGCAAAACCCGCAAGCACGCGTGCAACGGTCGCCGGCGATCATAAATGTGGCCGTGCCTTGGCCCCAACATTCCCAGCGATTCGGGCACTGCGCTTCTTCGCAAACGGTGTGCAGCCGCAGGTCGGAAATCAGCGATTTGGTCGACCAGAAAACCGGATCGTTCGGCAAGCGAACCTTGATCCAGCTCGGTTTTTTGGCCGTGTGAAGCTTGGGATCGATTTTCGGGCGGGCGGACATTTGAAATGCGGAATGCGGAATGGGGAGTGCGGAATGGCGAAGGAACGGCCGTCAATCATCACCGATCAACTGCTTTTCTTTCAGGCTGCGTTTCACCCCTGCTGCGACCGATTTTGGGGCTTTTTCGGCTGATTCGAGCGCTTTTTGAGCCCATTTGCGGGCGGCCTCGGCATCGCCGGCGGCTTGGTGCAGGGCTGCCAGCTCCACGGCGGCGTAACCGTGGCGGGGCCAGATTTTTGCCAGTTTTTCGCCAAGTTCGCCGCGCAAGGCTTCCTCGGTCAGCAGCTTCTTTTCGAGCGCGAACTTGAAGGCGTCCAGTTGAGCTCCGTAACCGGCTTGGAACTCCGGATTGGCGAAAAAATGCTCCAGCAACGCGGCCCGCATCGGCAGCGGCGCGGGTTTTTCGCCGCCGGCGCGGGTCACCTGGGTCAGCGCGCCCCAAACCTTGGGCTTTTTGGTGCGAAAATGCTCGCGAACTTTCGCGCGCCGATTTTCCGGCAGATCGGCGAAACGGCGCAGCAGCTCATCCCGGCCGTTGGCGCGGGCGGTGCTGATGAGGAAGGCCAGGCCCACTTCGTTGAGATTGTCCGGCAGGCGATTTTCGTGGGCGTTGGCCAGGAAAAAGAGGCAGGCTTCGGCCATGGCGTCAGGCTCCTTGGGCGCGTAGTCCAGGTAGCGGCGCAGAGGGTAGGTGTGGAGAAACGTGCCGAGTTCTTCGAGGGCCTGCTGAGCCCAGTAATCGTCCCGATTCAGCGCGGAAACGATGGCTTTGGCCGGCTGGAAGTCGCCCTGGCGCAGCTGATTCATGGCGTGCGCGGAGGGAAGGCGCATGGAGTAGCCGACGAACGGTTGCTCGCCGATTTTGGGAATCTCGGCGACTTCCTCCGGCTTCCACAGCGCGGCGTAGTGGCGGCGCAAATTCCACGCCGGACCGGGAAAGCGCGAAAATTGGTCCAGGAGCCGCTTGCGGATCGCCGTTTGCTCGCCGGTGAACTGAATTTGCTCGAATTCGCGCCATTTGCCGGTCACGCGGTTCCAGCGCGGGGCAAAGGGCAGGGGCCGGGGCACGTCTTCCGGCAAGGGATCCGCCGCGCCGGCCACCAAAATGTGGGCGAAGAGCGCTTCGGCGGGATCCTGGATGGTGGCGAGGAATTCGGGCAACTTTTCGTGCGCGGCCAGGCTGTAGCGCGGATCGTGGGTGTTGCGGCGGGCGGGGTAATCGTTCCAGACGTCGACGTTGCGGGCGCCGTCGCGCAGAATGGTGAGTGCGCCGGGGTAATCTCCGTGCTCCACGTGGGCGAGGATGGAGCCGGCCCAGGGCGTGAATTCACCGCGCATGTGGTCGTCGGCCCGAAAGGCGTTCAGTTTGGCTTCGTCGCCGAATTTCAGGTAAAAATCGAGCATGGTGCGCACCACCACGCCCATGGGGTAAAACGCCAGGCCGGTGGCGCGATCCTTGTGGTTGTTGCGGTTTTTGTGCAACCAGCCGCGATCGAGTTTTTCGGCGATTTCCCGCCAGCGATCGGTCGTTTGCAGCCGGTTGTAGCCGCGCAGGACGTACATGACGTGCCAACTGTTCAGCTGCGCGTCGGCCTGGAGTGACTCGGCCAGGGTTTCGGCGCTGGCGAGGATAAGTTCCGAGTGTTTTTGGGGGCTTGCCAGGCTCACCAGGTTGCCCAAATCCGTGCGCCGGGGGTAGGGGAGCGAGTCGTCGCGCAATTTCGCGGTGTAGTGGGCCACCCAGACATCCGGATCGGGAATTTGACCCCGCAACGCGGCGAATTTCGCGCCGGTGTCGGTGGCGATGCGGTAACGCAGGGCGTGGCCGATTTCCACGGCCAGCGGCGACCAAGGCTGTCCCTGGCGGTTGGCGTCAGCCCAGGCCAAATACCGGCGCAGTTGCGCGGGACTGAGCCGGTGACGCAGCGAGGCGAAGGCAAAACCGAGCAACGAGCGGTCGCCGGGGCCGATTTCCCCGGTTAGGCGCACCGCCAGCGCTGCGGCGGCTTTTTCCACGTTTTCCGGCCCGCCGGCAGCCTCAAACGCCGCGCGCATGTGGGCCGCGGTGCGAAAACCGCTGGAACTGACGGCGACGCGGCCGGCTTTGTCCGCGTTAATGATGCGGTGGTAAAAAATCACGCGTTCCAACCCGCCGCCGGGCGTGTCGTCCAGGATGTCGTGGAGAAAATCGCCGGGAAATCCCCAGCCGCTGCGATGGTGCTGCCAATTCCCCGCGGCCTGCCGTTTGGCTACCAATTCCACGCAGTGCCAGTAAATTTGCGCGGCTTTGTCGAAGTCGCCCGCACGCCAAAGCGGATCGAGCAACGCGCCGATTTTTCGTTCCAGCGCGTATTCGCTGGTGATGCCGAAATCGTCGGTATTTTTGGCCTTGAGAACGGCGTCGATCTCGTTTTCCACGGTTTCGGCCTCGGCCTTGCGCATTTCCTTCATCACCTCCCCTACCGGCGATTCCTTGGTCGCGGATTCGGTGAGCGAGGGGACCGTCCTGTGGAGGTAGAGGGCCAATTCCACGGCATGAGCCTCCGGGGCGGTTTTCAGCTTGGCTTCGGCATCGGCCATGGCCTCGCGAACGGCGGTGAGTTGGTCCGAACCGCGGGCGTGAGCCAAAAACAGGCGCTGACCCAGGGTTGGCTCCAATTTCGCCACGGCGTCGAGCACCTCGCGCTTGACCTCGTCGGGAGCGCTCTTCACACCATGGGCGACTGCTTCCAGGGCGGTCATCTCCTCGTCTTCTTCCAGCCGCAACGGCCGAAATTCCGGCGGATCGCGCAAAATGGCGGAACGCTGGATCATGGCGAACAGCAGCTTGGCGTCCTTGTGCACCGGTCCGTTTGCCAGCCGGTCCAGGAGGATGCTTTCGCTCACTTGGTCGCCGTCGTTCAACTCGTGCGCGAGGACGAATTCCAGCACCGGCAGCACCAGCTCCGGCTCCCACATGCACCGGCGCAAAAAGTTGGCGAACACGGCGTGTTTGGGGTTGGTCCAGTCCCGCTGGTTAAAGTAAACCCGGCCGCTGGAGGAAGTGCGTTTTTCTCGCGGACGGACGAATTTTTCCCAGTTTTCGCGTTCGCCCAGCCAAGCCGTTGCCGCCGTTTCCAGCAAGGCGTGGGCTTCCGGCAGCCGCCCTTCGCGCAGTTCATGACGGATGGCGTCGTCCACGAACGTGGGGACCATCCCGCCGGTGCGGCCGAGGCGTTTGCATTCGCGCTCCACCACGGCGGCCAGCGTTTCGCGCGAGAGTCCACGCTCGCTCCACGCCTCAAAAACGTTGTCCGGGCGCGAAATTCGCGATGCCGGTGCGTAGCGCGGGTTGCCGGAGAAAAAGCGGCTGGGGTTGGTGCTGAGAAATCGCGTGGCGGCCTCGGCAAAATCAGCCTCCGCACCCATCCAGAGGTCGCGGTATGCCTCGATGGAGCGCACGATTTCGCGGTTTCGCCAACGGCGCGTTTCCGCGATGATTTCGGCCACCTGCTCGTCGCCGGGTTTTGCGCCCTGACGGGCGAGATGGCGGATGAGGTACTCCTCCGGCCAACGGGCGATGGCGTAGCGCTCGCTGTCCTGGTAGTTGCTGGTGGAATTCTGCCAGAGCCCGCGATGCTTGCCGTGCTGGCGGATGGCTTCCCGGGCGCGTTCGGCCATTTCTTCAGCGTCAGGCGCATCGGCCAGTGCGGTGACCTCCGCCACCGCGGCCAGGTAGCGAAATCCGGAACGCGCCAGGCCCGGTTGGGCGATCATGGCGCCGGACAGGCGCAAAATCGCGCGGTCGCGTTCCTCGGTCAGCTCCGGCGCGTGTTTGTAGCCGGAATACCGCAAAATTTGCTGGCTGTTGGGGCGATGTTGCAGCGGCGTGAGCAAGTGGTTGCCGCCGCCCCGCAATTCCCAGGCCAACGGCCGCAACACGGAGTTCACCACCCAGGTTTGGTCCTGATGCGGCGGCAATTCGGCCGTTTGCAGCCAGGTCGCCACCGCTTTGGCGACGTTGGCGCGGGCGTGGAATTCCACGGTGTCGTCGGCCATGTAGTCGACGATGCGCAGGGCGTTGTTGAGGGCCATGCCGACCTGTTGTTGCTGGGCGCGGCTTAGCCGGGCGAACGCTTCCGGGTTCTCCGCCCCGGCAACGGCTTCCAGCACGGCCAGGCGCAGGCTCAGCGCTGGCATGGGCTTGGAGTCTAACGCCGCGCGATAAGCCGCGGCCGCTTCGTCGGATTTTCCGCAAAGTTCGAGCATCGCGCCATGCACCGCCAAATCCGCCGGCGCGGGATTTTTGCCCGGTTTCACCGCTTCCAGCAATTGATCCAGCTTCTTCTCGTACTTGAAGGCGCGGATGGTGTTGACGGTGTTGTAGTCCACGCTGTTGTGGACCATGCGGCTCATGCTCAGCAGGTAGGGCCTGATGGCGCGCAAGGTTTGCTCCACCGCCTCCTGGTCCTTGTCCTTGCGCAACAAAGCGCGCATCCGGTCGTCGAGATCTTGCGCCACGGAGCTGCCGGTTCCGCTCCTGGAGCCTCGCAGGGCCGCCAGTTTTGCCTCGCGCTTCTCCAGCCGCTCGGCTTCCTCATCCATGTCCAGCGCCTTCATCGCGGTGATGAGCTTGGGCGCTTTCAGGCCGATGAGCGAGCCGTAGCGCAGGCGCCGAAGCGCGTTTTGGGCCAGTTGTTTCGTCTCCGGCGCCGGTTCCTTGATCTGCGTGGCGTAGTGGACCATGGCCCCGTCCAACTGGCGGCGCCGCTCTTTGCCCATGCTCCGGTCCTGACAGAGTTCCAGCAGCTCCACGGCCCGGCTCCGGTTGCCCAATTGGCCGAAAAGCGCCGCGCCAAGCTGAAGGATCTCCAAATCCGCCTCCGGCGCGCTAACCATTTGCTCCATGAGCGCGGAGGCTTGCTCTTTTTCGCCCTCGTGCACCAGCATCAGCAGCTTGAGCACGGGATCCTCCACATTCGGCAGCACCACGTCAAAAGTGTCCTCCGGCAATGCCGCGGGTCGCGGGCTGATGTTCAGGTTGGTGAACTGCCGCAGCACGTTTGGCGGAAAATCCAGGCCGGAGACCGGAGGGAACGGCAATGCGGCCAGCAGTTCCCGGCGGCTATTCACCCACGGGGCCGAAGCGACGATGCCCCGGGCGCGTTTGCCGGTTTCTTCCGTCAACCGGCGATATTCGCGCACCTCATCGCGAAGCCGCTGCACGAACTGCGCCGTGCTGTCCGGGTGACGCAGGGCCAGCAACACCTGATCCATCGCGCCAAACCGGGTGTCCAGGTCCAGCTTGCCCTTTTCCGCCAGCATCTTGGCCCAAGAATCTTCCCGCCATTTTACCAGCAAGGCGGTGAGCTTTTTGCGATGCTCTGGCTTGAGGGCGCGGCGCTGATTTCCGGAGTGCAGGGCTCCCAAGGCGGTGGTGACCGCGTTTAGCGCGTAGTCTCCCGGCTCGTCCTGCAGCGTGAGCTCGGCCAGGGCGGTTTCCAGCAGTGCTGCGCCGTCTTCCTCATCCAGGCTGGCGGCCAGACAACCCGCGGCAAGGGCGAGATTCGGGAATTTTTCGCGAAGCCGCTCGAAACAGCGCCGCAGCATCGAAATGTCCGCCCACGTGCCGTTGCTTTGCAGCTTTTGCTGGTGCCAGAGCACGCAGTAGGCGTGCAGACCCGCGTGATTTGGGTAGGCTTCCAGCAATCCCGCGGGAAATTCCAGGCTCCGGTCGAAATACTGGCGGGAAAACGGCAACGCCAGCAAAATGGCCGCATGCCGTTGCCCCACGGCCTCCATGCGGGGGGCAAACGCGCGTTTTTCGGGTTCGTCCCAATTTTGCGCGATGCCGCGGAGATGCGCCCGGGCGTAGTGCCGTGCGTCCAGCGGAGAATTGGGCAAACGCAGGAATCCGGCCCCGAGAAACGTGCTGGCGTAGAACCGGCCGGAAGCGTTGCCGCGCATTTTTTGCCAGTAGTCGTAGCCAAAATAGTTGGCCAAATTCAGCCCCAGGAAGGGCTCGGTTTCCGGGGGGAGAAATCGCCGGTTTTTTTCCATGGTCTCCGCCATTTGCTGAAAATAGGAGAGGGCGCGATTTCCCCGCAAAAATCCGGCAGTGAGCCGCGGCAGATCCTCGGAAGCGCCTAACGCCTCCAAAAACGCGTCGGCAGCGCGATCCAACTGGCCCTCTTCCTCCAGCACCACGCCGTGTTGGTAGGCCAAGCGCCAATCATCCGGAAAAGCCGCCCGTTGCTCGTCCAGCAGCCGCAACGCGAGATCCCAATTTTGCCGCGCCATCATGGCATCGGCAATGCGCTCGATTTCGTCCGCGGTTAGCTGGCCGAACCCTTCCACCAGCTTTTGGTAGCCCACCTCCTGATCGCCGTAACGCAGGTGCAGCAGGGCGATTTGCTGGCGGGTTTTGCCACCGGAGTCGCCAGGCACAACCTCTTCCAGCAGGCGCACCGCTTCCTCCCATTGGCCGTCCATTTCGTGCAACCGTGCCAGGCGGTGACGCAGCCGGACGTCCTCAGGTCGCAGGCGCATGGCGGCGTTGAGAATCTCACGCTGCGCCTTGGAATCCACGTTGACCTCGTGAATCTCCGCCAGCGCCAGCAGCGGCAACAGGGAGGTGGCGTTGGTCTTGCGGCGCTCCTTAAATTCCGCGATCAACTCGCCGATGCGCCCGCGTTCTTTCGCCACTTCCGCCAACGGCGCGATCCAGCGCAATTTGGCGTCCAGCGCCTCCTCGGTGTTGAAAAAACGCCGGTAAATCGTCTCCGCTTCGGCAAACTGTTTTTCGCGCTGGTGGAGCTGAGCCAGCCGCGTGAGAATCCGCTCGTCGCCATCGTGCACGCGTGCCGCCTGCTTCAGCACGGCGATGGCCTCCTTGGTCCGGTCGTCATCGGTCAGGATGGCGGCTTGTTCCAGCCACGGACTTACCGAGCCCGGAGTGAGCTGCTTCCATTCCTCGATCCGGCGCAGTGCTTTTTCCGAATCCAGCGCCCGAACGTGCAGCTTCACCAGCCGCTGAATTTGGGAGGTGGTTCGGCCCTTGGGCTGGGCCAGCAGTTTTTCCACGGTTTCGGCGGCTTTGTGGAATTCGTCGCGAAGTTGCAGCAGTCGCGCCTTTTGGCTCAGGGCCAGGACCTCCTGCGGACCTTGCACGGCGTCCAGCGTGGCCTCGGCGGCGGCAAATTCGGCGTTGCGGTCGAGCATTTCGGCTAGCAGACAGCTTTCCGCCGGCTTGCGATCCGGTTTGGCGCGCAACTGCTCGCGGTAAGCCTCGGGATCGTCCAAACCGGCGATGAGTTGCATGGCTTGGGACAGCACGTCGGTTAGTTGGTCGGGCGTTTCCACCAGTGCCAGGCGCGTCTCCATCCAGCCCAGGGCATCGGCGTTTCGGTCCACGGCGATGGCCTGCTGGATGAGGCCCTGGAGGTAGAGCGAGTCGTTGCGGAACTCCTCGGCGCGCGTTTCCAGGATTTCCAGCGCGGCGGCGTTTTCCCGGCGCGAAGCCATGGCCCGGGCCACGCGCAAGGCGTCCTGCGCGCTGCCGTTGGTCGCGATTTTTCGCCAAATGACCAATGCTTCGTCGACTTTTCCGGCTCCGTGAAGAAACGCGGCCTGCGCCTCCTTCGCGCCCACGCTTTCGGGAAAACGCTCGACCAGCCGCGTCCAAGTTTGTTCCGCAGCGTCGGTTTGGCCGAAGGATTCCAGCAAGCGCGCGCCGCGCATCCAGGCGAACTCCAGATTTCCCGCGCCCTCCAGGTAACGCTCGACCGCGGCCCGAGCTTCGTCCGCCTTGCCGGCTTGATGGAGCAGGGTCGCCAATTGCGCCAGCAACTCGGAATCATCCGGAAATTGGCCGGCCAGCGCCTCCATTTGCTCCACGGCCTCGGCGTGACGGTTGCATTTGGCCTAACGCGGCCACAAACGCTTCGCGAATCGCCCGGTCGCCCGGCGTCAGCTCCAAAATCGCGCGCCAAGCCTCAACCGCCGCGTCTTCCTCGCCTTGTTCGGCCAAAATCTCGGCCTGACGGCGCAACAACGCCACCCGCTGCGGATGCGCTTCGCGCAATTTCGCCAAAAAATCGCGAAATCCGGCGACGTCGTCTTCTTTGCGAAAAAGCCGCTCTAACCGGGCCAAAACTTCGCGCTCCAGCCAGGTTCCGTGCCCCGTGCGATCCAACGTGGCCGCAAATCGCTCCCGCGCCGCGTCGGGCTCGCCTTTGGCCTCCTCCAGCTCCGCCAAACGCAGACTGCGCATGACCTGACGGTAGGGATCGTCCGACGACGCGATCAATTTTTCCAGCGTCGCCTGCGCTTCATCCTCCAACCCGGCCTGAACCTGCATTTCCACCACGTCATCGTGCAAATCGTCGTCATCCGGGAAATCCGCCACCAATTTCCGCAGCGACTCCCCGGCCTCCTCCGCCTTTCCCGCCGCAATGAGCATTTCCGCCCGCAAACGGCCGATTTTCACCGCCAAATCCACGTTCGGCTCGGTTTCGGACGCGGCATCGAGCGATTTCAGCGCAGTTTCCGCCCGGCCTTGCCGCGACTCGATTTGCGCGCGCTGAAACCACGCCTCGCCGTTGGCCGCATCCGCCTCCAGCGCGGTTTCGAACGCCGCCAGCGCCCGCTCGTCCTCCCCGCGCCTCACCAGGTAAAACGCCAGCAACAAGCGGTCGGCCGCCTCGCCCTCTTTTGCCCGCGCATCGAGCCAATTCTCCAAATTTTCGTGCGTATCCGTCTCCAGCCAAGCCGCCTCAAAGCGCTCGAAAAGATAACCCGCCGAAGGCCGTTTTTGCAGCGCCGAATGGTAGCGCCCGGCCTTGTCGTTCGGCTCCGCGGCGGAAAACCCCGCAGCGCCTAGCAAACTCAAAGCAACGAACAATCTGGCCAGCTTCATGATCGCGCATTGAACCAGAAAAAGCGGGGTTTGGAAATTTGAAACTCGAAATCCGAAACTCGAAACTCGAAACGCAAACCGAAATCTGGCTCAAATCTTGGTTCCGGCGGGAATGACCCCGTCTTTCGGCACAACCACGATTCCGTCGCGGATATAGTACATGCCGTCTGGGCCGTCCAGGTCCGGTTCCTTGCCTTCGGGGTTGATGGTTACGTTTTCGCCAATTCTGGCGTTTTTGTCGATGATGGCGTTGTGAATCCTGGCGTTGCGTCCGATTCCAATGGGCGGGTCGTCCGGATTTTTGTGGATCAGACGGTCTTTTTCGAAGTAATCGGCGCCCATCATCACGGTATCGGTGATTCGGGCTTCGTTTTCGATGATGGATCGCACGCCGATGACCGAGCGCTCGATGTGGGCGTCGGTGATGATGCAACCGTCGGAGATGATGGCCTCTTTGATGAAGGCGGCGTTGATTTTGCTGGCCGGCAGGAAGCGGGGCCGGGTGTAAATTTGGCTTTTGGCGTCAAAAAAGTCGTAGGGCGGCACGATTTTGGCCAAATCCAGGTTGGCTTCGAAAAACGAGCGAATGGTGCCGATGTCCTCCCAGTAACCTTGAAAGATGTGGCTCTTGACGTCGTATTTGTCGATCGACGCGGGGATAATGTGCTTGCCGAAATCCACCAGATCGCTTTCCAGCGCCTCCACCAACACCTCACGGCGAAAAACGTAGATGCCCATCGATGCCTGGAAATTCTCCGCGTCACCCGGCAAGCCGCAACGTTTCAGCATTTTGGTCGGCATGCGCAATTTGTCGAGAACATCGTCCTCCTGCGGCTTTTCCACGAAGCGCGAGATGATTCCGTCCTCGCCGGATTCCAGAATTCCAAAACCCCGGGCTTGCTCACGATTGACCGGCAATGTTGCAATGGTGATGTCCGCTTTGTCGTCCAAATGCTGCTTCAGCACGTCCCGATAGTCGATGCGATAAAGTTGATCGCCGCTTAAAACCAGATAATGCTCGTAATCCCGGTTCAAAAAATAACGCATGTTTTGGCGCACGGCGTCGGCCGTCCCCTGATACCACTCGCTGCCGGAGGGAGTCTGCTGCGCGGCCAGAATTTCCACGAAATTTTCCCGAAAATGGTCGAAACGGTAGGCGGCGGTGATGTGGCGGTGCAGCGAGGCGCTGTTGAACTGGGTAAGAACGTAAACTTTGAAAATCCCGGAATTCAGGCAGTTGCTGATGGGGATATCCACCAACCGATACTTGCCGGCCAAGGGGACGGCGGGTTTGGCGCGGTCTTTGGTCAGCGGAAAAAGCCGGGTGCCGGCGCCGCCGCCCATGATGATGGCGAGAGTGTGGTCCAGGGCGTCCTGGAGGGCAAAACGATCCATGAAGTGAGCTGGTTAATTGTTGAAATTATGGAACATTTAAAAAATTCAGTGGCCTTTAGGAGATATTCTGCGAACTTTTGCGAAATTGATCCTCAAAACCTACAAAACTTAACAACTTACTCCTATGTGTGGAATTATTGGTTACGTTGGACGTGAAAGCGCGGCGCCCATCATGCTCGATGGACTCCGGCGACTGGAATACCGCGGATACGACTCCGCGGGTATGGCCCTCATTAACGGGGGTGATGTCTTGGTACGCAAGTGTTCTGGCAGGATAGATAACCTCAAAAAACTGCTCGACCGAAACGGCGTCGAAGGCGGCACGGGGGTAAGCCACACGCGCTGGGCCACCCACGGCCCGCCCACGGACGAAAACGCCCACCCTCACCTGGATCAATCCGGCCAATTGGCCTTGGTCCATAACGGGGTGATCGAAAACTACCAGACTCTGCGGGAGGAAATGGAGGCTAAAGGCCACGTTTTTAACTCCCAAACCGATTCCGAGGTTCTGGCGCACCTGGTGGGGCAAAAATACGACGAACTCAATTCCGGCGGGCCGAAGGAGAAGCTCGTCAACGCCGTCCGCGCCGCCGTGAGCGAGGTCAAGGGCACCTACGGAATCGCCGCCGTCCACATCGACTCGCCGAATTTCATGGTCGGGGCGCGCCTTGGCAGTCCGCTGGTCGTCGGCCTCGGCAAGGGCGAAAATTTCATCGCCAGCGACGTTGCCGCGCTCGTGGCCCACACCCGTGACGCCATCTACCTCAACGACTACGACTTGGTGGAAATGTCGCCCGACGACTTTCAAATCAGTTCGCTGCAAAACGGCGAACGCAGCGATTTTGAAGTCAAGCAGGTCGATTTTGAAAAAGAAGAGGCAGAAAAGGGCGATTTTGACCACTTCATGCTCAAAGAAATCTACGAGCAGCCCATTTCCATCGCCAACGCCTTCCGCGGCCGGCTCTACCGCGAAAACGCTACCGCCATGCTCGGCGGATTGAACATGGGCCCGCGCGATTTGCGAAATGTGGATCGAATCGTCCTCTGCGGCTGCGGAACGGCGATGCACGCGGGAATGGTTGGCGAATATCTCATCGAAGGTCTCGCCCACATCCCCACCGAAGTCGAGATCGCCTCCGAAATGCGCTACCGCAACCCGCCGGTCGACAAAAACACGCTCTTTTTCGTCATCAGCCAGTCTGGCGAAACCATCGACACGCTGGCCGCGATGCGCGAAGCCCAACGCAAGGGCCACCGCGTCCTGGGCATCGTCAATTCCATCGCCTCAACAATCGCCCGCGAATCTGACGGCGGCTCCTACCTGCACGCCGGACCGGAAATCGGCGTAGCCGCGAGCAAATCCTTCACCTCGCAGGTCACCGTCATGACCCTGCTCGCCCTCTGGCTGGGCCGGATGCGCAACATGGACACGGTGGTGGGCAACCAAATTCTCGACGAACTGGAGCAAATTCCCGACAAAGTCACCCAAATCCTGAAACAGAGCGACGCCATTCGGGAAATTGCCCTGAAATACAACGACGCCGAGGCTATGCTCTTCCTGGGCCGCCAAAGCAACTACCCCGTGGCCATGGAAGGCGCGCTGAAGATGAAGGAAATCAGCTACATCTACGCCAGCGGCCACGCCAGCGCGGAATTGAAGCACGGCATCATCGCCCTGGTCAAACCGGAACTGCCCAGCGTCTTCATCGCGCCGGACGACCACGTTTACGAGAAAAACATCTCCAACATTGAGGAAGTGAAAGCGCGCAAAGGCCCCGTCATCGCCATCGCCACCGAAGGCAACACGGAAATCGCCAAAGTGGCCGACGACGTCATTTACATCCCGCCGGTTCTCGAGCATCTGAGCCCGCTGTTGACGGTGATTCCGCTTCAATTGCTCAGCTACCACTTTGCCGTGGCCCGCGGTTGCGACGTAGACAAGCCGCGAAACCTGGCCAAAAGCGTAACCGTGGAGTGAAGGCCTCCGATTGAGCAAAAACGGGTTGCAGACAGCCTCTGCATCCGTAAAACTAACCTTCCCCAAAACGAGAGCGCGGTTAGCTCAGGGGTAGAGCACCACCTTGACACGGTGGGGGTCGCAGGTTCAAATCCTGCATCGCGCACCATTTTTTAACTAGTCTAGTCTAGTCTAGTCTAGTCTAGTGAGGGTTTGGAATTGGCGGATCAGCGGGGTTGGTTCGCCGGTTTCTTCGATTTCACGGAGCCAATCCGCGGCGATTCCGGTCAAAAAGCGGCTTTGATCGACGAATCCGAGCGTTTCCAGGCCATTTTCCTGCGCACAGTCCATGACGTGGGTGAAGTTGACTAGGGCGATCCGTTTCTCCGATGGCTTCGAACGGCGATTTTGGCGATTGATGCTCGCGAAAGCAGCGCAGGGTGCCGGCCGCACGCTCGGGTTCGAAGAATTCGTCCGCCGCGGATCAGTAGCGCGTGGGGATTGAGTGCCGCTGCCAAAATTGGCGCAATTCCTCCGCGCTGCCTTTGAAGGCGTTCATTTCCAGCTTGGCGCCGATGCCGCCGACGCCTCGCGGGTACGATGCAGAGGCCAAGGGGCCGACGAAGTCGCAGTAGCAGCTCTGGCTGGCGTCGCCGGCGTATTGCCAAATGACCCAGGGGCGGAAAACCTCGGCGGCGGCGGGTTTGGCCTTGTAGGCGGAGGTCCAGAGCGGGCAGTTGCGAATCACCTTCAAATCCGCGGCGGTATGGGAATCAGTTTTCAGGCGCCGGTTGAACCAGCCCGGATTCACGTAAATGACGGGGTAAACGCCGGTTTTGGCGTGAAATCGGCGGATCAACTCGGCCAGGTTGCCCACGGTCATGTGATCGTTGCGCCCCTTCACGTTGTGCTCGAAATCGAACGCCATGAGGGTGCGGTGAGCCGCGTTGGGATGGTAGCCGACGCGCTCCAGGGCCAGATTTAGCTGGGTTTGCAAATTCGCGCCCGTGCCAAAATGGTAAGCGCCCCAGAGGATTTCCGGACGTTGGCGAGATTGGCGTGCGCGAGAGCGATAGGCCGTGTCCGTCTCCAAACCGCGCGAGGCGCGATGAATCACCGCGGGCGCTTCATCAGCCGGGAAATTGGCGATGGAGGGAATCGAGTCCCAGTGCGAAAAGTTGGGAAACGTGGTTACCGAGCAAGAAGCAAGCCCCAAGCTCAAAAAAGCGGCCAAAACACGCATCATCGCCATCAAATTTCGGATTTCGAGTTTTCTCAAGATCCCAACCGAAACGCCCCACCCTCCATCGTGCTGCGAATGTAAACCGTGCCGTTGGCCAACGCCGGGGTGCTCCAGCATTTGCCGTCGAGCAGATCCGCGCGCGATTTTTCGCGGTAATCGTCAGGATTCGCCTCCGCGATGACCAGCTCGCCCTTGTCGCTGAGCGCCACCAATTGACCCCCGGCCAAAATGACGTTTCCGGGGCCAAATCCGGGCTCGGCCCACTTGCGCTTGCCGGTGCGGATGTCCACGCAGGCCAGAGGACACCTGCCGTATTCCTTGAAGCCGAACATGCCGTAGAGGAAGCCGTCTTTAACCACGGGCGTGCTCCAGTGGTTGATGTTGTCGTTCTCCGCGCGCCAGATTTCGCTCGCTTCCAGCCCGCCGCCGCTCTTGGAAATTTTTACCGCGCCGGCGCCGACTCCATAGCCCGCCGAGCAATACACGATGTCCTCCCAAACCACCGGAGAAGCAGCCGTGGAGACCTTGAAGGGAAAATCGTAGCGCCACAGCACATCGCCCCCGTTGGTGGTTAGTGCAACGAGGCCCTTCTGGGTGAAGAAAATGACCTGGCGGACGCCGTGGATGGTTGCCACGATCGGCGTTGCATGCGTCATCGCGTCGTCCTCGGCCTTCCAAACGACCTCGCCGGTGGTTTTGTTCAATGCCAGGAGCGCCTGCCCCCTTCCACCGCCGGCCACGAAGAGTAATTCGCCCTCAATCACCGGCGAAGCGGCGTTCTGCCACTTGATGTTGGAGCCGCCGTGTTGCTTGATGAGGTCGCGCTTCCAAACCACCTCGCCGCCGGCCAAATCCAGGCAATACACCCGGAGATGGGCGTCGATGGCGTAAACCTTGTCACCATCCACCGTGGGGGTGGAGCGTGGGCCGTCGCCGCCCTTGTTGTTCCTGGCCCCGGAGTTGCCGCCGCCGTTCCATTTGCCGGCCAGCCACAATTCGCGCGCCCAGACTTCTTTGCCGGAGGCCGCATCCAGGGCCACGCAGACTTCCGTCGGGTTGCCGTCGATTTCGCGCTGCACCAGCGTCACCGCCTTGCCATTGGCCACGGAAAACGAGCTAAAACCCAGGTTCGTGGGTGCTTTCCAGGTTTGGCTCGCTTTTACGCCGCCCAGCGTTTCGGGCGAAGTCCCGTCCAGGCCGGGACCGCGATAGTTCGGCCATTCTTTGGCGAAAACTGAGGGAAGTGTGAGGCTGCAGGCGAGTAAGTTGGCAACAGTGGCGAATTTCATGGCGCATACCAAGCGAAGGCGCACCGGTTCGTCAAGTCCGGATGCCAAAACCGCCTGGCGGCGCCGTTCGGCGGGCGATCGGGACCTACTCCGTGCCGTAATTGATCCCCTTGGCTTTGGCTTGATCGCGGATGATCGATTTTACCTTCGAATCGAAGCCGTCGGCCTTGCCCTCGGCAGCCAGGCGCTTCTTCTCTTCGACCACGAAAGCGCCGCGCTGTTTCACCAGAGCCGCCATTTTTCCTGGAGCGCCTTGCGTTCCTCCCGCAGCTTTGCGATGTGTGTTTCGCGCTCGGCGGGGTCATTTTTTTCAAGGTTTCGGGCAGCTTTTCTTCTTCAATCTCGGCCAACTTCACTTTTTCCTCGGCCAAGAGCGCGATGAGGTCCTCGTCGCCGCTAATGACCTTGGCGCCGCCGCCACCGGCAGGCCCGCGTGAAGCGCAATCCACCTGCAACGAGCTTGTCGAGATTCGGGGCCGGAGTTGATCATCGAGGTCGTTTCGCCATCCAAACCGGCGAGGTGTGGGTCGTTAGCCCGGAGAACCGGATGGTGACCGTGTTCGACTCGCTCAAAACCACCCGTTGGTTTACCACGGAAGACAACGATGTGGTTCAAAGCGACGCGCTGCCGGGTTTCGAGCTGAAGCTGAGCAAGATGTCGGCGGAGATGGCGGAGATTGGCGGAGATTGACAGCGTTTTGTGAGGGGCCTACAATTGTTTGGCCTGGATAGCTCATGAACCCGAGGATCGCTCAACTCCAGCGATTCCATGTTTCAAGGCCGCCGTCATCGGCTGACGGACGCTGCTGGCTTGAAAATGCCGCACGGTCAGAATATCCCGGTCACGCAACCGTCTTCCGTTTCGCCTCAAGCATCTGCTGCAACTCCGCCGCGCGACCCGCTTCATCTTCGGAAAACTGCCGCAAAATCTTAGCTTCTTCCACTTCCCAAAGCCACCCAAAGCGTGGCAGCAAGCACTCGCTCACCGATTCGGGCGCATCACTTCGTCCCTGGATCGCGGCCGCTTGAGCGACGAGCAAAACCGCCTCTCGCAAGGGAGGAAGCGCTTCGGGAATGAGGTCCGCCGGAAGCAACAACCCCGCGGTTTTCAGCTTGCGATCCAACTCGGCCGTCAGCTCTCGGAGCTTTGCCTGTTCTTCCTCGGTCAGCTCGATTTCACCGTCCGAACCCGCGTCTCCGCCTAACAAATCGCGTCGCGCACGAAAGTTAGCCTGAAATAACCCGGCCTCCACCAGTTGCTCCAACGCACGCGCCGTCGACTGATCCATCACGACCAATTGCGACTCCAGCTCCTCCTGCGTTCCACCCGGAACAAACTCACGAAACCGCGCCAACGCCGTAGTTCGCGCCTGTTCCACGCCGGCACCCGCCAGGGTGAGGACTAACGACGGACGCTCGCCGGAATCCGTCCAGCGCTCCTCGCAGCCTAACAAACGTTCTCCGAATCGTTTCCGCATCTCCTCGGCAAATGCCGCCGTGGGATCGGTCAGGTGGATCGGCTTCTTCTCGGGTTTGCGCTTGGCTGCCGCACTGAGGGTCTGTTTCAGCCGGCTCAAAAACGCCTGTGCGCCACCCTGCAGTTGGATTTCGCTCAGCTCGTGCAAACCATCCAGAATGCCATCGGCGAGATTCTGCTTATTTTGCAGGGTAGCAAGCATCCCCTCCTCAATCGTGGCCTCCGCCACCAGATTCACCACCGTCACCGCTTGGTCCTGCCCTTTGCGCCAAGCCCGCGCGATACGTTGCTCCAGCTTGGCCGGATTCCAGGGCAAGTCGCAGTTGATCACGACCGAGGCGTTTTGCAGGTTCAACCCAACGCCACCGCATTCCGAGCAGAGAAACACCCGGCAGTCCGGATCGTCCTTGAACATGCGAATCTCGGCGCGGCGCTTCTTTTGCGGCACTTCGCCGACGTGCAAGGCGTAACCAATTCCCTCATCAGTCAAGTGCGCCTTGACCAACTCTAACATGCGCACCCATTCGGAGAAGATGATCACCTTCGTGTCCGGTTCCGCCATTGCTTCTTCCAGAATCGTGGCGATCTCCGTGAGTTTGGGGCAATCCTTCACTGCGGGATCCAGGATGTAGAGGGTGTCGCAAATCATTCGCATTTTTCCTAACATGAGCATCAACATCTCCTGCTCTTCCTTGGTTAGCGCACGGTGCTTGGTCCTTGCCACAAGCCGCACGACCTTGTCGTGCAAGTCGTCGTGCTCTATGCGCTGAGCCGGCGTCAGTTGCACCAGCCGGGTGGATACGGTGCGCTGCGGCAACTCGGTTTCCACCTCCGCTTTGCGCCGGCGCAGCATCAGCGGCTTCACCCGTTCGCGCAGTTGCTCCAGATTCTTGTAGCCCGCGGGACGGCCACGGTCATCGAGCTTGTAGAACTCTCGATTGAAGCGAAACAACGGGCCAAAGACACTAACATCGAGAAAATCGACGATCGAGTAGAGCTCGTCGATCCGGTTTTCGATAGGTGTGCCGGTTAGGACAAACGCGTAACGACTCTCCAGCCTCTTCACGGCGCGGGCAGTCTTCGAAGCCCAGTTTTTGATGCGCTGCGCTTCATCCAGAATCACGATGTCCGGCTGAAGATGCGTGTTAATGTCGAGCGAATCGGCGCGGATTTGCTCGTAGTTCGTGATGGTGAAAAACGCTTCGGGATTGGAGTAAATCGCCGTCCGTTTTGAGCGACTACCGAAAACCAGGTTGCAGGTTAGGTTGGTAAATTTGGCAATCTGCTCCTCCCACTCCGCTTTGAGCGAGGCGGGAGCGACGATGAGGCATCGGCGCGCTTTGCCCATGCGATGCAGCAGCGCGCACGCAGCAATGGCCTGGATCGTCTTGCCCAAACCCATCTCGTCCGCCAACAGCGCCCGCTCGCGAAAGGCGAGAAAAAGCATCCCTTCACGTTGGTAGGGATAGAGCGGCACGGTGGTCTCGTAGGCTGGAAAATCGCCAGAATGCACCTTCTGTTCGTAGTCGCGTTGCAGGGCCATGCGCTCGCGGTCGCTCTCCTTTTTGCGAAGCCAGGCATGGACTTCGCGAGAAACGCGGTAAGTCTCGTCTGCCATGCTTTCGATAGCCGCGACGGCGACTTCCGGTTCGTATTCGCCTAACCAAACACCCATTTTGTCGAAGAACCGAGCCAGCTTCCGAGACCGGGCCTTGCCGTGAAGGTTCAGCCTCAGCTCCTGCGTTCCACCCGCCGATTCCAGCACCAAATCGACTCGTGGGCTGCCTTCCTTCATCGCCTTTTTGAAGATGCGCGGAAAGCGAGCTTCCAAGTGGACGAGGACCGCTTCGGTGTGCTTACAAGTGCCCAAACCGTTGTGCTGAAAATCGGGGCTGGTGGAGAAAAAATCGCGCGTCGCCAAATCCCGGATTTCCACGAAATAGGTCATGCCGCTGGACGAACGCACCTCGAAATCCGAGAAAACGCGGAAACCTGGCTGCAAATTCTTGATCGCCGGAGGATCGTCCAGAGCGCGTTGGCGTCGCCTGGCGATCTCCTGTTCGTCGGTGGTTCGCCAGTCGAATTGGGTAGGGATGTTAGGGTTTCGCGGCTGCTTTTTCTTGGCCGGGGCGAATTTGGCCTTTTTCGTTTTCTGGCGAGCGGTGTTCCCAGCGGGGGTGGATTTCATAAGATGGTGAACATGTTAGGACTAACGCAGCCACCAAAACATGGAATCGCCCGTTTGCACGGGGAAATCGCCGTCTCAGTCTTCGATTCCCAGATTTCGCCGAATCCGATCGGGTTCTTGACGGAGATCCCTCTTGGCGAAAAGAGGCGTGGATCCGCCTACGATTCGTGCGTTGACTTCCAAGGGGATATGAACGCAACCGCCATGAGAATATGCACGCTTGATAGGCAAATCGCTCGACTTGGGCTACACCGTAAGGCGTTTCATACTATTTTGGCGACCTTGGCGCGCTTTGCCGTGAACTTCTGATAGGTGATGATGATGGGAGAGCCATCTGAATCGAAGACCTGCCATCCGTGGGTTGAAACCCCGGCTACCATACATTGTCGCTACCCGATGAAATAAGAGAAAAAATTGATGACGTTCAGAATCACTTCGAGGCGACTCTCTCGTCCCATTCGCGGTACATGCCGCGGTATTTTTTCTCCAATTCCTGGATGCGGCGCGATTGCTCCTGAATCTCTCCCTCCTGACGCTTTTTCTGCTGGACCGCCTTCTGCAGCTCGGCTTCTTTGGCCTGATGCGCTTTTTGACGCTCGGCAATCACGGCGGGAGTCTTGCTAGCGGTGTCTGAGGCTGCGGCCAGTTTTTGGGTGGTTTCCTCGACCTTTTTGTAGGTGTCAGCCAGGACTTGCTCGAATTTCGGCGCCTCGGCTTTTGGCTCGGCCAGGGTGCGGGCCGCGACCAATTGCAGGGCGACGTCCACCACGCTTTCGGAGGCGGTGTCGAGGTAGGATTTGCTCTCGGCGATGGCTTTTTGGGCGGCGGCCAGCGTGGCTTCAGCTTCCTTCAGCGCTTGGATGGCGGCGTCGCGTTTGGCGACGGCGTCTTTGGATTGGCCTTCAAATGATATGAGCCGCTCGCGGTGGCTTTCCAGGGTTTCCTGCTCCTTGTGAATCTCCACGTTCACCACCGCCGCGGCCCATTTTTCCACCTGGTATTGCATGAAAGCGAGGTCGAATTTGGCCTGCTCCAGGTCCTTTTTCACCTTCGTTTCGGCGGCCGCCACCTGGTTGAGCTTGTCGGTGGCTGCTTTCACCGCGGCTTCGCGGGCTTTGATCGCGGCGTCGGCTCCGGCGAGCACTTTTTTGGAGTCCTCGATCTTTTTCTGGGCGTCGGCGACCCGCTTTTTCGCCTCGTCCACTTTGGCCTGCGCAGCCACGACCTGAGGCTTCATCGCTTCGGCTTCTTTCTGAGCCTGCGGCAACATCTTTTTCTCGGCCTCAGCGGCGAGTTTTTTCTGCTCTTCAACCAGCAGTTGCGCCACTTTAAGGCCGCGTTGGCCATCCATCTGGGCCTTTTTGGCGTTGGCAAGTTGGGCCTCGGCGCCTTGGACTTTCGAGCCGATTTCACGGTGCTTGGCTTCGGCGTCTTTGGCGGTTTTTGCCGCGGCGGCCAGGGCTACGTTCGCGGATTCCAGGGCTTTTTTGAGATCGGGATTCTCCGTCTGTTGCTCCACCTGCAATTGCAGACCTTTCACGCTAGCCTGCTGTTCGGCCTGCTTTTTGGCCGCGGCCTGGTATTGCTGCTCCAGGGCCGGCAAATCCTTGCGTCCCTGGGCGATGACGGCGGTTAGTTGGGTGATCTGCGCGTTGGTGTTCGCGAGAGCATCTTGCTTGGCCTTGGCGTCCTTGGTCAGCGCGGCCAGTTTTTGATGTTCCGGGGTGTTCTTGGCCGCGTTCATTTTGGCCGCGACCTCCGCGTTTTTCTGCTTCAGCACGGCATCGGCCTTTTGCACCTCGGCGTTGAGCGCTGCCAGTTGGGCGGCGCCGTTTTTGACGATGGCGTCGGCATCCGTCTTTTGCTTTTTGGTGGCGGCCAGGGCGGCATTGGCGTCGTTCACGGCCTTGCGAGAAGCGGCGGTGGAAGCGGCTGCAGCTTCGATCGCCGCATCCAATTTCGGGAGATTCGCCGTGATTTCCGCGACTCGCTTTTTGGAGTGCTCCATCTGCTCGGCGATGGTTGGCGGGTTGCCGATCAACTCACCGAGCAACGCCCCACTTGTGGCGTCCCAAACCTTCAACTGACCGTTCCAGTCGCCGCTGATCACCTTTTTCCCGTCGTGGGCGAAAACCACCGAAGTCACCACGTCGGTGAACTGGTTGATCTCGCGCAGCAGCTTGCCGTTCAAATCCCAAATTTTCACCCGATTGTCTCGTCCGGAGGTCGCGACTTTGGAGCCATCTGGCGCAAAATCGATCGACAAAGCGCCACCGCCATGGGCGGCCCACTTTTTGATCTGCCGGCCGTTTTGCATCTCCCAAAGCGACACGTTGCCATCCTCGCTGCAGGCAGCCACGACGTTGGAATCGCCCCGCCAACTGATGCCGGTGATGGCTTTCTGGTGCTCCTTCAGCTCATAAAACTCCATGCCGGCCTCCGCCTCCCAAACGTAGAGACCGCCGTTGCGGCCGCCGGTGGTCAGCAACACGCCGTCGGGGCTATATTCGGCCTCCAACAGCCAATCCGGGTGCTTTTTGATGGAATGAAGCTGCTCGCCGGTTTGGGTGCTGAAAATCTTGATGTTCCGGCCCGGACCACCCAAGGTGATGAACTTGTGGTTAGGGCTGATGTCCGCAGCCAAGGCGGTATCGAATTCGCGGCCCACTTCAACGACGCGCTCGCCGGTTTCCACGTTCCACGCCACCGCTTTCCCGGATTTTCCCCCGCGGCCGCCGCCGGCGATTAACAGCGAACCGTTTGCGCTAAACGACAACGCTTCGGGAAAGCCCTCCGGAAAGGCCAAAATCCCCAGCAACTCAAAATTGTCCGAATTGTAGAGAACCACCTGCTTTTGCCCGCCAATCGCCACCAACGGCGCCCATGGGCTCGTCGCAATCGCGGTGACGGCGTTGCCTCGCGGAGTCACGACCTTGGGTTCGAGCAAAAGGTGCTCCGGCATGGCGGGATCCTCGGGTTTACCGCCAACTTCCACCGTGGAAGCGAGCGTCGGCCCCGTCGATTTTTTGGCCTTGCTGTTCATCGTCTCCAGCAAGCCGCCTTCGATCCACTTTTTCAGCACGGCCAAGTCTTTTTCGGCCGATTTCGGCTTTTTCGGCGGCATGATCGGCTCCTCGATGTGAGCGGTCAGGGTGAAGAGTCGGCTGCTGTCGGGATTTCCCGGCTGAACGACCTCTCCGCCGGATCCGCCGGCCATCATGGCGCCGTAGCTGGTCAAATCCAGCCCGCCTTTGGCTTCATCCGGGTTGTGACAGTTGAGGCAGGCGTTTTCCAGGAAAGGCATCACGTGATCCACGTAGGTGACTTTTTCCTGCGCTCGAAGCGAATCGAGGCTGAAAAACGCGAGAGAAAATGCGCCTGCAAGAGCTAGACGTGTGTGCTTCATCATGGCTTTTGAGCAGATTGAGGTTCCGATTGCGAAAAACAGGGGATTTTTGAACAGGGACTGGTTAACTTTTCTTAATTTTTAGAAAATTCAACGAAAACCATGGTGTTTCCCAGGATTCTCCTTAGTAACGCTAGGTTTTGGTTCGTTCAATCCAAGAATGCGTTCGATTTTTTTTGCCCTACCAACATCAACCGGCTGTTGCACTCCGTTGCGAAACGGTGCATTTGTTAGGCTCATGCCCGCCCCTGACTCCATTCCCCAGCCCGATCGGCTCCTCCAAGCAGCGGAAAAGGAGTCGGTGAAGTTTAACGTGGAGGATTACTGGCAAACCATCCTGGTATTGCGGCAAAAACACTTCTCCTGGCGAGACGTGGCCAATTGGTTCAAGCGCGAGGGCCTTCCCGCCGATCACACGCGGCTCTATCGTTTTGGCCAAAAATGCTACGCGCTGCAAGTCGCCACCCTGGCTGAAGAAGAGCGCCCATTCGTCATCGCCGATCTTTTGGCCGAGAGCATTCAAGATCTGGTCGAACTCGGCAATTTGCCCGAAATGATTCGCGAAACCCGCCTTTCCGAGGCTGGCGTGGACGAATACGAGGTGCCGAGCGTGGAAGTGGACCCGACAGCAGGCCTCATCATCTCCATCCGCTTCAGCATCACCAGCGCCCATGCTGAGGGCGCGGATTATCAGGGCGCCAGGATTCGCGGAACGGCCATGGGCATCTTGCGCCCGGACAACTCCGTGGAATACGGCAACATCGTGGCCGAGACTGAGGAACCGGACAAACCCAAGGTTTTGGGGCGTTGGTTGAGCAATTGAAGTCCAAGCCATTTCGACCATATGCCAGGCGTCGAAGGCATTGGTTGGTAGGTAACCAGGTTTTCGGGTTCAGAATCCTCTTTGACAAACGGGCGTTTTTCTCTCGTGTCACTGCCATGACCCGTTTCAACCTCGCCACGTTGTTTTTGCTGCTTGCGGCCCTTGGCCACGCCTTCGCCCAAGAGAAAAAAGTCATCTGCTTCGTCGGCCACAAAACTTCCCACGGTTTTGGCGCGCATGAGTACAACGCCGGAAACCACCTGATGGGTGAATGGCTGGCCAAGGCTTATCCCGGCCAAATCGAGGCCCGCTATTCGATCAACTGGCCGCAAAATGAAGCAGAATTCTTCCAGGATGCGGATTCCGTTGTGTTTTTCTGCAGCGGAGGCAACGGTCACCTGGTTAACGGCCACGTGCCGAATTTCGACAAGGTCATGAAAACTGGCGCGGGGCTGGCCTGCCTGCACTACGGCGTGGAGGTGCCGATCGGCCCCAGCGGGAAGGGGATGCTGGAGTGGATGGGCGGCTATTTCGAGAAAAATTGGTCGGTCAACCCGCATTGGATCGCCGAGTTCCAGGTTTTTTCCCGATCACGAGGCCGGACGCGGGCTCAAACCGTTCAAAATCGACGATGAGTGGTATTTTCACATGCGTTTCCGTGGCGAAATGAAGGGCATAACGCCGATCCTGAGCGCCATCGCGCCGGATGCCACCATGAAGCGCCCGGACGGCCCGCATTCCGGAAATCCCACCGTGCGCAAGGCCGTTGCCGCCAAAAAACCGCAGCACGTGGCCTGGACCTACCAGCGCGGGGCGAATTACAACAACGGCCGCGGTTTTGGCTTCACCGGCTTGCACTATCACTGGAACTGGGAGGACGACAATTTCCGAAAAGCCGTGCTGAATGGCGTGGCTTGGGTCACCAAACTGGCGATCCCCGAAAACGGCGTCGAATCCAAACGGCCGACCCGGGAGGAGTTGGAAGCCAACGCCCTGGAGCACGGTGGAGCGCAAAATCGCAAGCCAAAGCCACAGCCGAAGCCAAAAACCGCGGCAGCGCCGGTTTCGAAGCCTAACCCGAATGCGAAGCCCATTTTCGAGTCGAAAGTCATCGACGAGCGCACGCCGGGCATGGCCGTGGAAATCGACGTCGCTTTGCCCAACGACGCCAAAGAGCTCTTTTTGGCCGTTTCCGACGCCGGCGCAAATTCCTTCGATTGGGCTGACTGGTGCGAGCCGCGCCTGGTCATGGCTGACGGCAGCGAGAAGAAGCTGACCGACCTGAAGTGGAAAAACGCTTCGGTCGGCTGGGGAAATCCTTATGTCGGCAAAAACGCCGCCGGCGGTCCGCTGAAAGTCGCCGGCAAACCGGTAGCTTATGGCATCGGCGTGCATGCAAATTCGCTGCTCGCCTACGATTTGCCCAAGGGCGCGAAGCGGTTCAAGGCGCGCGGCGCAATCGACAACGGCGGCAGCGATCAAAACGGCGAGGCGTCCGTGCAATTCCACGTTTTCACCCAAAATCCGGGGAATTTGGCCGGCGGCGGAGCGCAACCCGGCTACGTGAAGCGCACCGGCGCGCCGGGCCGCGATTCCACCCAAGCCCTGGAGACCCTGACGGTTCACCCGGACCTGCGCGCGCAACTTTTCGCCAGCGAGCCGATGATTCTGAGCCCATCCGCCATCGACGTGGATCACCGCGGCCGCGTCTGGGTGTGCGAGGTGGTCAACTACCGCCGAAACCAGGGCAAACGACCCGATGGCGACCGCATCGTCATCCTGGAGGACACCGACGGCGACGCCAAAGCCGACAAATCCACCGTTTTCTACCAAGGCGCTGACGTCGACTCCGCCCACGGAATCTGCGTGCTGGGAGACCGCGTCATCATCTCCGCCGGCGAGGAAGTTTTCAGCCTCTACGACCGCAACGGCGACGGCAAGGCGGATCCCGGCAGCAAGGAGCTGATGTTCACCAAAACCGGGGGAAAACAGCACGATCACGGCATCCACGCCTTCCACTTCGGGCCCGACGGCCGGCTTTATTTCAATTTTGGCAACGCCGCCAAACAACTCCACGACGCCAAGGGCAAAATCGTCGTCGACAAGGCCGGAAACGAGGTTCGCGCCGGCAACATGCCCTACCAGGAAGGCATGGTCTTCCGCTGCGAGCTGGATGGCAGCGGCGTGGAGACGCTGGGCTGGAATTTCCGCAACAACTGGGAGGCTGTCCCCGATTCTTTCGGCTCCATTTGGCAAAGCGACAACGATGACGACGGCAACAAGGGCGTCCGCATCAACTACGTGATGGAGTACGGCAATTTTGGCTACAAAGACGCCGTGACCAAGGCCGGTTGGCGAGATCCCCGCCCCAACCTGGAGGAGGAAATCCCCCTGCGTCACTGGCACCTGAACGACCCCGGCGTTGTGCCGAATTTGATCCAAACCGGCGCCGGTTCGCCCACCGGCATCTGCGTCTACGAAGGCGACCTCTTGCCGGAAATTTTCCGCGGCCAACCGATTCACTGCGACGCCGGTCCCAACGTCGTTCGCGCCTACGTCACCCAAAACGACGGCGCGGGCTACTCCGCGGAAATGGTCAACATTTTGGAAAACACCGCCGACCGCTGGTTCCGGCCCAGCGACGTCTGCGTGGCCCCGGATGGCTCGCTCATCGTGGCGGATTGGTATGACCCCGGCGTTGGCGGGCACGGTATGGGCGACATCGAACGCGGGCGCATTTTCCGCGTCACCGTGCCGGAGCGGCTCAAATACTTCCCTTCAGCCGGCGGCCGCAGAAAATTCGGCTCACTGGCCAATCCCAACGCGGAATCCCGCTACCTGGCCTGGAAAGCGCACGAGGCCAAAGGCGAGGCTGCTGCCGGCGAATTGCGCGCGCTGTTCGACACGGAGGCGCTCCCCGCTTATCTGCGCGCCCGCGCCTTGTGGCTTTTGGCGCGGCTGGACTCCCGCGACGCGACCCGCGCCCTCGCCGACGGCGACGCAAACATCCGCATCGTCGCCTTGCGCGCCATCCGCCAGCTCTACCCTGACCTGGTGCTCGATTCTTGCGCAAAACTCGCCAACGACGCGGATGCGCAGGTTCGCCGGGAGGTTGCGATCGCGCTGCGTTTCGACAAAAGCGCCAAGGCGAGCGAAATTTGGGCCCAAGTCGCCCGAAACCTGGATCCGGGCGACCGCTGGGGGCTTGAAGCGCTCGGAATTGGCGCCGATTTGTGCTGGGAGGCGCGTTGGGCGGCGTTCGAGAATTTGGCCGAAAAACCCGCGGCATCCTACCACCACGTGAGTTGGCGCGCGCTCGATCCCAAGGCTGCCTGGCGCACCGCAAACTACCTGGAAGGCAGCGTGCCCAAGCCGGATTCCGCCAAGCACCTGCGCAAGCTCCACTTCGTGACCCCGGAAGCGCGCGATGAAGCCTACCGCCGCATTTTCCTCACCGCCGCGCCGGAATCCGCGCTCTTCGCCGCCGGGCAATTGGGGCCTGACGCCATCAAAAACCTGGATGGCGGCCAGGCGCGTTTGGAGGCCTTGCTCGCGCCCATTCGCGGCAAGGCTGAGTTCGTGGAGTTAGCCGAAAAACTGAATCTTCGCGGCTTCGGTTCGGAGTTAGCCGGCTACATCATCGCGGAGCCAAACTCGCCCCAGGCCGTCACCGCCGCCAAACTGCTCTTGCGCGACCGAAACGCGATTTTCCCGATTTTGCGCGGCAAAAACACCGCTGAAGCCGCCGCCCTGGCCAGCGTGCTCGGCAAAACCGGCGACCGCGGCGCAACCGGCCTTCTCGTTGCCGAATTGCAGCGAAAAGACGTCAGCCCCACCACCAAGCGCGACATCGTCGGCGCACTGGTCGTCTCCAGCCAAGGCGGGCGCGATCTCCTCAAACTGGCGCGCGACAAAAAGCTGGACGAAGCCCTCCGCCCCGTCGCCGCGCTCGGTTTGGCCCGCAGCCCGGACGGCGGCGTGCGCAATGAAGCCGCGAACGTCCTGCCCGTGCCCAAAGCAGCCGGCGCCGAAAATCTGCCGCCCCTTGCCAAACTGCTGGAAATGAGCGGCAACTCCAAAAACGGCCCCGCCGCCTACGCCAAAGCCGCCTGCATCACCTGCCACAAAATCGGCAGCCAATTCATCGATTTCGGCCCGGATTTGACCCAAATCGGCGGGAAATTGAGCAAAGAAGCGATGTTTGAGGCCATTTTGTTCCCCAACAACGCCATCAGCCACGGATTTCACGGCGTCACCATCACCAAGAAAAGCGGCGACATCTTCAGCGGCTACATCACCGGCGAAACCGACCAAGCCGTGACCCTGCGCCTCCCCGGAGGCGTTAGCCAAACCTTCCCCCTCAAGGACATCAAGACCCGCAAAGAGATGGACCAAAGCCTCATGCCCCCCGGCCTCGCCGCCGCGCTCAACCCGCAGGAATTAGCGGACCTGGTGGCGTATTTGCTGACGCTAAAGTGAGCGGAATCATCCACGCTGAGCGAAGCCGAGTCCGGGGAGCTGGATTCCGAAGGAACGTGATGAGCGGCGCGGAATGCGGAAATTCCGTCACTTCAGCAGCCCAATCATGGCCTTTCCCATGGCGTGACCGATGCGGGTGTACCAAATGGCGCTGCCCAGGTAATGATAGGGCCGGTCGGAGCCTACCAGCTTCCATTGCTCGAAATTCTGCTTCCACGTGGGGAAGAGTTCTTCGGCCGCTTTGTCCACCAACACGTCGGTGGGGAAGGCTTTGACGTTGCCGGCGAATTCCGGCACGTCGTTCATCGAAAGTTGGGCGGTCTGCACGGTTAGCATCGCGTTTTTTGCCGGTTTGGAGCCGTTGTTGCCCATTGCCGCGATCACGATGGGCAAATTCGGCGTTTTCAGGTCCTTGCGCACGTCGGCGATCAGCAGCTTCAGGTTTTGCGCATATTCGGCCGGCGCGTAGTCGCCAAACATGTCGTTAAACCCCTGAAACCAGACAAAACCCGCCATTTCCAGCGTTTTGCCCTTCAGCGCGGGAAAGAGCGTTTCGTAGTTGGCGAACGTTTCTTCCACCTCTTTCATCATGTTGGCGTAGGAGGAGCCGTAGGGCGCTTTGATGTCCTCCAACGTCGGAATTGGGTCGGTGCGGTTGCGTTTTTCGTTGTTTTTGCGAACGCGCTCCTGCGCTTTTTCCAGTTCCGCGGTCAAGCGCTCTTCACTGGGCATACCAGCCGACGGTGGGCGAAATTTTTGGTAGAGCGAGTGCCCGCCCCAAGCCGCTTTGATCAAAATGACGGGCTCTTCAAAGTGCTCGCCCATCATGTGGCCGAATTCCAGCTCCGGGCCGGTGTGTTTACCCACGCCGTAGCCCCTGGTGAGGCCGCCGTGGCGGTTGAGGTATTTGATGAAGACGTCGTCGCGCACCGTCCATTCGTCACCGGTGCGGAGATGGGCGAAAAGGGCCTTGGTTTTCTCGTCCGTGGCCTGGTGGTCGATCAACTCGTTGGAGGCCTGGCCTTCCATGTTGGACTGGCCGGCCAGGAGAAAGACCTTCACCTTGTCCGCCTGCGCGGTGGCGGCAACGGGCAGGCTGAGGGCGAGGATGGCGGTTAGGCGTGGCAGACATTTTGGCGCGTTCATGAAATTCACGCTAGCCGCTAAAAATACATCCGCAACGCCGCCATGAACGTCCAGATTTTGGAGGCTGCCAAGGCGCGGGGAAGGCGGCTACGGCTTCGAATTGGAGGATCACTAGCACTAACTGCGAAGCTCGCCCATCATTTCCAGCAACTCGCGCAGGATGATCTCCGCGGAGTCGACCTCGACCCTGTTGGTCGTGAGCCAGGTTTCGTAGCCGCCGAATTCGTGCTGAGTTCGCGTGGGCAGGTAGCCGAAGCCGCCGTTGGCCAGCTCGATGACGAAGGTGTCGGGAAACGGGCTCTTTGTCTTCAATTCCAGCCCAATTTCGACCAGCACCTCGAAGGGGATGGCGCAAATCGCCAAATCGCCGATGCGGACGGCTTGGATGATGACTTTGGTCTCCGTGCCGAGCTTGGACTGCTCCAGCACGCGGCGCGCGTAAATTTGCGCGAGGCGGGGGACGGCTTTTTCGTCCTCAGCGGCCTTGGCGATGTAGCCTTCGGCGCGGGCGATGTCTTCATCGCTGGGAATGCGAATTTTCAGGGTCACCTCGCGTTGCACCATGGCGACGGCGGGCGCTTGGTGGTCGATTTCGCGAACGGCGCGGTAGGCGGAATCAGCCACTTTGCTGGCGACGATGCGAATTTGCTCGAAAGGTTCGCGCGGCGGACGCGGGTTGAGGAAGTTGATGTTGTTGATGTCGCCGCTGGTGCCGTTGGAGAGCATGCCGACGAACTTGGAGTCCGGCTTTTGCCGCAGGCGCACGGCGATGAGGCGGCCGAACTCGCCGAAGTAGTCCGCGGACATTTGGCCGCCGGTGTTGCCGACGTAGTGGAGCGGGTAGTTGGCCAGCAAACCGATGGGCCGGCCCTTGGCGTCGCGCACGGAGAGGACGGAAACCTCGGGATCGGTGGGGCCGGCGGGATGGAGCAGGTTCCCGTCGCGGCGGGGGTTCATTTTGACGAGGTCGTCGGTTTGGCCGAAGGGATTCTGCGGCATGGTCCCGGCTTTGAGGAACCAGCGGCGGTTGAACACTTCGTCCGGCAATGCGACGCCGGTATGCCCCGCTTGGGCCGGCTCCAGGTTGGCGTGGGCCTGGACGATGGATTCCGCGATGCCGTTGACGAGCAGCTCCTGGTAGGCTAACTCCTGAGCTGTGCCGTAACTCGCGTTGGCAAACGGCGCGGAATGGGTGTGCGTGGCGGCGACTAGCATGTTCGCGGCGGGAATCCCGGTTTTTTCCGCGGCGATTGCCTTGGCGCGGTCCACTTCCGGCCGATGGACCATGCAACTGTCCACCACGACGATGGCGACGAGTTCCGGGCCCAAAACCAAGGCTCGTGCCGTGAGCGGATCGTGGGCGGAGGTGGCTTCCCGCGGATAAAAGCTGCCGCGCATGTGCAGCGGCCATTCTTGCGGCGTGATGTCGACCACCGCGGAGCCGGCTTGGAATTCAGCCGCGGCGAACGTGGTGGTGAGGACGAGAACGGCGGCGGCCAGGTGAGATTTCGCTTGCATGGGAGGAGAGTTAGCACCCGGAGGGCCGGCGGATCAACCAAGAAACCGGTCTGGCGCTCCTCATCCCTGACAAACCCAGAAACTCAGCGCAGCGCGGCCAAAATCGCGCCTCCGCCTTGCCGGCGCGCGGCCATCAGTTTGTCCGCAAAAACCAGGGGATCGGCCACGTACGTTTGGTTGCCGTAGTTGGCACGGCCAAACTGGTCGTCGATGGCGATGATCACGCCGCCCAGTTCCCAGCGCCGCTGCCGCTCGTTGAAGCGAAACACCGCGCCGCCGGAGTCGCCCGGGGCAGCTTGGGATGCGCCGTTGCGATTGAACCGGGTCGAGTAGCCGTAACTCGCGAACGTGGAGGTTTTCATCGGCACATCGTAGACGGTTTCGATCGTGTTCCAGCCCCAACGCAGGCGATTGTCGGGATTCCAGGAAAATCCGCGCTTGTCGGCGCTTTTTTTGCCGGCGCCGGCCCCGAGCATGAGCACGCCCTCGCCGGAATGCGGAAGCCCCACGGTCAGCGGGATGGACGGAAGCTTGGCGACCTGAGAGGCGGAAGGCACCCGAATGCGAAAAAAGCACATGTCCGCGCGCGAGCCGTTTTTGTTGGTGAAGTAGCGCTCGGTTCCCTTGACGTGGCGGTAGGTTTTGCCGTCGTTGGCGCGGAAATCTCCCGGGCCCACGTGCGCCGCGGTCAACACGCAACCGTTGCCGATGTAAACCCCGGTGGATCGATCGATTTGGCCGATGTTCTTCCAAAACGGAAACGCGGGCCGGTTCCAAATTTTGGCGACAAAGCTCTGGAGGCCGGCTTCGTTTTGCTGGGTGGCCTCCGAGTGGGGTGAAATGAGTGCTTCGGCGCTTTGCGGGTTAGCGATAGCGGCCATTGCAGCGGTGAGAGTGAGAAGAGAGGCGATTTTCATGGTTGAAGGGATTTGGGAATCGCGAGAGTGAGTGGATTAGCGGTGTTGGTTCTCAGGAACGGCCAAAAACTACGGAAATTATGGAAATTATCAAACGATTTTTGATTTTGACCGTCATTTTCCGCGAATTCGATCATTTTTGGGAATAAGCTCTCTCCGTGGCAGATCCCGTCAAATATCCCCGAACCCCGCATTTGCCCTGGTCTCCCGGCGGGACCAGCGACGACGCGTATTTGATCGATACCAACCATTTCGCGGGCCGGGAGATCGTCATCACCGAAAAAATGGACGGCGAAAACACCACCTTCTACCGCGAACGCATGCACGCGCGCTCCGTCGATAGCCGCCATCATCCCTCGCGCGATTGGGTCAAGGCGCTGCACGGGCAAATTGCCGCGGAAATTCCCGATGGTTGGCGATTTTGCGGGGAAAACGTCTACGCGCAGCACTCAATCGCCTACCTCAACCTGGAGAGCTATTTTTACCTGTTCAGCGTCTGGAACGCGGAAAACGAGGCCCTGAGCTGGGACGAAACGCTGGAATGGGCGGAATTGCTCGGCTTGGCCACGGCGCCGGAGCTGTTTCGCGGCGAATGGGACGAAGAAACGGTTCGCGGCTTGGAAATCGACCCCAGCGTCCAGGAGGGTTACGTGGTCCGGCGGGCCGAACGCTTCATGTTCGACGATTTCGCCAATTCCTTGGCCAAATGGGTGCGAACCGGCCACGTGCAAACCAGCGAGCACTGGATGTACGCGGAAATCATCCCCAACCAACTCGCCGCGCCGGAGGAGCCGTCATGACGCCGTCCGCGATCGGCCAAATTCGCGCGGGAACGTTGCCGCCGCCGGGCGAACTCCTCGACGGGCTGGCGGACGTTTTCCCGCTCATCGCGCGCATGGCGCAAACGCCGCAGGATGCGGAATGGCACGCGGAAGGCGACGTTCGCGTCCACACCGAGCGCGTGATCGCCGAAACCTACGCCGTGCTCGAGAGCGAGGGCGCGGATTTGCCCGGCGAAGACCGTTTGACGCTCATTTTGAGCGCCGCGTTGCATGACATCGGCAAAACGCTGACCACGCGTGAGGAAGAGCGCGACGGCAAACTGCGGATCGTCTCGCCGTTTCACTCCGATCGCGGACGATCCTACGTTGCGCCGCTTTTGCCGCTTTTGGAGCTGGACCCAGCCACGAATCACGATGTGCTCGGGCTAATCGGCCGCCACCATGCGCCGAAAAGCCTCGTCAAGGGCGATGCGCCGGTTTCGGCCTATTTTCGGCTCGCCAGGTCTGTCCGGCCGCGGCTGATTTTTCTGCTGGAATTGGCGGATTTGCGGGGGCGCGAACTCGCGAGCCCGAATCCGCACGACAGCGCCTTCGAGACCCTGGAACTCTTCCGCATGGCTGCCGAAGAATCCGGCGCCTGGAACGATTCCGATCCCTACGCCGGTTGGCGCGCGCAAATCGCCGCCGAAGTGGACGCGAATGCCGATTACGTGCTGGATGAGGGCATTCGCGACTACGAAGCGAGGCGGATCCACACCCCGCAGGAAGCCGTGGCCCGCACTTTTGAGTGGCGCGACCATCACCCGGAAGTCATCGTGACCTGCGCGCCGAGCGGATCGGGAAAATCGACCTGGATCGAGCAAAATTGCCCGGAACACGAGCGCATTAGCCTGGACGAAATTCGCGAAGAGCTAACCGGCGGGCGCCACGATCAATCCCGCAACGGCGAGGTTCTTCAGCTGGCGAAAAAACGCCTGCGCCAGCATCTCCGCGACAAAAAACGCATCGTTTGGGACGCGACGACGATTCGGCGCGACGGCCGCTCCATGGTCGTTGATCTGGCGCACAACTACCACGCCGCCACGCGCATCGTCGCTTTTGCCTGCACGCCGGAAATCATCTCCCGGCGCAACCGCAAGCGCAAACATCCGGTGCCGGAGGAGGTCATCGCCCGGCAATTCGACCGGCTGCAATGGCCGGAAGTGTGGGAAGCTCACCAAGTTACGGCGGTGAGGGAAGTTAGCGGTTGATTCCGCGGCGCTTGGCAACGATCCTGACGGATGCCTCGCATCCTCACCCCCCTGCTCCTGGTTGCCTTGGCCGCCCCGGCCTTGGCTGCGCCCGTGGAGTTGCCCGGCGCGGTGGAAAGAATCGAGGTGCGGCAGGATGGCGGAATTGGCGTGCAAATCAGCCAGCAAGGCAACCGGCTCATCGTCCTGCGCGTCTTGCCGGACGGCGCGGCCGCCAAAGTGGGCATCCGGGCCTGGGATGAGATCGTGCAGATCGAAAAACGCTGGTTCAAGGGCATGAACTTCGAGATCGCGCTCACGATGATTCGCGGCGAACCTGGCACTCAGCTCAATCTCCACGTCCAGCGCCGCAGCGTGCCGGAACCCATCAAAATGGTGCTGACACGGCGGATGCTGCCGGTGCAGGAGTAGAGGCGCAGGTCGCGATTTTGCGGTTTTTTCGCTCAACAGGGCGCCAGCGCTCAAGGATTGGCCGCTGTTTTGCCCGGATCGATGATCTCCACTCGGTTGATGTGCTCCGGAGCAATCATCACGGCATCATCCACCACATTGTCATCGCCCATTTTCGTGACCACGTCTACTCGATGGCGCTTGACGAAAATGAAGTTACCGTGCGGCACGTCGAATGCCGTCCCATCGCCCAAATGCAGCCGAAAGGCCTTGAACGGATGTGCGTGAGCCAGGGCGGAGATTTTCGTCGCGTCCATGATTTCAGAACGGGCTTGGTTGCGGGTTTTTTCGCTCAAATTTCCACCGGCGCCCCGCTCTGCGCCGATTCGTAAATCGCGTCAATCACCCGCATCAGCGACAGCGCCTGGTCCGGGGTGTTGAGGGGCTCTTCCTTGCCCTCAATGGCCCAAACGAAGTTCGTGGCGGAACGAATCCGGCCCATGTCTTCGCACTCTTCCACGGCGATGGCGCGATTCGAGGAATTGCCGTTTTCCTGCACGTAAAGCTCGCAGGAATCGATCGCGGTGTCGTCCAGGCCGTCGACGCCAAAGAGCCGCTCCACCTTGCCGCCCGCGCCCGTGCCCTGGAAGACCACGGAGACTTCCTCGCGCTTCACCATCTCCGCCCAGGAAACCTGGAGACTCAGCACCTGGCCGGATTTAAAGGTGACAAAGCCGTGCGCGGCCGCTTCCACGTCGGTGGTGCCGTCGGCGACGTCCGGGATGCCCCAGGGCCCCTTGAAACTTTTGTCCGTGATGAAATCGGAGAAGGTTTGGCCCAAAACGTGGGCCGGCTCCGGGTAACCCATGAAATACATCGCCAAGTCCACCATGTGCAGCAGGTCGATGAGCGGGCCGCCGCCGGAAAGCGCCTTGGTCGTGAACCAGCCGCCAAAACCGGGAATTCCCGTGCGCCGAATCCATTTTGCCTGGGCGGAATTGATCCGGCCCACCGTGCCGTCGTCGATGTAGGCCTTCATCGCGTAGCTTTCGGGCCGTGCGCGGTTGTTGAAGTTGAACATCAGCTTTTTGCCCGCGGAATCCGCCGCGGCGATCATTTTTTCCACCTCCGCGGCGTTTAAAGCGGGCGGTTTTTCGCAAAAAACGTGTTTTCCGGCTTCGAGCGCCTGAATTGCCAGCGGCGCGTGAAATTTGTTGGGCACGATGACGCTCGCTGCATCGATGTCGCTCGCCAGCATCTCGGCGACGTCGCCGAACACGTTGGGAATGCCGCGTTCATCAGCCACGGCCTGCGCCGCCTCCTTGTTTACGTCCGCGATGGCGGAGACTTCCGCTCCCGCCGCGATGAAACCGTCGTAGTGATAGCTGACCATTCCGCCAGCTCCGATAATTCCGACCTTTGTTGCCATGGTGTGTTGATCTGGTGAGGTTAGATTCGAATTTTCGCCATGGTTTTAGCCGCCAAGCCTCCGATTTGCAACCAGATCTTGAACCTCTGGATTGGCGGCACGGTCTTGACGCCCTCGCCCTTCGCGGTTAACCGTCCCCAAATCATGGCCAAGGTAACGATCTATCACTACCCGCACTGAGGCTCCTCGGAAAACGCCTTGGCGGTCGCCGAGGAACTGGGAGTCGATCACGAAGTGGTGCTTTACATCAAAAATCCGCCCGGCAAGGAGGATTTGGAGAAGATCGTGGCGGCGTTGGAGGACCCGGTGGAAGATTTGGTGCGCAAGGACTCGAAATTCAAAAAATTGGGGCTGGATCCGGAGGATTACGTGGGCGATGCGGAGGCGGTGATCGACATCCTGTTCAAGCACAAGCAGCTACTGCAGCGCCCCATTTTGGTGAAGGGAAAACGCGCCATCATCGGCCGGCCGAAGGCGCGGATTGCCGAGTTTCTTGGGTAGGCGGGCTATTTTCGGCCGGTCATCCTCCAGAGGCGCCATCCTAGCGCCAGGGCGGTTGCCGTGAGGCCGATGGTGATGCCCCACCACATGCCGGCAACGCCCATTTTCAAGCGAAACGCTAGGATCCAACCAATCGGCAAGGCGACGACCCAGTAGGCTAAAAACGCGATCCAGGCGGGTACGCGCACATCGTTCAAACCGCGCAGCGAACCGGCGGAAACCACCTGCAACGCGTCACTGAGTTGAAAGGCAGCAGCGATGAGCAGCAACGCGGAGGCGACGGCCAGCGTTTCCGGCTCATCGATGAACCAGCCGGCGATGGCGCGATTGAAGCAGACGAATGTTAGCGCGCTCAGCAGGGTGAACGCCAGGGCCATGGCCCAGCCGCTGATGACGATGGGCCGCAACCGCGTGAATTCCCCCGCTCCCCAGGCTTCGCCGATCCGCACGGTCAGCGCCATGGATAGACCCAGCGGCACCATGAAAATGGTGGCCGCGCAGCTGATGGCAATTTGGTGCGAGGCCAGAGCTGGGGCGCCGAGACTGCCGATGATGAACGTCGCCATGACGAACGCGCTGACCTCCGCGACCAACTGCACGCTGGTCGGCCAGCCGATTTCGATCAGGCGCCGCATGGCCGCCCAATCCGGCTTGCGCAGCCATTTCCGCGGAACCCAGCCTTCAAACGCGGGCAGCTTGATGCAGAGCACGAGCAACCCGGCCAACATCGCGATTCTGGCCAGCAACGTGGCCAATCCCGCGCCTTCCAGCCCCATCGCCGGGGCGCCCAGGTTGCCGAAAATGAACACCCAGTTCAGCGCGATGTTGAGCAGGACGAATCCGGTCATGATCCAAAAAGCCGGCCAGGGCCTGTTCATGGCGTCAGAGTGATTTTTGATCGCCAGCGCCGCCATTTCCGGCATCAGCGAGATGGCGACGAGGTGAAAATAGCCGCCGGCCGCCGCGATGACCTCAGGTTTTTGGCGAAAGAGCGGGAACAGCGGTTCGAGAAGCCGCGCAGCGATGATCGACAGCGCCCCAACGGCCAAAGTGAGCAAAAATCCATGCCGCAACGCCGCCCGCGCGGAGGCGGGCTCGTTGGCCCCGCGAGCCTGGGAAACGCGCACGGAAACAGCCGTGGCCATACCCAGGCCGAGGACGTAGGGCAGGTGAAGGATGGTGTTTGCAAAAGTGGACGCAGCCAGCGGAACGACGCCGAGCCGGCCGATCATGACCGTATCGGCGATGCCGATGAGCATGTGGTTGATTTGGCCGGCGATGAGCGGCAAAGCCAGGACGGTGGTTAGGCGCGTCTCACGCGCGAAATTGGGATCAGGGTGCGATGGCATGGAAAACGGTGGTTTGGCGCCTGCCGGCCCGGTTTTCACGCGGTGTAATTCCATCGATTCGACAAAAAAACCCGCGTGGCGAACCAGCGGGCAATCGAGGAAGTGAAAAGTCGAAAAAATCTGGAAAGTTAGAAAAGCCCGCAGTTTGCCGAGGAGACATCATCCCCGGCAGGGAAAAGGATTGGAATGACGATGCGGAGCTTCATGAGCGCCCAGGCTAGTGTCAGGATGGCGAGACGTCAACCACAGAAAACGCTTCAAGCCAACGCGTGTTGCAAAACTTCGTCCACCGTCTCTACGGGCACGATTTCCAGGCGCTGCTTGACTTCTTCCGGCAGTTCCGGGATGTCCTTCTCGTTGAGCTTGGGGATCAAAATCTTGCGAATCCCCGCGGTGAGCGCGGCGATGGATTTTTCCTTCAAACCGCCGATCGGCAAGACCAGGCCGCGCAGGGAAATTTCGCCGGTCATGGCCACGTCAGGGTTGACCTTGCGATTGGCAAAAAGCGAGGCCAGGGCGGTGAACATGGTGACGCCGGCGGAGGGGCCGTCCTTGGGTACGGCGCCGGCGGGGACGTGAATGTGGACGTCGAAATTCTCGAAATCTGCCGGCTTGATTTTCAGCTCCTTGGCGCGCGAACGGACGAGACTTTGCGCCGCTTGGACGCTCTCTTTCATCACGTCGCCCAGTTGACCGGTTAGCTTCACGTTGCCTTTGCCGGGGTAGCGAATCGCCTCGACGTGCAACACATCGCCGCCGACCTGGGTGTAGGCAAGGCCGGTCACGACGCCGGGCTGGCTGGTGGCTAGCTTGCTTTCGCGGACGAATTTGGCCGGACCGAGGATGTCGCGCACGGCAGCCAAATCGATCGCCTGACCGGTGATCTCTTCTTTGGCCACGCGGGCGGCCACCGAGCGGCAAACGGAGCCAATTTCGCGCTCCAGGTTGCGAACGCCGGATTCTCGGGTGTAATCGGCGATAATCGCCCGCACCGCTTCTTCGTTGATCTGGCACTGCTCCGCGGTTAGGCCGTTTTCCTTGAGCTGGCGCGGGATGAGGTACTTCGTGGCGATGTTGAGCTTTTCTTCCTCTGTGTAGCCGGGAATCTCGATGGTTTCCATGCGGTCGAGCAACGGCGCGGGGATGGTGGCAAGCGTGTTGGCGGTGGCGATGAACATGACCTGCGAGAGGTCGAAGGGTACGTCGAGGTAGCGGTCGGAAAATTCGTGATTTTGCCGCGGGTCGAGCACCTCTAACAGCGCGCTGGCCGGGTCTCCGCGAAAATCCGAGCCTAACTTGTCCACCTCATCCAGCATCATGACCGGGTTGCGCGTGCCGACGCGGCGCAGCTCCTGGATGATGCGTCCCGGCATGGAGCCGATGTAGGTGCGGCGGTGCCCGCGAATTTCGCTTTCATCGCGAATCCCGCCAAAGGCCATGCGGGCGAACTGACGGTCCAGCGCATCGGCGATCGACTGGCCCAGGCTCGTTTTTCCGACTCCGGGCGGCCCCACGAAGCACAAAATGGGCCCCTGACCCTCGGGATTGAGCTTGCGCACGGCCAAAAACTCGATGATCCGCTTTTTCACGCGCTTCAGGCCGTAGTGATCGCGGTCCAGCGTTTCCTGGGCGGCTTGCAGGTCCAGGTTGTCCTCGCTGAGCTTGGCCCACGGCAGTTCGGCCATGGTTTCCAGGTAGTTGAGGATGACGGAGTGATCCGGGCTCTGCGGCGGAATAATCTCCAGCCGCTTCAGCTCGCGGTCGGCCTGTTCGCGGGCTTCTTCCGGCAACCGGGCCTCGTCCAGGCGTTGGCGCAAATCCTCGACTTCTTCCTCGGTGCCGCCTTCTTCGCCCAACTCTTTCTGGATGGCGCGAAGCTGCTCGCGAAGGTAGGCGCGCTTTTGCGATTCGCTAAACTCCGTCTCCACGTCGGAGCGCAATTTTTGCTGGATGTCGGCGATTCGCAGCTGGTTGTCGATCTGCTTCTGAAGCTGCTCCACGCGCAAGACCACGTTGGTCTGCTCCAGCAGCGCCTGGCTCTTGTCCAGGTCCAAACTGAGGTTGCCGGCCAAAAAATCGCTCAAAACGGCGGGGTCCTCCATCCCGGCGATCATGCCCAGAGCTTCCGGCGGCACGTTGGGGTTGTATTCCAGCAGCTTGATGGCGGAATCGCGCAAATTGCGGATCGCCGCCGTCCAGTAGTCGTCCTCGGCGTCCGGTTTGGACTGCTCCATCCGCTCGAGCGCCACTTTCAGGAACGGTTCGGTTTGCGTGGCGTGAATCAGCCGGACGCGTTCCACGCCCTGGGAGATGACGATGGCCGATTTGTCCTCCGGGCGCACCAGGCGCAGCACGCGCATGAGGCAGGCCACCTCGTGCAGGTCCTCCAGCGTCACGTCGTCTTTTTCCGGCTCCTTTTGCAGCGTCACCGCAATCAAATCGCCGTGCGGCAGGCTCTGTTCCAGCATCTGCAGGCTCGATTCGCGCCCCACGCTCAGCGGCGAGACCGTGCCGGGAAACATCACGGAGTTGCGCAACGGCAAAACCGGGACTACGGCCGGCAGTTCGGCGTCCGTGGCGACGTTTTCCGGCGCTTCGGCCACGATGGGTTCGTCATCGGCGGGCAACTCCTCCGGCCCGCCTTGTGTGTTCAAATTTTCGCTCATCATTTCGTTAGTCAGACCCCGCAAGGCTCAAAACTTAAACCAAAAAAATCGGCGCTTAGGCCTTTTTGATCGGCAACGTGATCCAAAGGAACCCGCCCTCCTTTTTGGCCGTCACCCGCTCGGGATCGACCGGCTGCGGCAATTGGATGTCGCGCGCGAACGGCCCGTTTTCGATCTCCAGCGCCAAGGTTTGGCAACATTTTTCCGCGGGATCGTCCATCTGCGGGCGCGGCATGGCGCGGAAGCCCTGGATGCTGATTTTTTGCGGCAAAACCTTCAAATCGATCGATTCCCGGTTCACGCCGGCCAAATCCACGCAAACCTGGAAGCGGTCGTCGTAGCGGTAGGCGTTGATTGCCGGCGACCAGGCGGGATCGGGCGCAAGAAAGTGGGAAAACTGCAATTTTTCGATGCCTTGGGCCACTTCCCGGGTTTGTTCGAAGACGCGGGTGTAACGGATTTTTTTTGCCATCGGTGTTTGGGGTTTCCAGGGATTGTGTTTCGGGGAACCAGGTCCTTCCTGGCAAGATGCCGGAGTTTGGGTAGGATTGCAAGCGCGCCGCTCCCAGCACCCAAATTCCACGCTGATGTTCACCCGATTTGTCGTCCTCAACGTCGTTGGCCTAACGAGCCGATTTTTTGGCCCCCGCCTGCCCAACATCACCGCCTACCGCGACCGCGTGCGCTGGACGCGCATTCGGCCCATGCTGCCCGCGGTCACCTCCTCCGTCCAGGCCACCTACCTGACCGGCAAACTGCCCGCGCAGCACGGAATCGTCGCCAACGGCTGGTACGACCGCGAACGCGCCGAGCACCTGTTTTGGAAGCAAAGCGACCGCCTGGTGGCCGGTCCGAAGCTGTGGGAGAGCGTTCGCGAAAAGCGGCCGGATTTTACCTGCGCGCGGCTGTTTTGGTGGAACAACATGTACTCCAGCGTCGATTTTTCGATCACTCCGCGGCCCATTTACTGCGCCGACGGCAAAAAGGTGTTCGACGTAACGTCGCGGCCGCTCGGCATTCGCGACGCCATCAAGGCCGACCTGGGTGAATTCCCGTTCCCGCAGTTTTGGGGCCCCGGATCGGGAATTGGCTCCAGCCGCTGGATTGCCGATTCCGCCAAGTGGATCGAAAAGCGTCACGAACCCGATTTGAACCTCGTCTACCTGCCCCACCTGGACTACAACCTGCAAAAATGGGGGCCGGATGACTCCCGCATCGACGCCGACCTCACCGCAATCGACGAGGTGGTTGGCGACCTCATCGCCTTCTTCGAAAAACGCGGCGTTCGGCCGATTTTGCTCTCGGAATACGGCATCACGCCGGTCGATCAACCCATCCACCTCAACCGCGTTTTCCGCGAACGCGGCTGGCTGGAGGTGAAGGACGAATTGGGCCGCGAAATCCTGGAACAAGGCGATTGCCGAGCCCTCGCGATCGCCGATCACCAAATCGCCCACGTTTACCTCAACGATCCATCGATCCGCAACGAAGTCCGCGCCGCGTTGGAGGAGACGGACGGCGTGGAACGCGTGCTCGGCCGCGACGAACAGGCCGAATTCGGGCTCAATCACCCGCGCAGCGGCGATTTTGTCGCGATCGCCGACGAACGGAGCTGGTTCACCTACTATTTCTGGCAGGACGACGCCAAAGCGCCGGATTACGCGCGGACCGTCGATATTCACCGCAAACCTGGCTACGATCCGGTCGAATTGTTCGTCGATCCCGCCATTGCCGCGCCGAAGCTGAAAATCGCCGGCAAACTGCTGCGCAAAAAGCTCGGTCAGCGCATCCTCATGGACGTCATCCCGCTCGACGCCAACCTGGTGCGCGGATCGCACGGCCGAATCGCCGAAAACCGCGAAGATTGGCCCGTGCTCATCGGTCCGATGGCGGAATTGGCGGAGGAACGCGAAATCTCGGCCCCGGCCGTGCACGAGCGCCTCCTTGCGGCGTTGCGGCAGCACTCTGACGTCTCGGCCTAAAACGCAGGAGTCCACCTACGACCTTAAACCCGGGTTCAACGCACGGCGCGAAATGATCGCTGACGGCAATCTATGCAACGCTGTCTCATGCAAGATCAGCCGCCCTTGATTTCCTTCAATTTCCCTCCATAGCGCCGCACGATGCGCTTCCATTCGGCCTCATCGTCGCTCTTCATCTCAAATCCGATGAAGTGGAGCGGCACTTCCATCCCCGCGGCGTCCTGAAACTTCTCCAACTCGCGTTTCAGTTCGCGATACGGCACATCGACGAGGCCTCCGTCCGGCCGCCACTGAAAGCTGCCGTCGCTGATGAGCCAAATCACGTCCGGTTGCATGCTGAAGGCTTTTTCTAACACGCCAACGAGGCCGCGCAGGTTCGAGGTGACCTTGCTTGAGGCCGCCGACATGCTGCCGCTCTTGACCCACTCGTTTTGCACCCAATTCGTCGCGTCTTCCTTGTTTTTGGACGTGGCGACGACGAGTTCGTGGGTATAGGCCTTGTAGTTGCCGGTAAACTGAATAATCGCAAAACGGCTATCCAACGGCAGGCCTTTGATGAGCTTGATTGTCTCTTCCTGGATCTTTTCCAGCGGCACGCCGGATTTCTCCGCTTTGTTGACGACCGACGACGAAACATCGAACAGCAGCATAATACGATTGCCGTTCGCCTCGATGCCGAAGAAGCTCATGCCGGAACCGGTCCCGCCACCACCCAAAAGGCCGGCGCCCATGCCGCGGCCGATCCCGCTACTGCCCATCATGCTGGATACTTGGTCGCTGATAAGTTCGCTGGGATCGAGCGGCATCATTTGATCCAAATCGACCATCGGCAGGTCGGGCAAGGCAAATTCCGTGGGGCGCGTGCTGACGAGTTTTTCCGTAAACGTGGGTTTTGGCCGGCTGGCTTCATGTTTCGCCACATTCATCTTATGCTCCGGCGTTTTGGGCGGGATTTTGATCTGTTTCGGCGGCACTTCAAACACGGCTTCCGGCTCCTTGTAATACTTCATCAAGACGAACACCGCGGCTACTGGTATAAGCGCCAGGTGAAAGACGATGACGCCGATAAAAATCGACACCAATAGCCCAAAACGACGCTTTTTCTCCTTCGCCTCGGTTGCTTTGCGTTTTCGGTGATCGGCGGATTGCAGGCGCATGACTAAAAATCGTCGCCGCCTCCTCCGGCTGTTGCGGTGTCGAAGGTAATGCCGCGAATTTCGGCCTCGGCACAGGCGTTGAGCACATCGACGACGCGTTGATGCGGCACGGTGGGCTCAGGCGCCACGGTGACTAGCGCTTTGGTGCGATTGGCCTCGGCGGACTCTTTGAATCGTGTCAGGACCTTCACCAATTCGCCCAATTTGGCGTCGCCGGCCGAACCAAGCGGTAAATCGTTCAACACTACGGTCCCGTCCCTTTGGATGATAACGCGTTGCTCGTCGGGTATATCGACAGAGTCGGTTTGCTCCACTTTGCCGGGCAAACCGATGTTGATATCGCTCTCCTCCTTGATCGGCTTGGCCGAGACCATGAAAAAGACGAGCAACAGGAAGACCATGTCGATCATCGGGCCCATTTGCATCTCGACCTCTTCCTGGTGGCGTTTGCGTCTGCGTCGTCTGGCCATGGTATTAATCGTTCAAGACGCCAAAAATCACGTTCGTTGCTCCAGCCTCGGCGGCCATGTCCATGAATTCGCCGGTGATCTTGGCGGGGGTGTCTTTATCCGCACGGAGGTAGATTTTCAGCGGTGGGTGGACTTCGAAGCGTTTTTTGAGATAAGCCATCATCTCATCCTTATCCACTTTGCGATCCGCAATGAAATAGTCGCCGTTGCCGTCGATATTGATCACGTCGCGGTTGGAGAGATCGTCCGGCGTGATGGAGGATGACGCTTCAGGAAGGCGGATGTCTTTCTTGACCTGCTGCTCGGTCAACGTGGACGTAATCATGAAAAAGACCAACAACAGGAAGGTCATGTCGATCATCGGCGTGATCTGAAAACTTACCGGCGTTTCCGTCTTTTTCCTGCGAGCCATCGTTTTATGCTTCGGCGGGCGGTTCGGATTGACCTTCAAGCTGAATTTCACCGGACAACACGTCAATGGCGAAGCTAAAGTTTTTCTGGATTTCCGTGGTGATCGACGAAAGCCGGTTGCGGAAGAAAAAGTAGAAAAACATGGCCGGAATGCCGACAATCAAGCCGCCGGCGGTGGTGAGCATAGCCGTGCCGATTCCGCCCGCGAGTTCGGCGGGTTCCGATTTTCCGGCGGATAGCGCGTCGAACGCCTGGATCATCCCCATGACGGTTCCAAAGAGACCCACCATCGGCGCGAGTGTTGACACCGTATTGAGATAATTGATCCAAATCATCTGCTTGGTCTCTTCCTGTTCCAAGGTATCTTCGGCAGCGACGACCATCGAATCTTTGTTTGCCAAATCGCGGTCGAAATTGACCTTCAACAACGCGTTGGAGAGGCATTTGCTGAAACTGCACGGATTTTCGTTGCATAGCGAGTAGGCGTTGGTGATGTCGCGCTGCGCCATGGCCCGGTTAATGCTGTCTACGAGCCGCTTTGGCACCATGCGGCGGCCATTGACTGCGATAAAGCAGTAGACCGTCAATGCAATCGTCACAATCGAGCCAAAAAGGAGCACATGCATCACCGGCCCTCCGGATTTGTAGTAATCGATCAGCGTCTTCGTTGTTTCGACTTCCGGTCCGTCGGGCGCGGCGGCGTCTTGGGCAAAACCCAGGATTGGCAACAACGCCAGGACGGCTGAGAGGAGGAGTATTCGTCGGTTTCGTTTCATTGGGTGAGCGTTGCGATCAGTTCTTCGGCGGTTTTGCGATAAGAAGTGTTTGGATAGAGCTTGACGACGTCTTCGGCGCACAAACGCGCGTTGGCGGGATTTTTCGCGAAAACGTAGACATTCGCGGCGCCAATCAAACCACGCGCGGATGATTCTTCCTCTGAGCCGTAAAACAGATAGGCGAAGAGAAATTGATCCAGCGCGGCGTTGAAATACTCGTTGCGTTTGGGGCGAATTTCGTCGTCCAGATCCCAACGCGGGTTATCTTCCTCGATCGCCTTCAGTTGGTCGAATTCGGCGCTGGCGAGGACGTATTTCGCTTCGATCAATACGCGCGGGTCTTCGGCTTCGTCCGCCATCACGCGCGCTTCCTGCATAGCTTCCTTGATTTGGCCGAGCGCTATCATACTACGCAGGCGGCCTTGTTTGGCGCGGGCATGATTCTCCGCGTTCCAGTCTTTGCCCTCGATCAGTTCGAAGAGACTCTTGGCGCGTTCGTGTTCGAAGCGATTTTCCGATTCGAGCAATTTTTCAGCAAAGGCGAGCCCGAAATTGCCGGCGTTGGATCGTGGGCGATGGAGGTGCTTTTGCTTTTGCGTCCAGATTTTCTGCAATTCTTCCCGGGTCACGGCCTTGTCTTCGCCTTCGAGCGGCGAAAACTCGATAAATTCGATGTTCGGATAAGAAATTCGCCCAACTGAAGAGCCAACCTCGCCGCGAACCCGAAGCGTTACACTATCCTCGGTGATGACCTCCAGCGTTCCGGTCATGGATTCCCCGTTCTTCAGGTGAACGGTGTCTTCGGCGCTGGTGGTTGCCATCAGCAGCGCTGCTATGCAGGCCAGTCGCAGTAAGGTGTGTGCGGTCATGTTTCTTCGGCTGGTTGAGGCTCGGGTTCTGGCGGTAGCGTGGGTTTTAGGGCGTCGGCGCGTTTTCGCGCGTCCAGCGCCGCCGGAAAATCGCGGAGATCCTCGCGCGTGGCTAATTCTTCGTAAACCTGGAAGGCGTCGCGGTCGCGCTTCAGGCGTTCCAGCGCTTGAGCCCGGCGCATGTAGGCCTTGGCCACCAAATCACGATAACGCCCGTAAACGACATAGAGCCGCTCGTAATATGCAGTGGCCTTCAAGTCATCCTTCTCTTCCACCAACAGATCGCCCAATGCGAGCAACGCCTGAGCCTTGTTTTGACTGCTGGCGGCTTGATCCTCCAAAATGGCTTCCAGCGACTTTCTTGCCGTCCCGGTTTGCCCTTCTTTCGCCTGCAATTGCGCTTTGGCTAGGATAATAGCCGGCAATTCGGTCGAAGATATCGCTTCTTTCTCAAATCGCTCAAAATACTGAATGGCTTCCGCGTTTTTGCCTTGCTCCGCGGCCAAATACCCGAGGCCGGCGTAAGCGCGGGCCTTATGATAAGAGGTGGGATGCCACTTTCGCAGGTCGGTGTAGAGTTTTTCCGCAGTTGCTGTACTGCCCGATGCGCGCGCGGCATCGGCACAGTCGGCCATGATCTGCGGGTTGTGGATTTTTGGATCGATGAGGCTCCCGGCGCGCGCCAGTTGCAGATTCGCCAGGGTTTCGTTGTCGCGCCGCGTCAAGTTTGCTTCCGACCAGGCGGCGCGCAGTTCCAGCGTCTTTTTCTCTTGGGCGCGCGCTTCGTCTTGCAGCTTCACCAGCTCGGCTTTGAGCTTGGCGAGCGCTTCAGGGCCTTCGCGGCGATAAACCTTCGGCAAGCCAGAAAATAGCTCGGAAATCGCGAACAACTCAGGATTGTCGCCATGCTCGCGGATCGTATCCCAATACACCTGCTTGGCGGCGTCGAGATCCTCTTCCGCCACGTGGGTCCAGCCGATCCAATACACCGCTTCTGGCATGCGCTGGCTTTTCGGGTATTTATCCAGAAAGTCCTGGTAATGCGCCCGCATCGGCTCGATTTCCTCCAGCAACTTATAGGCCTTGCCGACCTTAAACCAGCCATCCTCAAAAAATCGGGTCGAAGCCGGATCGATCGATTTATACGCCGCGATTCCTTCCTCGGCCAGCCCCTCGCCTAACAATGCATCGCCGAGCAAAAGCTTCGCTTCATCGGAATTCGGCGCATCAGCGCCAAATTCGTCCAAAAAGGCGCGAAATTGCTCGATTGCCGCCACGTAATCCGCTTCGCAGAAGGTGCAATACGCGATGCGAAACTCGGCCTCGCTCTGATATTTGGCCGGATCGTAGGTTTTTAGATAATCGCGCATGTGTTCCTGCGTTTTGGCGTATTCCTTCTGAAAACTGAACGCCATACCCTTCCAATAAAACGCGTCTTGTTCCTGTGGATGACCTTTGTGATCGGCCAGGAACCGATCGAACATCGCCACTGCCGTATCGTTGAGGTCCATCTGCAAATTCAGGAATCCCTGCATAAAAAGCGCCTTGGGTTTCAGCTCGGATTCCGGGAACAACTCCACCACTTGTCCGTAGGTAAACGCTGCATCATTGAGCCGCTGCATTTGTGCCAACGCATCGGCCTGCATAAAAAAGACGCGAGGCAGGTTCTTGTTCGCCGGATCATCGCCAAAGGTTTGCAGATAATCCTCCGCGGCTTTCAATGCGCGCGGCCAGCGTTCCAGTTGCATCCAGCATTGGATCACCGCCATCGACGCCGATTCCACCACCGGGCTGGGTTCCATGCTTTGCAGCATACTTTCCATGATCAAGGCGCACTCGCGATAACGCTCTAACCCTTGAAAACACATCGCCAAGCGAAAACGCAGCGCCGCATCGAATTCCTGGATATTTTCGAAATTTGCGATCTCGCGTTCCACGCGCTTAATCACACCATCTAGCTGAAAAACGGCGCTTTGACGCCGCGGATCGTCTGCCAAGGCTTCGCGCCGCAATTTTAGCTCCGTTAGGCGCGCGGCCTGATGTTTGAGCAGGCGTTCGCGCAACCAAATTCGCTGCAAACAGGCAATGGCGTCGTGATAGCGCTCGGCCTCCATTAATTTCGACCCAAGCTGTAGCGATAGCGTCTGAAACGAGACGAGTTGGCTAATATCTCCCATGTGCGGATAGGCATCGCGAATCAACTGCAACGCGCCGTCGTAATTCTCCGCTTCCAGCAACGAATGCAGGCTTAACACAATGGCTCGCCCGGCGAATTCGCGTGCTGCTTCGCTACTTTGCAGCTTCGGGATTTGCGCTTCGAAAAACTCCGCCGCCGTTCGATGATAACCCTGCAAAACGTAGCACGTCCCGAACATAATTAGCGCCTCGGCGCGTTTCATTCCGTCGAAGTCCTTTTGCTGATAAAACTTGCCAAACCACTCCTGCGCATCACGGTATTCGCCGGTTTGCATACGATGAATTGCCAGCCAAAACGTCAGTTCCTCCAGAATATCGCGTGGCAGTTTCGGCATCGCAATCGACGCCTCAATATACGGCACGGCCTCGGCCACTTTACCGTTGCTGATCTTGCATAGCGCGATGAGCGGTTTGTTTTGTTCGACGATCTTCGCGACCTCCGGTTCGGCGCCGAAATCACGCTCAAACGCCGCGAAAAACGCCTCCGCCATGACAAAATCTCCTTGCCGGAAGGCTTGGCGCGCTTTTGCCAACAGCTCGGCCGAAGTAAATGCGCCAGGATCCGGCATCTGGGCAAAAACAACTCCTGCCAGCGCGAAAATCGCGATGGTCAGGCGCGAAAATTTGTGAATGAAAGGGGACACGCGAAACGAAACGTTAGTTTGAAACAAAATCCCCGTAAAAGTCCACCCGAAAGGCAACAAATCCGTCACCGGATGGCGTCGTAGATGATGGGCTTCAGCGCGCGTTCCAGGTCCCAATCATACGGCATGGTTTGCTCCAAGGTGATGACCACCAGGTCGTCCGCCGAGGACACCCAGTAGTGACAACTGGCCGCGCCGCCCCAGCCAAATTCGCCAACCGGCGCCGACGCATCCCATTCGTCGTTTTTGGCAAAAACGACTGAAAAACCGAAGCCGAAACCCACGCCGTGCCGCTGCTGAGGGCCAAACGCAATGTTCGGAATCGATTCCGGCAACTGGCTCGTAGTCATGAGCGCCACCGAATCCGGCTGGAGTAATTGCATGCCCGCGGGTGTCTTGCCGCCGGCGCGAATCATCGCCAAAAACGCGTGGTAATCGGTGGTGGTCGATACCAAACCGCCGCCGCCGGACGGGCACTTGGGCGGCTCGAACCGGCTGGCGAGCACCACATCCTCGCCAAGCGCCAACTTGCCGCCATCGCGCTGGTAAAGAGTCGCCAACCGGCTGCGTTTGTCCTCCGGCACGTAAAAACCGGTGTCGGTCATGCCCAAGGGCTCGAACACGCGCTGTTGGAAGACATCGGCGAATTTTTGCCCGCTCCAGACCTCGATGAGATGCCCCAGCACGTCGATCGACAGCCCGTAGGTCCAGCGCTCGCCCGGCTTATGCGCCAAAGGCAGGGTGGCGATGCATTCGGCAAAATTCGCCAGGTTTCCGTCCCAAATTTTCGCCGCAAGATAGTGCGGGCCGTAGGCGAACCCGGACGTGTGCCGCAACAGGTCCGCCACCGTGATTTTCGCCAAATCCTCGCGCTCGGCAAACGCGGGGATCCACTTCGCCGCGGGATCGTCGAGCTGAAATTTGCCTTCTTCCAACAACATCAGCGCGACGGCCGAAGTGATCGCCTTCGTCATCGAGTGGATGCGAAAAATCGTGTCCGTGGTCATGGCGCGGCCGGTTTTGAGGTCGGCGTGGCCGTAGGCGGCGTGGTGGATGATTTCGCCTTTGTGGGCGACGAGGACGCACGCGCCGGCAAGCCTCTGTTTTTCGATCGCGCCCTCAACTGCAGCGTCGATTTTTTGGGCTAACGGAGAGGCAAACGTGGAGGCTGCGAATGGGAGGCTGACAAACATGGCGATGAAGCGATTCATGAGCCAACGGTTGCGGCAACACGGCGGAGTTGGCAAGCGGAAGGGTTGGTTGGCGATCGATCGGCCAAAAAAATTTGCGGTTGCCGGAATGGAAGATTTGCCCGCCGCGGCTCGTGTTTTTTGGCGTCGATGATGAAGCTTTTTGGCTCGATTTTCACCTTTTTGCTCGCCGCGATGATTTCGGCGCAGGCCGGGGATTCCATTTCCGCGGGACAGCGCGTTTTCTTCGAGACGAAGATCCGCCCCGTGCTGGTGGAGCAATGCTACGAGTGCCACTCCGCCAAGTCGGAAAAACTGGGCGGAAAGCTGCGTTTGGACAGCCGGGAGGCGATTTTGACCGGTGGTGAGTCCGGACCGGCTATCGTTCCAGGAAAGCCTTCCGAGAGCCTGCTCATCCAGGCGTTGCATTGGGAAAACGACCTGGAAATGCCGCCGGAGGAGCCGCTTGCCGACCAGGTGGTTCGCGACTTTTTCCGCTGGATCGAGATGGGCGCGCCGGACCCGCGAACGGCGACCCCGGCGATCGCGAAAACGGGCGAAAAACCTGAGGCCGAGCCGCTTTGGTCGCTCCAGCCGGTCGCCAATCTGGAAATTCCCGCGGTTCGAACCACTGATTGGCCGCGTGATTTGCTGGACCGCTTCGTTTTGGCGGGAATCGAGGCCGCCGGGCTGAAACCGGCCGCCGATGCGTCACCGCGCGAGTTGATCCGCCGGATGTTCGTCGATTTGACCGGGCTGCCGCCGAATTTTGATGAGGTGCGTGCGTTCGAGGCTGATTTCCGCGAAAACGGCGAAACGGCGGCCGTCGCCCTGGTCGATCGTCTCCTGGCTTCGCCGCATTTTGGCGAGCGCTGGGGTCGGCATTGGCTGGATGTAGCCCGCTACGGCGAATCCAACGGAAACGACGGTTTGAGCCGAAATCCCACGTTTCCGCATGCTTGGCGCTACCGCGATTACGTCATCGCCGCGTTCAACGCAGACACGCCGTTCGACCGCTTCGTGACCGAGCAAATCGCGGGTGATCTGCTGCCGACTGACACCCCGCAGGAACGCGATAGTCACCTCGTGGCGACCGGTTTTCTGGCCCTGGGCTCGAAGCCAGCCAAGGCGATGAACAACAATTTTGCCATGGATGTGGTGGCCGATCAGCTCGACGTCGTGGGCCGCGGAATCATGGGCCTGAGCGTGAGTTGCGCCCGCTGTCACGACCACAAATTCGATCCCATCCCTACCCGCGATTACTACGCGCTGGCCGGCATTTTCACCAGCACGGAGACGATGTGGGGAACCGCCGCGAACGAAAAATTGACCGCGCCGGCGACCGATTTGCACGTGCTGCAGGCCGCGGCCAAAGTCCCGCCACCAAAGGGTTGGGTGGAGACGGTTTTGGTTCGGGAATCGACCACCGGTAAGCCCAAACCCGTGCCAAAATCCAAGTGGGCGCCGGGCACTCCGCTGGCCATGGGCGCGCGCGATCGCAAGGAGCCCGCAGACTGCAAAATCAATCTAAAAGGCGACGCCAAAAAGCTGGGCAAACCCGTGCCACGCGGATTTTTGAGCGCGATCGACGGAGCGCAGCCGGAGATTCCCGCCGGCCAAAGCGGCAGGCTGGAATTGGCGCGTTGGCTGACGAGCGGCGAGCATCCGCTGACCGCGCGCGTGTTTGTGAACCGGGTTTGGCAGCATTTGTTCGGCGAGGGGATCGTGCGAACGCCGGACGACTTTGGCGTTTACGGCGAGCGGCCCAGTCATCCGGAATTGCTCGATCATTTGGCGTCGCGTTTCGTGGAGGACGGCTGGTCGGTCAAACGACTCATCCGCGCCATCGTCCTGAGCCGGACCTATCAACTCAGCAGCCTGGTGACCGAGGAGGCGATTCGCGCGGATCCGGAAAACCGGCTGCTGGCGCGGCACAATCGGCGGCGAATGGACGCGGAAAGCTTGCGCGATGGGATGCTCGCCGTGAGCGGCCAACTGAACCCGAAGCCGGCCGAGGGCTCGCTGATTCGTCACCGCGATATTTTGGTGAACCTGGCCGGAAATCTGCACGAACCCAGCCGGCATCGCAGCATTTACCTGTGCTACCTGCGCAACGCCATGCCGTCGGAGTTGACCGCGTTCGACCTGCCGGATTTTCTCAGCGTCACCGGGCAGCGGGAGGTAACCACCGTGCCAAGCCAGGCGCTATATCTCTTCAACCACCCGTTCGTGGTCGAGCAAGCCGGCCATCTCGCCGCCAGCCTGCCAGATGGCGACATCTCCGCGGCCTACCAACGTGCTTTGAACCGCCAACCTACCGCGGCGGAAGTGAATCTGGCTCGGAAACTGATCGCGGAGACTGGTTTTGCCGCATTTTGCCAAGCGTTGTTGGCGAGCAACGAATTTCGCTACGTGGACTGAACCAAAGCACCGCCCGGGTTATTTTGCGTCTTGCCCGCCCCGTTTGAAGCGGCGAATGGAGGACGTGACCGAGTCATCTCAACCCGAGCCCGATTCCAAGCCCGCCCTCCAATCTCCCCACGACAAGCTCATCCGCTGGGCCTACGACAAACACGTGGTGATGGAAGGATTTCTGCGCGCCTACGCCACCCCGCAAGTGAAGGAGCGGGGAATTTGGCAGGATATGCGCCGGATCCCGCGTTCCTACATCGGCGATGATCTGGTGGATTCTCACACCGACCTGCTTTGGGCGCTGCCGCTGCGGTGTGGCGACGAAAAAGACGCAAAAGCTGAAGCGGCGGTGGAGGAAGTTCTCATCTACAACCTGTTCGAACACCAATCCAACCCGGAGCGCTTCACGGTCTTTCGCGTCGGCGAATACAAATTCGACATTTGGAAGGACTACCTGAAATCCGAGCGCCCTGAGGACGAAAAAAACCGCACCCGCCACCTACCGCGAATCCTCGCCTTCGTGGTCCACCAGGGCGAGCACTGGCCCGCGCCAACCAGGCTTCGCGAATTGTTTCGCCAGCCCCAACAACCGAACCCGGCCCTTCAGGAGGTGGAAGAACTGGATCTGGACGGCGCAATCATCCCCGTGACGATTCCGGAGGGCGATTTTCGCAAAATCCAGGGCCACATCATCGGGCGCGTCGCTCTCGCCCTGGTGGCCGCGGCATCCGAAGAGCGCACCCTGGAGTTTTTCGCGGAGTGCGGCGAAATGGTGGAGGAACTCTTGCAACAACCCGATGCGGTGGGTATTTTGCGGGTGTTTCTGAAATACGCGACCGAAGTGGACGCCACTTTGGATTCGGAATTTCCCAAGTTGTTAGAACACATCCACGAACCCATCATCAAAGACGAAATCATGACTTTGGCAGAACAATGGCGCGAATCTGGCCGCAGAGAGGGCCTTTTGGCGACCCTGCCGGCGATGTTCGATCTGAAATTCGGTGCCGGTGCCGCTGCGAATCTTTCGGACGATCTCGGTAAGCTCTCCGCTTCCACCCTTGGCAATCTGGCGGCGGCGATTCAGGGATTCAGCGATGCTGCTGAGGTGGCGGCGTGGATTGAGGAAAACGCGGACGAAGGTTAGGGGGCCGCATACTCACCTCATGAATTCGGATTGGCACCTCACCGCGGGCAAAGGCTTCGCCTGGGAACTTTGCAAGACGCCCTTCGAATCGTCCAAGAACTCGACCTCTCCCTGCGGCGCATTCAGCTGGATTTGGCGGTGATCTACGCCAGCCCCGAGGATGCGGGGGCAAAACTCGGGCCGTGGCCGGATTTGGCCGATGGGCTGGAGGAGTTGACCTACCAAAACCTCGTCACCTACAAAGGTCCCGGCCAACCGATGCGGCTGGCGACGATGCTGGAATTGGCGGGGTTTCTGGTCGATTACGCGAAACTGGAATTCCGCGGGGATTGGGATCCATTGAAACAGCCGAATGCCGAGCAGGCAGCGAACGACGAATCGGAGGAAAGCGAGGAGGCGAGCCAGGCGCGCGACAAGTTTGTGAACGATTTCGTCTACGGGGAGCGATCCGGAGTTTACGCGGTCAGCACCCATCGCCCGGAGTGGCTCCAGCCGGATGCGAAAGCCTGGCAGGAGCAGCTAAAGCCCGGAGTTTACGAAGTGACCGGTTTCGAGTTGCCCATCCGGCTGATCGTGCCGCGGGAGGTGGCGCTGATCCCGCGAAACGCCCTGTGGCACTTGCTCAGCGGGGTGCCGGAGCGGATTGAGTACGGCTTGAAGCATTGTGAGTTGAAAGACCGGGTCATGTTCGGTATTTTCCAGGATCAACTGAACCGAAGCTATTGCGAAGGAGGAATCCCCATGCCCATCACCGTAGAAGATTATCGCCGTGAGTTTTTCGAACGCGTTTTGTCGGAGGCGACTCCGGAGCAATTGGCTAGTGCTATTGCGATGCTTTCGCCTGAACAACGGCTGAGCGGTCTTTCGCCTGAGGATCGCTTGAGTGGCCTTTTGCCTGAGGATCGGTTGGATGGCCTTTCGCCTGAGGAAATCCAGACAGCGATGGAAAAGCTCGGTCAGGAACCGGCTCAAAAGAGCAAAAAGAAAGCCAAAACCGGAAAAAAGAAGGCCAAACGGGGCAAATCCGGAAGCGGCTAGGTTCAATCTTCGGGCACTGGCGCGGCTCATTCGATCTCGCGGCCGAAAAATCGCCCTACCCGCGTACAATCCGCGATTTTTCCGCGTAGGAAGAGGTATGGCAGGGTGTTGTTGCCCTGGCAGTCACACCCCTTTTCCCATGACCGATCGCACAATTTCTTCGTCAGGCACCGGCGCTTTGGAGTGGATTCCGCCAACCCCTTCCGATCGACGCCATTGCTGCTTACTCCCGCTCGATCAACCGGCCATCGCGATCCATTTTCCGCGGCCGTTTCCGTTTTGGCTTCGGATTCGAAGACCGATCGTCGACGTTCTCCAAACGTTTCAGAAAACTGGAAATCTCGATCTCACAAGCTTCGCAAAAATCGAGCGTTTCCAGGAAGTCAATCCGCGACGTGGCCATTAAGCTGCTGCCGGAGACGCTCGCCGAGATCGGCGGGATGAACTACGCCGAGCGCTTCAAAACCGAGGCCAAATCCATGGCGAACCTGGATCATCCCGGCATCGTCAGCGTCCACGATTTCGGCCTGGCCAAGCAACAGGCCGCTGCCAACGACGCGCCGGCCCTAACATTGACAAACCTGAACCTGGGAACGCCGGATTTCGCCGCGCCGGAGACGTTCAAACCCGGCGTCACCGCGGATCATCGCGCCGACCCCTACGCGGTGGGCGTGATGCTCTACCAGCTTCTGACCGGCGAAATCCCGCGCGGCCGTTGGCGGGCGCCCAGCCAGATGGAACCGGGCCTGGACCCGCGTTTCGACGCCGTTTTGAACCGGGCGCTGGAGCCGGAACCCGCCGAGCGATACGCGAACGCGGCGGAGTTCAGCGCGGACCTCACCGCCATTTTCACCGAACCGCTGCCGTCCACGATGACCGCGCCGGTCCAGGTGAAATCGCGCAAGAAACTGAAAGTGGGCGCTGTTTCGGCGACACCGGCTGCGCGGGTTTCCCCATCCGACAAATCAGACCTGTCCGACAAGTCAGATCCATCCGGCCACTCCCGAAAGACGCTCTGGATCGCCTTGGGCAGCGTGATAGGAACCGTGGCGGCGGCGTTCGTCGTTTTGGCCATGTTAGGCGGAAACGAACCGAAACCCGCGCCAAGTCCGGACCTGGCAGAGCCCGCGCCGCAAACGCGGGAAGCCGAAACCGCGCCGGAGCCGATTTCCACGCCAAAACCTGGAATTCCCGCCCTAACGCAGCCAAAACCTGGAATCCTGCGTTTGGCCGGAAACCTGGGAAAAGGCCGCGCGCCAACGCCGGAAGAAACGCGCGACATCGTGGCCTGCGGAGCGGATGATCTGGGTTTCCACGCCGTAAATTCCAACGGCGAGCTGATTCTGCTTTGGAGCGAATCGCCGGGCGGAAAGCGCATCGGGAAGGTCGCACCCGGCGGGGACACCTGCCGCCGCGCCGTGCTGTGGAGGATGGCCGGACAAGTCAGACCCGTCCGACAAGTCCGATGCCCCCTTCCAACCGCAAACCTACCCCATGCCCGTCCCCAAGCGTCCCTCGCAAACCGGCGTTCTCGCGGGATTCTTCGTCGACGGCACGGGGATGGACGGCGAACGGCGGCGCATCGCCCTGCACCCGGTTCCTGACAAGCTCACCAAACCCGGGGCGGACGTGGTTTCCCTCGTCGTCTGCGACCCGCACTGGGACGCGCAAAATGCGCCCTCCGGCGCGGCCTTCGCGATCCATGCCGACGGCAGCGTTACTACCTGGGGCGCGCCGACTTTCGGCGTATGAAGGCAAGCCGGTCAATGCCCACGAAGTGGTGGACGTTAGCACAGCGTCCTACAACACGGCCGTCGTCACGCTCAAAGATGGCCGGGCGTTGCTCATCGGCTAGCACTTCACGCCGGAAGAGCGCAAAAAGATCGAAGCGATGTTCGCCAACACCAAGCACGCCTCGAATCGCTACAGCGTGGTTGGAGCGAAAGAGAACGGCGAGTTGGTGGCCGCCAACCTCATGATTCCAGGCCGCATCAAGATGGAAAAGCTGGAGCGAACACCGGCGGCGAAGGGGAAAGTTCGCGGCAATCCGATCTCCACCCTTCATCATTCCACCAAGGACATACTTGCATTGGATGAAGGCGGGGAACTGTTTTTCCTAACCCGCGACTGGGGACTGAGAGATGTGAAACCGGGAACACCGGAACGGCATCCCCGAAACGCGGTCCGCAACTTGGCCAGCGCCTGGCATGGCAATGGAGTATTCGTGACGCTCTCGCGCTCTGGCAAATGGTACGTGAGCGAGGGGTTCAAAAACGTCGATCCTACGTTTCCCGCCAAGGTTCGCGCGGCTTTGGAGGGCATGGAAGGCCCGGTCAAAGATCTGGCCATCCGCGCCTACGCTGACAAAGGCCAGTTTACCGCGGTGGCACTTTGGATCGAGTGAGGAGGAATTTTTTTTCACTGCCACCTTGTGGCCCTGACGCAACAACCCTAACCTAACGAAACTATGACTAAGCCGCAAAACCTGGCATCTTCCTGCAACCGCCCCGGCCAGGACGACACGCCTTCCCCGTCGTACTCGCCCTTGACGAAAACCGAACGCACGCCGTCCAAAAAAATCTTCGCGCGAGGGCACGCGGTGACCACGAAGCTGAGCCAACCGGTTGACCTGATCATCCCGCCAGAGGCTCCGGGGCGCCTTGCCCCGGAACCCCGCCCTGCTGGTCGGCGTTCGACAAATCTGCCGCATCAACCCTACCTTGTTGCCGTTTCATCAAATACTTGACTGTTTTCAGGGTTCTGTTGATTTGAGTGAGGCGTTTATCCGGTTGGTGTGTATCTGCTACCAGGGCAATCGTGAGGAAAGGTGACAGTTTCTCCGTTTTTTTGTGAGATGCGTGGGCTACCGCCTGGATTTCTTCGGTTTCTCGCTCTTCCAAAAGACGATCTCGCCAACGTCGTTCGCCGATTTGGGCCCCTCGGTGCTGCGGCCGCGCTGCACGTCGGCTTCCAGCAGTTTCAGCAGATTTTGCGCGATTTCCGGCTGGGATGCGTAGAGATTCGTGGTTTCGCCCGGATCGTCCTCCAGGTTGTAGAGTTGAGCCTTGGGTGCGCCGGCGGGAACCTGGTTTTCCTTGGGCGAGGTCCACCCGCCGGAGCCACGGGCCAGGATGAGCTTCCAAGGCCCCTGGCGATAGGCAAAGTGGCCGCTGAAAGAGTGGTGGATGACCCCGGCGCGGGTGGAATCGATCGGCCGGCCGGAGAGCGCGGGCAGGAAACTCACGCTGTCTTCCGCGCTTCCCGCAGGAAGAGGCGTGCCAGTCAGTTCCGCCACCGTGGCGAACAGATCGGTTAGGCAGATCAGCTCGCTGCTTCGGGCGCCGGGCGCGATTTTTCCGGGCCAGCGGACGATGAACGGCACGCGGTGGCCGCCATCCCAAATATCCGCCTTGGACCCGCGCAAATGCGCGCTGACGCGATGGCCGGCTTCGGCCAGTTTATCGATCCCCGCCGCCTTGGAGCAGCCATTGTCGCTGGTGAAGAAAACCAGCGTGTCGTCCGCGAAACCGTGCTTTTGCAGCGCCGCGGAAATTTCGCCCACCACATTGTCGGTTTGCATCACAAAATCGCCGTAATCTCCTAGCCCGCTCTTGCCCTTCCAATCCGCCGTCGGAACAATCGGCGTGTGCGGCGAGCCGAGCGGGACGTAGAGAAAAAACGGCTCTTCCTTGCCGGCTCGCGACTCAATGTAGGCCACCGACTGCGTGGTGAGCCGCGGAAGCATGTTCGCTACCGCATCGTGGGCGATCACGCGGTCGTTTTCGATCACTGCCTCCATGTTTCGAGCATGATGGAAGCCGTGGAAAAAGTCGAACCCGCGATGAATCGGTCCGTCGGGAATTTTGGCCCCTACGGGAGGGGTTTTGTGCTGCTTTTTGGAATAGCGCTCGCCGGTTTCCGGATCGAGGTACTCGAAATCCAGGTGCCACTTGCCGATGGCGGCGGTGTGGTAGCCCCGAGCCTGCAGGAAGCCGGCGACCGTCGGCCGACTCTTGTCAATGAGCGAGGGCGCGAAGCCGGTCACCACGCCTTTTTGCAGCCGCGTGCGCCAACTGTAGCGGCCCGTCATCAACCCATAGCGCGTGGGCGTGCAAACCGACGAACCGGAGTGCGCATCGGTGAAAATCATCCCCTCGGCGGCCAATTTATCGGCATGAGGGGTGGGGATTTTGCTCGTTTCCGGCGCCAGGCAATGCACGTCGCCGTAGCCGAGGTCATCGCACATGATGAAGACGATGTTTGGCGTTTCCGCGGCCAATGCGTGGATGCAGGAAACGGCCAGAAAGAGCGTGGCGAGACGGATTTTCATCCTCCCCCAATCCTTCCGGCCACGGGGTGAATCAAGGGAGAATTTGCGAGTTTGGCAACCGACTGCAACGGTTGAGACCGGCCTGATCTGATTGAGAATTGCGAAACGGGGTGACGGATGGCAAAGTACGAAAACCCATGACAGCTACCATCGACCAGAAATTCCGAATCATGCTCCCCGAGACCAGCAAAAAGCGTTTCGCCTTCTGCCGAGTGGTTTTGGTTGCGATTGCAGGCAGGGATGTTTGCCCCACTGCGCCTGTTTTTCCGAAAATCGAAATCTCCGCCAGGGCCATCTTTTCGTGAGCGAACGAATCCAGCAGGACATGCGGCGGTTGGAAGCGATGCTGGAGTGCGTCGTGGGTGATGACGCCGGTTTTGTGCAAAAACTCGCCAACGCGCAGGACGTGCAAGTCCTCGATCTGGCCTGCGGCGCGTGCGACGAAGCTGAGACGCTAACGCGCTTCCTCGCCAAATTGCGCGGCGAGCCCGAAAACGGCGCGGGGAGCCTGAAATTGACCGGTTTGGACATTCGCGCGCGCGAAATCGCCGATGCCGCGGCCAAATTTCGCCGTCTGGCTGATGGAGGCAGCCAAACCGAGATCGACTTCGAATTTCTCAACGGCGACGCGACAAAACTCGACGCGCACAAGGAGCTTCCCGGCGAATTCGACGTGATTTTCATGCGTCACCAGAATCTGTGGAACGGCGAACGCACCTGGGAAGAAATTTTCCACAAAGCGCTGGAAAAGCTCTCGCCCGACGGCCGCCTCATCATCACCTCCTACTTCGACAAAGAGCACGAGCAGGCATTGCGCGCCCTGCAAGCCCAGGGCGGCGAATTGGTGGTTTCAGCCCGAAACGCGGCTTCGCGCAAGTTACACCCCTCCGGCAAATCGGTCGATCGCCACGTGGCCGTCATCAAGCGGGGCGCTGGCTCCGCCGTGACAGACAAATCCTAACCGACCACCAAATTCCCCCGCAGCGGCGCCAACCCGATCGTCGCCTCCGCGCCGGAATTGAACTCGATGAAGTCCGATTCCACCCCATCGCTGAACAAAACGCCGTTTTCCGGCATGAGCGAGCGTATCGTTAGGGGCTGATTTGCGGAAACCTCGCCGAAAACCAAGCCGGCCTGCGTCGTTTTGCTGGGAAACGGCTCGCGCACGGTGAAAAACAGCTTGTCGGCGTCCCAAGGCAGGCGCCGGCGCTCCGGCGGGACGGAAACCCGGCTGCCGGTCAGTTGGCCGGAAATGGCGGCCGCGCCCTGGAGCAAACTGGTGAGCCAACCGGTCGAGCCCAGCCCCGTGGAGACGATGACGCCGCTGGAGGAATGACGCTCTCGCTGGCCGCCGCTCTCAATGAAGTAACGCGCGGAAACGTGGGTGCGCTGGCCGATGAAAAAATCGTTCACCGCCAGTAGTTCCTGGCCGTCGTTGAGCACGGCGCGGCCCATGGTGACGGTTTGCTGGCGGTGGTTGCGCTCGAGCACGACGGGGATGAGGTCGTCCAGATCATCGACGGTGAACGGGAGCAAAACGCCGTCCCAGCGCTCCGGATCCGGGTTCACGCCAATGAGCGGCTGGCCGTTCCAGAGGTATTTCAGCGTGTTGGCCACCAGCCCGTCCTGACCGATGGCGATGACGACGTCGTTTGGCCCGAAAACGAAGTTTGGCAAGAAGCCGCGGTCAATGAATTGGAAGCGGCCGGATTCGCGAAGCTGCTTGCGCGCCTGCACCACGTTTTGCTTGTAGACCTGGTCCTCCTGCTGGTAGTCGGCGAACTTGTCGCCGCGCGATTTCACGAAAAATTCGGCCTGCGGGAGGGTGTTGAACCGCTTTTTCAGGTGATCGACGCGTGTTTCGCGGGTCACGACGACGATCTTGTCTTCGTCGAATTTCTTCATCCCTCACCTTGCGCCGGGGGCCGGCACAAGCAAGCCCGCCTAGGGTGCGTTTGAAAAATCGGACGGGCGCGCAATTTTACCTGGTTTTTCGTAAAGTGCCTTCGCATTTTTTGAGATGCGGCGCTTTTTTCGGCTAGAATTGCTGTTCGGGGCTCTGTGAGGAGGCTCATCGGCACCCCGAGCCATCAATCCAGCCGAAAAAATCGCTCGCAGCGCACCACGCCCCATTTTTCAAACACACCCTAACAAAAACTTAACTTTTCCGAAATAAATCGGTCGCGGTTCGCCAGCCACGGGTTATCTTCTCCTTCATGCGAGTGGACCGCTTCAATGTCCTTGGCGTCGGGATTTCCGCCCTCAGTCTCGAACGGGCGACCTGCGAGATTCTGCAATTTCTGGAGACCGGCGAAAAAGGCTACGTTTGCGTCACCGGCGTCCACGGCATCGTTGAGGCGCAAGACGACCCGAATTTGCGCCGCATTTTCAACGAATCGTTCCTCACCACGCCCGATGGCATGCCGGCGGTGTGGATCGGCCGGCTGCTCTACGGCTTTCCGGACATGGGACGCGTCTACGGGCCGGATTTGATGCTGGAGGTCTTTCGCCAATCGCAAGGAACGGGGACGCGGCACTTTTTCTACGGCGGAACCGAGGGCGTGGCCGCCGAATTGGGCGATCGCATGGCGCAGCGATTTCCCGGCGCGGAGATTGTGGGAACGTTTTGCCCGCCCTTTCGCCCCCTCAACGCCGAGGAAGAAGCGGAGCTAATCCAGCAGGTCGCCGATGCGGAGGCGGACGTGGTTTGGGTGGGAATCAGCACGCCGAAGCAGGACCGCTTCATGGCCGAGTTCATCCACAAATTGCCGGTGAAACTGATGTTTGGCGTGGGCGCCGCGTTTGATTTTCACACCGGCCGGGTGCGCCAAGCCCCGCTCTGGATGCAGCGCAACGGCCTGGAGTGGGCTTACCGGCTCAGCCAGGAACCGGGCCGGCTTTGGAGGCGTTACCTGACCAGCAACCCGCGGTTTTTGTCGCTCTTCGCGTTGCAGCTCTTCGGTTGCCGAAAATTCGAATGCGCGCGGGCGGAATCGATTTGATCGCGGGATTTTCCGCTCAACTCGCCGGATTGCGCCGCAATTCCTCCAACGCGCGGTCGTAGGCCAGGCTCAGGTTTCCGCGGGCTTCCGCTTCGGTAATTTTTCGCTAGCCGGTTCGGTAGAGTTCGTCGATTTCCTCGCGCTCGGCGCCGATTTTTCCGAGCAAAACCAGGGGTTCCTCGTAAACCTCGGCAATGTCCGGGTAATAGCCGCGAACGCGCTCGTATTCGTCGATCGCATCGGCAAATCGCTCCTCTCTGACGTAGTGCTGGGCCAGGCGCAGATCCAGCGGCGGGCGTTCGGCAAAAAGCGTGCCCGTGCCGAAAATGGAGTCCACCAGCAGGCCGATCGGCTTCATGAGTTCCGGCATGATCAGGAGGGCCACGGCGAGACGAAATTCACCTGGCAACCAGGAGCAGGAAAGGTCCGTGGCGGATGAGTGCTAACAGCATCGTGTAGCGCGCGATGAGTAATACGTGGCTGGCCGAGCAGCAAGTGCCATCGATAGAACAATAGAACAACAATGGATCTCCATTCGCTACCCTGATGGAACCAAGAAGCCGAAAGGCAAAAAGGGAAAGTCAGCTAAAGCATGACGGATCGGAACCGCCCAGTACGGACCCGTACGCTGGGTGGTGTGGGGGGAGCGGGTTCAAACCCCGCTCCTACCCGATTAGCTCCTGCATGAGAGAAGACATTGATAGGCGAGTAGGCATCGCGGTAGGATTTGGTTAGGATGCCGCCTCCGGTAAAAACGATGCAAAGTGGGACGCCAAAAACGGTGGAAGTGCTTGTGCCAACTCGTCGTCAGCGGCACGGATTGATCTCTTGTAGCGCTCGGATGCCCGAGTACGCGAGTCTGCGAGGAGAATTTGATCCGGCCAATTATTATGGACAGTAATTTTGTAGGTTTGATGCTCAAAAATCACTGTTGATTCGTCTCGGTAGATGCTCAGCTTTGGCTTTTTGAATCCGTGGTCAATGTGAAATGCGGCGGTTGTGTGGCTCTAGAACAACGCTCCTTGCCTGGGGAGACCCTTGGCCCTGTGGGATCTTTCTTTCGAGCTGAAGGCTCGACCGAGCAAAGCCCAGGGTTTCAACCCTGGGAATCTGGAGCAAACATACCCGGGCCCTGAAGGGGGACGGAGGGGGACCGGTCCGGCGATGGTTGACAGAGGAATGGTTGACAGAGGAATGACCGACGATCGAAAAGGGTTGAGGATTTGGAGCGAGGTCCGGGTTTGTGCAAATGGGGTGCGGAATCTTCCGAGCGAGCTTTGCAAAGACGCGAATGGGGGTCTAAAGGTTCAGAGCATGGTTGTTGTTTTTACGATATTAATACTGAATCTCGTTTTCATGATCCGTTATCTTGCAAGCCGTGTTCTGAAACTTCAGACGGGCGTTTGCAATGTTGCAAATGGCGCCCTAAAAATATTTTCTTATTAACCTTTTGACTTTCTTGACTATTTATCCAGGTTTTGCGCACCATGCGCAATCTTGAGATCTACTTCGACGACCCGTTTGGGAAGAGGCACATCAGCGATGAGAATTTGCGGGCGTATTCTTCCCAGCACATTGAGTTGTTGATTGCGGACGGCCGGTTCACGACAACTGCGACGAAGACGCTGGAGCTGCACGAGGGGTTTTTCGGGTCGACGAATCTGGAGGCGATCAAGGCGAGCCTGCGGGGACGGTTGACGGCGGAGATGCAGTTGGAGTTTCAGGCGTTCAAGGATTTGGCGAGCCAATACGAGGGTTTTGTGAAGGGATTGTGGGGCAAGGAGTCTCCGGAATATCGGCAGTTTTACCCGCGGGGGATCACGGAGTATCACAACGCGAATTTGAAGAATGTGGAGGAGAAGATGAGCCGATATGAGGCGGCGATTCGCGAGCATGAGGCGGAGTTGCCGGCCACGATGGTGGCGGCGTTTCTGGCGCCGAAGACAGAGGAGGAGCCGGGCGGGGCGATTCCGCGTTGGCGGGCGGCGCGGGCCGATCAGGAGAAGGCGAAAGCGGAGACGACGGCGAAGAAGCGGGATGCCAAGGCGGCGAGGGCGGAGCTGACGGTGCAGATGAAGCGCAATATTTTGACGGTGGCGCTGGAAATGGCGGGCAAGCCGGAGGAAGAGTGGCGCGAGGCATTGCGGCTGTTTCCCCAATATCTGTTGGAGCCGGTGAGCCGGCGGGGAGGCGCGGAGAAAGTTTTGGGCTCGGATGCGGCGGGGGATGAGGGAGCGGAGCCGGAAGTGGCGGTGAACGAGGAGGAGAAGTTGAATTCGTGAGCTTGGAAAGGTGTTGCGTCTTGCTCGGCCGGACTTAGCCGTCCGGTGTTGAAGATTCGAGGGATTGGGCCAAATCTCCCTTCGTTTTCGTGCATTTATGCCCTCATAGAGTCCTCAAACACCTAAAAATTTTGGCTCGAACCTCGAATTTCGCCGCCGGACGATTTGGCTTCGGGCCGCATTCACCAATCTCTCTGGTGCCAGGCGAATTACGATTCGAGCGGCCGCCTCTCCGTGACCAATCCCGAGCCCGGTCCCATGTCGTCACCGGAATCTCTGCCAATGCGCCCTCACCGGGTACGGGGACGTTGGCTTGGGGCACTTTATGGAAACCCTTCGCCGCCGCGCCGCATGAAGTTTGCCAGTTGTTCGTTACGTCGTAGCTTCGATTGGTAATCGAAGTCTCACAGGATGTCCCATCCGCTCTATCCAAGGCTCCGCCATTCGACTACCAGTCGAATCTACTCAAGGCTCCGCCATTCGACTACCAGTCGAATCTACTTTTCGCCGCCAGCGCACTCAATGTCCGATAGCCTCTTAGTTTGCAGGAAATTGACGTTGAGAGAGGTGAAATCACCATTCGGCGTCCCAATCCTTGCCGAAGCTTGATTTTCCTGTGTCTAGGTTTCCTAGTCTGATCTCATGAAATTCCAAATCGCGCTTCTCTTCGTCCTTAGCCTTGTTGCATCGAGCCTTCCCGCCGCCGAGCGCCCTAACATCATGGTCTTCCTGATCGACGACATGGGGGTGATGGACACGTCCGTGCCTTTTTTGACTGACGAAGATGGTAAGCCAAAGCGCTATCCGCTCAACGATTTCTATCGCACGCCCGGCATGGAGCGTTTGGCCGAGCGCGGCATCCGTTTCAACCAGTTTTACGCCATGAGCGTGTGCTCGCCCACGCGAATTTCGATCATGACCGGCCAAAATGCGGCGCGCCACCGGGCCACGAACTGGATCAACCCGTGGTCCAACAACGCGGGCCCAAACGGACCGGCTGACTGGAATTGGACGGGTCTGGGGCCGGACGACGTAACGCTGCCCGGCGTGCTGAAAAACGCCGGCTACCGCACCATTCACGTGGGCAAGGGCCATTTTGGGCCGGAGGAACATCCGGGCGCGGATCCAGCCAACCTGGGCTTCGACATTAACCTGGCAGGTCGCTCGGTTGGCGCTCCCGGCAGCTACTACGGCGAGAAAAACTACGGCGCGGGCGGAAAACGAGCCCGTAGCGCCGTCCCGCACCTGGATCAATATCACGGCACGAAAACCTTCCTAACCGAGGCGCTAACCATCGAGACGAAGAAGCTGGTTAGTCAGGCTGTGGACGACGGCAAGCCGTTTTACCTCTATTTTTCGCACTACGCCGTCCATGCGCCGTTTGAGAGCGATCCGCGCTTTGCGGCAAACTACGCCGATAGCGGCAAACCCAAGAGCGCGCAGGCTTTCGCCACGTTAATTGAGGGGATGGACAAGTCGCTCGGCGATATGCTGGATCACTTCGAAGAACTCGGCATCGCGGAAAACACGCTGGTCCTCTTTTTGGGCGACAATGGCTCCGATGCGCCGCTGGGCAATCAACACGCCGTGGCCTGCGCGGCTCCGTTGCGCGGGAAAAAAGGCGCCCACTACGAGGGTGGCATGCGCGTGCCCTTCATTGCCGCCTGGGCTAAGCCAAACGCGGAAAACGCGCTGCAAAAGCAGCTTCCCATCCCCGCCGGCGCCTTGCATGACCAAGTCGCGTCCGTTCAGGATCTGTTTCCCACCATCGTGGGAATTACCGCGGTTGATTCGCCCGCCGGACACAAAATCGACGGGCGGCCGCTGCAAACGCTGTTGACCGGCAAGCGCGACCCTTCGCGTCCCGAGCAATTCCTCATGCACTACCCCCACGGCCCGCACCGCAGCAACTACTTTACCGTGTGGCGCGACGGCGACTGGAAGGTGATTTACCACGCGTTGCCGTCAAAACCGGCCAAAGGCGGTTTCGTCCCCGCCAAAGGCCAAAACTACGAGTTGTTCGACCTGGCCGCCGACCCGTTTGAGTCCACCAACCTGGCTGATTCCAAGCCGGAGGATTTATCGCGGATGATGAAGGGCCTGGCATCGGCGCTGGAGGCTCATGAAGCGGTTTATCCCGTCGATGACGGTGGCAATCCGTTGATTCCCAAGCTGCCGTGAGCCAGTTGGTTGCGATTCCCAAAATTGCAACCGGCGCCTTACCTACCTACCCTTCCTAACCGTTCCTAACCGGCCTTTTCTCTCGTTTTGATGCGCTCCGCCAGCGCCCGCAAATCCTGACCGCGCAACGCGCCTTCCATCAGCTCCGGCAACTGGTTTGGCGTGCAGCCGAAGCATGGAATCCCCATCGCGCCGAACTTTTTCGCCAGCCGCTCGTCATACCACGGCACGCCGGAGTCAGACAGGGCTAACAGGGTCAAAAACCGCACCTCGTTGTCCTTCATCGCCCGCACGCGCCTGACGAGTTGCGCTTCGTTGCCACCTTCCATCAGATCGGTGATGAGGATGAAGAGCGTCTTGGCCGGATCCGTGATGAATTGCTCGCAGTAGGCCACGGCCTTGTTGATGTCCGTGCCGCCGCCCAGTTGTACGCCGAACAGCATGTCCACCGGATCGTCGCCACATTACTGATCGATGAATTGATGGCGCAAGGCCGTTCCTTCCGAAGAGTTGGTTTGTGTTTTTTCATCGCCTATGATGATGCCAAATCCTGCCGATTCCGAATAGCCGAAAGCTCCTCAACCCGCTTGCGCCTCTGCCGCCAGGCTTAGTTCAATCAAATTTCAGAAAACTGCTACGCCCATGAGTTTAGTGAAAGGCTCTGAAGGCTGAAACAAGCAAACAAGCGACAGACCCAGGATTCGCCCGTCCCGGAGTAAAACATGGAGCTAAGCAAGATCTGAGGAAGAGTCCGATCCTTGACCAAAAAGGGTCAAAACTGGTCTGCAAAAGTGAGCCGACACCAAATCAGCCCAAGAAAAAAGCGACTCACAATTTCTCGTAAGTCGCTCATTTTAAAGGGAATGTACAGGGCTGGATTCGAACCAGCGAAGGCATAGCCAGCAGATTTACAGACTGAACGACAAAAGGGAAATTTTTAATGGAAATTATGGATTGGGGGGGCTGTTGGATGACGAATTTTGGGACGGTTTATACAGATTTTATACGAAATGGATTGGGTTATACGCGCAAACTGTGCAAATTGGTGCGAAGCTATGGAAAGGAATTAATGCATAACCTATTCAAAATGAGCGGTTTTGCAAAACAGTGACAAGCTGTGAAAATCGTAGATGGAAACCTGTCGGACTTAGGACGTCTGGCGGCGAAATTCGAGGTTCGAGCCAAAATTTTCAGGAGTTTGAGGACTTTATGAGGACATAAGGGACGAAAACGAAGGGAAATTTGGGCCGAATCCTCGATTTTCGACGCTGGGCGGGCTAAGTCCGACAGCCTCCTAAGCCGCCGCGGGAACGGGGACCGAAACCTCCACCAGTCCCCAGGTCACATCCGCAAAATGCTCGGCGTCATTGGCCACGTGATCCTCGACCGTGCTCGGAGTTGGCAGAGCTTCTCTGTGATCGCCATCGATTCCAAGGTCAACTCGCGATCGCCTCGCGAGCCATTTCATGGGCTTCCGCCAAAGTATCAGCAGCCGAAATGCAACCAGGCAAATCCGGGATCACGATGCCAAATCTCGGATCGCCGCCCTCATCGAGCAGAGCAAATGGGAAGCGTTGTTTCACGGCAAAATCGGTTGAGTTTTTCAGGGTGGCCAGGGCCAGCCGGCTTGCCGGAAGATATTGCGGAGCGTGCCGGTCTTCAAATTCAAGCCGATCCCGACCTTCCGCTTGCGAAGCGCTGCCTGCACGTCCAAATCAACCGTAACCTGGAAAGCTTCACCACACCCATGAGACACCTCGCCATTCTCCTGTTTTTGCCAAGCCTCTGCCTCCCGGCTCACGCTGCGGACCGCGCCGACCTGGCCCGCAAGTTCAAACAACTCCCTACCGTTCCCGAAGCCGAACTCCCGCCGCTCACCAACGAAAAATCCCCGTTTCGCGGCGTGATTCAGCACGACGGCCTGCGCGGCCACACTTGGGCCGCGTTTCCCCACGTCGAAAACCCCGCCAGCCTGGGAATCGACCCCAAGGGCCGCGTTTTCGTCGCCGAAGCGAACCGTTTCTGGCTCGGCGTGCCGGATTTGCGCGGCGCGAACGAGATGATTCGCGACGACTTCCAGGCGATCACCGTGGACGACCGCCAGAAGATGTACGACAAGTTCGCCGCCCATTTCCCGGAGGGCTGGTTCAGCGCCGTGCCGGACCGCATCATCCGCCTGGCGGACAAAGACGACAATGGCGCGGCGGATCATCGCACGCTCTTCAGCGACGCCTTCAAGGAGCCGCTCGACGGGATCGGTTTTTCCGTCCTGGCGGAGCGCGACGCGGTGTATTTCACCTGCATCCCGGCGTTGCGCAAACTGACCGATCCGAACGACGATGGTGTGGCGGATTCGCACGAAAAACTGGTCGAGGGTTTCGGTGTGCGGGTGAGCTTCATTGGTCATGACATGCACGGCGTCATTCGCGGGCCGGACGGGCGGCTCTATTTCTCCATCGGCGACCGCGGCTACCACGTCACGGACCAGGACGGCAAGGTGCACCAGGCCAAAACCAGCGGCCGGGGCGCGGTGTTTCGCTGCGATGACGATGGGTCGAATTTCGAGGTCTACGCCACCGGTTTGCGCAATCCACAGGAGTTGGCGTTCGATGACTACGGCAACCTGTTCACCTTCGACAACACCGGCGACATCGGTGACAAGGCGCGCATCGTCTACGTGCTGGAAAACAGCGATTCCGGTTGGGACATGGCCCACCAATCGCCGCATCATTACCGCGAGATCCTCGATTGGGGCGAGTTTCACCCCGCCAAGAGCATGTGGGTCGCGGAGAAGATGTTCGAGACCCATCGCGACGATCAACCGCAGTGGGTTTACCCGCCGCTCGCCCACGTTGCCAACGGTCCGTCCGGCGTCACCTGGCTCACCGGCGAGGCGATTCCCGAAGATCTGCGCGGCCAGTTTTTGCTGACGAATTATCGCGGCGCGGCGGCGGGATCGAACACGCTGGCGATCGAATTGGAGCCTGAAGGAGCCGGGTTTCGGCTGAAAAATCACCGCGAGCTAATCAAGGGCGTCGCCGCGGCCGACGTGGAGCTTGGTTATGACGGGAAGCTGTATTTTGCCGACTACGGCGGTGGTTGGAGCGTGAACACGAATGGGTCGATCCAGGTTTTGGAGGCGAAGGACGCGAAGTTGCGGAAGGCGGGCGCCGAGGTGGCGGAATTGATGGAAGCCGGATTTTCGGATACTGACTTTCTGGATTTGAGATTGGATCGGATCTGCCACCGAGATTACCGGGTTCGCCAAGCCGCGCAATTCGAGCTGGTCAATCGTGGGGCTGCCGGGGATCTGCGATATGTTGTCACCCACATGCTCAACCTTCACGCAATTTGGGGCTTGGGACAATTGGCGCGGCAGGGCGAAGACATTTCCTGGCTGATGTTCATGCTGGAAAGCGATGAAGCTGAGATCCGTGCCAATGTGGCCCGTGTGATGGGAGACGTCCGACTGAAAGCAGCGCGAGGGCCGCTTCTGGAACGCCTCGCCGACGAATCCGCGCGCGTCCGGTCGTTGGCCGCTATCGCCCTTGGTCGAGTCTGCGAACGCGGCGACGAAGAAGCTGTCTCTGCCCTCTTCCAAGCCGCTGCCGAGAACTCCAGCGACAAATTCGACCCCGTCCTGCGCCATTCCTACCTTTCCGCCCTCGACCGGATCGCCACCGACGAAATGGCCGCGGCCAAGGCAAAATCGCAATCGCGCGAAGAACGCCTGCTCGCCGTGCTCGTCCTGCGGCGGCACGAGAGCGAATTGCTCGGCGCTTTCCTCAGCGACATCGACCCGCAGATCCGGCTCGAAACCATCCGCGCCATCTACGACACCAGCGTGCTCGACACTTCGGTTGGCGAACGCATCGCCGCGCTCAGCGCCACCGGGTTGCCGGAAACCGTGCAACGCCGCATCGTCGCCGCGAACTACCGCAAGGGCACGGCGGAGCACGCCAAACGCCTCGTCAACCTGGCCGCCGACGCGTCTTTGGCCATGCCGACCCGCCTGGCGGCGCTCCACGGCTTACGCATGTGGGAAGGCGCGATCGACACCGATCCGGTCCTGGGTCACTACCGTCCGCAAGTCGTCAAACCGCGCACCATGCAGCAACTCTGCACCGAAATCACCGCCGAACTGCGCGCCTTCCTAACCACCAAGCACGACGCCAAACTCACCGCCCTGGCGACCAAGTTGGCCGACGAAGCCGGCGTTGCGCTCGATCCCGCGACGCTGCGCGAGCAAGCCGCGAACCTGGATTTGGCCGACGAAGTCCGCGTCGCCACGCTCGACAGCCTGGCGCAAGCCAACGACCCGGCCGACAACGCGTTGATCGCCGCTTTGCTCGACGATTCGTCCCCCGCCGTCCAGGCCGGCGCGATTCGGCATGCGTTCGCGCGAAAAATCCCCGGAATCGCGGAACGAGCCACGATTTTCGTCGGATTCGGCCCGATTCCCGCCGCGCGAGCCGCGATCGACGGCCTGGCCGCTGCGAATCCCGCGCAAATGGCTGCGTTTTGGGACAACCGCGAAGTTAGCCTGCGCCGCGAATTGTGGCTCGACGCCTACCTCGCGCTGAAACCCACCCTAACCGGGGAACTCCCCGCCACCTTCGTCCATTCGCTCAGCGAATCCGGCGGCGATGTGGCGCGCGGAGAGTTGGTGTTCCGCAACCAGGGAGCCTGTCTGCAATGCCACATGGTCCAGGGCAGCGGCGGCGTGCAAGGACCGGATTTGACCGTGGTCGGCGACCGTCTGAAGCCGGCGAAAATCGTCGAATCCGTCGTCAACCCGGCCGCGGAGATCGCCGAAGGCTACGGCATGTCGTCGGTCGCGTTGCGCAGCGGAACCATGCTCATGGGTCGCCTGGCGAAACAAACCGACGACGCCATTCACCTCGTCGCCCTGGACGGCAAGCACTCGAAAATCGTCCGCGCCGACATCGCCACCATATCGCCGCCGGTATCCGCCATGCCCCCGCTCGGCGCGACCCTGCCACCACGCGATTTGCGGGATTTGATCGCATTTCTGGCCGCGCAAACGAAGGAAAACCAAGCCAAGCGCGATGCCGAAAGTCACGGCGAGGAGGGGGAGGAAATCGCCAAGTAGCGCATTCAAGGAGCCGCGACACTCCTGTCGCGCACGGAGCCAGCGCTTGCGAACGATGGCGACAAGAGTCGCCACTCCTTGAATCACTCCGCTCCTTGCAGATTGGAATCTTGAACACCAAGCACGTCCAGATTGCGTCCCAGGCTTGCCGCAAGCGTTGACGAAAATTTCCAGCGTCGATATTGCCGCGTGCGGCGCAGGAATTCCCCGGATGGTAGACCGCGCAGATTTTGGGTGCAAGCCAAATCACCCTGCCTACGGTGCCGTCATGAATATCCACCGTCTACCCATCATCCTCGCCTTCGCCGCCGCCTCGGTTTTCGCCCAGGATCAACCGCCGGAAGGGACGCCGGTCGCCGACACAAGCGGTGAATTCGTCTCCATTTTCAACGGAACCGACCTGACCGGCTGGGAGGGCGACGCGCACTTGTGGAGCGTCGAGGATGGAGCGATTACCGGCAAATCCACCGCGGAAAATCCGCTGACTTACAACAAATTCCTGGTTTGGAAAAACGGCGAGGTGGATGACTTTGAGCTGAAGCTGGAATACCGCATCGAGTCCGGAAATTCCGGCATTCAGTACCGCAGTTTCCTCAATCGCGGCAACGATCGCGACGGCAAGCCCAAGACTTTCAGCGTGGGCGGTTACCAGGCGGATTTGGACGCCGCGCGCGGGTGGGCGGGGACGAATTACGGCGAGGGTTTCGGCGGAATTCTGGCAAAACGCGGGGAAAAAGCGAGGCTCGTCGCGGCAAAGGAGCGCGCGGTGGAAAAATTGGGCGATCCGGCTGCGTTGCAGGCCAAAATCAAGGAAAACGACTGGAATTCGTTCCACATCGTGGCCCGGGGCAACCACCTGACCCAGTTCATCAACGGCACGCTCATGAGCGAGGTGATCGACGAGCGGCCTAACGCGCGTGCTAGCGGAATTCTGGCGTTTCAGCTTCATGTGGGCGCGCCCATGAAGGTGCAGTTCCGCGATATCCAGCTCAAGCGGCTGCCCTTGGCGGCGAAGAAAAAGGTCGTCTTCTTTGCCGGGCTGCCCAGCCACGCGCCGGGCGATCACGAGCATAACGCCGGATGTAAGCTGCTGGCCGGGCTCATCAACGAGCACTTTGGCGACAAGATTCACGCCACGGTTTACACCAACGGTTGGCCGGCGGACACCACCGCAATCCAGAACGCCGACGCCTTGGTGATGTATTCCGACGGAGGCGGCCGGCACGTGGGTTGGTGGCATCGGCGCCAGCTCAATCAGTTGCGCGACCGGGGCGTCGGGCTCGGCTGCATCCACTACGCGGTGGAAATGTTGCCGGATGAGTCGAACAAGGACCTTATTTCGTGGATTGGCGGCGCGTTTGAGGTCAATTACTCGGTCAATCCACACTGGGACGCGGAATTCAAGCAACTGCCGGAGCATCCCGTGGCCAAGGGCGTAAAACCGTTCACGATCAATGACGAGTGGTACTTCAACATGCGCTTTGCCGAAAGCGGGGTAACGCCAATCCTAAGCGCTATCCCGCCGGAGAGCACCATGGAGCGTCCCGACGGCCATCATTCTGGAAATCCGGCCGTTCGCAAGATGGTGGCCCAAAAATTGCCGCAGCACGTTTGCTGGGTTTACAACCGCGAAAACGGCGGGCGCGGATTTGGGTTCACCGGCGGACATTTTCACCGCAACTGGCAAAACGACAACCACCGCAAAACCGTGCTCAACGCGATTGCGTGGATTGCCGGGGTGGAGGTTCCGGAAAACGGCGTGGAAACGCCAACGCCGAGCGACGAGGTGATGGCGGCAAATCTGGACCCGAAAAAGCCGCGCAGGAAAAAGAAGCCCGCAGCCCAAAAATGAAAGGCCGCTCAAATTGCCGGTTTTGACCCTCGCGGGTGCGGCCGGCGCCGGTTGTTGAAGAAAAATCTCCCGGATCAGGAGATGCGCCGCCGCTGGGCTTCTTCCAATTCGTCAGTCACCTGGTAGCCGTCGCGCAGTTCTTCGGGCAACGTCTCCATTTTTTCCTGGATTTGGTGATACATCTCGCGGCAGTGAGTGGCCTTGTGGATGCGGGCTTCCAGAATCTCGGCGCTTTCTTCAAACGAACCCCATTCCAGCACCTCGATGCCGACGATGGGGGCTCCCCAACTGCGCATGGCAGTCAAAGTGGGCTGGTAAATGTCGATCGTATCCGTGCCGACCAAGGCGCTGCCGTAGTCGTCCACCTCAAAAATCTGCGAACTGCCGACGATGCGGAATTTCGTGCCCACCGGGTAGCGGCTCCAGTCGGCTGCGGCGCTGCGAATCTCACCCTGGTGCTTCAGCATCGTTCCGCGGGCCGTTTTTACCCCGTAGGGCAGGCTATCGGGCTCGTGATGGGTGTAGGCGGTGGTTTTGACCACAAATCGGTTGTTCTCCACCTCCTCTTGCTGCTGCTTTTGCGGCTCCGGGTTGGGATTGGTCAGAATCGCACGGACGTCGGTGAAATGACGGGTGGAGCAACTGCAAAGCGCCAGGGAGGCTGCTACGCTGAGAATCGAGAGTTGTCGGATGTTCATCTGGAAGGCCAAAATTGGGGTGATTGTTGGTCTCCTGGGATATCGGGCAGGGTCCCCGAAAAGCGCGATTTAAAGTCGAATTAGCCGGTCGAGTCAAGCCTAACTTTTATTTAATTTTTCCGAAACAACTGCCAAATTTCCCGTTCGAAAGGTTTTTCCCGCCATCACCGTGCTCTTTTCAACCCACAACTCTGCACACGATTCCTCATGAAACCTTTCGCGACCTACGCATGCCGCTCGGCCGAACACACCCTCGCACGACGCAGCTTTCTCGGCCAAATTGGAGCCGGTGGCGCGGCTTTGGGCGGTTTGGCGACGTTTGTCCATCCCACCGCCGCCGCTCAGCTTGCCAGCGGGCAGAAACGCATGCTCGTCATTCGCCTGCACGGCGGTTTGAGCCAACTGGAAAGCTGGGACCCGAAACCGGGGACGAACACTGGCGGCCCTTTCCGCACGATTCCCACTTCCGTGCCCGGCACGCACATTTGCGAGCTGCTCCCGCACACGGCCAAGCAGATGCATCACCTGGCGCTGGTTCGCGGGATTAACACGCACAATAATTCCCACGGCAAGGGCACCTACATGATGCTGACCGGCCGCCATGAGATGCCGGGCGTGGCTTATCCGGAAATCGGCGCGGTTGTGGCCAAATCTCTGGACAGCGATTCGGTGACCCTGCCGGGGCACGTGAAAATTTCGCCCAGCGGCAGTGGGGCGCGCAGCGCGGATTCCGCCTACCTGGGGCCGAAATACGCGAGCATGTCGATCGGCGGCGACAAACCGCTGGCCAACAGCACCCTACCGACGGATTTGACGCCCGAAGCGGCGAAACTGCGGGATGCTTTTCGCTCGAAAACGAACGCCAATTTCGCCCTGCGCCGCCGCACGGCGGAAACCGACGCTTACGTGCAAAGTTTCGAGCAAGCGCAGGAATTGATGCGCCAGCGCGACGTGTTTGACCTCAGCAAAGAGTCGGAAAAAGACCGCGAACGCTACGGGGAGCACGATTTTGGCCGGCATTGCCTGTTGGCGCGCCGTTTGCTGGAAAACGGCGTTACCTACGTGATGGTGGGCCACTCCAACTACGACACCCACAACGAGAATTTCAATTTCCACCTGGAGCAGCTCAGCGAGTTCGACAAGCCGTTTTCCACGCTCATCGGCGACCTTTACGACCGCGCGTTGCTCGATTCCACGCTGGTGGTGGTTTTGTCGGAATTCGGCCGCACGCCCAAAATCAACGTCCGCTACGGGCGCGATCATTGGGGAACGGCGTGGTCGGTTTGCCTGGGCGGCTGCGGAATCGTCCCCGGAGCGGTTTACGGCGCCACCAACGACAACGGCACGGAGGTGATCGACGGCGAAGTCGATGCCGGGCACCTTTTCCACACCTATCTGCGAGCGCTGGGCCTGCGTTCCACCGCGAATTTCGAGATTGGCGGGCGCAAATTTCCGGTCGCCGACCCAGCTTGCGGGCCAATTCGAGAAATCCTGGCCTAAGAGGCTGGGGACCCGCCCAAACCGGCGCAAGTCGACTTTCAACGATCGGCAGTTTATGAAAACCAGCGTCTTTTTCACCTTGGTTTTGGCTGGCTTGGCCACTCTTTGCGCCGAGCCTCAATTCAGCGGGATCGCTCCCCTAAAAGACCAGCCTGCCCTGATTCTCGCCGGCGATGGCACCGATCCGGCGCCGGTGTTTTTCCCGGTCAAGGCCGAGCGGCCCGAAATCCAAGCCGCGCAGGAACTCGCGCGTTATCTCGGTGAAATCAGCGGCGCGACGTTCGCCGCGAATCGCGCGCCGGATCCCTTGCCGGAACGCGCTGTGCTGGTGGGTCGATTTGGCAAAAAATCGGCGGATGGCTTGTCGCGCGAGGGATTCGTGATTCGCGCGCAGGGTAGCCGGCTGGAGATTTGCGGCGGGACCCCGCGCGCCACGCTTTACGCAGTGTTCGCGCTTTTGGAGGAGCAACTCGGTTGCCGCTGGTGGTCGTGGGACGAGGAAGACGTGCCAAAGCTGGAACGCATCGAAATCGCGGCGCAGAATACCCTCATTGAGCCGGCGTTCGAGATTCACGACCTCTACAACCACGAAGCGCAGGCCGGGCAAAACTTCTTCGCCTACAAACGCCGCGGCAAGAGCGGGACCAGTTTCACCGCAGTGCATAATCTTTGCCCCATGCTCCAGCCTTTCGCCAAGGAGCGCCCGGATTTCCTGCCCACGGACAAAAACGGCGAGCGCAAGTTCAACAACATCCACATGAACTACACCGCGCCCGGCATGGCGGAAATCGTGGCTGAGCAACTTGGGAAACAGGTGGAAAAACGGAAGCGCAACCTGGCGGATTTTCTCTACACCGCCAGCATGGGCGACTGGTATGGCGGGATGGATTTTTCCGACGCTTCAAAGCGCGTTTACGAGGAAGAATCCTGGACGGATCCGGATGGCCGCGAAAAACCCGGCTACTGCGCCACGATGCTGCGAATGGTTAACCAATCCGCTGAGATTTTGGCGGCGAAATTCCCGGAAATCCGCGTCGCAACGCACGCCTACATGAGTCTGGAGGCGCCGCCGGCGAAAACCCGGCCTCGCGGGAATGTGGTGGTCGAAATCCCGCGTTTGCGCCACGATACGGTCCGCAGCATTGAGGAATCGGAGAAAAATCAGAGTTTTCGCCGCAATCTGGACCGCTGGTGCGAAATCGCGCCCGGCCGTGTCTACATCTGGGAATACGGCGTCAATTTTAACAACTTCATCAAGCCGTTTCCGTGCCTGCGATCGCTTGCGGCGAATCTGAAGTATTACCACCAGGTGGGCGTCGCCGGTGTTCGCATTCAGGGCAACTACGTTTCCAAGGGCGGCGACTTGGTCGTGCTGAAAAACTACGTTTGGGGCAAGCTGCTCTGGGATCCAACGCGCGACGTCGATGAGTTGATCCGCGAATTCTGTGAGGGCTACTACGGTCCCGCCGCGGATGAGATGATCGCCTACGTCGAACTGATGGAAAACTCGGTTCGGGGCGAGGACCCGGTTCAAGCGGATGAGTTCGAGAAAGACTTCACCAAGTGGCTGCGGCCGGAGATCGTGGATGCCGCGGACCGGTTACTGAAAGGCGCGCACGCGAAGGCCAAGGGCAGCGATCCCTACGAGCGCCGGGTCCGGGAAGCCAACGCCGGGATGGAAGCTTTTCGCCTCTGGACGCCTGGCGAGTTGGTGGAGCGTGGGGAGCAATTGGTGCGCGCCGATTTTGGCGAATCAACCCTCCCGCGGGCTCGCGAATTGCTGAGCCACATCCGCGGCGCCAGTCCGCGCGAGTGGGGCAACGGCCGCGGCTATCAGATGGGCTTCCTCACGACTCACGGCGGCCCCATGCCGATCCTCACAGCGGGCGAAGTGACCGTGAAAATCGCGCCGATGCAAGGCGGGCGGATTCGGAGTGTTTTGTTAGGCGACGTCGTTGCCATCGACGAATCGCGCGACCTCCTCAAGCCGGGCGCGCATTTTTACGAGCTAAGCTCGCACGACGGAAACCGCGTTGAAATGGAAGCGGAGCTTGGCATCGCTCACTGGTCGCCCGCCACCAAGCAATGGGCGACCCGGGCGATCCAACTCGGCGAAGACGGCTTGGTTCGGACGACAGGCGCGGTCCGGTTGGCCGAAAAATCGCGCGAAACCGCCAACCAGCCGGCGGTGGAGACGGTTTTTCACTGCGGCGACGCTCCCGAGCAGATTCTCGTGGAATACCAGGACGCAAACGGCGCCTGGACCGCGGCGAAAGTGACTCGAGAGACGCCAACCGCGCAAATCGAAGCCGCGCAGAAATTTCGCATCACGCGTAGCGATCGTGGGGTGATCGTTCTCGACAGCTATGAAAACGCGACCTCCGCGTTGGTGGAGTTTGTGGCGAAAAAGGCCGCGAATCCGGGCAAGGTGAGGTTGGTGGTTAACCTGGCCGCGGTGTCGCTGGCCGGCAATGAGCCGCAGACCTACGTGAGCCGGGAATTGCGAGTTATCGCCGCACCCTAACCTAACTTGGCGTCGGATTGTTTCGCTGTTCCTGGTACACGCCGTAATCTGTGTTCACGCCCCAAAGATCGTGGCCGGCGTTTTCCGCGGCCAGCAAGCCCATGAGGATGCTGTGGTCCTGATTGTTGTACTTAAACGCGCCGTAACGGCCGATCGCGCTGACCTGCGGAGCTGTTTCGCGCAAAAAACCGATCATTGTGCCGAGGTGTTCGCGATAGCCGCGGCGATACACCGGGTAACACTTGGCAACCCGCACCACCTTGCCTTCCAGCACGTTTGCGCCGCCCAGCAGGCCGGTGGTTTGCAATTCGCCGGTTGCCAGCCGGATCAACTCGCCGTCGTCGTCGGACCAAATCGCGTCTTCGGCAAAGCACCAGTACTCCAAGGCCAGCACGGTTTGGCCGGCGGGGCCGCGAATGCCCGCCGACCAGTTTTGGAAGTTAGTGACCCGCCCCAGCCGCAATTCCGGCGACTGAATGTAGAGCCACTGATCCGGAAACAGCCCGTCGCCATCGACTAGCAGGTAAACCAGGATGGTGTTGCGAAAAATCAGCCGATCGCAGGCTTGTTCCACCTCGGGCGGGAGATTCGGCAAGGAGCGGCACAGCAAGGTGAGCGGCATGGTCGAAATCAGGCGATCGTAGGCGCGTTCTTCACCATCACCCAACTGCAACCGGCGTCCTCCCTCACCGATGCCGCTAACCGGCGTGTTGAGATGCAATTTGCCGCCGCGTTCGCGAAATTCCGCGGCCATCCGCTCGTAAACCATGCCCGTGCCGCTTTTGGGATAGTGAAAGCGATCCACCAGCGTAGCGTGCGATTCGCGGCTCAACCCGGCGACGTGCAGCAGGGCGCCGGCCAGGGAGAATTTTTTGATGCGTTGGGCCGCGAAATCGGCGTCCAGCTCGTTGCAAGGGATGCCCCAGAGTTTTTCGCTGTAATCGCGGAAAAACATCTCGAAGAGCCGCCGGCCGAACGCGGTCACGACCCAATCTTCGAAGCTTTCGGGCGGCGAATGGGCGGTTGGCGCGACTTTTTCCCGGGTGTAGCTCAGCAGGCTGGTTAGCGCGTTGCGCATGCCCATGTTGCGCAAGGCGTTGGTTGGTCGCAGCGGGTAATCATAAAACCGGCCGCCAAAGTAGATGCGCGTCATTCGATCCACCACGTCGTAGTCCTCACCCACGATCCCTTTCCAAAATTGGTCCACTTTTTCGTCGCGAGTGAAAAAGCGGTGCGGACCAATGTCCACGCGGTGATCCCAAAGCGTTAGGGTTCGCGCCATTCCGCCCACGTGCGGCGCGGCCTCAAACAACTCCACCTCATGCCCGCGCCGCGCCAATTCCAGCGCCGCGGTCAAACCGGCCGGCCCCGCGCCAATGATCCCCACGCGGCTCATGAGGAAGCGGATTTCGCGTTTTCCGGCGTTTTTCGAACGCGAACCCGGCCCAGCGTAACGGCCGTGCTAACCAAGAACAACAGGGTCGGCAAATGCAGGGGCCAGCGAGCCGATGGCGTGGTGGAAACCATCACCCAGCCCAGCGGCAATGCCGCCAGCGCCACCCAAAACGCCCGGCGTCGCGCCAAAAGGGCCAGAGCCAGCCAACCTAGCACCAGCACGTCGTTGTAGGGGGCGCGGTAAGCCGGCAAAAACCAGTCCGCCAGAAAAATCCAGGCCGCGATGCCGGTTAGCTGGTCGGTTAGCTCCAATCGTCGCGACCACCAGTACCACCCGCCAATTCCCGCCGTCAGCACCAAAAGCAACGGCCAGGCGGGCGCGCCGGTCACGTCCATTTCGCGCAAAAGCCGGTAGATGGACGAATCGACGTACTGCACCACGCGAAAGCGCCCCATCTGCTCCACCTTCATCCCTTCAATCGTCGGCGGATAGGCTTGAGGCGGCGGACGCGGCTCGGCATTGTTGCGGTAAATCTCGGACCACTTGGCCATGCCGGCCAGGTAGTCCGGCCAAATGGCGGTGCGGAAGAGCATCGGCAAAAACAGGCAAATCAGCCCGCTCACAATTGCGGGTTTTAGCTGATTTCTGCCCTGCCACCAGATAAACGGCGCAAGCAGCAGAACCATCGGCGGACGCAGGCCCACCAGCAGCCCGGCGGTCCAGCCGGCCCAACGCGCCGCTTTTGCGCCACCGTGTTTGACCAACGCCAGCCACAAACTAACCAGCAACGTCAGCAAAACGTACATTTGCCCGCGATCGATGTGCAAACGCCAGGCCAGCGTGTAGGTAAACGCCACCAACGCTCCCGCCCACAGCCAGCGCCGCCAGCCAGGCGCCAAAATCCGCCACCAAATCACGCCCGTGCCGATCAACAGCCCCCATTGCGCCATTAACCACAGAAATTGCGACGCCTTGTACGGAAACGCCGCGAAGGGGATCATCAGCGTGAGAAACGTCGGCGTCACCGTGGTTTTGCTCACCTCCACCGCCAGGTTGTTGTAGACGTCGCAATACGTCACCGGCTGGCCGGGACGCCATTTGTAGGTGAACGGATCGATCCCGCTCCCCAGCAGACGCGCGCCGGTTACCCGGTTTCGGTAGTCGATCGACCCACCCGTCGCCACGATCCGCCAATCCACCAGAAAACTGTTCGCCAGCAGCAGGACGAGAGCGGCCGCGCCGGCAATGTGCCACGGGTTGTTGAAACTGGCTCGCAAACGCTGAGACATGGGGCGAAAGTTGCGCATTGGAAGCTTTCTCAGCCTTGCCGTCAAGCTCGGAAGAACGCTGGTGAATTAGCCGAGACAAACGTCAAATTTACGCCCTTCGTGAAATGCGAAAAAGCCGGGTTGGGTTGCTGGGAGCAAATAGGATTCAATCTTTCCGCGAGTTGCGTTGGCCAGGAACAGTGGAACGGACATCGCAAATCGTTCCGCTTCAAACCCCTCCTCCACGATAACGATTTCCCACTGATTCGGACCGCTATTCGCGCGGTCCCAGCACAGCGTCGTTCGCGTGTCAGTAAAGCCCCACAATAGGAGACCGCCTTCGGCCGGGTACCAGGAAAATTCCGAAAATTCTTCAGCAAGGCCCGAACAACGCCAAGCGACGTATTCCAGGTCGTAACCAGGCACTAGCGTATGCAAAAAATTCCCCCACTCGCCAATACCAAACAGGTTAACCATCTCTTTGTAACTCGGCGGCAGATGGCAACCAAGCTGGGCCTGCAAAGTCAACCAATCTGCTTCAGAGGGCGGATTTACGGCGTTTCGTGGATACCCAACGACGGAAATGAGCTTCTCCAAATCTGACGCCTTCTCCCACTTGGGGTCGCAACTCAGAAGAGCTTCGTCATTCATGAATTCAAACGTAAATTGGTCCAGTTCGCTCATCGCATGCTCATCCGGAATTTTAGGACGAAAATCGGCGATCGACGCGAAAATTAGCGAAATTTTTCGCGCTGAGGGTCACCAATTTCTCCACGCATGGAGCCGGTTGGAGCGGAGGGGATGGGTTCGCAGGTTGCTGAAAAATTCCAATGTCACTTGGAGGTTCTTTGGGCGCCCTTGCGTTCCCAAGCGTTCCTGTCATGGTTTGGGCCCGCACCACCCGCTTTGATGAAAACCCTCGCCACCATTCTCCTCCTCACCTGCGCCGTTTCCACGTTGTGCGCGGCAGAAATCCGGATTTCCACGTTTACCGCGGATGTCACTCCGCCCTTGGGTTCGCCGCTGTGCTACAGCTACATCAAGCCGGCCGCCAACGTGGAAGAACCGCTGACGGCGCGGGGAATCGTGATTTTTGGCGCAAAATCGCCGCTGGTCCTCTGCGTTGCCGACTTTGTGGGCATCTCCAACGACAGCCACGATGCCTGGCGTGCCGCCTTGGCCGGGGCCGCGGGCACGACGCCCGATCGTGTGGCGATGCATGTGATCCACAACCACGATTCGCCGGGATACGACCTGGGCGCGGCCAAGCTGCTGGCGGCGCAGGGCCTAACCGACGTGATGTCCCAACGCGAGGCGCACGATTCCGCCATCGCCAACACGGCCCGGGCGGTTCGCGAAGCGGTGAAATCGAGCACGCCGGTTAGCCACGCCGGCTTTGGATCCGCGGTGGTCGAAAAATTTGCCTCCAATCGCCGAATCATCGGTGAAAACGGCAAACTGGCGATCGCGCGGATGAGCGCCAGCCGCAATCCGAAAGCCAACGCCGCGCCGGAGGGGACGATCGACCCGAATCTGGATTTGGTGGCGTTTTGGGACGGCGACCGGCCAATTGCCGCGCTGACGTTTTACGCCTCCCACCCGCAGAGTTTTTACGGCCGCGGCGGGGTGACGCCGGATACCGTGGGCTTGGCTCGGAATCGGCGCACGGCGGAAACCGGGGCGCTCCACATCCATTTTGACGGCGCCGGCGGCAACGTCGCAGCCGGGAAATACAACGACGGATCGGCGGAAGCTCGCGCCGCGTTGACGGAGCGCGCTCACGCCGGCATGAAAGCGGCTTGGACCAACCAAGCCAAGGTCCCGGTGGCCGTGGATGACCTAAATTGGCGGGTGACGCGGACGCAATTGCCCTGGCGCGGACGCTACACGGAGGAGCAACTCCAGGCGGAGCTAACCAACCCGGAAGCCGATGCGCGGACGCAAATTCGAGCCGCGCGGGACCTGGTTTTTTACCGCCGGTGGAAGGAAGGGGGAAAAATCGACATTGGGCGGCTCAAAATCGGCGAGGCGCGGCTGTTGTTCTTTCCCGGCGAGCTGTTCGTGGAATACCAACTGGCGGCCAAAGCGATGCGGCCGGGCGATTTCGTGGCGGTGGCGGCTTACGGCGATGGCGGCCCCGGCTACATCGGCACGGCCATTTCCTACGAGCAAGGCGGCTATGAAGTCAGCCGGGTTTCCCGCACCGCGCCTACCGTGGAAGCTGTGCTAACCGAGGTGACGCGGCAACTATTGGAGGTGGAGTAGACCTGCACCAAAGCTCAACCCACCGTCACCGTCACCGTCTTACGTCCGCGCCGCCTCGTTAAAACGCCTGCGCTCCTTCGCTTGCCGTTCCCAGCGCATCGCGCAAATCCTGCGGGCGTCGAACACACCCTTCTCAAAGCGAGATTCACCAGCCTGACAACGCCAAAAAAGAGCGCCCCTTCGCAAAAAAGTTCGTAAGATTCCAGGCGCAACGGAGGATCTCTCAGGGCACAGGGTATCCTAGTCCGTTCGCTTGACGCCCGTTTGCGGTCAGCGAGTCTGTGGCTGGTGCCAATGAGACTTTTGGAACAGGCTCAGGAGGGGCCGCGGTCATTCGCTTGAGAAAGTGTCCCCGCGCTTGCCGTGTTTGATAGAGCACCCGTCAACCATCAACCAACTATCCCCTCCCACCATGCTTCACGAATCCGACACTTATTGCCCGTTTTGCGACTCCGGTTTTGACGACGACGCCCGGAATTTCGCCCGCGGACCGCGCAGGCGGTTTTTGCGAACCGTTGGCGGAGGCGCGGCGGCTCTCTTTGCGACCAACAACCTGGCGATGGCTGCCGATGACTTACCTGCGAAGCCCGCCAACCAGGTTGCCGAGAATTTGGTCGGCGAGTTGTACGCCACGCTTTCCGCGGAGCAAAAAAAGGCGGTGGTTAGGCCGTGGGATCATCGCAAGGGCAATCTGCCGGCGCGGTTGGGCACCTACAACAGCGCCATCGAAGGCAAGCGCATTCGCGACCATTACACCAAGGCGCAGCAGGAGTTGATCCAACGCACGCTGCGGGCGATTTTGTCCAGCGACGAGGCTTACGAACGCATCAGCCGCAACAACCGGTGGGACTCCAGCGGCTCGTTTGATGGTTGCGGCGCAACGATTTTTGGCGAACCGGGCACGGAAAAACCATTTGCCTGGGTGTTTAGCGGCCATCACCTGACCCTGCGCTGCGACGGCAATTCCCAGCCGGGCGCAGCTTTTGGCGGGCCCATTTATTACGGCCACCGCAAGCCGGGCTACAGCAAGGAGAACGTCTATTTCTACCAAACGGAGCAGGTTCAAGGCGTATTTGAATCGCTGGATGCCGAGCAGCGAAAAGTGGCGGTGGCGGAGAAAAATCCGGGCGACGGCCGCCGAGGAATCCAATTTCGCGCCGATGGCGACGCTCCCCGGCCCGGGATTTCCTACGACGATCTGTCGGCCGAACAGCAGGGCCAGGTGGATGGCGTTTTGCGCACGTTGTTGGCGCCCTTTCGCCAGGAAGACACCGATGAGGTGATGAGCATCGTCAAGGCGCACGGTGGAACGCGGACCATCAACCTGGCGTTCTACAAGGACAAACGAAGCTCCGAGGATTCGGTCCGCTGGCATTTTTGGCGGTTGGAGGGCCCCGGTTTCATCTGGAATTACCGGCCCTTGCCGCACGTGCATTGCTTCGCGAACATCGCCGATCGCTCCGCGCGCGCCGCCTAGGGGTAAGGGAGCGAGATCATGCATCCCGCGCAACCACCTGCCGTTTTCGTGGGTTTCGTCGCCGTTTTCGCGGCTGCGGCCATGGTTGCTTCGCCAATTTTCGCTCAAAACGCGGATCCGGCGCTGGAGCGCTATTTTCAGGCTAACGCACTTTACAACAAGCGGCTCTATCCGCTGGCGGCCGACGAATTTCGCGCGTTTTTGGTCAAAAACGGCAACCATCCCAAAGCGGACGCGGCGCGGTTCGGATTGGCGCTGTGCGAGTTTGCCCAGCAAAAATACGCGGAGGCCGAGCCGCTGCTGAAGGCGCTGGCCGCCAAAAATTTGCCCGAAACCGAGCGGATCCTCCTCATGCATGGCCAATGCCTGCTGGAGACCGGCAAGGCGGCGGAGGCCGAGCAACGCTTTGCCGGAGCGCTGAAACGGCGCCAACGCGACCGCCGAATTCAAGCGCAGTTGCCAGGCGGGTTCGATTGATGCGCTCTATCGCCAGCAAAAGTGGGAGGATTTGGCCAAACAGGCCGACGCGTTCCTGAAATCGGCCCCGGACGGCCCGCTGGCGACGCGGGTCCGCACCCAGGCCGCTTTGGCCGCATTCGAGCGCCAGGAGATTTCAAAACGGCGGCCAGTTTGCTCGAAAAACTCGGCGCAGGGCAGAACAAGCTCGGTCAGCAGGGCATATTTTTGCTCGCGGAATCCAAGCGGCAACTCGGCGACCGCAACGCGGCTCGGCGAGGATTCGAGGCCGCGCGCAAAGTGGAGGGCCCCTACCAGAGCGAAGCCCAATTTCGCCTGGGATTCCTGGCGTTTGAGGACCGAAATTTCGACCTCGCCATCCGCCTGCTGGAAGAATTTAAGCGCAATCATCCCAAAGCGCCGAACGCCGCGCTGGCCGACACGTTTCTGGGCCGGGCTTACCTGGAAAAGAAAAATATCGCCCGCGCAAAGGCGCTGCTGGCCAAGATCGATTCCGCCGAGGCGCTGTTTTGGCGGGCCCGTTGCGCCCAGCGCGAAAACAAGCCTGACGAGGCCATCAAGCTTGCTGCAAGACGCTGACGAAACGTTTCGCGGCCGACCCACTCGCGCCGGAGATTTTCTTCGAGTTGGGCGCCACTTTGATGGGCCGCGAAAAATTCGCCAAAGCGGCGGAGGCGTTCGCGAAATTGCCCGCCCAGCCCGAGCGCACTGCATCACCGCGCCTTTTGCCTGCATCGCGCGGAGAAATTTGCGGAAAGTTTGGCGCGTTTGTGAGCGAATTTCCGGCGAAAATCAAGGAACGGGGCGCGGAATTGGGCGATTCGGCCGAACTTGGCCGGATTGGCGGAGAAAATCGACTTTTTGCGGGCGGAAAACCTGTTTTTGCTCGATCGCGTGGACGACGCCGCGGCGGCCTACCAAGCCCATCTGGCCGCCTACTCAAAAAGCTCGGAAATCACCACGGTCCGCCTGCGTCTGGGCCACGCCCACTACCGGAAAAAGCGCTGGAAAGAGGCCGCTCAAGCTTACCAAGCAGCCATCGCCAAAAATCCGAAACGCGCCGGCCTTTTTCTCCACCTGGACTTCTACGCCGGGGAGTGCGCCGCGGCCACGGAACAGCCGGACCCAGCCATCGCGCATTTTCAAAAATTCCTCGCCGGCACGCCCGCGGACACGCTCCAAGCGCGACACCGCGCTGTTCAAGCTCGGCGCGTTGCTCGGCGCGAAAAATCAGATCGGCTCCGGCCATCCAGCGTTACGAGGAATTGGCAAGCCGGCACGCGAATTCGCCGCATCGCCCGGAGGCGCTCCTGGAAATCGGGCGCCTTGCAAACGGCGCCGGCGACGCTGGCCAAAGGCCAAGCGCGTCCTAACCGAATTCGTCGAGCAAATACGCCGCGAATCGAGCTTCGATCCCAAGCGGAGTATTACCTGGGTTACGTCGCCCTGAGCGAGAAACGCGATCCCGACGCCCGCAAGCACTTCGCCGCCGTTTCCAAGGCGCCGGAAGCCATGCTGCACGACGCCGGTTTCCAGGCCGGCTTGCTTGCCGTGGACGCCAATGACCTCAATGCCGCCGCGAAAAATCTGGCGGTCCTCGCCACGGCCAAATTTGAGTCGGCGAAGCTCAACGAGCTGCGTTTTCGCCTGGGAATCGCCTACGCGCGGGCGAAGAATTGGGCCGAGGCGCGCAAAAACCTGGAAACGCTGGCCGCAGCCAACCCGGAGCCCAAAATTCGCGCCCAAGCTCGCTATGAGCTGGCGTGGTGCTGCAAGGAACTGGGCGACGACAAGGCGGCCGCGGCGAATTACGCGCAATTGCTCGCCGACGACGCGGATTCCGCGCTGACCATGCCCGCGACGCTGGAATTGGCCGAAATCGAGTACGAAGCCGGCAACGCCGCATCCGCCGCAACCCGGCTGAAACCGCTGGTTGCATCCCAGGATCAGTCGTTAGCCGCGCGAGCCGCTTACCGGCTGGGTTGGTGCCAGGTAAAGGCCGGCGAATTTGCGGACGCGGCGGCCAGTTTTGAGCTGGTTCACGCAAAATCCGCCAAAGTCCCGGATTTGGCGGCTCCCGCGGCTTACCAGGCTGGTGAGGCCCGGCGCGAGCTGGACGAGTATCCGGCGGCCATCGCCAACTACACCCGCGCCGCGGAAATCAAGCCGGCTGCGGACCAAACGCACATTCCGGAGCAAGCGCTGCTGCGCCTAACCGAGACCCTCGCCCTCAACGGCCAGTACACCGAGTCGCTTGCTGCTTGCGAGCGATTTTCTGGCCAGTTTCCGCAAAGCTCGTTGCTGCGCCGCGTGAAATTTGCCCGCGGCTGGGCCCTGGAAAATCTCTCGCGCCACGCCGAGGCCATTGCGGCCTACCAGGCGGTCCTTGCCGGCGCGGAACCGGACGAAACGGCGGCCCGCGCGCAATTTCAAATCGGTGAGTGCCACCTGGCCGCCAACAACCTGGACCAGGCGATCAAGGAATTGGTCAAGGTGGAGGTCAACTTCGCCAAAAACGCCTGGACGCCCAAAGCGCTGCTGGAAATCGGCACCGCGCTGGAACGCAAGAGCGATCCCGCCAACGCCCGGGCCCGCTACGAGGAAGTTTTGGCGCAATTTCCCGATTCACCGTCCGCCCAAGTGGCAAAAACGCGCCTGGAAGCGCTATCGCGCAAAAAATGAACCGCATCGCTCTCGTCGTCACTTTCGTCCTGACATTGCTCTCGCTCAGCATCGTTGCGGCGACCGCTGGCGAAGCCCCCGCGCTGCCGGAACCCGAGGCCAACCGCGAGACCTTGCTCTCGCTCATCCTCAAGGGCGGACCGGTGATGATACCGCTGGGAATTTGCTCGATTTTGGCGATCGCGCTGGCCATCGAGCGCTTCGTCAGTCTGCAAAAATCGCGCCTCTTGCCGGAGGGCTTCGTGGATGGGCTGAAGGCGACTTGGGACGGCAAGGAAGCGACGATCGAGGACGGCGTCATCCACTGCGAGCAGCATCCCTCGCCCCTCGCGCGCATGCTCAAGCCCGGCATCAAAAACATGGTCCGCGGCGACGAAGCGGTGGAAAAGTCGATCGAAGACGCCGGAGTTCGCGAGGCGGACAAATTGCATCGCTCGCTGCGCGGATTGTCGATTATCGCCGCGGTTTCGCCGCTTTTGGGGCTGTTAGGCACCGTCTACGGGCTGATTGGCGCGTTTCAGGACGCCACGACCAAGGAACTGGGCAAGGGGCAGGAATTGGCCGCCGGAATTTACGAAGCGCTGGTCACCACCGCCGCCGGCCTGACCATCGCGATTCCGGTCCTGCTGGCCTACCAGTTGCTCCGGGCTCGGGCGGACGGCGTCATCGAAGAGCTTGGCCACGCGGCGGACGACTTTGCCGATCACTACCTGCTCGCCGGCACGCGCAAATTGAAACCGATGCCATGAAAATTCGTGCCAGCGACAGTGGTGGAGCCGGGGACATCATCAACATCTCCTCGCTGGTGGACGTGCTCTTCATCCTCATCATTTTCTTCCTCGTGGCCACGAAATTTTCCGAGGAAGAGCGCGACGTGCCCATGCAATTACCGCGCGCTGCGGAAGGGAGCACGTTGAGCGCCGCGCCCAACGTAGCGATCGTCAATATCCGCAAAGACGGCTCGGTTTTCCTGGGAAATCAGCCCATCACGCTGCCGGACCTGCAATTGGCCATGGTCGAAGCGGTGCGGGCAAATCCGGGGCAAAAAGTGCTGGTTCGCGCCGATGAAAACGCGCGTCACGGCGCGGTGGCTCACGCCGTTTTAGCCTGTCACAACGCCGGAGTTAGGGAGGCCAACATCGGCTACGAGCTGCCGTTTTAGGCTGGGCCAACAGCGCGCGATCAAACCGATGAAGCCCCTGCCACACTTTCGCATTCTTCCGCTCCTGCTGCTGGCCGCATCGTTGAGCGGTTGCGGCCACGTTCGGCTCAACCCCATGTCTGAAGCCAAGTTTCAACGGACCTACGCAACGCCGGGATCCGCATCGAAATTCCTCCACCTCGGCCTTCCCAACTCAGCAGCGCCAATTCGCGTTCACTATCGCGACGAAGGCACGGGCCCGACGTTGGTCCTGCTCCATGGAATCTGCGATTCGCTCCACACCTGGGATCGCTGGGCCGCGGAATTGAAGCCGCATTTTCGCCTGGTTCGCGTGGATTACCCGCCATTCGGGCTGACGGGCGGATTGGAGGCGGAAAGTTACGACGAAGAGCACTGGATTGCCTTTCTCGACGCGTTTTTGGCGAAATTGCGGATCTCGCGCGCGCATTTGGCCGGGAATTCGCTCGGAGGCAGCTTTGCCTGGCGCTACGCAGCGGCCCGGCCGGATTTGGTGACAAAATTGGTTCTCATCAACCCCGCCGGCTTCATCGACAATCGCGACGAACTCCCCTTCGCCGTCCGTGCGGCCGATCACCCGCTGGGTGTGAGCATCATGAGCGCGGTCATGCCGAAAATGGCCTGGAAACGGGCCATCAAGGATCTCTACCTGGGCAGCCACGAGCTGGACTTCAACGATCCGGACACCGAAGCGCGCTACCGGTACGACATGAAGCGCTTCCACGACCTGAGCCGGTTGCCCAACGGGCGTAACGACTATGTTAGGCTGTTCCAATTCGCGGTGCGGATGGCCGAGGAGGAAACGGACGAAGAGATCGGCCGCAAAGTCGCCTCCATTCGCGCCCCGGTGCTGATTTTGTGGGGCGCAGCCGATCCGTGGTTTCCGCCTAGCGCGCCAGATGAGAACGGACAGACCAACCTCGACAAATGGCGTCGCTACGTGCCAAATCTTCACGGAATTGAGGTCTACGAGGGCGTTGGCCACATGCCGCAGTTGCAAATTCCGGAGCAATCGGCGGCAGACGTGCGGCGGTTTTTGAGCCGGTAGCGCGAATTCGCCTCGCTGGACGCTCAGACAACCGGGAAAACCGCGAGATTTTGAGTTCACCGCGCAGCGCTCGCGAGCCGCCACTTCAGCCACGCATGCAGCGCCGCGGCAATTTGCGCATAACCAACGCCGTTGGGATGCACGCCGTTGTTTTCCGGATACCCGTGCACGCAATCCAGGTTCAACTGCGTAGGAACCAGAAAAATCCCGTCCTCCTCGCGACCGCCAAAATGCTCGATTTCGCGCTCCACAACGCGGTGCTGGATGCGGCGCCACCCCCAGCGCGTATAACGGTCGCCGTAATTGGCGGCGAAGGCTTCGTCCCGCGCGTTGCCGGGCGTGGTCAGGCCAATCCCAATTTCCGCGCTCGGCGCAGCTTGGCGAATTGCCTCCAGCAGCGGCTCGGCTTCGGCGAACATGGCGTCGATGCGCTGTTCGATGGCCTCGGGGTCGTCCGGATTCGGGTGAAAGCAGTCGTTGATGCCCAAAAGCACGGTGATGAAGTCTGGTCGCTTGCCGCCGCAGCGTTCGGCAAAGTAGCGAGCCACGTCCAGCCGGCCATCGAAGACAAATGGGCTGCTGGCTCGTTTTCCCGGTTGGGGAGCATCCGGGTTGAATTGCGTGCGAAAACGCTTCCACGTCCAGCCGCCGTAGCCCTCGTGATTCACGCCGGGTTTGGCTGAAGCTGGCCGGTTGGCGCCGAGCATCCGCCAGGCGGGGTTTCCGGGCTCGTTCAGCCTGCGGGCCAGGTCGTTGGGATATTGCGTGGCGCCGGTCAGGCTATCGCCGATGATGAGCAGGCTAACATCCTTCCTCACCCCGGCATTGCGCGGAACAACGCGAACCACCGACTGCGCCTCTTCCAACACCTTGCCGCCTTCGGGATCCAGCACGCGGAGCACGAACCGGTGCTCGCCCACCTCGCTGTCGGCCGCGTTTAGCGTCCATTTTTGGGCGTCGATCGTTCCCACGGCGCATTCGGCCTGGAATCGGATCTCCTTTTCCCGGCCAGGAGCCACCAGGACGGTGTTGGCGAAAAACACGTTCATTTCGGACCCCGGCACGGCGTAAATCGCGGGCGGCAGAGTCAGGCGATGGTCTCGGTCTCCAGCCGCGCTAACCGCGGCCGTAAGCATCAAGCCAAGTTCGATCGTCAGAGCCGGCAAAAGGGCGGAATTTCGGTTCATGGGGCAATTTTTTTGGAAAATCGTGGCGCGATGGCCGCTGGTAGGATGCAGGAGGAGATCGTGCGCCGCCACCAAGTTTTTGGTCGCCGTTGGGTCGGGTTTCCGCGGAGAGTTGACGGGACCGTTCTCGAACTTCACAGTCCCGGCATGACCTCTCGCCGCAAATTCCTCGCCGCTTCCGCCGCTACCGCGATTTCCACGCCATTTGTCCGCGCGGACCCGAAATCCGGCAAACTCCACCGCACCGCATTGATCGGCGCAGGCTGGTGGGGGATGAACATCCTGCGCGAAGCCCTGAACGCCGGTAAATCCCGGGTGGTGGCGCTTTGCGACGTGGATTCCGACCGGTTGGAGATCAATGCGTCCGAAGTCGAGGGCCTGACCGGATCCACCCCCGCGACTTACACCGACTACCGCGAGTTGTTGGAGAAGGAGAACGTGGAAATCGCCATCATCGCCACGCCGGATCACTGGCATGCCCTGCAGACCATCGCCGCGGTGGAGGCCGGGGTGCACGTTTTCGTGGAAAAGCCGACCGGCCACACCATTCGCGAAAGCCGGGCCATGGTTCGGGCCGCCCGAGCCGCGAATCGCGTGGTGCAGGTGGGGTTGCATCGTCGGATCGGACCGCATCACCTCAGCGGCATGAAATTTCTCAAGGACGGCGGCGCCGGAGACATCGGGCTGGTGAAAATGTTCGTCACCGGTGGAGGCGGCCGCGAGACTCCCACCCCCAACAGCGAACCGGCCGGCCACCTGGATTGGGACCTCTACTGCGGGCCGGCGCCGTTGCGTCCGTTTTGCAACAACATCCACCCCGGCCGCTTTCGCAACTACCTGGACTTCGCCAACGGCACTTTGGGCGATTGGGGCGTGCATTGGCTGGATCAACTGCTCTGGTGGAGCGAGGAAAAGTGGCCCAAACGCGTTTTTTCCGCCGGCGGCCGGCCCATCGCCGGTCCCGTCGTGTTGACCGAGGCGGAGCAAACCACCGACGCGCCGGACCACCAAATCGCGACCTACGAATTCGAGAATTTCACCGCGACCTGGGAGCATCGGCGCTTTGCGGGAAGCGGCGGGGATAAATCGCGCTACGGCTGCTATTTTTACGGAACCAAGGGCACGTTTCACATGGGCTGGCGCGATGGTTGGACGTTTTTTCCCAACAAACGCGGCGCGGCGGAAATTCACCAGGATCCCAGCTTCGACAACGAAAAGGACGGCCACAACGTCCCGCCGTTGTGGCGCGATTTCGTGGATGCGATCGAAACTGGGCGCAAACCCGCCGCGGACGTGGAAATCGGCCATCTTTCGACGAATTTGAGCCTTCTCGGCATGCTAAGCCTCAAACTCGGCCGCAGCGTGGACTGGGACGGCGCCAAGGAGGAATTTCCCGGTGATGACGAAGCAAACGCGCTCCTGGCGCGGGAATATCGCGGGGATTGGGAGTATCCGGCGTAATTTTCCGGCGCGCGGGGCCCTTTTTTCAACGGCCCTACTTTGCCTCGAGCCAATCACGAAGCTCCTTCACGCTCTTCATCTCCAAAACTGCGATCAGCAGCGGTTCCATCAGTTTGGCGTCCAAATTGCGGATACGCTCCTCCACGCTCTTCGAGATTTTGCCGAGTCGTTTGCGGGCTACGGCAATCACCATTTCAGCCATACCCTCTTCGCGGCCTTCATCGAGCAGTTCCCGCCCACAGCGAGTTTGGCGGACGTCTGGCAAATCTAAAATCATGGCGAGTTCTTGCTTGGTTTTGTCTTTGAATCGCTGCAAGAGCCAGTTTTCGAACACTTCGGTTAGAGTGTCGCGCTGAGTGGCGGTCAGTTTCTTGCTGCGTTGGATCGCACGATAGTGCTGAGGCGCTTGGCAGACAAGTTTTTCGTCGTTTTGCTCCATCACCGGCTTGAAAACGCAGACCAGCGGGTTCTTGGGATTTTTCGCCTCTAGCTTGGCCAGGGTTTCATCCAGGTAACGGACGCGAACCAGCTTCTTCCAGGGCTGGGTATCGGGATCACAAGCGCGATTGGCAAAGAGGATGACCCCGCGCATATCGCGCTCCGGGTATTCTTCCTGCGCCATGACCATTTTCGCGATGATTTGGCGGTAGACGTTGCCTTTCTTGGTGACGAGGCCGAATTGGGCCTCGATCACGGTCAGTGGTTGGTCGGGATCGAGCGGAAATTCGATGCCGTCGGCGCGCCGGGACAGATCTTTGAATTCCAACGATTTGAAGACGCTTTGGCCGGGGGATCTGTAGCCGCCGAGGATGTGGAGAAATTTCGGGCAACGCTGCAGGATGAGATAGATCTGTTTGTCGGTGGCCATGCGGCGAATCTTGGGAAGCAAACCGCGGATGTCATCCGCAAATGCCCCCCTTATCGCGTGCGAACGGAGGAGCTTGGGAAACCCGGCCGGGAGCTGTCTGTGTTCCGCAAGAATCCGCGCCGATGCTTCGTGTTGAGGCTGATGTTCCGGTGTTTCCTTGCAGCCGTGCTGGTTTTTCCGGCCATTTCCCGCGCCGATGATCTTCCGTGGTCGTTCGCGCCGTTGGAAGCGCAAACTCTGCCAAAAATCCGCCAAACCGATTGGCCGCAAACGCGGATCGACCACTTTATCCTCGCAAAACTCGAAGCCGAGGGGCTGAATCCCGCTCCGCCCGCGGAAAGCCGGGTTTTGCTCCGGCGCCTGCATTTTGACCTGACCGGTTTGCCGCCGACACCGGAGCAGGTCGCGAGTTTTCGCGGAATTTCCGCGGCAACGGCGAAAATCGAGGAATTGCTCGCCTCCCCACACTTTGGCGAGCATTGGGCGCGGCATTGGCTGGATTTGGCGCGCTACACGGACACGACCGCCAGTTGGCTGAAATCGACCGCGTCGGCGTGGTTGTATCGCGACTGGGTCATCGGCGCGCTGAACGACGATTTGCCCTACGACCAGTTTGTGAAGCGCCAGTTGGCCACGGATTTGATCCCGGAAACACCGCCGAATGACAACGCTGCGCTGGGATTTCTGGGTTTGAGCCCCACTTACTGGAAGGAGCTGCAATTGCCGCCGGAGATCATCAAAACCACCGTCGCTGATGAGTGGGAAGAGCGCATCGACGCGGTGGGCCGCACGTTTTTGGGCCTCACCCTGGCATGCGCGCGTTGCCACGACCACAAGTCCGACCCCATCTCCACGGCCGACTACTACGCCCTGGCCGGAGTCTTCGCCAGCGTGCGTTTGGCCGACCGGCCCACGATGCCGGAGGACGTTTGGGCGCCGGTGGCCAAAGCGCGGGCGGAAGTCGAAAAGCTGCAAAACCAGCAAACCGCGTTGAAGAAGAAAAAGCCGAAACCGGAGGATTTGGACGCGCAATTGGCGGCCCTAACCAAGAAGATCGCCGCAATCAAGTCCGCCACGCCGAATTACGACGTGCCGATGGTCAACGGCGTCGCGGAAGCCGCGCTGCACGTTTTGCCGAAAACGAAGGGACACGGCACGCAGTTGGACTATCGCATGGGTCAGGCGCAAAATCTGGCCGTCCAGGTGCGAGGCGATCCCAACGATCCCGGCGAAGTCGTCCCGCGCAGGTTTTTGACCGCGTTCGCCGGGAGGAATTTTTCGCAGGGCAGCGGCCGTTTGGAGCTGGCGGACGCCATTTTGAACGATGCCAGGCCGCTGACCGCGCGGGTCATCGTCAACCGGGTTTGGCGCTGGCATTTTGGCCGCGGCTTGGTGGAAACGCCGAGCGATTTTGGATTTATGGGCGAAAAGCCGAGCCACCCGAAATTGCTTGACGATCTCGCGTTCCGCTTCGTGGAAAACGAGTGGTCGCTCAAGTGGCTCCACCGCGAAATCCTCAACTCCGCCACCTGGCGGCAATCGTCGTCGGTGGCGCCGGAATCGCAATCCCAATCCCGCGATCCGCAAAATCTCTGGCTCGGACGCATGAACCGGCGCCGGCTCGGTGTTGAAAGCTGGCGCGACGCCATGTTGGCCGCCTCTGGCGCGTTGGATCGCACGGTCGGCGGGCAACCGGCTGATTTGAACGCGGCGGACAACCGGAGGCGCACGATTTACGGCAAAATCCACCGGCGCGACTTGAACAAAATGCTCCAGGTTCACGATTTTCCCGATCCCACAGCCCACAGCCCCGCCCGGTCGGAAACCACCACGCCGCTGCAAGGGCTGTTCGCGCTCAACGGCCCGCTCATCGCCGCTCAAGCTGGGATTTTGGCCGAATTCGTCGCCAAACACGCCGAATCCACCCCGCAACGCATCCATTTCGCCTACCAGCGCGTTTTTCAGCGCGAACCGACCCCGCGGGAGGCGGAATTGGGCGCCAAATTTCTGGAAACCGCGGATTGGCCACGCTACCTCCAGGTTTTGCTCGGCAGCAACGAATTCGCGTTCGTGGATTGATTGACTGACTGACTGATTTGAGCCGCGATCCGGGTCAGGTCTGCTCGCTGAGGCGTTTGGCGATTCTTTGCCGCATCTCGCCCGGCATTGCCTTGACCTTGGAAAAATCCATCCGGCTCGGCATTTCGCGCATTTTTGCCTGCATCCAGCGCAGTTGCTCGCCATAGCGCTGGCAGTAGTCGCACATCATACAGTGCGCCTCCAGCAGGAAGCGGCGCGGCCACGGCAACCCATCGTCCAGCGCCCGGGAATGCATTTCCATGGCCTCCTTGCAACTGGGAATGACCCGGAACATCATCCGATCCAGCTTGCGAACGAGTTTGCTCATCAGGGCGATCATGGCGGGAAAATGGGTTGGTTCAGGTTGCAAACCACCGCGCCTCCAGGCACCGGCGCAAGGCTTTGCGCACCCGGTGCAAGATGACCCACAAGTGGTTGCGGTTTACGTTCTTCATTTCACAAATTTGATCGGTCGATAGGCCGTCGAATTCGCGGCTCTCAAACATTTCGCGTTGGTCGGTGGGCAATTTTTGCAGGCAATCGCTCAGCACCTCCCAAAATTCGGCGTGCTCCGCCGCGTTGTCCGGCCGGCGATTCCACAAACGTGCTCGGTGATCGGCCAAAACTCGCCCTTCCGGCGAAAATTCGCCGCTTTCGTCATTTTCGCCAAAATTCGGCACAAAATGATCCTTCTCGCGCTTTTGCTTGCGAAAATGGTCGATGATCTTGCGGTTCAAAATTGCGGTGAGCCAGGTTCGCACCGAACTGCGGCCCTCAAACTTGTCCCAACCCTTGAACGCGGCCAAAAGCGCCTCCTGAACCACGTCCTCCACGGCGTCGTCATTGCCCAGGCGAAAGCGGGCGTAGCCGTAGAGGTGATCGCCGTGCTCGGCCAACCAGTTTTCGGGTTGAGGGGAAGATTGAGGGCTCGGCTCCATGCGATGCGGGTTTGTTGGTAAGCAAAGCGCACCTGATTCGTCGAGTAAAGCGCGAACCATTGCGGGGCGTGTCCTAGTTTTGTCGAACCAACGTGCGCGAAATTTCGCGGAAAGTGAGTGACAACTGGATGCGAAGCCCCAAAAATGGGTGCCTGACCGGGAAATCACGGTTTTCTGAAATTTCCCAGATCCCAAAAAAGCCGCCAACTCACAACAACTCAACCGCAGGAATGAAAACTGAATCCTCCGTCAAAGAGCGCTATGCCGCCGGAGCCAAGGCCCAAGAACCCGCCCTTTGCTGCCCGGTCAACTACGACCCGCAATACCTGAAAATCATCCCGGATGAAGTCATCGAGCGCGACTACGGTTGCGGCGATCCCAGCAAATACGTGAAGCCCGGAGAAACCGTCCTGGACCTGGGCAGCGGCACGGGAAAAATCTGCTTCATCGCCTCCCAGGTCGTCGGAAAGAAAGGCAAAGTCATCGGCGTCGATATGACCGACGACATGCTGGAAGTCGCCAGGCGCAACGCTCCAGCCGTGGCCAAGGCGATCGGCTACGCCAACGTGGAATTCCACAAAGGCCGCATCCAGGATTTGGCGCTCGACATGGAAAAATTCGAGAAAAAGCTCCAAAAACGCCCCATTTCCTCCGCCAACGCCTTCATGGACGCCGAGGAGCTGGCCGAAGAGATGCGAGCCAAAAAACCGATGATTGCCGACAACAGCGTCGACGTCGTGGTCTCCAACTGCGTGCTGAATCTGGTCAACAAACGCCACCGCCAGCAACTGTTTGCCGAGATTTTTCGCGTTTTGAAGAAAGGCGGCCGCGCGGTCATCTCAGACATCGTCTCAGACGAATTCGTGCCCATGGAAATGCAGCGCGACCCCGAACTTTGGAGCGGTTGCATCTCGGGCGCGTTCCAGGAAAGCGAGTTTTTGGCGGCATTCGAGCAAGCGGGCTTCCACGGGGTTGAGATCCTCAAATTCGACCCAACGCCGTGGCAAACGGTCAACGGCTACGAGTTCCGCAGCATGACCGCGGCGGCTTACAAGGGCAAGCAAGGCATCTGTCTGGAGCGCAACCAAGCCGTCATTTACAAGGGCCCGTTCAAGAGCGTTTTGGACGACGATGGGCACGTCATGGAGCGCGGAAAGCGTTACGCGGTGTGCGACAAAACCTACCATCTCTACAAAAAGGCGCCCTACGAGGGCATGTTCGAATTTGTCGATCCAATCGTCGATATTCCGCTGGAAGAGGCCAAAGACTTCGACTGCTCTTCCACGCGCGAGCGCCATCCCCGGGAGACGAAAGGAGCCGGCTACCACCTAACCTCCCAAGCTCCCGGCGAGTGCTGCCCGAATCCGAACGGCAGCAAGTCCAACGGATCCAACGGCGGCGCCGCGCGCTGTTGCTAGTCTCGTCCAGGCGAGGCCCGTCTTTCTTCGCGCCCAAATGTTCACCGAACTCCCGGATCCTGTAACTCCGGTTTTGGCGGGATTTTCTCCTCCGGCGGTGGTTTTGGCTCTTGCACCTTCACTTCCATGCCTTCCACCACCGCTTCGAGCGGGGTCAGGCAAATTCGCTCGCCTTCATCCAGCCCTGAAGTCACGATCGCCTCGTTGCCTTGGCGGCGGAGGACTGTGACGGTGCGGAATTTCAGCCGGTCGTCGTCGGTCACCAAAATCAGCCGGTTTTTGCCGTAAAACGCGCGCAAGGGCACCCTGACAACGTCCTTCACCGTCCGTCCGTCCACTTGCGCCTGGACGAAGAGCCCGGGTTGCAAAATCCCTTCCTCGCCGCGTTTTGGGCTCACCTCAGCCACCAGGTAAACCGAGCGGCTGGCGCGGTCGATGACGCCCTCTTGCCGCACCACCTTGCCCTTCCACTCAAAATCCCGGTCCGCGGCGCGCGTCTGCAGGGTGGCCATGGGATTCTCCGCCACCAGGGCGAATTCGTCGAGCGACAGCGGCAAGCGAATCTCGAACGGAGCCACGGCGTAGACGTCGGAGAGCCGCACGCCCGGGGCCAGGTAAGAGCCCAGCTCCACGTGGATGCGCTCGACGCGGCAGGCGTAGTCGGCTTTGATTTCGGTGCGAGCCAGGTCGCGCTTGGCTTTTTCCAGATTGGCGTTGGCGGCTTCGATTTCCGCTTTGGCGCTGGCAATTTGCGGTTTCCGCAAGGCCAGGGCGCTGGGGCGATCTCCGCGACCGAGCCGCTGCCAGTCGCGCAGCGCTTTTTCGGCCTGAGCCTCTTCGGTGGCCAATTTCAGCTCCGCTTGAGCGTGAGCGGCTTTTGCTTGGGCCAGGCCGGCTTCGTAATCGGCGCGCTCCAGGCGCAGCATCGGCTCTTTGGCGGCAAATTCGCCCCCGGCTTCGAATTTTGGCGAAACCCAAACCACTTTGCCGGCCACCTCCGCGGCTAGCTGGGTTTGGCGGGCCGGTTCCACCATGCCCTGGGAGGGTAGCTTCAAGGTTAGGGTCTCTTTGGCGGCATGCGCGACCTCAACCACGGGGAGAGCTTTGTCGGGCTCGGCCTTTTTGGCTTCCGGCTTAAAAGCCTGGAGAACCACCGCGGCCGCGATGCCGGCGCCGAGGACGATTAGGCTCAGGACGGCCTGCGTCAGTTTGAGGGGAAGTTTCACGGTTTCTGGTTACGTCGGTGGCGGGCGGCTGGTGGCTACGAAAATCGCCCCCCAGGGCAACGTGCAGGTCCACGCGGTTGTCCAGACGCTGGCGCCGGGCATCGATGAGCGCGGATTCCGAGTTGATCAACTGTTGTTGGGCCCTAAGCAGCGTCAGGACATCGCCTACGCCACCAATGTAGTCGTCTTTGGCTCGGTCAAGCGCTTCTCGCCCCAATTTCACTGCTTCCTGAAGCGCGGCAACCCGTTTGGCCAGAAACGCTTCGGCGGCGAGGGCTTCTTCCACCTCGCGAAAGGCGATGAGCGCGATTTGCTCGTAGTTGGCCAGGGCGGCTTCGGCTTCGGCCTGGCGCAGTTTCACCGTCTCGCGCAGCCGTTTGCCGTCCAGGATGGGTTGGGCGGCGCGGCCGGCGATGCTCCATACGGTGAAGTCGGTGTCAAAGATGTCGCTGAGCTGCTCGGTGGAGGTTCCGTAGGCGCCCGTAAGCGTAACGGCCGGCAACAGGCTGCGTTTTGCCTGAACCACGCGCTCGTCGCTTGCCGCCAGGCGGCGTTCGGCGGCCACGAGGTCGGGCCGGCGTTCGAGCAATTCCGCGGGAATCCCGGCCGGAGGCGATTTTGGCATGGAAGGCAGGCGGTTTGCCGCTTTCAGCTCGCTGGCGGGATAACGGCCCAAAATCACCTCCACGCCCTTGTTGGATCGCATCAACTGCTCCATGCGCTGGTAAACGGCGGCGCGGGCGTTCTCCACATCGGCCAGGGCCAGTTGCAGCTCGCCGGCGGCGTTTTGGCCCAGGCCTTTTTCGAATTCCAGGCGAATGGTTTCCTTGGTTTGGCTGAAAATCTCCAGTGCGCGTTCGCTCAGCTCGGTTTGCTCCTTGGCGGCGATGAGCGCGAACCAGCCCTTGGCCGTTTGGGAGGCGATGGATAGCTGCGCGGCGCGAAAATCGGCCTCGCTGGCCTGAAAATCGGCCAACGCAGCGGATTTGGCGGCGGCAACCCGGCCCCAGAGGTCTAGCTCCCAGGTTAGGTTGAGATCGAGGCCGAAAGTGTTGCTCAACGTCGTTTGGACCATCTCCATCTGCTGGGTTTGCTGCGATTGCGTGCCCGCGTTCGTCGCTTGCCCGTTTTGGGTCGCCTGACCGTTTTGGGTTGCTTGCGTGCCACTCTGGCTTCCACCCGTTCCGCGCGGAAACCCGATGAAATTGCGTTGGTTGCGAATTCCGTCCAACTCGCCCCGCACTTGCGGCATGCGATCGGCGCCGACGATCACGGCATTGGCGCGCGCCTGCCGGATTCGGGCCGCCGTCGCCTTGAGATCGTGGTTGTTGGCCAGCGCCTCGCTCACCAACTGGGTTAGCTTGGCGTCGTTGAGCGTGCCCACCCAATGCGTGTCCGCCATGGGCTTGCCGGCGGCGCGCTCCGCCCAGCCATCGGGAATTTTCAGCCCCAGCTTCTCGTAATTCGGCTCCGGCGGGGTGATGCACCCAGCGAGCATGAGGGCGAAAAAGAGCGCGGCGGTCGGCAAAATTCCCCTGCTCAGGCTAGTGGTCCACCAAATCCGAAGAATTGGATTTGGTGGACCACTAGGCAAAGCCTTCAGGATTTTCATCGGCAGTGTGATTTTTGGAAATGGTTAGGGTCTAACGCGAGGGGTGACCGATACTAACACCGTTCCCAGAAATTACGAATGCAAAGTTTTGTGTAAAGTTAGGATTTTTTGATTGTCTGGAAATCCGATTGCAACCCGTGCAGATCAACAGCTCTTGGCTAGGGCCCATTTTTTCATTTCCAGCCAGAAAATGGGTGCGCGGCGCCAAAATGTCTCCCAGGTTGATGGTTCCTGCCATGATCACCGTTGCCGACCAATCCGACCCCTGGCGCCGCCGCGATTTGCTGCGAATCGGCAGCTTGGGGATGGCTGGGTTGAGCTTGCCCCACCTGCTGGCCAGCCGGGCGGCGGCCGCGGCGAAGCTGCCGAATCCGTTGCGGGATAAGGCGGTCATCTTCGTCTTCCAGCAGGGCGGACCGAGCCAACTGGAGACGTTCGACCCGAAGATCGACGTGCCTTCGGCCACCCGGACGATCGGCGGGACCGTGCCCACCAAGCTGCCGGGCGTCCATTTTGGCGAGGCACTGCCGCAATTGGCCGGGCTGGCGGATAAATTCACCGTGGTGCGCTCCTTCAGCACCCAAAATGCCGGCCACAACGTGCAGCCGCTGGTGAGCCCGGCCTCGGCGGAGGCGAACATCGGCGTACACTTCTCCCGAGTGGCCGGGGCAACGCGGGCGCAAACCGGCATGCCGACAAATGCGGTGCTTTTCCCCAAAATCGTCTGTCCCGATGCGCCAAAAGCGAGAACGCGGGGAAACTTAGCGGCGACCGGACCCTGGGCCTCGAAATTCGCCCCGTTCGTGGCGGGTTCCGGCGGTCAATTGCAGAGCGACATGATGCTCAACGTCTCGCGCGAGCGATTTTTGCACGACCGGCGCGAAATTTTGGAATCGCTCGACCAAGCCAACCGATTTATCGACGCCAACGCGGATATCGAGGCGCTCGACGAAATTCAGCGCCAAGCGTTCGAGGTCATCCTCAGCGGCGGCGTCTCCAAAGCCTTCGACCTGAGCAACGAAGATCCCCGGACCGTGGCGCGCTACGATACCGCGCGCTACGCCTCGCCGGGCAAGTGGAACAAGGCGAATCGCGGCAAACTGGGCTACTACGACGCCCACGCCCAATCGATTGGCAAGCTGCTGCTCACCGCGCGCCGGCTTTGCGAGGCCGGCTGCGGTTTCGTCACGATTTACGCCGGTTACGCCGGTGTTTGGGACATGCACGCGGACGGCAACAACCTCAACATGCGCGACGGGATGCAGGCGATCGGCCCCGCCTTCGACCACGCGATTTCCGCGTTTATCCGCGATTGCGAGGCCCGCGGCTTGGGCGAAAAGATTTTGTTGGTTTGTTGCGGCGAAATGGGTCGGACGCCCCGCATCAACAAGCGCGGTGGCCGGGATCATTGGTCGCGCCTGGCACCGTTGTTGCTCTACGGCGGCGGATCGCAAGGCGGCCGCGTCATCGGTCAATCGACCCGCGACGGCGGCGAGCCGACGGGCGATATGTTAGGGCCCGAAAGGCTGGTTGGCACCATTTTGCACACCTTGCTGGACATTGGCGCGCTACGGCTGCAACCCAGCCCGCCCAAGCACGTGGTGAACCTGGGCGCCGTGCGGCCGATTCCAGGTTTCGGGCGCTAGGAGGCTGTCGGACTTAGCCCGCTAGGCTAGGGATGGCTTGAACTGTGATGCCGGCGACAAGAATGTCGCAGCCCGCAATCCAGCCCTATTGCTCGGACAATCCGCTCATGATCGCGCCTTCCAGCCGGACGCGAAATTCCGCTTCCTCCGCTTCCTTCATGATTTGCTCGTGTGGGGACAACTCGCCGTCCTTGAGCTGGATGTTCATCGTAAAAGCCGCGTAGTCGAGCCCCGTTTCCATGAGTTGCTCCCGCGCCTCGGTGGGATGGCCCAATTCCCAGGCGATGGCCGCTCCCTGGGCCTTGCGGTAGTGGGCGTCCGGGTAGCGCTTGAAGAATTTCTCGAACGTGCCTTCCACTCGGGTCCAGATTTCCGGGCGTTTGCCGAAATCGCCGTCCAGCGCTTGGTTGATTTTGGAATAAATCTCCAGGCCCAGCCAGGGGAGGTTAGGCGTGTCCATTTGCTCCATGAGCGAGTCGGCGTAGGCGGTCAGTTCCTCGACGTCTCCGTGGCGGCCCGGGCTGAGGAATTCGGCCTTGAGACGGTAAGGGGTGGGATCCTCCGGATTGGTGGTGATGGCGCGTTCGAACCACAGATCCATCAACTCTCGGTCACCGGCAAGCAGCGAGATTTTCAGCATCAGCTCGGTCACGATGGGCGTGCGCATTCCGGCATCCCAAAGTTCGTCCAGCTTCAGTTTGGCGATGCCGAGTTGGGAAAAATCCGGTTCCGGCGCCGGTTCCCCGTTTTTCGCGCTCAAGGTGTCTTGCCAAGCCAGCCAGACCGGGATCGCCACGGTAAAAATGTCGCGAACTTGCTGGGGCGCGCCGTGGGCCTTGAACGCGGTGACAAAGCGGCTCACCACCTGCTTGGAGTTGCCTTCGGAGATTTCCACCGCGGTGAGCGCGGCTTCTTCCACGTGATCCCAGTAAACGGTGGAGAGATAGGGATCGCTGGAGTCGACATCCCACTCCGCGGTGCTTTGGATGAGCTTTTTCATCAGCGATTGGCCGGAATCCCCCGAATCGACGCCGTCCGCCCGCATTTTGTGCAAATAGGAGGGCGCGCGGACTTCAGCCGGGTAGGCGGCGATGGCGATTTCATCCAGCGATAGCGAAGGGCCGGAATCGCGCCGGGCGCCTCCGGTGAGCGCGAATTCCGTGCTGCGGATGCGATCTTTGGCGTGGAGAATGGCCGCATCTCGGCAACCGGAGCGGATGCAATGGCTGACGGCGGCTTTCATCTCCTCAAAATCCACCCGGCTGAAGGAGGTGCCTTCCGAGGCGTAGATTCGCGCGAACAGCGTCAGGGCGGTGATGGCCTCCTTGTCCCATTTCCAGTGGCGGTGGCCGTTGCGCAGATACGCGTCCACCAGCACCCCCTCGTAGTGGTTCACCACGCTCTCTTCGTAGACGGTGACGTGGGCGAAAGACGATGGCGTGGTGTAGGTGCGCCGGACGTTTTGCGCCATTCGCCGATCCGGCAGCTCGATCATGGTGTAGGGCAGGTTTTGGTAAGCGGAGGCGGGAACGTAGCCCGGACCGGCCTGCGGGTACGCGGGAACGCCGGCCACCGGGTGGTAGCCGTCCGGAGCCGAGACGTAGCCGGGAGCGGGATGGGAAATGGGCGCCGGAACGCGCTGTACGGGACGGGCCGGCTGCCGCGGCGGAGGTTTGGCGGGCATCACCAGCTTGGGCCGGGGTGGCAATTTTGGCTTCTTTTTGGCCGGTTCGACGGATTTGAACGCCTCGGAGACGATGAAGGCCAAAAGCAGCCCCGTCGCGCCAATGACGGCGGCGCGGGCGTAGCGCTGGCGATTGTTTTTCCGCGCTTTTTCCTCCTCCTGGCGGATGGTCGGCGCACGGTAGGTCAGGCGCAATTGGCCGGCAAAAATCACGTCGTTGTCGCGCAACGGACGTTCGCACACGGCCATGGCGTTGACGCGGGTCTGGTTCTCGTTGGGCGCAAGGTTGATGAGGATGTGCTGGTCGCCTTCCTCGGACAGTTGGAAGTGCTCCTCGCTGGTTCCGTAGCTTTCGGCAACGATCACGTCGCTGCGTGGATTTGCGCCGAATCGGATGGTTTCGCCGATCAGCGTCACGTAGTTGCCCTGGGGCGAAATGAGCTTGCCCGGCGTCGGTTCGCCCCGTTTTTTGCGTTTGGAGGTCTCCTCGGACTCGCTTTCCGATTGCCCGACGGGGATGGTGTTCGATTTGAATGGAAGCGGGGCCTGAACGATCATTCCGCACCCGCCGCAGGGTCCCTCAACGCCAGCCTGGTTCTCCGTGAACGCCATCTGCGTCCCGCAATTCAAGCAGGTGAAGAGGTAAGATTTCATGGATGGGCCAAACGAAGGGCGGACTGAAAGCGGTCAACATATTCGAAATATCCATAAATTCAATTTTTATTAGACGTCGCGCGGCAATGTGGCCCGGCCCTGAAAACCGTGATTTTGCCCCGGAAAACGCCGATTTTGGCCGTTTTTCGGCCACAGCCGCCCTACGGCTCCTCGTCCACCGTTTCGTCCCGCTGGTAGATCGGCAATTGCCGGTAAGGCACGGTGAAGGAGAGGACCATCATGGCCGTGCCGTAAACTTCGCCGCCGCTTCGCGATTGCCAGGAACCGGTGGGCTTTTGCTTGGGGAGGTAGTGGGTGTACATCCACTCCGCGTATTTTTGCCAGTATTTGCCGCCAAGCTGAAACATGCCCTGGGCGTTGTAGTAGTTGCCGTAATACTCGTGGGAACTGCTGGGCAGGCGTTGGAAGGTGTTGAGGATGAACTCGCCGGCTTTGTATGTGGATTCGTGCCCGTGGTAGCCGCACAATTCCAGGCACAGCAACCCGCATCCGGTCAGTGATTCGGCGTGCCCGCGCGTATCGGTGTAGCCAAAGGTTCCCATGCGCTGATCGTGACGCGCAAAGACGTACTGCACGGCCTTTTTGATCGCCTCATCGGGAACGGGCGCGCCGTTTAGCTTGGCGGAGCGCAGGCTCATCAGCGCCCAACCGGAGCAAGACAAATCGCTGTCGCGAGAGTCCGGCTTGTAGCGCCAGCCGCCCTCGTAGCCCTTACTTTTCGGGATGGCCTGGGAGCGGAGGATTAACTCCGTGGCTTTGCCCAAAGCGGGGTCGAGCTGATCCTGACGCTCGCGGTCGACCATGCCGGAAACCTCCGAAAGGAAGAGCGTGGCGATGTTGTGCGCGTACATGGGCCCGTGCCCGGAACTGCCGGGCTTGTCCAGCAAACCGTTGCGCTGCTGGTAGCGCAAAACGTAGTCGATGCAGCGGTTGATGGCCTCCCCGTAGTCGCCGTAGCCGGGAATGTGCCCCTTGGAGAGGAACGCCATGCCCACCAGACCCACGATTCCGGTGGAATCGCCGTGGCGGTCGGGAAAATGCCCCTCCGGCTGCTGATTTTTGGTCAAAAAGTCGAGCCCGGCGTCGGTGGCTTTGTCGACCTCCGCGCGGTACTGGGAGAAGACGTTTTGGGCGATGTCACCCTGGGCTGCGGAAATTCCGAATCCCAGGCACCAAATTCCAAAAACGCACCAAAAACGGCCAGGAATTTTCACTTCGCCTTGCGCGCCTCCGTCGCGATGATGCGGAAATACTGGTTCACCAGACCCTGGTATTCCTGCGGAGCGCCGGCGTTGCCCTGGTTGGTGATGTCGTTTTTCAGCGTGCCTTGGAATCGGGCCCAATCTTCGGCGGAAATGCCGAGTTTGGCCATTTCCGGCGGGACGCCGCTGGCATCGGCGGCCGAACCTGCGCCTTGCTCGTTGAGCGATTCCGCGCCCTCAGAGGGTTCGCCGGGCTGACCTTGTTGCTGCGAGGGTTGCTGCTGCTGGGACTGCGCGGTCATCTGTTGGCCCATCGCGCCCATGTTTTCAGCGGCTTGCTGGGCCATCTGCTGGAGCGAGTCCGCGGCGGCCATGGCTTGGGAGGCGGCTTCGGCGGCGCTTTGAGCTTGGGCGGCCTCACTGACCTGCTCGAAGCTCTCCGCCAATTCCTGGGAGTCCATCAGCTCGCTTTCGCCTTGATCCTGGCTCGGCGAAAGGGCGTTGGCCTGACTCTCCAACTGCTGGGCAGCCTGGCTGAGTTGCTGGGCGGCGCGCTCCAGCGATTGCTGGCTTTGCTGCTGGGCCCGGGCGCTGGCGTTGAGCGAATTTCGCTCCGCGGGGGTGGCCGGTTGCGGCGGAACCTCTCCCTGCTGAGCTTGGGCCATGGCTTCTTGCGGAGTCATGGGCTCACCGGCTTGTTGGGCCGCCTGCTGCGCGGCTTGGGCTTGAGCTTGGTCCTGCGCCTGCTGGGCGTTGGCCAATTGCTGGGCAGCAGCTTGAGCCTGTTGCTCGGCCTGGTTGAAGCTGGTTTCCGCCTGGTTGGCTTGGGCTTGGGCCTGACGTTGTTGCGCGGCTTGGGCCGCTTCTTCCAGGCCTTGAGCTTCCTGAGCCAACATCTCGGCTTCGGCGGAAACGGCTTCCTGCATCGCGGCGAGCGCTTCCTCAAGCTGGCCGGCCTGGATCGACTCCAGCGCTTCAGCGACAGCTTCCTGACGCTCGGCCAAATTTTCGAGTTCCTGCGCCATTTCCGCCGACGGCTCGGGTTGACCCTGCTGAGCCTGCTGCATCGCTTGGGCGGCTTCGGCGGCCTGCTCGGCGGCTTGCTCGAACATTTCGCCCGCGGCTTCGGCCATTTGCTCGGCGCTGGCGTTTTCAGCGGCTTGTTCGGCCATTTGCTCGGCGGCGGCTTCCATGAGTTGCTCGAATTGCTCCTCGCTCATCGGCTCGCCGGCCAAAGCTTCCGCCGCGGCTTCGGCGGCTTCTTGGGCGGCCTGTTGCATTTGGGGAGTGGGCTGCTGACCGGTCTCCGCGGCGGCCTGTTGCATGGCCTCTTGCATCGCTTCCTGCGCGGCTTCTTGCATGGCTTGCTCCGCTTGAGCCTCAAAGGCTTCTTCGGCGGCTTGAGCCATTTGTTCCGGGGTCGCGTTTTCATTCTCGGCCTGCGCTTGGGCCATTTCCTGCGCGGCTTCCTCGGCGGCTTGCTGCATTTGCTCCTCGCTCATGGCTTCGGGCGCGTTGGCCATCTGCTCGGCGGCGGCTTCGGCGAGTTGCTCGATCGCCTCTTGCATCGCTTCGTTCGGTTCCTGGCCGGTTTGGGCTTCGGCGGCTTGCTCCATGGCTTCTTGGGCCATTTGCTCCAGAGCTTCCTGCTGCTGGGCGTTCTGCGCTTGCTCGGCCACTTGCTCGAAGTTTTCGGCAGCCTCGTTGGCGGCTTGCTCGGCGCGGTCCAAATTGTTGCGCTCGAGCTGGCGGGCCGCGTTTTCGGCCTCTTCCGTCCCTTCCTCCAGCGGCTCGCTCTCCTGATTCTCCGCGGCCATTTGCTCCTGCAACTCGTTGGCGCGCTCGGCGATCTGTTGCTGTTCTTCGCGAAGCTGCTGCATGATTTCCTCGGTCAGCGGCTCCGCGTTTTCCGGATCTGCGGCTTGTTCCGCGGCAGCGCGAAGTTCCGCCTGCTCTTCGGCCAATTCTTCGGCGCGTTCGGCCAACTCCTCGGCCCGCTGGTTCTGCGCTTCCAGCACCTCCTGCATCGCCTCGGGATCCTCGCGCAACATCTCGCCCAATTCGCGCTGAACCTGCTCCTGCTGCTGCTGAAACTGCTGCATTTCGCGGGCGCGCTCCTGTTCCTGCTGCTGGGCTTCGCGCGAACCCTCCTCGGCCACGTTCATGGCGTCTTCAGCGGCTTGTTCGCGAGCCTGTTCCTGCGCTTCGGCGGCCAGGCGGCGCTGTTCGTTGGCTAACTCGGTCAACTCAGCCACCTGCTCGACTTCATCCTGGCTTTCGCGCAAATTTTCCAGCACTTCGTCGATGTTGGCCAGCGCTTCGTCCAATTCTTCGCCCACCGTCTCGGCTTGTTCCTTGCGCTCCTCGTGCTCGTCGGTCAGCGGGATGTTTTCCGCCGTTTCGCGGGCCGGTTTCACGTCGTTTTCGGCGATTTCCGCCATTTCGCGGGCGCGTTCGTCAAAAACGGTTTGCTCCATTTTTTCGGCCAAATTTTGCAGTTTTTCCTCCGCCTCGGCCATTTCCTTGCGCGCGTTGTCGACCCGTTGGAGCGCTTCGGGCGAAACCTGGTCTTGTTCGCGATCCAGCTCGCGTTTGGTCGCTTCGTTCTCGTTTTTGGCCTGTTGCAGGTCGTTTTTGGCCTGTTGCAGCGTTTCACGAATTTCGCGTTCCTGCGCTTCGAAAATTTGCTCGACCAACGGCTTTGCGCCGCGATTCAGCTGGATCTCGATCGGCTCGCTGATCGCCTTCTGGCTGCCCTTGAACCGCGCCGGCAAATTGTCGGAAATCCGCACCTGAACCGTCAACGTCCGCGCGCGTTCCAAATCCAGGCTCGCCAGATCCAGCGGCGCTTTTCCGGCCCACTGCCCGGCCGATTTTGACGGGAGCGCTTGCTCGACGATTTCCGGCGGGGTGCGACCGTCGATCTTGACGAGCAATTCCGCCGCGCTGAAGCCGAAATCCTCCGTGGCGGTGTAGTTGATGGGCAAAAACTCGGTCGGCCGCAGTTGCAATTTGCGCGCTTCGGGGGCGGTGAGGGCGATTTCCGGCGCTTGGTCGCGAAGGGAGCGCAGAGTGTAGAAAATGGCCTCATTTTCGAATCCGTCGGCGTCTTTGATCTGGATTTGCCACTCCGCCTGCTGGTCGCGTTTGAGCGGGAAGCGCCAGGTCAACTCGTTGGGATCCGGGGTCCGGGTTTGGTCCTCGAAGCGGGTTTGCGGCTCCTTGCCGACGAGCAGGTTGCCGACTTCCATGGGCCGGTTGGTCCGCGCCCGCACGGTGACCATGGTGTTCTCCAACGCCTCGATTTTTCCGTCCACGCTCACCACTTCCACTGGCGAAAGGCCGGTGTATTCCGGGTAATCGTAGCGAATGGTCAGTTGCTCGATCTCCGGCGGCGGAACCACCTCCACGTTGAAAAATTGGCTCACCGCGGCCCCGGCATGAACGCGGTACTGAAAATCGTCCTGCACGTTGGGGAAGGTGCGGGCAAAGGTGCGCACGTGATCGTCATCCACGTTAATCAGGTCCATGCGCTCCACCCCTTCCGGCGCTTTTTCCCCGTCGCGGCGTCGCACCGTGGCCCGGTTGAGCCGCTTGTGCCGGATGGAGACCTCCACGGTCACGTCCGAGCCGGCCGCCACGCGAATGTGACCGGGGGTGACCGTCAGGGTGTCCTCGTAGGCGTTGCCAATTTGAAGGAACGGCGCAATGGCCCGCGCCAGCAACTTCATGCCCGGCGTGGGCCAAACCACGAAAATGAGGGCCAAAATTCCCGCCAAACTGGCCGCAACCACCGCCGCGCGTTTCACCGGGCCGTTGTCGAACTCCTCCTCGCCGTGAACCCTGCCAACATCGCGAACCGCGGATTTCACCACCTCGCCGATCAGCTCCTCCGAACCGCGAATTTCGTTGGGGTCATCGCTCGCCAACAGTTCCAGGGAGCTGGAGATGGTCTCCTGCAGCTCCGGATGCCGCGTCTCCACGTAGCGCGCGATGGTGGTGAGGGTGATTCGCTTGGTCGCCGGCCGCACCACCCACCACCAAGCGGCGAGACAGGTGATCGCCAACCCGCCCAGCGTCAGAGCCCAGCGCGCGGTGGCGGAAAAAATCGTCACCGCCGCGTCGATGGCCATGATGGTGAGAACGCAGACCAGCGCGGTGGCGAGAACGGCGAAAACGCCCTTGGTCACGGCGATTCTTCGCACCCGGGCGATGAGTCGGCGCAGTTTATCGACGATTGGCGCCGGCAAGGCGCGAAGATTGTGCTCGGTGAAGGTGGGATTTGCGGTGTTCATGGCGGAGTAGCTGGTTCTGACAGCATTTCGGCGGGAATGTTTGATCGCAAGCGCGATTTCCGCCGAAACCGGGCTCCGCCGGCCCGTTTTGATCCGGTCCCTAACCCCCTAACCCCGGTCTTTGTCGTCTTTGCACTTCTCGCGGTCGCGATCGCGGTCCTTGTTCTTGCAGCGCTTTGAGTCGGATTCAGACGTGGTTGTGGGGAAGCTGTCGTCGTCGCAAATCGACGAAGAATCGGAATCCGAGTCCGAGGACGGTTTTCGCGGCCGGACGGGCCGATTGTCAGGGTTGGAGTAGAAGGCGATCTCGGCCACGGGATCGTAAAGCACGGTTAGGGTCGCTTCGCGCAAAACCCGGCCGGGCGTCGGCGCGTTTTCGATTTTGCTGAGCGCGTGAATTTCATCCAGCAGCGCTTGTTTGGTGCGTTTGCGCGTGCCGCCGTCCGGAATGAAAAAGGAACCCTGCCGCAGGTTGATCCAGCTTCCCGTCCGCCAGCTTGCAGGGTAGTTGGAGGCCAGTTCCGTGGGAAAATAGCGCTTGTTGGGCTTGTCAGGCTCGGTCCGGACGAGCTTCCAGGTTTGCTCGGCGCGTTCGTTGGCGTTGCGCAGGTGGCGGGTTCGGGTGGCGCAACCGGCCAACAGGCCTGCCAGCAGAATGAGGGTTAGGATTCGGGTGCAGCGGTGAGCGGTTTTCCGGGATTTCATGGCGCGTTTTGGGGCTTTTCGGGCGAAACCCGCCAGAGACGCGGTTTTTGCGCGAATTTGCGAAATTTCTCGGAAAAACGCGCCGGTTAGCGTCCAAATTCGGAGATCCGGCACCGCATCGACCTTCCGGTCCCGGTGCGGGTACAAGCGCAGCTTGCGAGCCTGATTTTCGCCCAAATCCGCCAGCCACAAGCGGTCGTGACGCCAGGTTTTCAGAGTGTCAGGACACAACCGGAGCCGTGTCCGGAGGTCGTCATGCTTGTCGATTGGTTTGTGGCGAATTTTGCGCAAAATCCCCGCGGATATCCAACACTTTTGTCGTGCTGTTAGCCAACGACGATCGCCTCCAGAAATCGCTCCTGAGCCCGTACCCGGTCAAACAGCGAATATTCCGACGGAGTCTCGAACGTGAGCGAAACCGGCACGCAATCGAGCGCTAGCTGGACGGCTTCGGGCAAGCCGCCTTCAACCTCCCGCAATTCGTCCGCCAATTCACCAAAATCGCCGTCGTGGCGAATCAATGCCGACTGGGCCGGTCGCCCTTCGATATCGCCGTCCGGTTGCCGCGGGACGATCGCTTCCACGGCATCGAGCCCCCGCTCGCCGACGCTGCGTCCCGGCGGACTTAGCTCGTAAACGTAGCAACCTCGCGCGTCGTAGTCTTCGTGCAAACACACGCCAACGGCAAAGCGGGATTCACCCAAAAACTGCCGCCAGGCGCCGATCAACGGGTGGGCGAGATCGCCAAAACAACGGTTCAAATCCTCGCCGTCCGCGTTGTGGCGGCGGTTGTGGATCAAACCCCACGGATTCAGGCACGGGAAGATGACGCAGGGCCGCGCGGCGAGAAATTCCGCGTTTGCTTCCGCCCATTGAACCAAACCCACGGTCGCCGCGGGTTCATCCCCGTGAATCCCGGCGGAAACGTAGAAACCGCCGCCGTCGCCCCGCGAATCGGCGCTTTTTAGCCCAAAAACCGGGTAGTCGCCGGAATTGGCGACCGTTTCCATGGTGAGGCGCGCGTTTTCAGCCACAACTCGCCAACGCGCCGTCAGCGCATCGTAGTCGTGAGCGGCGTGTTGGAGCAAAAACTGGCGTTCGTCGTTCATCGGTCGAAAAAAACACCGCTTTTCTTCCCAGCGGCGTGAGTATAGTGAAAGTCCATGCAACTCACAGACGATCAAGTGCAACAAGTGCGGCAATGGGCCGGCGACGGCGCCAGCCTGGGCGAAATTCAGCGGCGGATGGACGAACAGTTCGACCTCAGCATCTCGTTCATGGAGACGCGCTTTCTCCTCGGCGACCACGGCATCCAACTGCGCGAGGAGGAGAAAGAGACGGATGCGCCGCCGCAGAGTCCCGACGATTCCGGACTCATCGGAGGCGAGGGAGGCGCTGATTTGGGTGGCGAAGGTGAAATCGGCGGGGAAGGCGGGGACGGCGGAGATTTGCCCGGCCGGCCGCTCGGGGGCATGGGATCGGTTTCGGTAACCCTGGACACCATCGCCCAGCCCGGGATGATGGCCAGCGGCAGGGCCACTTTCAGCGATGGCGAAGGCGCTGCTTGGTACGTGGATGAATTTGGCCGCCTGGGATTGAACCCGGATACGCCGAATTACCGCCCCAGCGAGGCGGATTTGGGCACCTTTCAGGAAGAACTGGCCAAAGTCGCGCAGAAGGCCGGATTGGGCTAAACTTCCGAAGTCTGAAATTCGAAATCCACGCCCCACTGCTTGCGAAGTGCGCTACGACCCCATCGATCCCCGGCTGTTCGCCGAAAACCGCGCCAAACTCGCCGCCCAGCTCAAACCCGGCTCGTTCGCGATCGTCCACGCCAACGACATCATGCCGCAAAGCGCCGACGGGGTCATGCGCTTCTACCAAAGCAGCGACCTGTTTTGGCTGACCGGCGTCGATCAGGAAGAAACCGCGCTCATCCTTAACCCACACGCCAAAAATCCGGCGGACCGGGAATTGCTCTTCGTGCGTGAGACTTCGGACGAAATCCGCCTCTGGGAGGGCAACAAGCTCACCCAAGAAGAAGCGGCCGCGGTTTCCGGCGTGCAAACCGTGTTTTGGTCGGACAAATTCGACCGCGAGTGGCGGCGGCTCATGAAATGCTGGGACACCGTCTACCTCAACGCCAACGAACACCCGCGCAACGCCAGCCACGTCCAAACGCGCGAAGACCGCTTTCGCCTGCGTTGCCAGGGTCTCTACCCGCGCCACCGTTACGAGCGCCTCGCGCCCCTAACCTACCCCCTGCGCGCCGTGAAATCGGAGGTGGAGCTGGCGCTCTTGCGCAAAGCCTGCGACATCACCGAACTCGGCTTCCGACGCGTCTGCCGCTTCGTCAAACCAGGGGTGACCGAGTACGAAGTGGAGGCTGAATTCATCCACGAATTCCTGCGTCACGGCTCGCGCGGTTTTGCCTACAACCCCATCATCGCCACCGGCAAAAACGCCTGCATCCTGCACTATCTGGAAAACGACGACACCTGTCAGGATGGCCAACTGCTGCTCCTTGACGTGGCCGCGGAATACGCCCACTACAACGCGGATTTAACCCGCGTCATCCCCGTTAACGGCAAATTCACCGAGCGGCAGCGCGCCATTTACAACGCGGTGTTGCACGTATTTTCCGCCTGCCGCGATGAATTGCTGAAACCCGGCGTGGAGATCAAAGCCTACCAAAAAGAGGTCGGCAAGTGCATGGAAACCGAGCTTTTGAGCCTGGGACTGCTCGACGCCGCCGAAGTGGCCAAGGAACGCGCCAAAGACGACACCGAAGACGAGGTGAAAGAGGAAAAACGGCTCTACCGCAAATATTTCATGCACGGCACCTCCCACAGCCTGGGCTTGGACGTCCACGACGTCGCTCCCGCCGACCGCATCGTGCTGGAAGGCGCGGTTTACACAATTGAGCCCGGAATTTACCTACCGGACGAAGGGTTCGGCATCCGGCTGGAAAACGACTTCATCGTGCGCAGCGACGGGAACGTGGATTTGTTCCCCAACGTGCCGATCGAGGCAGAGGACATCGAGGCGTTGATGGCGGGAGAGTAGCGTCCCCGCGCGTCATCATGGCCCGAGTTTCGAGTTTCGGATTTCAAGTTTCGAGTTTCAAAAAAAGCGGGAACCTTCCCTTCCGGAAAGGTCCCCGCCGAGAGAGAAATGTTAGGATTCGCCAGGAAGCTTACGTGGTTGCCGGCTTAGCGGCAGCCTTCTTCTTGCGAGATTCCTTCAGCTTGGTCTTTTGCTCGTCGGTAAGCAGGGCAGAAACGGCCTTGTTGAACTCCGCGTTGGCGGCCTTCATCTGCTTTTGCGCCTCAATTTGCGCGTCGCTCAGTTGGGTGGCTGCTGCGGAGGCTTCCTTCACTTCTTTGGGCGTTTTGCCGGCGTCTTTGGCGGCCTTGACGGCGTCTCTCTGTGCCTGGCGTTGCGCATCGGTCAATGCCGCCTTGCTCTTCAGATCGGTCATTTTTGTTTCGGCGACCTTCGCCGCTTCCTGGATTTTGGTCTTTTGCTCTTCGGTCAAGCCCACGGCTTCATATCGCTTGATCGTGCGATCGGCCAGCGACGCCGGAGCTTTTTTAGGGGCGCCCTTGGTGGGTTTGGCAGGTTTGGCGTCGTTTTCGTCCGCGGCAAAAGCGGTCATGCCGGCAGTTAAAGCCAGCGCTACGATGATTCGGATGGATTTGTTCATTCTTTCGAGGTTAAGGTTGTTTTTTCGAACGATCTGACGCCCGGAGTTGGACGCCGAAGAGTATTCGGAGCGGATTTGGACACGGTCCAGCGAGGAATTCTTTTTTCAGGTTTTTTCATTCCGCCATCCTTATTCCTGAAATTGCCCAATTTACCTCAAATCATGACCCTCCCTGAAACTTGAGAGAGCCGAAGGTGAGATTTGAACTCACGACCTATTCATTACGAATTCATAGATATAGCGTTTTTAACTGTTTCTCGTTGCGCTCAGTTTACCCCCGTGATTCATTGAAAATGAGACGATTACATCAACTTCAATGAAACAGTTTAGAACACATGAGCACACGTCAGAATAGGATAAGTGGCCCAGCAGTGGCCCAGCAAATTAAGGTTAGATACCCCAAAACTGATCTTCGCTACTGGCAAAACGTCGTTGAAAAACGCTCCTACAGGGAAAGAAACTCCGGTGAGACGAGGGAGTCCCGATGCTACTCCGTGCGAATTGGCTTTCAAAAGCGACGCGAGAGGTTCCCACTACAAACGCCAAACAAGATGGCAGCGGCGGAGCGGGCAAAAAAAATCTGGAACTGCCTCGCGATTGACGGTTGGGGCGAAGCACTTGCTAAATATCATCCTGACTACGTCAAAAAGGGCGGAAAGTCTGATGGCGAATTGGAAGTAGTTTCGATACGTGATGAAAAGTCAGTGGCTACGGTTGGGGAATTTCTGTCGGCAGCCGCTCTCGTTACCAAGGCTTCACCCAAGACATTCGCCACGTACTGTTCGGAGTTTCGCCGAATGGTGGCTGACATTTCAGGTATAGAGGCCACAGAGAAACGATTCGACTACCTCAAAGGTGGACGGATGGCATGGCTTGAAAAAGTTGATTCCATTTCACTCGGCATTCTAACGGTCTCAGCCGTTCAAAAATGGGCGGTTGCCTTTGTAAATGCCGCAAAGTCATCTCCTAGAGAAAAGGTCAAAGCCAAACGCGCTGTCAATTCGAAGCTTCAGAGATTCAAAGCTCTGTTTTCTGAACAAAAAATCCTCCGCTACATTCGAGACGAAATTGTTCTTCCAGATGAAATTCCGTTTGCCCACATTGAACCGTTTGAGGATCATCCAGACCTTTACCACTCGGAGGCTGAACTACCCAGGCTGATCCGTTACGCCCAATCTGAGCTTGGAACGCCACAGAAGCAAGAAAGCGAAAGCGACTCAGATTTTCACTCTCGGCATCAACAATTCAAAATCTTCATCCTAGCAGTTTGTGTAGGACTCCGTAGAGCCGAAATCGACAAATTGAAATGGGAACAAGTTGATTTCGAAGGCTCAACCATCTCAATATACCCAACTGACGTGATGACCCTCAAGCGCCCCAGTGCCATTGGGACGATGGATGTTGAGCCGACTGTGATGGGGATACTCAAGGAGTATCAATCAAAAACTGACAGCCCATATGTCATTGAGTCAAAAGTTAAACCGAGACTCGACGCGAAATACGCGCACTATCGTGCAAACAGACACTACAAAAAGTTGCTCGTATGGCTCCGAGAACATGGCCTCACACAAAACAACAAGGGAATCCAAACGCTGAGAAAAGAAGCCGGGAGCCAAGTCAACGAAAATGGCGGACTGATAGCGAGTCAACGATTTCTAAGGCACGCAGACTCTCGAACCACCGCTCGGCACTATGTGGATAAGCGTGGCAAAACCACAGTTGGCTTAGGGCAACATTTTAATTTCAAGCATCGCGATTAGATACGCCAGGAAACAGGATTTTCGGATTTTCGTTCCTGAAGATTACCCCGAAAGAAACCCGTTTCGCTTAAGCCAAGCTTCCAGCACCTCGGTCACTATGTCCTGCTGAGTTCGGATCTTCGCTCTCTCCTTTCGGCGCTGAGCCGAGGCATCGATGAGACCGTTGGCGAGGCGCTGTGGCAAGCGAATGGTTACTGCTACCCTTCTTTCTGCCTCAGCCTCACCCTTTGCCACTTTCGTCAAACCGTACCCAACTTTGGTTGGTTTTGGGGCCGGTTTCGGGTTCTTATCTGGCACGACCTCAAGCGCCCTGCCCTGCTCCTCCTTCTGCTCTGAGATTTTTGGTGGCTCACCTTTATTGAGAAACTCCATGACCTCAGCGCTCGGAGCCAAGGCCTCACTCATTGATCGCTTTTCCACTTTCAGCTTTTTCTTGCTCATGTTCCTCAATCTTAAACAAATGCTCGAACAGGCTGACAATCTCGCTTGCCGCCTGCCTTGATTCCGGCCCCATTCGCCAAACAACCGTTTTTTGTCCGACGGCATCGGCAAAGGCTTGCCGGAGGCCGAGTTGCGGTGCCACTTCCAGGCCCAATTCATGCGCGGTTTCAATCAGTTGCCGCGAAAGCCGGTAGTTCTTTTGAATCTTGTTGGGCACAAAGATCCCTGTGGGTGGCCCTTTTCGAATTTTCTGGGCTTGGCGCAGGGTGTTGACGGCTTCATCCGCAGCACGTAGGTCGAGCGCCGACGGGCCGCAGGGAATGAGAGCCGTATCACTCACCAGCAGCACGGAACGAGTCACCTCGCCCAGCCCGCCAGGCCCGTCCATCACAACAACTTCTTCAACAAGCTTGGGCACTTCATCCAGGATTTCGTCAGCCGTCTGAAATCGGTAAACTGGTGTTTGCAGGTCGACTTCCTTGGCCCAAACGCTCGAAGAGCTTTGCACGTCAGCATCAACCAACGCGGCATTCACCCCGTTCTCCCTAAGCCAAATCACCAGGTGAACTGCGAGTGTTGACTTCCCTACTCCGCCTTTCTGATTCACCGAAGAAATAATCATGCCAGCAAGCTTACCTGATGCCTGGCAAGCTAACAAGATAGCAATTTTGCCAGCATGCTGAGCTGATTGTATGCCAGCAAGCCATATTGCTGGCATTACTTCAATCAAGCAAGCTGGCAACCTTCATTTCAAGTTTGACCGTTTGCTTGCATGCCAGCTTGCCTGCAAACCAGCAATACAATGAGCAAGCAACCTTGAATGCTGTTTGGCTTGCAAACCTGTTTGCTGGCTATTCTGCTTGCCAATTTGCCTGCCTTCCATCAAGCAATCTTGCAAGCATGAAAGCTTCCTTGCTATTGCAAGAAAAGGGGAGCTGAAATGGGCGGCAGCCGAAAACCTGCCCCGTTTAACAACCCTTCAATCCTGAAAATCCGTCCTTTTCCTGTCTGGGCTTGCATTTTGGTAGAAATACTGTTAAACCGGGCAGGAATTGGGCATTCAGAATGGCTTTGTTGTTAAACCGGGCAGGTTTTTATTCTGAATATTGTTAAACCAACCAGGATTTATTGTTAAACTGGGCAGGTGGTATTGTTACACGGGGCAGGTTTTACTGTTAAACCAGGCAGGAAATTCGTCGTAACCTGTTGAAACTACAGGGTGAATTCCGGCTCAAAACAATAAAACTTTATATAAAACTAATAAACATACACCGCCGATGGTCTGTGGTGTTGTTTTTTTAATGGAATTCTATGGGGGAAAAGAAAGCTTCCCAAGCTGGCCAAATCAACATTTTTACAAATCAGGTAGAGACCTTCGTCAAAGGGCGCGACGAAATGAATCTTGCCGAGTTTCCCATCGCGGTCGTTGCAGAAAGCGCGCAAGCCGGTCAGCTCACGCTTCAGTTTTCCGACAGTATCAAAGATCAAGCATCAGGCGAAATTATCGATCGAAGTGTCACCGTTCATGGAACTGAAGAGTGGGGGCTTCCTGCAGCTCAAGATGATGAAGTCATGTTTGGGCTCCTCCAGCTATGTTACCTCGCTGACTGGCCGAAGCGATTCCGATTTACCCGCTATCAGTTGTGCAAGCTCCTTCGCTGGTCTGTCGGGGGAGCAAGCTATCGCCGCATATACCGGGCGCTCCATCGACTGAGCACAACGAGTTACAATTACCGCTACGCATGGCGCGACCGCGCGAATCAGGAATGGATCCCCAGCCAGGTATTTTCCTACATTCAGGCGCTTAAAATTCACGAAGCGGAAAAACCCACCGATTCCGGCCTGTGTGAAGTTACATGGTCTGATGATTTCTTTCGAAGCCTGGATGCCGGCAACCTGAAAACGATCAATTTCGATCTTTTCGTCTCTCTAAAACGGTCGATTTCAAAAAGACTCTACCGCTTTCTGGATAAACGTTTTGGTCTGGGTCAAACTTTGGTCGTCTATGATCTAAAGACGCTTGCATTTGAAAAAGTTGGAATATCACGGAATTACAAAGACATTTCCCAGGTCAAACGAAAACTCTTGCCGGCAATTCGGGAACTTGAGAAGGCTAACTACATCGCAGTCTTGCCCACTTCGAAACGATTTCAAAAAGTGGTTGCAAGCGGATGGAAAGTCCAATTCAAGCGCTATACCGCTCAAGCGGACCTCAACTTGCCAACTTCAGCGGCTTCTAAAACAGAACACCGGCTTTTACATCATGGTGTTTCTCAAAAAGCAGCCGCCATACTTTGCACCGAAAAACCGAAAGAATTTCTCGATCTTCAGATTGAGATTCTGGAATACAACCAAGCCGTTGGAAAGGGGCCCGAAAATTCCGGAGCTTGGCTCGCCGCAGCTTGCCGAGGTGAGGGGTATAGCCCTCCGGCTGGTTTTATCAGCAAAGAGGAACGAGGGGCGCAAGAAGCCGCCGAAAACGCTAAAGCCGACGAAATGGCCCGAAGGGCAGGTGAAGCGCAAAAAACCGCTGAGAAGGAGCGTGAGGCGACGGAGAGAGCTATCAGGGAGTTCCTCAGCGACGAGTGTTCTGATGAACTCAGAAAACAATTTCAGGATCGCGTGGCGGCTATCAAAACAAAGTTGGGCCTGGGAGATCGATTTGACGCGAAGGCGCATCTGAAGCTCGTCGCAGCTGATCATCTTCTCAAAGAGCGGAGAATCACTCAAAAGCAAAGAGAGCTCTTGTAGCAGGTTAGATTTGTAGACTTTTCATCAAGGCCGCAAACAAAAAAAACGCCCGCCGCCCAAGCCAGTGGGGCGGCGGACTAGGTTCGGTTGTTGCTGAAGCTTGGCATGCCAGGTCGGAGCCAAGCCAAACCGTACTGCATGGTGAGCAGAAATCCCGCGTGCGGGCAAGCTCATTTTGACGGGTGTACAGGTAAAACACGCGAAACAGATTCTCACAATCTCCAAGGAACGCCTTCAATCCAAGTGGCGAGCGATAGCCTCGCAGGTAATGGCAAGAGTCGATGCGGCGCTGAGAAAAGCGCTCGGCCTGCCGAATCCGTTGCACCGAGGGTAACCCCACCGGAATGTCACATTTAATCCGGCAACAAGCCAAGCGCCTCCCTCTCAAGGTCCTCGATATCCAGCAGCCGGTAGCGAACGAAACGCTTTCCAAGCCGAAACGGTGTAATGAGTCCGAGTTTTTCCTTGCGCTTGATGGTCTCAACGGAGCAGTTCCAGCGCCGGGCCAGGTCCTTGCGGGTTAGCGTATTGGTGTCCATACACGGGGTTTGAGCGTAAGAGGGCGAAATTTAAACCAGAAAAGCGCCTAAAAATCCGAAAGCAGAACAAATAGCGCCGTTTTGAGCCCGCCCAATTTTGCGATCACTTGAAGTCCATCCCGAGAATCCACAGCCTGGTATCCCACCCACGCCAGCGCCCCTGCCGAATTGCGGGTTCGATAACAGGCCGTTCTTTTCCATTGATGGCTCCAGCGAGAGTTTACCCTCAATTTCTGAGGGGGCAGGGCCGGGTAAGCCCTCAGAAATCGGGGGCGAAACCTTTACTTTTGGAGCAATCAAAATGGAAAAACAACCACCTATTTACAAACGGAACATCGGACGGGTTCACGTGGCGGTCTGGGAAAACTCAGGCGAAAACGGTTCCTTTCTCAGCTTCGACTTCAACCGGGTGTATCGCGATGCGGAGGGAGTATTCAAAAACACCAACTCCTTTGCTGCCGCGGATCTTCCGGCGCTGTTGTATCTGATTAAATCCACACTCAGCTGGACGGAATCCCGTGAGGAGGTGCTCCAATGAGCGCGTTCCAAAAAGCCTACCGTCAAATCACCTGCCTGATCCCGGATTTGGACGACTGGAGCCAAAAAGCAGCTCGCTTTGACGGCTCCGCCCCCGAGGCGCTGAAGTTTTGCGCTTCCGGCTTCATGGATCTCAACGTCGATATTCTGCATCGAAACGCTTCAACATGCCGGATTGCGCTCAGTCACTATTACAAGCACGAATCCGGCGACATGATCGCAGATCCCGACATGGAGGTGCTGGTTGACTTTGACGGGAAAATGGCCTTCGCCATGACCTATCAGGACTCATTCGGTAGTTTTCAGCGAATTGAAGACCGTGACGATTCGCTCGGCTTAACGGAGTTTCTTTGCGATTGGCTCAGCAACATTGAGAGTCAAGGTCATAAGCAGGCGCCGGCAAGTTAACACATTCTCGATTTACGACAGCCGGATGTTCCGTCCGGCTGCCGCCTTCCATCATTCTTTTTCAATCTTTTGCCTCGATTTCGCTGCTTTTCAATCGGCCGCCTCACGCCCTCATCCCTTCATCCTTCGTTAAGAAAGCGCGATTCCCTTGCCCGCGAATCGTCCAACTACATTGGCTGAATTCAAATGCCCCGGAGCTACCTCGCTCCGCCTTTTCGAATTCAAAGGCCTAGAATTCGGCTAATCCACGCAAAATACTCGAACGCTGTTTTTTACGGTAGATAAACCACTTCCAATCACTCTCATCCTGCATAAAAAGAAAATTCTCACACCCGATGCACCCAAGTGCTGACATGCTGTAAACAGTGTTCTCAGACTGAACGTGTTAGGTTGTTTACATGATTGAAATTTGCCATCCTCTCACTCTGTCTACATAACGCAAACAACTTCATGCCGGCATCAAGCTCAAAAACCGTCTCCTTTCGCGCCAATCTTCAGACCTACCGGCTGCTTTGCGATTATGCCCGCACACAAGGTATGACGCCTGGCGGTTTTGCCAAGGATGCCGCGCTTCAGCGCATCATGGAGCTTGAGGGCAGGGAACGCGAACTGGCCCAACTGCGTGCTGAAGTGAGAGAACTCAAACGCATGCTGTCGCTCTCCACAGAGGGAGTGATGACGTTGCTCGTCGATTGTTTCAGTGGAAACGCTCCGGAGCGCCGTGAGGAAATCGAGCAGTGGGTGAGGGAACGTCTGCCGCGCTAGAAAATTATCATGCTTTCCATTGGCAAAATGACGTCGGGCCAGCACGAATATTACCTTGATTTGGCTCGTGAAGATTACTACCTGCAAGGTGGCGAACCTCCCGGAAGTTGGTTCGGTCAAGGCGCTGAGGAACTCGGTCTCATCGGGCAAGTGTATGGCGAGGATCTGCGAGAAGTGTTTCAAGGAAGCTTTCGGGGCCGTGCCTTGGTGCAGAATGCCAACAATCCAAACCGTTGCCCCGGTTGGGATCTGGTGTTTTCCGCTCCAAAATCGGTAAGCGTTCTTTGGAGTCAGGTGGGAGGAAACGTCACCTCCGTGATTCGCGCCGCGCACGAACAAGCCGTCAAAAAGGCGCTTACCTTTGTGGAAGACGTGGCCGGAATCACGCGGCGAGGGAAGGGCGGTTACGTCACCGAACCGGCAAAACTGATTTTTGCGCTCTTCGAACACGGAACCTCACGCGCTCAAGACCCGCAACTTCACACGCACTCAGTCTTGGTCAACGCCGGGTTGCGCGCCGATGGCACAACCGGTGCGCTTCACACTCCGGAAATCTACCGTATAAAGATGGCTGCCGGCGCCCTATACCGCGCAGAATTCGCCTATCTCCTGGAACGGCAGTTTTCGCTCGTCACCAAGCGGGACGGTAGCTGTTTTCAAATTGAAGGCGTGCCGGAGGCCTTGATCAAAGAATTCTCCAAACGCCGGCAACAAATCAGATCACGCTTAAGCGAATTGGGTCAGGAAGGCGCAATTGCAAGCGAACGGATAGCACTAACCACCCGAACGCATAAAGCCTATGTACCGCGAAAAGAACTAATCGCAAACTGGAGAAAAACCGGCGAGCGACACCACTGGAGCACAAAACAGGCTGAAGCGCTCACAACCCGCGGTCATTCGCCAGAACGTCTCGACGCCGAATTAGCCGCTAAACTCACCACATGTCGCGCCTTGGATCGCATAACTGAAGGACAAAACACGTTCTCCCGAAACGAGCTCATTCGCTTTACCGCAGAAGAAGCTCAAACCGAACGGCTGGGCGCAAACCGAGTCCGCAGGGGCGTGGCGGATGAAATCGCAAACAATTCCGAAATCGTGAGAGTAGGTGAGATCAAAGGCGTCGAGCGTTTTACCACCAAAGAGGTTTTAGAACTGGAAAACCATCTGCTTGCCCGGGCAAAAGACCTCAGCGAAAAACTGGGCCCGAAAGTGACTGAGGAAAAGTTACAAGCCGCAATCGATAGGCGTCCCACAATAACCAGCGAACAGCAAGAAGCGGTAAAGCATATCACGCAATCTGAAGGCAACATAAAGCTCATCACGGGGGATGCCGGCACCGGCAAGAGTTTTATGCTGGGAACGGCAAGAGAGGCCTTGACAGAATCCGGATACAAGGTAATTGGCGCTGCGCTTGCAGGCAAGGCAGCCCGCGGTCTTGAAGAAGAAAGCACGATTCCTTCAAACACCATCGCAAGCCTCTTGGCGCAGCTCGATCGCAGCGCTTCACCGTTCAACGAGGCGAAAGAGCACGCGCAGTTTGAGAATTGGGTTCGCGACATGAAAAAGTGCGGCCGAATTTCGCCGGAAGCTAACTTGCAATTTGACGTGGAAAAAGCGCGTAAGCGCCATCAGGAAGGCAAACTTCCGGACAAAACGGTCCTCGTTATCGATGAAGCGGGCATGGTGTCCACCAAGCAAATGGTTCAACTTGTCGATCACATCGAGCGTTCGGGAGCTTCACTTGTGTTGGTGGGCGATCCCAAGCAACTTCAGGCCATCGAACGCGGCGGATCGTTCAAGGCGCTCTACGAAAAATTGGACGGCAAGCGTCTTCGCGACATCTACCGGCAGCGAAACCCTGCTGAAAAGCAGGCCGTTCGCGACTTGTCTCAAGGTCAGGCAGCCCGAGCCCTTGCCTATTATGCAAAGGAAGGACGCCTTACCGTTGAAAAAGACCGGGAAGCAGCAGCGCGCGCACTCATCAACGATTGGGCGAGGGAAGGGATCTCGAATCCCAAACCAAATCTCATTCTTTGTGCCACAAGATTGGATGCCACGATCATCAACCGGGAGATCCAGGATGTGCGCCTTCAGGCCGGATTGCTGGAGGCGAACCATTTGGAAGTGGGCGGCGAACGCATTCATACCGGAGATCGCATCGTGTTTCGCCGCCGCGACAAACATCTTGGCATTGAAAACGGGGATTTCGGCACGGTGACCTCGCTCTCGCCGAAACTTGGTCTACTTTCCGTCGAACTAGATTCAGGCCGCTCGCGAACCATCTCCATCCATCAATACCAGGAAATCAAGCCTGGCTATGCCGTCACTTCTCATTCAGCCCAGGGCGCGACCGAAGACAACGCCTTCATTCTTACTCATGAAGCGATGCAGGATCGCGAAATCACTTATGTTCAAGCAAGCCGGGTCAGGGAAAAGGCACACCTTTACACGACCGAAGCGGAGGCGGGAGATGAACTCAAAGAGCTTGCCAATCAAATGAACCGCTCGCGTCAAAAGGAGCTGGCGGTTGCTGAAATGGATCGAGCCAAGAAACAGCGCCACGGATTTAGCCTCTGATTCACTCTGGGCCGTCAAATGCCTTCTTGGAACGGCATTTACTAGAATGCTCACTAAAATTCAGAAAATGGAGTTTAAAATAGCGCAAAGCGGCCTCATACGGTCAGAACGCAACAATAGATGTCCAGCAACAGCCAAGACGGTGAAGCAACGTTTCGCAGACTTTTCGAAGAGCACTCGAATCAGCTTTTTCGTTTCGCTCGGTCCATGGGAATGCTGGTTCACGATGCTGAGGATGCCGTTCAAGAGGCCTTTGTTCGCGCCAGAGATCGAATCGAGCGCGGTGATGTCGAAAACCCCAAGGCCTATCTGTTCACCATCGTTCGCAACTACGTTTTTGAACGCCGAAGACTTCGAACTCGATTTCTTCCCGTCGAAATGCCCGACGACCTGCCCGCTCAGCCCCCCGAAGACAACCTGTTTCGAAATGCAGACCTCTTGGCTGCTTTCCAGGAGGCCATGAGCCAACTTCCCGATCCGAGCCGCAAATTGATCGATGCTTACTATGTGAAAGGGTGCACCCTTCAGCAAATTGGCGACCAACTGAGATGCAGCCCGCAAAACGTCTTCCAGCGCCTTCACCGCATCAAACAATCCGTTCTCGCCGGCAAACTGAAAACAGCCCTTGAGAAGACCGACCCGGATCTCGCCAGGGAACTCTTCAAATCCTCAACCAGCACTCCGTCATGACCGAGCAGGAAGAATTTACCATTCGGCTAGAAATCGAAAACGCCATCACCGGTCAGGCAACCGAAGCTGACTTCAATCGCCTCATGGCCGAGATCGAGCAAAACGCGCAGGTGGCCGAACTCTATCGGGAGGCTCTCGTCGAACATCACCTTTTTGAGAACTACAGCACCGAAGCCTCCCTGCAGCAGGAATTCGATCTCAGCGAACGTCAGGAATTAGAGGAACTCAACCGTGGGCAGCAGCGGGAACGGGATCGCGGGAATGGGTTTTCACTTTGATGGCATGGGGACGGTTTGTGGTGGACAAGAGCCTCAAACTATTCCTAACCTGTCTCCATGCATGAAACCAGGAGATGGAACGTCAACATCGTTGGAATGGTCTTGGCGCTGTCCCTTGTCCCCGTCGCCGCTCAAGTTGCCATCTACGAGATGGAATTCGAGCGTGAGGATCGCAGCATCAACTTTTCGTTCTTTGATGGCGGGTTTTTCGTGATGGATGGGCTGACCGGCGCCGGGTCGTTCGTCTTCACCTTTCAGGAGGTGGAGAACAACCGGCTCAAGGATCTCTACATTACCTCGGAAAATTCCGCGGAGACTTTCACGGCGATCAAAAAGGGAACCCGCAAGGCGGTGGTGCGGGCCACGGCGCAAACGACTACGGGTTTGTCCCATTATTTGGCGATTGGCGAGTTGGAGGAATCGCTCCCGGTACAATTACGGGGTCAGGAACTGCGTTTTGAAGTCGCGACGACGCTTCGCGGCTATGTGTTGGCTTCTGATGACGAGAGCGATGTCGATTTTACCGATGAGACCGAAACCCTGGGTTTCGCCGGCTTGGCGAGCATGAAAATGAACCTCGACCGGATACGTAGCTTGGACGCCAATCGGCTCAACCAAACCACAACCGAGACGGTTGCCGCGTTGGTGGCCGAACTGGAGGATTTCGGTTTTGAAGCTGAAGGCGCTGGTGATGGTGATGGCAGCGGAGATGGCGACAGCGATGGAGAAAACCCGACTGATCCCTCCGATCCAACGGCCCCGGACGTCCCGCCAACTCAGCCGCTGGAGTCTTCCCCATGAAAGAGCAACTTCTTGCCGCAGCGGAGAAATCCGGCTGCCGGGACAGGGACGCCTTCATCCGGGCCATGGACGACGCGCTCGGTAGTGGTCGTTCGGCGGTTGATGACGCGCTCGATAGCGGGTTGATCGACGAGAACCGTTTTCTAGAAGCGCTGAGCCAGGAACTGGGCCTAACATGGCACCCACACGTGCGCCCTGACAGCGCCGATTCTCCCGACCTCAAGAAAGCTTGCGGAGCTCAACTCGGCGTCCGCCATCGCATGGTGCCGTTGCGCTTTCTTCCCAATCAAAGCGAAGACGAAAGCGCAGCGCCGAAAATCGAGCTAATCACCTACGATCCCTTTTCCTTGCACCAACGTCAGGCGGCCCGTCTGGGAGTTGCGCACCCCATCCGTTGGTCGATAGCCCCTCGCCGCCTTATCATAGAAGCCATCCAGGAGTTCTATGGAGTTGGCGCCGACACGTTTGAAGAAATCCTGCAAGGGCGCGAGACCGACCCGCACAGCGCCGATCTTCGCGAAGAAATCAACGTGCTCGACGATGAAGACGAGGAAGCCAGCGTGGTCAAATTCGTCAACCTCATCGCCCGCGAAGCCCTCAACCAACGGGCCACTGACATCCACGTGGAGCCGCTCGAAGACGACCTGCGCATTCGCTACCGCATCGACGGCGTCTTGCGTAGCGCTCCCGTCCCGGAAAACATCAAGGCCCTGCAAGACTCGGTCATCGCCCGGCTCAAAGTCATGGCTCGGCTCGACATCGCCGAAAAACGCCGCCCTCAGGACGGCCGCATCAGCCTGCAACTCGACGGCCGCGCCATCGATGTGCGCGTCGCCACCATTCCCACCGCCGTTGGTGAGAGCATCAGTCTGCGGCTTCTCGGCCAAGAACGCTTCACCATCGGCCGCCTCCAATTTACCCCCGAACTGGAAACCCAGATTCGCGATCTCCTGCAACACCCGAACGGAATCGTTCTCGTCACCGGGCCGACTGGCAGTGGAAAATCCACCACGCTATATAGTTTCCTCTCCGAGCTAAACGCAGAATCGCGCCGCATTGTAACCATCGAAGATCCCGTGGAAAACAAGCTGGATGGCGTGCTGCAAATTCCCGTAAATCCGGATATCGACGTCACCTTTGCCGCTGGCCTGCGTAGTATATTGCGCGGCGATCCTAACGTCATCATGGTGGGGGAGATACGCGACCTGGAAACGGCGGAAATCGCCATTCGCGCCGCCTTAACCGGTCACCTTGTATTCAGCACGCTGCATACCAACAACTCCATCGGCGGCATCACCCGTTTGGTCGATATGGGTCTGGAGCCCTTTCTCGTCGCCTCCTCGGTCCGCGCGTTCATGGCGCAACGACTGGTGCGGCGACTCTGTGAAGAGTGCCGGATTCGTGGCGGCATCCCAGCCCAAGCGTTAGCCAGCTTGGGGATTTCCGCGTCTGAGGGCGAGTCCGTCTTCCAAGTCAATCCCAAGGGCTGCGAAACGTGCCGCTACACCGGATTTCACGGGCGAATCGCGATCTACGAGTTGTGTCACGTGACCGAGAAACTAGGCGAGATGATCGTGAGCGGGGCTTCGATCCAGGAATTACGCAATCAAGCCCGGATCGACGGATTTCACACCATGCGTGAGTATGGCCGGCAAAAGGTGTTGGAGGGCTTGACGACGATTGACGAGGTGTGTTTGGCGACGGCGGGTGAGTAATTCCGGAATTCAGATGGGTGGCAACGAATGATGAAATCGAGCTTGTCACGAAAACGCCCTGCAGCAGCAGGCAGAAGGAAGGTCGGTCGGGTTTCTGGCGAAGCAAACCTTCTCCGCGAAGTGCGCTCTCTTTACCTGGCACGCCAGCCATTGAATATATCGGCGGTGAAGCGAAACCGGCCTGAGCTGATGGAAGCGGCCTTTGCTCAATCTCAGGCGGAGTTTTTGGGTTGGAAACAGGGGCTCGAGAAGGCGGGGATCGAATACGACAAGATCAACGTGGAGCTGACGGAATATGTGCGTTGCGAGATTTGCGGCAGGGAGCTGCGAACCGTTGGATCGCATTTGAGGAAGGTTCATGAGGTGACGGCGGAAGATTACCTGGAGGAATTTCCCTGGGCCGAGACTTGTTCGGAGGAGCAGCGAGCCAACAAACGCAACCAAATGACCCGAAAAAGACTGAGAATGCCCCATTGGGAGCCGATTTGGACTCCGGAATATATTTTGGATCGAGCCTATGCGTATTACGAGGCAGGCTACAAGATGAATGCGGCTTCTATAATCCGGATCGACGTATCGATCCTTAATTTTGCGCGATCATTTCCGGAATTGGGCGGATGGGATGGCGTACTCACGCGCATTGGGCTCGACCCTCGCGAGGTGCGCCTGCATAAATGGGCGTATGAGGATGGTCATGCGGTGATCGGAGCCATTCTCGAGCGAAAACAGTGGGCGTTGCCTTTGAACCACGGGACGGTCGCCCGCTCAGACTATGCCTTGGTGGACCGGGCCAAAGCTCTGTTTGGTTCTTGGGATGAGGCTCTGGCTCAGGCGGGATTGGACCCCGAGTATATCCGAAAGTGCCGGGCTCCTCGCTTTGATGACGAAACGACGGCCCGCGACGAAGTGAAAGAGGCGATACAAAGTCGCCAAGAGGAAGGCAAGTCGCTAAGGTCAACTCATCTGCAAAAGGGACCGGAGGCGGACGAGCGCTTGTTCCGTGCAGCACAAGAGCATTTTGGGAGCTGGTATGAAGCGTTGAGTGAAGCGGGAATCGATCCGAGAACGGTGGCCCACGTTCCCAAGGTCAGATATCCTGAAGCAGGAGATGTGATCGTGGAAATCCTGAACCGCAACATCCGGGGTAAGCCGCTGAATTCGACCCGGGTGCAAAAAGGGAAGGAGGCTGACTTTCCGCTCTTTCGAGCGGCGAAACGGTGGTTTGGAAATTGGGACGAAGCGTTGAAGGCCGCCGGAGTTGATCCTGAAAGCACTCGGGCGAAGTCGCGATCCAGGTTTCCGGATGGGAATGCGGTGGTCGCTGGAATCTGGCAGCGCCAGGCGCAAGGGCTGCCGTTGCGTTCGACCGCGGTCACCAAGGGCGCCGATCGGGATTGGGCTTTGTTTGAAGCTGCCAAGAAACATTTCGGAAGTTGGGACGACGCGCTGCTGGAAGCGGGAATCGAGCCGGAATCAGTGCTCGTCATTGTGAAACGCGGTTACACGACTAAGGACAGGGTGGTCGAGCAGATCCAGGAACGGTTTTGCCGAGGGCTGCCGTTGAATGCGGATGCTGTATCGCGGGGTGGAAAACAAGCACAAGCTGACGCGAGACTCTACGAGGCAGGACGAAAGTTCTTCGGGTCCTGGCCAGATGCACTGCTGGCTGCGGGAATCGATCCTTCGGGCATCGTGAGAACTCCAAGCAGTTGAGGTCCGGATGCCTGCCGAGCTAAGTCAAATCGACGGGAAGACTTTTGAGGTCTAGCTATAGCTACAAGCTGAGCACGGATGGGAGGGTGATTGCCAGAAAGGGTGGGTTTGAGTCCCCTGGGTTGGGAACAAACTCGCAGCCAGCTATTCTCAAGCATGATGTCCAACATGTTGGCCTCTTTATTTTTAGTCCATCCAAAGTCGTCGTTCCATTGGTGCATGCCTTCGGCGAGGAGAATGCAGTCAAGACTGGGAGCATCGAGCATTCGCTGGGCATTGATGAACGCCTCGCCGAAGAGGCCGGAAGGCCGATTCAGAATTCACCGTAATGCACCGGAAACTTGAAGATCGAGATTCAACATGGCCTGATGGAAACGGCTGCAGATATGAACCATGGAGATGCATTCGGGTTGTCCACCGTCCGGCAGATAGAGCGCCACCGAGTCGCCATACCCATGTCGATGGAATCGGATTCCTCCTCCATCAGGTAGTCGCATTGTTCGCGAAGGGCGTTTACGGCTGTATCAGCGAGAACTCTGCAAATCTCATTCGGATGACACTTACAAAGCCGAGTCGCGACTGTTCCATATCTTGTCCCTAGGCGAGGACAAGGGGATGCGGCAAGCGGAAACACTTGCGAAGCTGCTTGATTCCGGGACGAATTCGATTTTCGAATGATGGGCGTGCCAGCTTCTAGTTACAGCGCGCTCGGCCAAGACGGACTTCGAAAACTTAGATCCCCTCAAGTGTTCAAGTTGGCTTCGGCCCGTTTCTAAGGAGTTTCGCAATCTGTCACAAGGGGTACCGCCAAACAAAAGGGGAGTTCTGCTGGCGCGGGGTGAGCAGTTGCGCATGTTTTCGTCCAGATCACCGACTAGATTAGACTAAAGAATGCTATGAACCCAAGCTTTGCCATTGATGAATCGAGAGGATTCGTGGGACTAGTCCGCGTTGACGGGTTGCCAGAAGTTCTGAGTGATGAGATCAACCTAAAATTAAGGGATTGCGCCAGTGTCGCGCTCCTCCAGCAATATGAACTCCTCTTGGAGAAGGAGTGTGAGAGTTGCGATGAATTTGGGCGGCACGTGTTTGGCAATAAGATCGCGTTTTTTGTGCCTTACGAAGGTCAGGAGGAGTGCATTGCGATGATTCATGCATGCCAGCAGTTTCATCAGATGATGATGAATTTGCATTTCCGGGTTTCCGGGCGGATCGCCCATGGATCGGTTTGGAGCGAGGATTGTGGTTTGTTGGGTGGCGCGGTGTTGGAAGCGCAGCAAAGCCTCAGAAATGATGATGAGGGGGCGATCCTGCTCTGCAATTCCGTGTGCGAATGGAACGGCCAGCAAGGAAAAACTGAGGACGGACAAGCTGATATTTTGGGTATACTGCTTGAAGAAGGTTGGTTGGTGGCAGTGAGGCGCCCCGGCCAAAACAGGGCTAGTTCGGCATTGTTGGCGGTTGCTCTTCCAGCGGGTTTGAGTTAGAGAGAAACCACGATGTAGTGCCTGCCTTTACCTACAGTGCAGTTGGAAATGATGGGAAGCAAACTTCCGGGACGCTTGATGCGCGGGATCGGGAGGAGGCGTTTCGCAAGCTATCGCAGATGAAATTGCAGCCGTTTGCGCTGAACCCGGCAACAACGGGAAGTTTGGCTACCTTGGACGCCCGCCGGCTGACGAAATCTCCGGCTGAGGGGAAGGCGGCGGCACGGGAAGCTTCCGCTTCGAGCGGGAAGATTCGGCTCAATGGTAAACAGTTGGCGCTGTTTACCGAGGAGTTGAGCGATTTGTTGCAGGCGGGTTTGCAACTGGAGCAGGCGCTGAAGGTGATGGAGAACCGGGAGGACAAATCGGCGGTGAAGGAGGTGGCTGCGGTGATTCGGGCGAAGGTGCGTGATGGTTCGAGCTTCGCCCATGCCTTGCGGACGACTTCGCCGAGTTTTAGCGAACTGTATTGCAATCTGGCTTCGGCGGGGGAGTTGAGCGGGTCGTTGGGGACGATTTTGCAGCGGCAGACCGATTACCTGAAGACGATGGCGGAGTTGCGCAGCAAAGTGACGACGGCGATGATTTATCCGTCGTTCCTCTTCGTTTCGGGGATTTTGGTGACGGTGGTGTTCGTGACGTTTTTGATCCCAAAGCTGATGGCGTTGATCGGCACCACGGGAGGCGATCCACCGCTGGCTGCAGTGGTGTTGATGGCGCTGAGCGGCTTTTTCAAGCAGTATGGCTGGCTCTTGCTGGCGGCGATTGGAGCGTTGCTGGTCGCCGGGCGAATGTTTGTGGCGATCCCGGCGAACCGGCCGGTTTGGGACCGGATGAAGCTGCGTTTTCCGCTGCTGGGGCCGTTGCAACTGACGCGCTTTCACGTGCAGATCCTGGAAACGCTGGCCAACGTGATGGGCAACGGGTTGGACCAACTCAAGGCGCTGGAATTGGCCAAGGGAACGACGACGAACCTGTTTTTGCGCGGAAAAATCGAGCAGGCAACCGCGGAGGTGGGCGATGGAGCCAGTTTGTCGCGAGCCTTTCACCGCACGGGGGTTTTTCCGGCGATGCTGATCGATTTGATCCGCGTGGGCGAGCAGACCGGCCACATGGAGGAAAGCCTGGCCAAGGCCGCGGAGCGCTTCGATAAGGAACTGAGCACGAAAATCGACAAGGTGAGCGCGATGGTGCAGCCGATGATCGTGGTGCTGATGGCGGGGCTGGTCGGGACGATGGCCTACATCATGATTTCGATCATTTATGAGACGATTTCGATGTTGCGCACCCGGTAGGCTCTCTGCTAGCTTGGCGGCGTTATGAAACACAACATTTTGTCAGGAAGGGAGCGTCGGCAACTCCGCGCCGGGTTCACGCTCATGGAAATGATGATGGTGCTCGGCATCGTGGCGCTTTTGCTCGGAGTGGGCGTGCCCATGATGGTGGGTGTTTTTTCCGATGCTGAAACGGGCAAGGTAAAAGCGGATTTTCGCACGCTGGAGACCAGCCTCATTCGCTACAAGACGCATACGCGTATGTATCCAACGAGCGAGCAAGGGCTGGATGCGCTGGTTAACGCTCCAACCACCGCGCCGCAGCCTACCAATTGGAAACGCGTGCTAAAACCGGAAGGAATCCTCGATCCCTGGCAACGCCCCTATCAATATATCTACCCCGGTAAGTCCAACCCGGATTCCTACGACATTTACAGCATGGGCCCTGACGGCAAGCCGAATACCGCTGATGACATTGGCAACTGGCAGTAAACGCCGCCGCATAGTAGGGCAGTCCGGCGGCTTTACGCTGCTGGAGGTGGTGATGGTCTTGCTCATCATGGCGATTCTGGCCGGGTTTATGCTGGTATCCTTCCACGAGATTGAAAAGCATCAAGCCATTGAAGAGCCCGTGGTGGAATTGCAAAAGCTGGCGCGGCGAGCGAACCGGACTTCCGCGTCGTTTCGGACGGAGTATCGGATTCGGTTTGAGCCGGAGCGGTTTTTTATCGTTCCAACCCAGCAGGAGGCCGAGAAAGAGCAGATCGAAGGTTTTGAGCTGGAAGACGGTGTGGCGATGCAAATTCGCCGGTGGCGGCAATCGGATTGGACTGAACCAGCGCCTGAAGATTGGATTTTTGCCGAAACCGGAATCGCGGAGCCAATCAGCGTGAGATTTAGCCGAAACCAGGCCTACGTGGAATTAGATTTCAACCCGCTAACCGCGACAGTGGAGGAAAAACGTTCTTATCTACCGTAAGCAAACGAGCCGATCGATGAAACCAACCGGCATAACCAAAGGCAAGGCGGGTTTTACCCTGCTGGAGGTGATTTTGGCGATGGCGCTGTTTGGCGCAGCAGCTTTGGGGCTCTGTCAGGCTCTTAACCTCATTGGCGCCACCGTGGTGGAGTCGGCCGAAATCGGCTGGAGACAGGAATTGGTGAACAGTTATCTCACTGAGGCCTCCCGGCGTTCCGAGATTCGTCCGGGAAAGGACGCGGTCAATTTGGAAAACAGGGGGCTTCGTATCGAGGTATCCACCGAACCGTTGGAATTGACCAACATGGACGGCGAGCCGCTGCGAGACATGTTCCGAATCACCGTGGTGGCGACCGACAGCGCCGGAGAAATTGTCGAAACCGCGGAGACGTATCGGTACCTTCCGTTTTACAGCGAAATTCAAGAACGATGACATCCCAAACGCAATACGCCCAGCGCGGTTTCACGCTTTTGGAGCTAACCTTGGCCATCGGCATCCTTTCGATGCTTTCGGTTGGAATTTTTGCCGTTGCATCCGGAGCGATTGAGGTGAGTGCTGAGGTGGCCGAATTTGACGTGGCCGAGACAACGCGAAGCCGCTTCATCCAGGTATGCCGTGCAAATATTGAAGAGCTGCCTCCAAGCGGCGATCTCCTCTTGCGACAAGCCGGAAGCGAGCGGCTTCCAGCTACCAGCGAACTGTCGATTGGCGAAAGCCCGCTGGCGTTTAGTTTTGGAGCGGGCGAAGGACGTGCAGCCCGGACGGTTCTCAACCTTTTGCCGGATGGCGCTGGAGGCGTGATGGCGCGGGCCTATTATCTGGATCGCGAAAACGCAGTTCGCTACGAGGAAGGCGCATCGGTCCAGCAACTTGAAGCGCCCTGGATCAATTTGGTTCGCGGAATCAGGTGGCTGGAATGGAGGTTTTTTGTCGAAGGACAACGCCGGTGGGTCGATACTTGGGAAGAACCTAACATTCGTCCCAAATTCGTTGAATTGAACCTGCAAATGATCGGTGAGTCCCGGCCGCAACGAACCGTCTTTTGGGTACCGCCGCGCCGTGTGCCACCACAGTTCAATCGAGTCGATGGCGATGGTGACGATGGGGGTGATGGTGAAACGCAGAACCCGGGAGAAGAAGAAGGCGATCCGCAGGAAATACCGCAAATCCCGCAGACCGGCCTGCAAAACGCAAGATGAACGCCAGCAAAGTCAATCATACCATTAGGCGCGGATCGGCCTTGATCGCCGTATATTGGGCCATCGCGTTGCTTAGCTTAGCGGTTTTCACCACCGTCAGTCTGCTCTTTGGCGAGGTAGAGTCCCGAGCCAGCCAAGGGCAACTTTTCCGCGCCAAACAGTTGGCCGAGATGGGGTTGGCGGTTGCTGCGAATCCGGAAGTGGAACCCGGCGACAATATCCTCTTTGCGCAAGTCAGCGAGCTGGAATCCTACAAAGCCATCATCGAAAGCGAGGCAGGCAGGCTAAATCTGAATGCCACGTTGGCTCGAGAAGATTTGGAGGTCTTGCAGCGGCTTTTTATCTTGTGGGGGCTGGTAGAAGAGGAAAGCGTTGCGCTCTCCGAGGCGTTGCTCGATTGGATCGATCCCGATGACGAGGTAACAGGTTTGGGAGCTGAGTTTCCGTTTTATGAATCCATCGGACGGCCGGATTTGCCGCGCAACGGCCAGTTTCTCAGCCTGGATGAAGTGATGCAGGTGCAAGGATTCAACCAGGTAGCCAGAGTGAACCCGAATTGGCGCTCTGCGTTTACGCTTTGGGGCAATGGAAAGCTCGATCTTGCGGACGCGATGCCGGATGTTATCGCTGCGGCGTGCGATTGTTCTCTAGCGGCGGCGGAAACCTTTGTGTTACAACGGCGCGGCTCTGACGGACTGGAAAACACCCAAGATGACGTAGTATACGAAGCAGTGGAGGATATATTGGCCGAACTCGGTGCTCCGGCATCTGACTTGGAAATGGTACGGAATCGCGTTGGGCTGGGAGGGCGAACGGTCCGCCTCCGGTCGACCGGGCGAGTTGATGATTTGGCCGTTCGACTCGTCGCTGTAATCAACAACCGCGGACGCCAAATGTCGCTGTTGGAAATGCGCCAGCAGGTGTATCGAATACCGAGAGAAACGCAGCCATGAAACGGGAAAAAGCAGCTATCGCAAATCTTCCGGGTGACACCGAGCGCCAAACTTGGAATGTCGGCGCCCGCGGCAAGGCAAGCGTGCGGAAAGGCGGTTCCAAGGACGCGGCCGGCTGTTATGCGCTAAACGCCATGGAATGCCAAAGCATCCCGATGTGGATCAACAGCACCGACGACGCGTTAACCGATCGACTGGTCGCCATGGAATTGGAGAAGCTGCGGATCGGCGGGACTCACGATCCTGGCAGATGCTTCGATTGGCGCATTGTAGACGAACATGGCCAACGCCGGCAACTTGAGGTAACCATCTTGCGCCCGCGCTTCGAGCCGTCCATTCCCGGCAATTGGCAACTCTTCGACGCCGGCGCCCGCTTTTATCCCCTGCCATCCAATCAAGTGACGCTCTGGCGGGAAGAAGGAAGCTGGGTGGCTGCATTTTCCAAGGGATCTCAGTTAGCCTACTATCATCCCTTGGGCTCCGCGTTCATTGATAGCGATGCAGCTCATGAATTGCGCTGCATAGCCTTGTCGCTAAAGAGCCGGGGTTTTGCCAATGAGTTAACCGGTGTCATGGTTTGGAACGAAGGCGATGATGAGAATCAAAAAATTGCGGATAGCTTGGCTTCGGCGTTTCAGCTCCCGGTGAACTGCACCTCCCAACCCGAGCCGGACTTTACAAACATCAACCAAGCCTACCTGGAACCCGCGAATCTCGCCCTGCGCCGCGAAGCACAAGCCAGCCGGGCGCAGATGCTACAAATCGCCGCATTGGTTATGTTTGCATTTGCCTGCATTGTCGGCGCCGCGGTTGGGCACATAACCTATCTCCAACGCCAAAACCAACAGACCCAGGTGCGAATCGACCGTCTTGCGCCCGAAGCGGAAGTGGTTCGCCAAGCTTACGACAAATGGGAACTTTTACGGCCCGCCATCGACCCGGATCGATACCCGGTCGAACTCTTCCACCGCTGTGCTTCGGCTTTGCCGAAAGAAGGCGTTCGTCTCAATCATTTTGAAATCCGCAACAACCGGCTGGTTGTTCGCGGCGAAGCCAGCAATGCGGCGCTGGCCATTCGTTACCGCACAAATCTCATCGCTCTGCCCAACCTGGCCGACTACACGTGGGAATCGCCCCAGCCGGAGTTGTTACCCGACAATCGGGCGACCTTCCAAGCGATCGGAGTTTATCGCTATACCGCCAAGCAACCATGAAACCCCGGGAAGAGCGCCTCTTCATCGCCTTCATGCTGGTTCTACTGCTCAGCGGGACGGCCTTGGTGTGGAAACAATACCACAAACGCAAGACCCAGATTCTCGATCGCGCGCATCAACTCGCCTTGGAAGAAGAGGAAATCTCGATTTTGCTCGAACAACGCGAAAAATGGCTGGTGCGCTCGCGATGGCTTGCCGAACAGCAACCGGCCTTTACCTCCCGCGACCGAGTAGACAACCAATTACTCGAACAGGCTCGCTCGCCAGGCGTGCCCGGCGTGAGAACAACGGGCCTAAAACTCAAGGAACCGGTGGAAACCCCGGATTACATCCAGGCGGGGATCGAATTCACGGCAAGAGGCAAGCTAAGTGATGTTTTTGCCTGGATCTACCAACTTCAACAACCCGAGGCGTTTCGAGTGGTTGAAACGCTTAAAGTCACCCCGGACAAAGATGAACCAAGCACGGTGGTGTGCGAGGTTGCGCTGGTCCAATGGTATGCGCCGGAAAGTAGCCCCAAGCTTGAAAATTAGCCGGCTGGGCGCAGTCGCCTGATTAGGTGAGAGCGTCGCTCGAACCAACGAAACATGCCATGCCATTCCTCGGCTTTGATGAATAGAGTCAAATAGGCGGCAAGTTGGAGCATAAAATAGATGAGATCATTCATTGTGAGGGCGATGAAGCTGACAAAGCCGATCCACCACCAAAGAGCCAGCCAGCGCGTCTTGGGAACAAGCAAAAGAAATGGCCCAACCAACTCGAAAAGAAGCGCGCCCCATTGCATCAACGTCCATCCTTTCATCGGAACGTTTTGCAGCATCCAACCGGAAATAGAGTTGCGGTAGGGACCTTGAGCGTGCGACCAGAGCACGTCGTGACGCACGACCCAGTCCATGTTTTGATACTTACACCATCCGGCGGTGAAAAATTGGATGAGGATAGTGGCCTGTAGGATGCGTAGCGGCCAGGCTGAATCAATCACATCGAATCCGCCCGAACTTTCGCCTCGAATCGTCTTCATCGGAGAAACCAGAAGAATGGCGAAACCGGCGATGTAATGGATGTTCAGAGCAAAGGCGCTGAGAGCATCCGCGTTTTGAATGTAGACCGCCGATGCAAACAGAATGCCGAGCGCCGGCCGGCGAAATTTCCCGGCTAGAACCAATACGGCCGCGGCGATGGTGACCATTCCAAAAAGAAAAGCCGCCCACGGCTGCAAAAGCGGAAAAGGATCGATAACGTAGGAAGGATGGGCTGATCTGGTGTAGTGATAGCCATTAGGAGTAAGCCACTCTTTCCAATACCAAAAACGGGCGAAGAGAAAGTAGCAGAGAAAGGCAAACGTGAAGGCGACTTCAAATACGCGCAGCCGAATGGCTTCCACGGGCCCGAAAAAGAAATTCCAAATGAATGACAAGACGCGCTTGGGCATCGTTCCCGGTGTTATTGATGTTCGCGGACAGGGGTAACCATCTGTTCGCTGGCACCGGCATCGGCCGGCGTTTTGGAAAAACGGTAGTGCCGCCAGACCGTGCGCTGATTTTCGGGCACATCGGCTAAATTGGGGATGCGCCACGGTTTTGGATTGTTGGCGATTTCCGGCGACCCAACAACAAATCGTTGCCTGACAAAGCGCACCTCGGTTACCAGCGGTCGATCGGGATGCAATTCTTCGTAGCGTTTCTTGACATAAAGAGCCACGGACTCGAGGACTGCGGCGCGGTTGTGATCTCCGCCACCCTGCGCCATAATTCGGTGAAGACGCGTTCCGGCTCCGAACGGGCGCATTGTTCCCAAATCGGAATCCGGCGCCTCAATCCACCCATCAGTCCCGCTGACTCGAACCTCACAAAAGTAGTTGTCCCACCATTGCGAACGGCGCGGAAAGAGGGCAGCAACGCGCCACATATAATTCATGTAAACACCTCCCTGTGGGATGTGACGGTTGGTCGTGCCAACCCAACAAAGCGGAACGATCCAGACGACAAAAAAGAAAATGGCGGGAAGGATTCGTCGCCACACTTTCAAGCGTTGATGGTCGAAGATAGCAAGCACTTTGGATTTAGCGTTTTACCGAGTCGGACATTGCTGCTTTTGCCTGGAATAACGCCACGATTCCGGGATCATCAGATGCATACCATTGTACGGAAAAAATCGCGGTCCGGCCAAATGGCGCTGGAGAGCTGGCCGATCTCGCAGAGCCGAATTGGTTGGAGTTTGCGCGATGGTCCCGGGCGTCCTGCGGCCGATCCGCGGGCCCCAGGTTAGAAACATAACTCCACACCACTTTGCCGTCGGGAGTGACCTCAGACAATGCTCCCCGCGGGCCCAAGCAGATCAACGTATTGCCATTGGGCAAGCGTTGGGCGCTGGAAAGCCGTTGCGCGAAAAACGGCTTCCCAGTTTCCATCCCGCCCCAGCGCCATGTGGGAGAATCAGGGCCGAACGCCTCGCCGGGATTGCGCTGGTAAGAGTTAGTCCCTTCAGCCGCGGGCAGAGCTATCTCTTCGACCACGGAGTGCTCGGTATCGGGCCGCCCCCAACCGTTGTTGAAAATCGTGATATTGCCTTCTCCCGGATAACCGCCGGCAACCCAACGCGCGTCGTGTTGCTGGTAAAGTTTACGCTGAGCTGCATCGCCCTGTTTCCAGGCCCGGGGATTTCCCCATCGATATAGCAAGTCGCCTCCCTTTCCACTCCGCCCCCCGGCGTGAGAGGCGGCTTCATCTGTGGTGGTCGAGCGATCGATCACCCAAATTTCGCTGAATGCCGGACAACTGAGCAGGATCTGATCTCGTTCCGCGTTGTAGTCGATGGAATTGAAATACAGCCAATCTGCCTGATTTTGCCCTGCGTGGTTGATATCGAGAAGCTCCGGATGCTCGTTGATTTTGCCATAGTTAGACAATTTCGGATCAATATCCTGGATCGAGTGATCCAGCGGACTCCACTTCCACACAACTTCCGCGCCCTTTTCTCCCGATGGCCGAATTTCTACAACGGTATCGATAAGGAGTCCCTGTTCGCCGATCTTTGTAGGATCGCGGCCCAACGCTTTTGTCCGGCCGGCTGTTATCCGCTCGTAGGAAAGCAGCAGAATGTTTCCGTTAGGCAGCGGCTCGATGTCGTGGTGACCGGCATGATTCTCCCCGCCGTGAAAATAGTCCCAAATAACAGCGCCATCGGGAGCGAGTATTTGAATTCTCCCACCAATACCATCGCAACTTTGAAAAGCCGGGTAGGGTTTGGCCCGGCCGGCCCGCAGCAGATTGCCATCCGGCAGTAGATAAGCAGAACGGCCCGCCTGAAAGGGAGACGGCCAACGATGCACTACCTCGCCCTTCCGGTTAATGAGATACGTCTGTCGTCCCAGCATGGGCGGGATAACAATATAACCGCCGGCATCCGGCCCACGGGAAAGGACTGGCGCGACATTTTCGCGATTGGCCGAAGCGCTAACCTCAGCCGCAAGTTTTTCGGCCCCGGAGTCAGGTTGCCGCAAATAGGTGAGCGCCGCTAACGCACCCAGAGCCGCGGAGCCAACCGCAATCACCAAAGTGAGAAGTAGCCAGGAAGCTTTCATTGCTTGAATTTCGTCAGCATTCTCTCAATGAACGTGAGCCTAACGATGGCAATGAGAGCCTGGCAAGAAATAAGTTGAGTTGCCACAGATGGAATCCTTCTCGATGGTGCGCCATGGTAATTTGCTGCATCGCGAAACGCATTGCCAGGTCGGGGGCGGCGGCGCTCCTCGCGTGCCTGCTGGCCAGTTGTGCGGACCCGGAAGATGCTCTCCCGACCGATGTAGAGGTCGAGCAAGTCCCGATTGTGCGCATCGCTCAACGGGAATCACTCGGCGGCCGCGAATTCGCCCTTCACCGCAACTCGACTGTCTCCGTGCACCCAACCGAAGAATCCCGGCCGGCCATCATTTTTCGACGGTTCACGGGAACGTTACTGGTTGGCAACCAACGGATTGCGCAAAGAGGACACCGCATTGTCATCGACACAAGATCGATACAGGCGCACCAACCTGGTAGCGTTCTTCCACAAGCCCTCAACGCGGAAAAAGGATTTTCGGTTGAGCGGTTTCCGACGATAGCACTGCGATTTCGAGTGATTGAGAACGATCGGTCGCAGGGAAACAGTTCCGCAAACATAGAAGGTGTGCTGGATTTTCGCGAACACCGCATCCCCGTCTCTTTTCCCGTAAGCTTACAAATCAGCGAGACGAGTATTGAGCTAAACGGAACGGCATCGGTGGATTTGCCCGGGCTCGTTTTCAGTGATGCTGATGTTACGGCGCTGCGCGAATTTTTTGGCGACGCCATGATATGGCGGTGGCAACTGCGCTGGATTCCGGTTGGTGAGGACGGACAACAGGCGTTTACGATCCAGAAACCGCCGCCCCCGCAAAAATCCGCGCCAAGACCACCAAACAACTCTAATCGGCGAATCGTGCCGACAGCGCAGCCGGTTCGGACGGAAAACGCGCCCATGCCCATCAAAACCGAGCCCGACTAAGCCTCACCAACCCACCTTTGGCAAAAAGACTAACTTTTTTCTTGCCAAGCACACCGCTATCGTTCCAAGCTGAGTCGAAACCTAACCTTTACCCCCTTGCCAGGACGATGATTGGAGGAAATCTGCGTGCGAACGGTACCCATCGGTGGTCGATGGGCAAAATTCGGAAAATGGCCGTTTGGTTGGGAATTTGGTTGGTCGCCGGCGCAGCCTCCCTCCATGCATCCGTGAACATCGGTGGCGAAGATTGGAACGTGGTGGCCATTGGAGTTGAAAACGCGGGTGGCGGCGCGATTCAGCAGCAGGAACTCATGCTTACCTCTCAAGGCTGGGGTTTGGATCAAGAGTGGGACGGGGCTGCTTTAGCCTACAAAACCTTGCGTTATACCGGCGCCGTAACCGGCCGGTTGGCGGCAACTCACGGCTTGCAATCCGCCGGAAGCCGCGCCGGTCTTATGATTCGTGGCAATCTGCGGGCGGATGCGCCGATGATGTTTTTGGGTGTGGGCGGAGACAACCAGGTTTACGCCATTTGGCGGCGCTCGCCCGCCGTGGCCTGCGAAGAATTTCTGCTGCCGGGCGTTGCTCCCGGCGATTGGTTGCGATTGGCGCGGGAAGGGGGAACAATCCTGGCTTATCACTCCACCGACGGCACGGTATGGTCGCCGATCGCGGGAGTGGACTTGTCCGGGCTAAGCGAGACGGCGTTTGCCGGGGCGGCAGTCAGTTCGGGCGACGAAACGGTGAGCGAAAGCGCCACATTCATTAACCTGGAAATCGACCGTTCCTTTGGTTACAGCCGAGCGGTTCGCACCGTCGATGCCTCAACCAGTTCCTCGGCCACTCCCGCCGGCACATGGATGCAAGTGACGGAGGGCGGCTACAACCAAGGCAACTACGAGCAAGCCGCGGGAACCGGAGAAACCTTCCGCTTCCAACTCCCGCCAGCGGCTTCCACCGACCCGAACGTCGGCCTTTATGAGGTTTACCTGCAATGGGCGGACGCCACCGGCGCGGATACCGCCGTTCCGGTCGATGTCGGCTATTTTGACGAAAATACCCAGAGCAACGCCACCGATCAGCTCAGCATCGATCAAAGCGTGGCCGGCCGGCAATGGGTATACCTGGGCAGCTACGTGATGGACCCGGCTGACGCCAATCATTGCGTGGAAATTCAAACCGCGGAAACCACCGGAATTGTCACGGTGGATGCGGTCAAATTCGTTGGGATTGGCTGGGAAGACACGGATGCGGACACCCTGCCGGATTGGTGGGAGCGGAGTTGGTTTGGCGATGAAGCTGTAGATGACGGTGGCGGCGGCGGAGGCGCACCGAGCTACGGCGCGTCATACGGATCGAGTTACGGCTCCTCGTATGGCTCAAGTTACGGATCGAGCTACGGGGCCTCCTATGGCTCGAGCTACGGGGCTTCTTACGGCTCAAGTTATGGTTCCTCCTATGGGGCGAGCTACGGAGCCAGCTACGGCTCGGGATCGGGCGGAAGCAGCTCCAACGGGCCCTGGGACGACTCAGATTCTGATGGATTGAGCAATTTGGACGAATTTTATTACGGCAGCGACCCAACCCAACTCGACAGCGACCAGGATGGCGTCGGCGACAATGACGAGGTAGTCACGTACGGGACCAATCCATCCGATTGGGATACCGACGGCGATGGCCTGGGGGACAGCATTGAATTGGATCTTTTCTCTATCTCCTCACCGAGCTACGGCGCAAGTTACGGCTCATCCTACGGGGCCAGCTACGGCTCATCTTACGGGCCCAGTTACGGGTCGTCCTACGGGGCCAGTTACGGTTCATCCTACGGAGCCAGTTACGGCTCATCCTACGGGGCCAGTTACGGCTCATCCTACGGGGCCAGTTACGGATCTTCCAGTTCCACAGCCATGCCGACCGATCCCCGGGTGTGGGACACCGATGGCGACCTTCTCGACGACGATTACGAAAGCGCCGGCGAAATCGACGGCACGCACGACAGCGACAGCGATGGCCTGATTTTCGGGGAAGAAGTGGTCTACGCAACGGATAATACGGTCGCGGACTCCGATGGAGACCAATATCCCGATGGCCAGGAAGTATCCGTGTTGGGGTCAGACCCGGCCGATCCTCTCGACCCGCCGGCGGGTGACGCAGACGGAGACGGCCTGAGCAATGAAGACGAAACTAACATTCACGGCACCAATCCTCTAAATGCGGATAGCGATGGCGACGGCTACGACGATGGTGCCGAAATTGTCGCCGGCACAGACCCGCTCGACCCGCTCGATCCAATGGATAGCGATGGAGACGGACTTACCGACGACCAGGAAGCCGCGCTTGGCACCGACCCTCAACTTGCTGATACCGATGGAGACGGGCTCAGTGATTTTGCTGAGGTAAACACACATGGGACCAATCCATTGGAGGCGGATTCCGATGGTGACGGTTGGAATGACGGTTACGAAATCGATAACGGTCACAATCCATTAGACTCGTCTGACGGTAGTGCTGATGGTGATGGCGACGGATTAGGAATCGCTCAGGAGCATGCCCTCGGAACCGATCCAAACAATCCGGACACTGACGGGGACGGGCAAAATGACGGTCAGGAAGTCACTCAGGGAACCGATCCGTTGATACCCAATACGATCCTCAACGTTAGTGACGTTACCGGACAAAGTCTAGCGGCTTTTCAGCGTCGAGAAATCGTTGTCATTGTGAGCAATCTAGCTTCTGGTCAAGGGTGGACAGATTTTCCCGTGTCCGTAGTGCTGGTTAGTGGATGGCGCAGCATGCTCTTCGGGGAAAACGCCGAGCAAGGACATTCCCTGCATTTGACCACCAACGGCGAAGGGGAAATTCGATTTTGGGTCTATGTTCCTGCTGACACCATAGAAATCGAGATTCGCGCAGGGAGCAGCACGGAATCACTAACCTTCCAAACACAGACTTCACACCAACCGCTGGCGCAAAATCACCAGGGTTTTGTTCCTCAGTTTCCGGTTCAGTCTATCCCGAACTATACACTCCAGATCATTCAACACGGCGCGAACATCGCCTATACCGACCTCAGTGACACAGGTCAGTTGGTTGGAATTTACCAATCCGATGATGCGGCTCAGTTGGTGATTTGGGAAAACGGCCAAACTTTCGTCGTTGAATCCATTGTTCTGGCTGAAGGCGAGCAACCCAGTTTTGTTGGAGTTGACCGGATTGGAACCTCCCAGGGCGTTATCGATCTAAACGAACCTAACCTCGTAATTCGAAATATTGAGATTGCAGGATCGCTGTCAGAAGGAACCGATTTCGACCCGCAAGCCGAAAGCTTGATGCAAATAGCCGGCCGAAAAGCTGCAGACGGTGTGCTTATAGACGATTTCGGCGTATCGCACATTGATGGGAACCATTACCCGATTTATAACTCTATGGCCCAATCGATTGAGACTTTGGCAAATTGGATTATCGGTCCTGGAAAATTTGCAGCTGGCCCCGTTTCAAATTCTGCCACCCCGTCCGGAATCGAGGTGGCCGATTTAAGCCTGGAAAATTTGATTACGGGTGATGAAGATGAAATTGCGGAACCATTTTTCATTTCGTCGTCAGTCGATGGCTCCGGAGGCATTTATGACACTCTGGAATTGCCTGTTGAAATCAATAGCAGAGGGAACCTTCTCTATAACCAATTGGTCATCGATTCAATGTACTCTCAAACGGAGGTGTTTTTGTCGAGTTCGCAGGGAGGAGATGGCCTCTCAGCTCGCAGTCTGCTGCCACAGGAGTTAGCCACGGCCGATCTGTTCGGTCGAAATCTGTCCAATGCCGGGATGATATTAATTACCGGCTATGGGAGTCACCGCTTTGATGCCATGCTTCGCCCTTCCGGTGATAGTGATGGCGACGGCATTTCAGATAATTGGGAAGTTGCAAACGGCCTAGATCCTTCTGTTAATGACTCCAACCGGGACCTGAATGGCGACCTTATGCCTGCATTCTGGGAATTTCTTCTCGGAATCGATCCAAACCGAAATCCAGATCTGGACGATGACGGATTGCTGAACGGAGAAGAGTATCTTACCTATGGAACCAGTTTGACCGATTCCGATAGTGATGACGACGATTTGCCAGATGGCTGGGAGATCAGAAATGACCTGAATCCCTTGCTTTGGGCCGACCGCTACTACGATCCGGACGGCGACCGGCAAGTGAATCTGATCGAATACGAGAGAGATCTTGATCCCAATGTATACGATTGGCCCTTTCTTGAACCCGCCGTTCCTCTATTCGCATTGTCTGACTTTGCCGCTATCGAGCCGGAGACCATCCTCCGAATTGAATCTGGAAAATACGAAATCGTGGAAACTGCAGTTGCCCCGCTCGACGAAAATGACTTGGCGATGGGAGCCTCAAGAGGACGTGTAGCTCTCGGAAACGCAGATGCGGCAACCGTTTCGACCTATCGCTGGGACGCTCCCACTGGTATTTGGGTGACCGATCAAACCTTGACGCCATCATCCGAAATGATAGGGATGCGTTTTGGAACCGGTGTTACCTTTGTTGACGATCAAATTGCTATTTCCGCTCCAACCGCAGACATGCTGGCAAGTGGGGCAATCGCAGGAAGCGGCAGCCTGGTGGCTGTTGGAAGCGGAGATTTTGGCTTGGTTGACGTCTTTAGCGTCAGTGGAGGCCAGGCAACTAGGACGAATCAGTACGAAGTTTATATTAATGGGTACGGCAAACTTCTGTCACTCGACGGCACCAATCTGGGAGTAGCAACTGAATCAATCGTTTCCCCGGCCATCGTTCAAAGAATTGGGGGTGGATCTGCAAAGTTGACCGCACCATTTAGACCTGGAGCGTTGATTTCGGCGGGAATTTCCGTTACTGGAAATCAAGCGGTCGTGCTGATGGCGAATCCAGACAACCAAATAATACAGCAAGCGGATGTGTACTTGCAGCACGCTGATGGATTCTGGATTCCGCAACTGACATTTCCTTCCATCAAGAACGCGGTTTCGCTTGGTGAGCGGACGTTGGCAGTTGCGGGGAGTGGAATCGGAACGGTTGAATTGCTCTTTCGTGACGCCACTGGCAGTTACCAAAGTATTGAGACTCTTTCCGCACCTGGAAATCTACTCAATTGGGACGGCTCGCGCCTATTTACGGATAGGGACGGGCAATTGCATGCTTTCGAGTTGCGTCCCATGTTAAGCGAGGACGCACTGGCAGGGCAACAATTGGCATATTTGAGCGGAGCTGAAGTCAATGGCAACGTCCAAACCATATCATTGCTGGAAGACTCAAGTGGAAAACTCGAAATCGGGCAGGAAGATGATGGAAGTTGGGTGTTGCGCTTGAAAGCTGGAGAAACCCTTAGTGCTGCAGAATTCCCAACGTTATCGCTACGCATTGGCATTGACGATTCCGGCGGAACCAGTGTGGAACAACTGACGAATTTGAGTGTCAGAGCCTTCGATTTCAATTCAGTAACTCCCAAGGCCAACTACATTTCGCCAGATCAGGTGGAAATAAGTTGGCAGGACACCGCAGTCAGTGAAACAGAATACCAGGTGCATCGGTCCGAAAACGGCACTGATTACACGCTCTTGGCAACGCTGCCGCCAAATACTACCAACTATCTGGATGAGGGGTTACCCAGTGGTGCTGATTATTATTATCGGGTTCATGTTGTGGCTGCCTCATTTTCGGGTGATTTCCCAATTGCTGTTGCATTTTGGGACCAGGACGGCGATCAATTGCCCAATTGGTGGGAGAATCGTTATGGGTTTGATCCCGAATTCATGGACAATTCCTCAAGCGACCCGGATCAGGATGGTTTTTCCAATCTAGAAGAGTTCCAGGCTGATACCGATCCAACCACTGCCAGTGATTACCCGGGAAAACCTGTGGATACGGATGGAGATGGTCTGCCGGATATTTGGGAAACCGCCTACGGCCTAAATGCGATTGATCCTTCCGATCGAGACGCGGATGCCGATAGAGATGGTCTAACCAATTTTGAGGAATTTGAAATCCAAACTCATCCAAACTCACCTCCAAGTTATGAAGTCGTTGAGATCGGCTCTGGTGGTTGTTATGCTCTTGCTTTCGCTGACTCAGGCGCGATTGATGGCGTCGTTCGGCAACCGGGTGGCACGTTGGCTGAATTTACGTGGAGCGAAGGCAGTTTAACCAATCACAACACCGAAGTCGGAGAAGAGATGGCAATGCCACCGAGTAGTCTTGCAGTTCCTGAAGACTCTGACCTCGGTTTACTTCAAGGGGGATCATTTCCGCAAGTAGTTACCACCAACCGTCATCTCGCACAGGAGTCGATAGGAAGCTATCAACTCCCTCCCGAACAAACTGAGCCAGTCATTTGGCGTGGTTCATCCGTCCACATCTTGAACGAGCGAATTCCACGACGCATCGGCTGGTATTTGACGCATGCAGTTGCCATCAATGATGCGGGCGAGATTTTGGCCTGGGGATACAAGGGCAACGTCCAAGGAAGTGTGGTATTGGTGCCATTGGCTGATGCGGATGGTGATGGAATGCCTGATGATTGGGAACTTCAGCACGGCTTAAATCCCTACAACGCCACAGCGCCACGCCCGCTCGATGAGAGCACGCTGCCCGCTCCGGTCGAGCCCGGCGCCGTCGATAGCGACTCGGACGAACTTCCTGATTTGGAAGAATATCACCATGGCACGAATCCGGGTAGCCAGGACCATGACGGAGACCAGATGAGCGACGGCTGGGAGGTGATTCACGGCCTTAGTCCTAACGATCCCAGCGATGCAGGTCTCGACCACGACGGGGACACCATATCCAATCAAGCTGAGTTCTTCAACGCTACTCATCCCCAAGGAAGCTACTCTATCCAAGAGGTAACTGTGCCTGTCGGAGAGACGACAATTGCTGCCCTGAATAAAGCGGGGATGTTGGTCGGAACGACAATTGATGAGGAAGGAGTGCCGAGTTCGTGGGTCTGGAATTCGGATGCTCAGGAATCCCTGCAGTATCTCAACGCCCTCAGCGAGAGTGATCCAGTAGTTCCTCTGGGCATCAACCAGGGAGGCCAAATTTCCGGATATGTAGAGGAGCCGGACACTACGCATTATGGGTTTGTATGGAGCCAAGAGCATCTCAATCCCATTGTGCTGTCACAAACTCTCACGTCCAAGGTCCATTCGATCTCCAACCCTGGAATTGCAGCCGTTAGCTATGTATCAAGCGATGGCCAACCCCGTTTGGCCCGTTACCATTCGGTGACTTTCGATTTGGAAGAAATTGCGCTAAATGACGCGCCAAACCTAATATTGGGAGCGAAGATTCGTTCCGATGGCGGGTTATTAACCACTATTGAAGGTGCCACCGGACAGCAAGTAGTGCTAATCCCGCCTCAAGGCAGTCATCTGCAAATCAACGCTTCGGCGCTGGGCGCCAACGAGATTCTGGGATTGCATTTGAGTAAGGACGGGGGGGCACTCCTTCAAACCAGCGCCCTTGGTGAATCATTTGGCAACCACTTGCTCGATGAGACTTCAGGGCAGACTACGGAATTGTCTTTCGACGAAATCCAAGCACACGGCAAGGCATTGGCCAAAGACGCCAACGATGTGTTTCGCGCCGTAGGAACAGCAACCGGCTCAGGGGGATTTCTATGGCGGGAAGGGTTAACCACCAAGGTTCAGCACCTGCTTTCGCCGGTTGACCAACAAACATGGATAATTCACACCGCGGACGCCATTAACAGCAACGGCCAAATTGCCGGTTTGGGCACCAAAAATGGCCAACTGACTACCTACCTGCTAACTCCGGACCGTGATCTAGATCAAGACGGGATCATTAGCGCTGCGGAAGAAGCGTCATTCGGAAACAGCACGGCAAAACGTCTTCTCGCAGATTCGGCATTTCAGCAACTAAACGAGCAAGAACAACTGGACCAACTGCAAGACGAAGAAACGGCCGAGCCTGCCGGTCCGAACCCAGATCCAAACTCTGACACGGATACTGATGGCGACGGGTTGCTGGATTACGAAGAGCTTCAACTAAATCGTGACCCGATGTGGAAAGATCATCCTGCAGTTAACCTGAATCTAATTGAGCCGTAATGTGTGCCGCCATTCATACAGAGAGGAGACGTTGACATGACGAATCAACCAATGACCAAGCCAATTCGAAAAGCAAACCTGCTGTTCAGAGGCGGCCTCAAAGCTATAATTGGCATACTGGTTTGCGGGACAATACAGTTGCCTCTGTATTCGCAGACAATTCAAGATGTCGTGGATTGTTACAAAGAACGGCTGGAACTCGTTGGTTCGGCAGTAGGAGTAGAAATCGAGGATCTGAGACTTCGTCACGAAGAATTGTCACAACTCTCTGGGTGGTCTCAAGAACAAATTGAGAAATATAGCAAGGGAGTCGATCACGAAAGGTTACTGCTTGAACTTGGATATGTTCCTCCGCCGGACATTTGGAAGGAGATACGTAATTACCAGGATCCCTGTAAAGCAAAAGAGGAAGGCGGCCCATTCGACAAATATAAAAAAAACCTGGAACAATGGTATGCCGCTAATAATGAAGGCAACGGTGAAGTATATCAAGAATACTTAGAGGTGGTTGGCGAAATTCATGCCTTCTTTGGCTCCTGTTTGGACATACCATATGGTGTATGCTATACACAGTTCCTGGGCCATTCGGGTGACCCTGATAAAGCATATGTAGGATACCTCCCGCCGCCTTGCCCCGATTTTTGCACGGAAGAACGCTACGATCTCAGTAAGGCACTCCATGAGCAATGGGTCGAAGATCGGGATGCCGCAAAAAATAGGCATGAAGCCGGCGAATACACTTGCCCCGTGTTTCTGGAATACTATGAACGCTGCAAACCCTACTTCACGGATGAGAGCAATTTCGAGCATATCAAAGGAGTCCCAGTTGAAGATCGGGCCCCGCCAAAACCGGAAGACTTTGAGTCCGAAAACGATTGGTGGAAGGAATTGGATCTTTGGTATCTCCGGGTGGGAGATCAACTAACTTTTCCGGAGCCGGATGTAAAACAACTTAAGGTGGATACTTTGGAGAACACCCTGAGCACTTTAAATATCATTTCGCGAGACCTGGAACGGATCAAGAAAATGTTCTACAACGTATCTGTTTCTAAACTCCGCGAAGCTGAGCCGGTCGTATTACGATTTTACAGAACCGAAGATTTACCACCCGTTGGAACGATAACGGCGGACAACCTTTCGCAAACAGTCCCGATAATCTATTCGCAGCTACTTCAACTTCAGGTCCTTCCCAGTCGAGGAGTGCAGGAAGCAGAGACTACACCTCTTCCTGTTCCGCACGCATCCCATGAGCAAGAAATGGATCTGTTAGACTGTCACCGCCAATTGATTGAAGACAAACTGGAGCCCATGCCGTCGTGGAAAGGGCAGGAATTCCAGGATCTGCTGGACAGGTATGGAGACGACTACGATTATTTTATTGATTCTGATGGCGCTCCTTTTTCGTGGACTGTTGCTCCACCGGGAAGCGACTTCATCGAAAGCTACCCAGTAAACGCCAATTGCTCCCCCTATCCGGAAGTCGGTGATGAAACTCTGGATTTTCTTGGAAAATACGAATTGATACATTTCCTTATTGGCGGCGCTCCCCCATTCCTTTTTCGAGGTGAACGTTATGAGTCGAATTATCTTCATGACGGCAATATCAGATTTCATGCGAACTACTCTTCAGAAAGCGAAATGGGGTCCAAGCCAGATGGTACGGTTTTTCATCTAGAGACCCTAAACTGGTTGCCAACCGGGAAGGTGAGGCTTAATGAGGACGTCGATCCGTTTACCCGGCCGCTCGGCGGGCTCGTGGTGGAGAAATTCGATTTGTCCAGCGGCAGCCAACATCAAAACTTTGGCAAGGAAGACTTTCAGGTGTTAAGCGATCTCGCCGAGTTGGCCTTGGATAATCCCGATCCTGACATCGAGCCACCGGATACGGGCATCAAGCCCGAAGATTTGGAAGAGGAACAGCTTGGGCTGACTGCCTTTTACGATGTCGAGGTAGAGAAAGCCTCCTTCGAAATCGAATGGAAACAGGTTCAAAAGGAGGCCTATGCCTACCTTTTCGCGGTCGAAACCGAGATGGTGTTTATTCCTGATGAATGCGATGTATGTGGAGAGGACGAAGACGGAAACCCGGCGGTGATTCCGGCTGCGGAAAACATCATTGGAGAGGGGGAGATGGTGACGGAAGGTCCGGACTTTCTTGATGATTGGACCAAGGATTTTGATGATGATGAATGGGTTTACGTTGTTCCAGAAGAGAGATACAAAGGGAAACTCAATCAAAGTTGGCTCGACTCCGAACCTTGGACTTCCAGGCTCTTTCACATGAAAAATGATGTCGTGTATGCGCCGGCTTTTTCTTATGCATTTGATGCTGATGACCGGAAATCAGCGTTTATTGCTCCGAGCCAAGCTGCAGGGAAATTTGGTTGTTCGGCTTCCGGAACAGTTAAGTTTGCGGTTCATGTTGGCAATGGCCTCCATGACCCAAGACTGAACGGAATGGTCGGCATTCGTGTAACGCGCGGCGGAATCCCATTTCTCAGCTTCCAGCAATCCTTAGAATTTATTGGGCCTGAGGCGGCATTCGACGTGATTTACACGAACGCCGAAAATCAGTTGCCAAAGCTGATGGAGTGGGAAGAGAACTACAATACCTCTCAAGGCAAATGGAATCGGTACACTGATTATTTGCGCGAACATATGAGGCCCGCGTTGAGGCAGGTGATGGGGTCACAGATATTGATTCATATTGACTATGATGCAAACGGCGCCGAGCCAGGCAATAATGATTACGGATACGGGTACACCGTCCAAATCTTTGATGCCAAAGACATTTCACCGCGGCAAAACGATGATTTGTTCTACGACATTACCAACAAGACTCCAATCCGTGAAATCCTGGTTCGCAATCCAACCGAAGACATCGATCAGCCCTATGAGTTGGAGGTTGGAGATTCCGAGCGTCTGTTTACACTTAGCGGCTCGATCGATAACGAGTCAAAAACGCAAGATTGGACGCTGGAGCTAGATCTTCCAGATAACGATGCGGAAGGCAACACGGCTTCTTCCGATGCAGCCAGCAGAAGGGTGATTTCCACTGAATTAATTCGCGTTGAAGAAAACGAAAAAGAATATTTTGTCGTCAATGAAACGGTAGAGGTAAGAAGTATGCCAAACGACCCCTGGGTATTGGTGAGTGACGTTGAAACGGCCTATCATATGGAAGCAACGCCTTATGATTCTCGCGTTTTACCAGTCGAAATTATTGTTCGCGGTGATGATGAGGAGGAAAACCGAACGACGTTGTTTACCTACAACGAAGACGGAGGATCTTCGTGCATTTTTGGCATTTCTCGCAGAGAATTGGAAAAGGTTGAGTATGAAGGCGAGAAATGGACGCTGGATGGAAGCTCGGTTGAATATGAAGAAGCGTGGATGCCGAAAGAAAAAATCGCGCCGGGGATTGGCGAAGATGTTATGACCACGACATTCCAGCTTGAAAAGAGAAAACTCATTGTTGAGTCCAAGCTGGGCAAAAACTTAATTTCCAGTGTTACGCGAGAGTTTGCCAGCAACTTCGCCAGCTATACGGTTGACAACAACGGTCTGGACGAAAGCGAGGTAATCTTTTTTTCTCCCGATGACGAAGATCTTGCGTGGTTGCCCAAAAGCTCTCTGACTGGCCTTGCAGTTCCTCGCGCGGCGACATTTGACTATGAAGTCAATGAAGACGGAGATTTTGTTGTCTTGACCGAGTCCGGATTTTGGGATGCCGATGAAAATTCCGTGGAACGCGGGACACGGACTGAAGCCACGCTTAACAACTTTGGCGGCGTGGTTACTCGCTCCAACAGTCGAATTGGAGGCGGACCGTTACCACCTAACCTGGAAATGACTTGGGAAGGCGATCTGCCCGCGTCGGGATCAATTACGGCAAGCGATGGAAGCGAAACTGAATTTACCGAATTTGACGAACTGGGCAGACTCAAACAATGGAAGGATCCCTTGGATCTCGTTCACAAGCGCAATTACGACTTATTAAACCGTGTCACCAAAGCCGAAGACGCCGCCCTTACGGCAATCCCGGATTTAAGCGATCCATTCAACGTCGATAGTGAAATCACCCCGGACGAGGGAGAAACGATCAACATCGGACGGCAGATGGACCGCTTCGGTAACGTTATTGGGGAGAACAGTGACAAAGATCTGGGCTTCTCGCTTACGGCGCCGCCGACAGGAGACTCAACGTATTCTTCTCAAGGTGTTGATTGGGTAACAAAACTACATGCAAATGGCTCCCTGGAAAAGATTGAGAGTGCATTTGGACAAGCCGGCGCCGCCTTCGACTATGACGTTGAAAAGGTAAATGGTGCGCCAGTCCTGGCCGTTTCCAGCCAATCAATCCATGGAGCTCAAAAGGGAGCGCCATCTACAATTTGCTATGATGCGCTCGGCCGGGTAGTTGAAATTAGGTACAAAAGCGCTGATGGAAAATCGCAGGTCAAGCAATCCATTGAGTATGATGATGAGAACCGAAAAGTTGTCCGCGAGGCCCCAAATCGGGAAAAAGAAGTAACAACCTACGATCGATTCGGGCGAACTACGCATTATAAGCGCGGTGATTTTCAGCTGCGCTACCTCTATTCGGATATCGGTAACGACCGCGAAGCGGTGGAGATTCAGCTATTCGACGACAGTGAAAACGGCGCTCCCAACTGGCGCACCATTCGTAAGATTGAGGCGGCACTGGACGGGACATTTTACCGCGTTGAACCGGATGGAGTTGATACCAATGGCGCGCAATGGACCAAGAACTCCGTCACGGAAACCGAAGTTGAAGGTCCTGATGGCTACAGCTCGGTCAACACCCTCTATCCGAGCCAAAACAAAGAAGAATCCGTAGTGACGGCTCTTGGCGGAACCAACATGACGACCGTCCAACGCAATGACTTTGGTGACGCAGAGACGATCACCGTGGACCCTGCCGCCGTGACTCAGGACCTCGTCATCACTGCGGATGAAAATCATCGCTTGGGCAGCATCGTTGGTCCAGGCATTGAGGCAACAGCCAGTTACCAGGTAGAGCAGGAAGAAATTTCGACCACGCTGGCCGATCAGGCTGACGGTCAAACCCACAAAACCGTAACTACCGGTTCGGGCTTACTCAAGAGCCAGGAAGGACATAACAACTACTCATTCGACACTGACATCGAAGTAAGTCCTGGCGGAACCACGGTCGTGATGACAGCGGACAATAACACGCGGGTGACCGTCAAACACGGCCCGCAAGGGCACCTGCTTAGCAAAAGTGACAATACCAACAAGGGCGTGCGGATCGACCGCAAACCCGATGGCACGCCAAAGAAAATGACGCGTTCGGGTCAAGGCCACATCAACTATCACGACGACCACGGCCGAATTACGAAAATGGAACTGGTAACCTACGGCCATGACGAGACGCAGGAAAGCGATAACGAGCTTCAGCCGGCGATCGGAATCAAATATTACAACACGGGTCATATCAGGGAAATCTTGGATGCCAGTGGATTGCGTTCCCTTAACTATCATAACGGCCGGTTGGACAATGAAATCATCACCGCCGGCAATAATTCGCTCAATCGGCTTGCCGGCTTCACCATCGACCGCGGCTACGACGTCCGGAACCGCTTGACGACGATCGCGGTAAAGCGCGGTGGACAAACCTTGCACAGCGTTGGTTACGGCCGGGACGGCTTTGGGCGCATTAATAGTGTTAGCACTGCGGATGGTTTTAGCGCCAGTTGCACGTACTATTCCGGCTCACATTTGTTGCATACGCTCACGCGGCATGGCGTTACCACAACCTGGCAGCGTTTTCCACAAGATTTGGCTCTCGATCGCATCACGACGAGCGCTGGAGATGGCAATCGCACGTTCGAGCACCGTTATGTGGGCAGCCGCCGTGTTGTCATTGATTCCATTCACGATATCCGCAAGGGGGTGGTGTGGAACTATAGCTACCAGAATCGGCAGCTAACCGGAGCTGACGGCGGGGCGGGCCGCGTGTTTGATTATGCTTACGGAGAGCTGGGTAATCGCACTAACGCTAATGCCAATAGCGCTAATGAGATTCAGGTGGTGACGCGCCCGGTGGATGAGCGTACTTTTGTCATTGCGGGCAGCGCGGCCCCGGCTGCGCAGGTGGAGTTAAGCTTTGCCGGGGCCGATCCCATTTCGGTGCCAAACCTTCAGGGCAACTTTAGTTTTACGTTCACGGCGCCTCATAACAGTGGAACGGCGCCGCTGCGCATCCCGGTTTTAGTGCGGGGGACCGTGCCGGGTCAGGGGACTGATGGCGCTGATGCTATTGCCGAAGAGTTGCGGCAGTTGGTGGTGTTGCCAACGTTTAATGATAGCCAGATGGATGGCAGCGGCAACTTGGGTTTCGACGGCAAATGGCACATGAGATGGACGGTGCGCGATAAGCTCAAGCGGATGTGGACGCAACGTTCGGTTGCGGAGGCGACCGGCATTTATGAGACGCTGGTTTTTAACTATAACGCGGAGGGTCAGCGTATCTACAAGCGTTATCGCAAGTATGAGGATGACGATGAGGACGGGTTCGCGGAGGTTTTGCTGGAGGACCGGGTTCACCGAACGGTTTACGATGGGATGTGGCATCCGTTGTTCGAGCAGGTTGAGGACGGTCAAACCGGGCAGATCGTGCGGGAGTTAGCGTATGTGTGGGGGCCGGATTTGACGGGGACGGTAGGTGGAGCGGGGGGAATTGGCGGGTTGCTGGCGATTGTGGATCTGACGAATCAGAAGACGTATTTGCCGGTTTACGATGGACGGGGCAATGTGGTTTCAGTGGTGGATGCGGCCAGTGGCCAGACGGTTGCGGAGTGGGATTACGGTCCGTTTGGGGAGATGGTTGAGGAGATGGAGCATGAGTCCGGGGTGTTGGAGGTGTGTCAGTTTCAGTATCAGACGAAGTATACGGATGCGGAGACGGGTTATGTTTATTTTGGGCATCGTTATCTGAATACGGTGACGGGGCGGTGGTTGAGCCGGGAGCCGTTGGGGGAGATGGAGAGTGTGAATTTGTATGCGTATTGCCACAATGATCCGGTTAACCGGTATGATTATTTGGGGTTGGAAACTCAGTATTTCGTTGTTCTCCCACCTGAAGTGATTGCGCAACTGTGGGGAGAGCACGTGAACGAAGAAATTGGAGCCTACAATCAGGCCCCTGGTGCGAGCTTGGAACAAATTGCAAAGATTTTTCACGGAAATACTGCTCTTGCGCAGCCCTATTTCATGACCGGAACTCTTGAAAAGAGCAAAGCACAGTGGCAAAATGCGGCTTTCGATAGGGGATCGCTGGAGTGGGCATCTGTTCCGATTTATGAGAGCTTCCCGGCGTTTATAGACGGTGAGCTAACTCGAGTGGAGGGAGATAAACTATCGACAATTTATATCGTCCCATTTAGAGAACGGTTCTCTGATCCGCTGCCTCTTTATCTCGCGGCAACCGATACAAAGGAAGAGAGAAACGAACTCATAACAGCCTCGATTCAACGTAACATGTACGTCAAAACGCTTGAGGTATCGGCACCTGTGATTTTGAGCGGAACGGGGCTAATCAATGGCAGAATGCTGAATTTTTCGGGCTCTTCAGGAGTATCGGCATGGCAAACCCTAAAATCCACAAAATCAGCGGTCGATGTTCTCAAGACACCAGTTCAGCCACAGACCGGGATATTGGTCCCAAACGGCTTCAAAGTGACAAATGGATCAGGACAGATTCTGCGCCCATCACTGCATGCTTGGGAAAATCGAGGCGTGATTGCGTTGCGGTGGCATAGATCGCACCCTCCGTTGAGGAGTTCAACTCACGGAAATAGTTCAACAAGTAATCGACCTGCAATTTATTATCAACTTTGGCGAGGCGACCAATTTTTGAAACATGGAATCTACCAGATAAGGCCGGGCTATAGAAGATACACTGACGCAGAGCTTGAGTATGGGAATATCGAGCTTCGCCCATTACATGTCGGCCCCAGATCGCAGATGCTCCAATATGAACGCTATTGGGATGAGCGATTCCCTGGGCCGTGGAATCTCGAACGACACGCTGGTACACAAGCAGGTTTCGAGCCATGGCAGTGGCGGAATCTTAATACCCAATTACTGTTAGAAACGAAATGATCGCAGTTTCTTTAATAAGTAGCACTTCACCATCCACCTTTGAAGACCGGTTAAGAGAAATCATGAAGGCGGGCATCGCAAATCCGCCAAGCACCGATCAGGGGACAGGGGCAATTGTAATTTTTCATTCACCGATCTCGCTAATTCCGTTAGATTTTTCTGGGACGGTAGTGATTCCAAAGAAGGCAAAGAGAAAGGTCGTTTTTAAAAACGCGATTCCTGAAGATTTGGTGAACGCTCCAGTCAAAACGGTTAACGAATATCTTGAACAATTTCTAGCAGATGCAGTGAAGAGAACGTCTCAAGAGTTTTGCAAATGGAACTTGGACTATGATATCAACGATGCAATGCGCTACTTAAAACAACTACTTGACGGTGGTGATCAAGGCTCGGGGAGCGAAGCCGTCTCACTGGCAGAACCGAATTGAGGAAATGAGTCCCAAAATCACAAAAGCCATCATTGGAAGTGGTGTGCTGCTGTTTCTGTTGGGATGTGGGATGTGGATCTATCTTTCGTTGCGGATCACAGTTGATCCAGAAGGTGCTCAAGAGAGTGCGTCACGCCCATGGCCAATCGAGCATTTGATTCCACCTAAACATTCAGATCTCGGTGATAGACTTCCTGCTTCCGACAGTAGCGCAACGGAACTCTATCCTTCATTGGTGGCGGTTGACGGGAAGGTGATGGTGCGCCTAGCCGCCGACGGTGCAGTTAGTTTGAATGGGCAGTTAATGGATTCTAGCCAAACCAGCGGCTTGATTAAACTTCACGAGACTCTGAGTCAATTAATCGCGGAAGCGGACGTTGTTGCGCTCGAATTGAACGCCGATGATGAAGCATCAGGGCGTTTGTTCGTAGAGGTTCTAAACGTTTTCACCAACCTGGGACTCAAGGACGTAACCTTAGGTGGTTTTCCCGACCGCAACGATCAAGAGGAGTCTCAAGATGGCCGTGATCACAACCAGGCTGGTAACAGGGTTGCTAGGTTGAAAATCCAAATCAGTCAGAACGGAGAGTTAACGCACCTCAAAACAGGCAACACGGTCCCCGGTGCAATAAGTGACCAAGATGTCCTCGTGAACTTTGTTCGTCAGGCATGTGCGGACCTCGATCAAACGCGCATATTACTGCATCTTAACTGCTCCGATAAGGCCAAGGTTCGACGGATGAGGGAAGTCGCGCAGGCAGGATTTGAAGCTGGCATAACCGGTCTCATCTTCTCCGCCTACGGTGATCCGGAACCTGAACCGTAAGCTGGAATGTCGTATCAACTCAGCTAGTCCTAACGTCCTAACGACGCTACTTGCTTCGAAGTTCGGTTAGGATTTCTGTGCGGAATGCCCCGCGATTAACGTTTCCACCGTGTCCAAAATCTTCGTCTGCTGGCTGCGAGGCAACTCGCTGACAACTTCAAACACCCGGCGTGCCCGACCGACGGGGCCGCCGTTCTTTTTTGCTTCTTCTTCGATGCCAACCAACACCGAAACCGGCACTTCCAAAATCTCGGAGAGTTTCGCCAAGTGTTCCGGGCGGAGGGCCATCGCTTTACGTTCCCAATCAGCATAACTGGGCTGGGTAACTCCTAGCAGTTTCGCTAGCTGGGTTTGGGAGAGTCCCTTATTCGTCCGCGCTTCAAGCAAGCGCTGACCGAATTCGGTTCGTTCGTTGGAGTTGGGAGGTCGTCCACCGGGCATGCGGCCAATATACGGCGGTTCGCACTTAGTTACGGAAATTGCTTGCATAATTATAGGTATATCCGTAACATGGAAGCAGACCGAAATCATCAAATTTCCACTTGACGGGTAACTCCCGAAAATAAGCCACCCATGAAACCCCACTCAGCCGCCCCGCAACTCCACATCCAGCTCTGGCTCGATTTGAACGATCCGGTTGACGAATCGCGCCGCAAGCCCCGGCGCATCGCTCCCAAAACCAACTGGTTCGAGCCTTCTTCGCCCCAAGTCCAGGCCCGCGCCGCCAGGCCCGGGTCCACGCCCAAACCCGCTACGCACGCGGCGGCGCGTTACGTGACTCACCCCGGAACCCTGGCGGACTAACCAAGCCACACGAAACCTAGCTCATGATCTCGCCACCCTACCCCTGGGAAGAGTGGGCCGACCAGGCCGAGGACGACGGCATCGCCGAGGAGCTGGTCGCGCTGGGTTGCCGCACGATCCGCCAGGCTTACGTCCACCGCTGGACCGGCAACGCCTACGACCTCTGCGTCGGGGCCGGGATCGCGAACATGACGCTGCTGGCAAAGCGAGCCCCGCGGTTAGCCGAACGAATCTGGACCCTGCTGCTCCTAACCGAAGGCTTGACCACTTTCAACGACGAAACCACCGGCGAGATGGTCGATTTGTTCGTGAGCCGGGAAGTCTACGGGGGCGAAGCTTACGCCTAAGTTTTCAGTTTTAAGCCAGGACCGATGAACAAGAAGCAAGACATTCAAGCGCTGAAAGACGGTTTCGATCTGGCTGGGTTTTGCGAGGGACGCGGCCTGACATTCACACCAAGCGGCACCGGCAAGGATCGCAAAGTGCGTTGCCCGCTGCCCGATCACGAGGATGCCGATGCCAGCTTCACCGTGAGCGGCCATCTCTGGAACTGCTTCGGCTGCGGGCGCGGCGGCAGCATCATCGACTTGTTGGTGGCTTGGGATCAGATCAGCGAAAAACAGGCCATCGCCTGGTTGATCGCCAACCAACACGGCAGCGAAGGCCAACTGCGCCAGGGCTCCGCATTGTCTGCGACGCCAGCTAAAGAAGAAGGTTCGGATCGGCATCGGCCCCAGCCTAACCAAGAACGAAGAACCACGAACCAGGAACTGGTGACATTGCCCGAAGGCCGCGCCCAGCAACTGCTCAACCGCGTCGTCGAAATCTACCAGCAACGCTTCGGCGAAAACGACATCGGCCGCCGCTATCTGGAAGCGCG